>JACKAA010000003.1:0-500000 GCA_020635275.1 Ignavibacteriales bacterium
GGTTGTGAAGAAAAAATTGAAACTATCGACCAAATTAAAACTGGTGCGGATATTCTGATTTCTGAAAAATTAGATTTAGTTAAAAATAAAAATATTGGAATTGTAACAAATCACACTGCTATTCTATCAAATGGAGTTCACCTAGTTGATTCATTGGATAAAATTCCTGAGATAAAAATTAATGCATTGTTTGGACCTGAACACGGCATTAGGGGCGATGCTGCCGATGGTTCAATTATAGAAGACGGCAAAGATGTAAAAACCGGAATTCCTGTATTTTCACTTTATGGAAGAATAAGAAAACCAACTCCTGAAATGTTAGAAAATATTGATCTATTAATTTTTGATATTCAAGATGTTGGAGCAAGATTTTATACTTTTATCTCAACAATGTATTATGCAATTCAAACTGCATCTGAAAATAATATCCCAATTTTGATTCTTGATAGACCAAATCCAATAAACGGCATTGATGTTTCTGGACCGATGCTGGATACTAATTTCACATCATTTGTTGGAATTACAATATTACCAATTCAACATGGAATGACTGTTGGTGAATTAGCACTTTATTTTAATCAGCCGCAAATTTTGCGAACAAAAAGACCAGCCAATTTAGAAGTAATTAAAATGCAAAATTGGAAACGTGAATATTATTATGATGATTGCAAATTGAAATGGATAAGTCCGAGTCCGAATATGCCTAATTTATCAACAGCAATTGTATATCCAGGATTATGTCTAATTGAAGGTATAAATATTTCTGAAGGCAGAGGAACATATTCTCCTTTTTTAATGATTGGAAGTCCATATATTAATTCATCTGATGTAATTAAAGAAATTTCAAAAGCTGATTTGGATGGTTTTACATTAAAAGATACAACTTTTACTCCGGTTGAAATTCCAAAAATGGCACTTTCACCAAAATATGAAAATGAATTATGTAACGGAATTTTTATAACTGTAACTGACCGAAAAACCTTTAAACCAATAGAATTAGTTGTAAATCTTATTTACACATTTCATAAATTGTATCCTCAAAATTTTACTTTTAGAGAAAGTGCAATTGATAGACTTTGGGGATCTGATAATTTTAGAAAAGATATCATTGAGAGAAAAACTCCAAATGAAATTGTTGGCAGCTATCAAAAGGAATTAAATAAATTTATAGATACCAGAAAAGAATTTTTACTTTATTAGGAAATTAATTTAACATGAAGAAATTTATTGCAACAGCTTTAATTACAATCATTTTAATAAGTTGCGGAAAATCCGACGAACAGAATAATAATCAAACCACTGATACAAAAGTTGAAAAAGTTAAAAAAGAAACCGGACCTTTATTAACCTTAAAATACAAATTTAAAAAGGGTGACAAATTCTCATACAGACTTAAGACAATTACTAAGAATACAGAAGAAATTACTGTTGATACCTCAATTGCCAATAATATAGTTCAGACAGTTACTTATAAAATAGATTTTAATGTTAAAGATGTAAACGAAAGCAATACTGCTGATATTGAAGTAAGAATAAATTCAATTCTTGCTGAAACAGATTTCAATGGTCAATCTGTAAAATATGACAGCAAATTTATATACTCAACTAGAGAAAAGGTACAATTTGTAGATTATGAAGCAGTTAAAAAAGTTCCTTTCAACATTAGTGTAAATGAAATTGGGCAAGTTGTAAAAGTTGATAAAGTCGATAGAATAATGAGAAATATTTTGGAAATTCAAAATGTACCTGACACTCTATCAGCAAAGACAAAAGAACAGATGAAATTTAATATTGCCAATGGTACATTGATGCCGTTAACTCAGCAAATTTTTAAAGTTGTTTCTGAAAATGAAGTTGGTGTCGATTCAACTTGGCAGTTAAAGTTTAATACTCCTCTTGCAGTTTTTAATGTTGAAAATACAGCCATATTTAAAATTGATAAATTTAATTTTGATGAAGATACAACTGCATCAATTAAATCTACTTTGGCAATTAGTGTTACTGGTAATAATATTGCACAAGAACAAGGTGTTACTTATACTTTTAGTCAGCCAAAACTGCAGGCTAGCGGAAACGTATTATTTAATAATTCTAAAGGATTGGTAGAAAAATCTGAATCCAACACAATATTAGAAATGGCAATGTTAGTAGAAGGAATGGATGCAAATAAAAAACCTATTAAGAGTACAAAAAAAGATATTTCGAATAATACTAATATTGTTGAGTTACTGTAAAACAAAAAATCCCAACTTTCAATAAGTTGGGATTTTATTCTATAAAAAAATTAAATTTATTTCACTTTCTCTACTACTACTTTAGAACCTTCTTCTTGAATTACAATTACTTTTGTTCCCTTGTTTATATATTCTCCGTGTGTAACGACATCAACTCGTTTATCTTCTATAAGTGCAGTTCCGCTTGGGCGTAAATCAGTCAATGCTTTTCCTTGCTTGCCTAACATTTCTTTCACCTTTACATCAGAAGTATAACCGGATCCCCCTTCAATATTTCTTTGAAGAACCAGCTTATTAAAAAGTTGTGATTTAGGTAAAAACTTAATTAAAATAAATACAAATAAAATTGAAAAAACCAATGCGGCTGCAAGCTGAATTGTTGCCATTTGTATCATATCCCAATCGACTAGTGGAAAATCTGAAATTAAACCAAGGAATAAACTTCCTACCATAAGTACAATTCCAACGGCACCAAATATACCAAAACCTGGAATTACAAAAATTTCTATTAGTAAGAGAATTACGCCTATAATAAATATTACAATTTCAATTATAGACGCAAGCTCCAAAATGTATCCGGCACCAAAGAATAATGCGAGTGAAATAACTGCTGCAGTTCCCGGTAATCCCCAACCTGGAGTTTTAATCTCTGTAAATAATCCAACTAAAGCTATCATCATTAAAATTGAAGTTATAACCGGATTGTTTAAAAATCTTATAAAATCCTCTGCCCAATTGCTTTTTAGATCTACAACTTGATCATTCTGTAAACCATAAGCTTCCAACAGTTTTGAAAAATCGGCAAGAATTGAATCGGCCATTCCATATTTTACAGCTTCTTCTGAAGTAAGAGTAATAAGTTTAGTGCTGTCAACTAAACCTTCAACAACAACAGTTTCATCAACCATGCCTTCTGCAATATCAGTCCTTCTTCCTGTACGTTCGGCAGTTGCGCGCATTTCTGCCCGCATATAAGATTGAGCTTTTTCCGATTGCTTATTCATTGCTTGATCAACAACAGTAGTTGCTCCTATTGAAGCACCAGGCACCATAATAACTTTATCACAAGAAAGTGAAATTAATGCTCCGGCTGAAATTGCTCTTTTATCAATAAACGCAATTGTCTTTACTGGAGAATTTATTATTGCATCCTTAATTTGAGTTGCTGCATCAACTCTTCCTCCAAAAGTGTTTATTTTAAAAACTATTGCAGAAGCAGAATTTTGTTGAGCTTCTTCAACTACTCTTTTTACATACGGCGCTAATCCTAAATCAATCATGCCTTCAATTTCAGCCACATATACTTTATTTTGTGATTTTATTACTGATGTTAGTAATACTGATACAAAAAGAAATAAAATTACTTTTTTCAAAGTTATTTCTCCAAAAATGAATATTGTTTGTTTCTATATAAAAAAGTTTAAATTGAAATACAACGAGGATTTTAAAAAGAAAACCCAATTTAAAAAATTGGGTTAATTTGAATTGTATTGTTTTCTCTAATTTTCTTTATTAGATAAAACTTGACCTATAGCAGTGCGTTCCATTTTTATTTTAGTATTATTTCCAACATCAACTAAAACAGTTTTTTCATCTATTCCGGCAATTGAACCATGTATTCCACTAGCTGTAATGATTTTATCACCTTTTTTTACACTAGAAAGTAAAGCATCTCTTTCCTTTTGCTTTTTTTGCTGTGGTCTAATTATCATAAAATAAAAAATTGCAAAAATTGCACCGAACATAATTAAAGTGCTAACCATACTTCCACCTTCGCCGCCTTGAGGTGCCATAGCAATCAATAATTCCATTTATTCCTCCAAGTTTGAATTTATTCTTTGTGTTAATTTACTAATAATTTTTTCTTTCCACTCAATAAAACTGCCTTCAATAATTTTTTCTCTTGCAGTGTTCGTCAAATTTAAATAAAATGTCAGATTATGAATTGAAGCAAGTTCCAATGCCAATATTTCTCTGGCAGTAAACAAATGACGCAGATAAGCCTTAGTAAAATTTGTGCAAGTATAACAATTACAATTTTCATCTAAGGGAGAAAAATCATTTTTGAATGATGAATTTCTCATACTAACAATTCCATTGCTGGTAAATAAATAAGCATTACGCGCATTCCTTGTCGGCATTACACAATCAAACATATCAATACCGCGTTCAATTGCTTCCAAAATATTTTCTGGCCGTCCAACACCCATTAAATATCTTGGTTTATTTTCCGGTAAAAAATCTGTAGTAAAATTTGTCATTTCATACATTTCTTGTGTTGGTTCACCAACAGCCAATCCGCCAATTGCATAACCATCAAAATCTAATTTAATTAAATCTTTTGCTGATTTCTCTCTTAAATCTTTGTAAACACTTCCCTGTACAATTCCGAATAAATATTGATTGTGCCCATATTTTGGTTTGGATTTATCAAAAGCTTCTTTATTTAAAATTGCCCAATCAGAAGTAAGCTGGGTTGATTTAACTGCATAATCATAATCACATGGATAAGGCGTACATTCATCTAAAACCATCATAATATCGGAACCAATTGTTCTTTCAATTTCAATAACTTTTTCAGGTGAGAAAAAATGTTTTGAGCCATCAAGATGAGATTTAAATTCAACACCATCACTTTTTAATTTTCTTAATTCAGCCAGACTAAAAATTTGAAATCCGCCACTATCTGTTAAAATTGCATTATCCCAATTCATAAATTTATGAAGTCCACCGGCACCTTCAAGAATTTCCATTCCTGGTCTTAAATATAAATGATAAGTATTGCCTAAAATTATTGGAGCTTTTATTTCGTCTTTTAAAATTCTTTGCGAGACAGCTTTAACAGTACCTTGAGTTCCAACGGGCATAAATCGGGGTGTTTCAATTATTCCATGATCCGTTTCAAAATATCCAGCACGAGCTTTGGTATGATTATCTTTATTTACATTCTTAAAATTCATAAAAACCTAATTCATGTTGGATAGAAAACTCAAAATACAAATCTTAAATATTTTCCAATTCTCAATAAAGAAACATATTATTTAAGAACATATTTTGTTTATTTCATTGATATTTGGATTTTGTTAAGTATTTGAACTATGTGTTTTGTTATTTTTGAAAAAATCAAGTAGCAAAGATAGGTTTATTGAGCGGATTTATCAATTATTGCATTTAGATAGTGAGATATGTGAAATAGGAATGTAATATTTTTTCTTGGTTATATCATAATTTTCTATAAATTTACGATTATAATAACAAATTTAACAGTAAATATGATATTATGATAAAAAGATTATTAGAAAATGAAATAAAAAATTCTCTATTTAAGGGAAAAACAATAGTTTTATACGGAGCAAGACAAGTCGGCAAAACAACTCTTGTTCAAAAATTATTAAAGGATTTTGGCACTGAAGGAAGATATCTTAATTGCGAAATATTATCAATTGAACAGAACTTAAAAGATCCCGAACCGGAAAAACTAAAAGCATTTTTGGGTAATTATAAACTGCTGGTTTTGGACGAAGCTCAAAATATTTCTAATATTGGAAAAATATTAAAAGTAATTAACGATTCTATAAAAGATATTCAAATTATTGCAACAGGTTCTTCAAGTTTTGATCTTGCCAACAAAACTGCTGAACCTATGACCGGCAGAACAAATACGTTTATTCTCTTCCCTCTTTCAACTCTTGAAATTAAAAACGATACAGATTGGTTAGTAATTGAATCAAATTTAGAAAAACTTCTGCGTTTTGGTTCTTATCCTGAAATATATAATATAGATGAAACTACCGCAGAAAATAGATTAATTGAAATTGCATCAAGTTATTTATTTAAAGATCTGTTAAATTTTGAAGGAATTAAAAAATCTAATCTTCTTAAAAATTTAGTAATTTCTCTTGCTTTACAAATTGGCAATGAAGTTACTTATAACGAATTAGCTTCCAAATTAGGAGTCAATCATATAACCGTTCAAAAATATATAGATATTCTTGAGCAAAGTTTTGTTGTTTTTAGGTTAAACTCTTTTTCAAGAAATATCCGAAAAGAATTATCTAAATCCGTTAAAATTTACTTTTATGATCTTGGTATTAGAAATGCGTTAATAAATAATTTCAATCCTTTATCTTTAAGAAATGATGTTGGTGCTTTATGGGAAAATTTCTGTATTGCCGAGAGAATGAAATCAAATGCCTACAGTAATAAAAATGTAAATAGTTATTTCTGGCGGACATATGACCAAAAAGAAATTGATTATGTTGAAGAGTATTCCGGTAAAATATACGGTTATGAGATGAAGTTTTCTGAAAAACAAAAATTTAAAGTACCAAAAGGATTTATGGAAACCTACAATGCAGATGTGATAAAAATTGATAGAACTAATTATTGGAAATTTTTTGAATTAGTTTTATAAATCTAAAATAATAGAGTTATTTATGATTTAGTTCTGAGATTGCGAGATCATGTGCAATATAATCAGCTTAGATATCTAATAAATTCCAATGCTCAATATTATTTAAGACCTATTTTGTTTATTTCATTGATATTTGGATTTTGTTAAGTATTTGATTTATGTTTTTTGTTATATGTAATTTTTATAAAAAATCGAGTAGCATAGATAGGTTTATTGAGTGGATTTATAAATTATTGCATTTAGATAGTAGCGCGTACGGGGGTCGAACCCGTGATCTCCGCCTTGAGAGGGCGGCGTCCTGGACCACTAGACGAACGCGCCAAAATTATTATTAATAAATATATTAAATTCAAGAACAAATTAAATTATGTTTTGTAAAAACTATATGATAAATAAATTTTTAATTCTTTAAGATGAACTCTCTTCCTTTAAGCTGGTCATTAATTAATTCTGAATTTACCAATTCTAGAATTATTTCCAATAAAAGAATAAAGTGGTTTGCATTACAAGATCTTAATGCTAATGATTTTGATTATAGAATACTAACTGAAACCGAAGAAAACAAACAAATTGTAATTAGAGGTTGTAATATTGATCTAACTAATTCATTAAATAAAATTGGCTACTCAGCATTTCAATTTGGAATGGAAGCAATTCTTGATACTTCAAAAAATCATTTTGAAAAAAAATCTTTAAAGAAATTAATTAAAAGAGGATTAAGACACGGTAAAATTAAAAAATTGTTTTATTCACAAGAAAATGCAAAACAGCTGGAAGAATTTAGAAAAACAGCAAGTCACGGAAATGAACCTCAATTAAATAATTTATTTCAGACTGAATTTAATCCTAATAATGAACTCTATGCTTTCGTTGATCAAAATGATAATTGGTTAGGAATAATTTTAACCTCCAGAAATTCAACTGAAAAAATTCATACAGAATTAATTTTAAGAAAAGCAAATGCCCCAATTGGTATAATGGAGGCTTTAGTTAAATATACTTTTGAAGATGTTAAAAATGAACGGTACAAATATCTGAGTCTTGGTGAGGTACCTTTTATTAAATATAATAAACCAGTTGATCTTAAAAGTTATATAGCTTACAAAGTTGGATTGCTGCTTAACTTTGCTTACAATTATAGAGGATTGTATTATTTCAAAAATAAATTTCAGCCGCAATGGAATGAATTATTTATTTGTACTTCTTCAAAGATAAAAATCAATCACATTCTATTCTTATTATACAATTCAAATTTTCACAAATTAGTTTTTTATAAGACTTTTTCTAGGCTAAAATTTTATTGATTGTATTACTATAAAACTATAGTGATATTTTTGTAATAAAGATTCTTGACTTTAATAAGACCTTCTTGTAACTTTTAGGCTATAAATTATAGGTTTTATGTTAACTGAATTTGGTAAAATTTTCGTCTTCATTATTTTAGCAGGAGCATTTGTTGGCATTGCCATTTTTGCTGCTATGCTAATCAGGCCAAAAAGACCCTCTCACGAAAAAGATTTAATCTATGAGTGCGGTGAAAATCCCGAAGGTTCCCCTTGGGTAAAATTCAATATCCGTTTTTATGTTGTTGCCCTAATATTTTTAATTTTTGATGTGGAAATAGTTTTATTATTTCCTTGGGCTCTGGTTTACAAAACTTTTGGATTTTACGGATTTGTTGCCGGGGCAATTTTCTTGCTTGTATTATTTTTAGGTATGGCTTACGAATGGCGGAAAGGTGATCTTGAGTGGGCAAGACCTAAAATTAATAGGTTAGAGCTAAATAAATTATTAGAGAAAAAAGAACAACAAGTCTCCTAAACTATAGAAAGCGAAATTATGGGATTTTTGGATACAGAATTTAGTGACAGCAATATTGTAATTACAAAATCAGAAGATTTACTTAATTGGGCTCGCCTTTCTTCATTATGGCAGCTAAGTTTTGGTTTAGCATGTTGTGCAATTGAAATGATGGCAACTTCTGCTTCTCATTACGATTTTGATAGATTTGGAGTTATTCCAAGACCATCACCAAGACAAGCTGACGTTATCCTTATTTCCGGAACTGTTACTTTGAAAATGGCAACAAGAATAAAAAGATTATATGAACAAATGCCGGATCCAAAATATATAATTTCAATGGGTAGTTGTGCAAATTGCGGAGGTCCATATTGGGAGCACGGTTACCATGTTTTAAAAGGTATTGACAGAGTTATTCCGGTTGATGTTTATGTACCAGGCTGTCCTCCAAGACCAGAAGCACTATTAGAAGGATTATTAAAACTTCAGGAAAAAATTAGAAACGAACGCTTGAGAAAAACTGCATGAGTGTTGAAGAAATAATACAAAAATTGAAAGATAAATTTCCTCATTCGGAAATTATAATTGACAATGAGTTACCGGTTGAACCTTTTGTAGTTATTAATGCCTTGGAATTACCTCAGATTTGTAAATTTTTACGGGATGATGAATCTCTTCTTTTTGATACTTTAATGAATCTTTCCGGTGTTGATGATAATAACGCAACTAAAGTTAAAGATGAAGAAGGTAATGAAAAATTAGAAGGAAGAACATTGAGTGTCTATTATCACCTGCATTCAATGAAATTAGATCATAAATTAGCTTTAAAAGTTTCTGTACCTATTGAAAAACCGGAAGTTGAATCAGTTGAATCAATTTGGAAATGTGCTGATTGGCATGAAAGAGAAGCTTTTGATATGTATGGAATAATTTTCTTAAATCACCCAAACTTAATTAGAATTTTAATGCCTTATGATTGGGAAGAAGGAAGCTATCCATTAAGAAAGGATTTTGAAACACCCGAATTTTATAACGGAATGAAGATACCTTACTGATATGGCAATAAAGACTGAAGAAATGGTATTAAATATGGGTCCTCAACACCCTTCTACTCATGGGGTTTTGAGACTTGAACTTGAATTAGAAGGTGAACTTGTATTAAATGTTATACCTCATTTAGGCTATTTACATAGATGCTTTGAAAAACACTGTGAAGCAATGACTTATCCTCAAGTAGTTCCATATACAGATAGAATGGATTACTTAGCTTCAATGTCTAATAACTTAGGTTATGCAATTACTGTAGAAAGATTGTTAGGTATTGAAATTCCTGAAAGAGTTGAATATATACGCGTAATAATGGCTGAACTTCAAAGAATTGCATCACATATGGTTGCTTTGGGAACCTATGGTGTTGATATCGGCGCATTTACGCCATTCCTATTTTTATTTGCCGAACGTGAAAAAATTCTCACAATTTTTGAAGAAACTTGCGGTGCCCGTTTATTATATAATTACATTTGGGTCGGCGGTTTATCTCATGATATTCATCCGGATTTTGTTAGAAAGACAAAAGATTTTGTAAGAGATTTCAAACCCAGAATTACTGAGTTAAATAATCTTCTATCTTATAATAAAATATTTGTTGAAAGAACTGCAAATATTGGAATTTTACCCGCAGATGTTGCTATCAATTACGGAATTACAGGTCCAAATTTAAGAGCAAGCGGAATAAAATGGGATCTAAGAAAAAATGATCCATATTCAATTTATGATAGATTTGAATTTGATATTCCGGTCGGTGAAGGGTTATATGGTACAACCGGTGATAGCTGGGATAGATATTATTTACGAGTTTTGGAAATGGAACAAAGTATAAAGATAATTGAACAAGCAATTGATAATATTCCCGATGGCGATGTTCAATCCGCAGTTCCAAAAAGAATTAAACCTCCAAAGGGCTCAATTTATACCAGAGTTGAAAATCCTAAAGGTGAACTTGGTTATTTTATAATTAGTGATGGTTCATTAAATCCATTTAGAGTTAAGGTTCGTGCACCTTCATTTGTAAACATGGAAGTTTTCAACGAACTCTGCAAAGGTCATTTTGTAGCAGATATCATAACAATTTTAGGCAGTATTGATGTCGTTTTAGGAGAAATTGATAGATAATGTATGATTTTTTAGTAAATCTTGTAGGAAATAATATTGTTGCATTTTTTATTGCGGCGGCATTACCATTATTTCTATTCATTTTACCTTATGCGCTTTTAGCAGTTTTAGCTGAAAGAAAAGTTTCTGCACATATGCAAGATAGACTTGGTCCTATGAGAACAGGTTATCATGGTATTCTGCAGACAGTTGCTGATATTTTAAAACTGATTCAAAAAGAAGATTTACGAGCTTCATCTACTGATAAATCACTTTTTAATTTTGCACCATATTTAGTTTTTATGGGAAGTTTTGCCGCTTTTGCTGTTCTTCCATTTTCAAGTTTTTTTATAGGAAGTTCAATTGATGTTGGACTATTTTACTTTTTAGCAATTTCAAGTTTAGTTGTAGCCGGAATTTTAATGGGCGGCTGGTCTTCTAATAATAAATATTCATTATTAGGAGCTATGAGATCTGTATCTCAAATTATTAGTTACGAAATTCCAACTGCTGTTGTTGTGCTAACAATGGTAATGATTACAGGCTCATTAAATCTTCATACAATTTCTGATCAGCAAACTGCGTTTTTTTGGAATTGGAATATCTTAGGCGGAACATTACCCGGAATAGCAAAATTCTTACTTATTCCGTTGATGCTTGGAGCATTTATAATAATTTTTATTAGCACTTTAGCGGAAGTAAATAGAACACCATTTGATATCCCAGAAGCTGAGTCTGAACTGGTTGCTGGATTTTTCACTGAATATTCTGGAATGCGTTTTGCTATGTTCTTTTTAGCAGAATATGCAAATATGCTTGCCGTTTCATTTTTGATTACGATCTTATTTTTTGGCGGTTATCATTCGCCTTTAGGTTATTTAGGAAATACTCTTGGCGTTGAGTGGCTAGTTCCGATTGAACAATTCTTTTGGTTTGCTTCTAAAGGTTTGATATTTGTCTTAATTCAAATGTGGCTTCGTTGGACTTTGCCTAGATTAAGAGTTGATCAATTAATGACTGTTTGCTGGAAATATTTAATTCCATATTCAATTGCAATTTTATTATTAGTCGGATTAGTAACTTTAATATAAAATGAAACAATACTTTAAAAATACATTTGATGCACTTTATACAGTTCTAGTTGGAATGAGAATTACTTTCAAACATCTCTTCGTTCCTTCAGTAACTATACAATACCCTGAAGTAAAACCACAAATGCCGGAAAGAGCCAGAAACAGACTCTTTGTAAATATGGATGATTGCATTGGTTGTGATCAATGTTCAAGGGCTTGTCCGGTCAATTGTATTACAATTGAAACTGTAAAAGCTACTCCGGATGATAGTCCGGGTGAAACTTCACAAGGAAAGAAAAAAGCATTGTGGGTTACAAAATTTGATATTGATATTGCTAAATGCTGCTTCTGTTCATTATGTGTTTATCCATGCCCTACTGAATGTATTAATATGACTAAAGTCTATGAATTCTCTGAATTTGAAAGAGATAATTTGATTTACAATTTTGCAACTTTAACAATGGATGAAGTTACTGATAAGCAAAAGAAATTTGAAGAATTTACAGCTCAGAAAGAAGCAGAAAAATTAGCTGCAGCAAAGGCAAAAGCCGAAAAAGCAAAACAAGATGCTGCAAAAAAAGATGATAAGCCAGAAAGTAAACCAGAGTAATAAGTAATTATGGAATTATACGATATAATATTTTATTTATTTGCAGCAATAACGATTGGATCAGCAATAGTGGTTGTTAATTCCAAAAATATTGTACACGCTGCATTTAGTTTGCTGCTTACATTTTTTGGCGTTTCAGGCATTTATGTTTTATTAGGAGCTGATTTTATTGCCGTTGTTCAAATTATGGTTTACGTTGGCGGAATTTTAATTCTGTTACTGTTTGGTGTTATGCTTACTAATAGAATAACTAATGTTGATATCAGATCAGGCTCAATTCAAGTTATACCGGCAATAATTGGATTAGCAATTTTTACTGCTATTTTATTTTGGACTATGACTTCTACAAATTGGAAATCAGAAAAATTTGAATTACCTACCACTACTGCTTTCCAAATAGGTGACATTTTATTATCAGAATATGTACTGATTTTTGAATTGCTTGGTATTTTACTTTTAATTGCACTAATTGGTGCTGCATCAATTGCAAGAAGAGATAAGGAATAATAAGAATTGGAAGTTGGATTAAATCATTTTTTAACTGTTAGCGTCGCTTTATTTGCTTTGGGTTTATATGGTGTTGTTACTCGTAAAAATGCTGTTATGGTTTTAATGGGAGTTGAACTAATCTTAAATTCAGCTAATATAAATTTTGTTGCATTTTCAAGATTCGGAAATCTTGGAATTAATGGTCAAATTTATGCTTTGTTTGTAATCATATTAGCAGCAGCCGAAGCCGCTATTGCTTTGGCTATTGTATTAAACATCTATAAAACTTTTGCAAATGTTAATATAGATGAAATTAAAAATCTTAAAGAATAACCTATGTCTGAAACTGCCAATATAAATATTTCGATTGCCATACTATTATTGCCATTGCTTGGTTTTATAATTGTACTATTTTTTGGCAAAAGATTTCCAAAAATTTATCTAGCTGAAGTTGGAATTATTTCCTTTGCATTTATTTTATCACTAGTAGTTGGTTACTCAAAGTTAACATCATTTTTACATCAGGACCTTCTCTTTTCCTTTACCTGGATTAACTTTGGAAATGTTCCAAAAATTGGCGAATTAACAGTTGATTTAGGAATTAAAATTGATAATCTCACTGTTATAATGCTTTTCGTCGTCAATCTTATTAGCATGCTTGTTCATATTTATTCTATTGCATATATGGAAGGTGATAAAAGATATTCAAGATACTTTTCTTATTTAGGAATATTTACTTTTTCAATGTTAGGAATAGTTCTTACAGATAATCTTTTAATGATGTACATATTTTGGGAATTAGTAGGATTATCATCCTATCTTTTAATTGGTTTTTGGTATGAAAAACAATCTGCATCTGATGCCGGTAAAAAAGCATTCCTGACAAACCGTATTGGTGATATAGGTATGTTTATTGGCATTTTGATACTTTTCACAAATTATAAATCGTTTTCTTTCGATTTTATATACAGTCAAATTGCAAATGGAATTTTACCATACGGAAGTGAAGTTTGGTTAACTGCTGCCGGAATATTAGTTTTTATGGGCGCGGTTGGTAAATCGGCGCAATTCCCTCTGCATGTTTGGTTGCCAGATGCAATGGAAGGTCCTACTCCCGTAAGTGCACTAATTCATGCAGCCACAATGGTTGCTGCCGGTGTTTATTTGGTTGCAAGAATTTTTGTAATGCTAACCGCAGATGCTATGTTGGTAATAGCAATTGTTGGAGCTGTTACTTCCCTTTTTGCTGCAACAATTGCACTTACTCAGAATGATATCAAAAAAGTTTTAGCTTATTCAACTGTAAGTCAGTTAGGTTATATGATAATGGCGCTTGGTGTTGGAGCTTATACTTATGCATTTTTCCATCTTGTTACCCATGCATTTTTTAAAGCTTGTTTATTTCTTGGTTCAGGATCTGTAATTCACTCAATGCATCATGAACAAGATATAAGAGAAATGGGCGGATTGAAAAAGAAAATGCCGATCACTTATTATACATTTTTAATTTCCACATTGGCGATTTCTGGAATTCCTTTAACTTCAGGCTTTTTAAGCAAAGATGGCTTACTTGCCGGAACTTTAGCTTTTGGAGAATTAACTGGTCATTGGTTAATTCCAATTATGGGATTTTTGGTAGCTTTTTTAACAGCCTTTTATATGTTTAGGTTGGTAATCTTGACATTCCATGGTGAACCTAGAAATCAGCATAAATTTGATCATGCACATGAATCACCTTTTGTTATGGTTATGCCTTTAGTTGTTTTAAGTGTGTTATCAACTTTTATTTGGTATACTCCAAATCCAATTGGAGCAACAGATGGTTGGTTTGCAACAGAATGGGTTCAAACTCCCCAGACGGTTGTTCCGGAAACTTCAAGATTCGATTTTATGGTTAGAGAACCACACGAAGCTAGCGTTGGTGAACATGGGCTAATTGCTCATTCAGAAAAATATGAACATGCTATGCATTGGGCTCATTATCCAGCAATGATATTATCAATATTGTTAGGTGGATTAGGTATTTTATTAGCTTTTACAATGTATCAATGGAAGAAAATTTCACCTGATAATATTGCTGACAAAGTTAAATCACTATATAAGGGTTCATTAAATAAGTGGTATGTTGATGAAATATACGATGCATCATTTATTAGCGGAACATTAGGATTAGGTAATATTCTTTCTTGGTTTGATAAATGGATTGTTGACGGAATTGTAAATGGCAGTGCTACTCTCACTAGAGTATTTTCTAAAATTAGCGGATGGTTTGATACATATATAGTAGATGGTTTTGTAAATGCAACTGCGTTTATAAGCGGTTTTATTGGATTAAATTTTAAAAGAATGCAAACTGGAAAGGTTCAGACATATATTGTTTTAGTAGTTTTTTCAATAATAGTATTATTCTTTATTATTGGACCTTTTTAGTAAGATAGAAATTAAAAATATAAGGTAAATAATTATAATGAATGGATTCCCTATTTTATCTTTAATTACATTTTTGCCGGTTATTGGAATGATCATCATTCTATTTATACCTAGCAAAATGATTAAAGAAATTAAAATTACTTCGTTGATAATAACCTTCTTACAAATCATTTTAGCAGTAGTTCTGCTAGGTAATTTTAACTACAACGCAGGTGGAATATATGAAGTAAGTTCATTTCAATTTATTGAAAAATTCAGATGGATTGAATTAACTGGACTCTCATGGATTGGAACTATTAAAGTTGATTATTTTCTTGGTGCTGATGGATTAAGTTTACCAATGATTCTTCTAACTGCTATTGTTTCATTTATTGCTATTATTTCTTCTTGGAATATATCAAAATCAATTAAAGGTTATTTTGCTTTATTTCTACTTCTAGATACTGGAATGATGGGCGTTTTCGTTGCACTGGATTTCTTTTTGTTCTACATATTCTGGGAATTAATGCTTCTTCCTATGTATTTCCTTATTGGAATTTGGGGCGGACCAAGAAAAGAATATGCAGCTATTAAGTTCTTTATCTACACTTTATTTGGCAGTGTGTTCATGCTGTTAGTTATGATAGCATTATATTTTAGTGCCGGAGAAACCCTAGCTGACGGTCGAGTTGTTTATACTTTTAATCTTCTTGCATTGATGGATCCTGCAAATTATTTAGATAACGGACTGCTTTCACCGCTTAATCCAAATAATTATAGATTAGCAGCATATATTGCACTTTTTGTTGGCTTTGCAATTAAAATACCAATGTTTCCATTTCATACTTGGTTACCTGATGCACACGTTGAAGCACCTACTCCAATTAGTGTTATTCTTGCCGGTGTATTATTGAAAATGGGAACTTATGGAATTTTAAGAATTAGCTATCCAATATTCCCGGAAATTACCGAACAATTAGCTTACTACATTGCTTTATTTGGAGTTATAAATATTATTTATGGCGGATTAGTTGCTCTTGCTCAAAAGGATTTCAAAAAACTTATAGCTTATTCATCAGTTTCACATATGGGATATGTTTTATTGGGTATGGCATCAATGAGTACAACCGGTATTACCGGAGCAATATTCCAAATGTTCAATCATGGAACAATAACCGCAATGCTCTTCTTAATTGTTGGTGTTATTTATGATAGAGCTCATACTAGAGAAATTAATGGTTTTGGCGGTTTGGCAAATAAAATGCCTATTTACACTGGATTTGTTACTGTTGCATTTTTCGCGGCTATCGGCCTACCAAGCTTAAGCGGATTTATTTCTGAAGCGTTGGTATTTGTAGGTGCTTTTGGTGTTGCAGAAATTAGAACTTTAACAATGATTGGCACACTTGGTATTTTAATAGGTGCCGCTTATATGTTATGGACTCTTCAAAGAATTTTCTTTGGCGAATTCAATACAAAATGGGAAAATGTTTTACATGATATTACTTTTAGAGAATATGCAATGTTAATTCCATTAACAATAATTATCATATTCTTAGGAATTTATCCTTCAGCAATGTTAGATATAATGAATACATCTGTAAATACATTAGTTGAATTCATTGCTAATGGAGCTCAAAATATTAGAATCAGCGGAATGTAAATTTATTAATTTAGAAATTAGTTTATTGATAAAATAATGTTAGAAAACCTTTTTAAAGATTTATCGCTTATATATCCAGAAATTATTGTCTCTGTTACTTTACTTCTGGTGGTTTTATTTGATTTAATATATGATAAAAATAAAACTATTATCCCCTATCTTGGACTAATCGGTTTATTTGCTGCATTATTTTATTCTTTGGGTTCTGTTGATATTGAAACTCATGCATTTATTATTGGCGATACCGGAAATAAGTTTGGACTTCTTTCTTTAGATCCATTTGGAAATTATTTTAGAATAATTATTCTTATAACATCAATCCTAATTATTTTCTTTACTAAATCATCAAGTGAAATTCATTCAATATCTGAAAGATCGGGAGAATTCTATACTTTGCTTTTAGGTATGGTTCTAGGCATGATGTTTATGGTTTCGGCTTCTGATCTTATAATGATCTATATTTCCGTTGAAATCTTATCATTATCCTCGTATGTATTAACCGGATTCACTAAACTGAGAGATCGTGATAGTGAAGCATCATTAAAATATTTGATATATGGTTCAGCTTCATCTGGAATAATGCTGTTTGGAATGTCATTAATTTATGGATTAATTGGTTCAACAAATATTTATGAAATAAATGAAGTCCTTCAAACTACTAGTATAAATTCAATAATTTATTCTTTTGCTCTTATTTTAATTTTTGCTGGTATAGGCTTTAAAATTTCAGCAGCTCCATTTCACTTTTGGACTCCAGATGTTTATGAAGGAGCACCTATTTCAATCACTGCATTTTTATCTGTTGCAAGTAAAGCTGCCGGTTTTGCACTTTTAATAAGATTTGTTAAAGTTACATTCTTAGCAGATAATATTGAGGGAAATTGGATACTATTGCAAGGTTTCGATTGGCAAAACTTCTTAATTATTATTTCTGTTCTTACAATGACATTAGGTAACTTTGCCGCTCTTTGGCAAGATAACTTAAAAAGAATGTTAGCTTATTCAAGCATCGCTCATGCCGGTTATATGTTGTTAGGTATTGCAGTTCTAACTGATCAAGGTTTACTTGCGGTTATGATTTATTTTCTGGTCTATCTATTAATGAATATTGGTGCATTTTATATAGTAATGATAATTGCTAACAACATCGGATCTGAAAATATTAATGATTATAATAAATTAGGTTCTGCTGCTCCATTTCTTGGAGTTTCATTAACTATATTTTTAATTTCATTAACCGGTTTACCTCCTACTGCTGGTTTTATATCAAAATTATATATTTTCATTGCATTATTAGATGTTAAAATGATTGCAGTTGCCGTTATTGCTGTTCTAAACAGTGTTGTCTCACTCTATTATTACATTCGAGTCTTAAAACATATGTTCATCAATGAAACTGATAAAACAGTACCAGAAATTAAAGTTTCATTAAATGATGTAGTTTTTATTCTTATTCTACTTGTTCCTACATTAATATTGGGCGTTTATTTTTCACCAATAGTAGATTTTGCCCAAGCATTTTTATCAATTTTAGTTAATTAAAAATTGTCACTTGTATTATTGATGAATCTTTATTATTTTATATGCGATAAAATTAGTCGTATATAAATGATAAAAATTTCAAAATCAGTTGAATATTCTATTCTTGCTTTAAAATATATTGCAGACAACGAAAATTTTGCTAGTTTAAGTAGTAGAAAAATTTCTGATGATCTTAATATTCCATATGATTTACTTTCTAAATTACTTCAAAAATTAGTGAGAAAAGGAATTGTTCAATCGCAACAAGGTAAATACGGCGGATACAATTTGCTTGTTGACAGTAATAAATTATCACTATTAAATATAATTGATGCTCTTGATGAGAATATTCAATTAGCCAATTGTACTTTTGACGGTGCAAACAATGAAGATTGTGCAAGAATAAATAATTGTTATATACGTTCCCCTTTTTTGAATCTGCAAAATAAAATAAATAAAATGTTTAATGAAATTACTTTGAATGAACTAACAAATTAATGAGATAAATATGAATCATTTAGAACACTTAAAATCTAACAAAAAAGTTTTCTTCAATTTTATGAATGAAACTTACACAATTTTTCAATATTCAAATTTATTTTTACGTGATCTTCAATATGCAATTATGAGTTATTTTGAAATGAAAGAAAATCCTGTAAAATATTCGCAAGCTGAAATTTTAGCAATGTCGTTTATCAAAGACATGGTTAATGAAAATGAACTTACCCAAATTGATGGTAAATCGTGGAGAATTAATTTTGAAATTGGAATTACAAAAAAAATAGCAGAAGTTGAAGGAGTTGAAAATGAGTGAAACAATTGACACTACCTCATCAATAACAATAACTGAAAAAGCTCTTAAGCAAATAAAACAAATTATGGATGAAAACAATATTCCCAAAGATTACTGCTTAAGAGTAAGTGTAAAAGGCGGCGGCTGTTCAGGATTTACATATAATTTAGGTTTTGATGGTGAGGAAAAAGACGGCGATACTAAATTTGGCAGCAATGATTTAAATATTGTTGTTGATGGTAAAAGTCTCTTTTACCTTATGGGAACAGAACTAGATTATAGTGACGGTTTAAACGGAAAAGGATTTATTTTTAATAACCCTAACGCAACAAAAACTTGCGGTTGTGGAGAATCATTTGGAGTATAATATGAATAGACGAAATTTCCTTTATTCCTTAGGTGTATTACCTTTTATAACAAATATTACAAAATTTAATTTATTAACTAACAAAAAAGTAAGGAGAGATACGATGAGCAAATTTGAATTACCTGCATTGCCATATGATTTTAATGCACTTGAACCCAATATAGATGCAAGAACTATGGAAATTCATCATGGCAAACATCATGCTGGTTATGTAAACAATCTTAATGCTGCTGTTGAGAATACCGATATGGCAGGAAAATCATTAGAAGAACTATTAGCAAATGTTTCAAGTCATCCAGTTGCTGTAAGAAATAACGGCGGCGGTCACTTCAATCATTCATTATTCTGGTCAGTTATGGGACCAAATAAAGGTGGAAATCCATCTGGCGCATTAGCCGATGATATAAATTCTACATTTGGTTCATTTGATGCTTTTAAAGATCAATTTTCTAAAGCAGCTGCAACTAGATTTGGTTCAGGATGGGCTTGGCTTGTTGTTTCTAATGGCAAATTAGTCGTAACTTCAACACCAAACCAGGACAATCCTTTAATGGATATTGCTGATGTAAAAGGAACACCAATTTTAGGATTAGATGTTTGGGAACATGCTTATTATTTGAATTATCAGAACAGAAGGCCAGATTATATTTCTGCATTTTGGAATGTAATTAATTGGGATGCTGTTGCTGAAAGATATTCAAAAGCAAAATAGCTTTTAAAATATTTTAGCGTTATTTAAAAAGAAAAAGGGATGTAATAATTACATCCCTTTTCTTTTTTAAAATACTTAACTATAATTCTTTATGAGAAATTTTTAATCTATTTATAGCTCTTTTAAGAGAATATTCTGCTCTAATATCATCAATTTCAGTTTCAGTTCTTCTATGCAATCTATCTTGAGCTCTTTGCTTAGCTTCTTCAGCACGTTTTATATCTATTTGGTCAGATCTTTCTAATGATTCTGCTAAAACAATAATTTTATTATTGGAAACTTCAATAGTTCCGCCGCTGGTAGCAAATAAAAATTTCTTCTTATCCTTATCAACTATTTTAATTTCACCAATTTCTAATGAACTAATTATTGGTGCGTGGTTAAAAAGAACCTGAAAATTTCCTTTTGTACCGGGAACTGTAACTGAAGTAACGCTTCCCTTATAACCAATTTTACTTGGGGTAATTATTTCTAAATTAAGTTCACCCATAATTATTTCATTTTTTTAGCTTTTTCAACAGCTTCTTCAATTGTTCCAACGTACATGAATGCCATTTCAGGTAAACTATCATGTTTACCTTCAAGTATCTCTTTGAAACTTCTAATTGTATCTTCTAATTTAACATATTTACCAGGAAAACCGGTAAACTGTTCGGCAACATGAAACGGCTGACTTAAAAATCTCTGAATTCTTCTTGCTCTTCTAACGATAACTTTATCTTCTTCAGAAAGTTCATCCATACCTAAAATGTTAATTATATCTTGTAAATCTTTGTATGCTTGTAAAATCTCTTTAACTTGACTTGCAACTCTATAATGTTCTTGACCTAAAATACCTGGTTCCAAAATTCTTGAAGTCGAATCCAATGGATCAACTGCAGGATAAATTCCTAACTCAGAAATCTGACGGCTTAATACTGTTGTTGCATCCAAGTGAGAAAATGCTGTAGCAGGAGCAGGATCTGTCAAGTCATCTGCAGGAACATAAATTGCTTGTACTGATGTAATTGAACCTTTATCAGTTGATGTAATTCTTTCTTGCAATTCACCCATTTCTGAAGCTAAGTTTGGCTGATAACCTACTGCTGAAGGCATTCTACCTAAAAGAGCACTAACTTCTGAACCGGCTTGAGTAAAACGGAAAATATTATCAATAAATAATAAAACATCACGTTCTTCAACATCTCTAAAATATTCAGCCATTGTGAGTCCGGTTAAACCAACTCTCAATCTAGCTCCAGGTGGTTCATTCATTTGGCCAAATACCAGTGCAGTTTTATCTAATACACCCGATTCTTTCATTTCACGCCAAAGGTCATTACCTTCTCTTGTTCTTTCACCAACACCGGTAAATACTGAATATCCGCCATGTTGTGAAGCAATATTGTGAATAAGCTCTTGAATGATTACTGTTTTACCAACACCCGCACCGCCAAATAATCCAGTTTTTCCACCTTTTGAATATGGTTCAAGTAAATCTATTACTTTTATTCCAGTTTCAAACATTTCCTGAGATGTGGCCAATTTTTCAAATTTAGGAGCGTGATGATGAATTGGAGCTTTTTGCTTAGTTTTAATTTCACCTAATTCGTCAATTCCTTCGCCTAAAACATTTATTAATCTTCCCAAAGTTTCTGGTCCAACTGGAACAGATATTGGTTCTTTTGTATCAATGGCTTTCATTCCTCTAACTAAACCATCCGTAATATCCATTGCTACTGTTCTAACTCTATTTTCACCCAAATGCTGTTGAACTTCTAAGGTTAAAACAGATTTTTCACCTTCATTTTCTAAAGGTATATGTATAGCATTGAAAATTTCAGGAAGCTCACCACCTGCAAAATCAATATCTACGACTGGTCCAATTACCTGAACAATTGTTCCTTCGTTACTTGCCATTTTTCTCCTTTTTGAAATTAAAACAATTTACAAAATTAGGTATTCTAAATTTATTTTTCAATCATTAACTATTCATTTTTACTTCAATAATAACATTTTCTTCGTTATTATATTATCACTGGTTTTAAGAGAATAGAAATAAATACCTGATGAAAATTCTTCACCAGAAAAATTTATTTCATAAGAACCGGCTTTTTGCTTCTGATTTACTAATACTTCAATTTCCTCACCCAATGAATTATAAACAGACAGTTTTACAAAATCTTCTTCTTTTGCTATGGTGTAATTAATAATTGTATTAGGATTAAAAGGATTTGGATAGTTTTGAAAAAGCTTAAGGCTACTATTGACTGACTTAAATTTATTTTTAACATTTGTTAAAATTGGAATCTGAAAATCCTGACTTCCTCCTAATTCATTATACCTAGCTTTGAATTCTTGCATATACATATTTGCTATGGACAGATCATGAATTATGAGTGTATTTTCATCATTTTTTTCATTTGCTGATCTTGACCAATTATGTGAACCGGTAATAACAATTGGATCTGAACTCGATGAATAAGAATCAATAATAGAATATTTATGGTGAAATAAACCGCTTAAATTATAGTCAAAAACTTCAGATATAGACTGAAGATTGAAATATTCGCTTCCCGTGTCTTCCACATTATCAATTATACCTCTAATATCACTTATACCATTTGAATAACGAGAATTTATTGCACTAAAAATTGGATCGCTGGTAAAACTTAAAAGTCCAAAAAATATTGAACTATCTGCAGAAATAATTGAATTAGAAATTTTAGATTCAGTTCCATCTGATGGGCTAAAGTAAAGTTCTATTTGTTTTCCGCCAATGTTAAAAATATGCGGAGTGTTATCAGATTTTGATGGACCAAATTGCGCAGATGAAGAAGAAGGAACATCGTCAGAACTTCCCCACATCTCTTCAAATTCTGTTGTATATGCTGAGGCCAAAGTTGGATCATTAATTTCAAGAACATTGTTTCTGTTATTAAGAGGATTCCAATTCCAAGAACCGGTCCAAATCCAATCATTGCTGCTCATTGAATCTCTTCCATCAACAATCATAAATTTATTGTGCATTATTCCATCAGTATTTTGGCGTTGACTTATACCAATCCCTGCATCTGACAATAATTGCATTGAACTTTGCATATCTCTGCTATCATAAACAACTCTAACTTTTACTCCCCTATTGTTTTTTGCAGAAATAATTGCATTTGCTACTTCATTTAACCCATAAAAACTATACACAGCAATATCTAAAGAATAAGTAGCCGAATTAATTCTTTCAATTAATTTGTTTTTAAAATTAACATTGCCAATTGCTAAATTATCAGAATAGGCAACTGAATTATCAACTGAGTAATTAAAATAAATATTTATTTTTCCATTAGTAGTATCAGATGATGAAGTTGATGCCGTAAAAATTTGGCTTTGGCTTGTTCCATTTTGATTTGTTGATAAAACTTGACAATAATAAACCGTTGATTCTTCTAAATTATCAATAAGTATTTTATGATTTGTAGTTAATTCTTCATCAATGATTGTGTTAATTTCTAAGTCGTTTGTCAATCCGTATCTGACTTCACTGTTTCCTTCTCTGATAGTATTAAAATAAATTGTAAATGAATTTGGTGTTATATCAGCTGGAATTATTGGACTCAAAATTAACGGTTCATTATTTGTGATTAAATCTTCAATAAATCTCGGTAATATTTGATATCCTGAACTTCTTGGAGTACTTGGATCATATTGACCAAGAATGCCAATTATATCAATATTAGAAGATGGAATAGACGAACCAATAATAGTATTTACATCATTATCAATCCGCATTTCCAGTGTGCCAGTTGGATCAGTTATTGAATAATTTGTGCCGCCGGAAAATGCTCCTGATGAATTAATTTGAACATCATTAATCCTAATTAAACTGCCCTCAATTTCTTCAATTCCATTCCATTCCTGGTTTAATATTTCTAAAATAGTAACTGTTTTTGGTTCAACGATAATATTAGTTTTATGAACTGAAACAGAAGAACCATTGCTAAAAAAATCAAATTGCGTAAGACCATTAAATTGGGCTATAGTTGAAGTTACTGTTACAGAATCACCAATGTTAACAGTTCCGCTAAAATCACTGCCGTAAACAGAAATTCCAGCAGTATTATCTTGTAAGCTTGCCGGTCCATTATTTCCAAATTGATTTGTAGATGTTACAATTCCGCTTATCGTAAATTGCTGGTTTAGAAATATTGGATCACCAAGAGAATCATTTTCTCTTAAAGTTATAATATCTGTAGTTTGCGAAAGAATTATTGAAGAGAGACAAAAAATTATACTTATAAAAAATTTTTTCATATTAATCTATTTCAGTTGAGAGAATAAAACGAAGAATTCTATTATTATCGGTATCTAAAACATATAAGGTTCTATCATGGTGAGCAACAGCATGTGGTGATGACATAATTTCAGTTCCGCCAAATGATTCCATTTCATCGCCGAAAACATTAAATTTATAAACGCTGTCTTTTTCAGCATCAGCGATATAAATATTACTAGCATCATCTATAGCAATATCTTCAGGCTGACCAAAAATATTTACGTTCATTAAATCACAAGAAAAAGCACCAAGCTTTGATAAATATCCTTCAAAATCTTGATTTGAAATGAATTCAAGCCATTGTACTTTAAAGCTGTTATTTCCAATTAGTGTTAAAATTACATCTGTACTTTTATTATTAAAAGAAGTTAAAGAGCTTATTTGATTTGCAGAAAGAATCCCTGTTCCTTCAGGTTCAAGACCAGGTATTTTACTTACTATCAATGAATCACTTTCTGTAAATCTTAATTTCATTATTGTATTATCACGGTCAACTGGATTTGAATTTGAAGGACCTTTTCTGGAAACATAAATGGAATTATCATAAAATGAACAAATGCCGGTGTAAAATCTATCAGTTCTGTTGAAAGCAAATGGATCAATTTTAGGATCTTGCGGAAGCAATCTTTCTAATTTTGCATTTGATAAAATATGGCCGGTTTCTACTAAGTTAATTTTATAGATAGCACTAAATGTTAAATTTTGACTATTAATTACAGTATCAAATTCAGCAACAACAAGTAATTCTAACTTAAAATTTTGTGCTATTGCTATTGGTTTTTTTATACTCTTTTCACCTAAAACATTTCCAGCAATATCTAACATCACTATTCTGTCATTATCTGTGTCTGCAACATAAATAAACAAATCTTTGCCCATAATCATATCTTGCGGATTGTTGAATCCAGTCCAATTTGGTGATTGCTGAATATAAAGAGTGTCACCAATATTTCCTATATCACCGTTGTTTGAGGAATTAACTTCACTTATATCAAATTTATCAGTGCATGCAAAAAAAGTTAATCCCACCAAAATGGCTATTATAAAAGAATTAAGATATATTTTATTTCTGATCATTAAATCTACAAACCTAAGATAATTGAAAATCTGTGGGCAGCACCTAATCTCTCAAAATTTACAAATGAATAATCCAAGGTAAATTCTGCAATATCCAAATCTAAATTTAATCCGGCACCAAAAGATAAGTCTTGTTCATCAATATTAATTTTGTATCCACCTCTAAGATAAAACATCTCGTGCCATGAATATTCAAAACCGGTTGATACATTTTCACTATTATCATTTGGGTGATTAAGCTGAACTGATGCAGTTACTCTATGGTCTTCAGTTTGATATGGTTCAAATGCAAAACCAATTCTAAACATTGTTGGAGGTGAAAAAGATTGCCATTGTTTTTTTTCTCTTCCTCCAAATAAAATCACTTTTCCATCGGGGGCTAATTCATTTCCAAAATTTGTTATTGTTACTGCAAATCTAGTTGAACCTAATCCAGTCCAATAATACGTTCCTAAATCAACTAATACTCCGCGCATTTTTAGTTTATCTAGAGTTTCTTCAAAATATCTAACAGTTGCACCAAAGCTAAATTGGTCAGTCATTTTTCTTGAGTAAGTTGCTGAAATTGCAAAATCACCAAATGAGAAAAATTCTCCGGTACCAAAAGGATTTACTTCTGTTGTAACTGCCATATCTTCCATATGAAGTGAAGCTAAGGATAAACCAATTGCATCATTAGATGAAAAGTGGTAGCTCGCCCCTAAAAATTCATGCCCAATATCAACAATCCAACTATTATGTGAAAACATAACTTCATTCTTTTCAGAAAGTACCAAACCGGCAGGATTCCAATATAATGAAGAAACATCATTTGCAACTGCAATAAATGCATCACCCATTGCTGTAGCTCTTCCTCCAACTCCAATCTTAAGAAATTGTGCTGTTGAAATTCCGGCTCTTTGACCGCCAAGTGTTGGGAATAACTGAGCCTTTGTAACAATAAATGGTAATAATATGATTAAAATAAATTTCTTCATAAAATTGTTATGATCAATCTTTAACTTTTATTTTCATCGAGCATTAATCAATGACCTAATTTAAATTCCCGCAATAAAAATTCGGGAAAGACAATTCACTTAAAATTTTAATGAAATACCAAATTTTATATTTCTTCTTGTTAAATATCTAGCCGGATTATATGGGTATGGATTTAAAGGTGCTTGAAGATCAGGATAATTCGGATCATTCCAAGAAGATGGAGTTGGATCACCCTTTTCATAAGCTTTACCAGTTACCGGATTAATTATAGCTGAATTTTCTGTATCCAGCAAATTATTAATTTCTGCAAAAACTGAAAAATTTAGACCGGCAACCTGAAAATATTTTTCAATATTCATATCAATCCAAAACCAATTGTCTCCAACTTGTTCCAGAACATTTTCTCTATCATATGCATACTCAGGTCTGCCGTCTGTATCATAATTATTTGTAAATATATATTCAGTATATCTTTTACCCGACTGATAAAATAACCGACAGTAAATATTTATATCATCTAAAATACCAGGTGCAAACCCAAATAACGGTTCACCCTTTGCTATATAAAAATTAAAACTGCTGTTAAAAGTAAATGGACGATCCCAAGACATATACTGCTCTTTGATGGATTCATCCAAGTCTCCTCTTAGGATTAAAACACCTTGTTCAGCAGATGAACTTTTTCCCGTTACAATTGCATAAGAAACTGATGCCATACCATTAAACCAATTGCCAATTCTTTTTTTATACTCAAATTCAACACCTCTAGATTTTGCATAATCAAGATTTGCATATGTTGTAAAAGACTGCGTTGCAAATCTAGCCGAGGTAATTTTTGCAGTTCTGGTTCTCACATAATCAAAAATATCTTTATAGTAAGCTGTTACGGTCAAGACGTCATCGGTCGAAAACTGATTTTTAATTCCAAGTTCATATGCTACAGTAGTTTCAGCATCTAAGTTTGGATTACCAAAAGTTTGAAATGATGACTGAGCATTTGTAGGGCTCAATTTAGCATAAATATATTTTGGATTAGGCCACTTACTAAAATGTCCATATGAAAAGAATAAAACTTGATTATCAGTAATTGGATGAGAAATTCCTAATCGTGGACTTAGCCTTGCTTTAAACCTTTGTCCATTGAACCATTTAAATGTATCTTCTTTATACTGTTTTCTTATTTCATCGGGAATTGTAACTACATCCGGATCATCAATTGCGTCATCAACATATTTTCCAGGGAACCAGTAATCTAAACGCAACCCAAAATTTAAAATCATTCCACTAAAATTTATATTGTCTTGTGCATAAAATGAACCTTTGGCAGGATGAACTTTATAAATGTCATTGTTTAAACCAAGTTCACCAATCCAAGGTTTATAAATATCAATAACCTGCATTTCTTGAAAAATCATATTAAAGCCGGCTTTGAACTTATTCTTCTCATCAAAGAAACTTGTCACATCTCCTTTTATAGAAAATTCATCAATATAATGATCACGCCAAGTATATGGATTTCCGACATCCCAAAAACCATCGCCCGGTATTACCCCAATTGTGTCTGTATCTAAGTTATAGTACTCAATTGGGAATGTTACAATATCTTTTGGTTCAGTATAATCAAACCAGTATTTACCATTAGCATCTGCTCTTAAATTTGAAAAGAACTTATTTAATTTAAGAGTATAAAAAGTACTGGAATTAAGTGTGTGAGTCCAAGTGATTGAATTATATGTATTATTATGCGTAAATACATTTGCTTCGCCCAAATTATTTTGAAACTCATATTGATAGCCAGGGCTAGGTTCTACGTACTCTAAATTAGATTGCAGTGATTGTGAATTTTGATTTATACTTATTGACTGATTGTAAGAATATGCTAATTTCATTGTAGGAGAAATAGCATATGTTAATTTACCAAGCCAAAACCAGCTATTTTCTGCTCTTGGCGCAAATCTAGTTCCATAAAATGTTGACGAATATAATTGTTCAGCTGTTGGTTTATAATAACCTTGAGTAATACCATCGCTGATTCCCATGTAAAAACTAGAAAAGAAAGATAATCTGCCTGGAACTTTTATTCCTAAAGCCGGCAATAAGAAACTAGTAATTGGTTCTGGACCGCTTAGATTTGCTTCTGCTACATCTAAATTAAATACATGATAAGATGATTTATTTCCAAAATTATCCCGTTTGTAAGATATAGATCCCGAATAGTTTTCACCACCTTCTCTGGTTCTAACATTAATTACACCTGAAGTTGCTTGACCATATTCTGCATTAAAACCCCCGGTAATCACTTCAACTTCTTCAATTGCATTAGCACTTAATTGCAAACCGAAACCTGTTCCCGCAAGTGGATCTTGAACTGATACACCATCAAGTAAAAATGCATTTTCATATGATCTACCGCCTCTGATATGAATTGCATTATCAGATTGGATAACTCCAGCTTGCTGAGTAACCAAGTCTTTTACATTTTCAATTACGGCAACTTCAATTTCATCTCTGCCAATTGATTTTATACTTTGTGTTTCTTCAGCATCAACAAGAGGTTTTTCACCAATAACAATTACATCTTGCTCCATGGTCAAAACAGTTTCTTCCATACTAATATCTAATAATGTAGATTTATTTGGAAGTACTTCAATGCCGGTAAATACCATTTGCTTAAATCCAATTAGAGTAGCTTTAACAGTATAAATTCCTGGAGTGATATTTTCTATTAAAAATTCACCATCAAAATTAGAAGCAGCTCCATAATAGGTTCCTTCAATAATTATATTTACACCCGGCAATCCTTCATTTAAATTTTTATCAACAACTTTACCAGTAATTTTCCCAGGAGATTGTGCCCAAATGAATGAATTAAAAATGAGTAATATGATAACTATTTTTTTCATTAATTCAGTCCAAACTCATTTACAAAAACTTGCTTTAACAAATTGCCAGCACTAGATTTTGCATCGCATTGATGAAGCGGTAAACCAATAAAAAATAAATTTTTAGTTTTATTCAATAATGCAATACTTCCATTAATTTGAGAACTTGTAAGATCATATACTTTTGAAGCAGTAATTTCACTCACTTTAAATGTTCTTACAAATCCAACTGTTGTTTGATTTTCAAGAGATGGATAATTTGAAAATTCTAATGATGGAATTATATTTGCACCTGCAAACATAAATGAAATCGGTTTCTGAGAATCAAAACTTTCAATTGGCAAAAATGTTTGAGCAATTTGTGTTGAAAAATCAAAATTTGCAGAAGAATCCTGGAAAGTCATTGAATAAGCAATTTTGCCCCCATTCTGTAAATAATTTTGTGTTACAAGATTTGTTAAATCTATACTTGGGTTTGATCCAGAATACCAAAAAATAAATTTAAATAATTTTAAAGTGTTCTGAAAAGTTATTGACTCATAAGGTAAACTGATGTTTTCTAAATCAATAACATCATAATCATTTATAAATTCATTAAATCTAGCAGTATAAAATTCTGCAGCAGTTTCTCCACTTTCAAAATCATCAACAATTAGTAATTCACCTTTTGGCTTTGAAATATACCAGCTTCTGCTTGTATCCGGTAAAGGTAAAAATTCTGATTTTGATCCACTAATATCAACGCCTCTTATATATAATCTATTATTATCATTCAATCTCAAATTCTTTAGTTTATCATCCTGAAGTTTATTTTCATCAGCATTTATATAAACATTCATTTCCGGATTTTGGGAATTAAGGTCATTAACAATTAATGATACTAATCTTGTTGAGCCTGATAAAACAATAAAATCAGATGTATCATTTAATGCCAAATGAATTTCTTTAATTGTTTCATTGCCATCTAAATCAAAAGCATTCCAGCCGACAGTCATAACGGGAAACGATACTTCAGGTAAAATACTTAAATCATTCCAGGTAATTTCTGGTGAAGAATTTTTTATGGGAAATTTCTGAAATGCAGGACTTTCATCGATCGCACCAAAATCAAAAAATGGTTCCCCTTTATCATAAACACTATTATTATTTAAATCAGTAAATGGTTCGTGTCCTATATTTTCTTGTCCAATATACACTTCACTATCAAATATTCCGTTACCGGAATTATCAACTGAAGAAACATAAAAAGTGTAAGAAGTGTCGACAGTACCAATTGGCAAAGCAAAAACAGAATCATTAGAAGTTGTAAAATGCCATTGATTTTCAATTCCGTCCCATTTAAACAAATATCCAATTACTAAGCCGTCCTTATCATCACCCCACCAATGAACCTGCAGTCTGCTTTTTTGCTGACTTACTTCAGAATCAGAATAAATGAAAAGATGTGTTTCCGGCTTATTATTATCCAACAAATTATCATTAATAGCTTCATTGCAGCTAACAATAATTAGTAAAGAAAATATGAGCAATATGTAATATCTAAATTTGGAATTCATTTGAAATAAAACTTCAGAGATATTTTAAACCTCTGAAGTAATAAATTTATCTCTTAAAATTATTTTATTAACATCATTTTTTTTGTTTGGTAAAAATCTCCAGCTTTCAATGTATAGAAATAAATACCTGTTGCTAGATTATTAGCATTAAAATTAATTTCATAACTTCCGGGAGATTGAATTTTATTTACCAGTGTTTTTATTTCCCTGCCAAGTAAATCATAAATTTTCAATTCAACTTGCGAACTATTATTCTTAGTCAACTTTGGAATTGTATATTCAATTTTTGTACTTGGGTTAAATGGATTAGGATAATTTTGGGATAAACTATAAACTTCTGGCAATCCATTATTTTCATCAACACTTGTTACTTGTGTATGTCCAAAAAAATCATCATTTTTTCTTGGAACTAATTTATAGTTACTGAAAGAATAAAACAGAATTCCAGTTATACTTTCAAAAGTATCACCTGTTCTAATCCGTATTCCAGTACTTTCTAATGATGTATCCCAAAAATTATGATAATCATGAGTACCATCTTGAACTTCCAATCTCATTGGAACATTTGATGTGTCAGCGACAAGTATTTCACCAAAATTTCTGCTCCCACCGCTTCCTTCATCCGGTCCGTCAACAATACCATCTGCGTTAGCATCAATAACAGAAACATTTTCAATTGTTACTAGAACACCTTCATATGATTCTGCTGGTAATAATCCATTTGCTGTTGCTCCAATGTCTTTTGTACTAATTTTATATGGTAAAGGTAATTGTAATCCTGTTCCATTTGGAGATATAGCAACACCTTGATCTAATGTACCAATTCTTGTAACACCAAAACTTTCGTTTACAATTCCAGAAACTGTTAACTTATCACCTCTTCTTACATTATCAGCTTCAACACCAAATATTTGAATACCACTCCATGGAGCTGTTATGTCCTGCAAGTAAACTTGTGGCCCTATATTAGAGCCATCACCTTGAATGTCTGTTGTGTCAGCTGTAACTATTCCTGAAACGGATACTTCATAATTATTAAAGCCACTATATCCACTTCCAAATGGAGAGAATTGAATATCTTTGATAGTTAGCATTCTATCTAATACAATATAAAAATAACTGTTACTAATGTTTGAAGGACTTGTTGAACTAAAATTATTTGAGTCAACTGCAGATATATAATATTTTACTAAAGTAGAATCGTTGTAAGCTGGAATTGATGCACTCCATATTGAATCAACTGCATCTGTAAGTGTCATATCAACTTCAACAAATTCTGCATCATTTGCACTGTAATTTAATTTAACTGATTTAATGGGAGCAGTAGCATCTTCATCAACAACTCTGGCACTGACTGTAACACCTTCATTAAATCCAACAACTCCTTTATCTCTTAAAACATTTGAAATATTTGGAGCACTTTCGCCATAAACGATATCATTAGGATAAACAGGATTTAGCATAAACCAACCGTACTGTCCGCCAGTTCTAGTTTCAATATAACCTCTAATACTAGTTACACTTGTTCCAGCAGATGGTGGCTGAAATCCATTTCTAATGTACAATCCTTTATTATATATCACCATACTTGTATTATTTTCGTCAAAGACTTTAAATGTGCCTGATCCAACTATACCCGGATCTGATGTTTGTAAATCTCTAAATTCTACATAAACACCTTCCCATTTTTCAGCTAAATAATTTGGATTTGCTGTTCCTTTTTCAAATAATGAGTCAAGAGTTAAAAGAACTGGTTCAGGACGTTTTACCTGGTTAATTACATCAGAAGGTTCAAATTTAATTATATCAAGTTCTGTCGTTGTAAAATATTCTACTACAACTCCCGTAGCTTTTATTACCAGACCAGAATCTAAAATAGTAAATGCTTCTGGAACAGTGGATCCGGGAAATCTTGTTAAAACGCCGCCCCATTCTGGTTCATTTAAATCTTGCAAATAAAAAGCGGGAGCACCTGCAGAAAGCATTTCTCCATCATCGGGATTTGCATTAAAATAAGGTGAATTCATGACCACACCTGTAACGACAACTGTATCACCAACAGTAGCTGGTTTAGGCTCTGTGTTTAGAGCTCCATATTTAAGAAGTGAGTCAGCTGGAACATAATTCACATCACTAAGTGGAACTTCTGGATAATTTTGAGCAAAAATTTGCATACTTAACAACAATAGTAAACTAAGTAAAGTTCTTAGATTCATTTTTTATCCTTATTTAATTACTAAAAATTTTCCTCTTTTAATGTTTCCATTTTTTGAATTTTTAACTGTAAAAAGATATAATCCGGTTGCAATTGCCTGATCACTTTCAGTAATAAGATCCCAAGCATGTTCTCCGCCAGACATTTGTTGTTTAGCATCTTTTGAAAATGTTTCGAACCATCTCAAATCGGATCCATTACTTTGCTGATCATGATAGATTCTTTTTACAACATCACCTGATAAAGTATAAATTGTAATTTCACATTCACTTGGTAAATTATAAAAATATATTTTTCTTAATCTTTCCGAATTTCCATCCCAATATGCGTTTCCATAATAGGGATTGGGATAAACTCCAATTTCCACATCTTGTTCATCTTCAGCAGGAGTACCTGGAATAATTTTCTGCAAATTTGCTAAAGGTCCGCTCTCCAAACTTTCTAAATTGTTAACGGGATCACCCTGATCAAAAGCCGTAACTGAATAAATATACTGCCAGCCGTTCAGTTGATTTTCAATTTCGAATTTGTACCAATATTCTGTGTCATCACCACTAAATTTTATAGGTTGCTCCATCTCGATAAAATCAAAGCCAGTATTAAATCCAATTTCATTTCCCACACTATCAAATTCAGCAATAGTTATTAACGATGCATTTATATCCTGAGCTTCAGTTAAATCATAACCAGGATTTGTTCTATAAATTCTATAACCTTCAAAATCTTTTATTGCAGAAATTGGATCTATTGAAGCTTCTGCTCTTTTATCCCAATAAATTACAACTGATTGATTTTGAGGAATTGCTTTTACTTTTGGCGGTGTAGGTGGAGCTGGTAAAATATACCTTGTTATTTTTCCATTTCCATCTAAATCTTCATCTGGATCAAGAATTCCATTACCATTTTTATCTTCACCATTATATGCTCTTAAAGCCCAGCCGGCATTTAAGTAAAAATCTGATTTTTGTTCTTTAGTATCAAAGGATGGTAAATCGGTTCCGGATTTCTTTCCTGCAACAATAGCAAATGTAACATTTACAGAATCTCCAGGCTCTAAATCATCATCTATTTCTGCAGAAATTAACATTGATCTGTTGCTTGGTGATTTAATTGTTTCGGGCTTTATGGCTTCATCTTCACCAAATCTGTTTTCACCTCCGTAAAAACCAAGCATTTTTCTAAATCTTTGAACATCTGTTTGAGGGGCAAAGAAATTTGGATCAGTAGTGTTTCTAAATTGCCAGTTTACAAAATTTACAGAATCGATGACTTTATCGGAACCTAAAAATTGTAATCCAATATAACTATCAGTAAAACCAATATCACCAGTTGCGTCAAACTCATAAGCTATAGTTAACGAATCGTTGTATCCGTTACCGCCTTTATTAAAAAAAGCACTTCCAGTTCTTGGAGAAGTTATATTAGTATTTCTTACAACTGTATCTGTCCATAAACCAACATGAAGGCTATCAAGATATTTATTTGATGTATTTTTTATCCAATAATTTAGTATTACAAAAAAATCTGCAAAGGGAAAGTTCCAAGCATATGTCTCAAGCCGAATGGAAACGCCAAGAGGACGGTGATCGACAATCAATTCACCGTTATTTAAAAATCTGTTTGTATCAACAAATTGCATTACAAAGTCTTGATGTGATATTGCTTCGGGATCAAAAAATTTCGAATCAATTAAAGAAGATCTTTCTCTAACAAAACTTCCGGATTTATTCGTAAACTCAAATCCGCCACCACGTGCAGAAACTGAAGAAGCATCAACTGCACCGGTTGTTACAAAGGGACCTAATCTATTACTACCCTCTTCATTATCACTTAAAAAAGCACCAATCCACAATCCACCATCAAATATATGTTCAATTCCGCTTCCTAAAGGATATTCACAAGATGGTTGTTCTGGCCATATACTGAATCCATGACCATAAGTACCAAAATTTGTTATTGTGAGACCAATATTACCAACATTGGTAAATTTAGTATTATCATCATCTAGAGTTTTTTCTAATCTTTGCTGGCTGGTTTGTGCAAAAATGAAGAATGAACTAAAGAGAAAAAGTAACAGTACAAATTTATTCATATTTAAGTAATTAGTATAAAACGGAATTTAAGATACAATCTAACTGCAAAATTTTCAATCCAATTAATCACAAAAAAGCCCACACAAAATGTATGGGCTTGATATTTCTAATAGGAAAAATTTATGAAATAACGCTTGCTTCTTCAACCATTTCCATTCCGCGTTTAAGTGCTTGTTCGTTTAATGGCAAAAGATTATGATATCTTTCAGGTAAAACTTTTTTTAAACCTTCTAAAATATTATTCAGCTCAATAATTGGTTTTTTCTTAAGAAACCCGCCAAGCATAATCATATTCATAATTTTTGTGTTTTTCATTTTTGCTGCTTCTTTTGTAGCATCAATTCCAATAATTTCTATATCTGACCTTGTTGGAGGATGAATAACATTATTTGCTTCATAAAGTAATAGTCCGCCGGGCTTTACTGCTTTTTCAAATTTATCAACGGACGGCTGATTTAATGCAATTACTGTATCGAACTTTGATATTATTGGTGAACTAATTTTTGAATCACTAACAATTGCAATACAGTTTGCAGTTCCACCTCTCATTTCAGGACCGTATGAAGGCATCCAACTTACTTCTTTTTCTTCAATCATACCTGAATAACAAAGTATCATTCCCATTGATAAAACACCTTGACCACCGAATCCGGCAATAATAATTTCTTCAGTCATAATTATTTCCTCCCATTTGGTGTTTTAATATCGCCTAAAGGATAGAATGGAAGCATATTATCTTCCAACCAATGATTTGATTCAATCGGTGTCATTTTCCAGTTAGATGGACAATTTGAAACTATTTCCACAAAGCAAGTTCCGCCACCTTGTTTTTGAAGTTCAAAACCTTTTTGAATTGCTTTTTTTGCTTTTCTAACATTACCAGGTTTGTGAACAGACTGTCTTGTCACGTACTGTGTCCCAGGCAATTGTGCAACTAATTCTGTAATTTTTAAAGGTGCACCCATCGTTGAAACATTTCTTCCAAAAGGAGATGTTGTTGATTTCATTCCTTCTAAAGTAGTTGGGGCCATTTGACCGCCAGTCATTCCGTAAATTCCATTATTGATAAAAATAATTAAAATGTTTTCTCCACGGTTGCAAGTATGAATTGTTTCACCTGTTCCAATTGCTGCTAAATCACCATCTCCTTGATATGAAAAAACATATTTTTCAGGCAACACTCTTTTAATTCCGGTTGCAGCTGCGGATGCTCTGCCGTGTGCGGCTTCCGACATATCAATATTTAAATAATTATAAGCTAGAACTGAACATCCAACCGGAGCAACACCAATAACTTCAGATTGGATTTCCATTTCATCAATAACCTCGGCAAGTAATCTATGCACAACTCCATGCCCACAACCAGGACAATAATGCATATCAACATCTAACAATGTGCCCGGTTTTTCATAAACTATATTTTCTGGAGAAATAATTTCTGTATGTTCAGATCTTAGTGTATGTTCAAAATGTTCATCATCAATTAATGCTTTCTCGTTCATACGGCAGCTCCTACAAATTTTTCTTCAAGCACTTTTAATATTTCTTCAGGATCAGGGACAACACCACCCATTCTTCCATAAAATTCAACTGGCACTTTTCCATTAACCGCCAGTCTTACATCTTCAACCATTTGGCCTGCATTCATTTCAACATCAAGAATTCCTTGAACCTTATTTGCATATTTGTTAATAACATCATAGGGAAATGGGAATAATGAAATTGGTCTTAACACACCGACTTTTATTCCTTTTTCTCTTGCCAACTGAGCAGATTTTGTACATATTCTTGCAACTAAACCGTACGCTGTAATAATAATATCCGCATCTTCGCAATTTATTGATTCGTATCTAATCTCGTTTTTTTCAATTTCTTTATACTTTTTTTGTAAGGCAATATTTACTTCTTCCATTTGCTCAGCTTTTAAATGAAGAGAAGTTATTGCATTTTTTTGTCTATTCGCACTTTTACCTGTTGTAGCCCAAGCTAATTCTTCAAATTTTCTTTCCTGTTGAGGAAATAATTCTACTTTCTCCATCATCTGACCAAGTGCACCATCCGTAAGAATCATAACAGGGTTTCTATATTTGAAAGCAAGTTCAAATCCTTCTTTAACAAAATCAGCCATTTCTTGTACTGTGGCAGGTGCTAAAACTATTAATCTATAATCACCATGCCCTCCGCCCTTCACTGTCTGGAAATAATCTCCTTGGCCAGGTTGAATTGTTCCTAGACCTGGTCCACCACGATTTACATTCACCAATAGACAAGGCAATTCAGCACAAGCTATATACGAGATACCCTCTTGCATTAAACTTATACCTGGACTTGATGATGATGTCATAATTTTTTTCCCAGTGCCGGCAGCTCCATACACCATATTGATTGAAGCGATTTCACTTTCTGCTTGAAGCACTACCATTCCGGTTCTTTGTTCAGCTTCTCGGCTTAAATATTCAAGAACTTCTGATTGAGGTGTGATCGGATAACCAAAATATGCATCGCAACCAGCTCTAATTGCGGCTTCTGCTAATGCTTCATTACCTTTCATTAATTTTAATTCTTTCATTCGTTCACCTCAATATTCATGTCTTGGTTAACATTATCAATTTTTGCGATTTGTTTTTTTCCATCGACAGTTTTTCTATAAACAGTAATTCCACCTTCGGGACAAACCAAAGCGCAATTAGTACAACCGGTACAATTATCCTGTACTTTTACAATATAGAGATAACCTTTATTGTTTACTTGGCGGGATCTTTCTAGGCTACCTTGGGAACAAGCTTCAATGCAAAGTTCACAACCTTTGCATTTTTCAATATCAATAATGATATCGCCTTTAACTTTTGCCATAATATCTCCACTATTTTCTTCTTATGAAATTAATAGTATAAGTTCCATGCCAAAAAGTCAATATTTATTCATAAAAAGTTTGGTTTTAAATTGTTTGTTTAAGTTATTTAGAAGCATAGTTTTAAATGAGATGACGGGTCGATATTTTGCTTGATTTGATTATGTTACCAATTTTGAGAAATATTGGTCAATTAATGAGAATAGATATCTTTTAATATTTTTGGGATTGTAAATACCAAAAAAAAAAAGGCACATGAATTAACTACATGCGCCTTTTAGAGGAGATTTTTAAGTAAAATTTATTACTTCATTAAAGTCATTTTTCTTATTTCTAAATTTGATCCAGCTTTAATTTTATAGAAATATACGCCTGAAGTCATATTATCTGCATTCCAATTGAACTGATGTATTCCACTTTCAAGGTGACCTTTTGTTAATACTTCTACAATTTGACCTATACTATTATAAATTTCTATTTGAACTTCTGTAGCTTCTGGAAGATTAAATTTAATTGTTGTACTTGGATTAAATGGATTTGGATAATTGTTTACAACATAAAATTTATCTGGCGACAATTCATCTTCAACATTTGTCAATCCGTCATTCTTAGTTGGTATTGCATCAACATCCGTTAGTTTTATTAATTCCCAACCGCCTTTTTCACAAAGATTCATTGGATTGGCCATTCCTAAAAAGAGATCTGTTTCAGAAGCAACCATTGTTCTAATTCCATAACTCGTTTTATTTCCAACTCCGTCCACGGACAATGGTCTTGCTGGTTGATTTGGATAATCAAAAACCCATAAATCTGCTCCAAAATTAAGTGGAGGAATAAGTTCTGGACTTGGATTTAACATAACTTGTTTATATTGATCTACTAAAGATAAATCAACTTGTGAAAGATCAATATCGAGATTTGCAAAATATGGGAAGTTTGATAAATCTTGTGGATTATTAAAGAAGTTTGTTGGAAGTGCATCATCTAAATTCATTATAAAATCCGATGATAAGTCTACATCCAAAATTGACGCTAATCCACCTGCTACTAAAAAACTCCAATCCATAGTGCCAACATAAAGTTTATCATTATATACCTGCATTGTCCAAGTATAGTTATTCATAAAATTACCAAAGCCTGATAAACCAAATAATGGAGTACTATTTGGCATATTATTTTGCTTAATTGTCCAACCATTTGAAGGATCATATGCAGGTAATAATTTTTGGCCATAAAGGAGATCAACTTCTTGATTGGTTTCACCAAAATTTTTACCTCTAAAAATACTAATTGCTCTATACGTTCCAAGTACAGATCCGGCAACATCTAAAGGACCTTCCGGAGGGAAATACTGCATATGCAAACCTGCAGACATCATTGGAACATGCATTGTCCCCCAGAATAAATAGCCACCAAAAGAGGCTAATGCACCGCCGCCAGTAGCATTCATTGTAACTAAATCAACTTCATATTCTTCAATTCCCCATACTCGTTCCCAACCGTCTTTGTCGGAATTAGTTAATCCGCCAACTGCTGGCACAACTGGGCTCATCCAAATTCCTGTCGGTCCACCCCATGTGTTAACAAAAATTCTACCTTCGTGTTCGACCAATTCAGCAGCATCACCCTTAATATTTCCAACAATTTCAAATTGAAATGGGTTAGTTACATCACCTGTCCATTTTAAAATTCTTCCTTCAACACTTTGTGAAAGTAATTCGCCAACTCCCACTCCTAAATATAGCTCATTATTCATAACTAGCCATTTTCTTATATTTCCCGGAACATATCCATCAGCCAAAGTTTGAATTGGCATGGCGCCAATAAAATTTCCATTTTGAGCATTGTAAGCAAAAAGAATTATACCTTCACCATTAAGAGCTGGTCCACCTAAAAATACAACACCATTATGAGAGCCAGCAGATCTTAGTCCAAGGGTTGCATTTAGCAAAGGTGATTGTAATGGAGTTGGAGTTTTTTCAGTAAGTGTTTTTGAATCAAGATCATACATAAAAATTCTTGATGGTCTCCAATCACCTATAATTCCTGGAATTGAAACTGACATAGCATCAAGAAATGGGTTTGAATATTGTGTTTCACCAAATTCACATGTCCAGCAATCAGTTTCATGAGCTAAATCCAGGCCTAGGTATCCGCCAACAACTAAACAATGGACATTTGGAGCAGTTCCAAACCATAATTGATTACCTACTCTAGTTAGTCCCCAAACATAAGCTTGGTTAACTTTTGGTGTTCCACTAAAGGAAGTTAAATATGGATTATAATTATTATTAGGATTACCAATTCCAAAAAAATCTTCATCCGGCAATGCTTTTGCTAATAATTCATAATCAATATTGTTGTCTAAAAGCTGAGCTTGTGAAGTACTTGAAAATAGAAAAAGTGCAAGAACCATTAAGAAAACAAATTTGAGATTTGCTTTCCTTAAAATTTTAGGATTCATAATTACTCCTTATTATTTAAATTTACCTTACATGAGATAATGAGGACAACATTTTTAACACGACAATTACATGCATTGGTTCAAATAAGGAGCAAAAGAAAAGTAATCTAGTGAGCTGAATCACTTTCTTAGTGGGAAAATGTTAAAATTTGATACTGATGAAAATATAACTTTAAGATAAAATGCTAAGCATGTTTTTCAGCATGATAGGAACTTCTTACGAGAGGTCCCGATTCAACAGCCAAAAATCCTAAATTCTTACCTTCATTTTTATACTGTGCAAATTCTTCTAAAGTTACATATCTATCGACTGGTAAATGTGTTTTTGTGGGTTGTAAATACTGGCCAATTGTCATAATATCACAATTAGAATTTTTTAAGTCCTGCATTAATTCTAAAACTTCTTCTGTTTTTTCGCCAATACCAACCATAATTCCACTTTTTGTTTTTAGACCTTTATTTTTAAACCATTTAATCAAATCTAAACTTCTTTGATAATCTGCCTGTGGCCTTACAGCGTGGTATAATCTCTTTACAGTTTCTAAATTATGATTAAGAATATCAGGAGGATTTTTCATTATAATTTCAAATGCTACTTCAGATCCTTGAAAATCGGGAATCAATATTTCAATAGTACAGTTTGGAGCTTTTTCTCTGATCAATTCAACTGTTTTAGAAAAAATAGCCGCTCCGCCATCTTTTAATTCATCACGATTAACAGAAGTAATAACCACATGTTTCAATCCTAAATCCAACACAGATTGAACAACTCTGTTCGGCTCATCCCAATCTAAAAATGTAGGTTTGCCGGTTTTAACATCGCAGAATCCGCAAGTTCTGGTACAAGTATCACCAAGAATCATATAAGTCGCTGTTCTATTATTCCAGCATTCAGCTAAATTAGGGCATTTTGCTTCTTCGCAAACTGTATTTAATTTTGATTTGCGCATCATTGATAGAACTTCACGATAATTATCTCCGGATGGCAATCTAACTTTTAGCCAATCCGGTCTTCTGCCCAAATCAATTTTTTCTTGTTCAACTGAATCTTTATATTCTCTTTGATGCTTATTTAATTTCATTAATTACTAACTTTCATAAAATTTGAAATCTAAAAATAGTAAAAAAAAGAGAGCTTTGTTAAGCTCATTTCTTCGTACAAATTTAGTATATTTACATAATTTTACAATTTAAAGAGTTAGAATATGTTTTGTCCAAGTTGTAAAAATCCAATGATTGTACTTGAGTTTGAAGGCGTAGAAACAGATTTCTGCAGCAATTGTGAAGGAATTTGGCTGGATTCTGGTGAACTTGAGCTTTTTCTTGAAGATTCAAAAGATAAGGATGATTTACTGAATTCATTTTCAAAAGTTAAAAATTCAAAAGAGAAAAAAAGACGGTGTCCAATTTGTAAAAAGAAAATGGGAAAAACCAGAGTCAGCGAAGATAAAGATATAGTTCTTGATGAATGTAAAAATGGTCATGGTTTGTGGTTTGATAAAGGTGAAATACTTGAAGTAATAAAAGAAGGTTCTGTAAATAAGAGTAATAAAATTATAAATGTTCTTGAAGATATGTATAAAGAAAAAATAGAAGTTAGAAAAACAGAAGATTAGAATATAAGAATACAGAATTTAAAATAAATTGATTGGAGGAAAAATGAGTGCTTTTTTAATTTTTGTAATTGTTGTTGCAGTGGTTGCAATGTATGCTGTACAAATTTACAATTCTTTAGTCCGTTTAAGAAACCAAGTTAAAAATGCTTGGTCTCAAATTGATGTTCAATTAAAAAGAAGACATGATTTAATTCCTAATTTAATTGAAACAGTAAAAGGTTATATGACACATGAACGAGACACACTTGAAAATATAACCAAAGCAAGAAGTGCTGCTGTTGACGCATCTTCAGTTGGAGATAAATCAAAAGCTGAATCTGAATTAAGCGGCGCTTTACATAAATTTAATTTAGTTGTTGAAAATTATCCTGACTTAAAAGCAAATCAGAACTTTTTATCATTGCAGGAAGAATTGACTTCAACTGAAAATAAAATTTCGTTTGCACGTCAAAGTTATAACGATCAAGTATTATTTTATAATAATAAAATTGAAATGTTCCCTTCCAATATTTTAGCAGGAATGTTCAATTTTACTAAAGAAGAATTTTTTGAAATTGAAGTTGAAGCTGAAAGAGAAGCTCCAAAAGTAAAGTTTTAATTGTATAATTTATTGTCATATTGAGCGAAGCGAAACATCTATTTACTTTTACTAGCATAAATTTATAAGATTCTTCGCAACGCTCTGAATGACTTTTCCCTTTTAATTTTCATTTTTAACTTTTAACTATTGACTTATTATGTGGGAATTAATTCAAGCAAATAGAAGAAAATCTATAATCCTATTTTTAGCAATGGGATTAATATTAATTTTGTTAGGTTTTTTTCTCGGGGAAACATTTCTTGGGCAAGGCGGCGGTCCATTTGGAATTTTTATTGCAGTTATAATTTGGTCCATTCTATCATTAGTAAGTTATTTTGCAGGAAGTTCTATTATTCTTTCATTAAGCAATGCAAAAGAAGTAACCAAAGACGTTCACCCTCAGCTTTTTAATATTGTAGAGGAAATGTCAATTGCCGCAAATTTGCCTAAAATACCGAAAATTTATATTGTAAATGAACAAGCACCTAATGCATTTGCAACCGGCCGAAAACCTGAAGATAGCGTTGTTGCAGTAACTGCGGGTTTACTTAGCCAATTAAATAGAGATGAACTGCAAGGTGTAATAGCTCATGAAATTTCTCATATTATAAATAGAGATATTCTATTTATGACATTTGCCGGAATAATGCTCGGTGCAATAGTTATAATTTCTGAAGTCTTTTTACGCGGATATTGGATTGGAGGCGGCTCACTTAATAGATATAAAAATAAATCTTCAGGTGGCGGCAATGAGCAAATTATAATTATGGTGTTTGCTATGATTTTGGCAATTTCAGCGCCTATTCTTGCTCAATTACTTTATTTTGCAATTTCCAGAAAGCGTGAATATTTAGCAGATGCCAGTGGAGTAAGATTAACACGTTATCCCGAAGGCCTTGCATCAGCTTTAGAAAAACTATCCCAAAATAGATTCAATCTGAACTCAGCAAATAAAGCTACTGCAGGAATGTATATTGTAAATCCAATAAAAAAAACTGGTATGCAAATTTCAGATTTATCCAGCACTCATCCTCCAATTTCAGAAAGAATAAAAATTTTAAGAGGTATGATGCATGGAGTTGATTTTGCAGATTACCAAACTGTTTATAACAAAATAAAAAATAATTCTGAGAAATTAATTCCAGATTCCGGACTAAAAAATAAAATTGATATTCCAATTGTGACTCAAATTAAAGATGCTGCAAAATTGACTAAAAAAGAAGAACAAAGAAAACTTGGTGATATTGTTATGAATGTCAATGGGTACAATTTTTTCAATTGTAAATGCGGTGTTACAATAAAAGTTCCTCCAACATTTAAGAGCAAGTCTGTAAAATGCCCAAGATGCGGCGAAATTAATATAAATTCGGCTAATTAATTATACTGTCACTCATTTTAATCTAAATGCAGATATATGCCTATTGACAAATTCCAAAAAAAGATTATATTAGATAATGAGTTCTTGTTATTCATCGGAAATGCTTAATGAAAAGCATATTGAATAATTCGATCTCCTACTATAACTCACTTTTCATTTTACATTTCTGACATACAAATAATTGATTATTGTAAGAAATTTGTTGAACAAATTTGGAGGAATAATCATGTACAAATATATCAGAAGATTATTATTTATAATTATTTTACTATTTGGTTGTGAAGATGATAGCACAACTGAACCATCAACTGTTACAGGTCATGATCCGGCTTTGGTTGGCAAATGGGTACTTTCCTCAACAAAAAAGAACGGAGTCACAACAAGTTCCGAGAATTTTTGTAATTGCCCGATTGAGTATCAATTTGAACAAGACGGTACTGGAACTGTATGGAAAGAAGATTATGGTGTTTACTGCGGATGTAATTCATTTTCATGGAGTACAACAGGTAATCAATTAACTGTTCATGAAAAGAATGAATATCCTTTTGTTTCAACCTATATTGTGAATAATAACAGTTATACACTTTCTTATGTTGATGAAGGAAATATTGAAATGACTTATACAAAGAATTAGATTATTACCAACCTAACTCTTTGATTTATTTTGAAAATCAGCATAACTAAGTAAAAATCTACATTCTTACTTAAATTAAGAAAGGTATATTATTTTAAATTAAACGCTACTTACATCAAAATTTTCTAAACTATCTTTTATAAATTTTAAGAATATACCCCCCAACATTCCATCAACCAAGCGATGATCATGACTTAATGTAAGATACATCATTGGTTTAATACCAATTGTTTCTTGTCCATTTGCTTCAATTACAACTGGTTTTTTAACAACTGCACCAACACCCAAAATTGCCACTTCTGGTTGATTGATAATTGGCGTTCCAAATAAAGCACCAAAAACTCCATAATTGGTTATTGAAAATGTTCCATCCATTATATCATCAGGAGTTAAACCTTTACTTCTTGCCTTTCCACTAATTTCAGAAATTGATTTAGCTAATCCTCTTATATTTTTTTGATCAGCTTTTTTAATATTCGGGACAATTAATCCATTTGGTTCAACGGCTACTGCTATTCCCAAATTTATATCTTTTTTAAGTATAATTTTATCGCCATCAATTGAAGAATTAACCAATGGATATTGCTTTAGTGCTCTTATTGCAGCATAAGATATAAATGCCATATAAGTTAATTTTGTACTATCATCTTTAAGGAATTTATCTTTATTTTTTTCAATAAAATTATGTATGCGAGTCATGTCAACTTCCATAACCTCAGAAACGTGAACAGATGTATCTCGGCTTCTGATCATATGTTCCATTATTTTTTTTCTAATATTATCCATTGGAACAATTTCAGTCGGTGAAGCTGAATTTCTTGAATAAATTTGAGGTGCTGGAGAAGACTGAGCAGTTCCTCTTTCTTCTAAGTATTTTAGAATATCTTTTTTACTTACTCTACTGCTAACACCAGTTCCAATTATTGATTCAAGTTCTGCGGATGTTACACCTTCTTGCGCAGCAATATTTAAAACAACAGGTGAATAAAATCTATTTGTTGAAATTGGTTTACTGGTTTTGCTTTGTGGAGATTTTACTGATTCGTTTTCAGTGTCTCTTTTCTCTTCAGGAAGATCAATTTTGCTTTCTTCAACTTTTCTATATCCTGATTTTGTAGATATTTTAGCAACTGTTTGTCCAACTTCAACTACAGAATTTTCTTCATATAATATTTCCGTAATAATTCCATCAACTGGAGAAGGAACTTCCGTATCAACTTTGTCGGTGCTTATTTCATAAATTATTTCATCAACCTTAACAGCATCTCCAACTTTTTTGTGCCATTTTATGATTGTGCCATCTACTATTGATTCACCCATTTTTGGCATTGGCAGATCTACTACTGAACCAACCTGATCAGTTGAATGCTCATCTACTTTTTTCTGCTGAACTTTTTCCAATACTGCTTCGCCATTTGTCTCAATTACACCAACAACTTCATTTATTGGAACAGTCTCATTTTCATAAGCTTTAATTTCCACTAATATTCCATCAGCTGGAGAGGGAATTTCAGTATCAACTTTATCAGTACTTATTTCATAAATTATTTCATCTTTCTTTACCGTATCGCCAACCTTTTTATGCCATTTTATAATAGTTCCTTCGTTAATACTTTCACCCATTTTCGGCATTATTATTTCGACTTTCATAATATCTTTCTCATTAAAATTTTATTAATATTCTAAAATACTTTTTAATTGGTTATAAATTTTATTGCGAGTAGGAAGAATTTCTCTTTCCAATTTAGGATGAAACGCAATTGGAGCATCAATAGCTGCAAATCTTTTAACAGGTGCATCAAGTTTTTCAAAACATTCTTCAGCAATTCTGGCTGCAATTTCTGCTCCAAATCCGCTATTTAATGTGTCTTCATGAATAACAATCACTTTGCCAGTTTTATCAATTGATTTATATATTGTTTCAGTATCCAACGGTGAAAGTGTTCTGATATCAATAATTTCAATTGAATATCCTTCTTCCACCAATCTCTTTGCAGCGAATTCAGTTTCGTGCACCATAGCTCCATATGTAACTACTGTTAAATCATCACCGGTTCTTGTAATATTTGCTTTGCCAAACGGAACTAAATAATCCGGATCAGGCTCTGGTCTGGTTGCATAACTTTGACGATATAATCCTTTATGTTCCAAAAATAGCACTGGATCATTCAATCGTAAAGCGGTTTTTAATAATCCTTTTGCATCAGCAGCATTTGATGGATATGCAATAAGTAAACCAGGCATGTGAGTGAAAAAGGCTTCAATATTCTGACTATGATAAAGTCCACCATTTATATAACCTCCAACTGCAACACGAATAACAACTGGAGCTTCAAATTTATTATTTGATCTATACCTGAACATAACAAGTTCATCTCTAATTTGCATAAAAGCCGGCCAGATATAATCACCAAATTGAATTTCGACACAAGGTTTATTGCCAGCCACTGCCATACCAATTGCCACACCTAAAATACTTGCTTCCGCTAAAGGAGAATTAAATACACGCGAATTTCCAAATTTGGTTGATAAACCTTTGGTTGCTGTAAAAACTCCACCTTTACCGTCTGCAACATCCTCTCCAAATACATGGATTTTTTCATTACGTTCCATTTCTTCTCTTAAAGCATGATTGATAGCATCTACCATCACAACAGGAACACCTTCGCTTTTGCATTCATTGTATAATAACTTATTCTTCTTTCCACTTTCATCTAAAACATATTTACTTACAGTTTTAGGATCGGGATCCGGTTTTGATAATGCCCACTCTGCTGCTTGATTAACGCGACTATTAATTTCAGCTTTAAATTCTTCATAAGCTTCCGGAGATATAATATTTTTTTCAAATAATACGGAAGTAAATTTATTTATTGGATCATTTTTATAATCTTCTTCTAATGAATCTTTGGTTCTATACTTTGCTTGATCATCACTTGTTGAATGCGATAACAATCGTATTGTATGAGCTTCAATTAATGCAGGACCGTTTCCATCTCTTGCATATTCAAATGCTGAAAAGGCTGTATCTTTCATGGTAAAATAATCAGTACCGTCAACGGTATATCTTAATAAATTTTCATATCCACTCATCATAGAAGCTATAGATGCATTCTTTCCGCCAGTTTGATTTTCAACCGGAACAGATATTGCCCATTTATTATTTTGAATTACAAATACAACAGGAAGTTTATCACGACTAGCCCAATTGACTGCTTCATGAAATTCTCCTTCGCTTGTTGTCCCTTCCCCACTGCTGACGTATGTTACTGAATTGATACCCGAATTTCTATTTGATATTGCAGTTCCAACAGCTTGCAGGAATTGTGTACCAGTAGGACTGGATTGTGTTGGGATATTAAATTCCTTTGATCCCCAGTGACAAGGCATTTGTCTGCCGCCCGACATTGGATCATCAGCTTTGGCTAATTGGTGTAGAAAGATATCTTCAAGTTTAACTCCTAACGAAAGCATAAATGCCATATCTCTATAATATGGGTAACCCCAATCAATTCCAGGTTTCATTGATAATCCAAAAGCTATTTGTGTAGCTTCGTGTCCCGCTGATGGTAAGTGAAAATATGACTTACCCTGTTTGAGTAAATTCATAACTTTATGATCCATCGCACGCGAAGTGTACATAAGTCGCAGTATTTTTAATAATTCTTCTTTTGTAAAATCATTCAATAATTTATTTGAAAGACCAGATTCACCATTACTTTTATTTTCAATAATTACTGTGTCATTTTTCTTTTTCATATTTTCCCTTTCAATTTTGCAATTCATCAATTGATTTAAGAGTAATATTACTATATTCGAAAATCATTTTGAAGTTATTAATAACTTTCATTTTAACTTCTTCAATATCAATTTTGGTTTTTAATTCCTTTTGTAAACTTGTAACTTCTTTATCACTAATACCACAAGGAATTATTCCCTCAAATAAGTTTAATTGCGTATTTACATTATAGGCAAAACCATGCATTGTTATCCATCTACTTACTTTAATTCCAATTGCACATATTTTTCTATTCTCAATCCAAACTCCCGTAAATTTTTCATTACGACCTGAATTGATACCATAATTTAAATTTGTTTTTATTATTACTTCTTCCAAAGAGCGCAGATATAAATGTGTATCTTTTTTCCAATTTTCTAAATTTAAAATAGCATAACCAACAACTTGCCCAGGGCCGTGATAAGTTATATCACCGCCTCGGTCAATTTCATATACATCAATATTCTTTTCTTTAAGATCTTTTTCGTTGTATAATAGATTTTCCTTTTGTGCAACTTTACCTAACGTATATGTATTGGGATGCTCACATAAAAATAAAATATCAGGAACTAAATTATTTCTTCTCTTTTCATGATACTCAAGTTGAATATCCCATGCACTTTTGTAATCAATTAAGCCCAAATTACAAACTAATAATTCTTTAAATGTGGATTGATTCTCCATATGCATTCGCAGCTGCTTCCATTATTGATTCAGATAAAGTTGGATGAGCATGAATTGTTTCAATTATTGTCTTATAATCTGATTCTAATGACATAGCAATTCCTAATTCTGCAATAAGTTCAGTTGCTTCAGAACCAATAATATGTGCTCCAAGAATTTCACCATATTTTTCATCAAATATAATTTTTACAAATCCTTCCCTTTCACCTATTGCTGATGATTTTCCACTTGCTGAAAATGGGAATTTTCCAACTTTAATTTTATAACCTTCTTCAACAGCTTTTTGTTCTGTTAATCCTATTGAAGCAACTTGAGGTTGACAATAAGTACAACCGGGTATTTTTGAATAATCTAATGATGAAGATTGTTCACCTCTAATTTTCTCAACACATTTAATTCCTTCTTCAGATGCAACATGAGCTAACCATGGCGGACCAATTACATCTCCAATAGCATAAATATTCTCAACGTTGGTTTGGTAATTTTCTTTATTCACTTTAATATGATTTTTGTAAAGTTCAATTCCCAATTCTTCTAAACCAAATCCTTCAACATTACCGGTTACACCAATTGCATTTAAGACAATATCAGCATCCAAAACTTTTAATTCATTATCAACTTTAACACTAACTTTAACTTTATTCCCTTTTACTTCAGCTTTTTCAACAACTGAATTTGTAAAAATATTAATTCCTCTTTTCTTAAAATTACTTGTCAGAACATCTGAAACTTCTTTATCCTCAATAGGTAGAATCGAATCCATCATTTCTATTAAAGTAACTTTTGTACCTAAGACCGAATAGAAATAAGCAAACTCAACACCAATTGCACCAGCGCCAACAATTATCATTTCGTTTGGTAATTCTGAAAGTGTCATTGCTTCAGAACTAGTTATAATTTTCTTTCTATCAACTGGAATTGACGGAAGTGATTTTGGTCTAGCTCCAGTAGCAATAATTATTTTATCTGAATTTACAACATCGATCTCTTTATTTTTTTCATCAAAAATTCTAATTTCATTTTTGGAAACTAATTTTCCAAATCCATTAAATCTTTGAATATTATTTTTCTTCATCAAAAATTCAACGCCTTTTGATACTTTTTTAGAAACATTTCTGCTTCTCTTTATGATCTTATCAAAATCAAATTTTACATTATCAACTGAAATTCCATAATCATCAGATTTATTTTTTATAATATCAAAAAGTTCAGCACTTTTAAGAAGAGCTTTTGTTGGAATGCAGCCCCAATTAAGGCATATTCCACCAAGATTATCTTTTTCAATAATACATGTTTTAAAGCCAAGTTGAGAAGCTTTTATTGCAGCTACATAACCTCCAGGCCCGCCTCCAATTACTGCAATATCAAATTTATTTGGCATAAATTCTTCCTTTTGTAATAATCAATTAGTCTATAAATATAATGAAGATTATAGTGAAAACAAATTAGATGAAAAGAGGTTTAAGTCCGTTAAATATTATCTAACAACATAAACGATCTTTCTGAAGTTTTTGTTATTTCAGTAAAATTTTTTGAATCAAAATTACAAATATCAACAAGCGGACAAATATTGCATTTATAATTCTTGGGTGTACAAATTTCTCTACCTAATCTAATTAAATTTGTGTGAAATGAATGTGCTATTTTGGGCGGAAAATCTTTATTAATTTCAAAATATGTTTTATCAGGTGCACTTGTTTTAACAATACCAATTCTATTTAGTGTTCTATGTAGATGAGTATCTACAGGGCAAACATTTTTATCTAAAGAAAAAAGCAGAACACAACTTGCAGTTTTCACTCCAACTCCTTTGAAGGAAGTTAAGTATTTGATAGAGTTTTCATTATCAAGTGAATTTATTTCCTTTAATTCAAAATTCCCAATTTGTTTTTCTAATTCTTTAAGTAGATTTTTTATTGCGGTTGATTTTTGAAATCCCAAACCGGCAACTTTAATCTCTTTTTCAATTAAAGTTCTTTTGGCTTTATTCACTTCATCCCAATTAGAATATTTTTCTTTTAGATTTTTATATGCATGATAAGAATTCCGATCATTCGTATTTTGGGAAAGAATGGTTCCAATAAGCATATCAATGGGTTTAGGAAGAATCTTTGGTCTTTGTGGAGTGCCAAATTGTTTGATTAATTTTTTATTTATTGCAATTATTTTCTTTTTCATTTGAAAAGTTTTTTACTTCAACAGTAACATTTTTTTCACTTTTGCTGTTTTATTTATTTGTAATTTATAAAAATAAACTCCGCTTGTAAATTGGCTTGCATCAAATTCAATTTTATAAGCCCCAGGTTTTTGTGTTTGATCAACTAATATTGAAACTTCTCTGCCCAAAATATCATAAATTTTTAGTGACACATTATAATTAATATTTCGACCATCTGAAGTATTCTCAATATTATTTGAGCTTTGTGAACTCACACCTCTATGGTTTTGCGAGCTGACGACATTAGGAATAGTATATGTAATTGTTGTTGTAGGATTAAATGGGTTGGGGTAATTCTGATATAATTTAAATGTTTCAATTAAGTTTTCTTTCTCTAAATTGAGCAAAATATTTTCCTTTTTGGTATTAAATCTAAAAACATCATCTTTTGTAATTGGCTTATTTGTAAAAATAAAATTAGTATCGCCAACATTAGGGAAAATAATATTATCTGATTCAATTAATGAATTTAATTGTAAATGCGTACTGAATTCACTTGTTTTGTATTCCGGAGGAGTTAAAAAAATAATAGTCTCATTCGGATCCCATTTATTATTAGTTGAATTAGAATTTTCAATTACTAGAGTTTCTATTTTATTTTTATTTAAAATATTAATTGCCAGAAATGGGATTTCTATTTCTCTAATGTTACTTGGACTTATAGCTGTATCAAGTGGAACAATATATTTACCATTTGATAAAGTATCAGTGTTACCCCAAATAACTGCAATATCAATTGGAGCTACTGTTGGAAATATTGTAGATTCACTGATTGAAAAACTTAAATTTGTATTTGAATTTTTTACGAATTTTGATTTTTCTAGATTTAAGCTTAATTCAAAATTGGGTTTTAATTCAACCATTATCCCATCAAATTCTTTTGTAAGGTATTGAACATTGCTTCCTAAATTCATTGGGAAGTTATCAATTTTTATTTCATTAATTATTAAATCTTCAACCATGAATAAGATTTTTTCATTGGATTCTTTAAATCGAATCTCATATTCATGTTCAGTTAGTTTTAAGGAATCAATAATATGAATACAAAATTCAGTAGTGGAATTTCCTTGAATATGCTGCTTTGTATTTAAGTTGAGAATTCCGAAAATATAGTTTGGAATTATTTTTTTAAAATTTAAATCATAATCTTTGTTATTTTTTCCCCAACTTGACCAGGCTATGAAAATCTCATTTTCATTAGAAACTGCCAAACTAGGTTCCCATTGGAAGTTTTCTGTATAAGTATTGACTCTTTGTTCAAGGGTTAAATCACGATTTTTATTATCTAATATTTTATAAAAAACACCTTCTCGTGAGCCATCAATTTCCCAACTTGACCAAGTTACAATTTTTCTTTCATCGTTTAGATATTTAATTTTTGGAAGCCATTGATAAAAAGATGTAGATGAATTTACTAATATTTCACTACTAATTGCTTCAAAATTACTGTTAAATGATTTCAAATAAATTCCGCCGTCTGATCCGTCTTGTTCCCAACTGCACCATACTATATCAAAGGAATTATTTGGTGAAACAGCAATATCAGCAAACCATTGATAATTTTCTTTATGATCATTTATTATAAACTCATCTTTGATAACATTAGCCAAGTTATCAAAAACTTTTCCAAAAATATTATACCCTTTTTCCGCTTCACTCCAACTTTCCCACACAATAATAAAATTTCCGTTATTGAAATATTTTACTAATGGTCTTGCTTGACTAAAATAAGTATTACTATTTACTAGAAATTCGTTGCCATTTTTTTGACCATTTTCATTAAACATTTGTGCATAAATTCCTCTATCACTTCCATCTTGAAACCAAGATTCCCAAACTATAACAAATTCACCATTTTCATTTATTGCAACTTGAGGTTTGGTCTGCGAATTTAATCTATGTGAATTGACTAAAAATTCATTGTTATAAAAACTTTGTTCTGCTGGAAATAATTTTGCTTTTATATCATACGAATAAGTTTGGTTAATTTCATTTTGCGATGCCCAAACAATTACAAAATCCCCAGATTTATTTGATGCAATTTGCGGATTTATTTGATTCCCAAAAATAGAATCATTTACTAAAATCTCTTCTCTATTTATTTCAAGATTCGAAGAAATAAACTGCAAAAATATATCGCTTTTAGAACTTGAAGTTACTTGATTTTTTGAAGTCCATACTACTGCAATGCTTTCTATTTTATTCAGCACAGTTATTGCTGGTTCATGTTGGTCATTTTCCAAAAACGTATTAATCTGGATTTCATTCTGAGAGTATAAATAATTTGTGAAAAGTAAAAAAAATATTACTAATCTATTATTCATAAATTATTTAACTTGAAAATCGAGAAGAGGAAAGTCTTTATTATTTTTTAATTGATAATGCCACCATTCTGCAGAATATAAATCTAAACCGCCAACTTCGGTCATTATTTTTTTTATGAATTCACGATTTTGAAATTGTTCATAAGTAAGCAAATCACTTGGATAATCATGTGCAGCAGCATCACTAAAATCATCAAAACCGGTTGGCATATTAAACTCTTCACCATTATTTAGATCAACAAGGGTTAGATCCACTGCACCTCCTCTATTATGAGTAGAACCAGATTTCGGATCGGCAACAAAAGTTGGATCGGGAAATATTTCAAACATTGTATATTGAACTGATCTTGGTCTGTACCCATCCCAAATTTTAAGTCCAATACCTTTGGGGAAACTTTTTCCGTTAAAAAATTTAAGTTTATTTAAGCTGTCTTGAATAAAAATAAGTTTGTCTGCTAATTCCTTAAGTACATAACATTCATTGCTGGCATATAATTTTTGTTCAAAAAAATTATCTGTTGTTGCATATTTTAACTCAATAATAATATTTGGAATTAAATCTTTTATTGGAACTAATTCACTGCTTTTGGTTTGCGAATAAAAATTAGTTAAAAGAGAAGTAAAAATTATGAAGATATATTTAATATTTTTCATTTTAGAATTACTTAAAATAAAAAACCCCCTTTGAGATAAGGGGGTAAAAAGTTTTAAAAAATCAATCCAATATCAAAATATTGAATACTATTCAATCTACCGTAATCTCCATAAGCGTAGTTAAATGTAAATTCTAGTCCGGGAGTTATATCATAATTTATACCTACTCCAAGAGTTAAGCCTTGCTCACTGTTTGGAAGAAATAAAGCTTTATAACCGCCTCTTAAAAATATCATTTCATTATAAGAAAATTCAGCGCCTGCATTAATATATTCTTTATTATCATTAGGGTGAACTGCATCAAGAGCAGTCTTCAATCTGAAGTATCTCGTATTAACAACATCCATTGCCAAGCCAACTCTAAAGTTTAACGGTAAATCATTTTTTTCAGTAGAGTATTGCGCTGGAATATTATTTGGTCCGGATTCAGGTTCATTTTCGGGATCAACATTAATTTGTAAATCTCTACCTGCCAATTGCATTTTAGTACCAAAGTTAGATACACTTGCTCCAATTACCAAATCATTGAATGGAGTTATATAGTATGTACCAACGTCAAGTGCAATTCCACTAGCACTTACATTCCAGATAGATTCTTGGACATATTTAAGATGAAATCCAATTGAGAATCTGTCTGTCAGACTTCTTGCATAACCAACACCAATTACTAAAGAATTTGCATCCCATGTTCTTCCATCGCCTAATGGAGAATCAATTGTTCTCACATCATCTTCAGGAACTCGTAAGGATGAAAATGTGGCAAATATAGTTCCTAATCCATCAACATTTATTGATCCGGCAGCATAATCATAATCAACATCTGCAAGCCAATTAGAATGGTTAAAAGCAACTTGACTTACTCCATCAGCTCTTGTTATACCAGCTGGATTATAATATGATGAATAAATATCATCACTAACTCCAACATATGCACTACCCATTCCAAGAGCTCTAGCGCCGGGAGCAATTTTAAGAACAGCAGCCGCAGTAGTACCAACTCTAGAAATATCGGCATCAGTTTGAGCAAAGTTAATATTTACTAATGTAACTGAAAAAATTATTAAAAAATACTTTGATATTTTTTTCATTTTATTCTCCAACAAAACGCTTAAGCGTTATAATTCTTCGTATAGCTTGAATAAACTTTACTAAATTTTATTTTATTACTCCAAATCTTCCAATTTTTTCTCCAACACCCGGAGCGTCAACATGGAAAATATAAACTCCATAAGAAATTCTCATACCTTCAGAACTTAAAAGATTCCAATATGCAACACTTCCATTATCATCTTTTTCAATTGTATCAACCAGTTCACCGGTCAACGTATAAATCCTAATTGTACACTGCGGAGGCAAGTTTCTAAATTGAATTTCTCTTTCACCTCTTTTTGTTAGTGTTCTGCCAGGATTTTCAGTTGTACTAAAAGCTACGTAAGGATTTGGCACAACATAAACATCATTTAAGTTTTTGTTTACGTTAGCACTATTGAACTCTGCTTTTTTAGTTTCAAATAAATACTTATCTCCTTTTTCAAAAGGTTTGTCAGTTACCAACCTGTAAATATCACCGGAACTTGGCAGTATTGGTGAACTAACGGTTGTATCAACATTAAATGTAATTTGATAAGTAGCTGAACCGTCAAATGTATTCTGAGGTAAGAACACTATTCCTTCACCCCAATCCCATCTTCCATTTTGTAAAGCTGGATCTGGTTCATAAACTAAGAATGTTGCCGGTTCTTCAAAGTAATAATTTGGAACCTTTTCCTCAATATAAACTAATTTAAAAGGCATTGTAAAAGTGCCTAAAAGTGTCTCTACTGTGTCAGCATCTGCCCAAGCGCCACCATCTAATGTATTTGTATTATTCCATCTTACTTCATAATCAGCTCTAACTTTTTTCTTTAACTCATCAGCACCTAATATCGGCGGGAATAAAGGTTGTGCAATAACACTAATTGCTGAGTTTGTAATAAACCTAGATTCAGCTTTATTAATATTTAACTCATCTTCCTGAACAAAAACTCTAATGCCATCAAATACATCATTCCCATCCTCACTGTTAACAAGATCACTTTGATAAATAGGGTAATATCTATAACTAATAGTATAAACATTTCCCTCAGGTAAACTGCCTTCACTGCTTCCGGCAATTAATCCTCTATCAGAACTAACTATATAATTACTTGTGGGAACAACACCATTTGATGCATCTCTAACTTCTACACTTTCAGTTACAATATTTTTATGTCTTAATGCAACTAGCACCGTACCTTTAGAAGTAAATTGATAACTTACTCCTGTAGAATCTAATACATTATAAGAATTTGTCGAATCAAAACTTATAGCATACATTTTTTCATCAACAGCCAGATCATCTAGAATTTTTAATTCTATACTTCCTGTTGCATTTCCTGCTAATACAGTTGGTTTTCCTCCAATACCGGCATCAGCATTTTCAATTCCAACTCCTAACGGACCTGGAATAACAGATAAAGTATTAACGTCATAAATTAAACCGCCGGTCTGTGGATCTTGTTGAATTACTGATTGTGTTTCTGTTGGTGGTAAATCATCAGCGCCTCTATCATAAGCAACAACTGCATAATAATATTGAACACCATTTTGAACGGTTGAATCAATATATTCATGAACCAAGCCAGTATTGCTGCCTAAATTATATTTAATACCTCTGCCTTGGTATTCAATTGCTGATAACCCAACGTATTCATTATCCAAATCAAATTGAGCAGCTTTTCCCGTATTAGGATCAAACAATGCTTGTCCCAGAAATGGATTTCCGTTTGCATCTGTTATTGTGTAAACATCTGCAAAATTAAAGTCACGACTTCTATAAATTTTATATCCCTCAAAATCTTGCTCACCTGTTAAAGGATCAATTGACTCTTCTGATTTTGCGTCCCAGTAAAGAGTTACTTTACCATCACCGGGAACAGCTGTTACAATCGGCTTGTCCGGCGGCTGAGCAAATTGATAATCCGCTTCTAAAATCCTTACTGAAGTAATAGCATTTAATTTAAGGTCATTTAAATCTTCACCAAATAAAATAACCATTGAAAATCTTTGAGATTCACCTTTATCCAAAACCATGGGTCCGGTTGAAAAACAAAATATATTATCACCTGGTGTAGATAAAAATTCCTGGTTAGGATCAATTTCAGGTTTTGTCAACCAGCTCCAAATAATTTCATCATCTTTTGGATCAACTGCACTCCATGCGTTTACAGTAAACCCGGTTAAACCCAACTGATCTGATTCAGATATATCTCTAAAACCAAAATTTGGTTCAGAACCCGCCCACTTTTTACCTAAGCTCCATTCATCAGTTAACGTTCCAATTTCTTCATCATCAAAAAGACCATTTCCATTTAAATCATCATACCAAGCTTGTGATGGAACTCCATCGCCTTCACCATAATCTTTGCCCGGATAATTGGTTGATTCCGGTCCAATTCCATCAATACCCACATCATTTTTTTCTATATCCCAGTCACCATCTTCATCACCAGACCATCTGGCTTTCGGTTCTCCATATACGGCTTTATATTTATCAATATCATCAATTCCTGTTTCTACTGGAATTAGTTGGCCATCAATTTCTTGTCCAGCTGAATTGAATGGAGATTCATCGGCAATACCGTCATCATCATTATCAAAAGCATCAGTTGCAATTGAAGGAGATTCCAAGAATTTCCAACCAAAGTAACCGGTTGCTCTACCACCTCGTCCTGTTCCTTTTTGATCCCATGCATAAACCATACTTCTGGTTCTCTGATCAAAGTTTTCAGCAAGTTCACCTTTAGGCGGAATAAAGAAAGCCAAATCCAAGCCGGCATAACCAACACCACCAATATGCGGATCACCAAACATTCCCATATAAAAATTGTTTAATGCTTTATCACTTGCATTTGTCATTTGATAAACACTAAATATTAAATCTTCAGCTAATGGATTATTAAACTGAAGCATTCTTACATCAGAATCCAAACCTAAACCGCCTCTTGTAAAATCACCTTCAAAAGGCTGGTACTGATTAACAAATTCGTAATTTGTATAATCATCAATTGCAAAAAACACTTCTTCATCAGGAGCAGTAGAAGCATCTCCTAAAAATGCAGGCCACAAATATTTTCCTGCACCAGGTGAATACCAACTTTCAGGCCATGTATCAGGTTTACCATCGCCGTCATTATCAGCAGCGGTAAAAGATGCAACTTCGTTAGAATTTGGATCGGTATAACCAGCTTTAGGCAGCCAACCCCATTTTTGAACACCGGCAGCATCATAATCACCTTCAGAAGGTGATACGTGAGAATCACTAATTATACTTACTGGTGTTCCATCAACACCCTGAACTTTTGCACCGGCAATTAAACCAAATTCATAACCATAGCCCAAGCCATTCCAAACTAAATCTCTAATATCAGCTGCAGCTCCAGGTGAACAAATTGACCCGTAATTCCAAAGCTCAGTCTGAATTTTATTACCTTTAATTATAATATCTTTAATCTCAGTCTGCTCGCCGGTAATTTTATTAAACTTGGTTCCCTTAATTTTTCCATAGAGTCTTTCAAACTCTTCCGGAGATGTTATTTTTTTTCTGGGTTCCTTTTCATTAACCTGAGAAAATAATAGCGTTGAGGCAAATAAAAGTAAGGTTAGTATTGAAAATTTGAATTTCATAATAGTCCTACATAATTTCTTAATTTTATTAAATTCCATTTATTTTTAATCAAAAATAATTGAGAAACCTAATCTAATTTCTCTTGGAATACTTAATCTTTCTTCACGTTTGTAATAATTTTCAATTACAGAAGGATCGAACATACCTTTATCTTCAAGTGTTCTTCTATACACATCTGCATATTGAACTGCTGCAATTTTTGAATCGGCATTTTCTAATGCTTGTCCAGAATTACTCCAAACAAATCTTTCATTTTCAGTATCAAACAAGTTTTTAACTTGAACAAAAACTGAAAGATCAAATGGATCAATTCTGAAGAATTTTTCTAATTTTAAATCCACATTCCATTGAAAAGGTTTTACAGCAGATGCTTGTTCATAAGTAATTGTTTTAGCAGTTTGAATTTCAACCGGAGTATAAGGAGACCCAGTTTGCATATTATAAATTATTCCAACTGCCCAATTTCTTGGATCAGATAAAGTTACTGTTCCGTTAATTAAATGTGATCTGTCAAAATCAAGCGGAACAAGGTAAGTTTCAGTTTGTTTGCCGGCAGCAACACTGAAATATAAATCCTCTTCTGGTTCAGTTCTATTACCTTCAGCCACTTGATATGTATAATCTAAAGTTGCCGAGAAAATTCCGCCCGGAGAAGGTCTTTTTATAAATGAAAGTGTAATACCTTTAACATTTGCATAGGCTAAATTTGTTAAAACACTATATTGCCTTGCTCTCTCTGAATAGATTGTCTGTGTATAAATATAATCTCTTACATCTTTGTAGAAACCGGTTAAGTCAAACTTAAAGTCTTCTGTTAACTGTTGCTGTAAACCAATCTCATATTGAACTGATCTTTCAGGATTAACATTTGCATTTCCAAATCTTGGAATTGTACTGGTATTCTGTACAAACCTCATATCATTTCTATATAGAGTTGATAAAGAACCTATTTGATAAAAATGACCATAAGAAAATCTAATAACACCTCTATCTGTAATTGGATAAGAAACACTGAATCTTGGAGAGATCATATGTTTAACTTCTGCATCTTCATCGTATTTATCTATAAATCCGGCTCTATCTTCATCAATATTTTTTGAAAGTTCAGGATTATATTGTGAAGCCGGATCAAAATATTCATAGCGTAAACCGGCATTTAATATTAAGGTTTTGGCTAATTCAATTTTATCCTGAACATATGCTGCAAATTGAACTGGTTCTTTTTCAAAATTATCAACTTCATATACAGGAATTCTAAATGCGTCTTTTAAATCGAATCCGCGTTCAATAACATCGCTTAGACTAACTGGTATTCCGTCAGGTCTGAAAAATTCAATTGAATATGCTTCTCTAAATAATTTATGTTTTCGATATTCAAAACCAGCTTTAACTTCATGAATATTAAACATTTGGGAAACAATATCACCCTTTATACTTAAAGTTTGAGTTTCTCTTTCTGATCTGTAATTACTAGTACCGCCTGCTAAATAAAGTGTTGTTCCTATAGCCTTTCTAAAAAAGCCAGGTAAATATCTAGGATCATTTATATCCTCATATAAATAATATTGAGCTTTATTTTGTGAATAAGAGGCCTTTAAAGTGTAAAAAGTGCTATTGTTAATTGTGTGTGTCAAATCTAATGAATGAATTATTCCCTGACTATAATCTTTACCAAGACCATCGGGATTAAATAAAAAACTTCTGTCAAAATCTTTGGACTCTGAATTATCTGCTACTATCTCATATTTTAATTTAATTAAGGATCCAAAATTATGGCTAATATTTGCTTGCAGATTCCAACTCATTGAAGGATCCATTGCAACAAGATTTCTATCACCGGTTGGTAAACCGTTACTATTATCAAAGAAAGGATTAAAATAATATGGATCGAGAGCGCCGCCCTGCCTTGGATCACCTTCAGCAAAAGCTTCTGCTATTAAATATGAATCAGTTGGATTATAAATACGCTGACCATAATACAAACCTTTACTTTTACTGTAAATTCCGGATATAAAAAATTTAGTATTATCAGAAAAAGGAATTTTACCGCCAAAAGTTCCTTCAAATCTATTGGTATTAACCGGATCGAAATCTTCTATATTGTTAAACACATCGCTGTTCGATGAAACATATTCACCCGTATAACCTCTTAAACTGAAACTATAATCTTCTCCGCCCTCTTTGGTTACATAATTAATAACACCACTTAAAGCATTACCAAATTCGGCACTAAAAGTACCGGTTGAAACAGAAACTTCTTGAACTGCATTTGTTGCAACACCAACAGATCTTGTATTTCCATAAGGATCGTTAATTGATAGACCATTAATTTGATAAGCTACTTCATTGCTTCTACCGCCTCTTACATGCAATGCGCCGTCATCATCCTGCACAACACCTGCTTGAAGTTTTACAACTTCAGAAATATTATCTACAGGCAATGCATCAATTGTTTCTGAATTAATTGCTACAGTTGGGTTTGTTAAATCTTGTCTGATTAGTGGATTTCTTTCACCTTGAACAATTACAGCATCCATTTCAACTGCACCAGAAGGAAGTTGAAAATCAATAGCTGTTGTAAAACCAACATTCACTCTAACATTAGTTCTAGTAACTTTTTGATATCCAATGTAAGATGCCGTAACTGAATAAACAGCTGGAGGAATATTTAGAATTACAAAATTTCCATCAACATCAGATGCGGCTCCTAAAGAAGTTCCCTCTACAAAAACATTTGCAAAAGGAATTCCTTCACCAGTATCTTGGTCAATCACTTTTCCCATTATTTTTCCGGTGGATTGCCCAAAAACTGCAGAAGATATTAAAAATAAAATTGAGAAAATTTTAACGATATAATTTTTTTTCATATAATCTCCGGTTCAATTCACAAAAATAATTGAACTTTGAGTCTTGTAAATTTAGTTGGTCAATGTAAGCGTAAAAATTAAGCAAAAAAATAAACTCAACCAAGTTTATTCTAACTTGGTTGAGCTTCAATATTTTTACTACTTAAGTAAGGTCATTTTAATAGACTTGGCAAAATTTCCAAATTCCATTTTAGCTATATAATTTCCGCTTGCAACTTTACTTCCAAAATTATTGGTACCATCCCAAATAATTTCGTGATTACCTTTTTTAAGATTTACATCATTGATAAGAGTTTTAACTTCTTGACCAACCATGTTGTAAACCTTTAGAGTAATCTTTTTATCAATCGGCAGGCTAAAATTAATAGCTGTAGTAGGATTAAATGGATTAGGATAATTTTGTGCTAATTTATAATCATCTGGTGAAATAACATCATACAATCTTTCTCTAAAACCAACAGTTCCGTCTTGATATTCTAAAACTCTAACTGTTTGTCTGTAATCATTAAAGATTTTATAACTTTCGGCATTATTTAATTCCCATCTGCCAAATTCAAGGCCTAAAGAATCAACCCAATCATAAATATCAACACTAATTGAATCATAAACACTTTGTTCAGCAAGTACTACTTCTAATCTTCCATCATTATCTAAATCAACACTATCAGCAAATATATAAGAAGTAAAAGGTGTTTCTTCTCTAATGGTATCAACTACTGTGGGATCAAACGAAATTGGAGTTTTTATTACTTGAGCTGAATCAGTGCCTGCATAAAGAGTGTCAATTTCATATTCGGCACGTCCTCTTTGGATTTTATATGTTGCAAATACTTCACCTCCGGCTCCATCATATACTAAATTTAAATCATAACTATTTGGATCTAATAATGATCCTAATCCATTATATTGAATTGCAACTAGATTGAGACCCGTTCCACCTCCAGTATACATTTCATCTTTACCATCACGATTTAAATCTCCTTTAACAATCGGCCAAAGTTCAACAACCTCTTTCCCAGCTAATGCGGCAATTTTTGAACTTGGAACTATTTCAGCGTAATTTTCTGATTGAGACTCATTAGTCCAAATATCATTACCTGTTGCAGTTTCAGGAAAACTTAACATAGCTACATTATGGGAATTACCATATTGAGTTCCAACTATTTCATCTTTGCCATCTCCATCTACATCAACTGCACGAGCACCAAAATAACTGACGGCATCAACACTTGAATATTCATGGTAAAATCCTTTAGCTTTAGCATCAGCATTATCAACTGCTTCTGGATAAACGTATGAATTTGGGCCAGCAACTTCAATAGACCAAAAACCATAATTATTCCATGTATGATTTATAATTTCTATTTGTCCATCACCATCAATATCGGCAACTTCAGAATTATAAAAAGAACCTCCAGCGCCCCAATCACCACCATTTGTTTGTACCCCAGGTTTACCGCCTTCTATTGAAAGACTTGCAAATCCAGGAAAAGCAAAGTTCACACCAAGAATTAGAACATCTTGTCTTGGATCATCGCCATGTGGAATAATCTCTGTTCTACCATCACCATCAAAATCATATACCGTTAGAACTTCTCTATGTAATCGTAATCCTTCTCTACCACCAGCACCAGCAAGAGTAGCCGGAGTAATTGTAAAAGCCGGTGTCGTTCCCCAATCAGTTCCATTCCATTCATAAAGAGCAATTCTTCCTAAAGAAGCATCTGCATTTTCATAATTTCTTTGTTCAAAAATTATTTCAAAATTTCCATCACCATCACAATCGCCAACTTGAATAAATCTTGGTGTGGAACCGCTAGAACTTTCTGCAACTGGAGATGACCAAATAATTTCTAATAGCGAATCCTGTACAACTTTCATAACATGTACACGTCCACCATTTGAATAATCAGTAGCAAGTATTTCTTGACTGCCATCACCATCTGCATCAGCTACAATTACTCTTCTAACACCTAAATCAGCATAGTAAGGTAAAAGAGTATCAGCTACATTTCCTTCACTTGGAACTGTAAAAACTGCCATTGGACTTGCATCTATTGGCATGGTTGTTTGTGCAAACAAAAAACTACTTCCTGTAATTAGGAACAGTATAAGTAAGATTTTTCGCATTATAACCTCGTAATTTTATTAATATGTGAATGTTTGTGCAAAAATACGATAGTTGACCTTCTAATTCAACTAGAGAAAAATATTTAACCTAACTAAATAACTTTATATTCATTTTATACGATAATAATTAAATATCTTGGATTTTTTTTTCAATCATTTAGTTTAACGTTTACAAAAAGATTATTGTTACATAGGAGGTTAAATGTCAACTTTAATGGTAAGTGTATCAGGTATTAGAGGTTTAGTGGGTAATGGTCTTGATCCACACACTATTGTAAAATATGCTTCTGCTTATGCAGATTTTTGCGGCAAAGGAAAAATAGTAATTGGCTCTGATGGAAGAATTTCAGGGGATATGGTAAAACATACTTTAATTGGAACTCTTATTGCAAAAGGCAATGATGTAATTGATATTGGTATTTGCCCAACACCAACAGTTTTATACAATGTTAATAAATTAGGTGCAGTAGGAGGAATTCAAATTTCTGCAAGCCATAATCCAAATGAATGGAATGCACTTAAACTTTTAAATTCTTTGGGTGAATTTATGACACCTGAAGAAAATAAGATAATGTTAGAAAAATTAGATTCAGCAAATACTAATTATCAAAAATGGAATGAATTAGGAAAAGTAGTTAGTTATAGTGAAGGATTGAAAAACCATTATACAGAAGTATTAAAATTAGTTGACATGGAACTTATAAAATCAAAGAAATTTAAAGTTGTTTTAGATTGTGTTAATGGAGCTGGAAGTTACATAATGCCCAAATTTCTTACTGATTTAGGATGCGAAATAATTGAAGTAGATTGTGAAAAAACGGGAGTATTTCCAAGATTACCTGAACCATTGCCCGAGAACTTAACGAAAACTATGGATAAAGTTAAAGAAGTCGGTGCCGATCTTGCAATTGTTGTTGATCCTGACGTTGATAGATTAGTTTTAATTACAGATAAAGGTGAACCTTTTATTGAAGAAAATACTATAACTTTAGCGGCAAAACATGTTCTTTCAAAAAATAAAGGAAACGTTGTTGTAAATCTTTCAACTACAAGAGCTATTGATGATGTTGCGAATGCAGTCGGCTGTGAAGTTTTCCGATCACCCGTTGGTGAAGCTAATGTTGTTAAATTAATGAAAGAGGTAGATGCGGTTATTGGTGGAGAAGGAAGTGGTGGAGTAATTTATCCAGAACTTCATTATGGAAGAGATGCTTTAGTTGGAACAGTTTTAACTTTAGAACATTTAGCAGAACAAAATAAAAAACTTTCACAAATAAAGAATGAACTTCCGCAATATTTTATTGCAAAGAAAAAAATTGAACTCGGAAATGTAAATCCGGATAACGTAATTGAAGAAATAAAAAATAAATATTCTGATCAAAAAATAAATACAGATGATGGATTAAGAATTGATTTTGATGATCATTGGGTTCATTTCAGAAAGTCAAATACCGAACCAATTATAAGATGTATTGCCGAGGCTCAATCTGAGGAAGATGCAAATAAATTTATTGACAAATATTTTGGAGTAGTAAAAGAATTGATGAAATAATTTTATTGTTCGGCCGCAAGCTTCAGCTTGCGGTTTTCCACAGCTTAAAAACTGCAGTTACAATAATCTTGCTCGTTTCTTAAAAAAACTCATAAGAGCAATATCAAAACTGGTACTTGTATCAACTAGATTGTAATCAAAACCATATTTCTCACATCCATTTTTCATCTTCAATAAATAGTCACTCATTGCATCTTTATAGGCTTTTTGAATTTGTATAGGCTGAGTTGTCATTTCTTCTTTTGTCTCCATATCAATAAAAATTGAATCTTTGCTAAAACCAAAATTTTTCTCGATTGGATCAAGAATATGAAATACAATTACTTCATTTTTTTTATAATAAAATTTCTTAAGTGAATTCAATATTTCATTTACATCATCTAAAAAATCTGATACAACAATTATTAAACCTCTCGATTTTATATTTTCAGCAAATTTATTTATTGAACTTAATGTTTGAGTCGTACTGCTGGGATTTGATTTTTCAATCTCTGCTAAAATTTGTCTAAGGTAAGTTCTTTTGGATTTTGGTCTTAAATAACTTTTTAATTCATCTGAATATAGCGCTAAACCAACTGCATCTTGTTGTTTAAGCAGAAGATATACCAAACTAGCCGATAAAATTTTTGAGTACTCATATTTAGAAACTTGTCCTGTGTGTTTAAAATCCATCGATTTACTTGAATCGAGTAAAATGTGAGCAATAAGATTTGTTTCTTCTTCGTACTGTTTTATAAAATATCTTTCACTTTTTGCAAAAACTTTCCAATCAATATTTTTGAATGAATCGCCCTGCATGTATGGTCTATGCTGACTAAATTCAACACTAAAGCCATGGTAGGGACTTTTATGATGCCCTACCATAAAACCTTCAACAACTGTTCTGGCTTTTAGTTCAAGTGTTTTTAATTTTGCAATTTCAGAAGGATTTAAAATTTTTCGGAAGTCAGATTCTTTTTTCATTACTCGAATCTTCTTGGACTTTTTCCTTTAAAATTTCTTCAGGAGTTTTTCCAAGATTTTGTAATTCAACTTTTGCGTCATCAGAAAGTTCACCATCAGGAAAGTTTGCAATATAAGTTTCATACATTTCTTTAGCTTTGTTCAAATCTTTTAAATCATTTGCTAAAATAAAACCAGCCATAAATAATGAATTTTCTGCCTCTTTACTTTTGGGATATTCATCATATATCCTTTTATAAAATTCTACTGATTTTAATAAAGATTCTTTTCCGGTTAAGTTTTTTACAACTTGACCTTGATATATTTTAGCACATTCAAATAATGCTTTTGGTGCCAATTCACTTTCTTTATTGGAATTAACCAGTTGTTCAAATAAAACAACAGCTTCATCATATTTTTTTTCATCTACATTACTAAGTGCATTGTCAAAAAGATCTTTATCAGATTTTCCTCCGCAAAATGTTAACAAAACTGATAAAAATAAAATTGAGAAAATTCTCATGTTTTTCATGAATTAACCCCACTAATTAAAAAATTACTATTGAAATTTATTAAGAAGTAAATGTTATCAAAGTTTTTGATTTTATGAAAGTAAAATCGGAATCTTATTATTGATAAATTATTGCGGGTTGAACAAATCTAATTGTTTTTAAGTTCCCTTTGTGCAAGAGGTTCTAGCATTAAAGTATCTGCACCTATTTCAAAAAGCTGCTTTTTTTCATCAATTGAAAAGAAATTACTGGATGAGGCAATTATGATATTGGACTTACTTAGTAAGAGTCTGGAAACTGCTGTTGCTTTAAGAAGCAGATTAAAATCACCTTTTGGACTTTTTTGATATTTTGTAAATTGCTGAGGAGTAAACGGAGTATTTAAAATCATTTCCGGTTTCAATTTTTTTATCAAAAGTAAATCTTTTGCAATATCCTCGGTTGTCTGATGTGGCAAACCAATTATATTTCCGGTACAAATTTTATAACCAATCCTTTTTAAATATCTGATGTGATTCAATCGTTCATCTAATTTATTTTCTTGAGTAAACAATGAAAAATTACCGGAATTTGAAGTATTAAATTTTAGTAAATAATTATCTGCTCCTGAAAATTTCCAAGCTCTGTATTCATCAAAACTTCTTTGTAAAAGGTCTAAAGTCAATTCAACTTCATATTCTTTCTTTATTTTATATATTAGGTAGGAAATCATATCTGTATCGTAATGACTATCAGCACCGGATTGCAGAATAATATTTGTTATGCCGCTATTAAATATTGAATCAATTTTCTCCAAAACTTCATCCGGAGTTAATCTAAATCTTTTTACTGAAATACTTTCTTCCCTAAGTTCACAATATAGACAGCTGTTTTCACAATAGTTTGAAAATTGAATTGTAAGAATCTTATTTTTTGATCGGCCTAAAAAGAGTTGTTTTACAGCGGCTGATTTACGAAAAAGTAAATCTAATTCAGCTTCATCAGAAATATTCAACAAAAAGTTGATTTCTTCAGCATTTAATTGAGCTTTATTTAGAATTTCTTGAATTTGCATTTAATAACTTTCGTAATCTGATATTACATCCTAACTACAAATATCAAGAAATATACCAGTAATTTATTCATCAGATGAATTTGTTAAAATTTGCTGGAAAAATGCATGACTAGAATACTAGACAAATAAAAGATATGATGTAATTTTAAGCTAAATTGGAATGTTTTTGTTACCAAAACAAACTTAAAACTGTAAATAAAATAGTTGTTTTAGCCTATAAAATTTTTTTAAATGATAAAAATATTCCGCGAATTTTCTTAAAAAAGAGAATATTTTTTTTCAGAAAGGAATTTTTTAAAATAATTTTGTCTTTAATTAAATAACTGCACTTTCTGTAATTTCTACAAATCCTCTGGATGTGTTTAATTTGCAATTTAATCCAAATGGAATTGTCAAATTTTCTTTAATATGTCCGTGACTAAAATTATAAAGAATTGGCTTTTTAATTTTATGGAAATAATGTTCAATCACTTCATTTAAAGTAATGGTTTCTTTAGTTTTATCAGTTTCATAGCAATCTACAAATCTGCCTAAAATTATACCTTTAACATCCTTTAGAACGTTTGCTAATCTCAATTGATTTAATAATCTATCAACTCTATAAGGTGCTTCACCAATATCTTCAATTATTAGGATCGTATCTTTAAAAACCGGTTGAAACTGAGTACCAAATAGCGAAACTAAAACTGCTAGATTTCCGCCAATAATTCTGCCTTCGGCTCTTCCATTTTTAAGTACAAAAAATTTACTATCACCAGGATTATGTAATTTACCAATCTTCTTAGAATTTGTTAAAATATTCCAAAAATTTTCTTCAGCAAACTGATTTACTGTATTCTCAGAAAAATCAGTTGCAACCATTGGTCCGGCAAATGTAACTAAACCCGTTTTCTTATAAATTGATAATTGTAAAGCTGTAATATCACTATAGCCAACAAATATTTTAGGATTTTTCTTAATCAAATTAAAGTCTATTTTATCCAATAATCTTCCTGAACCGTATCCACCTCTAACTGAAAAAACAGCTTTTACATCTTTATTTCTAAACATAGAATGAAAATCTTTTAATCTTTCTTCATCTGAACCAGCTAAATACCCATGTTTTTTTCCAACATTTTCACCGATTTCTACCCTATAACCTAATTTTTCTAAATAATTTGTACCTTTTTCAATTTTTTCAAGATCGTCGGGGCTTGAAGCTGGAGAAATAATACCAATTACATCACCTTTATCAAGTTTTTTTGGTTTTAAGGTTTTCATACTCAAATATTTTTATGAATAATTTACGAAAATATAAAAAGTTAAATCTTTATCCAAAAAAAAGTGTAAAAAGCGATAATTTTCTTCGAATATGATGTTTTTGGGCAGGATTTTTAAACTGTTTATTTAATTTATTGTTTTAGAAGATCGCTTCTTCCCCATTCTTTAAGTTTGGTTTCAATAAAATTCAGTACTTCTTCATGCTGATCGGAACCTGAACCTTCAACTTTTATTGGTTTTCCAAATTCAAAATAAACACGTTTGTCTGCATCAATCTTTCCCAATTCTTTAACAATTTTTCCATTTCCCCAAGCATCAGTAACTAATGCTAAAGGAATTACAGGCACATTATTTTTCTTTGCCAACTTAATTCCTAAACTATTAAAAGAAGTTTTATCAAATTGGGCAGATCTAGTTTTTTGCGGAAAAATAATAATTGATCTTCCTTTCTCTAAATTTTTAGTACCTTCTTCCATAACGATTTTTAAATCCTCTCTGGGATTTGTTCTGCCAACAATAATTGGATGTCGTGCGGCAGCAACAGGTCCAAAAAGAGGAAAATCAATTAATTGTTTTTTAATAACATAAATTACACTTTTTATAGGTTGAATAAATGACGGAAGCAGTAAAGTTTCAAGTGTGCTCATGTGGTTTCCAATAATAATTGCGGGACCATCAAATTCAGTAAAATGTTTCATTCCTTTAACTTGAACTTTTATACCAATACTTTCTGCAGCTCTTAAAACTCCTAAAGATGAAGCTACCCAATTGTATCTATCATAAGTATTTATTTGAGTATGCTTGTTTGCATTTCTAACAACTTTATACAATCGCCAGAAAAATAAAACAGAAGCTATTGATGATTTTGGAATGCTTGCATCGGTTTGGTAAGTATCACTTTTACCAATAATTTCAGGATAATCGGTGTAGTTTTTCATTTATATCTAATTATTAAAATTGAGTGAAATTTACAAAAGTTAGATGAAAATGGAAATGAATTTTAATGTGGAAAATAAAAAAGCCCTGAATAAGTATTCAAGGCTTTTTGTGACCCCAAGGGGATTCGAACCCCTATTACCGCCGTGAAAGGGCGAGGTCCTAACCATTAGACGATGGGGCCAATGTCAAATTACTAAATCAAAGGTTGGGTGAGCGATGGGATTTGAACCCACGGCCTTCTGGGCCACAACCAGATGCTCTAACCAACTGAGCTACGCTCACCATGACAAGTATTAATTTCAAAACTATAGAATAAAAAACAGAATAAAAAGTTAGAAATTATGTCTTGTACGCCCGAGTGGACTCGAACCACTAACCTACAGCTTAGAAGGCTGTTGCTCTATCCAATTGAGCTACGGGCGCATCCCGCTTGGTAAGCTAAAATTCGCTAATTTTGTCGGGGCGGCAGGATTCGAACCTGCGACCTCCTGCTCCCAAAGCAGGCGCGATAACCGGACTACGCTACGCCCCGAAGTTAGCCCATTCGGGATTTAGTTTCTATTCAATAAATAAAGACCGTTCTAAAAAATTCAAGATGTAAAGTTAATTTTTTCCTTTAATAATGTCAATTGTCTAAATAAAATTTTTTATTACAATTTTTATATTTATATCTTTCTTTATTAATTTTTATTGATCAATCAATTTCTTCCAAATTAAGCTAATTTTATGAATTTTCCGTTTTTTATAGCAAAAAGATATATTAACTATAATAAAGGATCTAAATTTTTTTCGCTTATTTCACTTATTACCATAGGAGGAATTGGTTTAGGCATTACTGTTCTTATAATTGCTATTTCAATTTTAAATGGATTTGAAAATAGTATAAGTGAAAACATAATTAAGTTTAATTCCCACATTAATATTAGCGGTTATAGTGATAGAAATCTGCTTGATCATCGTTTAGTTGAAACCAGATTAAAAAGTAAAATTGAAGGAGTATATTCTGAGTTTTCTTCCTACATTTCAAAAAAAGTAATAATTTCAAAGAAAAATTTGGCCGAAGGAATTTTACTGAATGGAATTGAGCCTGAATTTGCCGTTAATTCTTTAAGCAGAATTGTTAAAAAAGGTGAAATTAAACTTGATGAAAATGAAAATGGAATTATTATTGGTCAAAAATTAGCTGAAAAGTTTAATCTTGATATAAATGACAAATTGACCGTTTTTGCGTTAAATAATGACCAGCCGCCATCACTTACAAACCTCCCGATTATTGATCAATTTAAAGTTGTTGCAATTTATGAAAGCGGAATGGCAGAATATGATGATATATACGCATACATAAATTTTAATACCGCAGCTAATTTTTTTGAATTGGATGATGAAGTTTCCGGATACAATATTAATTTGTATGATATTTCAAAAATAGACAGCATAAAAACTGAATTGAGCAAAATGCTTTCCTATCCTTTTTATGTAAGATCTTATAGAGACATAAACAAACATATTTTTACATGGTTGGAACTTCAGCAAAAACCAATTCCAATTGTTCTGGGTTTAATAATTATTGTTGCAGTTTTTAATATTGTTGGTGCAGTATTAATGCTGATTATTCAGAAAACAGATGCCATTGGGGTTTTAAGATCAATGGGCGCAAATGGTAAACAAATAATTCAAATTTTTATGTTCCAAGGAGTTACTTTAGCATTAACCGGAATTTTATTGGGAAACGCTCTGGCACTTTTATTAAGCTGGCTTCAAAATGAATTTAAAATAATAACTCTGCCTGAACAAATCTATTATTTATCAAGCGTACCTATTGAAATAAAAGCTGAAATATATTTACTAGTATCGGTTTTAGGATTTTTATTGGCGGTAATTACATCATTTTTACCAAGTTATATCGCATCCAGAATTCAACCAATTACGGCAATTAAGTTTAATTAACATGATAGAATATTTTGTAGCAAAAAGATATTTAAGATCAAAACATAGATTAAATTTTATATCTATAATTTCAATTATTTCAACAATTGGAGTAACTCTTGGCGTTGCCGCATTAATAATTGTTCTTTCAGTTTTTAATGGTTTTGGTTCACTTGTTACAAGTATGTTAATAAATTTTGATCCGCATTTAAGAATCACTTCAACTGAAATAAAAAATAATAATTTTACCGAAATTAAAGACTTTTTAGAAAAATCAGATTTAGTAGAATCTTATTCCGGATATGTAGAAGGAAAAGTGATTTTAACAAATAGTAAATCAATGGAAATTCTGAACATAAAAGGGATTGCAGTTGATGATGAAGCCGGATTAAAAAGATTAGAAGATAGGGTCAAATCCGGTGAAATGGATTTAAATGATGAAGGTAATGTTGGCAAAATTATTATTAGCTTGCCTATAGCAATTCGACTTTCAACAAAAGTAACAGATACAATTTATACAACTTCAGCTGTTCAAATTAAAAATTCAATTACTCGAATGTCAATGCCAAAAACAAAAGCAATGATAGTATCCGGAATTTATGAAATAAGCAATAAAGAATATGCTTTGGAATATTGTTTTACTTCTATTAGTTCGGCTCAGACTTTGTTAAATATGAATAATCAAATTTCTGGAATAGAAGTTAATTTATATGATTTAAATAATTCAGAAGATTTTAAAGCTGAATTGCTTCAAAAATTTCCGAATGATAATTTGATTATAAATACTTGGTATGATCTGCATAAAGATTTATACAGAGTAATGCTTATTGAGAGATGGGCAGCATATATTTTACTTTCATTAATAATTGCTGTGGCTGCGTTTAATATTCTTAGTTCTCTTACAATGTCAGTGCTAGAGAAAAAGAAAGACATAGGTATTTTAAGAGCAATTGGAACTACAAAAGGATCGATTAAGAAAATCTTTATGTTTGAGGGAATATTAATAGGAATAATTGGAACAGTACTTGGGATTATTATCGGACTATTTATTTGCTACTTACAAATCAATTTTAATATTTATCCACTTGATGCAAGTAAATATGTAATTGATACTTTGCCTGTACAAGTAAAATTTTCAGATATATTTGCTGTCGCTTTAATGTCATTTATTCTGACCTTCTTTGCTTCAAAATATCCTGCAAATAGAGCTTTAAAAACAAAAGTACTTGATGCTATTAAATGGGAATAATTATTAAATAATTTTTTTGAGAAAAATATGATTTTACGCGCTTCAAACATTTATAAGTCATTTGAAAAAGGTAAAAATAACTTTATTGAAGTTTTAAAAGATGTTTCTTTGGAGTTAAATGAAAATCAAATTACTGTAATAGTAGGGGCTTCCGGCGCCGGTAAAAGTACTTTGCTTCATATTCTAAGCGGTTTGGATAAACCAGATAAAGGAATTGTAGAAATTGATGGATCAAATATTTTTGATCTATCAGAAATAGACATTTCAAAATTTCGTAATAATTCAATAGGATTCATTTTTCAGTTTCATCATTTATTGCCTGAATTTACTGCTTCTGAAAATATAGCAATTGCAAGTATGATAAATGGAACTCCTAAAAAGAAAGCAATTGAAAAAAGTGATGAATTATTAAATTTAGTTGGTCTTAAAGATCGAAGAACTCATTTACCTGCCGAACTTTCCGGCGGTGAACAGCAGCGAGTTGCAATTGCTAGGGCGTTAATCAACAATCCAAAAATTCTCTTTGCTGATGAACCTACAGGAAATTTGGATTCAAAAAATAGTGAAACAATACACCATCTTTTTACGGAATTAAAAACAAAGTTGGGCATAACACTTTTAATGGTTACGCATAATCAGGATTTAGTTAAACTTGCTGATAGAGTACTTGAAATGAAGGATGGACAAGTTTATGGATAAAAAAAGCCAGGCACTTTTACTGTGCCCGGCTAATATTTTTTACTTCATTAAAATCATTTTCTTTGTTATTAAACTTCCATTTGTTTTTAGTAAATAATAGTAAACTCCGCTTGCCAAATTTTTTCCATCGAACGTAACATTATAATTTCCAGCATTTTTTTGTTCATTTACTAATGTTTTAATTTTATTTCCTAATAAATCGTATACTATTAATTCAACTTCTCCTTGATCTGGTAAATTAAATTCAATATTTGTAGTTGGATTGAATGGATTTGGATAGTTCTGTGCTAAACTAAATTTATTTGGGAAGGTATTATTCTCATTATAAATACCTGTACTTTTATCTGACTCAAGTATAGAAATATAAATATCATTTGGCCAGATATGCTTATCCGTACTGTAATTACAAAAAACATATTCTGATAATCCATCACCATCCATATCATCTGCAAGACTTCCATAATAATGACGTGGTGATAATTGTGCTGCAGAATCAGCACTTAACTCTTTTTGAGCTTCTATAAATGAATCGTATATAACTGTTAAATTCCAATTTGATGAATCTGCCAGATCTCCTTCACCTGAATATTCAAGATCATAAATTTGTCCACTTTCTGCACCACAAATTAAGAAATTCAGATTTCCATCATTATCTGGATCTCCTACTACCATATTTCTTAAACCTGATTCTAACGGTACATCATTTGGTCTTTTATTCTTTGGTACATAATAAAATTCTACAACATCTTCAGCAGTAATTGTTGAAATATCTGAAATATTTTGAATCAAAAAAATATGACGGTCTATTCCAGCATCATCAGCTCCTGCAATAAACAATTCATTTTTTCCATCATTATTTGCATCAACAATAATTGCTGCATCCACTGAGCCATAATCTATACCTTGATCTAAATATAATTGTTCAAGATCATTAACATGCTCATAAGTATTTGCTCCAGTGGATTCAAAAAATCTAAGTGTAAAAAAATTCCAAACAACTTCAACTATATCAGTTTGTCCATCATTATCCAGATCTCCTGTTACTGTAGCAAAATTAGAACCTCCTTCTTCATTTTTGAAGTTATATTCAACATTCCAAATTGGGAAAAATGAAAAATCTCCTGAAACAGATGCAATTAGTACTTCTCTACCTCTACTTCCTGATCTTATTCCCAAAACAAGTTCGTTTTTATTATCTTTATCAACATCTTCAATTTTCATACTGTAAGGGAACCATTCCATATTATCTTCAACATCAAACCGTGTTGTTGATGAAGGAAGAAATGAGCCATCTGTTTGTTCTTTACCATATTTATTTTCACCTTGAACTTCATTCCACTCAAAAACAAATATTCTAGGTGGATTTGTTAAAACAGTAGTTTTTGTTGGAAGTCCTAAAACTATTTCTGAAATACCATCATTATCTAAATCACCGACTGCTGCACCAAACCAACTATCACACTCATATGGAAACTTAAAATACCAAACCATCTCATAGCTGTTGTCACCGGTAGCTTCATACATAAATATATAATTACTATCAATAAAATCGGTATAACCAGTTATAAACTCACCAAATCCATCATTATCCGTATCAAAACCTGCAATAACTTTTGCGTATTCTGAAACAGCATTTTCTTGCTGAAAAGGAACTTGTTGTAAATTCCATACTTCATTCCAACCCGACTGGGCAAATAAATTAACAGTTGCGAATAAAATATATATAATAGATTTTAATTTTCTATTCACATGCCCTCCATGATTTAATGTTCAGTATATTCTAAAATTAAATAAAGGAATACTAAAAGTTATTTTATTAGTTAAAAGTTAAATGTTAGATAAGCCGGACATTAATTGTGCCCGGCTAATATTTTTTACTTCATTAAAATCATTTTCTTTGTTATTAAACTTCCATTAGTTTTTAGTAAATAATAGTAAACTCCGCTTGCCAAATTTTTTCCATCAAACGTAATATTATAATTTCCAGCATTTTTTTGTTCATTTACTAATGTTTTAATTTTATTTCCCAATAGATCGTACACTGTTAATTCAACTTCGCCTTGTTCAGGCAAATTAAATTCAATATTTGTTGTTGGATTAAATGGATTTGGATAGTTTTGTTCTAAACTAAATTTATTTGGAAAAACACTATTTGGATTTTCTACCCCAACAATTTGATCATTTTCTAAAATGAATAAATATTTGTCTTCAGGCCAAACATCAAATGTTGTTCTGTAATTTATAAACACATATTCATTTTTACCATCTTGATCCATATCATTAGCAAATGATCCATAGAAAAATCTTGGATCAAGTGTTGTTACACCCCATCCGCTATCTGGCGAGAAACCGGAATATTCGTAAACATCAAATGCTATATTTAATTCCCAATTTAATGAGTCGGCTGGATCTCCAGAACCTTTATATTCAAGATCAAAAATTTGTCCGTTTTGTTCACCTGCAATAAGTAAATTAATATTACCGTCACCATCTGGATCAGCAATATCTAATGTTCTTAATTTTCCTTGTGCATTTACAGGAATTCTATAAAATAACTTAAAATCCTCTGGGGTAATTTGTGAAAGATCAGTTATTCCTGTTACCATAAAAATTGAATTATCAGGTTCCGTTGCAGCAAAATATAATTCATTTATACCATCATTATTTGCATCAGCAACTTTTAATCCGTCAAGTGCTCCATAATCCATTCCTGCAGTAACACTGTCAAGAGAAGTAACTAACTCATATTGGTCAACACCAGTACATTCAAAAAATCTAACTGTCATATCAGCCCAGACTAACGCATAAATATCTTGATTATTATCATTATCTAAATCCCCGGTAGTTACACTATATAGTGAACCTTCAAAAGATTCTTGATGATTGAATTCAATTTTAAACTGACCGAAACCGAATAAATCTCCACCAACAATTGAAAATACCATTACTTCACGACCTCTATCACCTAATCTTACTCCCATAATAATTTCATTATCCCCATCATTATCGATGTCTTCCATATTCAAACTATAAGGTCTAAAATCAATTCCGTTTTCAACATTAAAATTCCAAGATTTTGTTGGTTCAATGGCTCCGAGAGAACCCCTACCGTACATATTTTCACCTTGAACACCCGACCATTCAAAAAACCAAATCCTATTAGGGCTGTCACCATCAACTACAGTCGGCATAGTTGTAATAATTTCAGGTTTACCGTTTGAATCAAAATCGCCAACTACAATGCCTGCAAAAGAATTAGCATCAACAGGATATTCCCAATACCAAACTAAGTCATAAGTATTATCTGCACTAGCTTCATACATTAAAATATAATTTGCTTCTAAGTCAGTCCAAGCACAAAGGAATTCTCCCCAACCATCTTGATCAGTATCAAAGCCTGCTTTAACAATTGCCATTTCAGAACCAACTTGCTCCTGAAGAAATGGTTTTTGATTCAAAGTCCATACTAAATCCCAATTACTCTGAGCAAAAACTGAAGATGAAACTAACATTAAAATTGTTAATAGTAATTTTTTTTTCATTTGGGCCTCTCCAATTTTTTACGAAAATATTTTTTAATAATGTAAGTTATATTGAATTGAATAATGTTATTTAAGTATGAAATTATGAAAAGAATATTTCTTAATCAAAGAAATAATTTGTGGAATAATAGATTATTTCAATAAAGAAGGATTTTATCAAATATTTTCAATATTTATTTAATTAGATCTTCTAAATATTTGCAGATAAGTCTTACACCATATCCGGTGCAATAATCCTTTGAATAATTTGTCAATTCATGTTCTAAAGCCGGACCAGCTAAATCAATATGTGCCCAAGGTATTTTTTCATCAACAAAAAATTCAAGAAACTTTCCTGCTGTTATTGCGCCGCCCCATCTTGGTCCCAAATTACTAATATCAGCAATTTTACTTTCTAGCAGTTTATTATATTCATCCCAGAAAGGCAGCTGCCAAATATGCTCATAAGTTTGTTCGCTTGCTTTAATTAATTGCTCACTAATTTTATCATTTTTAGTAAATAATCCGGAAGTGAATAAACCTAAAGCAACCGCAACAGCTCCGGTTAAAGTAGCAAAATCAATAATTTCATCCGGTTTTAATTGAGAAGCAAATTCAAGTGCATCTGCTAAAATAATTCTTCCTTCTGCGTCAGTATCTTTTACTTCAATTGTTTTTCCTGTAGAAGTTGAAATTATATCTCCCGGTTTATATGCATTACCACTGATAGCATTTTCTACAGCAGGAACAATTCCATAAATTTCAAAAGGAATCTCTAGTTTTTCAGCTGCTTTAAGAATTCCAAATACTGTTCCGCCGCCAGCCATATCAGCTTTCATTTCCAGCATTCCTTTTGTAGGCTTAATTGATAAACCACCGGTATCATAAGTAACACCTTTTCCAACCAAAGCAATTTTATAATTTGATTTTGATCTTGGTTTATAATGAGCTACAATCAATTTTGGTTTATTATCACTTGCTTTACCAACGCTTAAAATTGCATTCATTTTACGTTTATGCAATTCCTTTTCATCAAATATTTTGATACTTACTTTGCTGTTGCGAAATTCCGATTTTACACGTTTTGCAAATTCTGCAGGAGTTAAAGAATTGGCCGGTTCATTTACTAAATCTCTAGTAAAAAAAACACCAGAAATTATTTTTTCAGCTTTTATTAATGATTTTTGAAATAGTTTATTATTATTTACAATAAAAAAAACATTAAGATTTTGAGGCTTTTTTTTATCTTTTTTGTAATGATCAAAATTATAATTTCCTAACAGAATACCTTCACAAAATGTCTGGTAAAAATATCCTTCATTATCAAAGAATTCTGAATACTCTTTGTGTTTTGGAATGTTGATGTACAGTGAAGAAAAATTATCTTTTTCAATTTTCTGAATCAAACCTGCTAAATAATTTCTGAAATAATCATTATTAAACTTTTTACCTATTTCAGTTTTCTTTAAGACAGTCAGTACCGGATTACTATTTCTCCAAATAAATAGTTCACAATCACCTTCTTTCTTAAAATTATTTATTTGAAGTTCACTTAAATCGAATGATTCACTTTTAATTAAAGTATCAAACTCTTCATTTGTTTTTATTATAATAACTTGAGCCGAATTTTTATTATAATTACTTACTTTGGATATTACTTTTAGTTTAATGTTAAAACGCATTTTTAACCTTTGTAATTTGTTAAAATAATTTCAGCTTCTTTAATAACTTTAGGAATTACTTCATTTAAACTTAAATTAAAAAGTCTGGATCCTGCGGCATTCAAATGACCGCCTCCACCAAACTTTTCGGCTAACTTATTAATTGGAATATTTTCCTTTGACCGGAAACTTATTTTTAATCCGTCATGCAATTCAAAAAATAAAATACCAACTTTTACGTCTTTAATATTAAGTGCAAAATTTACAAATCCATCAACATCAGATTCAACAGCATTTGTTTCTTCCAGCATTTCTTTTGTTACTTTCATATAACAAATTTCTTTTGAAGCGGAAAGCGAAAGTGTACTTAACGTTTTACCTAATAATAAACTTCTGCTAAATTCATATTGAGAATATATTTTATCATATATTTCTTCAGGATATAAATCATACTTTAATAACTCAGCAATTTTATTGTGAAGTTCAGGTGTAGTTTTTGAAAATCTAAATGAACCAGTATCTGTCATGATTGCAGCGTAAATTGGCAATGCAATTTTATTGTTTAATTTTAATTCTTCTACTTCAGAAATAAAATCAAAAAGTATTTCACCAGTTGCTGATTTTGTCTGATCAATAATATTAAACTCTGTAAAGCCTTCCGGGTTTGTATGATGGTCAATACAAATCTTTTTTCCCTTAAATTCTCTAAAATATTTTTCCATTTTTACAGTTCTATTTAGAAAATTTAGATCAAGAAATATTGCAACCTCAACTTTATTAAAAAGTGATGCATGAATACTTGGATCAAATTTTTGGATAATATTATCGGGATCTAAAAATTGAATATTGTACGGTGTTTCTGAATGGTTGATTATAATATATTCTTTTTGAAGCTGATCTAAAATACCTGCTAATGCTATTTCTGAACCAATTGCATCGGCATCCGGATTGACATGTGTTGTAATTAAAAAAGATGAGTTTGAATTAAGGATTGAAAATAATTCGCTATAACTTAGCATTGTAAATTCATAATAATTTAGATTTGATTTGCAGATTAACCTTGGGCAGGTAAATTCCCGCCCAAAGTTTTAAGATTTATTTTACTTCCCAAGTGTTTTGGGTAAATAATAATTTTTCCAAACTACCTTTACCTTTTTTCTTAGTTACTTGGTCAATTTGTTCAACCATGGCTTCATCATATGTAGGTTTAATTCTTTGTCTAAATACACCAATAGGAGTAGGCATATCCGGACTATCAGTAAGATGAGCAAGTATGAAACCACGAATTAAACTATCATCTTTTTCATTATGGACCAAACAATCATCAATAGAATTCTTAGGATCATTCAAATCAACAATTACCGGATGAAATCCTTCGAGTTTAATTCCTTTTTCTTTATTCTTGCCAAAAACCATTGGTTTACCATGTTCAAGAATTACAACATTATCTTCTTTCGTGTCTTTTTCGGTTAATTCAGAAAATGTTCCATCATTAAAAATTGGGCAGTTTTGATAAACTTCAATAAATGCTAAACCTTTATGAGCAGCTGCTCTGTCAATCATCTCAGCCATATGCTTAGGTTCTCTATCAATTGTTCTTGCAACAAAAGATGCATTAGAACCTAAAGCTAAAGATGTAGCATTAAAAGGATAATCAACACTTCCGTAAGGAGAAGTTTTTGTAACTTTTCCTTTTTCTGAAGTAGGAGAATATTGACCTTTTGTTAAACCATATATTTGATTATTGAATAATATAATTTTAAGATCAATATTTTTTCTGCAAGCATGAATAAAATGATTACCGCCGATACTAAGCAAATCACCATCACCGGTAGCAACCCAAACTGTAAGATCAGGTCTGGCAATTTTTAAACCTGTTGCAATTGCAGGTGCTCTACCGTGAATACCGTGGAATCCATAAGTTCCCATATAATATGGGAAACGGCTTGAGCATCCAATTCCGGAAACCCAAACAACTTTTTCTTTTTCTATATTTTCAATATTTGGTAATGTTCTTTGTACTTGTGCCAAAATTGAATAATCACCACATCCGGGACACCATCTAACATCAATGCCGCTGGAGAAATCTTTTGCAGTTAATTTTTCAACATTTATTTCTGTGTTACTCATTACTACCTCCTAACACATCTATTATCTTATTTTCAATATCTCCAACTCTGAACGGCAAACCTCTCACAACGTTAAACTGTTCAATTGGAATTAAGAATTCACTTTTTAGAACTTTTGCCAATTGACCAAGATTGATCTCAGGCAACAAAACATGTTTATATTTTCTTAGCACTTCTTCGGTATTTTTGGGGAATGGATGAATAAATTTAAAGTGTGCTTGAGCAACTTTATAACCTTTCTTTCTGGTATGAATGACGGCTTCTTTAATTGCCCCGTAAGTTCCACCCCATCCAATTACCAAAATTTCAGCATCCTTATCACCTTCAACTTCAAGATCAGGAATAGAATCTTTCATTTTCTGGATTTTCTCTTCTCTTAATTTAACCATTTCAAAATGATTATCAGGATCGTAACTAACATCACCAGTTATATTTGCTTTTTCAAGTCCGCCAATTCTGTGCTCCAATCCTTTTGTTCCTGGAATTGCCCAAGGCCTTGCCAATTTTTCATCTCTTGAATATGAATGATAATTTTCAACTTCAGTATGAAATTTAACGGGTATTTCAGGTATTGAATCAACTGCAGGAATATTCCATGGTTCAGAGCCATTTGCTAAATATCCATCAGTTAAAAGTATAACAGGGCTCATATAAGTTAAAGCCAATCTGGAAGCTTCTATCGCCATATTAAAACAATCACTAGGTGTAGCGGCAGCAACAATCGCAACCGGACTTTCACCATTTCTCCCATACATAGATTGAAGCAGATCAGCCTGCTCTGTTTTTGTTGGAAGACCAGTACTTGGTCCACCTCTTTGAACATTAACAATAACAAGAGGAAGTTCAGTCATTACTGCTAAACCAGTTGCTTCTGTTTTTAATGCAAGTCCTGGTCCACTAGTTGTTGTAATTGCTAAATTACCGCCAAAAGCAGCGCCAATCGCAGAAGCAATTCCAGCTATTTCATCTTCAGCTTGAAATGTTTTAACCCCAAACTCTTTATAATTACTTAAATATTGCAGAATATCTGAAGCTGGAGTTATTGGGTATGAACCTAAGAATAAATTTAATCCAGCTTTTTCAGCTGCAACTACAAATCCTAATGCGGTTGCTTCATTACCAGAAATGTTTCTATAGATTCCGGGTTTTAATTTTGCTGGTTCAATAGTATATCTTGTTGCAAATCTTTCAGTAATATCGCCAAAATTATATCCGGCTTTAAGAGCTTTTTCATTTGCATCAATAAATTGAGGTTTATTTTTAAATTTCTTTTCAATCCAATCTATTGTAGGTTCCATTGGACGATTATATAACCAATACATAAGGCCAAGAGCAAAAAAGTTTTTACATCTTGATTTTTCTTTCTGACTTAATTCTGTATCTTCTAAAGCTGCATAAGTTAATGTTGTAATTGGAATATCCATTACATCAAAACCCGAAAGACTTCCATCTTCAAGCGGATTTGACTCATATTCTGCTAGCTTAAGATTTTTTTTATCAAATGAGTCTGAATTAACAATAATTAAACCTGATCTTTTTAATTCAGATAGATTTTTCTTTAGTGCGGCAGGATTCATTGCAACTAATACATCAGGAACATCACCAGGAGTGTGAATATCACTACTGCTAAAATGAAGCTGAAAACCACTAACTCCATATAAAGTTCCGGCGGGTGCCCTAATTTCAGCAGGATAATCCGGTAATGTACTAAGGTCATTCCCTACAACTGCTGTAGTATCACTAAATTGAGTTCCAGTAAGCTGCATTCCGTCACCGGAATCACCTGCAAATCTAACTGTAACCTCATCAATATGTTTTTCTTGTATCTCTCTTACTTCTGACATTTGATTCCCAATAAGTTAATTAGAAATTTTCTTTAGTAAAAAATATGAAAGCTAAAAACATTAACCAAGACATTTTATAATTATTTTATAGGCTCAATTATTTTTAGGAATTCATCAGCATTAACAAAGCCTGTAATTCTTTCAACTTCATTTCCTTTAGAATCAATAATTAAAACTGTTGGCATTCCTTTAATATCGAATTTTTTACGAATTATTTCAGTTTCATCCGATAAAGTTTTAGTCATATCAACCTTCATACTTGTAAAACTTTTTGATGCTGCAATAACTTTTTCATTTGAAAATGTAAGCGCATCCAGCTCTTTACAAGGAATACACCAATCAGCATAAAAATCAATTATCATCTTTTCATTATTGTCTAACGCTGATTTATAATTATCCTCAGTATAATATTGCCAATCAAGTGATTTCTGTTCAGTCGGCCACAATAAATAAATTGATCCAGCCAACAATAATGCACTGAATAATATTTTAAATATTCTAAATCCTAAAATCTCACTCGCTTTTTTATCCATAAATAACAAAGTAATTCCTGCAATAGCCATAAAGATTGGCAGTAAATATTTTGCAACTTCTTTTGGCAATAATGGTTCAGCAAAATAAATTGCCATGCCCAATAATATAAATCCAAAAATATGTTTAACTGCGTCCATCCAAAAACCAGCTCTGGGCAGACTTTTAATTTTGCCGGAAAATAATGCTAATATTAAATAAGGTAATCCCAGACCAACGGCCATAACAAAGAAAAGTAAAAATCCATAGAATGGATCTCCTTTTGCGGCAACATAAGTCACCAATCCAATTACAAACGGACCAATACAAGGTGCGGCAACAATTCCCATTGTTAATCCCATAAAAAATGCACCATAAAAACCTGATTTAGCTCCGCCTGCTTTTGCAACTAATGAATCGGGCAATTTAAATTCATAAACACCAAACATACTCAATGAAAGTGCTATAAAAACAAGAACAATAAACACTATCACTATTGGATTCTGAAGTAATATTCCAAAAACTGCTCCGCTTAAAGCTGTAATTACTCCAACAACAGAATAAGTTAACGCCATACCTAATACATAAAACAATCCCATTAAGAAAAGTTTTGATGTTTTCCCTTCACTTTGACCTCCAAAAAATCCAATTGTTATTGGAATTAATGGATAAACACACGGAGTAAGATTCAGTGCTAAACCGCCGAGAAATACAATAATTAATGTTAAGAGCAGACCGCTTTTTTCAAGCTGACTAGCTAGTGAATCATCTTCAACAGTTTCTTGTGTTGAAGTATATTCTAAATTTAGCTTACCGAAAATTTCACTATTTATTTCCTGAATTTGTTCAGATTTATCAACAACATTAATAATTATTGTGTCTTGAATTGTTGTCGGGGCCATGCATGAAACATTATTGCAGCCTTGATAAGTAAATTCAACAAATAATTTTTTTTCGCCCAAGTTAGAATTTTTAGGGATTTTAATTGTGGTTCCAATGAATACTTCCCCTTCAAATACAGACAATGGAATATCTGAAAAATCCAATTTTATGTCATGAGCTTTAGGATAAACAATTTCACTTTGTTGAATTTGTTCATCGGAAATAATTTTTATTTCTGTGGGAATTAAATAATCTTCTTTAGGCTGATTTGAATTTATATGCCATTCATCAAAAATTGATACTTTGAATGCCAGTTTAATTTCACCTTCAGGTTGAATTTTATCAAAAGATTGATATACATTAAAATCCAATATCTCTTGATTCTGAAAACCAAATTGAGCATTAAGATTTTGATTTACTAAAAATATTCCTAATAGAATAATCCAAATTTTTTGAACATATTTCATGAAACTTTCCTTTATTTTTGACTGCTCCAACCCTGAACGATTGGAAATCTTCTTCCATATCCAAATGCTTTTTTTGTAACCCTTAACACCGGAGCAGCTTGTTTACGTTTAAACTCATTTTTATCTACAAGATTAAGGACTTTCTTAACTACGTCCTTATCTCCAATTATTTCACTTATCTCAATATATTCTTTATAATCTTCTAAATAGAGCTGTAAAATTTTATCAAGCAATTCATATGGAGGTAATGAATCCTGATCTTTTTGGTCAGGGCTTAATTCTGCTGAAGGAGCTTTATCTATTATATTTTGCGGAATAATTTCAGTGTTGCTATTTATATAATTGGCAAGTTCATAAACTTGAGTTTTATATACATCTGCAATTATTGCCAAAGCACCATTCATATCACCATATAGCGTTGCATAACCAACTGCCATTTCTGATTTATTTCCAGTAGTACACAAAAAATATCCAAACTTATTTGATAATGCCATAAGTATAACACCGCGAATCCTAGCCTGAATATTTTCTTCAGTTACATCTTTTTCCTTACCATTAAAAGATGGGCTCAATACTTCAATGAACTCATTGTACAAAGATTTTATTGAGATAGTTTCTGATGAGATGCCTAAATTTCTAATTAGTTGCTCAGAATCTTTAATACTTCCTTCGCTAGAATATTGTGACGGCATCATAACAACGTGAACATTTTCTTTACCAAATGCCTGAACTGCTATATATGTTACTAAAGCAGAATCTATTCCACCGCTTAATCCAATAAGTGCTTTTTTAAAACCGGTTTTTTCAGCGTAATCTTTCAATCCTAGCACCAACGAATTTAAAACTTCTTCACCAAAATTTCCTTCAATAATTTCTAACGGCTCATATTCTTTTTTTGTATCAAACACGAAAAAGTCTTCTTTAAAATTTTTACCAATTTTAACCAAATTCCCGTTTGAATCTAAACAAAGACTTGCCCCATCAAAAACTAAATCTGTTTGTCCGCCAACACAAGAAACATATGCAAGAGGTAAATTATTTGTTTTGGTAAGAACAGAAAGCATTTCTTTTCTTTCTTCTCTTCTGCCATAATAATATGGGCTTGCGGATATATTTACCAATAAAGTTGATCCTTTATCAACCAATCTCTGAACCGGATCTTTTTCGTAAAGTCTGTGTTTCCAATAGTCAGCATCATTCCAAATATCTTCACAAATTGAAATTCCTAATCTTTCGCCTTTGAAGTTAAATACGTGAACATCTTTTGCCGATTCAAAATATCTTACCTCATCAAATACATCATAATTTGGAATTAAAGTTTTATGCTGAACAAATTGAATTTTGCCATCAAAACATAGTGCAGCTGAATTATAAACTCCTGTTCCAACTTTATCAAATTCTTCTGTAATAGTTCCAAATAATAGACCGACTCCATTTGTATTTTCAGCCACTTCAATTGTTGCCTGAATTACAGCTTCTCTGAACTCATCTTTTTCTATTAAATCTTGGGGTGGATATCCACAGAGTGCCAATTCCGGAAAAATTATTAAATCGCAGCCTTCTTCTATTCCTTTCTTATAACCAGATAAAATTTTAGATTTATTGTACTCAATATTTCCAATAATTGTGTTGATTTGACATAAACCGATTTTCATTAATGACCCTAAATCTTATTTATAAGTTAGAAAAATATGGAACTCCTACTCTTAATACAATTACTTTAAACAAACAAAATGTCAATTTTCTATAAAGTAATCATGAAAAAACTATCACTTTTTATCATCTTAATTCTAGCATTTGTTAAATGCAGCTCAAGACAACCCGAAATAGTTGTAATCAAAAGTGAACATATTGCAATACCAGATTCAATTTTGGTTATTACGCCTGAAAATTATAAGCCAGAAAATGAATATCCGTTAGTTATTCTGCTTCATGGCTGGAGCGGAAATTTTGAGCAATGGAATTCCATTACCAATCTGCAAGAATATTCTGATGCTTATAATTTCATTATTGCATGTCCCGATGGATTATATGATTCTTGGTACATAAATAACACGATGAAAAATAATGTTATGTACGAAGATTTCTTTTGGAACGATTTTATTCCTTATTTACAGAATAATTATAGTTTAGATAAAAACAATATATTTATCACTGGATTAAGCATGGGCGGACATGGAGCTATAACTTTATTTTTTAAAAATAATGAATTCTTTAAAAGTGCAGGAAGTACAAGCGGTATTTTGGATTTAACTGCATTTCCGGAAAACTGGAAAATTAAAAATGCAATCGGCAATTATGATGAACATCAAAAAGACTGGGAAAATAACTCAGCAATTTATAAGCTTGATAGCTTAAAAGATTTTAGTAAAAAAATAATAATTGACTGCGGAACTGAAGATTTTGCATATCAAGTTAATTTGAATTTTGCCAAAAAGTGCTATGATTTGGGAATTAATATTAAATTTTATTCAATTCCCGGAGAACATAATAGAAAACATTGGAAAAAAATGATTTCAAAACATTTTGAGTTTTTTGCAAATCAACTATAATAGAATTTCCTTTTAAATTGGTTAAAAAACTTTTATTTGTAATCTGCGTCTAAAAAGTAGTTGCAAATAAATTGGTGAACAATATGGAAAAGAAACTTTATAGATCCAGAGATAAGAAGGTTATTGCCGGAATAGCCGGCGGCTTAGGTGAGTATCTTGATGTTGATCCAGTAATTATTAGAATTATTCTTGTGTTGATTACTATTTTCCATGGAATAGGAATATTGATTTATATAATTATGTGGATTGCAGTTCCTGAAGGTCCTTACAAAACATATGGAGAAAAAACTGCAACATCCGAAGAACCTTTAAGTGAAGAAGGAAAAAGTACTTCTGCTCCACCAAATCAAAACAAAACAGTACAAAAAGAGCCAAACTCAAATGGAAGGATTGTTGTTGGTGTAATACTGATTTTAATTGGATCAATTTTTCTTTTTGAAAGATTTTTACCTTTCTTTGATTTTGAATTCGTTTTTTCTGTAGGACTAATAATACTTGGTTTAGCAATGTTATTTAATTTTTTCAATAAATCTGAGAAATCATCATGAAAACTTCACAATTATTTTGGGGATTTTTCTTTATCACTTTTGGTTCTTTATACCTTGTTGGAAGATACACTACTTTTTTAATCGATTGGTATGCAATATGGGAATTGTGGCCTGTAATAATAATTCTAGCTGGCATTGCAATAATTGTAAAAGGAACTTTTCTTAAACCAATTGTTAGTGTTTTATTTGGGATATTATTAGGCTTTTTAGTGTTCGGATTTTTTAATGATTTATTTGATGTTTTTGAAGATAGAGATTTTCATAGATGGCATTTAAAGGACTACTCAGAAAATTATTATAATCTTGATTATGATCAGAATGTTAAACATGTTAATTTAAATATTGATGCCGGTGCCGGAAAATTTACAATTGAAAAAACAACAGATAATCTTATCAAAGGATATTCTGAAGGAAATGTTGGAAATTATAATTTCACAAATAATATTAAAGACAGTATTGCCTGGATTGATATAGAAATGCAGAAAATTGGGACAAATATTTTTGGCGGTTCTTTTAAAAATAATTTTAATGTTAGTCTAAATGAAAATCCTTCATACAGTCTTGATCTAAATATTGGAGCTGCAAAATCTTATTTTAATTTAATTCCATTTAAAGTGAACAATCTTGTAATTAATACCGGGGCAACGGATACCAAAATTAAACTTGGTAATAAAACAGAATTAACATATCTCAATATTGAAATGGGTGCCGCATCTTTAAAAATATATATTCCAAGATCATCAGGCTGTAAAATTAACGGAGATATGGTTCTAATTTCAAAAGATTTAGATGATTTCCAAAAAATTAAATCTGATTATTTTATAACTGATAACTATGATTCAGCAACAGAAAAAATTATAATTGATATTGATGGCGGTTTAGCTTCTTTTGATGTTGAAAGATATTGATATTACTTTGTTTTTTCATTTTTACTTTTTTTTTGTTAGCTGACTTGGTTTCCACAAATGTTTGTCTAAATTAACCCTGCCATTATTTTTAAATTCTACTCCCTCATTTCTTAGTAATTCTTCCATTAAATTCGGATCACCAAAATGCAGCTTTCCTGTTAATTCTCCATTTCTGTTTACTACTCTGTGGCAAGGCAATCCGGATTCTTTAGCACCATTAATTGCCCAGCCTACAGTTCTAGCAGAAGATTTGATCCCGCAGACCTCGGCAATTGCACCGTAAGTAGTAACTTTTCCATAGGGAATTTTTGCAACTACTTTATAAACTTTATCAAAAAAATCTAATTTGTTTTTTGACATTTGATATTACTCAGAGATTCCTAAAAATAAAAATGAGATAAATAAAATAATTGCAATGGGTGTCATAACTTTTTTTTCAACTTTGCTCTTGGATGTCAAATTCCCTATAACACTCAATCCAAAAATTAATGTAAAAATCCATAAAAGAACATTTATTAAAAAATCAGAATTAATAAGAATAAAAATTTTACTTTTTTCTAATACCACTATAATTGCTAAAATGAATATTATTGCAGAAATAAAACTTCCAATTCTTAAACTAGTTGGCAGCTTCTTATGCTTTCCTCCCCAAGCTAAATTTCCCCAAGGTTTTCCGAAAGCTAATAAAAGTTGGAATAATGTCATTACAGCTGAAATAACAATAACTATCCAACTTAATACAACTGTCATGACTATTACTTTCTATTTTGATTCATCTTTATATTTTTCAATAAGCTTTAGTTCAATAGGTTTACTAGCTTCACCAAAGTATAAACTTGTATGCGGAAATGGAATTTCAATTCCGTGCTTATCAAATGCCATTTTTATTCTTCTTAAATATTCTCTTCCAACTTCCCAATGTCTGCTTGGTTTTGTTTTAATTCGTCCTTTTATTTCAACAGCAGAATCACCAAAACTATTAACACCAAAAATTTCCGGTTCAGCTAACATATAACTTCCAAATTTTTCATCTTCAATTAATTCTGTCCCTACTTCTTTCATGACTTCTATTACATTATCTGTATTTTCTTTATATGCTACTCCAATTTCAATTACAAACGCAGACCATTCGTTAGTCATATTACTTAAAGTTGTAATTGTACCGTTTGGGAAAATGTGAACAACACCTGCAAGATCTCTTAAAACAATTGTCCTAAATTTAATTTTTTCAACTAATCCGCCTGTTCCATTTATTATTGCTACGTCTCCAACTCTTACCTGGTTTTCAAGTATAATAAAAAAGCCTGAGATTATATCTCTAACTAAATTTTGAGCTCCAAATCCAACAGCTAAACCAACAATTCCAGCTCCGGCTATAATTGGACCAACTTCAATTCCGAGTTCATTCAATATTAATAAAAAGGCAGTTAACCAAAGAGCAAGTAATAATCCTTGTTTTAATAAGCGCGTAATTGTATCAATTCTTTTCTGAGATTCTGATGGAGGTTCACCTTCTTTTACACTTTTTCTAAGCATTTGTTTTTCTAAACGCTTAAGAAAACTTCTGATAATTTTTGTTACAAACCAGGCGAGAATTAAAATTAAAATTATTCTAAGGCTTGTTTTAAATATTGCATGCCAATTAAAATCTAAAAAAAACTCTTGTAAAAATTCCATTATTTAGTCCTTTCATTCCAAGTAATAATCAAATAAAATATTTTTTAGTTAGAAAAACTGTGACCATATTTTAATAAAAATCCCTTTATAAACATATTAATGTCTCCATCCATTACGGCTTGAGTGTTTGATGTTTCAATATTTGTTCTATGGTCTTTGACCAAATTATAAGGATGGAAAACATATGATCTAATTTGACTTCCCCATTCAATTTTCATTTTTGTTTTTTCTGTCTCTTCTTGTGCTGCAGTCTGCTTTTCCAATTCAATTTGATAAAGTTTAGCTTTAAGCAATTTCATTGCATTAACTTTATTATTTGATTGAGATCTTTCCGATTGACAGGCAGCAACTGTATTTGTCGGGATATGAGTTATTCTAACCGCGGTTTCAACTTTATTAACATTTTGACCGCCTTTGCCTCCCGACCGATATGTATCAATTCTTAAATCAGCCGGATTTATATCTATTTCAATTGAATCATCAACTTCAGGAATAACAAATACTGAAGCAAAAGAAGTATGTCTTCTTTTATTTGAGTCAAAAGGAGAAATTCTTACTAACCTGTGAACGCCAGTTTCAGCTTTAGCATAACCAAAAGCATAATCTCCTGATATTTCAATTGTCGCACTTTTTATGCCAGCTCCCTCTCCATCAAGCATATCAATTAGTGTGATCTTAAATTCATTCTGTTCACCCCAGCGCAAGTACATTCTGAATAACATTTCGGCCCAATCCTGAGCTTCTGTTCCTCCAGCTCCTGAGTGAATTGTCATAATGCAATTTTTATCATCATCTTTGCCGCTGAGCATACTTTTAAATTCAAGATCAGAAATACTTTCTTCTAAATCATTTAATTCTTTTTCAATTTCATCAAAAAGTGATTCATCTTCTTCAGCTTCCGCAAGTTCTACAAATTCATCTAAATTATTAAATTTACTTTTTACATCGTTAAATTGATCAACCCAATCTTCTAATTTTTTTATTTCCTGCAAAATTGATTGAGCATTTTTTTGATCATTCCAAAATCCATCGACTTCTGTCTTTTTCTTTAAATCAATTATTTTGCTTTCTTTTTTATCTATGTCAAAGATAACCTCTTAATTTGCTCAACTTTTCTTTATGCTCATTCACTAATTTTATTTGTTCTTCGTACATATATTCCTCTATTTATAAATTGTATTGATGGCGGTACACGAATTTATTTTTTAATCCGGTATTTCTAATTCCATTCTAAGTAAAGCTGCGGCAAGTGTTTTACCCTGAGCATCATGCTTAAGAGAAACTGTTCCTCCGCCGCCAAGAGTATTATGAAGCAAAAAGTTAAGTGCATGAATATTTGGCAGTTCATATCTTTCAACATCACCCAAACAAATTCCCTTAAAGTGTTCTTTAACTTTTTCTTTGGTTAGATACTTTTGCAAAATCATAAATCCTTCATCATTAAAAGCAATTATTCCAACATTTGCAGCATCACCCTTATCACCACTTCTACCATGCGCAATATCAATTAGTTTTAATTTCATTTTATATTTCCAAAATTTTTACTTCTGGTTTTATAAATTCTTTTTTAATTAATGCCGGCCAATATGCAACTACTTCACTAGGTTTTGGTCTGCCACCTGCAAATCCAGTAACACTTGGCGGTCCGGTCAAAATTAACGGTGCAATTTCTTTGCCAAACCTATCAACAGAATTATAATCATGCGACCGAACAGAAACTTTTAACACAATTTCATTTATATCATCTTCATTCATTTCTTTGGATAACGGTCCATGACATGAATTATATCCTAAGAATTCAGTATTGATTTCATCAAACGCCAAATTTAATTTTACTAATCTTTCTCTTAAAATTTTATCAGCAGCTTTTGCTTTCGTTAATGCCTCCGGCCAAGAATATGTTAAAGTTGCAGATGCCGAATATCCATCTGCATATGAACACGAAACTTTAAATGTGTCAGTTTCCTTTTTACCTTTTACTCCATAAACTTTTACTCTGTTTTCACCTAAATCCTCAAGTTGAATTGAAGTAAAATCAGCAATACAATCCGGTGTTATATATTTTTCAGGATCACCGATCTCATAAACTAATTGCTCAGCAACTGTCTCAAAAGAAACTTTTCCTCCCAGATTTTCATGTTTTGTAATTACTACATCTCCGTTTGGATAAGCTTCAGCAATTGGAAATCCAATATTTGTTAATTCAACTGACTTCCAATCACCTAAAAAATTTCCGCCGCTCGCTTGTCCGCCGCATTCTAAAATATGACCTGCAACTGTTCCTGCAGACATCAAATCATAGTTTTGCATTGACCAGCCAAATTCATAAATCATAGGAGCTAAAGTAAGTCCTGTATCTGTTGTTCTTCCAGTAATAACTATATCAGCATCTTGTCGTAATGCTTCAACAATTGGTCCGGCACCCAAATAAACATTTGCACTCAGCAATTTTTCTTTAACCGGAATAATAGATTCGCCGGTTTCCATATTATTTAATTCTTCACCTTCAGATACTAATTCATCCAATCTATCTTTAATGTTGTCACCTACAACTACGGCAATTTTAATTCCAGAAATATTCAAATTTTCTGCCACTTGAATAATTGCTTTAGCGCATCCTTCAGGATTAACACCGCCTCCGTTTGTAATTACTTTTATTCGTTTCTCATTACAAATAGGAAGTATTCGTTCCATTAATTTTGGAATGTCGCGGGCATATCCAAATTCCGGATTTTTATTTTTTTGTTTTTGAAGAATTGACATTGTTACTTCGGCAAGGTAATCCATAACTAAATAATCAACTTCACCTTTTGTTACTTGATCATATGGAGCGTCTATCAAATCTCCCCAAAACCCTTGACCTGAAGCAATTCTAATTTTTTCTTTCATCTTATTTAAATAAATTTTGAATGAATGAGTTCAAGGTAACTTAAATCTAGCTATTATTCAAATCGCTTACAATTCGATCTGAAATTTCAAATAATTGATCTTTTTTTTCAACATCGAACCATTTAATTCTTTCATCTTTTCTAAACCAAGTCAATTGACGTTTAGCATATCTTCTTGTATTTCTTTTAATTAACTCAATCGCTCTGTCTAAAGTAATATTTCCATCTAAAAAATCAATTATTTCTTTATAACCAACTGTGTTTAACGAATTAATCTGTTTGTCATAACCCATTTTAAGTATATTTTTCACTTCATCAACTAATCCAACCCTAATCATTTCGTCAACTCTTTTTTCTATATTTAGATAAAGAATTTCACGATTCCAATTTAATCCAAACTGATAAAATTTAAAATTTATATCTCTTTTTTGATTCTCATAAAATTTCCAAATAGGTTTACCGGTAATATGATAAACTTCAAGAGCACGAATTATTCTCTTCCAATTTTGAGGCAATAAATTTTTTGCTGTTATAGGATCATTTTTTTCTAATAATTCATATAAAAAATTGTTTCCATGCTTCTTCTTTAACTCAAGTAATTCCGTTCGGTAATTTTCATTGGTATCTACTTCATCAAAAATTCCATCAACCAAAGCTTTAATGTATAAACCAGAGCCGCCAACAACTATTGGAATTTTACAGTTTCTGTGAAGTTCAGAAATAATATTAATTGCATCTTTTTCAAATTTGCTCGCATTATAATCTTCATTTGGATTTAGAAAATCAAGGAGATGATGCTTAATTTTCCCAACTTCATTTTGGGTAGGTTTTGCAGTTCCAATATCAAGAAATTTATAAAATTGACGGCTATCTGCGGAAATTATTTCACTATTAATTTTTTCTGCAGTTAATAGACTCAAAGAAGTTTTTCCGCTGCAGGTTGGTCCTACAATTACAATTACTTTTAATTCCAACCTTCCCTACCAATTAGTGGAACAAATGCAAAATTTGCTATTTCATCAATATCAAATTCGTCTTCAGCAGTTTTATGCAATATCTTAAGAATTTGGCTTGTTTTTCCTCCAACCGGAATTACCATTCTACCGTCAATATTTAATTGTTTCTTTAAATTTTCTGGAATAGTTGGGCTGCCTGCAGTTACAATTATTCCATCATAAGGAGCAAATTCACTCCAGCCAATTGTGCCATCACTGCACCTGCAATGAATTCTTAAACTATTATCATCAAAGAATTTTTGAACTTTTCTATAAATATCTTCGTTTCTCTCGATTGAAAAAACCTGCATACCCATTTCTCTTAAAATTGCTGCCTGATACCCTGACCCGGTTCCAATTTCTAAAACTTTACTATTTTCTTTTAATTTAAGTTTTTCTGTCATTATTGCAACTGTATAAGGCTGTGAAATTGTTTGTCCGTATCCAATTGGTAAAGCCACATCTTTATATGCATGGGGAATCATAACACTTTGCACAAAATCATGACGAGGTACTTTATTCATTGCTTCCAATACTCTTTCATCTTTTATACCCTTTTCTTTGAGGGAAATTACTAAATCTTCTCTTTCACGTTCGTACATTAAATTTCCAAAATTTTTGATCTAAAATTACAAAATAATTACATTGAGTTAATTATTTTTAAAATGAAATATGTAATTTTATAATTCTATTTTTATCGTTTTAAGGAATTTGATGGAACAAATATTCGGCGCACTTTTGATTATGGTTTTAAGGATGTTTGATGTTTCTTTAGGCACTTTTAGAACAATTCTTGTTGTTCAGGCAAAAAAATATTTTGCTGCAGGAGTTGGATTTCTTGAAGTTCTTATCTGGATTTTTGCAATGCGTTATGTTTTTAATAATATAGATAATACATTTAATTTGTTTGGCTACGCATTAGGTTTTTCACTCGGTAATATTATTGGAATAACTCTGGAAGAGAAAGTTGCTTTAGGTTATGTTCAAGTAAACATTATTTCAATGCATTTTGCTGAACAAATTGCGAATGAATTGCGAAAAGCAAAATTTGGGGTTACAATTTTACCGGCTGAAGGCGGTTCCGGAGGAATGTCACTAATTGTAATTTTAATTAGAAGAAGAGATTTACCAAAAGCAAAAAAAATTATTGATGCAATTGATCATAAATCTTTTATGACAGTTCAACATTCTAGACCTTACAGGGGGTTTATTCATGGTTCTAGGAAATAAGAAAATTTTCTTATTGATTAAAACAGTAAACAATATTATATTTTTGGTTCAGTTTTTTGAAATTTATACGCGGGAGTAGCTCAGTTGGTAGAGCATCACGTTGCCAACGTGAATGTCGCGAGTTCGAGTCTCGTCTCCCGCTCAAATCCACTTAGGTGGATTTTCTTTTTTGTACTGATTGTTCTATTTTTTTTATGTAAATTGAATATATAAAATTCTCGGCGGCGTGGCCAAGTGGCTAAGGCGAAGGTCTGCAAAACCTTTATTCATCGGTTCGAATCCGATCGCCGCCTCTAAAAAGTGTGATTATGTTATACAATTGCACTTTTTTGTTTTTAAAAGAATCTACAACTTTTGAAATGATTACAATCTGATTATACTTTTTTAATGTTTTACTACTCAGATTAGACATCAGAAATTTACTTTAATTAAACTTTCGTGAATTAATATATGACAAGATAACTCGTTTTAGTTGAGAATCAAGTCTAAATTTAAATTAATGACCTCTATCACTTCTCAGATAAAAACCCAGAAAACCACTCAAACTTATTTATAGCGAAGTATATAAAACAAAATCCAAGCAATGAAAAAAGAAAAATTCTTTACTTCAATAACACCATTTTCTTTGTTGCGACATAATCACCGGCTTTTAAGCGGTAAAAATATGTTCCGCTGGTTAAATTGGAACCATTTACCTGCACACTATATTGACCGCTAGATTGATGTGTATTGACTAATTCCATTTCTTCATTCCCTAATACATCATAAACTTTTAGACTGACATAGCATGGAAATTTGATAGTATAATTTATAACCGTGGTATAATTAAATGGATTGGGATAATTTTGAGAGAGAGAATATTTTTGGGGTGAAATATCATCTTCATTTTCAGTTAATAAATCTACCGTAATATTTTGATATAAATAGCTTGTATCATTACCAAAAACATCAGTAACAATTGCTATAGCTTTATATCTAATTTCGGTTTCACTTTTAAAATATGGTTCAAACTTAAAAACTGTATCTTTTATTGCAACGTTATCAGTTATTTCCGGATAGCCGGTTAATATAGGGTGTAAAGTATCACCTTTTGAAATTGTGATTGATGCTAAATCACTAATTACCGGTCGCTCTAAATCCCTAACCTTAATTTTATATCTCATTGTATCACTTGCTTCTCCGTTATCCAAAACAGCAACGTAAGTTCTAATTATATCTCTGTTTGCCCATGAAAAAGTTGGAGTAATAGATATTTCCTCATCAAAATATTTTATACTATAATCAGATGTGGTGTTTAAAGTCGTGACTTTAGGTTCAGCTTCAAATCCTTGTGATTCTAAAGAACCCGGTGTTAAATTTTGATACTCAGATTCAGAATTTATAATTATATCTTTTAACTTCTGCAGAATTATTCTTGGTTTCTTAATAATTATAATTTGCGGAGCAAATGTTGTGTCGTTTCCAAAAACATCAGATAGAGAATGATAAGCATGACATATTGCTTGGTTTTGATCTTCGTACACAAAATCATAATACACTTTTATACTAACCGGCAAATTTGAATTATCACCTACTCCTGACATTTCTCCTGTTAATTCTGTGCTTAATCCACCATTGTAATCTAAATCTTCTTTAATTAATGTGGTTTCAGGTGGAACAATTCCATAAGGTTTTTGAATATCAGAAATTCTAATTTTTTGCACTTTTGTGTCTTTTCGTTTTACACCGTTTGAAATTACTTTTCCGGTCCATGTTCTATTAAAATAATAGTCATGATCAGGATAAGTATTATTTACAACTATTTTTTTACCATCTTTATAGTTTAACGTTGCTTTTAATCCTGACTTACTAACAATTGCTTTTGGCATTCCAATCGTTTTAGGATTTATGTCAATTCCTACTTCATAATTTAAATTTATGTCTTTCAAATTTTCTATTTTAATTTCAAAGTTATTGGGATTCTCCAGAATTAGAAAAATTTTATCATAATAACTTAAAACTCCACAATTATTTATTATTGCAAAATTGACCAACTCTTGAACAGGAATATGTTTGTATTCACCCGGGATTTCCGGATTTTCAATAAACACATTCTTATTTAACTTTGCATAACCTTCTCCGGTGAAATTCGAATCACCAGGCTGAACTCTTGCATAATTCATTTCACAGTTCATATCGGCAAAATACCAATCATCAAAATTAAGAGGATTGCTTCCAACTAAAGTTCCGCATAAAGCATATGTTTTACCTAGAGTATCTTGTACAGAAAAAAACTGCAAAGGTATATTAAACCGTGCGTTGTCTGATCCATAATATTCTATACCAGTACTATCAAGCTGCTCTTCAATAAACATGTCAATATTTGAAAGTCCATAAAAGTCAATTTCCATTTGACGTACAAAATTATTACTAACCCATCCTGAATCATTGTACTTATAAACATCTTCAACCTGAATCATTTTCTCTAACCAAAATATTTTCTCATCTTTGGTAGTCAGTGCATTCCAATGTCCTGGTAAATAAAGAATGGTTTCATTTAAATACTTCTCAAGTAGAGTTCTGTCATTTTGAGTACAAGAAATTCCATCTCCATCAATATCTCCTCTATCATTTTTTACACCGGTATCAATTGCATATAAATCTATAATATCAATAATTTCATCATTATTAACGTCACCGGAGCCATACCAGTCGTATTGTTTTTTACCTATTTGAATGTGCACATTTGGCTGAGAAAAAACATTACCTATTACATCCCAAGAAGTTGGACCGTTTATTTCTTGAGAAAATAGTTGTGAGGTTGATATGAAAAATAAAAATATTAAACTAAATATTTTCATCGAGCATTAATTTCAAGATTTTTCTTAGCAAATATAAAAATTTATTAAGAGATTTAATTCATGTTGATTTAGTTCTTGCTTAGTTAAAAATGATATTTACTTAAAAATAATCATTCAAAAGAATATTCATACATATCTATATTACTAAATAATTAAGTTGTTTATATTTTAAAAGTTTTTTAAGTTAAAACTATTAGTAATTGAGTATGTAAATATTTGAAGATTCTATTTAAGGAATTGTAATTTGCAATACTTTGGTTATTTATCGTTTTATCTGCTTAAAATAGTTCCAACCATAAATTCTGAAAAATTTTCAATTGATAGCAATATATATAGAATTATAAATTTAAAATTGAAGGTCATTTAATAGTCATACTTTTATGAAAAAACATGAATTAGAAAAACTCGAATTTGGAAATTGGCCACTACCAGAAAAAGCATGCACAGAAATTGGAAGAATGCACGCTCTGTGGAATTCCATGGAAAATACATTATCACTTCAAGAAGTTTATACATTAAATAAATATTCATAATTTATCTTTTTTTCCCAAAATAGATATAATTAAAAATAATTGAACTTTATTGGGATAATGATGATTTTTGAAACTCAGAATATAATGCACACTTTTAACTAACTAATTTTACAATTGATGTCCCATTTACTACTAGTGGTTTTCTTGTTGAACCATATTCGATTAAATAATAAAATATACTATACTTAATCAGATGGATCAGTTTTACTATTATAGATATCAACAAAAAAGAACCAAAAAGATATTAGATAATAAGTCATTTCAAAATTCTGTTTATTGTGGTGTAGCAAATTTTTATTTAGCATGCCTTAAGGGCATGCGTATAATGATTATTCCTAATTCAGTTAAGCAAATATCCACTGGTAATTTCTAAATATAATTAAAATAAAATTTACAGCAATATTAGATGTTTCAAAAAAAATCAAAGAAATAGCTTATTTTCATGGAGGTAATTTTATATATAATCATGTGAAAGATGAATTCTTTTTGTATTATCATCAATTGAGTTCAATCCTTCATCGATAATAGTTAAAGATCTTGAAAACTTTTAATGTCATGAATTATAAGCTAGATTTTATATGGAAGCAAGGGTTCAAATCTGGAATTCGCAATTATAAGAATATAGGTGTAATGAAGCAAATGTATTCACTAATGTATGAATACAAAAAATATCCTAAAAAATTCTTAGAAAAATTCTAAAACTAACCAGTTTTCTTTACTGAAAATTAACATCCATAATCCATTGATGGTGATCACAATGCATAAAAGTAATAACCCTTTAAAAATATTTAGATAAAAAAGTAAAATATTAGTTGATATTTCCTTTATAAATTGATACAATATGATCAATTATTATTTTAATTCAAAGTGAAAAGTTTAAAAGTGAGACTAAGTTTATTTGTTAAAATAAAAACTAGTTTTATTTTTAAAGAAGAAGTTAAAAATGAGAATTAAATAGATATAAATAAATACAAATAATATTTTTAATAAGAGGATTTATGAAAAAGTTTATTTTAATTTTCAACTATTAAGTACAAATATTAATGCTCAAAAGCATTATTAAACATAACATAACTTTGGGTGGAAATATTAGTTTTCAAGCCAAACATATGAAGGTGAAAAGAAAAGCACTAATTATTTCTACTTTTCTCCAAACGTTGGATATTTCCTGATTGATAAACTTTATTCTGGAATTGGTTTAGAAAATGGATACATTATTCACAAAGTGAATTTTCAATAAACATTTATGGAGTTGGACCTGTTTTAAGATATTTTTTTTCAAATAAAGATTTAGCTCCATTTATTGGTTTTGAATATTACTATAATAATGTAACCTCTGGCAATTACGGAGATGAGGATTCTGGAACGATTATAACTTTAAGCGGTGGTGCTGACTTTTTTATTAATGAGTATGTTGCATTAGAAGGTATTGCAAATTATAGATTTATTTCTAACAAACATTCATCTAATATGAGTCAATATAAAGAGAATAGCAGAATTTTCTATGTAGGAATTGGAGTGAAGTATTTTATTATTTAACAACATAATCTTTTAAATAAGTCCACCAAATGTGGATAAGCTTGACTTCTCCAAAGACTATCAAGCTGACGTTTTGGTTCAACAAGATATTTGAAAAGTATTAACAGTAAAAGAAGGAAAACATGAAAAATCATCTTGAAATTGCTTTATCACAATTTGACAATGGATTTAACTGTGCACAATCAGTTTTGTATTCTTTTTGCGAAGATCTTAATCTTGATAATGATCTTGCATTAAAAATGTCATGCGGCTTTGGCGGAGGAATTGGAAGAAAAGGTGAAATTTGCGGCGCATTGACCGGAGGTATAATTGCAATTGGAACAAAATACGGAAACGATACAAATGGTGAAAATGAAAATGCCGAATTTACATATTCTGCAACTAGGGAATTGATTGATAACTTCACAAAAAAACATGGCACTCATGAATGCCGAAAATTAATCCATGATTGTGATTTATTGACTGAAGAAGGTCAAAATAAATTTAAGGTATTAGATCTAAAAAATAAAGTATGTAAACAATGTATTGCAAGTGTTGTTGAATATTTGGAGGAAACTCTATAGCAATGAATAATAAAAAATTCAATTCACAACAATTAAATCACAAAAGTATGGTATGTATTTAAAAATTAATTTAAATAAATGTTAATGCAAAATTTTTTTTATAAGGCACAATATTGAGGAATTATGAAAAACTGGATAATATTCATTTTAATTTTATTTATTTACAATACTACAAAAGCTCAGGATAGCTGCAGCACTTCTTGTGATAATTTAAAGCATGGTATACAATTTCAGATAAGATCACTTTCTTTAATGAATTTTAATTCTTATACGTTAGCATACAGATATTTATTCTCAAATAATTCCGGTTTACGAATTGGAATATTAACAAGAATTAATGATGAAGAATTAGATATGGTTCAAAAGGAAGACAGCGTTAATTATAATACACCATCAACAACAAAATATTACAATTTAAAATTATCTGTACAATACATTAAATCAATTTTGAATTTTGAAAAATTCACTTTAATTGCCGGAATTGGTCCATTTATAGGTTATACTGAAACTGAATATTCGCATAATAGAGTTTACTCAGATTATCAAAGAATAAGTAAAGAGAGCAGAAAAGGATTTAATTACGGTATTGATTTGCTTCTAGGCACTGAATATAGACTTCATAAAAACGTATTGCTTTCCGGAGAATATGGTATATCATTTTTATTTGAAAAGTTAGAGATAGAATCACTAAACAGACAAGCAAGTAAGGATGGTGAAACAATTGCTAATTATAATGAAACCGGGAAAAGTAATAAACTAAATATTGATGGAATTGGTGTAGCATTAGGAATTTCTATATTCTTTTGATGAATGATATAAAATTTTAATCACTTATGTTAAATGAGTGATAAATTAAAACAAGGAGGTTTAAATGTTCGGCGGAGCCTGGATTTTGGGAATTTTTTATTTTTTAATTTTAATTGGAATTTTTGGTTTTATTTTAAATTTAGGATTGCGTTTTGTTAAAGCAATTGAAAAAATCTCTGACATTTATGAGAGAAAAAATAGTTAGTATTCTTTTTCATAACCTTAACTTCTCATTTGTTCTTAATTGAGGAATTAGAATGAATATTAAATTTATTCTATTAATTTTTCTAATTTTAAACCAAGTTGCTTGTGATATTATTGAGCCTGAATTTGATAATTCAATTGACCAAAATGGTATTAAATTTTTAGTAAAAAATGCATCTCAATTCAGTAATGGTGAAATAAAAATAATTAATGATTCCAATGCACCAATTACTATCAGTTACTATAAAACTCAGAATTGTAATTTTTTTCTTTATGAAATTGAAGAATTTGCAAATGGAAATTGGATAAAATTAGAATACGATTCAAATTCTGAGAAATGGGTAGATCCCACAAATAAAAATCCTGACAGTATTTTTTCTGTTTGCCAAGAATATAAAAATCCGGTTGTAATAAATCCCGGTAAAAAATATTTGGTAAAAATTCATAAAACAAATACAAAAGGTGCATTCCGCTTAACTATTTATTATTTGAAAGGTTATACATATTATCCTGAAATGGAAAAAGAAAAAGTACAAATTCCCTACTTAGTTATGTTTTAACTAATATTTACGATGACAAATCAAAGAATATAGGACCTAATTAACTCTTTCATAACATTTTACCAGTAAATTTGGTTGATTCCCATCACAGATTTCGGAAAAGTTTTTAATAAATTGTTCCAAAAAGAGATTTATTTTATTTTAAAAGTCTGGCGGGGCAGAAAGTGGCAGATTATTTTGATTATTACCAAAATAAAAAACTTTTCAATTCACTTAATTTAGAGATATTTAACATCGAAAAACTTCCAATTGGCGTAGTTGTATTAAAAGTAACTTTACCAAAATATAAGTTTTTAGATTCTAATCAGCTAATTAAGATTGTAGATCATTTAATTAACGATGGCAATATTCACTTAATTATTGATTTTACAGAAACTTGGAATTTGGATTCAGGAACAATTAAAAGACTGATGTTAAAAATTAATGAAATTGTTGAAAAAGGTGGAACAACAAGATTTTTAATTACGGAAGATCAGCCAATAATTAATTATTCATCAAGAATATTTCTTTCCAAAATTCAGTTATTTTTAAATTTAAATTCGGCAATTAAAGATTATATGCAACATTAACAGATTTTATTTTAAAACTAATTTTGTTATTGAACTAAAAATTTTAATTACATAATTTGTTTATATAATAATATTAATTTAATTGAGTAAGCAATGAAGAATAAACTTTCTTCTCAAAATTTTACTCTAATTACCTCCCAAATTATTTCTTCCAAGAAAATAAAATCATTATATATAAATTTTAATAATTCTATATTCCCAATAATTACGAACGGAAGCTTTATTATATATATAAAGTAAACTAATTCTGTCAACTTAAATTGGTGAAAAAAATGATTCATACCTGCTATCATGCAATCGCAGATCATCACAATCAATTTGCTGATACTTATGAAGAAGCAAGAAAATTAACTGATGAATGGATGGAAGATGGAGATTCTCATATTCAAATCTATAAAATTTCAGCTGATGAAATTTCAGATTATATTGATTTGGATGAGGAATTAATCTTTTTAGATAATAACGAATAATTTTTTTCGTCTGAATTATATTTATTGGCAATGCTGGAAGAAATATATTATTTCTTTGGCGAAATGTATACTTTTTGAAAATAAGGAGAATAAAAAAGTGACGGATTTCTATATTTAAAAATCCGTCTTATTTAATTCATTAGGCTTTTTAATTTTTCTCAATATTTATACTTCCGCCAGAACTTCTTAGATATAAATCGGGACCGCCGCCATTAATTACACCTTCTAGTTTTGAACGTTCAACTTTACCCTGAATTGTAATCGGGAAATCTGTATTGACAGAACCGCCGCTTGTTTTTGCATCCAGATCAACTTTAATATTATCAGCCAGTTTTACAGTTATTCCTCCACCTGAAGTTGTTAATGAACAATTTTCCATTGGCTGTTCTAATATTGATGCAAAAACCGAACCTCCTGATGTTGAGGCATTTATAGTTCCATAAACTTCTTTAACCTTTATTCCGCCACCGGATGTATTGGCTTTAACTGATCCTTTACATTTATTAATATCAATTCCACCGCCCGAAGTTTTTATATCAATATCACCATCACATTTTCCAACAGTTATTCCCCCGCCAGAAGTTTTCCCATTAATATCTCCGGTTATATTTCCAAAAGTCAATCCGCCGCCGGATGTGTTAGCTTCTATCCATCCAATTAAATCATCAACCTGGATACCACCGCCGCTTGTATTTAAATCAACATTATATTTTTCCGGGACAGTTATTTCAAATTTTACATTTAATTTATTTGATTTATTGCCGCCAAAGATATTTCCAATCCAATTTTTGCTTCCTTTGTATTTTGCAATAATGTTTAAGTTTGATCCGCTCTGATCAAATTCAACTTCAAAGTCATTCAATATTTTTTGCGCAATATCTTCATCATCGGTTTTTACTTTAAGAAATAATTCAACTTCAATTGTTTCAGCAGAATGCGATTTAATTAGGATAGATCCTTTGTCAGTATCAACAAATAATTTACCGCCAAAATTCACATTAAAAGATTTTTTTTCAGTTTTATTAATAGTTCCAAAAACTACAATGTTTGATAGAAACATTAATAAAATAAAAGTGATTAGTTTTTTTTGATTTCTCATGGCATTACCTATAATTTATTTTCTTAAGTCAGTAAAAATTATAATCTATAATACTTTAGACTTATTAAATAGAAAAAGGTTTTGTTTTTCAAAAATTAATTGCTTTGGGAATTTTTTATAGAATTTAATTATGCATTAATTGAAAATAAAATTTTGCATTTTGAATAAATAATCAAATATTGGTTAAGCTAAATTTAGAATCTAGTATTAACAATATTATTATAAATTGAACCAATTGTATATCTGAATCCCAGACTTAACTGATATTCATAATCTGTAGCTAGACTTTTTTGATTAAATAAAATTTCTTCTAAAGTCGCTCCTTCCTGCTCTAAGTAAAGTTGATCATTTATATAAGAAACTTCTGCTTGAATGTTAAAACTGAGAGATCCTGTTAAACGATATCCAATCCTGCTCCAAAGATCAACTTTTGCTTTACTAAAATCGTGAAGATAATTTCCCGTAGTTAGATAAAAATGAGCATCTCCCCAAGTTTCATTTAATCTGTATCCAATACTTAATGAATGGCGAAATAAATTTTCTGAATTTTTAAAATAAATTGTTTCATTATAGTAATCATTATAAACGTAACCAATACGATATAGAAAAGTAAAGTTTCTTCTGATCGACTCCTGATAAGGGAAATAATTATATTCAAATGCCGGTGAAAAATCGTAAGCTTGTTTTAAATTGTTATAAGTACTATTTGTAAAACCAGTAAATAATCCGGCAGAAAAATGGTCAGAAATTGAAATTACATATAAAGTTCTAAAAATCCGTCTCCTCTTAGAAATTGACGATTCCCCTTCATCACTAGTATATTTTTCAAAATCATTAGAACTATTTGCATCAACCATAAATTTTGACGCTTCCGAAACCCTATCAATATCAAAGTCTAACTCCCATTGATATTCCTTTTTTGATTTTTCTGCTTCTACAGAACCAACTACACCAAGTCCGAAAACCCATCCATCCCATTTATCAACAATTTTTTCTTCTTTAAATTCCTTTTCGAAGTTTATTTTAAGATATTTATTATATGGAGTCCTGGCAATATATCTTACAAGTCCGCTTTTAATTAAATTAACAAGTTCCTTATTTCTTTGTTCAAGAGTTGTATTTTGTAAAAATGAATGTTTTAGAGTATCATTTATTCCCTTGAAACCATTTTGCCCAATAAAAGTAAATGTATATTCACTTCCGCCGCTTCCTGTTCTGGCTCCGTCCATCAAGATATAGATTTCTGCCAAATCTGGATTCCTAACAATATCAACAAAATTTATTTCCGATTGAACATATTGAAATAATGATCCATAGGATTCAAAAAAAATCTTAAATGGTTTTTCATCTGTATTTTCTTGAGCAATATTTAATGAGAAAATGAAAATGGATGTAAAAATAAAATATTTTATTTGTGTCATAGTAAAAATTTTTAATTGATTAAAATTGCTGAAGAAATAATTATTGAAGACGTAACATTAATATTATATCTGCATTACATAAAAATACAAAAATCTCTTTTTATATTCGTTTACAAATACAAGATTTATTATTTTTTTTGGTTAGTATTTTAAATTTATTTTATCAGTAACATTTTTATTGTTTTGCTAAACTTATCAGAGGTTAGCTTACAATAATAAATTCCACTAGACAAATTCCCGGCATTAAAATTTACTTTGTAAGTTCCTGCATTTCTGATTTCATCTAAAAGAATACTTACACTTTTACCAAGAATATCAAATACTTCAATTCTAACATTCCCTTTTTGAGGCAGATCAAAACTTATAAGAGTATTTGGATTGAATGGATTTGGGTAATTTTGTTTTAACTCATATTTAGTTGGGATTATACTTGCGCTATTTACATTTGTAACTGCTGGAGTAACAAATCTTCTAAATTCAGAAACCGGACCTTGATATTGTTCAGTTAAACTAAATACTCTCCAATAATGGCTTCTTGCAGGTTCTAAAGGATCCGGTGTAAATTCATTTTTTGTCAGAGTATCAACATCAAATAAAATATATTGTGGCTGAAATTGGGGTGATCTTGAAATTTGAATTCTATACCCTGACGCTCCTTCAACAGGCAACCAACTGAATGTAGGCTGAATAGAAACACTATCCTGATTCATTTCAGGATATAATAAAATTGGTGCTTCAATTGATGAATAAAAAGTTGAAACTTCAGAGAATTCACTTAGATTGCCTCCATTATCAGCTTTTACGCGCCAAAAATATTTTATGTTTCCAAGATCCAAATTAGGTAGTCTGAAAACATTATATCCAACCGGTTTATTATAAAATAAAGAATCAAAATTTTCATCTTTAGAAATCTCCAAATGATATTGAACAGCATCTTCAATTTTTGTCCAACTTAAAGTATCAAGCGCAAGCACTCCAACTTTCTCATTTTTTGGTAAATTAATTACAGGAGTCAAAGGTACTGAATTAGTTTCACCACCTTTAGTAATAAACATTTCTATTTTCTCAATTGGATTATCATTTTCATCTCGAGGCACATTGACAATAAAATCAACAATATCCATTCCTTCAAGCACTTGTCCGAAAGCTGTATAATTCCAATCAAGAGATGTATTATCAGCAACATTTATATAAAACTGCGAACTTGCACTATTTATGTCTACATCTCGTGCAGCTCCAATAATCCCTCTTGTATGTGAAACACCTGAAAATTCTGCATTAATTGTCGCTTGTGATGAATCACCTTCTCCCCAAGTATCTCTTGGTTTATCTTTTGAATTTGGATCACCCCCCTGTACAACAAAATCGGGTACAACTCTATGAAATGCGGTAGAATCATAAAAGTTAATATTTACAAGGCTGTCAAAATATTCAGAATGCAATGGAGCAATTAAGGGAAAAAGTTCAATTGTAAACTCTCCAATAATTGAATCAGCTCTTTCAGCTCTAATGATGTATTGCGGTTTACTTTTCTGAGCAAATAGGCTTGTTAAAAATAAAATGAAAATAAAAATTACTTTTGAAATATTATTGTTCATATCTCCACTCGCATAAAAAATAATAAATATAAATTGATCAATTTTTTCTTAAAAACAAAAGCAAAATTTTATTATTTTATTTGCATTTTTGATTATTTTAATTTATATTTTCATATATTAAATTATTTTATGTCAATGATTTACATCACATTTATATGTCTCATAAATCGATATTATCACATTTCACCAATAATAATTTATAGGAGTAAATAGATGAAAAAAGTAATTGCAGTTTTAGTTATAGCACTATTTATTATTGTGGGCTGTCATGAAAGCAGTTCTATTGTTGCACCAAACAATTCAGATGTTAATTTAGAAAAAAAATCTGATGCAACTGAATTTGTTCCAACTGAAGTTGATAGCAACGCTACAAATGGTCAAGGAAGACCAGCTTTACCGAGAGTTTAGTATATAATAACCTGCCGGTGTTAAACTGGCAGGTATATTTTAATTTAGGGGTAATTGTACAGTGAATTTTGATCCAACACCAAATTCACTTTCAACAAGAAGTTTTCCACTTAAATGTTCGGTAAACCTTTTCGATATCGATAATCCTAATCCAGTTCCTTGAAAGGCCTTTACAGTTCCTTCACTCAACTGCTTAAATTCCTGAAAAATAATTGGTATTTCATTATTCTTAATTCCAATTCCGCTATCCGAAACGCTAATATTTAAAAATCCATTATCAATATCTGATATAATAGAAATACTACCTTCTTTAGTAAATTTAATTGCATTATTAACCAGGTTTTCTACTATTACTCTAAACATACCTTTATCAGTATATATAAATTTTGCATTCTCAGATAAATTTAAACTAAAATCAATATTTTTTAATACCACCGCTCCCTTAAAACTGTTATAGATTCCTTCCAATTCTTCGTGAATATTAACTTCAGTTATATTAATTTCAAATTCATCAGATTCAATTCTTGCTAAATCCAAAATCATACTTAACGTATTTAGTAATCTTGTTCCGGTTCTGTTTATACCTTCAGCCATTTCTTTAAGTTCTTTTGATTCAACTTCACTGGAAAGTAATTCTGAATAACCTAAAATTCCAACTAAAGGTGTTCTTAGTTCATGGCTCATATTTTCAAGAAATACAGATTTGGTTTTATTAGCAGCTTCTACTCTTTCAATTGCAACTAATAAATCTTCTTCAGTATGTTTTCTTTCAAGAATTTCATTTTCAAGTTCTTTAGTTCTTTTTTTAACAATAAATTCAAGCTGCTCTTTATGTTTCTTTAATTCCAATTCATTTTTTCTTAATGCCGATTCAGTTTCCTGAATAGTTTTTATATTACTTTCGAGAATTCTACCATGTTTTTTCTTTTGCTTGTACAAATAAAATATAAATAGAGTTATAGCAATTAAGAGTATTGAAAAACCGATAAATATTCTTGTAACAAGATTTTGATATTTGTTATCCTTATTTAATAATTCAATTTCTTTTTCTTTTATTAACAAATTCTGTCTAACTTCTAAATCAGCTATCATTTTTTTATTTTCGACAGTATAAATAGAATCTCTTAAATGTAAATATCTTTCAGTTTTATCTAATGCATTTTTATAATCACCTAAATTCTTAAAAACCGAAGCAAGTTTTAATGTGTAAAAACTTTCTTCTTCAACAAGACGTAATTCACTGAATTTAGAAATTGATTCAATTAAAAATTGTTTTGCTTCAAATAAAATTTGGAGATTTGGACTTGAATTTTTCTCCTTGTAATTATTAAAAATATCTAATTTTAGTAAACCTATATTACCAAGTTGATGTGCAACTCCAAAATTATCCTTTAATTTTTTGAAAATGCAAGAGTTTGATCAAATGCTTTTAAAGGCTTTTGAATATTTATTGATTCTTGAATATGCAATACCTAGATTTCCAAGAACAATAGAATAATTATATGAATCTTTAATCTTTTTGTATATTTTTTTGCAGTTTTAGGTTTTTAATAGCATTAGTAAAATCACCTAATTGTATTTTTGCTATTCCTATATTTATTAAATGAATTGCGATTTCACTTTTATTATTATTTTTTATCGCAATTTCTATTGCCTGATTATAATACTTTAAAGATTCATGATATCTTTCAAAAGCAAAAAATAACGTTCCTATCAGTGAAAGATTTTTTAATATTCCATCTGAATTATTAAGTGATTCATGAATTTCCAAAGCTTCACTATAATTTTCAAAAGCTTTTGGAAATTCAGAAAGCATATAGTATTCAATACCAATATTACTTAGCACTGAAGCAATTCCATTTTTATCATCTAATTTCCTAAATATTTCAAGAGCAACTTTATGTTCCTCAAGAGCATCATTTAATTCCCCTTTATACCTTAATGCTTCACCTAAATTTTTTAGTGAATATGCTTTGCCTTTTTGCCAATTAATTTTATCTGACAATACAAAAGCTGAATCAGCAAATCTTTTACTTTTTTCAAAATTTGTTGGAGCATAATTCCAAGATATTTCATTAAGTATATTTATTTTGGATGTATCACTTGTCGTTTTATTAAACAATGTAACTAGGCTGTCAAAGACAATATCAGATTTATCGGTTAAATCATTGGTTTGGCTATTTGGCTGTGAGAGTAAAATTGAATTATATAATAAAGAAAGAGAAAGAATTATGACTATATTTCTCGAGAAGTTTTTTCGTATTCTAATCATTATTAAGCTTCTGCATTATTAGAAATAATAAAATTAAATGATATAAAAGAAAGAAATATAATTTTAGTCTAAATTCTATAATTTATCAAGCAAAGAGTTTGTTATTTTTATACGGTTAATTCTATAAGAAATGTTTACAATTCATTACTTTAAATACATATTATGCCTAATACGCTTGCTCATATTGCAATAAACGGATTTTCTACAAAAAAAATATCTGCCTCCTCATCTCTTCTCTGGATTTATTTGGGCTGCATAATTCCTGACATCCCTTGGATTATTAGGAAAATTATTTCCGTTTTATCACCTTCAATAAATGGTTATGATTTACAAGCTTATGTAATTGTACAAGCGACTTTATTTTTCAGTATTATTTTAAGTTTTTCATTTTCACTTTTTAGTAAAAATATTTTAAAGACTTTTTTGATTTTGTCATTTGGATCTTTACTGCATTTACTCTTAGATCCAATTCAAATTAAGTGGGCAAATGGAGTTCATTTATTTGCACCGTTTAGTTGGGATATGACAACTTACGGAATTTTTTGGCCCGAAAGTTTTATTACCTATCTGATGACAATTTCAGGAGTGATCTTCTTTGTTTTTTATTGGAAAGAATTAAAAATTATTAAGCCAAATATATTATTCAAAAAAATAAATTCTTTTCTAGCTTTTTTGATAATTCTAATTTATTTCGTTTTGCCATTGATTTTTATGAACAATGTTGTAAAATCCGATAATCATTTTATTTCTACGCTTAAAATAGAAAATGAAAGAATTGGTAAATATGTAGAAATGGATAGAAAAGATGTTACTTTTAATGAGCAAACAAACTCATATTGGATAAAATCATTCAACAAAGATCTAATTGAGTTAAAGAATATAGAAAGATTATATAGCAACAGAATTTCAATAAAAGGAAGATTTATTTCAAATAATTTAATTAGTGTTATTGAGTATCATGAAAATTGGGAAGCATTTAGAGATGGAGCATCTTATTTAGGAATTTTACTAATTATATTTTCTTGGATTTTAGCCTTTAGAAATTCTCTTAAATAGTGTTCTGTTAATTAACTAACTCGTCAGAAAAATCGTTATGGTTTTCAAGATCATAATCTTCAAAAAAACTATGTGCCACATAATATTTTAGTAATTCTTTTGATCTTTTATCTGAATAATTCTGTTCAATTATTTTAAAGCATGTCAAAATAATTTTTTCAACATTACCATTTTGAACACTAATTTCAGGTGTTTCATCTATTTCTAATAATTTTGTTACCTTATTAACTAATTTATATGCAGAAATTGACTTCTCTAAATATGTATTCAAACAGCCCCCAAACAATAGTTTAGTGTTTTTATGAATTATCGAATTATATAAGATTATTTTTAATATAAGGGCTGTATATTGTGCTGGATCACAAAATGCGTATCAATTTTTCTACTTATTTGAATTGTCTTTAAAAGACAAAATTAACTTCCTTTTGATTTGTTGGTCCTCAAAGGCTCTATTTTTATAGAGCCTTTTTTTTAGCTAACCAAGTACCTTTTAATTTTTTGAGTTGTTGTCTTTTCAAATTCATGCTCGCGAATGTAAAATCTTACTATCTTTTTATATGAAGTCAGGTTTTTGTTAACTCTATCAATTTCTTGTGAAATTGTATCGTGAACTAAGTCATCATTAATTTTTATATCCTTTTCTTGAGATAGTAATAAAAATGCTTCAGCATCAACAACAATTTGAGCAGCAATTATTTCATCATGCTTATCATTTTTTTCACCATAAACCAAGCTCTCTTGTATATATGGACTATGATTTAATTGATCTTCAATTTCTTCCGGGAAAACATTTTTTCCACTTTTAGAAATAATCACATTCTTTTTTCTTCCGGCAATATGCAAAAAGCCGTCTTTATCAATATAACCTAAATCACCAGTTTTAAACCAGCTTTCATCAAAGGTTTCTTTTGTTTGTTCTTCATTCTTATAATAACCTAGCATTACATTATCACCTTTTGCATAAATTTCTCCAATTCCATTTTCATCAGGGTTTACAATTTTTAATTCAACACTTGGAAGTGGTAATCCAGCAGCATCATTTTTAAAATTATCTATTTGATTTACAGTTAAAATTGGCGATGTTTCTGTTAATCCATAACCTTGTAAAAAGGCAAATCCAAATCCTTGTAAGCCTTCAGCAACAATTGGATCAGCAGCTGCTCCACCGACAATAAAAATTCTAATTGCTCCGCCAAATTTTTCTTGAAGTTCTTTAAATATTTTTTTCTTTAAATCTTTAATTCCCAGTTTTTGTGTAACGTTTGTAAGTTTTATTAATTTTGGAACAAGAAAAGATTTTTTCTTGTCATCATTAATTGCTTTCATAACTTTCTTGAACATTTTATCAAAAAGTAAAGGAACACCTAAAACAATTGTGGCTTTAACTTTTTGCATATCTTCAGCAACTGTTTTTAATGAACGAGCATAATGAATGGATGATCCTGAATAAATTGGACATAACATTCCGCAAGTACATTCATAAGTATGATGAATTGGAAGAACCGATAAGAATCTATCTGTCGGATACATCATTAACATACTTACCATATCCATTAAATTTGTTGCTAAATTTTTCTGGGAAAGCATAACGCCTTTTGCTCTTCCAAGTGAACCTGAAGTAAATATTATTTCAGCCAGATCATTAGGATTGATTTTCGGTAAAATAGTAGTATCTCCAATTTCCTGCTTATCAATAAGTTTTTTCATACTTAAAAAATCATCACTTTCAGATTCTTTATCCATATTGATAAAATATTTTATACGTTTTAATAATGATTTATTTTCTGCAAAAACATTTGAAAAATTTTCTGAAAATATAATTGCTTCCGAATCAGATTCATGTACAATATTTAAAATTTCACTTTCTGTAAGATTTTTATCAATTGGAACAATAACATAGTTAAAACTCATTAGAGTTAGATAACTTATAGACCATTGTACGCGATTTTCAGCTATTAATGAAATATGTGTTCGTTCAGGTAAATTGAGGTTTTTTAGTGCTTTTCCAAATTTTATAATGTTCTCTTTCAATTCACTGTATGTTACTTTTTTTATAGGATATTCCTGCAAATCCTCCATAGCTAATTTTTCTTTATAAACTTCTGCGGAGTTGAACACCATTTCTTGTATGCTTTCAATTTTAGGAACTTTATGAAGTTTTAATTTATGTTTCATTTTGTCCTCTTTAATAATATGACACAATAGTCTTTTTATATTATATAACTATATCTTAAAAAAAAGAAAGGCTGCTATTTATTCTAGCAGCCTTAAAAATAATTTATGAAAGTTCTTTTAAAATCCCTTTTAATAATGTATAAAATTTTTCAACGTCTTTGATATTAACTTTTTCTGTTGGTGAATGAGCCCCTTGAATTGTTGGTCCAAATGAAATCATATCTAATCCGGGATATTTTGCACCTAATAATCCGGTCTCAAGTCCAGCATGAATTGCTTTTATTTCTGGTTCTTTTTTAAAAATTCTTTTATAAACTTTTTGAGAAACTTTTAAAAGATTGGAATCAATATTCGGCTGCCATCCAGGATATCCGTCACCTTCTGTTATTTCAGAATTTGCTAACTTAAAAATTGATTTAACCATATTTGCAATATTGTCTTTAGCACTTTCAATAGAGCTTCGTTGACTTGTACCAATTATAATTTCTTTACCTTCCATTTTTAATGTAGCTAAATTTGTAGAAGTCTCAACTAAATTTGGAATATCCGGACTCATTGAAACTACTCCATGCGGTAAAGCGAGTAATGTATTAACTAGTACTTCGGCTTGATCTTTTTTTATAACCTTTGAATTTTTTGGTTTAGATTTTTTTATTTTTACCTCTAAACCACCGTCAACCGTTTTAAGCTCATTTAGTGAATCTGTAACAAATTGCTTTATTGATTTTTTAACTTTGTTTACATTTATGTCTTTTACAAAAATTACTGCTTCAGCTTCTCTTGGAATTGCATTTCGTAAAGATCCACCCGAAATATGTGAAATTTGGAAAGGTACATCAATTCTATTTAGTAATTGAGCCAATAATTTTATAGCATTACCTCTTTGTTCATGAATGTCTAGTCCAGAATGTCCGCCTCTTAATCCAGTTACCAAAATTTCAAATGCATCATCATTTTTTTTAGCTCTTGTGAAATCAACTTTAAATTTACCTGCTGTATCCTGACCTCCTGAACATCCAATATAAAATGCACCATCTTCTTCAGAATCCATATTTAATAATGTATTACCTGAAATGAATTTTGATTGCAATTCTTTAACGCCTGTCATTCCAGTTTCTTCATCAATTGTACAGAGAATTTCTAACGGCCCATGTACAGAAGTTTTGTCTAAAGCAATTGCCATAGCCGCAGCAACTCCAATTCCATTGTCTGCTCCTAAAGTTGTTCCATCAGCAGTTAGCCATTTACCGGTATTTATCAATTTTATTGGATCTTTATCAAAATCATGTTTAGTTCCTTTATTTTTTTCACACACCATATCAACATGACCCTGTAAAACAATTGTAGGCGATTTTTCCTTGCCTTTAGTTGCCGGAACTTTTATAACTACATTGCCAACTTTATCTTCTTTAAATTCAAAATTATTTTTACGAGCAAACTCCCTAACAAATTCAACAGCTTTTTCTTCTCTTTTCGAAGGTCTGGGTATTTGACTTAATTCATAAAAATGCTGCCACAGAAGTTCTGGTTTTAATCCTTCAATTGCTTTATTTGACATGAAATTCTCCTTTAAGTTTTTACTTACAAGATTTATTTATTCTAACTATGTCGAATATTTAAAATATCACCATCTTGAACAAGATAATCTTTACCTTCCAATCTCCAAACACCAGCATCTTTACATTTTGCAAAAGATCCATGATTCATAAAATCATCATATCCAACAACTTCAGCTCGGATAAATTTATTATAAAAATCTGAATGAATTACACCAGCAGCTTCTTGTGCCGTATAATTTCTTTTTATTGTCCAAGCTCTATTTTCATCTTCTCCAACTGTGAAGAAACTCTGCAAGCCAAGAGCATCATATGAAGCGTGTAGTATTTTTGTTAATGCTGATTCCTTGATTCCGTAATCTTCCATGAACATGTCTCTATCTTCTTCACTCAATTTTGATAATTCCAATTCAAGTTTTGCATAAAAGGGAATTATCTTAACATTTTCATCATTAACTAATTCTTTTGCACTAGTTAAATAATTTTCTGTCTCACCAATTGAATTATCATCAATATTTATTGCAATCACTAATTGCTTCAAAGTTAGCAACTGATAACCAGATAAAAGCTTTTTCTCATTATCATCTAAATTCAATGTGCGTAAAGGTTTTTCCGCTTCAACGTGAGCTAAACATTTTTCTATAACGGGTAATTCTTTTTTTAACCTTTCATCCTTAGTTTTCATCACTTCTTTATTAATTTTTTCAATACGGTTTTCTAAGAATGCCAGATCATGAAATAAGAATTCATTTTCTAAAAATGAAATATCTTCGATAGGATCTATTTTGTTCATTGGATGCGGAACCGAATCCTCTTGAAATTGACGAACGACATAAAATAATGCATCATTATTTTTCACTTCATTTAAAAATGAATTAGTTATTCTTAATTTGCCGTCATCAGCAGTTCTTAATCCAGGTATATCATAAACTTCAATTGTTGCATTTACAGTTTTCTTGGGATTAAATATTTCTGTTAATTTATCCAATCGATCATCTGGAACTTTTACTACTTCAATGGTTGCTTTATCCAGACTAATACTTTGCTGAGTGTGATCGGCTTGAGAAAGAATATTAAATAATGTTGATTTGCCGGAATATTGTAAACCTACTAATCCAATTTGCATAAAAATACTTTTCCTTAAAAGAATTAAACAAGTATATAAATTTACAAAATTGAATAAGTAAAAAGAATAAAATGATTACATTAAGATTTTGTTAACCAACAATTTGAGTATGAAGAGCAATTTCTTCGAGAATTGACGAAACCTTTAAGCAAGACTGCATATTACCAGAAAAAACTATAGCTTTACCTTTAACATGAACTTCGAAAGCAAATGTTCTTGCTTTTTCAAAACTGCAATTTATTGCTTTGATCAACTGATTTATTACTTCTTCAAATGTGTGATGGTCATCATTAAATAAAAACACTCTGTATGCAGTGTTTATATCAGTATCTATGTCTAAATCAGTTTCAAGAATTCCTTCAGGTTTTTCTAATTCATATTTAATTGTTTTTAATAACATTTCGATGATAATTGAACAAATTGATGTAAATTAATTATATTACCTTTTGAAATTATAAATTACTACAAAAATTGGTCAGATTTTGGAAAAAATTCAAGTAGATATATTAGGATTATCATCCAGCCCTTCTGCTGGCGGAGCATATGCACTTTTATTAAAAGAATCTTTTGGAGTAAGACGGCTTCCAATAATTATTGGTTCTTTTGAAGCACAGTCAATCGCATTAGAAATTGAAGGAATTAAACCACCTAGACCACTTACTCATGATTTAATGAAAAATTTAGTGGATGATTTGGGCGGTACAGTTTTAGAAGTTTTAATTGATGAGCTTAGAGACAATACATTTTATGCGAAAATAATTTTAGAAGTATCAACTTTAACAAATACCATTGATGCAAGACCAAGTGATGCAATTGCTCTAGCTGTTAGAACTGGTTGTCAAATTTTTGTATCTGAAGAAGTTATGAGATCTGCGGCATTTGTTCCAAGTTCAGAAGACAGCAGTGAGTCTGCAGAATCATTTGAAATTGCAAATGATTTTGAGACCAAACAATACCCAAAACAATCTTCAGAAACAAAGGTTGCTTCATTACAAGATCAGTTAAGAGAAGCCATTGAAAAAGAAGATTACGAGCGCGCAGCAAAATTAAGAGATGAAATTAATAGATTGAAAGGAAATAATTAAGTAAAAACCTGCTTGCCAATTTCACATTCTAAGCATCTATTTTTTGAACAATAGTTTCTATAAACTTCAATCATTCCTTGTGAATAAATTGTTTTTTTGTGTAAACCGGCAATTTCTAAATTGGTTGAAACATCTCTAACAATTTTATTGTCATGCTTTTGTTCATATTCGTTATAAACTTTAAGAACCTTTTTTGATAAAGTTTCATTTCCAAACATATCAAAATAGACAGCCAAATACGGCAGAAGAACATTAACAAATATTTCATCGGCTCTACTTAAACCAACAATATAATTTAGTTTTACTTTAGATTCTTTACCAAAAACATAATGATTGCACCAATAGCCATTTGCTTTAATAATAAATAGTGCTCTGATTGAGCTAATTAAAGCTTTTGGTGAATTTATTTCAGAGAATTTCTTAATAATTGTACCTATTAAATTTTTATTTAAAATTGCATCAACTAATTTTATTCCACCGGAAATTCTAATAGTTGGAAAATTTTGAGGTCTTTGACCTAAGAAATGCCATTGAGTTTCGTCAAATTTTTTACCATCATAAATTTTGGATATAGTTTTCCATTCATTTTTTAAATTGGCAATATATTCAGTTTCATTTTCTTCTTGAAGATAATCTTCAGATAAAAGTCCAGATATATGATAGTAAATAGATTCAAGTTTGGAAAGGTATCTTTCGTCATTCGAAAATTGAGTTAAAAATTCTAACGAAACATTCTGTGCAAGCTTTTTCATTATTGTTTTATTTTTTGAATATCCCAAAGCTTCAAAAATATTTTCGTAAAACAACTGTTTCCAAATTCCTTTTTCTTTAAAATCGGAATGAGTAAAATCTTTTTCATTAAATTCTTTTGTTAATTCATATCTAATTACCGGTTCTTTTAATTCCAAGTCTGAAATAAATTTCAATTCTTTTAATCTTGAGTAAACTTTTTCACATTTGTTTTCAAATCTTTTTACACCAAGATTTAAAATAAATTTCCTCCTAAATTCTTTTTCAATTGTTTGTATTTCGGAATTACATTTAAGATTAATATTATTATTTAATTGCTTCTTACCAGCCAATTTAATTTCAAATTGCAGGTTATCAACTGAGATATTATTTTCTAACGAAATGGAATGTACTTTACGTCCATCGCTGGTATAAACATAATTTTGTTTTTGCCTATTTGAAAAACAGATATGTAGAATTACTTTATTATAATTTTTATTGATATTGTGACCATGATTTTTCCAATCAGAATAATCACCATCAATTTCTACATCACCAACAAAGGTTAAAGATCCTATTTGAATTCTGGCATGTTTAAAATCCGGTCCACCTGAATTTTCATTATATTCGCCTGGATTTAGAACAACTATTGATTCTCCATTTGCTGAATTCAGATCAGAAATAAAATCTTGTTCGGACCAAATTTGATGAAGTTGCTTTTCAGCTATTTGGTTATATTTTGCCATTTGTATAAAAATATTTGATATTCTTATAATTCAAATTTTATAAGAACAAAATAAATTTATTATGTTAAAAATACTATTAAGAAATTATGGGATGTGTTTTTCAACTAATTGATTGTATTCAATAATTTTATCTTTAATTTTTGCTTCAAAATTTTCCGATTCATCAATATACAATAATCCTCTGCTGATATTAATGATAAAATTATTTTTTTTATCTGAATAGAAAATTTTGATTACATCTTCTAAGCTTCCGCCTTGTGCACCAACACCAGGCAATAAAATTGGCATGTTACCGAATGAGTCTATGTTATTTTTTAGCTCTTCATTATTTGTAGCACCGAATACTAATCCGCAGTTTTTACTTTTTTGATTCCACTCATTCGTTTTTACAATTACTTCTTGATAAAGATATTTTCCATTTTCAAGTTTTTGTTTTTCAAAATCACTTGCACTTGGATTTGAGGTTAATCCTAAAATGAAATTTAATTTATTTTCATATTGCAAGAATGGTTCAACTGACTCATATCCCATATAAGGATGTAAAGTAACAGCATCACATTTAAAATAATCAAAAACAGATTCTGCATATTTTTTAGAAGTGTTTCCAATATCACCTCTTTTAGCATCTGCAATTATTAAAACTTCATTTGATATAAAATTAATTGTTTCTTCTAATGTACGGAATCCTTCAAGTCCCCAATTTTCATAAAATGCAAAGTTGATTTTATAAGCCGCTGCGTGTTTATAGGTTGCATCAATAACTCTTTTATTAAATTCTAAAATTGCATTTGATTTTGTTTTTAAATGTCCGGGAATTTTATTTATATCACTATCTAAACCAACACAAATGTGAAGTGCTTTTTCTGTTTTTCTATTTAATTTTTCTTGAGCTTTCATATTAATTTAAATTTGTTCCCGTCTGTTTTTATAAAAATTTATTACAATCCCTAATAAAATCATGTTAACAATTAGAGAGCTGCCGCCATAACTTAAAAATGGAAGCGGTAAACCAATTACAGGAGCTACTCCAAGGTTCATTCCAATATTTATTGCAAAGTGGGTAAAGAAAAGTGAAAGTGCTCCAATTACAACTAAACTTCCAAATTTATTTTTTGTATGTGTAGCAATATAAATTAACCTTACAAATAATATGATGAAAAACATTACTACCAAAAAGCTTCCAATAAAACCAAACTCCTCACCAATTACGCAATAGATAAAATCAGTCCATTGTTCAGGTATATATTTTAATTGAGTTTGATTACCCTGTAAAAATCCTTTGCCAAAAAATCCACCACTTCCAATAGCAACTTTTGCTTGAAGAATATTATAACCAGCTCCAAGCGGATCAGATGAAGGATTAACAAATGTTTCAATTCTTTTTTGCTGATGTGGTTTTAGAAAGTGAATTCCATAATCAAGTAAATACGCTGCCGCCATATTTAGAATGATTATTGCACCATTAAGAAAAATATTTCTCTTAAAATAAATTAATAGTGCAAATACAGTAAGCATTGCCAGAACAAATGCTGCAACACCAAATAATGATGCAAATACTACAACAATCGGTGATAATGCTAGAAATACCCAAAATAGATCTACACCGCTCCAAAATAAAATTACAAAAGTAATAATAGCATAAACAATCGCTGTTCCCATATCAGGTTCCAGAAGAATAAGAAGAACTGGAACTAAACTGTACATTATAATTAGAATAAAATCTTTAATATTATTTGGGTTTCTTCTATTACTAGATAAAAAATATGATAGAAAAAGTATTACTCCAATTTTTGCAAATTCAGAGGGCTGAAAGCCAACCGGACCAAAACTTATCCAGCTTTTTGCTCCATAAACTGTTTTGCCAACAAAAAGAACCGCAACCAGAATAATGATTGAAAATATAAAGGAAGGAATAGCAAGCATTCTATAAGTTTTATAAGGAATTAGATATGCAATAAAAAATAGACCTAATGCAAGCACAGCAGTAAATAATTGTTTTTGGTAATTGCCAGATGCGGTTGGATGACTATTAGTGGCACTATAAATTGCAACTAACCCAATTACCGTTAAAAAAATAGCGGCAAAAAAAACTATAAAATCAAATTTATCATCTATTTTTGTTGATGTTTCCATAATTTATAAATCAGCTACCTTAAAATCGTCATCTTCCAAATTTTCTAAATATGTCTTTATAACCTTTTGTGCAATTGGTGCGGCATGAGTTCCACCAAATCCCACATTTTCAACTATTACTGCAACAGCAATTTTAGGATTTTCAAATGGTGCAAAACCAATAAAGAGTGCATGATCTTTACCATGAGGATTTTGAGATGTCCCCGTTTTTCCCGAAATATCAATATTTGGTAATCGTATGTGTCTTGCAGTACCATTGCCATTAACAACTTTAAACATACCTTCTCTAACTATATCAAAATTATGTTTAGAAATTTTTATTTCCTTATTATCATAATTAAATGGATGAAAATTATTTTGTAAACCTTCAATATAACCTTTAACAACATGCGGAGCTTTTATCTTACCGGAATTAGCCAAATAAGCAGCATATTGAGCAAGCTGTAAAGTAGTTACACTAAGCTCACCTTGACCAATACCCAAACTAATAAGCATTCCACGGCCCCATTTTTTTTCACCGTATACTCTGTCATAATATTTTGAATCTGGTACAATTCCGGCTGCATCTTTACTTAAATCAAAACCTGTTGGACTTCCAAATCCAAACATACGCAAATATTTTGCCCATCTATCTAAACCAATATCCAATATAAGTTTATAGAAAAATGTATTACATGAATGCTCAATTGCACTTACAACATTTGTTGTACCATGTGAACCATGACATTTAAAAAATCTATTTCCAAATTGATAACCACCTTTACAAGTTATAACACTATTTTCATTTATAATACCTTCTTCTAAACCAATGAGTGCAGCCAACATTTTGTATGTTGAACCAGGAGGATAAATTGAGTTAGCGGCTCTATCAAACAAAGGTTTTTCGGGATCATTACGTAATTCATTCATTAGCTGGCGGGATGTAACAGCAGCAAATTTTTCAAGATCAAACTCAGGCGCACTTACATAAGAAATAATTTCACCGGTACTTGGTTCAATTGCTACAAGAGAACCTGACAATCCTTCAAATGCTTTTTCTGCTACTTTTTGAGCTTCAGCATCAAGTGTTAAGATAAGATCCCTTCCCTTTTGGGGCGGAATATCACTTGTTCCTGCTAAATATTTACCAATTGTTTTTCTTCGAGAATCAACTAAAACAAACTCATAACCTTTTTTTCCCCTGATGTAATTTTCATATGCTCGCTCAACACCTTGTATACCTATAAAATCTCCCAGATCATAAAATTCATCATTTTCTTTTAATTGCTGAGAATTTATTTCCCTTAAATATCCAAAAACATGCGAGCCTTTTATATCAAATGAGTAATCTCGTTGCATCTCAACAACAATATTTACTCCTTTTAATAATTCATTATTTTCCTCAAACCAAACTAAATCTTCAAATGCAATATCCCTTTTAATAACTCTTGGCAAAAATTTTGAGTATCCTCTATTCTTATACAAAATATCACTAATTGTATTTCTTTCCATGCTCAAAACATTTTCCAATATTCTGCCAATTGCAGTATCATATATAGCTGGAGTAATTTGCAAAGTGTAGGATGGTTTATTGCTTACTAAAACTTGAAAATTTCTATCAAAGAAAATTCCGCGAGGAGCCTGCTGAACAATTTTTTTTACAGAGTTATTATCAGATTTTGAAGAATACGATTGGTATTCAATAATTTGCATTTTAATTAGCTGACTTGTAAACCATATTCCTGTAATTGTAACAAGTATAATTAAAATGTTCTTTCTTAAATTTGAACCAAATAATTTATCACTCATAATCCTTTACGCCTTTGATTATAAATAATAACCGGTAAAGCAAAGAAAGTTGTGTAAATTCCAGGTAAAATACCTTGCTCTAAAATTAAATAAGAAGTTGTTAATTTTATTTCAGATGAAGTTAATAATAAATAGAAAAAAGAATTTATAGCTGCAGTAAGAAAAACTATTAGCAGAAAAAACATTGATGATGTATTGTAATCAATTTTATTTTCATTGTAAAAATATCCAGCAATAAATCCACCAATTGTTTTTGCAAACATAGCGCTGCCTAAAACTCCACCGGAAACTAAGTCAAAAAATAAACCTGCGAACGCGCCGAAAATTGTACCAAAAAATTGACCATAATACAATGAAAATCCTACTACCACAATGATTACTAAATCCGGAATTACTGATCCAATTGAAATCATTGGAATAACTGACATTTGAATTATGGAAACAAAAATCAGCACAATTATTGGTTTTATTAAATCAAGGAGTTTTATTTTTCACCCCCAACAATTTTATATAATAATGAATCTAATTCGTTGCTTTTATGAACTTTAATTACCATAACATTTCTAGTAGAATTAAGTTCAACAAAAGGTTTAATTTTTAAATTACTCAATACACCGGAAACGGTACTTTCTTTTTCTGAAACAATTCCTACTGGAATTGTTGGCGGTAAAATTGAACTTAATTCAGAAATTACAACTCTGTCGCCTACTTCAACGTCATCAGTGGTTGGAACATTATTAATAAGTAAATTTTTACCATCCCAGTTAAGTATTCCATTTACATTGCTTCTCTGAATTTTTACAGCAACTTTAAATAAACTATTTTCAAAGGTTCTAACAACAGAATAATTTTCCGAGGATTCTATAATTATTCCAACAAAGCCTTCATCAGTAATTACTGGCATTCCTTCAGATATTTCATTCTCAATTCCCTTATTGATGATGAAATACCCATTAATTTTTGATACCAATCTTGAAATTATTTTAGCCGTTTCGATCTTGTAATTTGTGGTCGATTGAAAATTTAGAATATCATTTAATTTTTGGTTTTCTAATCCATAAATTCTCAATCGATTATTTTCCAACATTAGTTCGGCATTATGCTTTTCTAAACTTTCAATATATTCTGTATTTTCGAACACACTTGTAAGTTGTAACAAAGAGGAATTAAGACTTGCAAAAAAGCCTAATGTATAAAGTCTAACATTTCTGACTTTATCATTATTATTTAAAGTAATTAAGACTAAGCTAAGAATAAGCAAGAGGACTAAGACAATATATTCTTTAAATTTACTTAGAAAAACTCTAATAAATTGGGGCATTAGTAACTTCTTTTACGAATAAAAACTTTTGAATATTTATTCATATTTTCAATTGATTTTCCAGCGCCATTAACAACAGCCATTAATGGATTTTCTGCTATGTGAACAGGTAAATTTGTTTCCATCCTTATTCTTTCATCCAATCCTTTTAACAATGCACCTCCACCAGTTATTATAACTCCTCTGTCTAAAATATCCGCAGATAATTCCGGAGGAGTTCTTTCCAACGTTTGCTTTACACCTTCCACAATTTGAGTAATATTTTCATTAAGTGCATCTCTAATTTCAACTGAACTTACTTCAACTGTTTTAGGAATCCCACCAACTAAATCACGACCTTTAACTTCAATAGTAATTTCTTCTTGAAGCGGTACGGCAGAACCTACTTCACATTTTATTGTCTCGCCTGTTCTTTCACCAATAAGCAGATTATAATTCTTTTTAAAGAATTGAATAATTGCATTATTCATTTCATCACCGGCAATTCTCAAAGACTCTTCATTTACAATTCCGTCAAGTGCAATAACAGCAATTTCAGTAGTGCCGCCGCCAATATCTAATATCATGTTTCCAACAGCTGCACTTACATCAATTCCAACACCAATTGCTGCTGCCATTGGTTCGGCAATCAAATGAACTTCTTTTGCACCGGCGTGTTCTGCGCTATCTCTAACAGCTCTTTTTTCAACTTCTGTAACTCCACTTGGTACAGCTACAACAACTTTTCTACTTGAAAAAGCACCTCTATTTACTTTTTTAATAAAAGCTCTAATCATACCTTCGGCTATTTCAAAATCAGCAATCACTCCATCACGCATTGGCCTTGTTACTCTAATCTGCTTATGTTCTCTACCCTGCATTTCTTTAGCTTTATTGCCAAGTGCAATTATTTTTTTTGTATTTCTATCAAATGCAACAATTGACGGTTCGTTTAAAACTATACCTTTACCTTTAACATAGATTAAGGTATTAGCAGTTCCAAGATCAATAGCTATATCAGTTGATAAAATATCGAAAAGTCCCATAGAGCCTCTTAATGTTTAAAATTTCGTATACCGGTAAATATCATTGAAATATTTTTAATATTTGCAGCTTCAATTACTTCATCGTCTCTTACAGATCCGCCAGGTTGAACAATTGCCGTAACACCACTTTCGGCAATTTCTTCAACGCCATCAGCAAATGGGAAAAAAGCATCTGACGCTGCCACTGCATTTATAAGACTGTGTCCATGCTGTTTGGCTTTACTAACAGCAATACGCGATGAATCAACTCTGGACATTTGGCCTGCACCAACACCGATAGCTTTTTGATCTTTGCAAAAAACAATTGCATTTGATTTTGTGTGTTTACAGACAGTCCAAGCAAATTTTAGATCTTTTAATTCATCTTCAGAAATATTCTTTTTTGTTACAACTTTATAATCGTCAGGAAATTTCGAATTATCATTTTCCTGCATAATTATTCCACCAGGAATATTTCTATATTGATTATCGGATAAATTTGTATTTAATAAAAATTTTAAAATTCTTCTATTTTTCTTTTTTTGCAAAACTTCCAGAGCTTCATCTGTATATGATGGAGCAATTATTACTTCTGTAAATATTTCATTCAATTTTTCAGCAACAACTGCATCAACCGGAACATTAAAAGCAACTATTCCGCCAAATGCAGAAACAGGATCACATGAAAGTGCTTTTTCATATGCATCTAATGCGTCATTACCAATTGCTGCTCCACAAGGATTGGTATGTTTAATTATTGCACATCCATTTATATCAAGTTCGTTTGCTAAATTACTCGCTGCTACAAGATCAATTATATTATTGTATGAAAGTTCTTTTCCGTGGAGTAATTCGTAATGTTTATAAAAATCACCAAATAAAAATGCTTTTTGATGCGGATTTTCACCATATCTTAAACCGCTGTGCAATGGCAAATTTATTCTAATATTTAAATTTTCATTTAGAAGTTCTTTTTCAAAATATTCTGAAATTAACTTATCATAATATGCTGTGTGAGAAAACGCTTCTGAAGCCAACTTTTTACGCGTTTCTTCATTTACGTTTTCATTTTTTAGATCATCTAGGAATGATGTGTACTGATTTGAATTTGTTAGAACTGAAATATACTTAAAGTTTTTAGCAGCTGCTCTTATTAAACTGGGACCACCAATATCAATATTTTCAATTTTAGTTTCAACATCAACATCATCTCTATTTACAACTTTTGCAAACGGATAAAGATTAACACAAACAATATCAATCGGATAAATTTCATTTTGGTTAGCTTCGACAATGTCTTCTTTATTATTTCTTCTAAAAAGAATTCCACCAAAAATTTTTGGGTGTAGAGTTTTTACTCTTCCGGAAAATATCTCAGGAAAGCCAGTATAATCAGAAATTTCCACACAATTAATACCGTTGTCTATTAATAATTTTGCAGTATTTCCAGTTGCCAAAATTTCATAATTATAACTAATCAATCCTTTTGCTAATTCAATAATTCCATCTTTATCGGATACACTAATTAATACTTTCTTTTTCAAAATTTCCTCTATGAATCAATAAAAATTCTATTTTCTGTTATTTTAATTTTGTTTTCAACAAATTTCTTTATTGTGTTAGGCAATAATTCATGCTCAATTTTTAATACTCTTTCGGATATTTCTTCTGGCGATGCTACATCAGAAATATCAACTGACTGCTGAGCTATGATTTTACCATTATCATAAATTTCATCAACAAAATGAATAGTAGCACCGCTTACTTTTGCAGATGAATTAAAAACAGCTTGGTGGACATTTATACCATACATTCCTTTACCTCCAAAAGAAGGTAAAAGTGCCGGGTGTATGTTGATTATCCTGTGTCTAAATTTTACAATTAATTCACTTGGTATTTTTTTTAGAAATCCGGCTAAAACAATAAGGTTAATATTCTTTAAAACTAATTTATCTGTCAGTTCTTCATAGGTGACAAAAAACTCTTCACCTTTTTCTTTAGAAATTATATAAAATGTAATATTTTGTTCTTTGGCAAAATCAATCGCTTTTGCATTCTGACTATTACTTACAACAACTGAAATTTCTGCATTAAGGCTGCCATTTACAATTTGATTGTGAATTGCTTTTAAATTGGAACCCCTTCCTGAAACAAAAACTGCTAATTTATACATTGTATCTAAAGTAGTTTATAAATTTATTTATTTAGTTGAAAACAATCAATTTTAATAGAACTTAAGTCATTATAAAATTTAGCATTATAAAGATTTTTCCAACTTTTTTCTTAAACCGTTAATTTGAGCTTGAATAATATTTTTCTTCTGAAAATCGTTCTTATCTTCTGCCAAATCCAGAAATTCTTTTGCCTGTTTATAATTTTTCTGCATGTAATATATTTTTGAAAGATTAAATAATCTTAATGGTTCAATCCAATACGCATATTCTATTTTTAGACTGTCAATATTGTTAAATGATTCTTCAGCTAATTTTAGTTTATTGGATTCAATTAATATTGTTCCTTTATAAAGTAAAAGCTGTGCTTTAATATCCTCATTTTTAAGTGAATCAACATTATTTTCAATAATCTCTAATGATTTTTGACCATCTCCGGATAAAAAATAATTTTCTGATTCAAGCAAAACTTGTCTTTCAAAACTAAATCCTTTTTCAATAATAATTTGACTCATATCAAATGCAAATTTATCATCCTCAATATCATGGTTTCCGTTTCCAGCTAAAAGTAAGTAACGGTTAAATTCACTATCATTATGTAAAAAATAATTACAATAAGCTGCTCTTAAAGATGCAATTCCGGTATAATCAATTGTTTGAGTTGAAGTCAAAAATTTGTCGTAATATTCAAAAGCTAACTCATATTCACTTTTTCTTAAATATATATCACCGAGTAAAAAATTAGAAAATGAATTAGTCTGAATAAATTTGGGATGATTTACTTGAATAATCCTTAAAAGTAATTTCTCAGCTTGATTAAGTTTTTTTAGTTTAATAAGTTCAATTGCAAGCTGATACTGAAATAAAATATTTTTCGGATACTTTTTTATTAATGATTTCAAAATTATTTGTGAATTCTCAAAGTCAGCTAAGTGCTCATCATAAAGTTTTGAGAGATGAAATTTATATTCAGTTTGATCAATTTCACCTTTTTCTGCAGCTTGCTTTATGTATTCAAAACCATTTTGCTGATCAGCAGAAAGACCACTTAAAGCCAATGCCCAATTGAAAAGTGCCGGCACATAACTTAAAGCATATTCAAAAATACCAATGCCGCCAAAAGCTGAATGAAATTTGGGATCGATGTCAATTACATCTTCATAGAAAGAAACAGCTTTTTTGGTTGACCAAAATGCATCTAATGTGTTTCCTTTGGATCCGTAGGCCATTGCGCGATATTTATAAATATTACCTAATAAATATATTAAGTTTTTATTGCCGCTTTCTTTGGCAATTAACTCGTCTATTTTATGAATTGTAGTATCAGAATAATCAAAGAATTTATCGTAGTCACTTTCAGATTTACTGCCTAGGTAGTACCATAAATAAATTTTTGATTTTAGTTGATATGCTTCCGGACGTGTTGAGTCTAATTTTGCAGCCTGATCAATAATTTTATTACATTCTTCAAATTCAAAATTATATAAATAATTTTCACCTTTGGAAATAAGATTTTTGTATTTGATATTTTCTTTGGCTTCTAGCTGAAATACCAAAAGTAAAAATAAAATTAGGAATATGTTTTTCAATTACTTTTATTCCCATTTGAATAAACTACAGCTGCTTTTACAAAATCCCTAAAAAGTGGATGTGCATTTGTAGCTCTTGATTTAAGCTCAGGATGAAATTGGCATCCAACAAACCATGGATGATCTGCAAGTTCAATCATTTCAACCAATTCTCCATCGGGAGATAAACCACTAATGATCATACCATTTTTTTCCAAATCTTCTCTGTATTTGTTATTTACTTCATAACGATGACGATGTCTTTCTGAAATTTTTTCTTTTTTGTAAGCACTTTTTACCTTAGTACCTTTTGGAATTATACAAGGATAAGCACCTAGACGCATTGTTCCACCTTTCTCTTTTACATTTTTCTGAGATGGCATTATATGAATAACACTGTATTGGTTTTTAACAAATTCAGAGCTATTAGCTTTTTTAATACCTAATACATTTCGTGAATATTCAATAACTGCACATTGCATTCCTAAACAAATGCCTAAAAATGGAATATTATTTTTTCTAACATATTCAATAGCTTTTAATTTTCCTTCAATTCCCCTTTCACCAAAACCTCCTGGAACAAGCACGCCATCAATATTTTTTAATAAACTTTCTGCATTCTTTTTTGTAAAATCTTCTGCACTAATATATTTAACTTTAACTTTCACCTCGTTTTCAGCACCGGCATGAATGAAAGATTCTGAAATACTTTTATATGCATCAAGATAATCGGTATACTTTCCGGCTACAGCAATATTTACCACTCCTTGCGGATTTTTAATTTTATCTACAAAATTCTGCCATTTTTCAATATTTATATTAATGTCCGGTAATTTTAATTTTTTTAGCACTAGTCTATCAAAATTTTGATCTAAAAGATTTAACGGAACTTCATAAATTGTTGAACAGTCATATGCAGAAATTACAGATTCCGGTTCAACATTACAGAATAGTCCAATTTTATTTCTTATTTCTTGAGAAAGCTGTAATTCTGAACGGCAAACTAAAATGTTTGGTTGAATTCCTAATTCTAATAATGCTTTTACGCTATGCTGAGTCGGTTTAGTTTTGAGTTCACCGGCAGATTGAATATATGGAACTAACGTAACATGAATATTTATTGCATTTTTTCTACCAAGTTCAACCATTAATTGTCTCATGGATTCCATAAATGGCAAACTTTCTATATCACCAACTGTACCGCCAATTTCTGTAATTACAATATCATACTTATTACTTTTTGCTAAAAGAGTCATTCTGGATTTTATTTCGTCAGTGATGTGGGGTATAACCTGAACAGTAGCACCAAGATAATCACCTCGTCTTTCTTTAGAAATAACTTCATGATATACTTGTCCAGTAGTAGTATTGTTAGCTTTAGACATATTTACGTCTAAAAATCTTTCATAATGACCTAGATCCAAATCTGATTCTGCACCATCATCAGTAACATAAACTTCACCATGTTGAAAAGGGCTCATTGTTCCCGGATCTACATTAATATAAGGATCAAATTTTTGTATTGTAACTGAATATCCTCTTTGCTTAAGTAATAATCCAAGGGAAGCAGCTGTAATTCCTTTTCCAAGCGAAGAAACAACACCTCCGGTTATAAAAATAAACTTAACTTTTTTCTTCATTCCCATCTTTTTAGGCCTTATTAATTGAATTTACAATAAATTTAAAGATATAAATTTTTCGAGAGCTATAAAAATACGTTATTATAAATAAACAGATTTATGCATAAGAAATTCTATTTTTTTAATTCTTTAACTAATCCTGAATATTTTTTTTCAATTTTAAACCCAAATTTGTAAAAGTACTCGGGTCTAAAAAATCCGGTTGTTACATATCCAAATCCTTCATCTTTCATTCTGTTAAAAAATTCATCCATTATTAATTCACTTACACCCTGCCTTCTAAATCTGTTGGATACAACTATTTTTTCCATATGCACAACTTCTTTATCAATAAATGAGTAAAATAATCCTCCAATTATGAATCCTCTATCTGAAATGGCAACAATAAAATTATGTTCCGGTTTAAATCCAACCTGTAGATTTGCATCTAAAAATAATTGATAGAGTTTGGAGATTTCTTTAGGTGAAACTGGTTTACGTATATAAAATGGATTGCCTTCAAGATCTTCAACTTGAACTACCAAATTAGCCGAATGTTCACCTTCTGTACTAAGCTGTAAAAATGATGCTGAATCAGAAGGCTTTAAGTGCGGATAACTTAATCTGGCCATAAAGTATGTTTCTTTTTCATCCAAATTAAATTCATTTTGAATTCTTGAAGTTTCTTTCATGAATTCATCTTTTGCAATTCTATTTTCATGCTGTTGTTTGCACAAATCTGTTATTACATTTTTGAATTTGCTTCCAGAATTTCTAAAAACTGTTTCCAAGTAAAATCTAGTTCTTGTTTCCGGATAAGAATTTTCTAACTCTACCAAATTATAAGTATCAAAAAGTTCATTAAGCATTTGGGCTTGAGCACCAATAGATGCATTTTCATTTATATTATTCCATCTTATAAATCTCTTTATGGCAAAATAGAGCTGTTTTGGAATGTATCCATTTTCTTTAATATTATCTAGAAGTTTATGCAGCTGACTAATAATTTTATCTTTATTTTCAATATTACTGTCTTTCAATTCAATAAGAAAATAACTTAATATTTCAATGCCTTCTTGCTCTCCTTCAGCATTAATTATTCCAGGGAAAACATATTTCCATGAAGATTCTCTTTTGACAAAAGGATATTTTTCTTCAATTGGTAAAACAAAATTATTGTAAAAATTAAAAAATAAATCTGTAAATGAAGTGAATTTAGATCTATTTGATAAAGAAACGAATCTTGTACCAAGTTGATAATCATGCGAAGGAATAATAATGTTTTCCGGAGTAGGATTTGCCAGCTGCATTCTGCCTGAAGTCAGTCGCCAAAAATTTATATAAGCGGCAGTCGCATTCCATATAAAAAACGGCCATAAATAATAATATTTTTCCTCAGCTAATTTTGGATCCTTTTTTACATCTCTGTTAAATAATTGAGCAACTGTTAAACCTGGTTGATATTTTTGAGTCCAAATTCTTGAAGAATCCCAATAACCGCCAAAATCTTCCACAAGCTCAGTTAAAAAGTATCTTGATCCAGCTAAAATCAACCAATTAACTTCTGCTTTAATTTCCGGCAAACTTCTGTTTTTGTTCTTGTGAAGCAAAATATCAAAAGCTCCTTGGTGACGAGTATGTACTGAAACTCTATAAATAATTGCTTTATCATCTTCATTTTGTTTACTGATCCAAACTCCTCTGGGTAATATATTGCTTAATCTTACTATGTTGCCTTTTGAAAATAAAAATATTGCTTCTCTTATTATTGGAGTTGTAGAAATTGATTCTTTCAAAAATGTTTTTTCTGAATCTTTAATATCCTCTTCAAATATAATTACATCATCCCAACCGTATTCTTCACCGGTTTCAATATCAACGGCAACAATTTCATTATTACCTAACCATTTTCTAAAACCTTTTCTCATTTTGGTCCGGTATTCTTGAGCTAATTCCGATAATTCCGGCCAATCCTGAATTAGTTGAACATTAACAAGTTTTCTTCTTAATTCTTCATATTTGGTTGGATGCCTAATTCCAAATCGTGCTAAAATATCTATTAAAATTGGAAGCACAGATTCTTTTAGATTTTTTGACTGAAATCTTAATTGAATTTTTTCATTTAATATATCATCAATTATGTCAACTGCATCAAGGCATTTTTTATTATTAGTTATTTCAGAAAGAATAGTATCATCAAATAAAATTGGGCCAAGTAGTAAATATCTTTCAAAAAGGTTTTTAAGGTTTGCAGGTTTAGTATGAGTAATTGCCAACAAAAATAGCTTTTTTTGGGCTTCACTATTTGTTGCAATAATTGGTTTATCTAAAAAGTATAAAGCTATTTTAAATATTTCTTGAAGTTCATCTTTAAAGATATCTTCAAAGTAGTGGAAACCAGCCATGCAGTATTCAAGGTTTTCTGATCTCATTAATACTAATGCCAAATGCATTCCGAAAAGAGATTTTTCCCCAGCTGCGTGTATTTTATTTAACTGCAATTTTGTTTGAACTAATTCGTTTTTATTCTCATATCTACCGACAAATCTTATTGAATCTTCTTCATTGTTTTGTCTGTACCACTGAAGAATTGCATCATCAGTAAATTGAACTAATTCTTCATTGCCCAACCAATAAATTGGATTTATTAAAAATTCGTGAAAATCTATTTGTTTTTTAAGTATTCGGTAACTAAAGTCGCCAATCCTAAAAATATCTTTACTGATTTTTTGAAGAGTTAATTCTTTATTGAGTTTGGGAATAACTAATTTTGATTCATTAATTTTAATATCACCTGTTAAACAACCTCTTTCACGTAAAAACCAATTTGGAATTTTAATTTCAGTTTTATCAAGAAATAATGAGTAATAATCTTTTTGGTAAAGATGATCAATAATTGATTTAAAATTTTCTTCAATTACTCTTCTTTTAAAAGTGTTTTTGGGTGTCAGTTCACCTTTTTCTGCTGAAAAAGGTCTATCAATAATTCGGAAATCAACAATTCTTTCAAAAGGAGCTAAAAATTTATTAATTGTAACAATTAAATTTGAAAAATATTCTCCCTTCTGATCATCAAACATGTCCTTTAATGTTGTACTTTCCAAATCAGGATAAATTAGAACAGTATTAAATGGACGATGATCTCCAACCACAAAAACCTGCTGAACAGCTTCAAAATCTCTAAATAGATTTTCAATGCGCTGCGGAGCAATAGTTTCACCTTTTATATTTTTGTATATTTCTTTTTTCCGATCAATAATTTCGATAAATCCATTGGCATCCATTTTCATTATATCACCAGTAGGAAACCAACCATCATCAACAAAGGTTTCATCGGCTTTCTGATCAAAATATCCTAACATTACATATTCACCTTTTACCAAAAGTTCACCATCTTTGGCAACTTTAATTTCAATACCGGGTAAAGCTTTGCCTAATGAATTTGGAGTGTAAGCATTTGGAGGAGTCATGGTTATTCCACCGGTCGCTTCTGTCATTCCAAATCCGCTCATAAGTTGAATATTGTATTTTTGAAAGAACAGAAATACTTCCGGAGATAAATAACCAGCAGCAGAAAGTCCCCATTTTAATTTTCCTCCCGTTACCTCCAAGACTTCATTTTTTATTTTCTCTTCTTCATCATGTTCAATATCAACTTGAGATGAAATATGTTCATAAAGCTGCATCCATTTTTTGGGAATACTAATGAAAATAGTAGGCTTAACCATTTGCATATTGGCCATCATAGTTTCAGCAGAAGGGTTTTCCATAAATGAATAAGTTGTACCCCAAAATATTGAACCCATTAATTCCAACCATCTGCCAAATGTATGGTATAATGGCAAGTATGCCAAAAAGCTATCAGAATCATTAATTTTTGGAAGAGCTATTGCACGGCAAAATCTTTTAAAGATTATATTTTTTTGTGTAAATATTATTCCTTTCGGTTCACCTGTTGTGCCTGAAGTATACATTAATGTAGCCGGCGAATTTATAGGATTATCTTCAATAACTATATCTTTATTTGCTTTTGCTAGATCAATAAATTCCTTAAAAGAAATAACCCAATCTTCCGCACTTGTACCTTCAATTAAAACTGCCTTTTTTAGTGATGGAATATCTTTTTTTACTGATTTTAATTTAACAAGCTGTTTTTCGTTGGAAACTAATATATAGTCACATTCAGTTTGATTGATTATATACGAAATATGCTGAGGGACAGAATTTGCCGGAATCATTACATTAATAGTTCCGCTGTTAAGGCAAGCAAAATCCATTAATGCCATTGTTAAACTATTTTCTGTTAAAAATGCAATTCGAGGTTTACTGTTTTTATTTTCAATTAAGTTTAGAATTGATGCTGAGTATTGCTTAACAATATTATCAATTTGTTCCCAAGAATATGAAGTAATTTTTGTCCCCAGTAAAACATTAAATAATGTTCTTTTTGAATATTGCGAAACCCTCTGTTTAAATAATACTCTTGTATTAAAATTAGAATAATCAATTAATTTAGAAACTAAATCTGTCCATTTTTTCTGATCACTTATTTTTTGAAGAAATTCACTATGCCTGAAGTAATTCAAATACAAATAACATAATTCACTTACATATTCAGAATTTTCTAATTCTTTTATTTTGAATAATTCCTCAATGTATAAGCCTGTTTTATAAAATATTTCTTCAGAACATTCAATTAAAAAATCGATAACAAAATCACCTTCTTGCAACGAATGCAGCATATCATGAAATTCTTTTATGAATTCATCATTAATGACTTCTTCGTTTTTCAAATCAATCTTTGAAATCTCAATAACTGCATTGGCAATTAAATTATTTTTTTCACTATCACTAAAAGATGATTTACCCGCTAAAAATTGTGATTTTAAATTTTTCATTTCTATTATTTTGGAAGACATAATTTCCTTCAAATATTATTCTTAAGCTAAAATTACAAAAAAAGGGATGCGAGTGCATCCCTTTTATGTTAAAGGTTACTTTAAAGAAATAAATAACTTGTAATTCTTATTCTTGAATTCCAGCAACTTTCTCCAACATGTCTGTAGTTAATGATTTTGGTCTTTCAAGTGCATAACCAAGACCTCTATCCCAAATAATGTTTGCACAAACACCAAGTGCTCTTCCAACACCAAATAATACAGTATAATAATCGTATTCTGTTAAACCATAGTGCCATTGAATAACACCTGATTGAGCATCAACATTTGGCCACGGATTTTTTGCTTTTCCATGCTGCTGCAAAATTGGAGGGACAACATTATATAATACATTTACGTATTCAAAAATTGGATCATTTGGTAAATGTTTTAAGCAAAAATCTCTTTGTGCGGCATATCTTGGATCAGTTTTTCTTAAAACTGCATGTCCAAATCCAGGTACAACTTGACCAGAATTTAATGTATCCCAAACAAATTTTTTCATTTCTTCTTCAGATGGAACTTTTCCACCCATAGAATCCATAACACCTTGAATCCAACGTAAAACTTCTTGATTTGCTAATCCATGCAACGGTCCGGCTAATCCATTTAACATTGCAGAAATTGCATAATACATATCAGAAAGAGCGCTTGCAACTAAGTGTCCGGTATGAGCACTCACATTACCACTTTCATGATCACTATGTAAAATAAAATATAATCTTGCAACATCATCATAAGGTTTATTAATTCCCATCATGTGAGCAAAATTTCCGCCCATATCTAATTTTGGATCAGGTGCAATTATATCACCATCTTTGTATTTATGTCTGTAAATAAATGCAGCAATTTGCGGAAGTTTAGCTAATAAATTTAAAGCATCTTCGTAAGTTGGATCCCAATAATCAAATTTGCTCATTCCTTCATTATACTTTTGTACAAAAACTGATTCTTTTTGCATAGCAACAATTGCAGCAGAAAACATAGCCATTGGATGAGAATCTTTTGGCATTGCCCTTAATACATCAAAAACATATTCCGGAACCATTTTTCTTTTATTAAATTCTTCAGCAACATCATTTACTTCTTCAGTGGTAGGAACTTCACCGGTCAATAAAAGATAAAAGAAACCTTCAACGTATGGCATTTCACCGCCGGGTACTTTAGGCAATTTTTCCAATACTTCAGGAATTGTAAAACCTCTAAATCTAATTCCTTCTACCGGATCTAAGTATGAAATATCCGTAGTAAGCGATTTTATACCGCGCATTCCGCCAATAATTTGAGAAATTGTCACTTTGTCAACTACCACGTCACCATAATCCTTTGCAAGTCTAACAGTTCGAGGGCGCCATTCTTCAATTTTGTGATAAAGTTTTTCTTTTAGATTTGACATATAACCTCCTGGTTATTTCCTGTTAAGAAATGTTTGCTACTATAAATTAAACCATACTAATGGATACTAATATAATATATTCTTAATATAAAATCATGTAACATCGTAATCTTTTGGAATAATTTAACAAATTATCTTTTCAGCAGCTTTTTTTCCGCTCAAAATGGCACCTTCTATTGTACCGGGTAATTTTGTATTTGTCCAATCTCCAGCAAAAATTAAATTTGGAATGGGAGAATTTATTTCTTCTCTTAATTTTTCATTTGTCAAATTGGATTTTATGGTTGCTCTCTTTTCTTTAATCACTTTATAGTCATAAATATCAATTTCTTCAAATTCCGGAAAATAAAGCAGTAATTCATTAATAACTAATTTATAAATATCTTCTGAGTCCATTTCAATTAATTTATCAGCGGAACTTATCACAACTGAATAATGATTTCCATTGTTAAAAATCCAGTGAATTGGTGAGTTTAACAGTCCGGCAAATTTATCAATGTTAAAACTATCTTTAGTCCACAAATGCACAGTAACTATTGTTGAATTATCCATGTTTAAAATTTCGTCAGATAATATTTTAAAATTGGAATTTATTTGTTTTATTGAATATGGCGGAATTGCTAAAATCACAAAATCAAAATCTGTGATTTCTCTTTTAGAAGTGTTTATTTTTTTTAGAATGTTATTTTCAAAATTTAGTAATACAATTTTTTCAGATAAATGATACTCTATATCATTGGCCTTAAAATAATTAATCGAAGGTTCAATGAACAATCTGTTTAATGGCTTTGAAGTTAAAACAAAAGTAGAATTTTTATTACCTTTAAAGAATATTTCTTTGATCAAAACCGCAAACATTATTGGTGATGCATCTTCAATTCTTGTATTTAGTGCGCCAATACAAATTGGCTCCCAAAGCATGTTAATAGTATTTTCAGTTTGATGTTCATTCAGTAACCAATCATTTACATTTTTAAATTTGCCGGATGAATTGATGATAAAAAGTTTAATTAAAAATTTAAAGACAGAAATCTTTTCCTTAAAACTAAGTACTTCAAATCTAAATAAAGCGCCTGCAAGATTTATTGGATAAAGTTTATTACGAGCTTCCAATTTAAATTTGTTATTTCCTTTTCCTATAAAATCCACACTCATTTTTGTTTGATATTCTGGGATGGAATTTGCATCTATTAATTTTAGGAAGTCAAATGTATGTTTATAGGCTCCCATCATTATATGCTGACCGTTATCAATTTCAGTATTCGTTTTGGTATCAAACAAAGAATAAGTTCTTCCACCTAATTTTGGAGAAGATTCGATTAAGGTAACTTGATTACCAATTTTTGATAAATAAACTGTTGCTGAAATGCCTGCTAATCCGCCTCCAATTACAATACATTTTGCCATTATGAAAGCAGTTTATATTTTAGCCAAACAAAAAAAGTAATAAAAAGTTTATTGAAATTTGAAACCCTAATTTTTTTAGAAAAAATATTAAAGTTTTCTTGTTCAATTTTATCAAGAAGTCTGTAATAAATATATTCCATTGAACGCGGAGTAAACATTGAAGCTTTATCTTCAATAGAAAGTTTTCTATCTGCAGCTTTATAAAATTCTCTTGCTCTTTCGGATTGAAATTTCATAAGGTTTATAAAATTTTCATTATAAGATCTTTTAAATAAATCATCTTCACTATAATTAAATTGAGCTAATTCATCTAAAGGTAAATATATTCTTCCTCTTTTTGAATCAGTTTTTATATCTCTTAAAATATTTGTTAATTGTAAAGCAATTCCCAAATTAATAGCATAATCTTTTGCAGAATCATTTTTATAACCAATTATTGGAATTGTCATTAATCCTACTGTAGAAGCAACATTGTAACAATATTCTTTTAATTCATCAAAATTTTGATATCTGATTTTTGTCAGATCCATTTCCATTCCTGCAATCAAATCATAAAACGGCTGATGCGGAATATTAAATTCATTTACAAAATAATAAAGTTCAGAAAATAATTTATTATCAGTTTTGCCATTCAAAGCATTGGTCAATTTTAATTTCCATTCTTCTAAATTATTTTGTTTTGTATGAATATCTTGTTCTTCGTTATCAACAATGTCATCAGTTTTTCTGCAGAATGCATAAACTGTATTCATAGCATCACGTTTATTACTTGGCAATAGAGAAAAAGTATAATAAAAACTACTTTTACTCTCTTTTGATATTTCTTTAGAAGTTTGAATAATTATCTCCAAGTTAACATTGCTTGTAAAAATATTTTTATAAAATCCATTTTACTAAGTGTAGGTCTATTTTCCAAAATATTATAATTCAATTTTTTGATTTTTTTTAATATTGACTCTCCACCTTTAATTGTAACAAGAATTTGAAACTTAAGTCTAAGCGGTAAAAATTTTAATAAGTTTCTTCCTTGTAAAAAAAGGTTTCCAGCTCTTTTAGTTTGAAACTTTATTAGTTCTTTAAATTCATTTGAAAACTTTTTATTGTTTATTTCATCTTCGGTAATAGAAAATTTATTAAGTTCTTTTTCAGGAATATAAATTCGATCCTTTAAAATATCTACACTGACATCCTGATAGAAATTTGTAAGCTGTAAAGCGGTACAAACAAAATCAGAAGAAAAATTCGCTTTTTCATCCTTAATATTATTTAGCTCTAAAATTAATCTGCCAACTGGATTTGCGCTTCTTCTGCAATAATCTAATAGCTCTTCATAATTTGAATATTTGTTTTTGACTACATCTTGTTTAAAAGCATCCAATAAGTCATAAAAATATTTTGGCGTAAGATTTTGAGATGTTACTGTTAAATGAAGTACTTTCCAAAAATCACTTTTATAGTTACCGTTTAATGCGGCTGTCAAAGAATCTTCATAATCACTTAAATTTACTAATCTTTTTTCTTTAGAATCATTACCTTCGTCTGCCAAATCATCTGCTTGTCTGGCAAATTGATAAATGACTGCAACATGTTTTCTTAAATGTTTTGCGATAAAAAAAGATAGAACAGGAAAGTTTTCATAATGCGACTGAGTAAATTGAATGGCTTTATTATAAAGTGCTTCATATTCATTTTTTATATCAGCCATTTTTTCAATTCAATTAAACTTTAATAGTGCCCGGAACAGGACTCGAACCTGCACAGGATTGCTCCCACTAGGACCTGAACCTAGCGCGTATACCAATTTCGCCATCCGGGCAAAAACTATAAACCTTCTTCTTCAGTAATTTCAATTGCTTCATGAGCAAGACTATCAGCTTTATAAAATTTAGTAAACAATTTAGCTTTTTTGTCTCTACTTGAATTATAACTTATTGGAATATCCTTAATGTTAATATAGTCATCAACTTCTCCAGAAGAACAGTCATTTGAATATAATTTAGGATTACCATATTCATATATTGATTCTTTACAAAATTTAACCGAAACAATATTTCCACTCTCCGGAATTGTAAAGGACTCTTCGGGAAAATCTAAAGAATCATAAACTTCTCTCATAAAATTCGACCAAATTGGATTAGCGGCTTTTGCGCCTTGGCCGTAAGAACCCGTAAAAGAAACTCTTCTATCATCAAATCCAACCCAAACACCAGCCGCAAGCTGCGGAGTGAAACCCATAAACCATGCATCACTATAATCTTGAGTTGTTCCTGTCTTACCTGCTGCTGGTCTGTAAAAATGATGAATTGATCTTGTCCGCATTCCTGTACCTTCATTAATTACAGTTTCCAGCATATTGGTAATCAGAAATGTTGTTTCTTCAGACATTGCTTCTTCAGAATGCGGTACTGATTGCATTAAAATTATTCCATCTTTATCTTCTATTTTCAATATTGCCGAGGGTTCATTATAAATACCTTTATTTGCTAAAGTTGCATATACTGAAACTAATTCTAAAGGTATAACTTCAGATGTACCAAGTGAAATTGAAGGAACAAGATTTGGTCTAGTATTTATACCTAGTTTTTTTGCTAATTGACCAACTTGCCAAAGTTGAACATGACCCTCAATTATTAACCGGGCACTTATTAAGTTTACAGAATTTCGCAATCCATCTCTAAGAGTTAAAAATCCACCTGTAGACATATCAAAATTATGCGGATTCCAATTATCATCACCATACTCAAATTCTTGATTAAGAATTGGGTAAGCTGGATATAATCCATTATTTAACGCAACCGAATAAATAATTGGCTTAAATGATGAACCGGGCTGTCGTTTTATTTGAGTAACATGATTTAATCCGAAATTAAACTCTTGATCCCTGCCGCCTACCATTGCTTTAATCTCGCCGCTGGAAGCATCTAAACATACAAATCCAACTTCAATTGTTTGAGCAATTTTCTTGACAGAATCAACAAAAATTTGATTAGTTTTTAAGCTATCATAAATTGCTTTACGTTTTTCACCTTTTGAATTTAGATAAACTTTTTCTCGTTTAATTGCTTTATCAACTAAATCATTTGCAACATCTTTATATTTATTCCAATTCCATGTTTTATCAAAAAGTTGTTGAAATTCGTTAAGGTGTTCAGCTGTAACTTTGTTTGCAATATGCTGCATTCGTGAATCAAGACTTGTATAAATCTTTAATCCGTCTTCATAAAGATTAAAATTATATTGCTCTTCCAATTCCTCTAACTGACGTCTAACATGTTCAACAAAATGGGGAGCAATTTTGCTTTGAACTCCACTATTTGTTTCGTTTGAAGCTAAAACAATTGGTTCTTCTTTTAATTTTTCGTATTCATCTTCAGAAATAAATCCTACATCATACATATTATATAAAACTACATTTCTTCTTCTTGTTGCATTTTCCGGATTTCTAATTGGATTATAGTAAACCGAAGATTTCAATAATGCTATAAAGACGGCAGCTTCTGTTAGTTTTAGCTCACTTGCACTTTTACCAAAATAATGCTGTGCCGCCATTTCAATTCCATAAGCTCTATTTCCAAAAAAAGAGTTATTCAAATACATTTCTAAAATTTCTTTTTTTGTATAAGTTTGCTCAATTTGAACAGCTGTGAACCATTCTCTTATTTTTCTTACAATTGTCTGGAATAAGTTTTCACGAATTACTTTTAGATCATATAAATTTTTTGATAATTGTTGGGTTATGGTGCTTGCTCCTTCACGTTTCCCAAGAAATATTGTTTTTATCATTGCTTTAACAAATCTCTCTAAATCAACTCCCCAATGATCATAAAATTTTCTGTCTTCAGTAGCAACTAATGCATCTATTACAAATGTCGGAATACTATCAATATCAATTTCCCGCCTATTTTCTCTAAAATATTGACCAATGACTTCACCATCGGCACTTAAAACATTTGTGGCTAAACTTTGTCTTGGATTTTCCAATTCTTCAAGAGAAGGTAATCCTGATACTATATGTTGATAAAAAAAGTATCCCCCAATAAAAAATGCAAGAAGAAATACACCAACAGACGACCAAATAATTATTTTTGTCTTTTGATTCTTTCTTTTTTTACTCTCAGTCATTTATTATTCCAGTCAATAATCTCAAAATTTCCATTTTCAAATTTACCATAACAAGGCTGATTTAACCAAGTTCCAAGATTAATATATTTTCCATTTTTATAGTCTTCAACTTTTCTTATATGTGTATGGCCAAATAAAACGTAATCATAACCTTGATCAATTTTCTTTTTCGCTGCCTCATAAAGTCCATCTTTTTGACCATAAGATTTCTCAGTCGTATAATCTCTACTTTTTCTGCTTGATGAACTTGCTAACCAAATACCAAAATCCGGATGAAGTAATGAATACAACTTTTGAATAGATTTGTTCCTTAAAATTTTCTTTAGAATATTATAGCCAAGATCATTTTCTACCAAACCATCACCGTGACCTAAAAAGAACTTTTTGCCATCAATTTCAAATTGAGCGGCATCTTCATACAGAATTGTTCCTATTTCTTTTTCAAAGAAATCCCGATGCATAAAATCATGATTTCCAATAAAGTAGTGAACTTCAATTTTATTTTTTACAAGTTCATTAATTGCAGTAAATGTTCTGAAATAACCTTTTTGAATTACTCTTTTGTACTCAAACCAATAATCAAACAGATCTCCCAATATGAAAAGTTTATCAATTCTGCCGTTGCAAAATTTAAGGAATTCAACAAACGATTCTTCCCTCAATTTTTCATTTTTAGAATCAAGTAAACCAAAATGCAGATCAGATACAAAAAATGAAGTCAAATAATTCTCAATTTTAATTTAAGCTATAAATTTAATACTTTTTTCAATAATGCTCATTATAAAGGAAGGTTAATTTTCGGATTCTTTATATTGAATTTCTGCTGCAACCCAGTTATCCGGATCTAAATCAATTTTAGTAATTCTATAATTGAAATTAAATTTTAAATTTTCAGTTCGTTCATCAATTTTAACCGTTTTTCTTATTTTTCTTTTATTCTCAATGTAAAAGTCTAAATCTAATGTAAAATTGTAAGTTTCATAACCATTTTGTACTTGGTCAATATTTAGTTCAATATCAGTATAATTATTTGTTGGATGCATAAGTTTATAATTATATTCCAATTCAATTTTGCCAATACCGTCAAAAATCCACTGTTTAAAAAAGTAATTGTAATTTTCTCCGGTCAATTCTTCAACTACTTTAATAAAGTCAATTGTTGACACATTTTTGTATTTAAAGTTTTCATAATATTTTTTTAAGATTGCAAAAAAAGTTTCATCTCCAACTTCTTTTCTAAGCATGTGTAAAACCCAAGCACCTTTATTGTAAACGGTTCTGCTAAATAATTCTTCTGGTGCAAAAAGTCTTGTATCTGAAAAATCAGTCAAATATTTTCTCATTGTTGATTTTAGTGCTGAAGAGTCACTTTCTTTTTCCCAGTATAAAGCTTCAGAATAAGTGGCAAAACCTTCATTCAGCCAAATGTCATTCCAGTTAGAAATTGTGACAGCATTTCCCCACCATTGATGAGCTAATTCGTGCACAAGCATTCCCGTAAAAAATTTATGACCGCTAATAAAATTTTGACCTATTCCGGTAATAGTCTGATTTTCCATTGCACCGTAGCTCCATAAAAATTCTGCAACTCCATATTTTTCTTCCAAAAACGGATACTCACCAAACATTTCTGAAAAGTATTTGATTGCAGTAGGATGAAATGCAAAATCCCTTTTGGCTTTTTCTAATTTATCTTCAAAGACGTAATATTTTATTGCCATTGAATCATTTCTATTTGAAATGTATAAATCCTCATATTGCAGATATTTTGCAGAATAGATAGAAATTAAATAAGTTGAAATTGGATATGTTGTTTTCCAATGTGCAGTTTTTCTGTCCATTTTACTGGATTCACTTACTAAAATTCCATTAGATACTGATGTCATATTTGAATCATTTGTAATAAAAATGTCAGTCAAAACCTTATCATTAGGAATATCATTACAAGGAAACCAAGTTGATGCAAAAATCGGTTCGTTAATTGTGTAGACAACCGGAGAATTCTTATACTCAGCAAACGTAAATGATCCGAATCCTAAATTTTCCGGTTCCCCTCTATAAGAAATCTCAACTTTAAAAGTATCAGTAATTATTTTATCTGAAATAATAATTAATTTGTCATTTTCATAATTATAATTGCACTTTTTATCATTTAGCAAAACTTTGGATAATCTGAATCCATCATTGAAATTAAGCTCAATATTTTTAACTTTATCAACATTTGTTGTTCCAGTAATAATTGTTTTACTATTGATTTGCTTCTCTATTGGGTTAAGTTCCAAATGTATTTCATAATGAAGTATATTAAGTTTATCTGCTTCTTTAGGAATATAATCTTCAATTTCTTCAATATCAGCAGTTTGAATCGAAAATCCGCTTTTAACAAATCTTTCGGAATCAACATAGGAAATATTGTATCTTTCAATTAATGAATTAATTCCAAAGGCAATCAAAACCGATATTAAAAAAAGTGATGTTAAAGCAATTATTAAATATTTTTTCTTGACTTTCATTAACAAAAAAAGTAATTATAAAAAGATAACATGATTATTTTTGCCCTAAACTATTTTCATAATTAGACTTTCAATAATAGCAAATAAATTTAGCAAAATAAAAAGAGCTTAATATGGCATTCACCGGATCAAGACTACAACGCGAAACTCTAACTATGATATTGGCAGGCGGGCAAGGGAACCGTTTACATCCGTTAACCGGAATGAGAACCAAACCTTCAGTTCCATTTGGAGGTAAATATCGTATAATTGATTTTGCACTTTCAAATTGTTTAAACTCTGGGTTAAGAAAAATATATGTATTAACTCAATACAAATCTGATTCACTTAATCAACATTTATATGAAGCGTGGAATATTTTTAATCCTGAATTAGGCGAATTTATATATTCTGTGCCGCCTCAGCAAAAAACCGGTAACGAATGGTACCAGGGAACTGCAGATGCTATCTACCAAAATTTAAATTTAATGAGGCAGAGGGATTATACATGGTGTGTTGTTCTAGGCGGTGATCATATTTACAAAATGGATTATATGAAAATGCTTCAATATCATATTGAGAAAAAAGCAGACTTATCCATTGCGAACATTATTATTCCAAAAGAACAGGCAACTCGTTTTGGTGTTATAGAAATTGATGAAGATTACAAAGTATTATCATTTATCGAAAAGCCTGAAGATCCACCGGAAATTCCAGGAAAACCGGGATCTTCATTTGCAAATATGGGTATTTATATTTTTAATGTAAAAGTTTTAACTGATGTAATAAAAGAATTGACTGATAAAAAAGTACCAAATTTGGATTTTGGAAAACATGTAATTCCAAGAATGATTGAAAAAAAATATAATATACGTGCATTTAGGTTTGAAGATGAAAATTCAACTACTTCGCCATATTGGGTTGACGTTGGTACAATTGAAAGTTATTACAAAGCAAGCATGGATCTTTTGAGTGTAAATCCGGAATTTAATTTATATGATTCAAGTTGGCCGTTACGTACAAAGCAGCAACAATCACCTCCTGCAAAAACACTTTCTCATGAGGGTGAAAGAGTGGGCAGGGCAATAAATTCTTTAATTACAGACGGTACAATAATTTCCGGCGGTTTGGTTGAAAGATCAATTATTGGACCAAGCGTTAGAGTAAACAGTTATACTTATATCACAGATTCGATCATAATGGATCGATGTAATATCGGCAGGCATGCAAAAATCCGTAGAGCAATTATTGATAAAAATGTAAATGTTCCGGAACATGAAGAAATTGGTTTTGATCCGGATATTGACAGAAAAAGGTTCACTGTAACTGAAACAGGTATAGTTGTAATTCCAAAAAATTATCAATTCGAAAGTTAAGCCCCAAAGAAAATATTGAAAATGCGAAAGATGAAATTTATATTTTGTCTTTCGTATTATTCTATCATTTAATTTACAATGGATAAAGATTTAAAAGCAAAAATTTCCGCAGTTCCGGCATTGCCTGGAATCTATCAGTTTTTAAATAAGGATAGAAAAATTATATATATAGGGAAAGCCAAAAATCTTAGAAGCAGAATACACTCATATTTTAGAACAAAATTAGATTCTCCTAAAACTGAAGCACTTGTAAGCAAAGTAAATGATTTTGATATTATTGCCACAGAAAATGAAATTGAAGCATTAGTTTTAGAAAATAACCTTATAAAAAAACACAAACCTCGCTATAACGTTAATTTAAAAGATGATAAAACTTATCCATACATTCGAGTAACAAAAGAACCTTACCCGCAAATTTTTCCAACTAGAGATGTAATTCAGGATGGATCAAGATATTTTGGTCCATATACAGACGTAAAAAGTATGAAAGCTTCATTAAGATTAATAAACAAAACTTTTAAAATTAGAAGCTGTACTTATCAAATTGATGAAGAAGTAATTAAGCAAAAGAAAATAAAAGTTTGTTTGGATTATCATATAAAAAAATGTGACGGACCTTGCGAAGGATTAATTACTACTGAAAATTATGGAAAAATGGTTGATCAAGTTGTAAAAGTTTTAAGAGGCAAAACAAATATTTTATTGGATGAACTGAAAGAAGAAATGTTTGAAGCCAGTCAAAAATTAAATTTTGAAAAAGCCGGTGAACTGCGTGATAAAATTGAACAGTTACGAGTTTATTCAGAAAAGCAAAAAATTGTAACAAATGATTTTGATGATAAAGATATTGTTTCTATTGCTGTTGAAGCCAAAGATGTTGCATGTACAATTTTGATTATTAGAAATGGCCGACTTGTTGGTAAAAGACAGCTAAAACTAAATGCAGAAATTGATGAAGAATTGGATAAAATTTATAATGCAGCACTAAAATTTTATTACGGTGAATTTGTTGAAATTCCTCAAAGTATAATTTTAGAAATTCTGCCTTTTGATAATGAAACATTGCTTGAATGGTTAAATTCCAGGTCAGATAGAAAAGTTAAATTTGTGGTGCCCAAAATTCAAAGCGAGGCAAAATCACTTTTACATATGTGCAAACAGAATGCTATACTTCAGTTGAAAGATATTCAACTTCAAAAAATGAAAAAAGAAGGAAATTTACCTTATGTTCTCTCATCATTAAAAAGAGATTTACGATTAACAAACCTACCTAGAAAAATTGAGTGTTTTGATATTTCTAATCTTCAAGGAACAGATACTGTTGCAAGTATGGTTGTTTTTGTTGATGGAAAACCAAAAAAATCTTTATACAGAAAGTACATCATTAAAAGTGTTGATGGACCAAATGATTTTGCAAGTATGCAGGAAGTTATAGAAAGAAGATATTCAAGATTGCTTGAAGAAAATGAACAACTGCCCGATTTAATTATGGTTGATGGCGGTAAAGGTCAGCTTTCAAGTGCAGTTGAAATATTAGATAATCTAGGCATTAAGAATTACGAAATTATTGGTTTAGCAAAAAGATTAGAAGAAGTTTTCTTTCCGGGTATTTCTGAAGCACAGACAATTCCTAAAACTTCATCAAGTTTAAAACTTCTCCAGCATTTGCGCGATGAAGCCCACAGGTTTGCAATTACGTTTCATCGTAAAAGACGGGACGGAAGAACTTTACAAACCGAGTTGACAGAAATAAAAGGTATTGGTAAAAAAGTAGCAGAAAAACTACTGCAGAATTTTAATAGCATTAATGAAATAAAGTTAGCTACAGAAGAAGAGCTAACAAAAATTATTGGTCCGGCAAAAAGTAAATTATTAGTAGATTTTTATAATTCATCAACCGAAAAAGATAATCTTTAAGGTAACAAATTATTGAGTTTGAAATTTCTTGCTAAACTTCAACCTTCTTTCCAACAATAAATAATAATCCGGTAAGAACACTTAAAATTAACACAATTGATATATAAGGACTTAGTCCAAATGCAGTAGGAATATCACCAAAAGTTAATGTAACAAGACCTACCATAATTGCATAAGGTAATTGAGTTTTTACGTGGGCAATATGATCACATTTTGAAGCCATTGAACTTAAAATTGTCGTATCAGCAATTGGCGAACAATGATCTCCCCAAACAGATCCGGCAAGCACAGAGCTTATTACTCCAACTAAAATTATATGAGAATCAACAGCTGAATATCCTTCAATTCCGGTAATTGTTGATGCCATTGGAATAACAATGGGCATAACAATTGCCATTGTTCCCCAGCTTGTGCCTGTTGCAAAACTTATTAAACCGCAGACTACAAAAACAATTGCCGGCAAAAATCTTGGATTAATACTATCACTTAATATCGAAATAACATAATCAGCAGTTTTTAAATCATTTGTAATTGAACTGATTCCCCATGCCATAACTAATATTATACATGCAATCATCATTGATTGAACACCGCTATGCCAGGCTTTAATTGTTTCTTCAAGTTTTCTAATACCTTGGGAGATTGTAAGTAAAACTGCAGTAATTCCAGCAATTAAGCTTGCCCACAATAATGATTTATATGAATCAGATTCACGAATAATATCATCTAATCCATAATTTTTAATTCCTGCACTTTCTAATGAATTTATTCCGGTAAAAATTAAACCAGCAACAGTACCAATTAAAATAACTAAAATTGGAATAGCACCATTATACCATCTTGTTTTACTCAATGAAAGTTGTGATTTTGCAATGTTTGCTTTTTGATTATTTACTTCTTTTTCACTCAATTTTAATTTTCTGGCATTAATTTCAGCTTTGTGCATTGGGCCAAAATCTCTTTCCCAATAGGAGGTAATGAAAACAAAAAATAAGGCTGCAATTGGGTAAAATCGGTAAGGTAAAGTTTGTATAAATACTTCGTATGGATTTTGATCAGAATTTATAGCACTTAATCCATCACCAATTAATCCAAGTTCATATCCAATCCAAGTGCTTATTATAACTAAACTTGCAATTGGTGCAGCTGTTGAATCAACAATATAAGCAAGTTTTTCTCTTGAGACCTTTAGCTTATCAGTAATTGGTCTCATCATATTTCCAATAATTAGAGAATTGGCATAATCATCAAAAAATATTACAATTCCCATAAACCAGCTTGCAATCATACCGCTTCTTGGAGTTTTGGCAAGTTTTGTAATTTGATTTGCCAAACCTATAGTTCCGCCGTTTTTCGAAATTATTCCAACAACTCCGCCAATTAATAACGTAAACAGAATAATGTATATATGATCCGGATCTATAAGTGCATTGAATAAATTTGTATCTATTAACCTTAATAATGCGGTCAATGGATTAAACTCGTAAATAAAAAGTAGACCGACGTAAATACCTGCAAATAACGCAACAATTACTTGCCTAATTAATAATGCTAATAGTATAGCTAACAAAGGTGGAACAATACTTAACCAGCCAGGCATAACAGTCTTAATTGAGGTTTTGTATCCTCCTTCAAAAAACATAAATGAATACTTTCCGCTAGATGGTAAAAAGACAGAAATATTTGCTTCGCTTCCTTCAACTTTAGAATAGAAGGTTTGCTGCCAATCTCCATTTTTCACTATAAGATTAACAGTGTCAATAGTATTTGGAATATTTTTAACTGAAATTTTATTCGGAACTTCTGAAAGTAAAATAGATGGATAGGAAATTTCTTGTGCAAGATGATCACTAAAGAACAAGGTAAATAGAATAATAAATATTTTAAAGTTCACTTTAGAAATGTTTATCTCCATTTTTTTACCATACAACTTATTAAATATAGTCATTTACATAAAATATTGAGAAGTTATTTTTGACCTTAAAAGTTTCTTGATAATAATACCAATTGCTCTTATATTGTACATAACTTAATTTTGAGATTAAAATGAATAAACTGAAATTACTTGTAATTATAATTTTAGTAAATACTTTAAACTTTGCACAAGGCGAAGGGGCACTGACATTTACAACTTTTCAACAGTCAACTTATTTAATCGGTGCTGGTCAAATTGGAGTTTCCATTCCAAATGATGATGTTCTTGGTTATTACTTAAATCCTGCAATACTTGGAAATTCTGCTCGGAATAATCATGTGTCCTTTAATGTAATGCCAAATAAAACTAATTGGTTTTGGAATGATATGACTTTCCATAATTATGGACTTAATTTGGGATATGATTTAGAACCTATTTTAAATTCGCCAATCCGCATTGGAACCGGCTTTATACATAACCGGTTTTATTATGGTGAGTTTATTATTACATCTGAACTCGGACCAGAGCCAGTAGGTAAATATGATAGTTACGATAGTTTTAATTGTTTTAGTCTGGGTATAGGATTTGACTATTTTGCAAAACTGAATTTTGGTATATCCTTTAAAACTTTTGATTCAAATCTTGGAGCAACATATGTTGAGGGAAATATTCAAAAAGTCTCATCTCAAGGATCAATGATTGACTATGGAATGCTGATTGTTTTTCCAATTTCTGAATTGTTAGGAAACAAAATAATTCATAAAATTGATAATTCAATTAGTTTAATGCCTATAACAAATTTAAGTATTGGATATTCTCTATCTAATATTGGAGACGAAATATATTACATTGATGAAGACCAAAAAGATCCGCTATCAAGAACAGCACGTTTAGGATACACATTGGAGTTTGGTTACAAGTTAAAAATAGAAGATGTCGAATTAAATTTAATCAGTTATTCTTTTTCTGCAGAAGCAAATGATATAATGGTTGAACCAAGAAATGAATTTTTTACTGGTATTAAATATCAAAGCGGAATTGGAGACATTAATATTTCAGAAAATTTGATTTCGCTAAAAGCAAATGATTTAGTTAATGTTCATAAAGGTCATATATTTAATTTTCTAAATACATTAAACTTAACATATGGTTATTTTTCAGGTAGAGGTTATCCAACTGTAAATAAAACAGACGGCATTGGTTTTTCAACAAAAGGAATTTTTAAATTATTAAAAAAATTATCTAACAATTATACAATTAACTATATATCAGATCATATAATTTTTGAATTCTTTGATGCTAATAATGGTTTAAATTCAGATTTATTTGGAAAGACACATTTGAACTTTGACAGCGTGTCACTGCATTTTGTTGGATTTGAATTATAAAAAAGCCAAGCAGCTAATTACACAAATTGAATACTTACCGCTGCTTCCTTCCGGACCTGACGGAGTTGGGCAACAACCTGTTAACCAGTGCTTGGCAAAATGGAGTGTAAATATATGGAAACGAGAAACTAATTTAAATGCAATTCTTTAAACTTTTCAAATTCGTTTTCCCAATTCAGTATTTTTGAAGCTTTTTTACAATTTGCAGTAAAATCACTTAATAATTTTTGATCCTTTATCAACTCTTCTAAATTCTTAATCATTTCATTTTCGTTTTCCGGGTCAACATATTTTCCAACATTATATTCATCAATAACTTTTTTCATTTGAGGCAAATTACTTGCAAATATTGGTATTCCTGCCATAATGTATTCAAACAATTTATTTGGAAGAGCATAATAATAACTTATACTTATATTTTCTATTAATGCTAAACCTATATCTGCTCCGGCAGTATAATTTAATAATTCAGAATGATTAACCGCTCCAATGAAATGAATTCTTTTTTCTAATTTCTTCTCAACCGAATATTTTTCAAATTTATTTCTAAATTCTCCTTCGCCAACAATAACAAAATGTATATTTGGAATTTTCTCAATAAGATCAATTGTTTTTTTAATACCTCTACCTTCTAAAATTACACCTTGATATAAAAGAATTTTTCTTTCTTGTGAAATATTTAATTGAGATCTTAAATCTATTTTAGAAATTACTTCCTTAAATTTTGGCAAATTTCTTAAAACGAAAAATTTATCAATTCCATAAGAATCACGCAAATAATCTGCATCCATTTCTCCTGTCACTAAAACCAAATCGACTTTTCTTATAAATTTACTTTCAATTTTAGAAATTATTTTTTGGATAGTATTTTTATTTCTTAATCCGCCAAGGTGAGCATAAATTTCTCTGCTGTTATAAAATATTTTAGCTTTGTTTTTTTTTGCAAAAAAATATGTAATAGGCAAAGTATAGATATCTTCTGCAAAATAATAATTAGCTTTTGTCTTTAGTAGATCACGAATTAATAGGTAGAAAAAATTTAGATAAAATGATAAACTTGATTTTGATTTATCCAATTTATGAATTACAGTTTGACCATATTGGGAATTGAAATTTGGTGTTTTCCAATCAAATGAAATTGTATTTGTTTTAAAATTTAATTTATTAAGTGAGTCAATCAAATTAACTACTCTTGAATCTTTATAAGCGTTGCCTAAAAAAGTAATAATTGCAGTTTTTTTTGAAGCAGATAATGAAATATTTTCAATCATTAGTAATTTTTATTTTTACTTATAACTTCAAATGAAGTGTATTACGCATAATTGATTTAGCGTCAAATTTCTCTTTAAAATCAATTAAATTCATACTTGGCGTCATTGGATTTTCAGCTGATGTATCTTGAGAAACTCCGATATCAACATAATTATAACCATTTTCCGTGGCATCTTTTACAACTTCGTACATTACTCTTTGTATAGGTTTATATTGAGCATAATCATAAAGCAGCATATTGTAAAAACATATTGCAACATTTTTATTTGCATAAAACATTAGTGATCCGCCAATAGGTTTATCATCAAGATAAACCATAAAAAGTTTTAATCTATCCGGCATAAGTTTTTTAAGTTTCATTAAATCATCGTAACTATGTGTTGGTTTAACATTATGTCTGGATTTATTTTCAATTAGTATCGGATAAAATTCATCGTATCTTTCATTTATTTCAACAGTAATTCCTTCTTTTATAGATTTACGTATATTTCTTCTTATTGTCGGTCTGAATCTTTCAATTATATCTAAATTTTTATCTAACTTAATTGCACTTGAAATATAGTGTAAATCAAAGTTGAATCCTTGCCAAAGCATTGCAAAATCTAAATTATGATTTGGATATGTTTCATAAATCATTGGTGCTGCTGTAAGCATTAATTCTTTTAGTCCACTTTTTTTAGCATATTCAATAAGAGTTGAAACAATTTCCATTGTTTCTTTAAAGGTAATATCGCCAATAACTATTGATCCGTAACTTGCACCAATTGGAGATTCAAACAGTGTTCCATTTATTATACTTCCCGGGAGAACTGCTTTTATTTTATTTTTCTCAAGAAATATTAGATGATTGAATTTAAATTTACCGGGGATGTGATAATCAAAAAATTTCTGCATATGGAACATTGTTCCGTTGCTGGAATTAATTACAAACTCATCCCATTTTTCTTTCCACTCTTCTGAATATTCAATTATTTCCATAAATCAATATCTCAAATTTTTGATACTCAAAATAATAAATATGAATCTGTTTGTCATTGGGAATTTAATAATATATTTAAATCATTTTTATGAATAGTTTCAATATGAGGTAGGCTTTAAAATTTATTCAAACTAAAATGTATAAGCTATTGTTATAGTATTTGCATTACCAATTCCAAAATTAAATGGAGTAAATGCATAATCTATATTAAATCCACTCCAATAAAATCCAGCACCGGCAGAAATACCTTTTGAATCATAACCGGTAACATATCCAACTCTTAGAGCAAACTGTTGGTCATAAACAGCTTCGGTTCCAAAGTGAAAATGAATTTCATCTTGTTCCATATATTTCTGAATACCAATTACAGGTAAAAAGCTAAATTCAGAATTTTCGAAACTAAGATTATATGTTGAATTTATTATGAAATCAGACGGAAGTTTAGTTTTTTCGTTTCTTAGTTTTTCCATCGATCCCAAATTTCTCAATGAAGCCCCTAATGTCAAATTTTCAATTATATTTTCATATACTAACCCTAAATCATAACCAGTTCCGGAAGCATCATCAGAAAGTAAACTTTCATAGATGTATTTAATGGTTACGCCAAATCCTAGATTTTCATACAGAGCAAAACCTGTCGATAAACTTCCATAAAAATAATTCACATTAAAAACTGCATCGGGAGTATCAGTTGGTTTTGTTCTTACTTCAAAACCTGAAATACTAGTTGTATTTACTCCAACAGCAAAAGGTAAGCCTAACATAGAAAAATTTGCATTAACAATTTCACTGCTTAGATCTTGAATCCAAGCTTGATGGGTAAACATAATTGACGTTTTATGATCAATATTAAGAGATGCTGGATTATAATAAACCGAAGAAGCATCTGAATTTAGTAAGCCAATATTAGATAATCCAATACTTCTGGCACTATTACCAATTTTTAAAAATGATAATCCAGAATTACCTGCAGTTTGTGCAATAATTAATTGCGAAAAGATAAATACGGATAATATTATTTTTTTTATCATATTAGAAAATTAATTCAATACCTATAATATGCTGATCAAATGGTGAATAAGGCTCTAAAACAAATGCATAATCAAATCCAAAATTTAATCCGGCTAATTCTCTAAAATATGAGAAACCAAAAGTCGGTCTAACCGGGATATCAAAATTTCCTAAACTTATTCTATCTAATCCCCATCTTAAAAATAATGGTTCTACTACATTGTATTCAACACCAATTCTTAAAAAATCAGTTTCAGCATTGCTGTGTTCAAATTCAATTGTAGAAAGTAAATTTAACGAATTTACTTTGTAAGCAGAACTAAATTTCATTAATAAAGGAAATTTATTAATTGTTGAGTTTCCTTCAACACCATATAAACTGCTTGTATCCCATTTGTATTTTGTATTTATATCGCTTATTGTAGCGGCAAATGTTAAATTTTGATTATAAATGTATAAAGCCCCAATATCAAAGCCAAATGCAGAAGAAGTAATATCTTCATACAATTTGTAATAATAAAATTTTAGTCCTACGCCTAAAGCAAATTTTTCAGAAAACCTATTTGAGAAACCAATAAAGAATTGATTTTCTGAAGTTGATAATGTTCCGAATTTTTCACCTTGGCTATCAGTTCCAATTATATCTCCGACTCCGGCATTTATTATACCCAAACTAATTCCTGCAGTTGATCTAGGTTTTGTGCTGTCAGTTTTACTTTTACCGAACTCAAACTTTTTTGTAAAATTTAGAAAATTTAAAGATCTATCTAAAGATAAAAATGAATAAGATGTATGAAAATAATTACCGTTCTGAAATGCTGCTAATGCAGGATTGTAATATGAAACTAAATTTCCATCAATTACAGCACCCATGGAATTTCCCATTCCCATACCTCTTGCACCAAAGCCCATTCGGCTGAATGAACCAGCCATACTGTTATATTTTGAAAATTCCGGTTGTGCATACAAAAATGATGAAAAAATAAATGCTATAATTAAAAGATTATTCACAAGTTTAGTCAATTTTGAAGTTCTGTTATGCTCACCACAACTGGACTTATATTGTACTACATTTTTGATATTTAACACTATCTTTTGTATCACATCAGCACCATAATTTTGCCATAGAGTGGTTCATCATTTCCAATATCTATTCTATAAAAGTAAACGCCATTAGGAACATATTCACTATTCTCGTCTCTACCATCCCAGCTATCTATATATTCATTGCCGCCGACTTTTGTTACATTTTGTATCACTGTTCTAACTAAATTCATTCCAAAATCAAAAATTCTAATTGTAATTGATTTTGATGATCCACTAAAACTATATTTAATTTTAACCAGTTCATCATCCGGTGTAAAAGGATTTGGAAACGCAAGCGATTTTGATCCCGATGTAATTTTGGGTGATGAAACAAAAACTTTCCAATCTCCTTTCCACATAGCGCCGGTTTCAACTAATAATGCAGAGCCAGCTTCAGAACCAAACCATAAATTATTAAAATTATCTTGATCCAATTTACCGTTAACAGCTCTAAATTTAGTAGTAGTTATAGGAAGATTTGTAATATCATCTCTCATATCCGGAGCTAGGAACCATGTTGTGCCTAAATCATTGGTTCTAAAAACACCATTATCAGATGCAACAAAAATATCTCTTTCATTACCAGATAAGCTGTAAGTAAAAGCTATATTGTGAATATTTTCACCTGATAGATAAGTTTTCCAATTTTCACCGAAATCAGATGAAGAACTTAAACCATAATATTCTGTTTCGCCTTCGGCTTTCCAAGTAGCAGCCCAAATTGTATTTCTTGAATGATCATAATTTATATCAAGAATAAAATTGCCGCTCATTGAATTTTCTTGATTCTGATGATTAAATTTTCTCCAGCTAATTCCTTTATCAGTCGATAAATTTATACCGTTGGCTGTTCCGATTAAAATTGTGCTATCATCTACAACATGAATAGAGAAAAATCTGTGGTTTAAATTTTCTTTAAATCCCAAAGCGCCGGTTGAAGGAGAAACATCAAAATTTAATGTTTGGTCTGGACTAATAAAATCCAAGTGATCAGGAGGAAGTACAACTTTTTCCCAGGTTTTGCCATTATCTTTACTTTTTCTTAAACCGCCGTAAAAACTTGCTATCCAAATTTCATTTCCCAAAAATCCAATATCTCGGGTAAAATTTCCTTCTTCCACAGTCAAAGGTAAAGATCTTAAAGTATTTATACCGTAAACTATTGAAGAATCATCAGATGCATCAACTGGTTGAGGTACATCAATCCATGTATCACCTTTATCGGGAGAATAATGCAAACCTGATCCAACCGGTACAACTTCTCCATCAAAATCTTCAGCATGCCAAGTAGCAACCCAAACGGTATCATTTTTAAAACCTAAAGCCGAAATTCCTTCTTCGTCAAATTTGTAACTTGTCCATGTTTCACCATTATCTGAAGATTTACTTAATCCAACAGATGTGGCAATCCAAACGTCATTTCCCATAAACTCTATATATTCAACAGCATTTCCAACCGGATTTTGATCAGCAACAATTTTACCTAATTTATCGCTTTTCAAATAAATTGAGTTGGGAATCTTTTGAGCAAAAGAAACAGAAAAAAGTATAAAAATAGTCAGTATTATTTGTGTTAAGATTTTTTTCATTCGTTTACAATAAGTGTATAATTTATGGTATTACTTTTTGCTCCAGCATTATCAACAGCATTAAAATTAAAATTCCATTCACCACTTGGAGCAGCGGCAGGATAATTTAAAAATACCGTATATCTTCCGTCTTTAGCAGTTTCATCACCGTTTGCAGCAGTATTTCCATTATCAAACATTGGGAATTTGGAAATATTCTGGCTATTTAATATTAGCTTGCCTGAAGGATCTGTAACTTGATAATAAACTGAATCTATATCATTTAATCCGTTCTGATCAGCAACAAAAACACTAAACGAAAATAAAATTTCTTTATCAACAGAAATTGGCATATCAAGATCACTAATAACAGGAGCAAAATTTTCAGCCGCACTTACATATTTAAATTGTTTTGTGCCGACTTTTACTACATTACTGCCGGAATTTCTAATTTTATCTTCAACGTAATATTGAACTTCATAATTACCGGAAAGCAAATTCTCATCAATCTCAACTTGCCCCGTATAAGTTTTTCTGCTGTTAGTGCTGGTGCTTTCCATTATAATAGACGAAGTAACATCTTCAATTCCATCAATTGTTTGAATAACAAACCAAACTGTGCTTACATTTTCAGAATTATCTATGGTAATAGAAGTTGAAAAATTAGGATTTGAAGCCGTATAGGTAAAAACAGATGGAGCCGATATTCCTTCAATTATATAATCAACTGTTTCGGTATCAATTGTTCCGTTAGGAATTTCTTCGCAACTCCAAAAAGTAATTGCCAACAAAAGTATAAATACAAGTTTAATTTTAATCATTTACAAATTTAATAAATTTACGATGTGATTCCACGAAAGCTTATAGAGGAAAAGGAAAACACATAAAATAATTTACTCCATAACAATTGTTAAAAACTTTCTTTAATTAGTAGCAAATTTTCTATGGTCACCCTTTTTTAATTTTGAATGCTAAAAGTTAGAGAAGTAGAATAAAACTATCAAGTACAAATTTTTGTGCCCATTTAAAAAGTAATTATAAATGGTGAAGGAGCAAAACATACAATTAATATCAATAAACTAAAATAACCTAAAAACTTTCGAGTCAAATCTAATTGCTCAAAATGTCTAACTGGTGGATGTTTAACTTTAATAATCAATAAAAGTATAATTCCCCAAAAAAGCCAACCGCTCCAACCAAATCCAAAATTTAATTCAAGTGCTCCATCTACAATTCCGGAAACTCCCAAAACGACTAAAACAATTAAAGAAATGCTGGCAACTGCTTCTTGAATTTTTGATCCAAACATACTGTAAACAACATGACCACCATCTAATTGACCAACCGGAATCATATTCATTGAGGTTATTAAAAGTCCAAACCATCCTGTCATTAAATATGGATAATGATAAACTTCCGTCATTGGCGGTACAAAATCGCTTGGATTTGTAAAAAGTTCCTTAAGAAATAAGAATAAAAGATTATTGCCAAATTGGAGTGAAATTGTTTCCTTCCCATAACTTGGATCAAAATAATCCGGGTGAATTGCTAAAAGATAATCTTGAGAAGGTAAATGTGTAAAACCATAAATTAAGACAATTAAAGAAGCAATAAAGCCTGCAATTGGACCTGAAACTCCAATATCAAACATTGCTTTATTTGTAGGAATTTCAGACCGGGTTTTAATTACGGCTCCCATAGTTCCAAAATTTAGAAATCCTGAAATTGGCGGAATTGGAATAAAATATGGCAACGTTGCTTTTACTTTATGAAATTTAGCAGCAAAATAGTGTCCAAACTCATGTGTGGCTAATATAAATAGAGCTGAAAGTGAATACGGCAATCCAATTAAAAGTGAATTTAAATCATAAGGTCCCATTGTTCCGGTAATCCATTCGGTTCCAGCAATTATTGTTGTAACAAGTGTAATAATAAATAAAGCCAGGTGAAATAACGGGTGAGTATATATTTTTTTATTCAATTTTGACAATTATTCCAAATTTTTAAAACAACCTTATAAATCTAAGTTAAATCCAAATGAAGTGAAATCTTCTTTTACATCAAAATATTCACCATGAATGTTGTATCCGGAAAAATATCTAAAATAAATACTTATTCCTTTACCTTCTGAATAACCATATTTAACACCGGCTTCTAATGAATTATTTCCCGTATAACCATAAATATTTATTATTCTAAAATCATATGCAATGTAAGGCATTAAATTTGATAAGATTAAATTATTAGCAAAATATTCAAATCCAAGCTGGTATTGATCCTGACCAATATTTGTCGGATCAGTTTTATAAATATATGTTGCACCCGCATATATTCGCATATCGATAAATCTATAAAAAGAAATTAGTTCAAAAAATTCTCTACTATAAACTTTTGGCTCTCTTCCATCCCGCCATTCATTTTTTTCTTTATCAAAGTGACCATCAACTAAGTGCGCGCTAATATGACTTAATCTTAATCTTGCACCATAGTTTTTTCTAGTATAGCCAAAATTTAGTCCAAAAAGATAATCAACTGCATCTACGGGAAAATGAAAATCATTTTGACTTCTAAGCAATGTATAGGTAAACATATCTGCACCAAAAGATAATTTGGAATTTTCATCAACTTTGTAATGAAAAATATCCATTGAATTTCCCACGTTTAAACTTAGCTCATTAACATTTGTCTTAAACTCAAAACCAAATTTTGGCTTTAACGTACTTGCAGTAAACGGCTGAATTAATAACTCCGACGGAAATATTTCAAAGCTCTGTGCATAATTAAAGTTTTGTAGCAAGCTTAAAATTGAGACAATAATAATTATTACAGTATTTCTAAAAATTCCACGCATAAAGATTATCCAATTTTTCTAAAATTTCTCTTCAATTTTTGTTTAATTAATTTGTTGTATCCATATTTAAACTTTGATGTAACACTTGCCAATCCATATAAATTTGTTGGAAAAGCAAATGATGGTTCAAAATAACAATTTACAGTACAGCCTTCGCAAAAATCAAATCGTCCTTCCATTTTTAGAAAGTGTTTATATCTTTCTGTTTTTTGAATTTCGCTGATTGGTCTATCGATCTTAATTGTCTCTTGTTCAAAGTGATAACAAGGCAAAACTATTTCATTGAATGGAGATATTACAATCACTCGTGAAACTGCTTTACACAAAGGATCTTCAATATGATTGCCGCCGTTTCTTCTTAATTTTAGAAACGATGGATTTAAATATACATCCAATTTCCCTTCAACATATTCATCAATAAAATCCATTGCTTCATCTGTTAATCCAGGATTTCCAAAGTATGAAAAAACCGGATTGACTAATAAAACTAAATCATGTTTTGCCGCCAATTCATGCATTTGAGGTAATTTTTTATAAGTATCATTCGTAACAGTAAATAATATGTCGGGATATTCACCAAGACTTTTTGCAATTTCAATACTATTAAAGACTGAATTATAACAATCAATTTTTCTTATTTTATTATGTTCTTCTTCATCCGGCGAATCTAAAGAAAAATGTAATAAATTTACCTTACCTGCTAAACCTTCGGCATATTTTTTATATAAAAGTGAATTCGTTGTAATACTTGTTTGCATTTTATATTTTTTAGCAAACTCCGTCATTTCAACAATATGCTGATTTAGTAATGGTTCACCGCCGGTTAAATCAATAAATTTAACTCCAAGTTTAGCAAGCTGTTCAACATTTGATTTGAAGTCATTTAAATCTGCATGAGGTGTATCTTTAAATTTGCCATGTTCAGCAAAATGACAAAATTCGCAAAATGCATTACATCTGTATGTGACATAATAGTTACATAAAAGAAGCATTAAAACTTCCTACCTTTCCACATTACTTTTCTACTAAAAAAAAGTGATATTGCAGTTACAACAAAATATATGTTGGAATATATTTGAAAGCCAATAAAATTAAAAAGTGAAAATTTTAAATTAAGCTTTTTGTAAACAAAGTAAACCATAAATAAATCGGCAAAAACTCTTAAGAGGATTAAAACTAAAACTGTCGGCGTATATAAAAATAATCCAATCCATGTAAAAAGAGCGGCCCAAAATCCTGTTGAAATAATTAGCAGATTATCAAGTCTGCTTTTCATTCCGCCTATTGCCCATCTTCTTTTTTGTCTGAATAATGTTTTCAGATCTGGACAAGGAGCTGAGGTAACTAAACCGCCCGGATCAATAGGATAAATTATTTTTCTATCTTTAAGTTTATTTATTGCCATTAAAAGTTGAAAATCTTCAGTAACAGAAAATTGGATGTTAGCATAACCGCCGACTTCATTATATGCAGATTTTCTATATGACATATTATTACCAATTGCACTTAATGGTTTCCCTAAGTTTATTGCACCGCCTGCAACTGCTAACAGATAAATAAAATCAATATCCTGCACAGCTTCAAATAAATTATCAGCTCTTTGATTTGTGTAACCGCAAACCATTGCAATATTATCCTGATAATAACTGCAAATTGTTTTTGCCCATGTTGGCGATACAACACAATCAGCATCAGTAGTTAAAATTATTTCACCAGATGCAATTTCAACTGCATTTGCAATTGCTCTCGCTTTGCCAAAAGTTTCTCCAAAATTTTTATCCGGCTTAATTAATTTAAATCTTGGCTTATCAGCTATAAAATTCTTTATAATACTTTCAGTATTATCTGTCGAATCATCATTAACAATTATGATTTCTAATTTATCATCGGGAAATTGTAAATCATTAAGAGATTTTAGACAATTTTCTATATTATTTTCTTCATTTCGGGCTGCAACAATTACAGAGGCAGTCGGAAGCTTGTCTTCACTTAATTTAGGAAATTCTTTTTTTGCTCCTATTGAAAGAATAAAAGATTGTATAAAATATGCGGAAATTATTATTAGGAATAAGATTTCAAACATTCAGATGGTTTTCCAAATTGATAATTTTTTCTTTCTACTTCTTCAACAATAATTTTTATTGAATCAGCAATAATATCTTTTGATTTATTACTATCGTGAAGAACTATAATCGAATTTTTTTGTAAATATTTTGATACGGCAAATTTAACAATATTTATATCATTTTTATAATCGTAGGTTAGTAAACTCCACATTACATTTTTAAGATTAAAATCACTTAAAATTTTATTTGTTCTAAAATCAAATTTTCCATGCGGCGGTCTGAAATATTTTATTTGATAAGCATTATTTTCCAAAAGTATATTTTGAACTTTACTAATAGATTCCTTTATTTGATTTTTATTTTGCCGAGTAATAATCTGATGTTTATATGTGTGATTCCCTACTTCATGCCCTTGTGATAAAATTTCTTGAGTAAGTGATTTATACTTTTCTAAATTTTCACCAACACAAAAAAATATAGTTTTAATTGAATGATTTTCGAATTCTTTTAAAATTATTTCAGTCGAGTTTGGATTTGGACCGTCATCAAATGTGAGTAAAATTTTTGATGTTTTACTTTCCCAAATAAAATCTCTAAATATTTTCTTAATAATTAAAGGTGGATTATATAAATACTTCATAAAATTATTTTACTTTTTATCAGTTCTAAACATCATAAATAAGCCAATAATTGCAGGCAGTAAAAGATTAAAAAGAAATAAAAATATTGCCGAATTAAATCCAACTGCACTGCTGTAACCAAACTTTTCCAACAAAAATACTGAAGAGCTTTCCCTAACGCCAAGATCAGCAAAGGACAAAAATGATAAAAATGTTTTAATGAAAACTATAAGCAAGCCTGCTTCCAAGAATAATAAAAAATTACCGTTTGGTTCAAATGCTAAAGCTAAAAATGCATACTGAATTGTAATAACTAATAGCAAAAAAAATGAATATAGAAAAAGTAAATAAACCGATTTCTTTGAAATGTTTTTAATATATCTTAGTTCCAAAATAAGAGTTTTAACAAAATTATATTTTTCTTCATACTTAGCTAAAAAACTAACTACTGCTTTGTATTTTTTAATTAAAAGAATTGCACCAATAAAAAGAAAAACGATAAGTATAATAATTGGTGAAGCATAAATAAGTGAATAATAATTTGAAATAAAAAATACAGCCGTAATTCCGCAGATAATTAATATTGTAATTAGAAGTGTTAATTTTTCTGATAATGTAGCAATTGTTACTTTAAATATTCCAATATTCTCAAATACCATTTTTCTTCCAAAGTACTCACCAACTCTAATTGGAGTAACAAGTCCGGCACTAAAACCTATAAACAGCGATTTTAATATTTTACTATCATCATAAATATTTAACATGGAATTACACATAATTTTCCACTTAAGAAATTGCATCAAAATATTAATTGGCATAAGCAGCAATACAAAAAGAACATAAATTAAATCAGCATTTAGCAATTTTTCTATTATTTCATTAGGACTGACATAATTAATAATGAAATATAGAATTGCTATTGTTAAAATTATTTTAAAGAATAATTTATATTTACTTCCTGATTTACTAATTGGATTTGAAGTGCTTACTTCTTCTGATTTTTTATTCATAAATATTAAATTAGGTAAAACAGCTTCAAAAAAAAAGATTTGAATATTCCGGCAAAAATCAAAGATTTCACTTTTTATGTACGCATTCAAAATGCATTATTGTTATTTTTAGCTTAATAAAAAAGAAAGGCAAAAAATGTTAATTGATTTTTCAGAAATACCAAAAAGCAATAATTTATTTTTGGACTTTATAAATGAATTTGAGTTAGTTAAGAATTATTATAAAATAAATTTTAGAGATGAAAGTTTATATAAATCTCATTTTGAAAAAATTGTTGGACGAAATAATCCAAATAAAGAAAAATTATTTGAGATTATTAATTCACAATATTCAAACTTTCACCCTTCTGAGAAGACTTCAAGCAATATTAATACTTTAAAGAAACCAAATACAATTGCTGTATTTACAGGTCAGCAATTAGGAATTTATGGCGGTCCTTTATACACAATCTATAAAATTTTTACAGTTATAAAATTATGTGATTATTTGAATGAAATGTTTTCTGAATTTAATTTTATTCCATTATTCTGGATGGCTGGTGATGATCATGATTTTGAAGAAATTAGTTATATAAATTTAATCAATAAAGAAAATGAACTTCAGAAAATTATTTATAATGATGGAATTGATCCATTTGAAAACAGAGGAAATGTTGGCAATTTAAAGTTTACAAAAGAGATTATGGAGTTTTCTAACTCAATAAAAGACGCCTTACGTGAAACTGAATTTAGCAATGATCTATTTAATTTAACGGAAAAAATACTTAATGAAAATATTTCAATAAAAGATTCATTTTTTCAATTACTATTTAAAATTTTTGATGAAACCGGATTAGTAATTTTTAATCCGCAAGATGCTGAAGTAAAAAAACTTCTTATTCCAATTTTCAAAAAAGAATTATTGGATTATAAAGAACATACAAAAGATTTGTTAATTACTAGTGCAGAGCTCGATGAGAACTATCATGCTCAAGTAAAAATTAAACCAATAAACCTATTTTTACAGGATGAAACAGGCAGACATTTAATTGAACCGGTTGATGATGAATATAGATTAAAAGGTAAGCGTAAAAGAATTACGCAAGAAGAAATATTAAATCATCTTGAAGAAAAACCGGAAGACTTTAGCGCAAATGTATTACTTCGTCCTATTTGCGAAGATTATTTGTTCCCGACCGGATTTTACATTGCTGGGCCGGGTGAAATCAGCTATTATGCTCAAGCTATTCCACTTTATAAACATTTTAATTTACAGCATCCAATAATTTATCCTAGAGCTTCTGCAACTATTTTAGAAAGTAATATTGCTAAGATTTTGGTTAAGTATAATTTAAGTACTCACGATTTCTTTATTGGATCTGAAAAATTAAAAAGCAATCTAATAAATTCATTTTCACAGAATAATTTAGTTGAAGAATTTGATAAAGTTGAACTTTCACTAAAAGATATTTTCAAATCATTGACAGACTATCTTGGTTCAGTTGATAATAATCTTGTAAATGTTGCAAATTCATCAAATGACAAAATGCTTCATCAGTTAAATATTCTTAAAGATAAAGCTGCAAAAGCATTTGAGAATAAGTACGATGCATCTTTTAGACAAATTTCTAAAGCTCAAAATTCTATTTATCCAAATGACAATCTTCAGGAAAGAGAATTGAGTATAGTTAGTTTTTTAAATAAATATGGATTTGATTTCTTTGACTGGCTATATAACGAATTAGATATTCATGATTTTAAACATCAGATTCTAGAGCTTTAATGTTCACTTAAATTTATGCAATCTTATAAAGTATATTTACTTGCCGGCTTAGGATTTGACTATAGAATTTTTGAAAATCTGATTTTTGAAAATTGTGAAATAAATTATCTTCATTGGCTTGAACCAAATCAAGATGAAAGTCTTGATGATTATGTAAGAAGAATTGCTGGACAAGTCAAAATTTCAGATGAACAACTAATTTTAATCGGACATTCATTTGGCGGAATAATTGTTCAGGAAATTTCGAAAATAATTAATGCAGAAAAAGTTATTATAATCTCAAGTATAAAATCAAAAGATGAAATTCCATTCACTTTAAATTTTCTAAGAATATTTCCACTTTATAAATTTTTTAATCAAAAATTAATATTAACAACTTTCCCAATATGGGCAAGAGCATTTGGTTATAATTCAGAAAAAGGAAGAATTTTATTTGTACAGATGATAAGTAATTGTTCAGATAATTATTTTCGCTGGTCAATGGATAGAATTGTGAATTGGCAAGGAAATAAAAATTCCAAGAAAATCTTTCATATTCATGGTTCCAGAGATAAAACTTTTTTTATCAAAAAAATAAAAAGTCCAATAATTATTGAAGATGGGAGTCATTTTATGGTTCATTCAAAAGCTGAAGAAATAAGCAAAGTTTTAAATAATATAATTAGAAGATAAAATAGAAAATTTCCTAAAATCAGTCGTAAAAAATAGTCTTGAAATAAAAAGTTTAAATAAACATTTTAGATATGAATTTGTAAGTAAGTACTTTATTTTAGATCAAAGAAAAATTTAGATTAGTAATAATAATGTTCACTTAATAAAATAAGATAAAGATGAGCAAAAATTATAATTCATTAAAAATTGATAAGTTATTAAAATATTCTTTGAATATTGTAATTATTGTATGCTTAATTAGTTTAACAAACTGTTCCGATGAAACAACGATGCCGGATACAAATCCACCAAACACTCCACAGAATTTTACTTTATTAGGAGGTGGAGATGGACAAGCCAGATTCAGATGGACCAAATCGAATGAGCCGGATCTTCAGTTTTACAGGTTATATCGAGCTGTCAATAATCCAAATTTATTAGATACTCTTGTTGAAACTACTCAGACAGAATATCTTGATCAGTTCTTAAGTTATGATTCAACTTATTATTATGGATTAGCAGCTGTAGATTTTAATGATAATGAAAGCGAATTATCCCATATAATTGATGTACAGCCGCTAAATATATCTGCTCCATTACCTCCAACATTTTTAATTGTGAATGCTTTTAACAATACTATTGAAAATAGAAAATATATAAACCTTAGCTGGCTTCCTCCAGCTGCAGGGGATTTAAGTTACTTTAAAATTTACAGAGGAATTACAAAAGACTTTATTATTAATTCAAATTCTTTAATAGATTCAACTTTGTTGGGAACTTATTATGATAATTTAGTTGAGACTAACAAACGCTTTTATTATAAAGTTAAAGCAGTTGATATTGGCGGAAAAGAAAGTGCGGTAAGTATTGGCAACAGCGATTTAATTTTAGATAATCCAGAATTAACAAGTCCATCAAATTTCAGCAAATTTACGTCACCGTTCACATTTAAATGGAATAGTGTTGATAGTGCAAAAGCTTATAAAGTATTTGTTGGAAATTCACCTTTTGCTGATATAATTTGGGAATCTAATAAAATAAAATCTACAGAGACAAACTATCAAGGTCCAAAATTTGTGACGTCAAAATTATACTATTGGTGGGTTGGAGCTTATAGCAGAGATAAAATTCTTGTAGATAATGTAACTGAACTTGAAGCCCAAATTAATTCGCTTAGCACAGTTAGAAGTTTTATAGGTGAATAAAAAATTGTTTGTTTTTTGTGCATTTCAGTTTATTATTTCCACATTTAATTAATAAGTTTATTTCAAATCTATTTAATTAACTAATTTCAATTAATCATAAATAATAGGGTTTAAAACTTTAATTAAACCCCCGAACAGAAAGTACATTATGAAAAATATAATATGGTCAATTTGTTTTTTATTATTGATTTCAAATATCAGTTTTTCACAAACAATTATTGGAAAAATTTCTGATCCAACATTGGGATTTACCCTGGAAATACCAAATGAATGGAAAGGCGAAAAAGCAAATCAAGGTTATGTATTTATTTCTGAATCATATTCAGGATTTATTTTGATTGCTCAGCATAATTTTAATACTTTTGAAGAAATAGTTGAAAATGCAAAACAAGGAATTTCTGAAGAAAACGGTACATTTTTATCGTTGGATGGTGAGCTAATAAAATCCAATGATAAAACAGTTGGAGGATTATTTGCAGGATATTTAGAAGGACAACCGGTAAAATCGTATGCAGAAAGTTTACTTTCTCCGTTTGGTGGTGGATTATCAATTTTCGTTTTTGTTGAAGTAGAAAACTTTAGTGAATATTATAAAGATTTGATTAAAAATATTAGTGAAAGTGTAATGTTCTCAAAACCACTTGAAAATTCTTTTTCCAATGAAATCAAACAAGTTTTATCTAATTGTAGATTGACACACATTAATACTTACAATAGTGGTTACGGAAGTGGAGGTATTCAAGATAAAATTATTATAGATTTGTGTGAAACAGGAAATTTCAATTATTATGATGAAAGCCAAGTTAGTATTAGTGGGGGTGATTTAAGCGGTTTTAACTCAGGTGAAAAATCCGGTTCAGGTAATTGGGATATTCTCAAACTTAATAACCAAACAATCCTAAAATTAAATTTTTACAGCGGTGAATTTTTTGAATATGTACTGACTTTCGAAAATGATAAAACCTTTTTGAATGGTAAACGATATTTCAGAACTTATAAAAATAGTGATGTTGAAGGAACGCTACCAAATTGTCCATAAATTAAATTTCTTTCAAAAATAGTATATACAAATAATTCATTAGTAAAGAAATTGGCTTTAGTTGATTTTTTAAATCAATTGAATATTTCTGTAATTTTAGAAATTTATTCTAATCAGATTTATTTCAATTAATTTTTTACTGTTATAAATATCTTGGTAAGTTATAAAGTCTTTTCTTAATAAAACTTCATTATGATAATTTGTCAAACTAACTTCAGATAATTCTTTTTTGGGTGCAATTAAGTTGGCATATAAGATTGACGCGATTCCAGGTAAAACTAATGGAGCATAAATATAAATTTCATCTTCAAAAAATGTCCCTCTACTATATGCAATTCCCAATCCAACAGCGGCTCCGATAATTCCAGAGAATAATGTTCCGCCAAAATCTACTTGTCTGTTTCCATATTTAGCAACATTATAAACAGCAATTGAATTTCCAAGTAAATATCCGGTATAAAAGCCAATAACAATATAACCTAAATTTTCCCAACCGTCGGTTCCAAATGGAGCTCCAATAATTCCGCCAGCTAAACCACCAAGTACTCCAGTTATAAAACCAAAAGATGGTGCTGCAATTATTTCTATTGCAATTCTTTGTTCAGCATTTAAATTTATTAAAAAAGAACCCGTTGATGAAAATGCATAAAGAGTATCAGAAATAAATTCATCTGTAATATTCTTAGATAATTCGGGATTATCGTAAACTTCATCAATTTCAGTATTGAAGTTCCATATCCCATCTTTATCCTCTTTTGCTTCATTTTCAGCAGCCATATATTTCACTGAGTCTAATTCACTTAAATTGTAAAAATACTTACCAAAACCTTTTGTGAGATATTCTTCTGTATAATCTTTAGTCGCTAAAGGAAATACTCTGATTAAAGTCACTAAATAATAACTTGAATCAATAAAATTTTCTTGGTTTATATTAATATCGAAAGGCCGGTTAATCAAATTACTTTTTGCATATTCAAACGCTTCTATTCCAATTTCTCTTAATTGTTTATTTGGATGATTAATGTTTGGAACATCCACGCCGGCAAGTTTTATTTTAACACTGTCTGAGGTCTCAAATAAATTGGAATCTAAAATTTTAGTAATTTTAACTTTTTGAGCAAATTGCGTATTAAAAGAAATTAGTAATGAAATAAGAATTGTGATAATTTTAACAATTCGTAAAACTTCATTTAAAAAAAACTTTTTCCTTACTGAACTTTGGCAGTACATAAAATATTAATAATTAGTTCAGATAAAATTAATAAATTATTTAACTATTAAAATTATTTTTAAAGTACAAATTTACCTGACCAATTTTTTATACTTTATTCGATGCGGAATATCAGCAGCTGAACCTAATCTTTCCTTTTTGTTTTGTTCATAATCAGAAAAGTTTCCTTCAAACCAAACGACTTGACTATTTCCTTCAAAGGCTAGGATATGTGTACAAATTCGATCTAAGAACCATCTATCGTGACTAATTATAACAGAGCAACCGGCAAAGTTCAATAATCCTTCTTCAAGCGCACGCATTGTGTTCACATCCAAATCATTTGTCGGCTCATCAAGTAAAATTACATTTGCACCTTCTTTTAAAATTTTAGCTAAATGAACTCTATTCCTTTCTCCACCGGATAAAACACCAACTTTTTTCTGCTGATCACTTCCGCCAAAATTAAACTGTCCAACATAAGCTCTAGAATTTATATCACGTTTTCCTAATTTTATTATATCAGCACCTTCAGAAATTGTCTGCCAAACAGTTTTTTCTGCATCTAAATCATCTCTAGATTGATCAACATAAGCTAGCTTTACAGTTTCACCAATTTTAAAGTTGCCTTTATCCGGTTGAATTTTTTCAACAATTAAATTAAATAAAGTAGTTTTACCGGCACCGTTTGGTCCAATTATACCAACAATTCCCCCGGGTGGAAGTGCAAAATTTAAATTTTCAAAAAGTAGTTTATCTTCAAACCCTTTTGATACATTTTCTGCTTCAATAACAACATTTCCTAATCTTGGTCCAGCTGGAATATAAATTTCAACATCTTTTTGAACTGCTTCTTTTTCTTCCTTCAGCATATTTTCATATGAAGTAATTCTGGCTTTAGATTTTGCTTGTCTACCACGAGGTGACATTTTTATCCATTCCAATTCACGCTGAAGAGTTTTTTGTCTATCACTCTCTTGTTTTTCTTCAAGTTTCAATCTATTCTGTTTCTGTTCAAGCCATGAAGAATAATTTCCTTTCCATGGAATACCTTCTCCTCTGTCCAATTCCAAAATCCATCCGGCAACATTATCTAAAAAATATCTGTCATGAGTTACAGCAATAACAGTTCCTGGATATCTATTTAGTTCAGCTTCAAGCCATAAAACTGTTTCAGCATCTAAATGGTTCGTTGGCTCATCAAGAAGTAAAATATCTGGTTTTTGTAAGAGCAGCCTGCAAAGCGCAACTCTTCTTTTTTCACCTCCGGAAATTACTTTTACTAAAGTATCGGAACTCGGACAGCCAAGAGCATCCATTGCCATTTCCAATCGTGAATCCAAATCCCAAGCGTTCATAGAATCTAATTTGTCTTGAACTTTTGCTTGTCGATCAAGCAATTTTGTCATTTCATCATCATCCATGGGTTCAGCAAATTTTGCATTTATATCATCAAATTCTTTTAAGGCTGCAACTACTTCGCTTACACCTTCTTCAACAATTTCCTTTACTGTTTTGGTTTCATCAAGTTTTGGTTCTTGTTCTAAATATCCAATTGTGTAACCCGGAGAAACTGTTGTTTCACCATTAAATTCCTTATCAACACCGGCAAGTATTTTTAGCAAGGAACTTTTACCGGAACCGTTCAAACCTAAAACACCAATCTTTGCTCCATAGAAATATGAAAGATAAATATCCTTTAAAATTGGTTTCTTATCGTAATACTTACTTACGCCAATCATTGAGTAAATTACTTTTTTATCATCGACACTCATTTTAGCTCCAGCTTAAAATTTTATAATTGCTTCTAATTGTTTTTCAAAATTTGGATTTGATATTGCAACACATTCAAAATTATTTATTGTTCCGCCTTGATCCATTAAAACTGATAGAACTGAAAATGCCATTGCAATTCTGTGATCATCATAACTTTCAAAAGTTACTTTAGACTGGTTTAAATTTCCACTTATTTGAAATCCATCTTCAAATTCATTGATATTTAAACCAACTAATTTTAGGTTTTCGCAAACTGATTTTATTCTATCACTTTCTTTGTGACGTAACTCCTTTGCATTTCTAACAACAAAATCTCCTTCTGCAAATATTCCGGCAATTGATAATATCGGAATTTCATCAATTATATTTGGAATAATTTCAGCAGGAATTTCAACATTTTTTAATTCAGAACTTTTTACAATTATGTCCCCCCTTTTTTCTCCATTCATAATTTCTACATTTTCAAATTCAATATCTGCACCCATTTTTTTTAAGATTGAGATAATTCCAATTCTTGATATATTAAGTGAAATATTTGGAAGCTTTAATTCGGAATTTTTGGATAATAAAGTAAGGATAATAAAAAATGCAGCAGTAGAAATATCAGATGGAACAATATATTTTGCAGGTCGTGGAAAATTCTTTTTAGAAGAATAAATTTTTCTTATCCCGTTTTCTTCTTCAATTCTAAGATTCAACATTTTTTCAGTGTGATTTCTGCTTTCCTTTTTTTCAATCACACATGTTTCTTCATCTAAAAATAATCCGGCTAATAAAACACAACTTTTTATTTGCGCACTTGCAATTGGAAGTGCATAATTAATTGATCTAAAATTTTCAGCTGGATTAATTTCCATCGGAAGTAATCCATTATTGCTTGTAATTTGAGCTCCCATCAGTGTTAACGGATCTATTACTCTTTGCATTGGCCTATTACTTAGAGAAGGATCACCTGTTAATTTTGTTGCAAATTTTTGAGCAGCTAAAATTCCAGAAATTAATCTTGTTGTTGTCCCGGAATTACCCATGTATAATTCATCATTAGGTTTTTCCAATCCATCAATTCCTTTTCCTTCAACAATTATTTTCTCGTTAGTAGTTTCTATTTTGCATCCCATTTGCTTAAAAGCATTTATTGTTCTCTGCAAATCCTCTGAATCTAAACAATTATAGATTTCTGATTTACCATTTGCAAGAGACGCAAACATTACAGATCGGTGTGAAATTGATTTATCACCTGGTAATTTTAGAGATCCTTGTACACCTTTTATTTTGTTAAAACTTTTAATCATTTATCACACCAAATATTTATTAATTCTTCAAGCTCTTCTTTTTTCAATTCACTTTTGCTGTACATTCCTTTTAAAGCTCTTTGTCTTTGTGCTTCATACAAAATTACAGCGGTTGCAACGGAAACATTAAGACTTTGAATCATGCCCCGCATTGGAATGTAAATATGCTTATCAACTGCATCTATCATCTCTTCAGAAATTCCCCGATGTTCATTTCCCATTACAATTGCTACTTTCTCTGTTAAATCCAAATCATAAATATTTTCTGCATCCTCAGAAAGGATTGATCCGTAAATTTTAAATCCTTCTTGCTTAAGATTTGTAATACAATTATCCACTTTTTCAAATTTTTTCTGCTCAACCCATTTTTTAGAAGAAGCAGATGATACTCTGCTGATTTTGGGGAATTTTTCAACATTATATAAAAGATCAACTTGAGGAATACCAACCGCATCACAAGATCTGAAAATGGCGCTTACATTATGAGGATCGTGAATATTTTCGAGCACAACTCTTAATGAAAATTGACGAGCAGCTGCAACTTTTTCAATTTTTTTTAATCTTCTTTCAGTTTTGAATTTTCTCACGGAAGGTCTTTGTTAAAAACTAATTTGTAAATTATTTTAGTTTTTGTTCCTCTTGCTTTATCTATTTTTATTTCAACATCCGAATCTAAATTATTGTAAAACCTTAATAATTCTATGGATTTATCAATAGCTTCGTCTTCTTTATGTGCCCAACATTCACAACCTTTTATTGATGGAATTTCAGCCGTTACTCCATCATCAGTTTTTGTAACTAATAAATCTAAAACCATTAGTAACCTTTAGATTCAGATTTATCACCGGTTACAATTTTAACACTTGCACTTGCACCAATTCTATCTGCACCACTTTTTATCATTTCTTCAGCATCTTCCAAAGTTCTTACTCCACCGGATGCTTTTACACCAACTGAACTACCAACGACATAACGCATTAGTGCAATATCCCCAGCTGTTGCTCCGCCTTTGCTAAACCCGGTAGATGTCTTAACAAAATCTGCTTTAGCTTCTTTGCTGATTAAACAAGCTTTCACTTTTTCTTCATCTGATAATAAAGCAGTTTCAATTATAACTTTTGCAACTGCATTTTTTCTTTTTGCTGCTAATACAACTTGATTGATATCATTAAAAACATATTGGTAATCACCGGCTTTTAATTTTCCAATATTAATTACCATGTCAATTTCTTGAGCGCCTTCATTTAGTACATCTTCAGCTTCAGCTCTTTTAGCGGCAGTGGATGTTGCTCCAAGCGGAAAACCAATAACGGTACAAACTTTAACATCGGTTCCAACTAATAATTTAGAACAAAGCGGCACATAACTTGGATTAACACAAACTGAAGCAAAATTATATTTCTTTGCTTCTTCACACAAAGTTGTAATTTCTTGAGGTGTGGCTTCCGGCTTTAGCATTGTGTGATCGATCATCCTTGCAAGTGAAATGTCATTAAGTTCACTTCCAACTCCTTTGCCTGCGGAAATTCTCTCAGCACCATTATTTACAATTTGTTTTACTGCTGTCGGTTGATCAACAACATTTCTTTCCCAGCCGGCACAAGTATCACCAACACAATAAAATTTGTGTAATGCTTTTTCCGTAAAAACTTGGTTCACAACTCTATCAATTAATTTATCGCTCATAATTATTTATGATTAGTTTATGTTTTCTAATTTAGAAAAAGCTTTTAATGTATTTGTCATAAGCATTGCAATAGTCATTGGTCCAACGCCTCCCGGAACCGGAGTAATAAATGAACTTTTTTCAGAAACATTATCAAAATCAACATCACCAACTAGTTTATACCCTTTTTTCTTTTCACGGGCATCAATTCTATTTATACCAACATCAATAATAACAACTCCATCTTTAACCATATCTTTGGTTATTAAATGAGCTCTTCCAACTGCAGCTATTAATATATCCGCTTGTTTTGTAAAAATTGATAAATCGGGTGCAGCTGAATGGCAAACAGTTACAACAGCATTTGCTCCTTCTTCTTTCTGTACTAGCATATTTGCAATGGGTTTACCAACAATATTACTTCTTCCAACTACTACGACATGTTTTCCTTTTGTTTCAATTTTGTATCTTTTTAATAATTCCATAATTCCAAAAGGTGTACATGATTTAAAGGTATCTTTTCCAATTACTAATTTTCCAACACTGCTGGGATGAAATCCATCAACATCTTTATTTAAATTTATGGCTTCAATAACTTTATCTTCGTCAATATGTTTGGGAAGCGGCAGTTGCACTAATATTCCATGAAATAGAGGATCATTATTATATTGATTTACCAGTCTCAATAATTCTTCCTCACTAATAGATGCATCAAGTTTTTCTAATTTGGAATGCATTCCAATTTCTACACAAGCTTTAATTTTAGAATTTACATACACTTGTGAAGCTGGATCTTCACCGACAAGAATTGTAACAAGTCCAGGAACTTTACCACTTTTTTCTTTTAATTTTTCAACTTTTACTTTTATTTCTTCACGAATTTCAGCTGATGTTTTCTTTCCATCAATAATTTGCATTATAAAACTCTCACTAATTTTTATTTTACTTCTATTTTATATTTTTCTTTAAGATACTTTGTAAGTTCTTTATTTTCAATTATCTCATCTTCAAAAGGATTAGAATTCTGCCATCCTAATTTACCAGTCTTTCTGAATCTTTCCAATCTTCTTATTGCAATTTCACAATAAATTGGTTCTATATCAATTGAAATTGATCTTCTTTTTAATTTTTCAGCAGCTAAAGTAGTTGTTCCGGAATGAGCAAAAAAATCAATTACTAAATCATTTTCATTGCTCGAAACTTCAATTATGCGTTCCAAAGCTTTAATGGGTTTTTGCACAAAACAACCATTTACATTTTCTTCACGCAAATGAAAAACCTGCTGAATATCAATCCAAACATTTCCGGCTCTAATTTTATCAGATTTACTCCGCTCGAGATTTTCAGTCATATTGCCATTAATTGCTTTGTAATAACCTTTTACTGCTTTAGGTATATCTGTATAAACTGCAAAAGTATTGAAAACCGGATTCCCTTTTACATAATAAAGTAATTCTTGTCTTATTGCCATCCAATTTTTTTGTGTTCCGTACCCACGTTGATTCCTCATAGTGATAAAACTTTTAGATTCAAAATTGGTTTCTTTCATCATTAAAATAAATTCAGCAAAAGGTTCAAAATGATTTTTCTGATCAGCTCCAAGCCAGATATATAAGCTTGAATTTTTATCCAAAATTTGATCTGTGGTTTCAATCCATAATTTACACCATTCAACAAATTTATCTGCACGATGTTTTTCAAAAGCAATCATATTGTAAGGCGGATCATGAACTGCTAATTTTGCTTTCTCACCATTAAATAAATTTAGAATTGAATTTTGATCTGATGAATCACAGCAAGCAATTTTATGATTGCCGATTGGATCTTCCCAAATTTCACCAAATTTTAAACGGCAAAATTTTTCTAAATATGATTTTAACCTTTTGTCCTTATCAATTCTAGGGAGAGGAAAATTTTTCATTCCTAATTGGCAGTTTTGTCAAATTCAGGAATGATGATTCTTTCTATTTCAGTCGTTTTACCGGAATCAGTATCAATTTTTGCAAACACTCCGCACAAATGATTATTGTCTGTCGCAGTCTGATATTTTTGAGGAGTCTGATATAAAAATCTATTTATTGCTGCCTCTGTCTTCATTCCAATTACTGAATCATATGGTCCGGTCATCCCAGAATCTGTAATATAACCCATACCTTTAGGAAATATTCGTTCATCTGCAGTTTGAATATGAGTGTGTGTACCAATAAATAGACTTGCTTGACCATCAACAAAATTTGCTAATGCTAATTTTTCTGCTGTAGCTTCTGCATGGAAATCAATAATTATTATTTTTACTTCATGGGCTAGTTTACCTAAAATCCATTCAGCTGTTCTGAAAGGACAATCAATAGTTGACATGAAAGTTCTGCCTTGTAAATTTAAGATTGCAGCTTTTCCTTTTTTTGTCTCAACAATTGTGTAGCCATTTCCATAAGTTCCTTTTGGATAATTCAATGGCCGCAATGCTCTTTTTTCAACTTTTAAATATTCTTGAGCTTGGTGCTTATCCCAAGTGTGGTTACCGCCGGTAAGAACATGTGCACCCAAACTAAATAAAACTTTACCTTCTTTTTCAGTACATCCTTTTCCATCAGAAGAATTTTCAGCATTTATAACAACAAGATCAGCTCTATATTTTTTTTCTAAACTTGGCAGCCATGTTGAAACCATATCCATACCCGGTTTACCAACAATATCACCAATAAATAAAACATTCATATTCATAAACAAAAACTCATATATTATTTTGGGAGCACGTGCTCCGTGGATTATTTTCTTAAATTTATTTCTGCCAAAGCATGAAGTTTGTATTCTCTAATTTTATCATTTAAACTTTGCGAAACTTCTCTTTTTTTTGCTTCTAATTCTTCCGGAGTAATTTCATCTATTCCACTATCATGCGCTAATCTATAAGCATGCTTTTCAACTTCATAATCAAGTAAAACTCTTAAAAGTGCATTATTATCAATTAATTGTTGTAGCACTGTTCTATTATATTCACCTATATTTTCAAATTCCAAAGGAATGTTGTCTGCCATTTTTTTTCGCCTTATTAAATATTGATTTTTTTAAATCGAATTATACTAAAACTAGTGCTAAAACTAAAATTATTATGTCATTTTTAAATTTCAATTCAAAAATATCTTTTTACAATCAACTTTAAATATTCTTTGTAACTAATTGTATTTTTTATAGTTATAATTAATTTGAAAGTTTAGGTTTACTAAAGTTTTTCACAATTCCAATCAAACTTATTGCAACCCAAAAAGCTTCAATGATAAATGCAGATACATTAAAGTTTTCCAGTAAAGATATTATTACAAGTGACGCCCCAATTAAATTCATTAAAGAGTACATAAGTGTGCTGCTGTCTATTTTTTTTAGTTGAAGTAACAGGTAACTGAAAATGATAAGAAATACTCCAATGTTGCCAATAAAATCATTTATTGTATAACTCATTGTGCTCCCGTTTTTAGCTTGCTCCCAGTATTGTATTATTATAAAAGGAATTGAAATAAATTTCCAAATCTTTTCTTACATTTAGAAATGTTATTCTTGAATTAATAATACCAAATGAATCTAAAAGATAAAACATTTTCACAAACTTCTTTTGCTGTAATAGATTTTGAAACAACCGGAACTTCACCAAAAAATAGTCGAGTTATTGAGGTTGGAATTGTAAAGATCGAGAATCTAAAAATTGTTGACAGTTTCCAATCATTAGTAAATCCCGGACAGTATATTCCCCCATTTATTTCATCGTTAACTGGAATAAGCAATGAAGATGTATATGATGCACCGGATTTTGATTCAATTTCAAGTAATATAAAAAATTTTATTGATGGATCGGTTTTGGTTGGTCATAATCTCCCTTTTGATTTTGCATTCTTAAAAAGTGAATTTGATAGAGCTGAATTAATTTTACCCAAACTTATGCAAGTCTGCACTTTAAAACTCTCAAGAAGTTTATTCCCGGAGTTAAAAAGTAAATCACTCGGTAGTATGGTGAATCACTTTAAAATTAGACATCGAGATGTTCATCGAGCTTTGGGAGATGCTACTGCAACAGCTAAAGTTTTTCTAAAAATTTTAGATAAGCTAGTTACTGAACATAATTATGAATCCATTGCTGATTTGGAATCATTCCAAATTTCGACTCCAATACCAAAGGGATTTAGATTAGTTAAGAAAAAATTAGTTGGGGACTTGGCAAATCTTACTGATAAGCCAGGAGTTTATTTCTTTAAAGATACCAATGATAAAATTATATATATAGGCAAAGCAAAATCATTAAAAAAACGAGTAAAAAATTATTTTTCAAGTTCGGCATCTCGAAAGGCAAGAAAAATAGCTAGGAAAGCCAGCCGACTTGGTTTTAGTGAAACAAAATCTGAATTAAGCGCACTTGTTTTAGAAGCAGAACTAATTAAAATTCATAAGCCTCAATTCAACACAATGCTTAAGAAATTTTCACAAAATTATTTTATCCGAGTAAAAAATATTCATCAATATCCTGATGTAAAAGTTTCTACTGATTTTGATTTTGACGGAAATGATTATTTTGGCCCATACTCAAATCGTATTACAGCAAATGCTCTAAAAGAAATTGTTGATAAAACATTTACACTGCGTGAATGTACAGACAAAGAATTGGATAAAGGTAAAAAGTGTTATTTGTTGGATATTAAAAGGTGTACAGCTCCTTGCATTGAGAAAAATCAAAATGGTGAATATAAAAATGAATTAGAAAATGTTTATGAATTTCTTTCGGGCAAGAATCAATTTGCTGTAAACAGATTGTTGAACAAAATGAAAGATTTATCAGAGAGACAAAAGTATGAGGAAGCTGCTGAATATAGAGATACGGTTAATTTAATATTAAATCAGCTTACACGATCTTCAATTTTAGCCGAACCAATAAATCAAGCTAATGCACTTATTGAAATTAATGATGGATACTCAAATGATTATATTTTATTTCTCGAAGGAAGAGTATTCTTAAAAGATTATTATATAAAAGAGGAAGATTTTTTTGATGTTGCTTTGGAAGATTATTTTGAAAATACTCTTCAGCTACTTTCCGGTATGGAAGATAAAGATTTGGAAAAAGTTAAAATATCATTAAGCTGGCTTGTTAAAAATAGAAATAAAGTAAAAGTACATTATTTAAAAGATTATGAAACTAAGCGTGAACTCTTTACAAATTTAAAATTCCCTTCTAAAAATTAAGCAGCGGTTTTATGCGGAAGATTATTTCTTTTTAATATTATTTCGGCATGCTCACTCATATTCACCAAATTAAAATTGCTTGTCATTTTTTCCATAACAATATCAAATAACTCTGTCTTATAAGAACTTGACAATTCCATTCCCGGAAAAAATTTAAGTTCAGGAATCAAGTCTCCACCAATCAAATCTAAAGGATGTAATAAAAAACTTGGTTCGGTATTTGTAATTTTGCAAAAAGTAATTGCAGTTTGTAAGTAAGTTTTCATTGCTGCAACACTTACATTTGCTAAATAATGAAGATAACTAAAATGAAAAGGAACTCGTAAAATTGGGATTGTACTTACTGGTATTTCAAGCAGCTTTTGTTCATTTTCTAAATTCCAATAAAATGGCTTGATCCGGTTTAATCCATCACTAAAAGAGCCAAATAAACCTTTTCTTGTTTCTCTCTCTTCTTTTGTTAAATCTGATTGACGAAAATAATACGCTCTGGCTAAAGGCCCAATCCATGTTGGTAAAGTTGAAGCATCATAAATATATTTTTTTTCTAATAAAATTTTAAACAAAGATTTACTTCTGCTGAAACCCGGACCGCGAAATCCATTTGGCAACAAACCTGTACTTTTTTCTATAGCTGCTTCAGTGTCATTTAATTCTTTATAAATTTCATCATTTGAATATAAATGAAACCAAGCCTCATGGTTATAAGAATGATTGCCAACTTCATGTCCAAATTTTGGAATTTCTTTAAGTACTTCTCTATTTTTTATATCATCTGCATCTCTTCCAACAATAAAGAATGTTATTTTCAGATTATATTTCTCCAGCATCTTTAAACCATGCGGCAGAAATTTATCAAAATATGATGGATAATTATCCCAACCTTCATCTCCATGTACTTTCATATAGGCCCATTGGTTATCAAGGTCAAGAGAAATACTTGCATTCATTTTTGATTTAGAATTCATAGTTTAAAATTTATTTAGAATAATAATTATTATCGAAAATATAATGAAGTATTACAATTTGCAAGATTAGTTTTGCGAAATGTTTAACAAACTCCGGGCAAGATTGAAACTTGCCCGGAATTTTTAATCAATTATTCTTTTTCTAAATTATCTAATTTTTTAACTGATGTATACCATTCACTTGAGTTTTCCAGAAGCGAATTAACTCTATTTACCAATTTATGAGGGTCAGATAAAAATCCTTCAAGAAGTATTGAAGATTCATATAATTGTTCAACTACAGTTGTAATATATTCATCCTTATCATTGGCTTTAAATACTTTCAGCAAATTACGTATAAGTTTATGGTTTTTATTTACTTCCATAATTTTGGGTGGAATATTTACGGTTCCGCCTTGGATATTCATAATTTTCTGCATAGTTGAAGAAATTCCATCAGCCGGATTAACCAATACAATTGGACTTCCTTTCAATCTATCTGATTCCTTAACTTCTTTAACTTTGTCACCAAGAATATCTTGCATTCTTTTCATCAAGCTTGAAAAATGTTTTTTATCAGATTTGGAAAGTTCTTCTACTGAGTCTTTATTTTCCTCATCCACATTTTCTATTTTATTAAGTTTTTTTGTATCGGCTTGCTCAACTGATTTTATTTCAAAATCTTTATATTTTCTCAAAGCTTCCATTACAAATTCATCCATCGGATCATAAAGAAACAAAATTTCAATTCCTTTGCTTTTGAATATTTCTATATGCGGATCGAGCTGCACGGCTTCCCTACTGCTTCCAACGGCATAATAAATTTCTTTCTGCTCACTTTTCATTCTTTCAATATACTTATCAAGTGAGAACAATTCGTTGGCATCTTTTGAAATAGATGTATTAAACCTTAATAGCTTACTAAACTTTTCTTGATTTGGGTAATCCATATAACCCATTTTAAATGTTTTACCATGTTCTTTCCAAAACTCAGAATATTTTTCTTCTTCTTTATCCGCCATAGTTGATAAATGTGAAAGTATTTGAGTAGTTACGCTATTAGCAATTTTTGAGAAGATAACATTTTCTTGTAAAGTTTCTCTTGATATATTTAGAGGCAGATCTTCGGAATCAACAACACCTTTAACAAAGCTTAAATATTCTGGTAATAAATCTTTATTTTGATGCTGGATAAGGACGCGGCGGACATATAAATCCAAACCATATTCATCGCGGTGATATCCGAACATATCCATATTTTTTTTAGGAATAAAAAGTAAGCTTGTAAATTGTATAGGCGCATCAACACTTCTGTGTAGTGTGGTTAGCGGTTCATCGTTATCATAAGTTAAGAATTTGTAAAACTCCGTATATTTTTCTGGTTTAATACTAGATTTTGGTTCTCTCCAAAGTGCTTGCACTGTATTTACAACTTCATTTTCAACTTTTATAGGAAAGCTGATAAAACTTGAATGTTTTTTTACTATTGAATCTAGTCGATATTTTTCAAGAAATTCATCCATCTCATCTTTTAGGTGAACTTCAATTAAAGTTCCTCTTTTCTTTGGTTCATCAAGTTCAGCAATTGTATAACTTCCTAAACCATCAGAAATCCATTTAATTGCAGGCTGATCTTTTTTGAAAGATTTAGTTTTAATTACAACTTCTTTTGCAACCATAAAAACAGAATAAAAACCAATACCAAATCTTCCTATAATATTGCTGGCATCTTCTTTACTTTCAGCCATAACTTTAAGAAAATCTGAGGTTCCGGATTTTGCAATTGTTCCGATATTATTCACCAAATCATCTTTTGACATTCCAATACCAGAATCAGATACATATACAATCTTTTTATCCTTATCAAAAGTAATGTTTATTTCTAACGGCAAATCATTATCTTGAATCTCAGTTCCTTTATTTGATTCAAATCTGAGCTTATCCATTGCATCAGAAGCATTTGAAATTAATTCACGTAAGAATATTTCTTTATGTGTATAAAGCGAGTGAACGAGTATATCTAGGAGTTGTTTTACCTCCGCTTTAAACTCAAGTTTTGTCTCTTCAACCTTAGTTTCAGACATAGTTCCTCCAATTATTATTAATTATTATTTTAAGATTTATATTCTAATATGATGCAGATAATTTAAAAAGGTTAATTTTAAGCGGTAAATTTAACACTTTAGTAAGAAAAAAGTTCCCTTAAGTTTAAAGGAAACTTTTAATTTTTAGAATTCAATAAATCGTTATAAACTTTTGTATCAGCTAAAATAGTTAATGCAGTTTCAAACTGTTCGTCATATTTTAGCGATTCAATTATTCTTCCTTTTCTTCCATCAATTCTTGCAGAAATCTCTTTATTAATTTCGGCAATTATATCAGATTTATATTTACTTAATTCAGCCTCTTTTATAGTTAAAAACTTACTATTAAGTTTTTCAATATCTTCTAATAAATTTGAATTATATCCTTCTTTCTTTACTGTTTCTTCTAATTCATGAATGAGTAATTCAGATTCTGTCTGATAAGTAAAATCTTGTGATTTTAAATAATCCATAAACAAATTAAATAAATCTTCATTTTGACTTGATTTTACTTTTTCTTCAGTTGAAGTATTATAGAAATTTGTAGCAAATTTAAAAAACATACCCTTTGCTAACAATGATCTAACTAAATGAGATTCTGATGAATTTTTGATTACAGAGTCCGGAGCAATTCCGCCGCTTGCAAATACTTTTCTTTTATTATCAGTCAAATATACTTTTTCATCATTGGTTACATTATCACCAAATAATTCTTTATTCTGAGAGTAATCAATCTCTTGAATACATCTTCCACTTGGAGTGTAATATCTTGCAGTTGTCATTTTTAAGGATGTGTTAAATGAAAGTGGAATAACTGTCTGCACCAAACCTTTGCCAAAAGATTTTTCGCCTAATATTACACCTCTATCATGATCTTGTAAAGCTCCAGCTACAATTTCAGAAGCGGAGGCTGAACCTTCATCAACTAGAATTGCTAATTTTATTTTACCGGCAATTGGCTCTTCTTTTGCATTAAATTCTTGAATGTTTTTTATATCTCTGCCTTTTATTGAAACAATTAAACTTTCTTTTGCTAAAAATTTCTCACTCACATCAATTGCAGCATCCAATAATCCGCCAGGATTTCCTCTAAGATCTAACACAATAGATTTTATTTCTTTCTGAATTTTTAGTTCCTGTATCGCTTTTCTTATTTCATCTCCCGCGCTTCTAGAAAAACTGCTAAGCTTTAAATACACATTATTACTTTCTTCGGGAATGAAACCAAAATACGTTAAATTTTTAATTTCAATTTCTTCACTCACTAGATTAAAAACAATATTACTTTTTTGACCTTCACGATCTATAGTTATTGAAATTTCTGTACCTGGTTCTCTTTTTAAATATTTTCCTAGATCATCATAATTTTCTTTTGAAACTTCAATTGAATCAACTTTCTTTATTACGTCTCCAATCCTTATTCCTTGTCGTTGGGCTGAATAACCTTCAATCAAATCAACAATAGTAATCTTATCGTTATATAAGCCAACTGTAGCACCAATTCCGCCATATTTACCCATAGTTATGAGTTCAATATCTTTTTGATGATTTTCATCAATATAGACGGTATAAGGATCTAAATTAGAGAGCATTCCCTTTATTCCTTCAAGCATAAAAGGCTGAGGTTTTACTTCATCAACATAATTTATAGCAACTTCTTTATAAACTCTACCGAAAATATCAATACCCTTTGACATCTGAAAATAAATATCTGAATCACTTTGCATAAATCCGCTAACTATAAAAAATAACAGGGTAAATGATATTGACTTAATAATTTTTTTCATGTTTTATTTTTTTCCTTCGTACTTCTTAATTTCTTCAATAATATTTTTATGTATTTCTTCAATTGTACTTAAACCATTTATTTGTATAAATCGTTCCTCATTTTCTACAAGATATTTGTAACCATGTCTTACCTTTTCATAAAAATCATTTTTTGATACTTCTATTCTATCGAGTGCACTTACAGAAACTTTAGATTTTCTTTTCAATACTTCTTCAATTGGAATATCAATAAAGAATGTTAAATCCGGAACGGCATCACCAATAGCAAATTTTTGGAGCTGAATTACAAAATCAGTATTTATACCTCTTCCAAAACCTTGGTATGCAATTGAGGAATCATGAAATCTATCAGAAATTACAATATTTCCTGAGTTTAAAAATGGAATGATTTTTTCCCTAACAAGTTGCGATCGGCTGGCTGAAAAAAGCAGGAGTTCTGTTTCATCAAACATTTCTGCATTTTTATTATCAAGTAAAACATCACGAATTTTTTCGGAAATTTTTACTCCACCTGGCTCTCTAATTATTTTTACAGAAGCACCATTTTTTTCAAAATAATTCTTTAATAGTTCAACTTGGGTAGACTTACCGCAAAAATCCAATCCTTCAAAGGTAATAAACATATTAGTATTTTTTTATTATGTATTCTAGTCGGTTAGGTTTTACATCAACCAGAGAAGTAAATTCTGGAATTTCAATTATTGGTTCGATTGCACCGCTGGTATCATTAATAGCTTGCTCAAATTTTACATAAACATTTAAGTCTTCATTTTTCATTTTACTTAATTGATTAATTCCACCTCTAACAACAACATTAATTTTAAGAGGTGATAAAATCAATTCATATCTTGATGGAATTCTTTTAGTATCAACAACCAAATTTTCAAAAGTTTTATCAACTATTTTCTGAACTTCAAAACTAATTGAACAATCATTTACATCAGTCGATATAAATCTTGGAATTTCAACTCCCAAATTAATTGAAGTCTTTTCTTCCAAATTAGACAATGCTTTATTTTTAGTATTTATAATATTAATGTCATCTATAATACTTTTGGGTCCAACAATTTCAATAGAATCTGGTTCAATAATTATTGGGGAAACCAATCCATATCCTGGTTTATATGATAAAGCTAATACTGGAACAATTTCAACTTTTTTTGATTTGGTCTGCTCAACAGTTATTTGAATTTTTTCTGGACTTATTTCTACCAATTGCAGAGTGGAGGCCAACCAAGAATTTGCATGCAAAACATTTCTAGCGGAAATATCTTTTTGCCCAAGCTCTAAAGGGCTTGGTATAAAGAATTTTGGATCTCTGCCCAAAGTATGTTGAGCAAGCTGCCAGCCTTGCCCTTTAAGACTTATTGCAACTTCATTTGCAGAAACTGAACTAACTGAATAATTTTCCGGAACATCAATAACTTGGATTGGTAAATTTAACGAAATTGAAAAATCCCCGGAGAAAGAAACAAATATCCAAAGTAATACTGAAAAAAGTACTATTAAACTTATTGTTATAATTTTTCTTTCCATATTACAAATATAAAAAAACTCCACAATATGCGGAGTTTACAAATTTTAATAAAATCTTTTCCAAATATCTTTAATGAAGATTTTTGAAATAATCCAAAAGTTTTGCTCTATTTGCTTTTGAAATTTCTCGACCTTTAATGGGGAAATTATCAAATCCTCTTGCAATTCTTCTTAATGCATGAACATTGAGTACAACTAATTGTTCCATAGGAGGTATTTTTTTAGAAGAAATATTTATTTGATTTTGATTTGATTCAGAAATTTCAGTCTTTTTAACAACTGGTTTTGGTTTTATAGGACTAACTTTTTTTTCTTGTTTTTCAGAACTTTGAATCTCTACTTTTTTACTTAATTGTAAATCCTTTTTTATATCGCTTTTTATTACTGATGGCTTTTCAATTTTAGATGTTTCAGTAACTTCTGTTTTCTCAATATCAAAAAGTATTAAATCAATTTGATCATCAGGTCTGGGAATAACATGAACAGAAACTAATTCACCAACTCTTTGCGCAGCTGCGGCACCTGCATCAACAGAAGCTTTTACTGCTGCAGTTTCACCCATTACTTTAATCGCTATTAATGCACCAGTAACTTTTTCTTTACTAATTATCTTAACATCTGCCGCTTTTACCATTGCATCAGCGGCTTCAATTGCAGCTACTAATCCTTTAGTTTCAATAAGTCCTAAAGCTAATTCCATAATATAATTTATTTTCGTTTTGGTAAAATAAGTTCAACATCAGAATGTGGTCTAGGAATAACATGAACAGAAACCAATTCACCAACTCTTTGTGCAGCTGCAGCTCCCGCATCAGTAGCAGCTTTTACTGCTCCAACATCGCCTCTTACCATAACTGTAACATAACCGCCACCAATAATTTCTTTTCCCAACAATTCAACTTTTGCAGCTTTAACCATGGCATCTGCCGCTTCAATAGAACCTATAAGTCCTTTAGTTTCAATCATGCCAAGTGCATCTAGTGTCATAAAATGTGCTCCCAAATTGGTTAATATTTAGTTGAAAAATAGCTTATAAAAACAATAATGTCAATCTGAAATAATTAAAATTAGTTAATGATTTCTAAGATAATCTTCTAAAATTACAGCTGCAGCATTCATATCAATTAAAGCTTTGTTTCTTCTTTTTTTCTTTGAAGCAACACCTTCAACAATATGCTCCCACGCAATTTTTGATGAATATCTTTCATCAACTAATTCAACTTTTTTCTTAAATTTCTTCTCAAAATCATCGGCAAATTTTTCAACCAAATCGGTGAATTCAGATTTGCTTCCATCATCGCTTAATGGATATCCGATTATAATATTTGTAAAATTATATTTACCAAGTAAGTCATTTAAATTATTCCATAATTTATTATCATTTTGAAATGTAGTTAATGGAATAGAAAACATTTTTAGCGGATCAGAAATTGCAATTCCAACTCTCTTAATTCCATAATCAATTGATAAAATGCGTTCTATATTATCCTTTAGTAAATCCATATTTTCTAATTATGTGCATCAAAACGTTCTACTGAAAATACACCTTTATTTTTCTTTAATCTATCAATCAATTTATTAAGATTCATTACATCTTGAATATAAACTGTAATATGCCCGTTAAATATTGAATCGGTTGTTGAAATGTTTACAGATTTAATATTTGTATTGTTAAAACCGGCAATGCTATTTGAAATATCTTTTAAAATTCCTGGTCTGTCTTCACCCTTAATAGATATGCCTGCCAAGAAAAATGAACCTTTTTCTCCTGGCCACTCAACTGGAACTAATCTGCTTTCACTATTTTCCGAGAGCGAAAGTAAATTCTTACAATTTTTTCTGTGAATTTTTATTCCTTCTCCAATAGTAATATAACCAACAATTGGATCTCCCGGAATAGGATTACAACATTTTGCATAGCTGTAAACAAAACCTTTATGCTCCCCTTCAACAACAACTTCACCAACACTATCGCGAGCGTATTTTGCAAAATTATCAAATTCAAGTTCGTGTATATCGTCTTCTTTTAATTCAACCGGATTCAGAATAGATTCCAAATCAATTCTATCTTCAGCAACGGCTACAAAAAACTTTGCCTGATTTTCAAATTTAAGTTTAGATACTAATTTGTTTATATCATCAGAAGTAAAAATCAATTTATACTTTTTGAGTTTACGTTCCCAAATTTCCTTACCAGTTTCAACAATTCTATCTTCTTCTTTCTGAATATATTTTCTGATATTTGACTTTGCTTTGTGTGTCTGAACAAATTGAAGCCAGCTTTTGTTTGGATGTTGATTTTTGGAAGTAAGAATTTCAACTTGATCACCACTTGTAATAGGACTGCTTAATGGAACAATTTTACCGTTTACTTTTGCACCAATACAATGGTAACCAACCTTACTATGAATTTCATAAGCAAAATCTACCGGAGTTGAATCGATTGGAAGAATCTTTAAATCTCCTTTTGGAGTGAAGACATAAATTTCATCTTGATATAAATTTAATTTGAAACTCTGAAGAATTTCATTACTTGCTTCATCTTTTGATGCACTTTCAAAAATATCTCTAATTAAATTTACCCAATCCTCAAGGTCTGTATTTGAAGAATCCATATTCTCTTTATATTTCCAATGTGCGGCAACACCTTTTTCAGCAATTTCATGCATTTGCCTTGTGCGTATTTGGATTTCTACAAGCTTTCCATTTGGTCCAATTACCGTATTATGAATTGACTGGTAATTATTTCTTTTAGGAATTGATATGAAATCTTTAAATCGATCCGGAATTGGTTTAAATAGCTGATTAATAATTCCTAAAACATAATAACATTCATTTGGGTCATTACTTTCAAGAATTATCCTAATAGCAGAAAGGTCATAAATATCTTCCAAAGGTTTATTCTGCTTTATCATTTTTTTGTAAATACTGTAAAAATGTTTTGGTCTTCCGCCAATTTCATAGGACAATTCATGTTCATCTAATCTTTCTCTAATTGGAGCGGTAATATTTTTTATATAGTCTTCTCTTTCTCTTCTTGTTTCCTTTAGCTTTTTTGAAATTTCATTATATGCTTCTTTATTTAGATATTTAAAAGCGAGATCTTCAAGTTCCCATTTTACTTTGGCCAAACCAAAACGGTTGGCAAATGGAGCATATATTTCAAGGGTTTCAGTTGCAATTCTTCTTTGTTTATGCTGACTAACAAATTCAAGAGTTCGCATATTGTGCAATCTATCAGCAAACTTTACTAAGATAACTCTAACATCATTTACCATTGATAGCAGCAGTTTTCTATAATTTTCGGCTTGGGTAATACTTTGACCCATAAATACGCCGCCGATTTTAGTAACACCGTCAACTATTTCAGCAATTTCTTTTCCAAATTCTTTCTCAATAAATTCTAAGCTAATGTCAGTATCTTCAACAACATCATGTAAAAGTGCACTTACCACAGAAATGTCATCCAGAGGAATTTCTTTTGCTACAATCATGGTAACTTGGTAAGGATGAAGAAAATAAGGATCACCCGAAGCTCTAAAATGATTTTTATGAGCTTCCAGACTTAGTTTAAATCCTTTTATGATCAAATCTTCATTTACATTTGGAAGATTTGTTCTGCAAAGATTTAGCAAATCTTTGAGCATTTCATCTAATTTTTCTTCAGTCAGTTCCATATTAATTTGAGTAATTCATTTTTTCTAACAAGTTCTCTTTAAGTTCAATTGTTCTATTTATACGAACTTTCAATCTTTCCTTAATTTTATCAGATTTAATATTAAAATCAAGTATTTCATTACATAATTTTAAGGATTTATCATATTCTCCAATTTCATCATATAGCATTGCAATTTTATGTCGCAAAACTATTTCATTATACTGATTTTGATTTGGTATTGATTCAATGGATTTTAATAACTCATAATAAGTAGTTATTGCCTTAGCTTTATTAACATCTTGATAAGCTCTTGCTAAACCCCACTTAAAGTACCTTGAATTTTCATAATCTTCTAACATTTTCAAAGATAAGTCAATTGCTTTTTTACTTTCGCCATAATCTATATATATCCAAACTAACGAATATGCTGCTAAATGTTTATTGTATGAAGTATGTTTTATCGCTTTTTCTAAATTACTAATTCCTTCTGACCTATTATCGGAAACAAAAGGTATCCATAAAAGAGATTTTGATTGTGCACTTTTCCAATACTGATATGTACCAAGCGCAATGTATGATTCATAAAAATCTTTATCTATCTCAAGACACTTCTGATATGATCTTAATGACATAACTCCATCTGCAAAAGCAGATATAATATTGCCTATAATTGAATTATAATAAGCTTTATATCCATAAATTAATGAATAGTAATAGTTATACCACAAATTATCATTATTATTTTCAAGCAGATTTTCAGATTTGTTTTCCGCAATTACTAATAAACTATCCACATAACCACCTGGCAATTCTTCTTCGTAATCAACAGCTTTTGCAATTTTTACTGCAGCTAAATAAATGTTACCTAAAGGGAGTTTGGGGAATTTTTTTTCAAGAATCGTAAAAGTTTTTTCTGCAGTATTATAATCCTGCAATATAATTTGATTTATGCCGGATTTAAGTATTGAATCAATTTCAGTATTGGGATGAGTTTGGCTAAAAATTAATGATGATAAAATTAGAGATATAATAATATTAAAGCGTACCAAATGTCCTGTCTCCGGCATCACCTAAACCTGGTAAAATAAATCCATTTTCATTTAATTCTCTATCTAACATTGCCGTATAAATAGGAACATCAGGATGATCAGATGAAAGTTTTTCAATTCCTTCAGGTGATGCAATTAATGAAGCCATAACACAATCCACTGCTCCTTTGTTCTTTAAAAATGTAAAGGCCGCTGATGAACTTCCTCCGGTTGCCAGCATGGGATCTAAAACTATTACTTTTGATATATCAAGATTTTTTGGGGCTTTATAATAATAATCAACTGGTTTTAGTGTTTTCTCGTCTCTTTGTAATCCAATGTGTCCAACTTTAGCATTAGGTATCATTTCTATAAATGAGTTAACCAAGCTTAGTCCGGCTCTTAAAACTGGGACTAAAACTATTTGTTTTTTTAGATTATAACCTTTAGTTATTTCAAGCGGAGTTTCAACATCAAATTCAATCATTTCAAATTCTTTACTAATTTCAATTGCTAAGGCATAAGCTATTCTTCTTAAAGCTAATCTGAATTGATATTCTTTTGTTTCTTTATTTCTTAAGTAAGTTATATCTCTAAGAATCAGTGGATTTGAAACAACCGTTAGGTTCTTCATTAAATGATCTCCTTAATTTTTCTACCCAGAATTGAAAGTAAATTAACAAATGGCGATAAAGGCGGAGTATAATTAAAATTATAACTTATCAAATTATCAACCGGTATTTTATTATAAATCATAACAGAAATAATATCAGTGTAACCTGAAACTTCATTGCCGCCAACAAAAGAAGCTCCAAGTATAATTTTTAATCTTCTATCAAAAATAATCTTTCCAAAAACTTTTTGTGAGTTTGGCATAACTTTTACCTTATTATTTGCAACCGCTGATACTGATGCAGAGTTAACAAAGTATTTCTTTGCCTGAATTTCAGATAATCCAACTTGAGCTATAAATTTTCCGCAAACTTGAAATGCTGAATTTGGAATAACCGGTTCGGCAATTTTATTTCCACCCGAAGCATTTTCTCCGGCAATATGGCCATAACTATGAGCATAGGTCGCCAACGGAATATAATCATTTTGTTTGGTCAAATAATTTTTAATTTCAATATTATCGCCGGCAGCAAAAATATTTGGATCAGAAGTTTTCAATCTGGAATCAACTGAAATTCCCCCTAAGTTACCAATTTTTAATCCAGCATTTTCAGCTACTGAAATATTTGGAACAACTCCTACTGCAACTATAGCTAAATCAAAATCTAAAAATCTGCCTTCATGTTTTAACTGGGTAAATCTATTATTTTTAGTAATAAATCCATTATTTGATGAAGCAGATAAAAACTTAATATTATTTTGAACAAGTAAATCATTAATTAAAAACTGAACTTCTTTATCACCGTTTGGGAAAGGCAATTTTTCTTTTTCTAAAATTGAAACATTGTAACCTGCTTTTTTCAAAGAGTCAGCAATTTCAAGTCCTATATAACCCGATCCAATCACGAGTACTTTTTCAATTTCATTTCCCTTTATAAAATCTTTAATCTTAATATAATCATGAACTGATTTTAAGCTGAAAACATTTTCCAAACTGAAAGGTAAATCTGGCAGTTCTTTTGCTGATGAGCCGGTTGTTAAAATAAGTTTATCATAATTAAATTGTTTAATATGACTAGTTTTTCTATCAATAACTTCTATTTCTTTATTTTTGGAATTTATTGATTTTACAAAATGATTTGTAAAAACTCTTACACCTTTTTTTGCTAAAAATGTATCCGGAGTAAAATTCACAATTTTGTTGTAATCATCAATTTCACCTGAAAAGAGATATGGAAGTTCACAAGTTCCTGTAGATATAAAATTACCAGCTTCAAATAATATTACATCTGCATTGGGATTAACCCGTTTTGCTTTTGCAGCTGCTGCCGGACCTGCAGCATTTCCACCAACAATAATTATTTTTTTTGGTTCTTGCATTAAATTTAGAATTGAATAAAATAATTAATAGTTAAATATAATTATTTTTCTTTAAAACTTACTGTAATTGGTATTCCGGAAAAACCAAAGTTACTTCTTATTTTGTTTTCCAAAAACCTTCTATAATGTTCCGGGGCTTCTTTGCTATTACTGCAGAAAAATAAAAAGATCGGATATTTTTCACCAACTTGAGATACAAATTTTATATTTATCTCTTTTCCTCGTTTTGTTGCAGGCGGAGGATTTTTTCTTATTTCCTCAAGCATTGTTTCATTAAGTACTTTTGTAGGAATTTTTTTTGTTCTCTCTTCTTGCATTTCTTTTGCAAGATCAATTAATTTGTAAATTCTTTGTTTTGTTAAAGCAGAGATAAATATTACCGGAAGATAATTAATACCTCCCAACTTTTCATTGATTGCGATTTCAAAGGTTTTAGCAGTATTAGTTTCTTTATCAATTAAATCCCATTTATTTACAGCTAAAATTATTCCTTTTCTTCTTTGAATTGCTTCACTAATAATTTTTTGATCTTGATTTTCAATTCCAGTTTGTGCGTCAACAAGTATAATTGCAATATCACAAGTGCTTAATGCACGCAAAGTTCTTACATTTGAATAAAATTCGATATTTTCACGAACCTTTGTTTTCTTACGTAAACCAGCTGTATCAACTAAAACAATTTCTTCGCCGTAATATTTTAAAATTGAATTTATACTATCTCTGGTTGTGCCTGGTATATCAGTTACAATGCTTCTATCATATCCCAACAATGCATTTGTGAGAGAAGATTTGCCTACGTTTGGTTTACCAAGTAAAGCAATTTTTAATCTTTGATCTTCTTCAAGATAATCTTCGGGAAAATTTAATTTTTTGATAAGATCATCTAGTACATCACCGGTATTTCTTCCATTTAAAGCAGAAATATCATAAACATCTTCAATGCCAAATGAATAAAATTCTAATTTATCATTTTCAAAACTTGCTGTATCTGCTTTATTAACCAGAATAAAAGTAGGTTTTTCAGTATTTCTTAATAACGCAGCAACTTCATTATCTAAATGTGTAACACCGCTTCTTCCATCAGTGACAAACAGAAGCGCATCAGCTTCGTCAATAGCAATTTCAACTTGTTCTTTAATTGCTATTTCAAATTTATCATTGCTTTCTTTAACATAACCGCCTGTATCCATTAGTCTGAAAATTTTTCCATTCCATTCAACATCACCGTAAAGTCTATCTCTTGTAACGCCGCTTTGGTCGTCTACAATTGAGACTTTGCTTCTTGTTAACCTATTAAAAAGTGTTGATTTACCAACGTTGGGTCTGCCAACGATTACAACTAATGGAACTGCCATATTAAAAATTATATTTTAAGTTAAGTTGAGGATAAAATTCTTTATTATAACCAAGAGTTTCTTCTTCAAGCGATATATTGAAATTCATTTTTTTATTATATCTATTTGCTGACCATGCAGCTTCTAAAGCGCTTATAAAATGGTTTGAAACTACAGTAATAACTGCCCATTTAGCAACATTATAATAATCATTGGCTTTACCGCGTTCTTTAGAATAATATTTAAATTGATCAACTACATCGTCTCTACCATAAATAAACTCATGATTAGGATTATTAGGATCATTCCAAAAATCTTCCCAGCCAACATTAAATTGAGAATATTTTCCAATCATTTCATAATATTGCTGATCGCCGTATGGAGCTAAATGATGAGAATAATATCCTGGTATTGCATCTTCCAAATTATTTAATTCACGCCAAATAACATTTCCTTCGGCATCAAATAGTTTTTCTCTATAATCATCCGGATTTAAATTTGGAGCAATATTTGCATTTTCATTTAGATTTGCAAGAGTCCAATCAGCGTATCTATCAACACTCCAATGAGCATTTGCATAACTTTCATAAAACTCTGTTTGATCATCACCTTTGGTATTATATGTTACTGCTACAACTACAGCTCCTATTTCTACTGCTGCAAATATTCCGGCCAACAAATAATCTTCAGTATAGATTTGGCCTGCGCCCGGTAATGCAAATGACATTAAAGCTGCAATAATTGGAGTTTTTTTATTTTGTGTTATGTTCAACTTAAATGATTTATTTGAATCACTAATTGCGGCAAAAGCAAACTGAGTGTCATTAATTAAAGAACCGGATAAGTGAATGTTCTTTTCGTTTTGTGCAGACAAATTAATTGCTATGGTTAATATGATAAAAACAAATTTTTTCATTCCTAACTCCTAGAAACTAAAATCGAATAAAATACCGCCGTAAAAGTTCCACTCTTTGCCATAGGAAACAATTTCATCATTAACAATTTTATCAAACTTATCAAATGAATAAGATGCATTAAAAAACAGACTTGTTGGAAAAACATAAAACGAAATCATTTTTAATCTAATTTCTGCACCAGCACCTTTCTTAAATTCCTTTATAGCAGGCAATTCGCCATTCCAAGCATTTCCATAATCACCATGAACTGAAAAATAAAGTTTATCAACATATAAATGACCAACTCTATAATCAATATTTTTAAATACCGGGAAACGATATGTAAGATTTAACCAAGCTAATTCATTACCGCTTACAGCATAAAATGGATAACCTTTCATTCCTACCAATCCGCCTAAATAAAAATCAAAAAAATCGGGAACTTGAGGCCCAAGAATTGTTCCTAATCTTAGTTTTGCCGAGAGTGTATGATCGTCAAATACTTGGTAAAAGTTTCCAAAATTTAGCTCAACTCTATGAAAATTATAATCTCTATAAACAGGAACCAACACGCCATTTTCAACTTCATACTCACTTTCAGGATTATATTGATTCATTTCATAATTGTACTTTAATTCAATTTGCATTCCTATTGGATTGATATCTCTATCTACATTTGGATAAACAGCATTATGAGTATATGTTAACTGAAGATTTCTACCAATAAAATAATCATCACTGCTGCTTGGATAAAGGGTTGTTGATCCTGGAAAAATAAAACTGCCTATTGCCGCTGAGTATTGACTATAAATAAACCTAAATTCTAAATCGTGTGCCGGATTAAATATTTTATGTTTTGCTGCTAAATCTACTTCAAAAAGATTATAAGTTACATCTGTATTAATTTTACTTTCATAGGTTGGAGGTTCGGTAGTATTATCAACTCCAAATAAAATATCAACATCTGCTTTTCTGCTAATTGAATATATATCAAGAGAAAGTTCAGGTTTTAATCCAAGTGAATACAGCAGTGGAAGTTTGTTTTTATAAATAAAGGATAAAAATAAATCTCTTTCTAAACGAGTGTTTATTGAACCACCGGCAAATAGAGAGTATCTGTTTAACATATCCGAAGATGTTAAATACACACCTGGTTTAATTTTATCAACAGCTTTATTAGAAGTATTATAATTATCAAAACGAACAAAAGGTAAAACAGTTAATCTAGTAAAAGAACCAGAATATTTTGATTTTTCATTTTCTGGTAATTCGAAATCATTAAAATTTGTGAATCTTTTAAAATCTATATCTGCGTAATCACCGTATCGTTTTACTTCATTTAATGGCGGATTTTTTGAGTATATATATTTCTTCTCAGGATTTACATTAACAGTTTCTTCTTTACCAATTTCAAAAATTTTATAACCTGAAGAAGTATATCCCGCATAAACAATCTCACCTTTATTATTGGCTGAAGGCATAAATGCTCCGCCAAGAACATTTGTAAGCTGAGTTGTTTTTTTTGTTCCCAGATCAAACTTGTATATGTTAAATATTCCGGTTTCATCTGAACAGTAGATCAATTCATTATTTGAATTAATAAAACCGTTTCTTTCATCTTTATCAGTTTTAACAATATAATTTAGCCCTGAACCGTCAATATTAACTTGAGCAATATCTCTACCTTGATGATAAGAATAACCAAATGTAATTGATTTATTATCTGCTGAAAATTTTGGATTATAAACTTGCTCACCTTGTGAATAAAATGTAAGACTTTTAAAATTCTTTCCATCAATATCAACTATACCAAGATTTGATGTTCCATCTTTTTGAAAAAGAAAAACTATATTTTTACCATCAGAAGAAACATTTGGATTATTTGCTCTTAATCCAAAAGTTAATCTTGTTTCATCGTCTTCATCCAAATCATACAAATATAGATCGTGAATATTTTTCCATTTTGGATTATCTTCACTTAGTTTTGCATATACAATTTTATTTGTGCCAGGTATAAAATTAAATGTTGATCTAACAAATGATTGCACTAATTCTGTTTCTTTACTTTCAATATTATATTTATATATTCCGGAGGTAGCAAAATAGTCACTGCTTTGATTTGAAATGAACAGAATATTTTTACCATCAGGTGAATAAATTGGATAAAAATTTCCAAATCCTTTTTCGGCAATCAACTGGCCTTCTACTAAATTCTCTTTTACTTGAGAAATTCTTTGTTCATAATCAGTCTTTAAATATTCACTCCATTCATCATAAATTTCATTTCCATCTTTTCCCAATACTTGTTTAAAAGCCGCATCAATTGTAAAGTTTGTTAAATCACCAAGTTTATGAGTAATTTGCTGAAGTTTATCTTCACCATATTTTTGTGCAATATATCTTGTTAATGCAAAGCCTGAATTATAGACCGATTCACTACCTAAGCTGGTTTTACTAAAAACACCCATTTCATTCCAGCTTAGCATTTTATTATCTAATGCATAAGATCGCAAAATCATATCTCTGTGAGAATCCCAATTATCGTAATTAAATTCTTCACGCATATATTGTGCTGTACCTTCAGCAAACCATGCAGGCACATTAAAAGTAGCTACAGGATATGATGCAATAAAATTAGGGAAGCCGTATAAAATATCCGGCCGGCGTTTATCTTCATAATTTAAAAATTGCAGATAAAATGCTGGTATAGTCCTCCCCATTTTCATTGCAGCTTGAATCTGAACCATGTGCGTAAATTCATGAGAAATTACATTACGCAGCCAATTATGGGTACCGCGTAAATCAAAGTCAAGAGCAGAAGACCAAATTTCTATTTTATTATCAAAAAAATATGTTGCGCCATTTGAATAGTCGTCAATATCTTTTATAATAAAATGAACTTCATCAGGTTCATAAGCGTAAAGACTTGTTATTGGTTCCCAAACTTCTTCAGCAATCTTTAAAACAGTTCTTGCTGTTCTTTCTGCTTCTTCATGAAAATGAACAATGATATTTTCACCTTTTATTGAATACCAATTGTAATCAGGATCAAAATCATCTATCTGTGCAGAAAGATTAATAAAAGCTAATAAAAATAAGATGGTTAATTTTTTCATTGAATATAGGTTGGATTACTATTTGATAACTGCAATTTTAATAATTTTACTTTCAGTTTTTCCACTGTTGGATTTTACTTCAACGTGCGCAAAATATGCACCGCTTTGAATTTCACTTACATCCCAAGATTTTTCATTATCAATTCCTCCAATAGCACTAAACTTAAATTCATCTACAAGATCACCGGCTAAATCGAATATCTTTACTTTTACTTCAGAATCTTCACTAACGTATGTGCGGAAATTTGTTTCAGTTCCATATACTGGATTAGGCCAATTGTAAGTTTTATTTTTAGGAAAATATGTTGATATAAAATTTTCACCGCTTGCTGAACTTACAGATGAACTATTTAAATTATTTCCGTATTTACTTCCCCATTGTATATCACCGGTTGTGTTAAAATTCCAGAAATAAGTTTCATAATTTGAAGAAGTAGCTGAAAAAATTAAATCCCCATCGCGACTTACAATTGTATTATTTTGGGGAATATCTCCTCCAATTGAAATTGGAAATCCGTTTAGTATTTTTCCATCTTTACCTGAGACAGCGTAAATATTTCCATTATCTGTCATTGAAATAATATCTGCAAAATCATCATTATCTATATCAGCAATATTTGGCTGACCGACAAAATTTGTCATTTCATTAATTTGAGTTGGGAAATTGTCAACAATTGATCCGATAAAATTTATTACTTGAATTTGATTTCCTTCATTAAAAATAATATAGTTTTCGCCCATCTTATTAAGGTCACCTAAAGCTATTGCATCAATGTTAGAATTACTGCTATAAATTAATTCAGCATTCTGATCACCTTTTTTATAGCTGTAAATACTATTATCCGAAGTAAGAACGCTTGCAATAAATTCATCTGCTTTATTCTTTGTTAAAATTAAATTAACTACTTCTGCTTGCAGATTTATTTCGATCCCATCAAGAAATTTAATCTTGGAATTGCTTACTGAAATAATTTCATTATTAAGTAGAGCAATTTGATTAATTGATGAATTAAACACAGATATTGTTTCTTCTAATATCGGTGATTCATTTGAATTTAAATTGTAGCTTACTTTTTTAATTTCGCCATTTTCTAAACCCGCATAAATCATTAGCTCGTTTTCATTTAATCTGTCAATAACAATTGGCGATGTACACTTTGATCCTAATTCAATCGAATTGAAGATATTTTCATTTCCGAAGTAAATAAGATTAAGTAAACTGTCTTTTGCACCAACTACTAATTCACCATTATCATTTTCTGCCAAAGCAAATTCAACATCAGAAAAATTTGGAATAAGTAAGCTTGCCATATTTATTGTTAATCCGCTTTCAAAAACATTAAAAGATTTTAGCGGATCATTATTTGCCAATTTTAAAAAACTTCCGGGACCGCCAATATTTTCCATTCTGCTAATCAAGTTTATATTTTCTGATCCAAAACTTAAACTCAAACTCATTTCATTTGCAATATCAGAAAAGTTTGATAATGTTATTAAACTATTTGCACCATTATTGGAATTAGTATTTGGTTTTGTATCACTTCCAAATTTATTTTTATATAATTTAGAATTATTACTTGAGTACCAAAAATCAAATTCATCACCTTCTGCAATAATTATATCACCAAATATTGTTTGAAACTCTTCACCAATATCTTGAATTCCATCTGCTTCTTCTAAATCAACTCCTCTATTCTCACCAACATTTATTCTATTTTCAGATAATCCTTCGTTTATAATTTTTTCATCAATGTGCCAAACTAAAATTCCGTTACCAGGCACAGCCCAATCAAATTCATCAACATCAATAATAACACCTCTTAAAGTATCAACATAAGCATTATTAAAATTATCTAAGTCTTCAGCAAAATTTATAATTCGTGTTTGTCCGTTAACTTTATAAGTTATTGTAGCTCCATCTTTATTAACGTCACGCGCTCTATTTTCAATAAGGTAATATTCAGTTGAGTTGATAGGGATTTTAACAATTTTATAATGATCTTGATTTAATGCATATGCTAAATGTGCAACAATATTAATATTTGGTCTGTCAAATTCAAAAACAACTGGTTCTTCCCAGCCTAAAAATATTTTTTCCCATGCAGATGGTTCCGGTGGGAAAAGGCCTGCATAAGCAAATAAAGATTGACCGTCCATTAGTCCAAAACGACCAATTGCACTTTTGCCAGTTTCAGCATCAAACAAATCTGGTAATCCTAAATGGCTGGCAATACTTGAAACTAACAAACCGTTTATTGATAATTCAATTAGTGCTGTTCCGCCAATACCTGATTCTTCACGGGATTCTGTTTCCGGTAAAATGACACTATTATTGATAAGTGTTCCATCATTCATTTGAAAGCCGTTAAAAGATTCACCATAAAATTGTTTGAATGTTCTTTGTCCCAAATAAATAGAAGGTAAATCTCTTGCTTCGCCAAATAAGTTTGAAGTGCTTATATCTTTTCCAACTCCTGCATGAAAAATTATAAATAAATTATACTGCGAAAAATCTTGAGTTGAATATTGACTATTTGCCAATCCCCAAACTTCTTTTGAAAAATCTGCCAAAGGTTCAAATGATTCACCGGATAATGGAGAATACTCACGCATTGGATTAGAAACAGTTAAAATATTTGGCAATACTGTATAAGTTATATTTACGTTATTATCAGAAACTTTTTTATAATAATTAACTGCAAATTCTAAATGACTTTCAAAATAATTAGCATCATGCGGCAGCGGATCAATTATTTCATTACCGTAGTCTTTAGAATAAATTGATTCAAAAGTTCCATCACCATAAGTCAATTCAAAATCGTCCGGCTGAAATTCAACCATTACTGCAAGTATATTGATATCTTGTTGCGCTTGAATACTTGCTTTTGGATTTATTGAAATGTTATGAAAAGTTTTATTTAAGGTCTGAGCTGATAAACAGCTCAAACCCATTAAGAATGTTAAAACTAGATTTTTTTTAAGCATTTTTTATATTCCGCGTGGAAATCCTTTTCCTTGTGTAGGTGTTGTTGCACCCCAGCCAATTGAAAGTGTAAACCTTAAGGTATCAGAAAGTGGATGGTTTTCACCATCTGGGAATAAGTCAGTTGTTATATAGCTAAAATCAAATCCATAAAGATCGTATCTTATTCCTGCACCTATGGTCACAAATTTTCTATTTCCATAACTTGGATCTTCATAAAAGAAACCAGTACGTAATGCAAATTTAAAGTCATCTCCGCCGTACCAGTATTCAAGTCCCATTGAAGTTACAACATCTCTCATCTCAGTATTAAAATCATCATCAAACCAAGCAGTAAAAATAGCTTCATAAAAATCAGCTCTTTGAGACGCACTATCCGCTCTATCAACTAACAATTTGCTGAAATCTGTTGTAAAAGTTAATGAGTTGTAATCATCTTCCATTAATCTAAATGCAAATCCTAATCTAAAGTTAGTTGGAATCGGATCAGCTTGATCTTGATCAATGTAATAAATCTTAGGACCAATATTACTAAGGTTAGCGCCAATGCTTAATCTGTTGCTGAAATCACCAATTAATGGCAAATTCAAATCTCCGGGTCTCCACATACCGGCAATATCAAAACTTACACTTGTAGCAACTCCAGAACCTTGTTCGCCAGCAGTAGGTTTATCAGAAAGTCTGCTATGAATAAGTCTGAAGTTCATACCTAAACCCCAATCGGGATGCAGTTTTGTTGAATATCCTAAGGTAAGGGCAGCATCAAAAGATCTAAACTTTCCAATAGCTTCAGGACCGCCTTCACCGGTTCTAATAAATTCACCAAAGTTCATATATGTGATACTTGCTGTTACACTTCCGCTAATTTCTTCAACGTACTGACGATAAGTCAGATAATCATAAAATAAATCGTCCAATCCAAATTGAGGCAGCCAGTTACTGTGAGTAATACTTGCTTCTGAACCAGTTAGAAAAGCAATACCGGCAGGATTCCAAAAAATTGCTGCAGAGTTATCAGCTAAACCAGCACCGGATTCACCAATACCGCCGGCTCTTGAATCGGGAGCAAGTAATAAAAATGTAACTGCAGCTTCACCTTGAGCGTAGATTTTATTATTAATAAATAATAACATCGGAGCTAATACCAACATTATTAAGATCTTTTTCATAAATAAAATACCTCCTAAATAAAATATATTTTAAAACAAAACAAATTTAATTTTACCTAATAACTGCCATTTTTCCAAGGATATTCTCCTTGTAATCACTACTTGGCGTTTCAACAATTAGCTTATAAAGATAAGTCCCATTACCAATTTTATTGTTGTCTTCATCTTTACCATTCCATTCTATCTTTACAAATTTATCTTCAATATTAAATGATTCAATTTCTTTTATAATTCTACCTGCAATAGTGTAAATTTTAATCCTAACATTAATCGGTTCGTTTAAATTATGCTGGAATGTAAAATAAGTATTTGAGCTAAATGGATTAGGATAATTATAAACTTCACGAATTATCAAATCGTTATCATCTACAACAGTAAAATAATTTTCTTGTGATGAGAAGTTATTATAAACATCCCAAGCATTAACTTTAATTTTATATTCACCCGGTTCTAAAGCTGAAAAGTTATAATTAACCTCACCTGATTTACCTCCGGAATTCAAGTCTCCAATAAAGAAATTTGTCAAGTCAATTGCATTTTGTTCATCATCATTTAGTATTGCTTCAAGTTTGTGTCCAATTCCGGTTCCGGTTGTATTTAATCCGGTTTCATCAAATAATTTTACTCTTAATTTAAAATTTGGGTTTACTAAATAAGAGCTTTGGGTTTCATCATCATATAATATTTCAATTTCCGGACCTTTGCCATCATTTGTTTTAGAAGAATCTGTTCCGCCAACTATTATATTATCTGTGTAACCAACCCCATCTATTTCATTGTTAAAAAAGTAAGCAACAATTTTGCCATTTTTATTTTCATAGGATATATCTTTCGGAACGGTAAAACTTGTTGAAAATTGACCGTTTTCAACAGATACTCTGCCTCTGAAAATTACTCCACCTTGATCTACCATATTATAATTTATGTCATCTAAATGAATGATTTTTTCCGAATCAAATACACTTATAATACCTTCACCTTCATAATTAGAATCATTTTTACTTATATCTTTTACTTTTCCTTCAATTTTAACTTCACTTAATGCTTTTACATTAACTGTATCATTTGAAGATTTATCATTAACAGAAGTAATTTCAACAGGTAACTTTGGAACATTTAATCTTAAAATAGGATCGCCAAATAAATGAAATTTCATATCATTACCAAATTGTCCACCAGTTCTAAGCTGCTTTAATTTCATATATGCAGATCCCAAAGTAACTGGGTAACCTAATGAGTCAGTTTCACCAAGCAAATAACTATAAAATACATTATTTAATGCGGCATTATCACCGGAAAAAACCGGACGTACTGCAGACATTCCGCCAATCATACCGCCATCTTCTTTTAGAATCATTTCTTCAGTTGCACTTTGAACATTTGGATCGTCATATTTGCCAAAATCGCATGTTGCGGCAGTCAGAAAAAATAATTCATCATTTCTTAATTGAGGAATTGAGATACTTCTATCGAAAACTATTTCATGCGCCCATACATCGGGATTGCCATGACCTATGTAATTAAAAATTAAAGTGCCATTATTAATTGCTTCAATAATTGCAGTATTGCAATCCGGTTTTCGTCTGCCTAAACCAGTATTTATTGTTTGATAATTTGATAAATATATTTTGTTTCTTTCAAAACTTTTCGGGATATAATCGTCAGATAGATTTTCTGATTGCCGAGTATGAGTATTTCCATCATCATCAATACGGCCATTTGTGGTTCCTGCTAAACCGTCATCTGCTAAAAGTGTAATTTTACTGCGCCAAACTCCTTTGTCAAGTTTTGTTTCATAATTGATTATTTTATCAACTACTAGTTCAGCATCTTCAAGTGAAGCTGCATTTAATCTGCCAATACCAATATCTGCTTTATTATCGTCACCAGAAATTCTTGAATAAAAATCATCAAATGGATAAGATTCAAGTTCAAAAATAGATTCTTGAGTTTGAAAAGAGGGAACAAAATTTTGACTTTTACCTAGAATATCAAAATAATCCCAATCTCCATCACCAAATAATAAAACATATTCAGGCTGAATTTCCCAATTATCATAAGCGTATTTTATAAAATCCCTTATTGCGGTTGGATCAAGACTTCCACCGGAAAATTCATTATAAATCTGATTAGTATAAGCAATAAAAGAAGTAGTTTTTAGTTGCGCTTCATTTACTCTATAGTTACTTAATCTTTCTGCTTGTTCTTTAAATTCTTTTGGTGAAATTATAATATATTGAGCTCCTTGTGCAAATCCCCTTATATTTTGATTTGTAATTTTTTCACCATTTTGCGGAGTTTTTAAGTCATTATTATGAATTGCTATATATTTTGAAACTTCATCTAAGTTTCCTGAACTTGTAAAATCAAAACCACCACCGTTCTTCTGAACATTAACTTTTTGAGCATTTGAAAATTCAGTTACATTATAGACTTCAAAATTACTGTCATTAAAAGCATTCGTTTCAAATTTAATTAAACCATTGACTGGGGTAGAATAAAAAACAAGTGGGATCCCATTTACTTTGGATTTTAGATTTTTCTGATATTCAATTTCTATATAATCCAAATGACCTTTATCTGAAATAGTTGAAGGAGTAAATGAAAATTTTAATGCACTTCTATTATCTGCTAAAGTACCGCTATAATTTGCCGTTCCATAAGTTAATTGACCGTATCTATAATCTTGATATAGTGTTGGCGAACCCGGAATTGACCTTGTATAAATTCTTGTACCATTTTCATCAATAGTTAAAGAATTATTTTTTGTTGAGCCATTTACAAATTGAAATGCATATTTAATTTCTGAACTAGATATTAATCCTTCTAAAGTATGGATATATGTTTTTGTTTGACTTGAAGTGCTATAATCATCATCAACATATAATAATCCGGAACCAATTAAGTTCTGATTATCATTATCCTGAAACTTGAATGCACGGGTTGTTGTTTGTGTAACAACCGGAGTTCCGGACGAGCTATTTTGCGAGGTCATTCTTTTTCCGGTAGTTCCTCCAAATGTTAACCAGTAATAATTCTTTTTTGAATAAAAATGTTTCTTTCTTCTAATATCATCCGGAATGTTATCAAACTCCCAAAAATCAACTCCTCTGCCGTAGAATAATATAAAGTCATTAGAATCAAATGAACCATCTGCTTCGCCGCTGACAATTATAGCATTTTCTACCAAATCTTCAGGTCTTGTTTCGTTCACAGTCCACGGTAAATAATAACCGCCGTTGTTATAAATTTTCACAGTTCTAGGATCAACATTTCCGGCATTAATTCCTAAATCAGTTAAAAATTCCCTGGTAATTTTATAAATTCCCTCTTCCGGAGCTTCAAATCTATACCAATCGCCTGTAGCCAAAACAGAATTTTGAACGGCTTTTGTTTTTGCTAATTTAACTTTTTTATTCCCCCATTCTTTTGCAATTTGAGAGTTTATTACTAATCCTGTTGTTAATTCAGATTTTTTAATATTTGCTAAATCAGTTGTAGGTGCAAAATTTACCTGAAATACAATTCTGGTATAAATTTTAATTTCCTGTGTTTCAGGCTTAAATTGAACAGGTGTAACATTAATTGACTGAACTTTAAGATCTCTTACTAATCCAAATTCACCAAAAGTTACTAATTCATGATTTATAAAATTGTAATAATTTTCGTTTTCTTTATAAATAAATGATGGAAGTGAGTTAACTTTCTCTACATTTGGTATTGGTTTAATTTTGCCGGTTATAGTCTGATAATCAGAATTAATTACTTTAATATTATTACCAAATTCACTCGGAACTCCAATATCAAAAATTCTTGTTGGAATTTCCGGTGCTCCTACTTTTGTATCAGATTGATTATATCCGTTAAGTAGTTCTATATTAAAATATTTGTTGCCGGATATTGTTATTTCAGAATTATTAGTGTAGACAGGCCTATATTCAACAATTATTGAACTTTTTGTTGAGGATAATATTTTATAATCTTCCTTGGCGGCAAGGTCTATAAACAAAAATAGGAAAACTATTATTAAGAATTTGTACACTATTTAATCTCCATTGTTGCTAGTCTATAAAGATAATAAACTTAGCTTAAAAATTATGTTTTAATTCAATGAAAAACAGTACCAAATTCTCTATAAAGATTTTCCTTTGCTATCTTTTTATAAACTGGATTATAAATTAGAGACTTTTCTTTTAAATTGTCAAGTCAAAAGATTTTGTATATAATTTTTAAATTTTTTTGACTTTAAGTAATAATCGGTAAAAATTAAGAATAATCAATACAGTTTTATAGACCTAATTTATCTTTTATTTTCTTCAGCGCTTCTATACAAAATGCAATATGTTCATCTAAATCAATTCCTAATTCTTCAGCTCCTCTTTTAATATCTTCCCTGCTCACAGCTTTTGCAAATGCCTTATCCTTCATTTTTTTCTTTACTGATTTTACAGAAACTTCATCCAAAGATTTACTTGGTCTTACTAATGTTACAGCAGTAATAAATCCGGATAGTTCATCACAAGCATATAATACTTTTTCAAGTTGAGTTTCTCTAACTATATTTGCATGATCTGCATGTGATAAAATTGCTCTTCGAAATTCTTCTGAAAATCCTCTTTCCTTTAAAATTTCCTGCCCTTTAAAAGGATGATCTTCCATTGTGGGATAAACTTCGTAATCAAAATCGTGAAGTAATGCTACATTCCCCCAAAATTCTTCATCCTCATTAAATTTCTTTGCATATTCTCTTACACAAGCTTCAACTGAATATGCATGCTTTAAGAGACTTTCACTTTTTGTAAACTCAGTTAATAAATTGTGACAAAAATTTCTATCCTTTTCCATTTTACCTTTTTATTTATTTAAGAAGCACTAGGGCATAACTGATTCAAAATACATAAATCACATTTGGGTCTATTTGCAATACAAATTTTTCTTCCATGTAAAATAAACCAATGAGTTGAATTTACCCAATCATTTTGAGGTAATAATTTTTTTAATTCTTCTTCTATTTTATCAGGATTTTTTGAATTAACAATTCCCAATAAATTAGATATTCTTTTTACATGTGTATCAACGGCAATTGCTGGAATATTGAATGCGTGACCAGCTATTACTGATGCAGTTTTTCTTCCAACTCCAGGCAGTTTTGTAAGCTGCTCAAAATCATTCGGCACTTCTGAATTAAAATCATCCACTAAAATTTTACAGCAAGCTTTAATACTTTTGGTTTTCTGTTTGTAAAAACCGGTTGAGAAAATTTCCTTCTCAATTATTTCATTACTTGCTTTAACGAAGTCAATTGGTTTTTTAAATTTTTCAAATAAACTTTCTGTAACAATATTTACTCTTGCATCAGTACATTGTGCGGATAGAATTGTTGCAATTAATAATTCAAATGGATTTGAATAATTAAGTTGAGGTTTTGGATTTTGATATTCACTTGATAAAAGAGTGAATATTTTCTTAATTCGATTTAATTCTTTTTTAGGAATATTATTTTTCATCAATTCAAAATGCTAGATAATTTTTATATACTTTTCTAAAAATAACAAATTACCTAAATTTAATTTATGAAACTTTTACTCATAACATTATTTGCTTTTTCTAACATAATTTTTTCTCAGAATTTAGCATTTCTAAAAGAATTGGGAAAATTTAAATCCGCTTCCTCCTTTGATATTGATCTGAACGGAAATATTTATATTTCTGATAATATTGAAAATACAATAACAAAATTAGATTCGAGCGGAAAAACAATTTTATCAATCGGCGGTTTTGGCTGGAATGAATCTACTTTTGATCAACCGGTTAGTGTTTATACAAATACTTTAAGCATTTATGTCGCGGATAAAAACAATAACAGAATTCAAAGATTTGATAAAGATCTAAATTTTCTTTCTCAATACAATGGTGATAATTCCAAAAATGATGTTGAATTCGGCTATCCAACATGTTTGGCAATTTCAAGCGTGGGCGATTTATTTATTCTCGATTCAGATAATAATAGAATTCTAAAGTTTAATCTTACAGGTGATTATCTTTCAGAAATTGGATCGAACGATGCCGGGAATTTTGCTTTGGATAATCCAAAGAATTTTTCAATTGATTTTAATGGAAGAATTTTTGTTTTAGATGATAGCAAGATTAAAGTTTTTGATCAATATGGAAATGGAATGTTTTACTATGATTTAAAATTCTCACCGGAAAAAATCTATACTTTTAAAAATATCATTGTCTATCTAGAAAAAAACAAATTAACATTTTTTAATCTGAAAGAAAGAAAAACCGATCTTGAAATTACCAGTCTGCCTAACCTTTTTGAAGAAACAATTGTAAATATTAGAATTGTTAAAAATATATTATTTGTTCTTACTCCAAAAAGAATTCTAAAATATAAAATTCAACTTTAAATTTTTCTTGAACAAAAAAAAAACTAACATTTTTAATTTGTTAATATTCACCATTATTTTATTCTGGTGTATTGGAATTCTTTGGGAAATAGTAATATTTTATTTTCCTAACAGCTCTTTCTTTCTTCCATTGCTAAAATATAATTATTCAATTGTCTGCCACACCCAAAGTGAAAAACTTTTTAGCTATAGTTCATTTCATACTTTGGTTTGTTCTAGATGTTCAGGAATTTATTTTGGAGCATTAATATCTGCGTTTTTAATTATTATTGGTTTTTATAAAGGTGTTAGTACAAAATTTTTGATATTTAGTTCTCTGCCAATGCTTTTTGACGTATTTTTCAGTTCATTAAGTATTTATGATTATTCTCATACAATAGCACTTTTTACAGGTTTTCTTTTAGGTTCAATCGGATTTTTTTATATTCATACTTCACTTATTCAAATATTTTTAAACCATAAGGAAAAAAATTGAAAAAGTATTTGCCCGCGTTAGTTGCCGGATTTGGTGCCGGAGTTTTACATGTTGTTCCATTGACTAAATCTTTAACATGCTGTCTTGTTGTGCCAATTGCAGCATTCATTGCCATAATGCTTGATCAAAGAGCAAATAATTTAACTGGTGAATACGAACTTAAAAAAGGTGCTATGCTTGGATTATTGACCGGAATATTTGCAGCTTTATTTGGCAGTTTTTTTGATTTATTCATTACATTTGTAACAAAAAATAATGATATAATTACAGCATTTAATGAACTGAATAGTGTATTAGATAGTTTCCCAGTTCCAAACCATATTAAAGAAGAAGTTATAAATTTAATGCAGTCCGTTGTTGAATCAATTAAAGAAACCGGCTTTTCTGCATTATATGCATTGTCTGTTATATTTAATAATTTTATAGTGAATTCAATTTTTGGAGTTATTGGCGGAATTGTTGGAACAAAAATTTTGAATGCGAGAAATTCATAGGATTATTTTATGGTAATTGTATTCATATTTTTAATGCATGTTATTTTTATAATATACGTTTTTGTCAAAAAATTAAAGAAAGAATCATTAAGTTCTGCTTTAATAGATTTAGCATTAATAATAATTCTATTTAGTGTTGGATGGTCATTAACAACAATGCTTGCAAAATTAATTTGGGAACCAATTGGTTTTGGAAAACATTTTGATAGAGATACAATTGCACTAACAATTCTTACAATTGTTGAATACTTTTTTTATAAAATTTATTATAAAGGCTTCTTTTCTACTGCAAGCGGAAAGGGAAAATAATCACGGCATATTGTTCAATAGCATTTTGTGCTTCGGGCAACGGTTCAAATCTCCATTGACGTAATGAATTTATTGCTGCTTGTTCCAGCCTGGTATCTGCTTTTATTAAAGGTAAAATCTTACCAACAGTACCATCAGGTAAAATTGTAAATTTCAGTTTAACATCAATTTCCTTTGAAACTCCTTCAGGATAAGCAGGTAATGAGTAACTATAAATTTTTCTCATACCTTTACCGCCGAAATCTATTTCAAATCCATAGTTTCCTTCACCTTCGCCAGTTTCTTCTTTGCCCTTACCAGCTTCCTCTTCATCCGTTACTATTGGTTTAACATCAACTGGTTTTGTTTCAACTTCTTCTTTTTTCTCTTTATCTTCTTTTACAACAACATTATTAGTTTCGTCAGGATTTTCAACTTTGGGAAGTTCAACATTTTTTACAACTTCTTTAACTTCTTCTTTTTGTTTTTGAGGTTCTTTTTTTTGTATTTCTTCAGCAGGATTTTTAGCTAAAACTCCGGATGAACTCAACTTTCCGATTGCACCAAACCCAATAGTTACAAATTCATCTTGAATTGGTTCAAGATTAACTTTTATTAAGTAAAGTATCAGTAACAGTATTAAATGAAATGCTACTGATAATAAATATGGTGTTCTTTTTTTTGTCAAAGTGATTGCTTCTCTGTTTCAATTGTAAATCTATCAATTCCAGCTGATTTAGCAGCATCAATTACCTGGATCACTAAATCAATATCAACAGTTTTGTCTGCTCTTATAACAAGATTATTTTCAACTAAACTTTCTTTTTGTTTATCTAAATTAATTGCCAATTGACTAATATCCATTTGTTCACTGCCTAAATAAATATTATTATCCTCAGTAATAGAAACAATTAATTTTGTTGGTAGACTTTGTTCATTAAGTTTTGAAGCTGGTAATTTTACCTTAACTCCGGTCTGTATTACAAATTGCGATGTCAACAAAAAGAATATCAATAGCAAAAATACTATATCGGTCAATGATGATAAACTAAATACGCTTAATGGTTTTCTCGAACTTTCAAATTTCATAATTCACCTAAAGTTCAATTTCAAGATCTTCTTCTTTTACAGTATTGCCTCTGTTAGTTTCTTCAATAATGTCTAATACATCATTTGAAACAACTTCCATATCCAGAACCAATTTGTTGATTGAAGAAGTTAAATAGTTATAAAATGCTAAAGCTATAATACCAATAGCTAAACCAACAGCTGTAGTTATTAATGCTTCCCAAATTCCGCCTGCTAAATCACTTGGATTAGCAGAACCTTGTAAATCTTGAATTCTCATAAAAGCTTGAATCATACCGGTTACAGTTCCTAGAAATCCTATTAAAGGAGCAATACCTGCAATAGTAGCAACAACAGATAAACCTTTCTCAAGTTTTGCAATTTCTTGTCTGCCGGCATTTTCAATAGATTCTTTAACTCTTTCATGCCCTAAATGATATTTTTTTAATCCGCTTTTAATAATATTTGCTGCAGCAGATTTCTCCTCAATGCAATAACTCATTGCGCCGGAGATATCTTCTTTTATGAGCATTCCTCTAATTTTAACCAGAAATGCCGGAACATTTAATTTTGATTTTTTTATTGTAATATAACGGTCTACAATAATCACAACTGCTAAAAATGAAATAATGACAAGCGGTATCATCAACCAACCGCCCTTTGATAAAATAGATAACAATGACATAATTTACCTTAGTTTTTCTTGTTAAATTTTTTGCTGTGCTGCTTTTGCATCTGCTAATGAATTATATGGTCCGATTCTTACTCTATGCCAAGTACCATCAAATTTGGGAATATAAATCTTTACAATAAATGCAGGCAAACCTTTTTTTAATAATTTATTAACTTCCCGTTCTGCAATATTTTCCTGTTTCCAAGAGGAAACTTGAACATTGTAAAGACTTCCATCATAATAAATATTTTTACTAACTTCTTTTTCATTTTTGCTATTATCATTTTTTTGAACAACATTTTCTTTAACTTGTTCCGATGGTATCTTGGAAGATTCAACTTCACTTTTAATTTCCGCTGTTTGTTCTTCATTTTGTGAAGTTTCAGCAATCTGATCATTTTGCCCATCAATCTGAGCTTCTTCAACTTGGCCTTCTGAATCTTGAATATCATTTTGATTTTGATCAGTAAGTAAAACTTCACTCTCTACGTTATTAAACTTCTCTGGCTGTTCTCTTAAGAAGAAATAGTATAAAGCAATTGCACCTACCATTATAAATGCTGAAATTAAAACATATAGTAAAGGATTTTTTTTCTTTTTTGATTCATTAAAACGTTCTTGATTTTCTATGATATCCAATTCTTCTAAGTCCTGATTAACTTCATCCTCAATATTTATATCTTCATTTTTAAGTTCAGTTAAAGCAGGGTCTTCAATTTTGACTTCCGTTTCTTCAATTTCAGGTTCATTAATTTCCTCATCTTTTAACTCAAGGTCAATTTCATCTAAATAAGATTCATCCTCATCCATTTCAATATTTAATTCACTAATTTCTTCATTTTCTTTTAGCTCAACGGTATCATCTTTTTGTAAATTATCTTCATCAAGAATATCATTTTCTAAATCTAATAATTCTCCTTCAGGATTTATCTTTTCAAGTTCATCATCAATTTCTTCTAATACCTTTGATGATATTTCTTTTTCTTCTTCAAAAGTTATTTCCTCGTCTGTTAATTCAACTCCAAACTCTTCGTCAAAATTTTTAAGATCAGTTGATTCTATTTTATTATCATCTAGTATATCATCAAATACTTCATTTTCATTTAGATTTACAAAATCTTCTTCTTTCAAATGTTCAGAAACATCATCCATTGTATCTTTTAAATCTGGGATTTCAAATTCCTTGCTTGGTTCAGTTTCTTCATCAAGAATATTTTTAGTTTCTTTACTTTGCAAGTAATCATCCCAAAGATCAAACTCTTTCAATTTTTCTGATTTATATAGAAGATTATCAATTTTAGATTCAATTGATTCTGAGCTTGATTTGTATTCACCATTCTCAATTTTACTAGCATTTATAAGTGGTTTACCAATTCCCAGTTGAAAAACATTTTCATCAAACTCTCCTTCATCCTTACCGCTATTATCAATTTCAAGATTTATAAATAAAGAATCTTCAGATTTAGATTCTGATTCAGGTGAAAAAACAAGAGTTAATTTTTTACTCCCCTTTTCACTATTTGGAATCAGATCATGTTGAAGTTTTTCTTTAAGTTGCAAGACTCCTAAATTTGAAATGCGAAGAGCTTCACCAACTTTTAAGTAATTTGCAACTTTATCCTTAAACAACGAAAATGCAATTTCGTTTTCATCTTCTTTTATTTTAAGAATTTCAGCTATTTTACTTATTAGAAGTTCTTTATTCATTTTGAGCCCTCAATGTAAATTTATTAAATCCTACCACCTAAATTCAAAGCCGGCTAATACATCAAACGGTTTCGCTTCATAATTCCTGAAATAATAATATTTATCATTCAATAAGTTTTCAAATGCTAATGTTAAATTAAAATTCCTAAATAATTCATAGTACATAGATAAATTAAAATCTAAACTCTGCGGGATTTTTTCTGTGTTATCATAATTTGTGTATGCTTCTCCAAAATATAATAGTCCCAGCTTAAGACCAAATCCACCGATAAAATCATAAGAATAATTCATCTGACTCTCTAAAGTTGAACTGTATGGCAAATATTTATCATTTTGACCTGAAACATTCTGTAATTTTATTTCTCCATAAAATTGACCAAACGGACCTTTTCTAAAAAGCAGATTTATAAAGGCATACGATTTTTCAATATCTTCCGGATGAATTGTAAAGAAACCATTTTGGAGATTATCTTCAAAGTAAAAATTATTATCTGAGTTTATGTAACCAACACCACCGGAAATTTCAAAGTATTTTTCATACTCAAACTTTGCAGCAGCTTTTAGATTAAATTTATTTTCAATAAAAAGATTTACAAAGTTATTCAATTGATAATATCTGTTGAGATTTCTAAAGTCTCGTAAAGTTTTAAATTCTGTATTTGGTGCAAATTCTCCGTATAAAGAAATACTTTTATTAAACTTCAAACTTCCATAGGCTACAGGTGCAAAAAAGGTATTACCTTCACTTTCAGAGAGATAGATACCTCCTTTAAGATTTAAGATGTCATATAACTTAAATCCTAAAGTAGCCATTGAGCTATAATAATATTGATTTCCAAAATTCTGGTTTAATGCTGAAATTGTCTGGTTTTTAAAATTACCTTCAATCTTAAAATCAAAATCAGAAATTCTTAATTTAAAATATGCATTTGTACCAAAGATATTTTCATCAATTTCATCATCCTTTTGCTGATAGTATGAATTAGAAAAATTAATTCCAAAATTTGTAAATGGATCACTCACATAATTAAAATCTAATCCAGCAAAACCATTATTGGTAATTCTATTAATTTTTGGCGTTGCCGATCCATAAAAATTAAACGACTCATAAAAATAATTTCCATTAAATCCAATTTCTAAACCAGGCAGAAAATCAGAAGAATGATCAACAAAATATTTTGCACCAATATCTGCACCTGCTAAACTTAGTCCAGCTTTATCAACATATTCTAATTCATTTTTCCCAAATAAATGTGCATTGTATGAAAAATTCCCTGACCAATCATTATAAAAGAATTCTCCAAGCGGCCATGTTTCTAATCCGGCACTAAATCGCAATAATGCATGAGTAGTTTGAGAATAATTTCCAATATTTAAAACTTCAGTTTCAACTTTAGGTAAATCAACCTTTGTTTGATCTTCATTTGGATATTCGGGAGTAAAAAAATCTTTTGATAAAAGTGGAATAAAATCTGGAGAAGATTTCTGAATTTTGGGCAAAGTAATACTCTCTTTACCTGTAATAACAAAATCAGGTAATTCAATACTTTGACTTTTATTCTCTTCTTGAGAATATAGAATACTTAATGCAAAACAAAAAATTATAAGAAATTTTTTCATAGTTGATTTAATTTATCCTTAGCTTCTTTTGCTACAGTATCATTGCGGTGTCTTTTCAATACTGCTTTATACATTTCTGCAGCATTAGCTTTATCATTAAATTTGGTGTAACTGTCTCCAAGCAATAGTAAAGATTTTGTATACCATTCATCATATGCAGAATAAAGATTTACAACTTTCTTTAAAGCTGTTATTGCTTCCGGAAGTTTTTCCTGTTCAAAATATGTTGATCCCAAATAATATTGTGCTTGCGCCGCAATGTCATCTGTTCTGTTATTTACAACATCCTGAAACAAGTAAATTGAGTTTTCATAATTTGATCTTACTAATTCTAAAACTCCTAATTCAATTTCAGCCTTATAATAAAATAAGGAACCGTCTCGTTTATCAACAATTTCGTTTAATGTCTGATATGCATTCGGAATATTATTATTTTCAATATAGCTTTGAGCTTTTACAAAATTCAATTCAGAAATTCTTTTTGAATCAGAAATTTTTGGCAATATTTCTTCATATAATTCTATTTCTCTTTCATAATTTTTTTGTTTTCTGTAAATGCTTCCTAATTCTAAAACTGAGTTGAAACCATCTTCTGTATTCAATGAATTATCAATCACTTCTTCAAAATAGCTTATAGCATCGTTAGTATTATTTAACATTATTGAACTTTTTCCCATCCAATAATATGAACTTGGAATTAACGGACTGCTAGAATATCTATTTACTAATTTTCCATATTCAGCAACAGCTAATTGATAATTTCCTGAGCTATAATAAATTTCACCTTTTTTAAATTGAATTTTATCGGCAAATTCAGCATTAGCATTTTTACTTAAAAATCCATCTAAATAATTTATTGCTTCATCTTGTTTATCCTGAACAATATAGCAGTACTGAATTCCATTTACTGCATCAAAAACGTAAGATGAATTTGGAAATTGTAAAATTAATCTTTTATAACTTTCTATAGCTTTGGGATAATCACCGTTATTAAAATATGAGTCACCAATTGAGTAATGTGCAAGTGGTAAAAGCACAGACTGTGGATAATTACTGAATAATTTAGTATAAGAATTTATTGCCTCATCAAATTTTCCACCTTGAAAATTTATCCACCCAATTAAATATTGAGAATCATCAGAATATTGTGAAGCCGGAAATCTTGATTGAAAATCATTTAAAACATTTATTGCTTTGTTAGAAGTTCCCTGCTTAAATAATGATTGAGCGTAATTAAAAAAAGATCTATCATCATTCTTAAATTTATTTGATTTTACTAATGCACGTTCATAATAAAAACTTGCTTTTTCAAATGATTTGGTGCCATAATAACAATCAGCTAATCTAAGTTCACATTCATTATATTTTTCATCGTTTTCATATTTATTAATAAATTCATTAAAAAAGTATGCGGCTTTTTGAAAATCTCTTAAATTAAAATAAGAATATGCTTTACCGTAAATTGTATTTTTCTGAAGTAGATTATCAGAAGATGTTACTTTATTGTAATTTGAAATTGCATCATTAAAATTTCCTAAGAAGAAATTGGATTCACCTTTATAAAAATTTAGTTTATCCTTTTCAACATTTGTAGTCTTTTCATCAATGGAATTAAGATTTTTCAATGCATCAATATTATTTTTAACAAAGAAATTTGAAACACCCATACCTAAATAACTTCTATCTTTTAGTTCAGTTGGGATTTGAGGAATTTGCAAACCTCTTTTAAAGTATTCAAGTGCAACTTTATAATTTTTCTTACGTAAATTTATTTCACCTAAAAGAGTGAATGCTTTTACTTTTGTTAATTGATCAGTTGAGTTAATTGATTCAAGTAAAGATTCTTCCGATTCAACAAAACTATTCTGACTGAATTTACTAATTCCGATATTTAATTTAACTTTTTCAGAGTATGGATGATTTGGATATTTTTCCACAAATTTTCTATGAATTTCAATCGATTCACCATACTTTCCTTCATACCTTTTTGATTCACCACTCCAATAAAAAGATTTTATGGCAATGGAATCATCATTTGATTGAGAAAGTAAACTGAACATTTTATAAGCATCATTATAATTGCCTTGATTAAAATGTATCCATGCCAAACCATATCTTATTCTATCAAGCATTTCAGAATTTGGAGAATTATTCAATATCCTTTTATAAGCATTGGTTGCACTTTCATATTCCCGTAATCTATAAAAAGCATTTGCAAGTATATAATCCGCTTCATTTTGCAAATCAATATCAAGATCTTTAATTAGCGGATCTGATAATTCCAAAACTGCATTATCATATTCTTTTAATTCAAAATAGCATACACCAATTCTTAATTGAGCTTGAGCAGCCAAATTACTTTCTTTATGGTAACCTAAAAGTTTATCATAATATTTAACAGCTTCAGAATACTGCCCTTTTTTTTCATATACATTTGCTAATGAATAAATACTGTGGTCGACAAATGAATTATTTCTTTTAGAATTAACTGCCGAATTAAAGAATCTTTCTGCTTTTTCAAGATCATTTTCTTCTATAAATGTTTCACCAATAAGGTGATAGGCAGAACCGGAATATTCTGAGGATGGATATGAATTAACAAGTTCAACTAAATTTGTTCTGCTTTTATCATATAATTTTTTTTCAAAGTATAAATTCCCTAATCTGTATAGAGCTAATTCTCTAAAATTTGAGGTAGGAAATTTATTAACAAAATTCTCGAACTGAGCTATTGCTCCATCTTTTTGCTGAATACCTAATAAACTTTCACCAATATAAATATTGGTACTAGATAGCAATTTTTCATCAACATCATCCTTAGAAAGTACATTGTAAAAATGAGTTAATGCATTAGAGTAATTTCCCTTATTGAAATTCTCCATGCCTAAAGAATATTGTTCTAATTCGCTCTGTGAAAAAATTACAGAAGTTAAGAAAAAACTAAATAAAATAAGGTGAGTGGAATATCTCATAAAATACTCATACCATAAATATATTTATGTATAACATATTAAACGCAGATTTACGTAAAGAGTTCCGAAAATTGAGAAAAAATATACAACTATAATATAAGTAATTAGTTAGCTAAGTTAAAGATAATTGTTAAGTTGAACACATATCCTATTGTTATAAAATATGTTATACAAATTTATGAATAAATGCAAAAAAAAAGCCCGACAAAAATTGCCGGGCTTGCTAAAAATTATATTCTTATTTAGTTCAAATATTTTATTTCATGATTGCTTCTATCTCTATATTGTTTATCAGAGCTAGAAATTTTGAAATTTTCTTTCGCTTTTTCTTTATCATTCAATCCCTTAAAAGCCATTCCTTTATAAAAATAAGGAGCACCTTTAGGAACGCTCGATTTTTTATCTCTATAATTTATTGCATTATCTGCAGCTTTAAGAGCTTCTTCATATCTTCCGGTTTCAACATAAACATCTGCTAATTTTAGATAAGCAGCATCGTAACTATAATTTTCAACAGCATTTAATAAGTGTTTTTCTGCGTCTTGATAATTTTTATCTTTCAAAGCTTCTTCACCAAGTTTTGCATAAGCTAAACCAATATATTTAGCAGCTCTTTCTTGAAGTTTTTTATCATCAGCACTTTCTTTAAATTTTGTAAAGTTTTCTACTGCTTTGTCAAATTTACCCCATGAATAATAAGTTGTACCCAATGAATTATATGCAGTAGAAAAATCCGGTTTTAGTTTTAAGCATTCTAATAATGCTTGTTCAGCATCTTCATATTTACGTTGTTTTTTATACACTGAACTTAATTGATAATAAATTCTATAATCTTTAGAAATTTTTAGAGCACCGGCATATGACTCTAATGCACCGGCATAATTTCCAGATTTCATTTGACTATTACCTTCATTATATAATTTTGCAGCTTCATTATCCATTTCACCTGATTGTGCGGATAAAGTTGAAACGAAAAACGCCAAAAGTGTAAAAAGTAGGATTCTAATTTTCATCATCAAAACACCCTTATTTTGTTAACATTTACTTACGTGTGCGGAAGGCGGGACTTGAACCCGCATGCCCTTACGAGCACTACCCCCTCAAGATAGCGTGTATACCAATTTCACCACTTCCGCAAAATGAATCACAAAGATATGGTTAAGCTGTAAAAAATGCAATATATTTAATACACACTAACTTAGAATTGAGCACTCAAATTTATTTACAACGAGGATTAAAAATAGTTCCTTGAATTGTCAAATTATTTTTTTTCAACATTTATTCTTTAAAAAATCGTTTTCTGCCTTTTTCTATTAGTAAATCTCTAATATCTTTCTTGAATTTATGTTCAAATAGAATAACTTTTACTATCTGCTCTTTTGTTAATATGTCATTTAATGAAGAAAGAAAATTAGATCTTTCATTTAACATTTTTGATTCTAAGTCTTTAGCTTCATTTATTAATTTCGTCAATTCTTGTTGATTTTCACCTTTTTCTAAAGCTTTTTCCATTTTTGAAAAAACATTTTCAATATTCTCCATAATATTATCAATATTTTTTCTATTCTGATTTCGTCTTACAAAAAATTTAATTGCAGTTTCTTCATCCAAGTTTAGAATTTCTAAAAGTTTAATTTTTTCCAACTCTTCAAATTTTTTGCTAAAATGTCTATGGTCCCTTTCCTGAGGTCGGTCTTGCGCAAAAATAATTGATGCTGCTAAAATAATTATCAGTGTAAATAGCTTTTTCATTTTATACCTACAATATTTTTTTATTTTTTAATTCTTGGTAAAGAGTATTAAATTCGTTTTCAGAAAGCTGATTAAGCACATTATTACTAATATCATTTGACGTAACATTTTCTTCCAAATATTCAAAAACAGTGGGATCAAAATTTAATTCCTCTTCATAATATTCATTTAACATTTCATCACTAATATTTGATGTGTTTTCAATGTGAGCAGCATTAGATATTAAATCTGTGGCCAATTCATAATCATTTATAAAAGTTTGGAGCAATTCAGGAAAATCTTCCTTGAAATCAAATTTATTGCTGCTTGAATTGAAAAAGTAAATGAAACCAATAAGAAGAATTGGGAGTATGATTCCAATTTTTTTATAATAATTAAATTTTCTATTAACTATTCTGTTTTTAGCATTAGGTATTATTGTGGAAAAATATCTCTCATCTATTGCAATTTCTTTTTTAGATAATAAATATTTTTGATGAAAATTTTCATATTCAAGTTTTAATTCTGAATTCTCATCTAACTGCTTTTCAATCAAATTCAGTTCTGATTCTGATAAATCATGATCAATATATCTTATAAATAATTCAGTATTTTTATTCATTTTCCATCATCCCAAATATTTTTTTAGAAGCATGAAAATAATTTGCTTTTAATCCGCCAATACTTTTACCGGTTATTTGCGAAATTTCTTCATAACTTAATTCATCATAATGTCTAAAAATAAAAACTTCCCTTTGTTTAATTGGTAGTTCCTTTAATATTGTATTTAATCTTTCCAGTTTTTCTTTGTCTTCAAAATTTGTAATAATATCATTATTGTTATTTTTTATAAAATTATCAGCTTCATCAATATTAAAAAAACTTTTAAGTTTTTTCTTTTTCAGCAAATTCAAACACCTTGTTTGAGTTATTTTATAAATCCATGTTTTTAAAGATGATTGAAATCTAAATGTATCCAGCTTTTTATAAAGAACAATAATTACTTGCTGAGTTATTTCATCTGCATCAAAATGATTGCCCATCATTCTGCGCGCATGCCAATATATATTTTTTTGATAATTTGATATTAGTTCATTAAATGATCTTTCATTTCCATTTAAAAACTCATCTATTAATGAACGCTCTTTATCCTGATCCATAACTTTCCTTTAGCAATAACTTTGACATATAAATCAGAAGCATGGTTTAAAGTAAATAAAATTAAACCAATCTGAAATTCCTTTTGTCAAAAAAGCAAATTCAACAAAAAGGAGAACCAATGAAAAAGCTATCAATATTTCTTATCGCCACAATATTTCTAACTTTAATTTATCAAGATATTTCCGCACAAAAAAATAAAGGAAATATGCACAGACATGAAAGAGAAGAAACAGAACTAAATTTAACTGATGTTCAAAAAAATAAATTTAAAGAAATAAGATTTGCACATCAAGAATCTAAAATAGATTTAGATTCTAAACTTCAGAGAAACAGACTGGAAGTAAAAAAATTGATGAGTTCTGAAAATTTAAATGAAAATGAATTAATGAACTTAGTTGACAATGGAAATAAAATTAAAGGTGATCTTCACAAAAATAGAATCAAAATGTGGTTAGAGTTGTATAATGTTCTTGATGATAAACAAAAAGAAATGTGGAAAGATCGTTTTGAAAATTTGGGAGAAAGAAATTCAGAATTTTTCAGAAATCACAAAAGAGATTTTATGAGACCAGATAGAAAATTAGGATTTAAGGGCAAACCGGGTTTTGAAAAACCTGAAGAACATTAAGGCTCCCCAAGCCCAAATCTAAGTCTGTTACAGACTTATTTTTAAGCCGGATTAATTTAATTATTCCGGCTTTTTTTTATTGATTGCTAGATTTCAATTTTTCAATGCTTTTCATATATCTTTGATAACCTTCTGGAATTTTAGGTCCAAAAAGATTCATTTTTGCTGAAGCTGATTTTTCAACAATAACAGGTTCACCGTTCTCATCTACAAAATAATGAGAAGCTATTGAAAAAATTTGATCGTAACTTTTTATTGAAAGGAGCTGCTGACTAAATAACTGATCAAAGAAATGTATTAAATCTTCTTTGTTTCCTTTCCAAGTTATCTTTTTCTGTTTATTTTCTAAAAGTTCTCTTATTGAAGTTGAGTTTTCAGATTCATTCAATTTTTCATTTAGAATCTCGTCTTCAGTTTTTGTTGTTTTTTCCATATCTTCTTCGCTTTTGTTTTCTAAATTATTTTCTTGATCTCTCTGACTTATCCAATATTCTAATTCAGAATCGATCATTTTTAAAAAATTTTTATACTTAATTATTTCTTCATTTAAATGTCTCTTTAAAATTTCATCATTTATGTACCTATCTCCATACATTGGAGAAGTATAATAACTGATAACTCCTTTTAAAAAATCAGTTAATTCATCACAACCATCTTCTGCAAAAATATTTTTAACAGCGTATTTTTTTAATTCTTGAAATTTCTTTCGAGAAAAACACTGAATAATTCTGTTAACATCAATTTTTACAGAAAATAAATAACTGATCTTTTCCTGAGCACCTTTTAAAGTGTCAACAGTAAAAAGTACTTTATGATAATTAAGATTATTTTCTCCCATTCCAATTAAATGTATTTGAAATACATTTTCCCATTTCAATTATCGGTTAAGAGATTTTTATGTTTAGAGGCATTAAAATGAAGTAATTCTTTAAAAATGTAGGGAATTTATAACCTATTGTATTATAATTATTTATATAGAATAGTTACAAGTATTTACTGAATTATTTTTTTAGGGATTATTCGGTCTAATTTCAATTTCACTGATTAATGCTCTTTGAGGCAATTTAAGCGTTGTAAAAACTACTTCTGCAACATCCTCGGGATACAATACTTTTTCTGAATTTTTAGGATGAATTGGAGAGTTTAAAATCATATCTGTTACAACTGATCCTGGACAAATTGCTACTACTCTTACATCAAATTTTCTTACTTCCTGCATTAAAGATCTTGAAAAGCCCATTACGGCGTGTTTTGTGGCCGAATACATTGTTCCCAACTGAAATCCGACTTTTCCGGAAAGTGAAGAAATATTAATAATTGTTCCATGTTTTCTCTTAATCATATGATTTATAACCGCACGACTAAAATTGTAAACTCCGTATAAATTCACATCAATTTGTTCTTTAAATTGCTCCAAATTAGATTCAGCAAAAGGAATAAAATGTGCAATTCCAGCATTATTTATAACAGCATCAATTTTATCAAACTTCTCAAGAATTTTATTTACAGATTCAGTTACAAATTCTTCATTTGAAACATCACCATTAAAATAAATTGTGTTAGAATTTAATGAAACAAGTTTTTCTTTTAATTTAATCAACCTTTGTACATCTCTTCCAAATATTATAACATCATAGTTTTCTTTGGCCAATTTTATGGCAATTGCTTCTCCAATACCTTTACTGGCGCCGGTAACTAATACAACTTCTTTTTTAGACATTTATAAATCACCTGTAATTGGTCTAACAACAATTTCTTCCGGACTGAGATTTGTTGAATTCTTATAAATATCAAAAATCAAATCTGCAAGTTTAGTTGAATTCATCATCCTATGTGAAAATTTTTCAATAGTTTTTTCTGGCCAAATTTCTGTTGATGTCGCACCCGGATAAATATTAATAACCGGAATATTATATTCTCTTAGTTCTTCACGTAAAACTTTTGCAAAAGCAGCCAAACCGGCTTTAGATGCAGCATAAATTGAACTATTTGTAAAAACTGTATTTGCAGCCACAGATAAAATATTGATAATTAAACCAGATTTCCGCACAATCATTTCTGGTAAAACTGTTTTTACAGAATATATAGAACCCTTTAGATTTGTATCAATAATACTTTCAATTTCATTGACAGTATTATCCTTAAATGGCTTAAAAGATGTAATTCCAGCATTATTAATTAAGCATGTAATAGAATAATTCTTTTTGATTTCACTATAGAATTGTGAAATTTCTTCAATCTTGGAAATATCATTTTTATATGAAACAACATTTAGTGAATTAGAACTGTTCAAATCATTTATATTTTCAATTCTTCTGGCAGTTCCAATAACTTTATAATTATTTTCTGAGAATTTAATTGCTAAAGATTTTCCTATTCCAGAACTTGCACCAGTAATCCAAATTGCATCTGTTTTATTCAAACTAAATCCTTTTGTGTGAAATTAAATCAAGAAATTCGCCTCTTGTTCTGGCATCATTTTTAAAATCACCATGCATTGCACTTGTAAGAGTATAAGAATTTTGTTTTTCAACTCCACGCATCATCATGCACATATGATATGCTTCTGCCACAACGCCAACTCCGGCCGGATTTAGGTATTCATCTAAAGTATTTGCAATTTCTTGTGTCATTCTTTCTTGCACCTGCAGTCTGCGAGCAAAAACTTCAACAATCCTTGGTATTTTACTTAAACCAACTATTTTCCCATTAGGAATATAAGCAACATGAACCTTTCCGTAAAATGGCAGCATATGATGTTCGCACATGCTAAAAAAATCAATATCTTTAACAATTACCATTTCGTCATATTTTTCTTCAAATATCGCATCATTTAAAACAAGTTTAATATCTTTAGTATAACCAGAAGTTAGATATTGATAGGCTTTTGCTACCCTTTCAGGTGATTTTAATAATCCTTCTCTTGAGGGATCTTCACCAATTTCTTCAAGAATTGAGTGAATATAATTTTGAACCTTTTCTAAATTCAATATTTTTACTCCCCTCTATATTCAATAAAGTTATTTTCTGTTTCGTGTAATTTAATAGAATATAATTTTCCGCCTGGAATTTTATCAACTAGCTGATTCCAAATACCTATTGCAACATTTTCTGTTGTAGGGTTGATTCCTTTTAAAAAATCAACATCATAGTTTAGATGTTTGTGGTCTACTTTTTTAACAACATTTTCAATAATTACAGTTTTTAAAAGTTTTAAATCAACTACATAACCGGTTTTGGGATCTATTTCTCCAGCTACAACAACTTCTAAAATATAATTATGGCCATGACCATTTGGATTATTACATTTACCAAATATTCTTTGATTCTCTTCATCAGATAATTCAGTATTATGCAGTCTGTGTGAAGCACTAAAAACTTCTCTTCTAGATACGTAAATCATATTATATCGCTTCCAAATCTTTTGTTACTTCATCAACATGTCCGCTTACTTTAACTTTAGGATAAATCTTTCTAATAATACCTTTTCCGTCAATTAAAACAGTTGTTCTTTCAACTCCCATATATTTTTTTCCGTACATGCTCTTTTCTTTCCAAACACCATATTTTTCAACAACTTTTTTTTCTTCATCGCTTAATAAGATAAATGGCAATTCATATTTTTCTGCAAATTTTTTATGACTTGCTACCGAATCAGGACTTACGCCAATTATTTCAGCTTTTGTTTTATTAAATTTTGGAAAAGAATCTCTAAAATCACAAGCTTCTGCTGTACATCCCGATGTATCATCTTTAGGATAAAAATATAATACTATTTTTTTTCCTTCAAATTCTTTTAATGTTCTTTTATTTCCATTGCCATCCAATAAAGTAATTGCGGGTGCTTTTTTACCAACTTCAATCATATTTATACCTTTCATATAAAATTTATTTTACAAAATATATAAAATTATACATAAAGAAATGCAAACCTTAAATGTTAATCCTTATTTATCAATTTAATTATCAAAACAAAAGTACAAGAATGATACAAATCACAGAAAATTATTTCATGTGCTATTGTTTAAAACCATAGAAAAGTAATAATCTCAAAAAAAGTAAGGAGATTTAAAATGAAAACGATGAAATTTTATTTTGGGGCACTTTTATTAATTGTATCAAATACTTTTATTGTTGCACAAAGTAATTTATTGGCAGAAAATGATAATGAAATTTCTTACACAAATTTTTCTAATGTAAAAACAGAAAAGACGGTTATATCAAGTGAAGAGAATGTTGATGAACAAACTTTTGAAATTAGAAATGATAAAACATTATACAGCAATGGAATTAATTATTATTTGCCGAAATCTGGTTTTGTAACAATAAAAATAAATGATAGAGAAGGAAACGAAGTTGCTAATTTAGTAAATTCAAATGAAGAAGTAGGTAATCATTATGCTAATTTTAGTACCTTCAATCTAACAAGTGGAATTTATCAATATGAAATTTTAATAAATGAAAAAACTTATTTATCAAGAATGTTAATTGTTAATTAAAAGGCTTACATAATTGTAAGCCTTTAAAATTCTTAGTATAAAACTATGCATTAATCTTTCTGCCAATTTTTACTGTTACTTGATATTCAATTTTTTCATCTTGAGTAACTCTGCCTCTTTGTTCAACAACTTCAAACCAAGAAACTCCACCTTCGGTGTTTGCCTCCATTACAACTTTTTTAACTGCATCTGAATTACTTTCATTTGATATTCCTACTCTTTCAATAATTTCAAATGTTTTTGACATTTTATTTCCTTTCATTAATGTTAATAATTGAATTTTATTAAAAAAAATTAGCCAGTTTTTATATAAAGATACATAAAAACTTAATAATGTTATTACAAGATTTAAAATATTTAGCTATCTTTAAATAAAAAATTTGGTATCCGAATTGAAAAACCAGACTGCACACGAGCAATTTAAAAAATTTCTAAAAAGAGAAAAACACAGAATTACTCCGGAGAGATTTGAAGTTTTAGATTATGCATTAGATTACGATGGACATTTTGGAGCTGATGATTTATATATTAGAATGAAAATGAAAAAGTCTAATGTTTCCAGAGCAACTATCTATAATACATTAGAGTTATTGGCAAAATGCGACTTATTAGCAAAAAGAAACTTTGGAGATGGGGTAACAAGATTTGAATCAAGTTATAATAGAAAAAATCACGATCACCTTATATGTACAAATTGCGGGAATATAACGGAATTTAGAAAAACAAAAATTCAAGAAATTGTAAATGAAGTATGTGAAGAACTTGGCTTTGAAAGTGTTGGTTATAGTTTTAATATTTTCGGGAAATGCAAAAATGTAAAATCATGTAAAAACCTTAAGTGAAAAGATGAAAAAGTATAATCAGAAATATCCTTTAATTTGGAAAAAGAAAAATTTCTACATAAAAATATATTGTTCAATACCTAACATTGCGACTGGTATAATTATAACAACTGAAAAATCTACAATTGTTGTTGATCCGGGAGATGGTATTTTAAGAGATTTGAATAAAGATTATTCCGCTAAAGAAATTTTAGCAATTTCTGATATTTTTATTTCACATGGTCATCATGATCATGTTGGAGGGGTATGGTCGCTTCTTACTTATTTATCAGTCATGAAAAAAAGTACTCCATTAAATATTTATTATCCAAAAGGCTGTTTGGAAATTGAAAGTATTTACAAAGCTTTTCACAATGTATATTCTCATGAATTAAAGTATAAAATAAATTTGAAAGAAATTGATAACAGCAGAACGTTTTTAAAGAAAGATTTAAAAATAAAACCTTTCAAAGTAAACCACAGAGAACCTTCAGATGATGGTAAAGAATCAATTGAAGTACCTTCATTAGGTTTTAAATTTGAACATAATGGAAAATCTATTTGTTATGGCGGAGATACTGCTTATTGCGATGCATTGGTTAATATGGCTAAAGGTTCGGATTTAGCAATTATTGAAGCCGGTGCTGAAAATGAAAATGAAAGTGATTTACATTTAACAATAGAACAAGCTTCAAAAATTGGGAGAACTGCTAAACAGCATTTTCTTGTTCATGTTCCTGAATAGCTAATTTTTTCTTTTGATATTTGATCAACTCTTTGTCTTAAGCTGTCACTTAAAACTTTATAATTAACAAGATTGCTATCTGCAACTGATTTAGAAGCGGGAAATTTTTGATTCAAGTAATTTACTAAGGAACCGTTTTTCCAAAATCTAAAATCTAAGTGTGGACCTGTTGATAATCCTGAGCTGCCTACAAATCCAATTACTTGACCTTGCTTAACTTTCTTGCCAGATTTAATTCCCTTTCCATAACCAGATAAATGTAAATAAGCAGAAGTATAAACACTATTATGTCTAATTTTTACCATTCTTCCAGCTCCGCCATTTCTTCCAGCTTGAATTATAATACCATCACCAACTGCTTGAACCGGAGTTCCGATTGCAGCTGCATAATCAATTCCTCTATGTGGTCTGTAAGTTCTTAAAATAGGATGAAGCCTGCTTCCTGAATAGCGGGAACTAATTCTACTATATTTTAAAGGTGCCTTTAAAAATTGTTTTTGAAGACTTTTACCTTCTTCGTCAAAATATTCTTCATTTCCATCTTGAACAAACTGGAAAGCATAAAAAGGATTTGATTTATGAATAAACTTTGCACTAATAATGTCTCCTATACCTACCGGTTCATTTTCAGCGTAAAGTTGTTCATATATTGCGTAAAACTCGTCTCCTTTTTGAATTGTATAGAAATCAATTTGCCATGCAAAAATTTCTGCTAATTCTCCGGCAAGAATCAACGAAGATTTCTGATTTGATAAAGTTTCGTACAATGATGAATTTATAACTCCACTAACTAATTTTTCCTTTACTGTAACTTCTCTTTCAACCATTTCTATCACAAGAGAATCAGCTAATGTGACTTTTAAATAATTAATTTTACTAAGTTCATATACAAATGCATGGAAAGTATTAAGAGAATCGTTTAATTGATAAACTGAATAATTTCTTTTTGGTTGAATTTTTCTGAAATCAAAAATTGGTTTGGATTTTTTAACTATTTCTGTAATTAAATTATAATCCACATTTTCTGCAATTAAAATATCAGCTAAGGTTTCATTCTTTTTTATTGTTCCTCTAACTACATTGAATGAATCAGCAATAAATCCAAATTTATCATAATTAATAATTTCCTGTTCTTTTGGTGTTTCTTCAATTTCTTTGTTTTCTGTACAAGAAATAAATAATTGAACAAATATAAAAACAGCTAAAAAAATTAAGACTTGTGATTTTAGGGAAGGAAGTTCTTTCAAGATAGAATAATTATTTGTTAAGGTTTAATTTTTCAATAATATCAACACTAGTAATACCTTCAGCTTCTGCATTAAAGCTTGGTATTATTCTGTGTCTTAACACTGGAATTAATGCCCTATTTACATCAGCAATTTCTGGTGAAAATCTTCCATCAAAAATAGCATAAGTTTTTGCTGCTAAAATTAAGTATTGTGAAGCTCTTGGGCCAGCTCCCCAGCTAATTAAATTTCCAATATTTTCATCAGTAGCTTTACTTTCAGGTCGTGTTTTTCTTACAATCTTTACAGCATGCTGAATTACATTATCTGCAACAGGAACTCTTCTGACTAATTCTTGGAACATAATGATCTTTTCTGCATTCACAGTTTTCTTAAGATTATTTTCAATAGTACTGGTCGTTCTTTTAATTATTTCAATTTCATCTTCAAGATTTGGATAATCAAGCCAGAGGTTAAACATAAATCTATCCAATTGAGCTTCAGGCAATGGATAAGTACCTTCCTGTTCAATAGGATTTTGAGTAGCCAATACAAAAAATGGTTCTTCTAGTAAATATTTTGTTCCTGCCGCTGTAACATTATGTTCTTGCATTGCTTCTAATAAAGCGGCTTGCGTTTTGGGCGGGGTTCTGTTAATTTCATCAGCTAAAATAATATTTGCAAAAATTGGCCCTTTAATAAATCTAAAATCTCTTTTTTTTGTACTTAAATCTTCTTCAAGAATTTCAGTTCCGGTAATATCACTCGGCATTAAATCCGGAGTAAATTGGATTCTATTAAATTTCAGATCTAAAACTTCAGAGAGAGTTTTTATAAGAAGAGTTTTGGCTAAACCCGGAACACCTACTAACAAACAGTGCCCTTTAGCAAATAAAGAAGTGAGAAGATTATCTATTATTTCATCTTGACCAATAATAACTTTAGAAATTTCATTCTTAATTTCTTTTATTGAATCCTGTAATTCAGAAACTAATTCAACATCATTAAACTGATTTTTATTCTGCAAATTCAAATCCTAGATTCTAGTTTCCCAAAATATATTTTGTTTAATTTCACTCATCCATTTATTAAATAAATTTTCACGTTTTTTAAATTCAGCTAATCTTTTAATATCATCATAATCAGTTTCTAAACTTGCTTTATGCTCCGGTGTTCTTTTTATTAGTTTTACAATATGAAAACCGTATTCATTATTCCCTACTTCAAGTCTTTTTGGAAAACCAATTTCACCTTCATTTAGTTTGTAAACTTGATCTAACATTTGCTTATCTAATTGTCCAACTTCGAATGTGCCTAATAATCCTTCAAATTTTGCTGTTTCTTTATCATCACTAAATTTAGCAGCATAATAAGAAAATGTATTTGTTTTGTTTAATATACTATCACGAATTTCAGAAAGTTTTTCAATTGTTTTTAAATCAGCTTCGTCATCAGTTTTGGGTTTTATCAAAATATGTCTTGCGTGAATTGATTCACCGCGTTTTTCAATTAATTCAATTATATGAAAACCAACTGGTGATTCAATTACTTCTGAAAGCTGACCTTCAGTTAATTTAAATGCAGCGGATTCAAACTCCGGATAGAAAATACCGCGTTTAACAAAACCTAAATCGCCACCATCTGCCGCACTACCAGGGTCATCGGAATTCTTTTTAGCAAGCTCGGCAAAATCAGCACCTTTTTTTAATGAATCCAATAATAACTGAGCGAATTGTTTTGATTTTTGTTTTAGTTTATCACTTGATTTAGGATTTATAAATATATGAGCAATTTCAAATTTTTCCGGAATCATGCCTAATGAATCTTCAAAAGTTTCATAAAAATCTTTAACTTCTCTTCTGGTTATGTCAATTTTTCCGAATTTTTGATTCTTAACCATTTCAGCCATCAAATTTTTTCTTGTATCTTCTCGCATCTCACGTCTAATTTTTTCTGTACTCATTCCATAAGCTTTTTCTAATCTTTCTTTTGAACCATATTGTGAAGTATAGTAACTTATTACCTGATCCAATTGTCTATCAACATCTTCATCAGATACTTCTACAGAATCAAGTATGGATTGTGCATAAAGAAGTTTATCTTCAATCATTTTTCCAAGCAGATCTTTTTTTAAACTTGGATCGGTTGGATCTAATTTACGTTGAGAAGCAAACATTGCAACTTGAAATTCCAATTCAGATTGTAGAATAACTTCATCATCAACAACTGCAACTATTTTATCTAAAACATCTTGCGCAAATAAGATTGTTGTAATAAAAAATGAAATAATCAAAAATATAATTTTCATCAAATATCCTTAAAATATCTTAACGTTTTTTTGGGAAATTAAACTATCCAAATAACTGTTTACTAATTCTTTTTGTTTAAGTATTAAAAAACTTGTTTTTACTTTATCTTTTATAAACTCAAATTTTGGAACCGAGTTCTTAGCAATTTTCTCAATTTGTTGAACAACAATAAAATTGTTAAGTTCCGTTTGAACTACCAAGCTAATTTCATTTTTATAAAGCTTACTTAGAACTCTGCTTGTTCTTATAGATTGAATCTCAGATAATTTAAAAGTATGATTTTGTAAAATTGTAACTAATGAACTATCATTCTCAAATTCAGATAATGCACTTTCCCAACCTTGTGAAATTGCTTTATTTCTAAATTTTATTGCATTGCTTTCATTTTTAAATTCAACATAATTAATTACATATCCATCATCAGAAAAAGAAAAATCATCAACATTTTTTTGGAAGTAATTATTCAATTCTGATTCATTAACATCTATTGGATTGTTCTCAAGATAATTCTGAATTGCAACAGCCGCTGCTAATTCTTTTTTTGAATTTTCAATAATCCTAAAATAATTTTCGTTGCTTAATAATTTATTTTCATTAGATATTTGAGAAAGTATTTCCGTTATTACCCAATTTCTAATAAACTCTTCTTTATACTTAGTTGAGCTATTTTCACTAAGCAATTGAGAATTTAGTTCAGTTTCGGTTAATTTAGCATTACCAACCTGAGCAACATAAATTTCATCTACTTTCTTTTCAGTTTCACAACTATAAAAAAGTATAAAAGAAAAACATATTGCTTGTATTTTAATTTTTGTATGCGTTTTCTAATTCCTCATAAAATAACTCTGGTTCATATGTATTCTTAAGTCTGGAAACATATTGATTTTCAAGATGTGCACTTTCAATATCTTGATATGCACTTGTAACTTCAGCTCTTGCTTCATCAAATGTTTTTGTTCTTGATGCATCTTTCTTAACTAATTCAATTATACTCCAGACATTTACATTTCTTATTACATCAGTAAAATCACCAACGTTTTCAAGTTCATTAGCAGCTTTGGTTATTGCATTAGTATTTGCATCAATTAATTCAGAATTGTTGATTTTTATTTGGTCGCTATATATTTCAATTACTTCATCAACCTTTGAACCATGTTTTAACATTCCAAGTATTTCATTTAATAAAGAATCACTTTTTGAAGCAATTTCTCTATACTGCACTCTATTTGGCCAAACATAACTATCTTTTGTTTGCTCATATAATTTAAGAATTTCCGTTGTATCCATTTTCATTTTGTTCCAAACTTCTTCTTCCTGCAATCTAAAAATCAAAATTCCATTTTTATATTCATCCATTAAGCCGGCAAACTCTTTATCTGTATTCACTAAATCTTTTGCTTTTGCTTCAATTACTTTTTGATTTTTTAAATCATTCAGAAATCCATTTAATGTATTTTGATCAGTAACTTTGCCAAAATTTTTAGGTTCTTTTATCGCAAATGAATATAAACTATCTGTCGTATAAATTTCATCGCCTATTGTAAATAGTACCTTATCGCCAAAATTATTATGAAGATCACTTTCCCAATATTGCTGATTTATTTTTACTTCATTTGCGTTCGATACAACTTCTTTAAATACTTCATCATGCATTACTAATTTTACTTCATCATCATATTTATCAATTAATTTTTCATAATCAGAATTCTTTCTTGTTCTTTCAAACATATCTCGTAATGATTTCTTTTCACTTTCAAAACTAGGGTATTTAGTTTTTTCGGTTAATTTTATTATATGAAAACCAAATTGAGTTTCAACTACATCAGAAATTTCTCCAACATTTAAAGCAAATACAGCTTCATCAAAAGGCTGCACCATTTGCCTTCTGGCAAAAAATCCCAAATCGCCTTTTTTCTCTTTTGATCCCGGATCTTCAGAGTATTGAAGGGCTAATTCTCCAAAATCTTCACCATTCTTTAATTTTGATAAAATATCCTGAACTAATTGATATCTGCTTTTATCATCTACAGCTTTATCTTCTCCTTCTTTTCTAATTAGAATATGACTTGCTCTAATTTGAGGGGCTCTTTCTATCTTATCAGTAACTTTAATAATATGATATCCATATTTTGTTTTTAACGGAGTTTGATTTACTGTACCAACTGGAGTATTAAAAGCTATATCTTCAAAATCGGGAAGAATTGTCCCGGCTGTAATATAGTAAACATCTCCGCCTTTATTTTTAGAGAATTGATCTTCAGAATATTTTCTAACCATATCTTCAAATGAAGCACCATTTTTTATGCTATCAAGAATTGCTAATGCTTTTTTCTCAGCTTCTTCCGGTGTTGTTTTATCTGTTCTTAATAAAATATGGCTAACTCTTAACTCATATTTTCGTTTATCATATAAATCTTGTATTCCTTTTTCATAAAGTTCTTTTTCTAATAAATATGAAGCCCCAATTGTTTTTTCATAATCGCTTAATTCGTTAACTATAGCTTCATCTTCGGGCAATCTTCTTACTTGTGCATCTCTTAATTTCATTTTGAAATTAACGAATAAATCCAAAAATTTATTATAATTTTGAATTGAATCCTTTTGGGCATTTTCAAAACTGCCAACATTTTTTGCGTATGCATTTTCAAATTCTTCCATTGTAACATTATATTTACCGTATTCAGCTACAATTATTTCTGAGTGTTTAGGTGAACATGAGTAAAGTGTAAATAAAACTAAACCGATTATGCTTAATAAAAGCTTTTTTAACATTCAATTTCTCCTAATAAAAATTATAATTTAGCCTTAAATTTTAGTTATACTCTGTTCAAAAATCAAGGCATTCGTTATTCATTTGATATTTAATAAATATGTGAATTTCGTTTAATTCTACTTTTTATTTTGATAACTTAAAGAATTTCTTTCCCAAAAAACTCCATCGTTATAACCTTGAATACTTTTATCTTTTTCAGAAAGATTTAATCTTTTTTGAGCTAATGAAGCAAATTTTTCATCAATTTCAATTCCGCTGAAATTTCTAGAAAGTTTTTTTGCTACAACTGCAGTCGTGCCAGAACCTAAAAAAGGATCAAATATAAAATCACCTTTATTACTGCTGGCTAAAATTATTTTTGCAATAAGTTTTTCTGGTTTCTGTGTAGGATGATCAGTATTTTCCGGCATTGACCAAAAAGGGACGGTAATATCAGTCCATAAATTTGAAGGATGAGTTAATCTAAAACTTCCATTATTATTTGATTCCCAATCTTTTGGTGATCCATTTTCTTTATATGGAGCAAGTACTCTACGTTTAAGTTTTACCTCATCAACATTATAGCAATATTTATCAGATAATGTACAAAACCAAATATCTTCGGATGAATTTTTCCAATTAAGTTTTGCACCTCTTCCCTTTTCTCTTTCCCAGGTTATTCTGTTTCTAACCTTAAAATATTTATTTAATACAATATGAATAGAGGTTGATGAATGCCAATCTCCGCATACATAAATTGATGCTTGTGGTTTTAACATCCTTACCATTTTTTGGATTACCGTATCAAGCCAATATCCATAATCATCAATTGAAAGCTTACTAAATTTATTGCTGTTAAACGTTTTACTCATGTTGTAAGGTGGATCAATAAATAAAAGGTCAATAAACTTATTGGGTAAATAGTCCAATACCGCAAAAGTATCTTGATTGATAATTTTATTATGAAAATCTGATTTCTTACAATTCCCATTTAGTTTAACAAGATTCTTAGAAAGTTCAGATATTTCTTCTTCCTTTAATCGTATTGTTCTATTGTTGGATTTATAAGTTTTATTCATTCTGAGAACTATCTAACATCTGTACCGATTGCAATATTTTCATCTACTTCTAATACGTTTAATTTACCAGTATTATTTTCAACAGCTAAAATCATACCTTCAGAAAGTTCGCCAAATAATTTAGCAGGTTTAAGATTACTGACAATTACAACTTTTTTATTTATTAATTCTTCGGGAGAATAACTCTGAGCAATGCCGGCTATTATTTGCCTTGTTTCGTTTTTAAGTTCTACTTTTAATTTAAGCAGTTTATTACTCTTTTTTATTGATTCCGCTGAAACTATTTTTGCAATTTTTAATTTGATTTTGCTGAAATCCTCAAAAGATATTTCATGAATTTTTTCTTTTACAATTTCAGATGAAGGTAATTTATCAAGTTGAACTTGAATTACATCATCTTCTATTTTTTTAAATAAAATTTCAGACTTATTAAGTTTATGCCCAACTTTTAAATTGTTAATTCCAATACTAAGCCATTCAGTGGGTTCACTATTAAGCATACTAAATATTTTTTTTGAACTAAAAGGAATTACAGGAGAAAATATTTCAGCTAATGTATAAATTGTTTGTAAACAAATGTTAATTGTTGTTCCGCAAATGCTTTTGTCCTTTTTAACAGTAACCCAAGGTTCAGAATCATTAAAATATTTATTCGCATTTCTTGTAAGATTCATCATTTCAAGAACTGCATCTTTTATCTTGTAATTTTCAAAAAGCTCAGCAATCTTTCGCGGATAAACTTGGAGATCATTCAACATTTTATTGTCAATTTCTGATAATTCATTTCTTGATGGAACTTCATTATTAAAATGCTTGCCCGCAAATATAAAAGTCCGATTGATAAAGTTTCCTAATATGTCGGCTAATTCATTATTATTTTTAGCTTGAAATTCTTTCCAATAAAAATCGGTATCCTTATTTTCCGGCAAATTTGATGCTAATGTATATCTTAACGGATCAGCAGGAAACAACTCAAGAAATTCATCTACATCAATTCCCCAACCTCTTGATTTAGAGAATTTTTTTCCTTCAAAATTTAGAAATTCATTAGCAGGAACATTTTGTGGAAGAATAAATTTAGTTTCCGAATTTTCATTCCATGCTTGCAGCATTGCAGGAAAAATTATTGTGTGAAACACAACATTATCCTTTCCAATAAATGCTATGTATTTAGTATCTTTTCCTTGCCAATAATCTTTCCACAAATCAGGTTTATTTAAATTTTCTGAAAATATTTTTGTTGCGGAGATATAACCCAAAACAGCTTCAAACCAGACGTAAATAACCTTTCCTTCGGAATTTGGTAATGGAACTTTTATTCCCCAATCCAAATCTCTAGTGACCGCACGGTCTTTTAATCCGTCTTTAAACCATCCCTTGCAATATTGAAGAACATTGTCTTTCCAGCCATAATTTGAATTCATTTCTTGTATATAATCTTCAAGAAATTTTTGATATTTGCCTAATGGAAAATACCAATGCGAAGTTTCTTTTAATTCAGGAGTATCGCCGCTAATTTTACTTTTAGGATTTAATAATTCTTGTGGTTCATAAAGTGAACCGCATTTTTCACATTCATCTGATCTTGCTTCTTCATAACCACATCTTGGACAAGTGCCTTCAACATATCTATCAGGCAAAAACATATTTGCTTTGTTATCATAAAAGTGCATTGATTTTTTTTCAACTAACAAACCATTTTCATGAAACTTTTTAAAAAATTCTTGTGCAGTTTTATGATGAATTGGTAAACTTGTACGAGAATATATATCAAAACTCATCCCAAATTTTTCAAATGCTGCTTTATTTTTTTCATGGTATCGGTCTATTATAACATTTGGGGAGACTTTTTCTTTATCTGCTGAAATAGTAATAGGAACTCCATGTTCATCAGAACCGCAAATGTAAATTATATCATCTCCTTTAAGTCTTTTGTATCTTACATAAATATCTGCAGGTAAATATGCACCACTTAAATGCCCAAGATGAATTGGTCCGTTTGCGTAAGGTAAAGCAGAAGTAACAAGAACTTTTTCTTTGTTCAATTTATCCTCAAAAATTCAAAAATAATCTGTAAATATACATATAATTTCACTTCGAATGGAATAATCAAATAGGCAACAGAGAGATTGATTAGATTCAAAGCACTAAAATATCAGAATATAATAGTGCTTTGAGATTTATGAATTTTTCCTTTAACTGTTTATTTCCTTGTACATATCATCAATTAAATGCTTATATCTTTCTTCAATAACATTTCTTTTTAATTTAAGTGATGGTGTCATTTCTCCATTTTCAATTGAGAAAGGTTTTTCAAGTAAAGTAAACTTTCTTACTTTTTCATAACTGGCGAGTTTTTTTTGGAATCTTGCAAATTCAAGCTGCATCATTTCATCAATTTGTTTCATTTTAATTAAATCTTCATTTGAGTTATAAGCAATTCTATTAGCATCAGCATATTCACGTAATGCTTCAAAATCCGGAACAATTAGTGCACTTATAAACATTCTCTTATCGCCAATTATAATAAATTGATCAATGTATTTACTGCCTAAAAATAAATTCTCAATTGGTGTTGGAGCTATATATTTACCTCCGGAAGTTTTAAATAAACTTTTCTTTCTATCCGTAATTAACAAAAATCCTTCCGCATCAAATACGCCAATGTCACCTGTATGCAGCCAACCATCTTTTAACATTTCACTTGTTTCTTTTTTCTTCTTATAATAACCTTGCATAACATTTGGTCCATGTGCAAGAATTTCACCATCCTTCGCAATTTTAACTTCTACACCTGGAACCGGTTTACCAACGCTGCCAAATTTATAATCATTTTCTCTGTTTACAGTGATTACCGGTGAAGATTCAGTTAATCCGTAGCCTTCCAAAATAAGTATCCCAATTGCTTCAAAGAATACTCCTAATTCTCTTGCCAAAGCTGCACCACCGGAAATAAAAAATCTTAAATTTCCACCGGTAACTCCTTTAAGTTTTTGGAAAACAAGTTTATCCGCCAATTTATATTTTATTTTAAGACCTAAATTTGTGTTATCGTTGGATCTCTTTAACTCGGCAAATTCTTGCCCAACACTTAAAGCCCAATTAAATATTTTTTGTTTTTTCTCAGGTTGTTTTTCAACATTCTTAATTATTTTATTATACATCCTTTCAAAAAGTCTTGGAACACCGGTCATAACAGTAGGTTTTACTTCAGTCATATTGACAGCAATTTTTTCAATTCCCTCAGCAAATGCAACAGTTGAACCGCATGAAAAAGCTAAATAGTATCCAGCCATTCTTTCAAAAATATGACTCAGTGGTAAAAATGAAAGAAATGTATCTTTATCAGTTACGCTTATAACTTCGCAGGCGGCTTTAACATTTGAAAGAATATTCTTATGAGTTAACATTACTCCTTTTGGCTCGCCAGTAGTTCCGGAAGTATAAATTATTGTACAAAGATCATCTTCTTTTGCTAAATTTATTTGATTTTGAAAATGCTGGTTATGTTCCTGTTTATAAATTCTTCCTCGATCTAAAACTTGGTTAAAAGTATAAACTCCTTGTTCTCCATCCGTATTATCATTACTCATATTTATAATGAATTTTAGATTTTTACACTTGGAGCGAATCTTTAAGACTTTATTTAGTTGAAATTTTGTTGAAACAATTGCACCAACAGATTCTGAATTGTTCAAGATATATTCTATACTATCCGCTGTGGAAATAGGATAAATTGGAACATCTACACCGCCCAACGCAAGAATTGCCTGATCAGAATAATACCACTCAGGTCTATTTTCAGCAATAATTGCAACTCTATCTTCTCGTTTTACACCAAAAGAAGCTAACCCAAGTGCTAAATTTTCAGTAATTTCCCTAACGACTTCATAGTTTACATCAATAAACTTTCCGTCAACTTTATGTTTTAAATATGTTTTGGCTGAACCATATTTGTTAGTTACAACATCAAACATTTCAGGAATAGTTTTGAAATCTTGGATAGGTGGCATTTTTTCTCCTTGAAAATTTCAATAAAAATAACTTAGAATAAGCTAAAATGCAATAGTGTTTTAGTATTTTTTAGATGCCATTAGACTTTAATAAATATCCTTTTCGCATAAAGAATACACATTAATCCAAGCCAAATTAAAACATAAACTATTGCCCATAATAAAGATGCATTAATTGGAGCTAACCAGGTTAAAAACAGATTGTTAAATAAAAATTCCTTTATAGTAATTTCACCCAATTCTGTTGTAATTTTTATTTGATAAAGTAATCTCCCTACTATACCGGACAAAAAATAAACTGTTATTGCATTCATTCCGTATACTTTAAACGGTTTAATCCACCAAGTGTATTTTTTTACATCAATAAACCAATAACAAATAGCTAAAAAATTTAAAGCTAAACCGCCTGTATACAGAACATAAGAACTAGTCCATAAACTTTTGTTTATTGGAAACCATCCATCAATAACATATCCGGCAAACATTAGTACTATTCCGTAAACAAAAAGCCAAACCGTTTTGGTTACCATATCATTTTTACTTTTTAGCCAAATTCCAGTCAAAATACCAATTAACGAAGTTGACAAAGCCGGTAAAGTACTTAATATTCCTTCCGGATCCCAAACTTTAGAATAACTCCATAAATGACCACCGAGTAACAGATTATCCAACCATGCTGCAAAATTAGTTTCAGGTTCAAGATTTGCATTCCCAATTCCCGGAACGGGAATCACTGTCATTAATATCCAATATAACAGAAGAAAAATTATAGATAGGCTAACCAGTGTTTTTAGACTAGACTTTAAAAAAATAATCGAAGTAAATAAATAAACAACAGCAATTCTTTGCAGAACACCAGGAATCCGAATTTCTGATAAATTAAATTCAGGAAATCCGTTAAGAATCAAACCAAGTAAAAATAAAATAATACTACGTCTGATAATATTTAAAATAAGTTTATTTTGATTATCGCCTTTTTCTTTTCTTTTTGATAAAGATAGAGTTATTGCTACACCAACAATAAACAGAAAGAACGGAAAGACTAAATCTGTAGGAGTACAGCCATTCCAAACAGCATGCCGCAGAGCCGGGTAAACATCGCTCCATGTTCCAGGATTATTTACCAAAATCATCCCGGCAATTGTTATGCCTCTAAAAACATCAAGTGAAACTAACCTTTCATTTTTTTCCATAATTTAGATTCTCTAAAATTTATGTGTGAATTTAAGCTTTTTTAATTCATTCTGGTAATAATTATTTCGATAGTAACAAATAACTATAAATAATAATTTAGTTATAAAATTTGATTTACTAAGTAATTATCTATTTCTTTATTTCTTAAATTTTTTTCGATTTATTAATTGGATTTTTATATGGCATTTATGCGAAAAATATACGATTGGGTTTTACATTGGGCTGAAACACCTTATGGTCCAATTGCACTTTTCATTCTAGCATTTGCAGAATCTTCATTTTTCCCAATTCCTCCGGATGCGTTATTAATTGCTTTGGCATTAGGAGCAAGAAAAAAATCTTTCAGCTTTGCCACTTTGTGTACAGTTGCTTCTGTTTTGGGTGCGTTGCTTGGTTATGGAATAGGTCATTTTGTATGGTGGAGTGGTGAAAATGAATTTTCAAATGTTGCTAATTTTTTCTTTAGTAATATTCCCGGTTTTACACATGAACTTTTCTATAAAGTAAAAGCACTTTATGATGAATGGAATTTTTGGATAGTTTTTACAGCTGGTTTCACTCCCATTCCTTACAAAGTCTTTACTATAACTGGTGGTGCATTTAGTATAAATTTATTTCTTTTTTTAATTGCATCAGTTGTAAGCCGAGCAGGAAGATTTTTTCTTGTAGCTTTTTTAATTTGGAAATTTGGACCGCAAATAAAGAATTTTATTGATAAATATTTTAATTGGCTGGCTATTGCATTTACAGTTTTACTTGTTGGAGGTTTTGTTGGTATTAAATATTTATTTTAGGAAGCCAAAGTAAGTAATACTTCAGCTTCCAATAAACTAATACTAATTATAAAACACTTTTTGTAACTTTAACTATATTTTCAACAGTAAAACCGTATTTTTCAAATACAATGTTTTGAGGAGCAGACGAACCATATTTTTCATCAATAGTTATTGTTTTACCATCTAATCCTACATATTTAAACCAACCTTGACTAACACCAGCTTCAATAGCAATTCTTGCACGAACAGATTTTGGTAAAACTGATTCTTTGTATTCTTCGCTTTGCATTTCAAAGATTTCCCAACTTGGAAAACTAACAACTCTGCAATTAATTCCTTCTTTTTCTAATTCTTCAGCAGATTTTAATGCTAGATCTACTTCTGAGCCACTTGCCATAATTATTGTTTGAAGTTTCTCTTTAGAATCTTTAAGAATATAAGCTCCTTTGCTAACGCCTTCTGCAGCCCCAAGAACATTTCTATCAACAATTTTTAAATTTTGTCTTGTAAGACCCAACGCAACAGGACTTCCTTTATGTTCAATTGCAAATTTCCATGCTTCAGAAGTTTCATTTGCATCAGATGGCCTAATAACAATACATCCTGGAATTGATCTTAAAGAAGCAATTTGTTCAATCGGTTGATGAGTTGGTCCATCTTCGCCAACACCAATGCTATCATGCGTAAAAACATAAATAGGTTTTATTTTTGAAATTGAAGCCAATCGTATTGATGGTCTTAAATAATCGGAAAAGACCATAAAAGTACCGCCATATGGAATCAATCCCCCGTAAATTGCAATACCATTCATCAGGCCTGCCATTGCGTGCTCACGTACACCATATCTAACATATCTTCCATCTGGAGTAACTGGGGAAAAATCATTATATCCTTTTAATTCAGTATTATTAGAAGGCGTTAGATCAGCTGAACCACCAAAAAGTGAAGGTATTTCTGAAACTATTGCATTTAACACTTTGCCGGATGCTGACCGCGTAGCCAATGATTCGCCATAGTTTTCAAATTTTGGTAATTTCTTTTTCCATGAATTTCCAATTTTACCATCCATCATTTGCTTAAATAATTTTGCTTCAGAAGGGTATTTGATTTTATATTCCTTAAATAATTTATTCCACTTATCTTCTTCTTTCTTTCCTTTTTCTTTTAATGTAGAAAAATGTTTATAAACATCTTTTGGTACTACAAATTTCTTATCTTCCGGAAATCCTAAATTCCTTTTTGTTAAAATAAGTTCATCCTCACCAAGAGGAGCACCATGAATTTCTGATGTTCCTTTTTTATTTGGGCTTCCAAAACCAATTGTTGTTTTTGTAATAATAATTGATGGTTTATCTTTTTCTTTTTGTGCTACTTTTATTGCTTTTTCTAAACTTTTAAGATCATTAATGTCATTAACTTTTTGGACATGCCAATTATAAGATTCAAATCTTTTAGGTACATTATCAGAATACGACAGTGTTGTTGGTCCATCAATTGAAATGCCGTTATCATCGTAGAATACAATAAGTTTTCCTAATTTGTTATGTCCGGCAAATGAAGCAGCTTCATGAGAAAGCCCTTCCATCAGATCGCCGTCTCCAGCTTCTACATAAATATAATGATCTAAAATTTTATAACCTTTTTTATTGAATCTACTTGCTAAATGTTCTTGAGCTACAGCCATGCCTACTGCATTTGTAAATCCTTGACCTAATGGTCCCGTGGTTGTTTCAACTCCTGCAGTTAAACCAAATTCAGGATGTCCAGGTGTTATACTTTTCCATTGTCTAAAATTCTTTAAATCATTTAATGTGATTTTGTATCCTGATAAATGCAAAATGCTATAAAGCAACATACTGCCATGACCACCGGAAAGTATAAATCTATCCCTATTTAAAAATTTTGGATTTTTTGGATTGTGCTTCATAATTTTTGAGTAAAGTAAATAAGCAAGCGGTGCCATTCCCATTGGCATTCCTGGATGTCCGGATTTCGCTTTTTGAATTGCATCTGCAGCTAATAAACGAATGGTGTTAATACTTTTCTCTTGAATAGAAGTAGCCATTATTTTCCTCAAATGAATAATTAAATTTTACTTAACTGTAAATTTACATTATTTCTTATTGTTTTGATTAAAGTTTTTAAAATGAAAATAAAAATTTTGAATAGTTATTCAGAATATTGTAAAGAGTTGCTTTATAAAAGCAACTCTTTTAAAGAATTGTTATGATCTTGGTCCCACCATATTTTCTGGTTTGACAAACTCATTAAATTGTTCAGAAGTTAAAATTCCTAAAGCCACTGCAGCCTCTTCAAGAGTAGTATGCTCTGCGTGAGCTTTTTTAGCAATTTTTGCAGCGTTATCATAACCAACATGAGGATTTAAAGCAGTTACAAGCATTAAAGAATTAGTAAGATGTTTTTTAATATTTACTTCATTAGCTTCAATACCAATAACACAATTATCTGTAAAGCTTTCGCACGCATCTGAAATTAATCTTATTGATTGCAAAAGATTAAAAATCATAACTGGTTTAAAAACATTAAGTTCAAAATTGCCGCTTGCACCGCTAAAATTTATTGTAGCATCGTTACCCATAACTTGGGCACAAACCATTGTCATTGCTTCAGATTGAGTTGGATTTACTTTTCCGGGCATGATAGAACTTCCTGGTTCATTAGCAGGAAGATTTAATTCACCAATACCGCATCTTGGTCCTGAACCAAGCCACCTAATATCATTAGCAATTTTCATTAAAGATGCTGCTAATGTTTTCATTACACCACTTGCTTCAACTATTGCATCATGAGCCGCTAATGCTTCAAATTTATTAGGCGCAGAAACAAATTTTAAATTTGTTATTTCAGAAATTTTTTGAGCAGCCAAATCCGCAAATTTTGCATGTGTATTCAGTCCAGTTCCAACTGCAGTTCCACCAAGAGCAAGCTCTGACAATCTTGGTAAGCATCCATCTATTCTTTCCAATCCGTTTTTTAATTGTTGTACATAACCAGAAAATTCTTGGCCTAATGTTAAAGGAACCGCATCCATAAGGTGAGTTCTTCCAATTTTAATAATTTTTTCAAACTCTTTTGATTTAACATCTAGTGCATTTTTTAATTTTGTAACCATTGGAATTAGTCTTCTATTAATTTCTTCAACAGCTGCAATATGCATTGCTGTAGGGAATGTATCATTTGAAGACTGAGCTTTGTTAACATCATCATTTGGATGAACAGGTTTTTTGCTACCCATTACACCCCCAGCTAATTCAATTGCTCTATTAGCAATTACTTCATTCGAATTCATATTTGTTTGTGTACCACTTCCCGTTTGCCAAACAACTAAAGGAAAATGTTCATCTAGCTTACCGCTAATTACTTCATCCGCTGCTTGAGAAATTAATTTTGTTTTATCATCACTGATCATTCCCAATTCATTATTAGCAAGCACTGCAGCCTTTTTTAATACGCCTAATGCTCTTATTAGCTCACGAGGAAATCTCTCACCGCCAATTTTAAAATTCATCAATGATCTTGCTGTTTGCGCACCATAGTACTTATTACTTGGAACATTAATTTCGCCCATAGTATCTGATTCAATTCTGTATTCCATAATCACCTCAATTTTATTAGTATTTTTTAATTTTAACTCTATTTGCACCTACAAATTTACTAGAATAATATGCATTTTCTAATGATGAAATTATCACACCATTTGAAGAACTAGCATGGGCAAATAAATTATCATCTAAATATATGCCTACATGCCCGGGAAAATATTTTCTTGAAGTATCAAAGTATATTAAATCTCCAAACTTTAATTCATTCTCATTATCAAAAACTTTCCATTGCTTATACTGTTCTCTTGCTGTTCTGGGTATGAAAATATCCAAACTATTTCTAAAAACATTTTGAGTAAAAGCTGAACAATCAATTCCTTCTTTACTATTTCCACCATATTGATATGGAGTATTTAAATAATTTATTATTTCTTTCAAAAATTTTTCTTTTTTTACATTATCTTCAGTTATGTAACTTAATCTTTGAAATACATACTCAGCTTCATTAATTTCAATTTTACCTGGAAGTTCAGACTCTTCATCTTCAACTACAGAATCAGGTATTTTAATTTCAGAATTAGGAATATTTTTTTTTGAGGAGCCATAGCGTTCGTTATAAGAAGATGAGGCACATGAATTTAATATTATTGGGAAGGATATAATTGTAATTATTTTTATTAAATTATTTTTACTTTGCATTTAAGATTTTATCCAAGATAAGCTCTTAAATTCTTGCTTCTTGAAGTATGTCTTAATCTACGTATTGCTTTTTCTTTAATTTGTCTAACTCGTTCTCTTGTTAAATGAAATTGTTCACCAATTTCTTCAAGAGTAAGTGAATGTTCTCCATCAAATCCAAAATATAATTTAATTACTTCTGCTTCTCTTTCCGTCAAAGTTGATAATGCCCTTTCTATTTCACTTCTCAACGAATCTGACATTAAGGAAGTATCCGGTAAAGGATTTTCATCGCTTGCCAAAATATCTAATAAACTATTTTCTTCACCTTGACTAAAAGGAGCATCCATTGAAACATGGCGGTTTGACATTTTTAATGTATCAGATACCTCATCTAAATCCATTTCTAATTCTTTTGCAATTTCATCCGGAGTTGGTTCTCTTTCATATTCTTGCTCAAGGTTATTATAAGCTTTACCAATTTTATTTAATGCACCAACTCTATTTAAAGGCAACCTAACAATTCTTGATTGTTCAGCTAATGCTTGCAAAATTGATTGGCGAATCCACCAAACTGCATAGGATATAAACTTGAATCCGCGAGTTTCATCAAACCTTTTGGCTGCTTTTATTAATCCTAAATTGCCCTCATTTATTAAATCACCTAATGACAATCCTTGATTTTGATATTGTTTTGCAACACTTACAACGAATCTTAAATTTGCTTTCACAAGTTTTTCTAAAGCAACTTGATCACCCCGTTTAATTCTAATTGAATAATCAATTTCTTGTTCAGGAGTTAAAAGATCAACCTTACCAATTTCCTGAAGATATTTGTCTAAAGAATGACTATCTCGATTAGTAAATTGCTTTGAAATTTTCAAAGACTCTCCTAATTAATTTTCTGTATTTATTGAGTCAATAATTCCAACTATTGATGCATCAACCGGTGCCATTTCAACATCCATTGCTAAAACTGCCTCACTAGATGTTGCGTAAAAGATCACCTCACCCGGACCAGCACCAATTGTATCAACAGCAATAAAAGGTTCACCCGTTTTTTCCAACTTTGAATTTAACGGTTGAACGAATTGAAGTTTATAACTATCTAAAGTTAAATATTTTTTTGTTGCCCAAATAGTTCCAACAACTTTTCCTAAAAGCATAATAATTCCATAAGTTTAATTCATTCTTTAACTGATATATCAAGTTTATCAACTATCGCCATAATAACAGCATCAACAGGTTTATCTTTTGTTACATTAGTTTGTCTTGCCGAACTGCCAGTTGCATATAAAACAACTTCCCCAACACCGGCACCAACAGAATCAACTGCAACAACAAAATTTTCTTTTAATTTATTTTGTAAATCTAATTGTTTTACAATTAAGAATTTAGATCCAATTAATTTTTCATCTTTTCGAGTCGACCAAACCGTACCAATAACTTTTCCCAATACCAATTCTATTACCCTAAACTATAAAAATATTTTGTTTTTTTAATTTCAAATCTTACTGATAGAAATAAATTTTTGACCATTAATTATATTATAAAAAGCTTGTACCTTTTAAATTATTACTTACTCCAAAAAAATCAGCAATTGTTTTCGCAACATCGGAAAAAGTTTCTCGCGTACCTAAATTTTTACCTTCAGATTCAGGAGTATAATACAACAAAGGAACATATTCTCTACTATGATCTGTACTTTCTACTGTAGGATCATTGCCATGATCAGCAGTAATAATTAATCTATCTGTTTCATCCATCTCACTTAAAATATCCGGCAAATTTGTATCGAATTCAACAAGGGCTTCGTAAAAACCATCTGGATCATTTCTATGTCCAAAGTAAACATCAAAATCAACAAGGTTTGCGAATATAAAACTTTTTTCTTCCGATTTTAAATATGAAATTATTGAATTAATACCTTCTAAATTAGATTTAGTTTTAACCTGAGTTCTAATTCCTCTATAATTAAATAAATCGTTCACTTTACCAATTCCAACAGTATTAATATCATTTTCACTAAGAACATCTAAAATTGTTGATGATGGTGGATCCAATGAAAAATCTTTTCTGTTTGTAGTACGTTCAAAACTTCCTGGTGCTCCAACAAATGGTCTTGCAATAATCCTTCCAACTCTATGCTCATCAATACAAACAGAGTCTCTTGTAATTTTACAAATTTCATATAATCTATCAATTGGAATTATATCTTCATGCGCTGCAATTTGGAAAACAGAATCGGCAGAAGTATAAACAATTGGGAAACCAGTCTGCATATGTTCATCACCTAATTCATCAATAATTTGAGTTCCAGAGGCAGGTTTATTACCTAAAAAACCTTCAAGATTATTTTTACTTAAAAACTCATCCATCAAGTCAGCAGGAAATCCATTTGGATAAAGCGGAAAATTAAAATCGACTAATAGACCTCCCAGTTCCCAATGTCCACTAGTTGAATCTTTACCCGTTGCTAATTCACCCATTTTTCCAAACGAAGCAAGTGGCGAACCTGCAGAACCAAATCCAAACATTTTTTTAATATTACCTAAACCCATTTTTTTTAGATTTGGTAAATCAAGACCTCCCATATAGTTTGCAATATTTCCAAGTGTATTACTTCCGGAATCTCCAAACTTTTCAGCATCAGGTAATTCACCAATACCGACGCCGTCTAACACAATTAAAAGAAAATTATTCAATTACTTACCCTTCTAATTTATGCTTTTTACAGTATTACCGCCTTTTTGATATGCTTTATTTAAAGCCAACTCTGCATTCTTCAAAACTTCTTCAACATCTGTTTTTTGATGAGCCGAAGCTACACCAATTGAAACAGTAAAGGTTGTCTGCTTAGAAACAACAGATATTGGTTTTCTTGCAATTTTAATTCTTAATTTCTCTGCCCAAAGAAATACATCTTTTGTTGACGAATTAAAGAAATAAACTGCAAATAGTTTTTCACCTAATCTACCTAAAGTATTTAAAGGTGTAATTTCACTTTTAATTGATTGATTTATTGATGACAAAACTTTTGGAAATGGATCAGTTTCAAAAAGCGATCGTTCCTCAAGGAAATCATCAATTTGTATTAATGCAAGTGCACACGGTGCATCAAATTCTTTAGCTTTAACTAAATCCGAACTTACAAATTTAATAAATGCATCATATGTAAGTGCACCAGTTTCAACATCAACCGACAAAAGATTTTTTAAAATTGAATGAGTTGAATAAGTATATACAAAAAATGAAAAAATCTTAACTGCATTTCTCATAAACTTAATATCAGAATTTGTATAAATCTTTTTCTTTAAACTTTCAAAACAAAGTACCCCAAAATTCTGATTATCATATATCAACGGCAATGCTAGAAAAGATCCACCTAATCCAACATTTTCATTTTTGGAAAATCTTTTATATGTATTATCGCTTGTATCTTCAATATTTACAGGAACTCCGCTAAGTATTGATTTACCGACTAATGTTCCATCAAGTTCTATTTCCAGATTCTCACCAACATATTTTAGTGAGGTTTTGTTCTCAGTTGATAATATTATAAATTTTTGTTTTGTTGGATGAAAATAGACAAAGGTAAATGCATCATAATGCAGAAGATTTTTTATTGTAGTTTCTATAGTTTCTTTTATATCATTTTCATCATCAAATTTACGTTCTGTCTTAAGAATATTCAAAAGTGTTTCTAATCTTTTTTCCGCCGTTGAACCTGAAAATTTTTCATCAAATAATGAAATAATAATAGCAATTATTCTAACAAATCTTCCTAATGAATACACTGTTTCAATTCCAAATGCATCTGGTGCTTTTGAATCAACAACTAAAACACCTGTTAAGGAATCGGCATAAAAGAGCGGCACGCCAACTAAACTTTTAATTCCCTGAGGTTCATCATAATATCTTATCACGTCCAATTCGGCATTTGGTGAAATTTCATTTAAATGAACAGGTTCTTGATCTTGAACTATTTTACTTATGATATCATCTTCCAGCGGAAAATGTTTCTTGGAAATAGAATTAAAGGAATTACTAAAATATTTTTGTACAGTTAATTCTTGATTATTTTCATTATATAGAAAAAATATTACACTGTGTGCTAAATATGCATCTTTTATTACATTAAGAATTTTTTCTAGAACAAATAAGAATTGCTCATCACTGTTAACATCCGTCGGTAATTCTTCGGTTACAATTTTTCCAAACTGCTCTTTAAGTTCTTCAGCAGAGATATTACTTTTTAATCCAGAATGTATTGAAGGCTTATAATTTTGAGAAGTAATAATTCCACTTGAAGGTTTCTTAGAAACAATTTTTACTGTCTCCCCTAAATCGGTATCGTAAGTTTCAGGAACTGTATCTGCAGTATCTGACTCATAATAATCTTCACTATCATTAGATTCTAGAATGTTTTTAATACGAACAGAATCTCTAAGAAAAATTATGAATGCAACATATACAACTAAAATTGCAGCGGAAACGGATTTTATTATTATGTCATCAGACAATAAAGGAATTATAGCCAGAAGTGGTATAATTAAGAAAATTAAGATTCTCTTTTTATTTCTGGAACTCAAAATCATCTAGTAGGGAATAATTAAAATTTTCCAAATTAAATTTATTTATCAAATAATTATAATAAAAGTTTTAGTAAATAGCATTATTCAAATAATTTAGATAACCTTATTTCAATTTCTTTCTTACCTGTTCCTTTTGTTGATGAATATTGCAATAAGTTATCGCCTAAACTTAATTCAGGAAATTGTTCTTTTATTTGTTTTACAGATTTTGATTTTTCAGATTGATTTAATTTATCAGTTTTTGATAAAATTACTGTACAAGGTATATTTTGAGATATCAGTAATTCATTTAAAACTAGATCAAGATTTGTAGCCTTATGTCTGCTATCAATTAAATGATAAGCCATAGAAATATTTTTACTGTTCAAAAAATATTGATCGATAAGTTTTTGCCACTCATGTTTTGCTTTTATAGATACTTTTGCATATCCATATCCGGGTAGATCAACTATATAAAATTTATTTTCAACTAAATAATAATTAATTGCTCTTGTTTTACCTGGAGTAGAACTTGTTTTAGCAATATTTTTTTTCTTAGAAAGTGAATTTATGAAAGATGATTTACCAACATTAGATCTTCCGCATAATACTAATTCAGGTATATTAGCATTAGGCAAATCCTTCATTAGATAAACAGATTTTATAAATTTTATATCAAGCATAAATAAAAAGAGCAGCCAAATAGCTGCTCGTAAAATAAAATATTTATTTTAATTTATTTTTTTTCTCTTCCACCGTCGAGTTCATCTTGTAAAGCTTTTAACTCATCCCATTTACCATCGGCGGCTAATTTAGCTTGTTGCGGCCATGTTGAAGGATCATGTGATTTGTATCTTCCACCGGCTTCTGCTAATATTTCATTTAATTTTTCAACTTCAGTTTCTGCTAATTGTGCAAAAGTTGTAATTCCAGCATTTTGCAGGAGTTCAGAAATTTTTGGTCCAATACCTTCTACTTTTGATAAGTCATCTGCATTACTACTTTCTTCAACAACATCTTTAACTTCTTCAGCAACATCTGCTACTTTTGCAGCAGCTGCTTTTGCAGTTTTAGCTTTAGTTTGTTTTTTAGATTTTGAAGCTTTCTTTTCAGCTAAATCATTATAATCAACTAATTCTATTATAGCCATTTCTGCAGCATCACCAACTCTATTACCCAATTTTACAACTCTTGTATATCCGCCTGGTCTATCGCCAATTTTAGGAACAACTTCAGCAAATAATTCTTTTAATGTATCCTTATCTTGAATATCTTTAGCTATTAGTCTTCTTGCATGCACAGTATCATTTTTAGCTTTAGTGATAATTGGCTCAACAAATAATCTAGTCTGCTTTGCTTTAGCAAGAGTAGTTGTAATTTTCTTATGCTTAATTAATGCAGTTGCAAGAGATCGTAAAGTAGCCGTTCTATGAGAAGCTGTTCTGCCTAATTTTCTACCTTTAATTCTATGTCTCATTCTTTAAACCTTTTTTCAGAAATTAATTATTTTCAGTTTTATCGTTTAAATATTTATCTACATCCATTCCGAATTCAAGATTATAATTTTCAACAATCTCCATTAACTCGGCAAGTGATTTACGACCAAAGTTTCTAAATTTAAGCATCTCACTTTCATCTTTTCTAACTAAATCGCCCATTGTTTTTATGTTAGCAGCTTTTAAGCAATTATGTGATCTTACGCTTAATTCTAAATCATCTACACTTGTACTTAATATTTTTCTTAGTCTTTCAAATTCCAAATCTTTTTCATTATCAACTTTATCTTCTTCTTGTTCAACGTCAAAATTAATGAACATATTGATATGATCTCTTAAAATAACACCTGCTCCGGACATTGCTTCTTCAGGAGTAACTGAACCATCAGTTAATACTTCAAGAACCAATTTTTCATATTCGTTACTTTCACCAATTCTCACATTTTCAATATCATATTTAACATTTTCAATTGGAGTAAATATAGAATCAATTGGAATAATACCAATTGTTTGATCAGGAATATTTTGCTTTGAAGCCGGAACATATCCTTTTCCAAATCCAAATCTAATTTCCATTGTAAACTTTGCACTATCGTTCAATGTTGCTAAATGCAAATCTGGATTTAATATTTCTATATCTGCACAGCTTTTTTGTAGGTCGCCTGCTTTTAAATCACCGGCACCATTTAATGAGATTTCAAACTTATTTGTTTGTTTGTTTAAAACTCTCATTCTAACTTTTTTCAAATTTAGAATTACTTCAGTAACATCTTCAACAACACCTGGAATAGAGGTAAACTCATGTAGTACACCATCAATTTTAATCGCTGTTATTGCTGCACCTGTTAAAGATGACAACAAAATACGTCTGAATGATGAACCAAGAGTAACACCAAACCCTCTTTCCAATGGTTGAATTGTAAATTTTCCATAGGTCTGAGTAGAAGAAGCTTCATCTAATATTACACCATCGGGCATTTTTATAAAAGGATAACTCATTTAGATTCCTCAAATTTGAAATTCATTTTTATAATTAACTACTTAGAATACAATTCCACTATTAATTGCTCATTAACATTAACAGGAATTTCTGATCTTTCCGGAATTTTAACAAATGTTCCAGACAAGTTTGCTTTTTCAACTTCAATCCATTCGTATGGATTTGATTTTCGGATTCTAAGCGCATTATGGAACACATCCATCTTTTTACTCTGCTGTTTTACAGCAACAATATCACCTGGTTTAAGTGTATATGATGGAATATTTACAGATTTACCATTAACTGTAAAATGTCTGTGACTAACTAATTGCCTTGCTTGAGCACGTGAATTTGCAAAACCTAATCTATAAACAGTATTATCAAGCCTTCTTTCTAATAATTGTAATAAGTTCTCGCCAGTAATTCCTCTCATTCTATCAGCTTTTTTAAATAAGTTTCTAAATTGTCTTTCAAACAATCCATACATAATTTTTAATTTTTGCTTTTCTTTTAATTGAGTACCATAATCCGAAACTCTTTTTCTTCCTGCACCGTGCTGACCTGGACCATAAGGCTTATTACTTAATACTTTATCAAATTTTGGATTACCAAAAATATTTTCACCAAATTTTCTTACCAGCTTTGCTTTGGGACCTGTGTGTCTTGCCATTTAAATATTTCCTTTAAATTATACTCTTCTACGTTTTGGTGGTCTACATCCATTATGTGGAATAGGTGTTATATCTTTAATTGACATTATATGTAAACCGGCTGTATTTAAAGCTCTAATTGCAGCATCTCTTCCTGCACCAGGACCTTTTACAAATACATCAACTCTTTTTAATCCTAAATCATGAGCTTCTTTTGCAGCTGCTTCTGAAGTTACTTGCGCCGCAAATGGAGTATTTTTTCTGGATCCTTTAAAGCCATTTTTGCCAGCTGATGACCAAGAAATTGTATTCCCATAAACATCAGTAATTGTAACTAAAACATTATTAAAAGATGCTTTAATATGTGCTACACCGACCGCATCAACATGAACTTTCTTTTTTGTTTTTCTTGTAACTTTAGCCAAGTTAAAACTCCTATACCTAAATTAAATTTATTTTATTTTGAGCTTGGTGCTTTCTTTTTACCAGCAACTGTTCGTTTTTTACCTTTTCTGGTTCGAGAATTTGTTTTAGTACGCTGACCTCTAACCGGTAAACCGCGTCTGTGTCTCAAACCTCTATAGGTACCTATATCCATAAGCCTTTTTATATTTTGCTGAACTTCACTTCTTAAAGCACCTTCAACTTTAATTTCAGCAGTCATTATTGCTCTAATTTTAGCAACTTCTTCTTCAGTCAAATCAATTATTTTTTTATGGGGATCAACACTTGCTTTTTCTAAAATATTTAAAGCAGTATGCTGACCAATACCATAAATGTAGGTTAAACCTATAAAAACTTTTTTTTGTTTTGGTAAATCAATTCCTGCAATCCGAGCCAAATTTTATTCTCCTAAATTACTTTTAACCTTGACGTTGTTTGTGTTTTGGATTTTTACAAATTACTCTTACTGAACCTTTTCTTTTTATTACTTTGCAATGTTCACACATTTTTTTTACAGATGCCCGAACTTTCATAATAACTCCGTTATTTATACCTATATGTAATTCTACCTTTATTCAAATCATATGGTGAAAGTTCAATTGCAACTTTATCACCAACCAGAATTTTAATAAAATGCATTCGCATTTTTCCAGAAATATGTGCTAAAATTTCATGGCCATTTTCCAATTTCACTTTAAAGTGAGCATTTGGTAAAGTTTCGGTTATCGTTCCGTCTACCTTTATTGATTCTTGTTTTGCCATTTACTAACTAACCGATAAAATTTCTGCAACATTATTTATAATTGCTATTGTGTGCTCATAATGAGCTGATGGTTTTCTATCTTTAGTAACAACTGTCCAACCATCATTAGCAACTTGAACTTCATAATTGCCCATGTTAATCATAGGTTCAATTGCGAAAGTCATTCCATTTTTTATTTTAGCACCGCTATTTGCTTTTCCAAAATTCGGAATTTGCGGATCTTCATGTAAATACTTTCCAACTCCATGTCCGCATAAATCTTTTACAATAGAAAAACCATTACTTTCAATATATTCTTGAATTGCAAAAGAAATATCGCCAATTCTATTATTTACTTTTGCTTGTTCAATTCCAATGTAAAGAGATTTTTCTGTAACTTCCATTAATCTTAATACCTCTTTATCAACATCTCCTACTGCAATTGAAATTGCCGCATCACCAAAATAGCCATTCTTCAATACACCAACATCAACAGATAGAATATCACCATTTTGCAAAATTCGATTTCCAGGAATTCCATGTACAACCTCTTCATTTAATGAAGAACATATTGTTCCAGGAAAATCAATAGAACCAGCTTGTGAATAACCTTTAAAAGCTGGAACGGCATTATTACTGCGTATATAATCTTCAGCTATTTTATCTAATTCTAATGTTGATTTCCCAACTTCAGCGTAACTTTTAACAAGCTGCAATGTTTCAGCAACTATCTTTGAACTTTCACGAATATAATCAATCTCTTTTTTGCTTTTAATTAATATCACAAATATAGGTTACCTACGACCTTTCATTTTTCCTGATTTCATAAAACCATCATAATGTCTCATCAATAAATGAGATTCAATTTGCTGTAAAGTGTCTAAAGCAACACCAACCATAATTAAGAGACTTGTACCGCCAAAGAATGAAGCAAAACTTCCTGAAACGCCTAGTTTAGAAACAAATGCAGGTAAAATAGCAACTATTGCTAAAAATATTGATCCAGGTAAGGTAATTTTTGTCAGAATATTATCAATAAATTCTGAAGTCTGTTTTCCAGGTCTAATACCAGGAACAAATCCACCTTGTTTTTTCATTGTTTCTGCAACTTCTTGCGGATTAAACGCAATAGCAGTATAAAAATAAGTAAAGAACACAATTATTAAAGCGTATATTAATGAGTATGTGAAAGATGTATAATTAAAATACCCAGCAATACTCTGCATAAATTCACTATCGGGGAAAAAAGATAATACTGTACTTGGTAAAAACATAATTGCTTGTGCAAAAATGATTGGCATAACACCAGCAGTATTAACTCTTAGTGGAATATATTGTGTAACGCCACCATATACTTTTCTTCCCACAACTCTCTTAGCATACTGAACAGGAATTCTTCTTGTACCTTGAGTAACCAAAACAATACCAGCAATAATAAATACCATAAATACTAATATTGCTATTTCAATAACAATATTTCTGGCGCCTGATTCAATCAATCTTATTTCATCAAGAATTGCAAAAGGCAATCTATTAATAATATTGATGAAAATTATTAATGAAATACCATTCCCAATACCTTTTTCTGTAATCTGCTCACCCATCCACATCATAAAAACAGTACCGGCAACTAATAAAACTACAGAAGAAACAATAAAACCAATACCTCTTACTTCTTCCGGAACAACAGAAACACCATTAAAAGAAGTATTCAAAATTACTCCAGTTACAACACCGAGTGCTTGGAAAAGCGAAATTAAAACTGTTCCGTATCTTGTTAATTGAGTTATTTTTTTTCTTCCTTCTTCTCCTTCCTTTTGTAACTTTTGGAAATAAGGAATTACAGCTCCGCCCAATTGAATGATAATAGAAGCTGAAATATATGGCATAATTCCCAATGCAAAAATAGCTGCATTAGAAAAAGCACCACCAGCAAACATATCATAAAGACCCAGTAAATTGTCAGAAGTTTTATTAGCCATAGCTTCAGCTAATAAATAAGAATCAATACCAGGCAAAGTAATATGTGCGCCAACCCTAACAATAACAAGAAGAGCAAGGGTATATAATATTCTATCCCTTAGCTCATGAATCTTGAAAATGTTTCTGAAAGTATCCTGAATTTTTCCCATTAATCTTTAATCTCTTTTAAACTGCCGCCGGCAGCTTCAATTTTCTCTTTTGCTGAATTAGAAAAATATTTTGCTTCAACATTTAATTTTGCTTTTAAATCTCCCTTACCCAAAATCTTAAATGGAGAATCCACTTTTTTAATAATTCCATTTTGATGTAAAACTTCAGCATTAACAGTATCTTTAACTTTCTTGCTATCAACTAATTTTTGTAAAATATCAACATTAACAGCTTGATAATTGACTTTAAATATATTTGTAAATCCACGTTTTGGAACACGTCTTTGTAAAGGCATTTGTCCACCTTCAAACCAAGCTCTATTTTTATGACCTGAACGAGATTTTTGACCATTCATACCTTTTGTAGCTGTTCCACCTCTCCCAGTTCCTTCACCTCTACCAATTCTTTTTCTTTTTTTAACAGAACCTTCAGCGTATTTTAAATTACTTAATATATCCATTTTTAACCTTAATCTTTAATTTCTTCCACTTTTACTAAATGGGATACTTTATTTACCATTCCTCTAATTTGAGGTGTATCAGTATGCATTTTAGAATAATTTGGTCTTCCCAAACCAAGAGCTTTTATTGTTAACTTTTGATCTTTGGGTCTATCAATTACACTTTTTGTTTGAGTAACTTTTAACTTCATTCTCAAAATTTCCTTTGATTATACAGCAAAAAGCTGATTAATTTCTATATCTCTTTTAGATGCCATTGTTCTTGCATCAATTAAATTCAATAAACCGTACAATGTTGCTTTTACTTGGTTATGTGGATTACTTGAGCCAAGTGATTTAGTAAGAATATCTTGAATTCCTGCCATTTCTAAAACTGCTCTAACTCCGCCACCTGCAATTAATCCAGTACCAGGAGATGCTGGCTTTAACAGAACTTTTCCCGCACCGTATTTACCAACTATTGTATGAGGAATTGTACCTTTGTGCAAAGTAATTCTATAAACATTTTTCTTAGCGTCATCAATTCCTTTAGAAATTGCATCGGTTACTTCATTTGCTTTTCCCAATCCAACTCCAACATGCCCATCGCCATCACCAACAACAACAATAGCATTGAAGCTAAATCTTCTACCACCTTTAACAACTTTAGCAACACGATTAATATGAACTACTTTTTCTTTAAGTCCATCTAATCCACTAACTTTTTTATACCTCAATTTTTACTCCTTAGTTTCAGAATTTTGTTGCCGGAAGAGGATTCGAACCTCTACAGACGGCGTCAAAGACCGTTGTCCTACCATTAGACGATCCGGCAATTGTTAAAAACTTAATCCGCCTTCTCTTGCACCATCAGCAATTGCTTTAATTCTTCCATGGTAACGATAACCGCTACGGTCGAATACTACACTATTAATACCTTTATCTTTTGCTTTTTCAGCTAAAAATTTTCCAACAACTTTACTTTTATCTAACTTTGATTTTGCACTTTTAATTTCTGCTTCAATATCTTTTGATAATGATGATGCTGAAATTAATGTTTCACCTTTTGTATCATCAATAATTTGTGCATAAATTTGTTTCAAGCTTTTGTAAACAGCAATTCTTGGTCTTTCTGAAGTACCACTAATCTTCTTACGAATCCTAATTTTATTTTTTAATCTTTTGTTTCTCATTTTACGTTCAAACTCCTATTTACCAGCTGTTTTACCTGCTTTACGAATTATTGTTTCATTTGAATATTTAATACCTTTACCTTTATATGGTTCCGGTTTTCTAAATGATCTAATTTTAGCAGCAACTTGCCCAACCAATTCTTTATCACACCCTGTAATTTTAATTTGGGTTGGTGTAGTTACTTCAATTTTTATATCATCCGGAGGCATAAAATAAATTGGATGAGAATACCCAATTGTTAAAAGTAAATTCTTTTCTTTTTGTTCGGCTTTGTAACCTACACCAACAATATCCAATGTCTTTGAATATCCGTCAGATACACCTTCAACCATATTATTTAGCAAAGCTCTTGTTAAACCATGCAAAGCTCTGTTTTCTCTTAAATCATTTGGTCGGGTTACTAAAACTTCATCACCTTCAACATTTATAGCTATATTAGGATGAAATGATTTTTCTAGTGAGCCAAATTTACCTTTAACCTTAATAGTGTTTCCGGATTTTGTAAATTCAACATCTTTAATGTTTATTGGTTTTTTACCAACTCTTGACACGATTCAACTCCGTAACTAAATTACCAAATGTGGCAGATTACTTCGCCACCAACTGATTCATTTTTTGCTTGTTTATCTGTTAGCAATCCTTTTGATGTAGATAAAATTGCTAATCCTAATCCATTTAAAACTCTAGGTAAACTTTCTTTATCAACATAAGTTCTTAAACCAGGAGAACTAATTTTTTTTAAGCCTGTAATAGCTGGTTCACCATTCTTATATTTTAAATGAATTCTAATAATATTTTGCTTCGAATCTTCAATGATATTAAAATCTTTAATAAAGCTATTATCTTTTAATATTTCTGCCATTTTTAATTTCATTTTTGAAGAAGGTATTTCTACAAATTTCTTCTTTGCATGAATAGCATTTCTAACTCTTGTCAAAAAATCTGCAATCGGATCTGTAACCGGCATTTATAATTCTCCTCTATCTTTTACCAACTAGATTTCTTAATTCCTGGAATTTCACCTTTAAGAGCCATTTCTCTAAATACCAACCTTGAGACACCAAATTTTCTAAAATACCCTCTTGGTCTGCCTGTCATAATACATCTGTTTCTTAATCTAACAGGTGATGAATTTCTTGGAAGTTTTTGCAAAGCATCCCAATCACCTTTTTCTTTAAGTTCTTTTCTTAACTCAGCGTATTTATCAACTAAATTTCTTCTTTTTTGCTCTCTAGCAATTAAACCTTTTCTTGCCATAATTTTCCTTAATTAAGCGTTATTAATTTCTTTTTTCTTAAATGGAAAACCAAATGATCTTAGTAATTCATAAGCTTCATTATCACTTTTTGAAGTTGTAACAAAAGTGATATCCATTCCAAGAACTCTAGTAACTTTATCAATATTTATTTCTGGAAAAATAATTTGTTCTTTAACTCCAAGGGTATAATTTCCTCTGCCATCAAATGATTTATCAGAAACTCCTCTAAAGTCTCTAATTCTTGGCATTGCAATAGTAACCAATCTGTCTAAAAATTCATACATTCTTTCGCGTCGTAAAGTTACGGTTGCGCCTATTTTCATACCTTCTCTAAGTTTGAAGTTAGAAATAGATTTTTTTGCAGCTCTAATACTAGCTTTTTGACCAGTAATTGTTTCTAAATCCTTAACAGCTTCATCTAAAACTTTTGAATCCTGAACTGCTGCACCTAGTCCCATATTTACAACTATTTTTTGCAATTTTGGAACTTCCATTACACTTTTATATGAAAATTGTTTCATTAAATTTGGTGCAATTTCTGATTTATATTTATCAAAAAGTCTAGGACTAACTTTACTTTCAGCTACTTCTTGCTTAGTCGTTTCTTTGTTGTCTGCTTTTTTATTTTCTTTCTTTTTTTCTGCCATTTTTTATCTCAAAATCAAATTAGTTTATGCTAACATTTCTCCACTTTTTCTACTAACTCTTACTGATCTTTTTTTACTAGTCTTTTCATCAATAATTATTTTCTTTCCAATTCTAGTAGCTTCATTAGATTTAGGATCTAAAATCATAACATTAGATGCATTAATTGGAGCTTCTTTTTCAGTAATACCACCTTGTGGATTTTGTTGATTAGGTTTTGTATGTCGTTTTCTTAAATTTACACCTTCAATAATAATTCTGTTCTTTTTAGGGAAAACTTTTAAAATTTTTCCAGTTCTACCTTTAAAGTTTCCTGAAATTACAATAACGTTATCTTCTTTTTTAAGTTTCATCTATAATCCTCTTTATAAAACTTCAGGTGCTAGTGAAATAATTTTCATAAATTTTTTATCTCTTAATTCTCTAGCCACTGGTCCAAAAATTCTAGTTCCTCTAGGTTCATCTTGGTTATTAAGTAAAACTGCGGCATTTTCATCAAATCTTATGTATGAACCATCAGGTCTTCTAACTTCTTTTTTAGTTCTAACTATAACAGCTTTAGAAACTTCACCTTTTTTTACACCGGCATTTGGAAGAGCTGCTTTAACTGATACAACTATCAGATCGCCGACACCTGCATATCTTCTATTACTTCCACCTAATACTCTTATGCATCTTACTTTTTTAGCACCAGAGTTATCGGCAACGACTAAATTTGTTTCTTCTTGTATCATTTTTTAATAAACTCCCTATACAAACCTTATTTAGCTTTCTCAATAATTTCTACTAAACGCCACTTTTTATTTTTACTTAATGGTCTTGTTTCCATAATTTTTACTGTATCACCAACACCACATTCATTATTTTCATCGTGAGCCATTAATTTTGTGGTTTTCTTAAAATATTTTTTATAAATCGGGTGTGCAACTTTTCTTTCCATGGCAACTAAAATACTTTTATTCATCTTAGTTCCAACAACAACACCAACTCTAGATTTTCTAATGTTACGATTTTCCATTTATTTAGAATTACTCCCGGATTAATTTTCTTTTTGTTCTAAAGTTGCTTTAAGATTTCTTTCTCTTAAAACCGTTTTCAATCTAGCAATATCTTTTCTAACTGTATTAAGTTTAGCAGTATTAGTTAAGTTTTTTAACTCATGCTGAAACCTTAAATCAACTAAATTGGTTTCTTCCTCTTCAATTCTTTTTAATATCTCTTCATCTGTCATTTCAGATATTTCATACATCTTCATAGTTAATCCGCCTTTATTTATTCGTAATCTGGTCTAGTTACTACTTTTGTTTTTATAGGCAATTTATGCGAAGCTAAATTTAATGCTTCAATTGCTAATTCTTTAGAAACACCAGCAACTTCAAACATAATTCTACCTGGTCTAATTGGAGCTACCCAAAATTCCGGAGCACCTTTACCTTTACCCATTCTTGTTTCTAAAGGCTTTTTAGATACTGGCTTGTCGGGAAATATTCTTATCCAAACTTTACCATCTCTTTTCATTTTTCTTGTAATTGCAACTCTGCAAGCTTCTATTTGGCGACTAGTAATCCAAGCTGGTTCCATAGCTTTAAGGCCTAAATCCCCAAAACTAACTAAAGCTCCTCTAGTTGCTTTACCCTTCATTTTTCCACGATGGGCTTTTCTAAACTTAACTCTTTTTGGCATTAACATAATTGAAAACTCCTAAATATCTTAATCGGTTACTCTTTTACCTAAAATTTCACCACGACAAATCCAAACTTTTACTCCAATTGCTCCATAAATAGTGTGAGCAGTTGTCGTTGCATAATCTATATCAGCTCTGATTGTATGCAACGGAATTCTACCTTCTTTATATTGTTCTGTTCTTGCCATTTCTGCACCACCCAATCTTCCAGAACACATTACTCTTATTCCTTCAGCGCCCATTCTCATAGATGATGTAATTGCTTGTTTCATTGCTCTTCTAAAAGAAACTCTTCCTTTAAGTTGATTAGCAATATTATCACCAACTAAATATGCATCTAATTCTGGTCTCTTTATTTCATTAATTTGAACTTTTACTTCTTTATCAGTTACTTTTTTCAATTCTTGTTCTAGTTGAGAAATTTCTTTTCCGCTCTTACCAATAACTACACCTGGTCTTGAAGTGTGAATTGTAAGAATAATATTTTTTGAAGTCCTGTTAATTACTATTCTAGATACTCCAGCTTTTGTAAGTCTTTGTCTTACGTATTTTCTTATATCACTATCTTCTTTTAATTTTGTTGCGTAGCTTTTTCCTTCGAACCAATTAGATTCCCAACCGCGTATTTTACCAACTCTTAAACCAATAGGATTTGTCTTCTGACCCAACTAAGCCTCCTGCAATTTACTTTTTAAAGCTACAACAATTGTTAAATGATTTGATCTCTTTTTAATTCTATACGCTCTTCCCATAGGAGCTGGCAACAATCTTTTTATTGAAGGACCTTGATTAACAAAGGCTTCCTTTACAAAAAGATCTGATGGCTCATGTTTAGATTCTTCATCTTTGTTAAAAAGGTTTGAAACAGCGGATCGTAAAACCTTTTCAGCTTCAGCTGATGCATGTTTCGGATTGAAATGAAGAATTTCAATAGCCTTATCAACAGACTCACCTCTGATCAAATCAACAACCAATCTCATTTTTCTTGGTGATGTGCTTATGTATTTATTTGTAGCTTTTGCTTCCATTAACGTATTCCTCAAACCTATTTTTTCATTCTCGAAGCTTTTTCAGCTTTTGTACCGGGATGACCCCTAAAAATTCTTGTTGGTGAAAATTCACCTAATTTGTGCCCAACCATATTTTCCGAAATGTAAACCGGAATCATTTTATTTCCATTGTGTACTGCAATTGTATGTCCAACAAACTCGGGAGAAATTGTACTTGATCTAGACCATGTTTTAACAATTTTTTTCTGCCCTGATTCATTTAATGTACGTACTTTTGCTAGCAACTTTAAGTCAATATATGGACCTTTTTTTACGGATCTTGGCATTTTTTATCTCTAACTTTTTCTTCGTTTAATAATGAATTTATTTGATTCTTTTCCAACTTTTCTAGTTTTCAAACCTTTTGCAGGTTGTCCCCATGGAGAAACTGGATGTCCGCCACCGGATGTCTTACCTTCACCACCGCCCATTGGATGATCAACCGGGTTCATAGCAACACCTCTAACTTTAGATCTTCTTCCTAACCATCTTGTTCTACCAGCTTTCCCTAAACTTATATTCTCATGAGCTGAATTTCCAACAACACCATATGTTGCTTTACAATCAATACTCACTATTCTTACTTCACCGGAAGGCATTTTCAATTGAGCATTTTTTCCTTCTTTAGCCATCAACTGAATAGCAGTTCCTGCTGATCTACCTAATTGACCGCCTTTACCTGGTTTGAGCTCAACATTGTGAATAAAACTTCCAACCGGTAAATCTTTTAATTTTAATGCGTTTCCAACTCTTATATCAACACCTTCGCCTGATTTAACAGTGCTACCAACTTCTAATAAATTAGGTGCTAAAATATATCTTTTTTCACCATCAGCATAATGGAGCAATGCAATTCTAGCTGATCTATTTGGATCATATTCAATTGAGAATACTTTTGCTGGAATACCGTCTTTATCTCTCTTAAAATCTATTATTCTATATTTTCTTTTATGACCACCACCACGATGCCTGCTGGTAATTCTACCTTTATTATTTCTACCCCCAGATTTTGTCAATGAGGAAGTCAATGACTTTTCAGGTGTAGTTTTTGTCACCTCATCAAATGAGGAAACAGACATAAATCGGGTTCCTGGTGTATTTGGTTTTAATTTTCTAATTGCCATTTAATTTTACTCCGATACGAAACTAAACTTCTCCAAACATGTCAATAGTCTGACCTTCTTTTAAGGTAACAATTGCTTTTTTATATGTAGGTGTTTTACCTTCAAAACGACCTTTTCTTGTAAACTGAGTTTTTGTTTTACCTTTTCTTTTAATAGTATTTACATCTACTACATCAACATTAAATTTTTCTTTTATTGCTTTTGCAATTTCTATTTTATTTGCTTTTACATCAACAATAAATCCATACTTACCTTTTGCTTCAGAAAGGTCATTCATCTTTTCGGTTATTAAAGGTCTAACTAAAACATTTCGCATTTCTATTTACCACTCAATTAGTTTAATGAATTTGAAATTTTTTCAACAGCGCTTTTTTGAAGCATCAAAATTTGATTATTAACAATATCATATGTTGAAGCATTTGTTGCTTCTAATACATTTACTTTAGCAACATTTCTGCCAGATTTGTAAACATTTTCTAAATTTTCTGAGGTTAATAATAAAATCTTTTTACCCTCAATTTTTAATGATTTCAAAATTTCTACAAATTCTTTTGTCTTAGGATTATCAAAATTAAAATCTTCAACAACAATAATTTGTTCTGCTTTTGCTTTATGTGATAAAGCTGATTTTCTTGCTAATTTTTTAACTTTTTTATTTAATGATTGTGAATAATCTCGTGGCTTAGGACCAAAAATGGTTCCACCGCCAATCCACAATGGAGATCTAGTTGTACCTGCTCTTGCAGTTCCTCTTCCTTTTTGCTTCCAAGGTTTTTTACCACCGCCGCTAACTTCGTTTCTTTCTTTGGCCTTATGTGTTCCTTGTCTTTTATTAGCTAAGTGAGCTTTAACTGATAAATAAATTACATGATCATTTGGTTCAATACCAAATACACTATCTTCCAGTGTTACGGTCTCACCGCTTTTTGAACCATCTATTTTATAAACATCTACTTTCATCTTTATACCAATTACTTATTAATTTCGATTATGGAATTTATTGATCCCGGAACAGCTCCTTTAACTAAAATCAAATTTTTATCGGGAATAATTTGTACAATTTTTAAATTTTTAACACTTGTTTTTTGATTTCCAGTTCTACCTGCCATCCTTGTTCCTTTAAACACTCTTGAAGGATAAGAACTTTGTCCAATAGAACCCGGTGCACGTAAACGATCGCTTTGACCATGAGTAGTGCCGCCAACACCACCAAAACCATGGCGTCTCATTACACCTTGAAAACCTTTACCTTTACTGACACCTGTAACAACAACTTTTTCACCCACTGCAAATACATCAACACCTAATTGGTCACCAACATTAATTTCATCTAGATTAGAAAAGTTTTTAAATTCTTTTAGTAATCCGGTTGGTTTTAAGTTAGCCTTTTTAAAAAATTCTTTTTGGCTTCTATTCAAATTTTTCTCTTTTTTCTCACCAAAACCAACTTGTATTGATTTATATCCATCTTTTTCAACAGTCTTTTTCGCATAAACTGTGCAAGGACCAACTTCTAATACTGTTACTGGAATTGAATTTCCATCTTCAGTAAATATATTTGTCATCCCAATTTTTTTACCTAAAAGCCCAGGCATAATAAAACCTCTATAACTTAATCTCTATATCTACACCCGCCGGAATATCTAATTTACTTAATGAATCGACGGTTTTGTTATTTGAATTATGAATATCTATTATTCTTTTATGTGATCTAATTTCAAATTGTTCTCTTGACTTTTTATCAACATGCGGAGATTTAAGAACAGTATAAATAGTTCTGTTGGTTGGTAACGGTATTGGTCCAGAAACAACCGCACCGGTACTTTTTACTGTCTTAATTATTTTATCAGTTGATTTATCAATCAAAATATGATCGTATGATTTTAATCTTATTCTTATCTTTTGACCAGGCACTTTATCTCCGTTTTTTAATTCTGCTTGGGAAAATAAATTCCCAAGCAACAATCAAATAATGTTATTCATGAATTTTTGTTACTACACCAGCACCAACAGTTCTGCCACCTTCACGTATAGCAAACCTTAAACCTTCATCCATTGCAATTTCAGTAATCAATTCAACTTTTAATTTTACATTATCACCAGGCATAACCATTTCGGTACCTTCAGGTAATGTTGCTACACCAGTCACGTCAGTTGTTCTAAAATAGAATTGTGGTCTGTATCCATTAAAGAATGGTGTATGTCTACCACCTTCATCTTTTGACAAGATGTAAACTTCACCTTCAAAAACTTTATGAGGAGTAATACTACCAGGTTTAGCTAATACCATCCCTCTTTGAATTTCATTTTTATCAATACCTCTCATTAAGATACCAGCATTATCACCAGCCATTGCAGCATCTAATTCTTTTCTAAACATTTCAATACCAGTTATAACTGTTTTCTTGTGAATGCCTAATCCAATCAATTCAACTTCTTCACCTAATTTTACTTGGCCACGTTCAACTCTACCAGTAGCAACTGTACCACGACCTGTAATTGAAAAAACATCTTCAACTGGCATAATAAATGGTTTATCCGATTCACGTTCAGGTATTGGAACATAAGTATCAACTGCATCCATAAGTTCCCAAATACTATTCATTCTTTCATCTTCTACAGGAACATCATCTGAACTTGAAGCTTCTAATGCTTGAAGTGCAGACCCTTTAATTATTGGAATATCATCACCAGGGAATTCATATTCTGTCAATAATTCTCTAAGTTCCATTTCAACTAAATCTAACAATTCAGGATCATCAACCATATCAACTTTATTCATATAAACAACTATTTTTGGCACACCCACCTGACGAGCTAAGAGAATATGTTCTCTCGTTTGAGGCATTGGACCATCAGTAGCAGCAACAACAAGAATTGCACCATCCATTTGAGCAGCACCAGTAATCATATTCTTAACATAATCAGCGTGACCAGGACAATCAACGTGAGCATAATGTCTGTTTGCTGTTGAATATTCTACGTGAGCTGTAGCAATTGTAATACCACGTTCTCTTTCTTCAGGTGCATTATCAATACTATCAAATGTTCTTTTTGCTGACAAACCTTTTTTTGATAACGCCATTGTTATAGCAGCTGTAAGAGTCGTTTTACCATGATCAACGTGTCCGATAGTACCTATATTAACGTGTGGCTTACTCCTATCAAATTTTTCTTTTGCCATTAGTTCTCTCCTTGTTGTTTTCTCTTTACTAAATTTATATTAAACTGATGTTTTATTAGTTTGTGTTTTTTCTATAATTTCATCTGTAACAGATTTTGGTACTTGAGTATATCTTGCAAATTGCATAGAATAAATTGCTCTTCCCTGAGTCATAGATCTAATAGTTGTAGCATAACCAAACATTTCAGCTAACGGCACAGTTGCCTTTATAACTTGAGCATCTCTTCTTGCATTAAATCCTTCAATTTTACCGCGTCTTGAGTTTAAATCTCCCATTACATCCCCCAAATATTCTTCCGGAGTTGTAACTTCAACATCCATAAGTGGTTCTAAAATAATAGGATTTGCTTTCTTTGCTCCAGCTCTAAAAGCCATCGATCCAGCAACTTTAAAGGAAATTTCATCAGAATCAACATCATGATACGAACCATCAAACAACTTCACTTTAACATCCACTACTTGATAACCGGCCAAAACACCGTTCCTCATTGATTCCTGAACTCCATTAGATACTGGAGTTATATATTCTTTAGGAACAACGCCGCCAACAATTGCGTTTTCAAATTCATAACCTTTACCTGGCTCATTTGGAGAAATCTCTAACCAAACGTGACCATATTTACCACGACCACCACTTTGTTTAACAAATTTACCTTCAATTTGAACAGATTCAGTAATGGTTTCTCTATAAGCAACTTGCGGTTTACCAACATTAGCATCTACCTTAAATTCACGTTTCATTCTATCAACTAAAATCTCAAGATGTAATTCACCCATTCCGCTAATTAATGTTTGATTTGTCTCGTCATCAACTTTAACTTTAAAAGTTGGATCTTCATCTGATAATTTCTGTAATGCTTCAGATAATTTATCTTGATCAGCTTTTGTTTTTGGTTCAATAGCAATTTGAATTACAGGTTCTGGGAATGCCATTTTTTCAAGTATAATTGCATCTTCTTCGGTGCAAAGTGTATCACCAGTTCTTGTATTTTTTAGTCCAACAATTGCAGCAATATCACCAGCTCTTATTTCATCCATATCTTCACGATGATTTGCATGCATCTCTAAAATTCTTCCTACTCTTTCTTTTTTATCAGAAACAGAGTTGTAAACATAGGATCCAGCTTTAAGAGAACCTGAATACACTCTAACAAATGCTAATTTGCCAACATAAGGATCTGTCATTATCTTAAATGCTAAAGCAGTAAATTTCTCTTTTTCATCAACTTTTCTTACAACACGATCATCTTTATGAATATGATGTGCTACAATTTCTTTAGTATCAAGTGGAGAAGGTAATACTTCAACCACGGTATCTAATAATTTTTGAACTCCTTTATTCTTAAATGATGATCCACATAATACTGGAACAATCTTAAGTTCATTTGTTGCTTTACGCAAAACTGCTTTTATTTCAGATTCAGATATTTCCTGACCTTCCAAATATTTTTCCAACAAAGTATCATCAACATCTGACACAGCTTCTAACATTAAAGTTCTATATTTATTAGCAACCGGCATAAGATCAGCTGGGATTTCAATATCTTCAAAGGTAGCACCCAATGAATCTTCATGGTACATTCTAGCTGTCATAGTCATTAAGTCGATAACACCAGCAAACATATCTCCTTCACCTACAGGTAAAGTAATTGGAACTGCATTTGCACCAAGTCTTTCTTTCATCATGTCAACGGCATGATAAAAATCAGCTCCAACACGATCCATTTTATTTACAAACGCCAATCTTGGAACTTTATATTTATCAGCTTGACGCCAAACAGTTTCAGATTGAGGCTCAACTCCCCCAACAGCACAGAATAAAGCAATAGCACCATCTAAAACTCTTAAGGATCTTTCAACCTCAACTGTAAAATCCACGTGTCCTGGAGTGTCAATTATATTAATTTGATGTCCTTTCCATTCAGCAGTTGTAGCTGCACTTGTAATGGTAATTCCTCTTTCTTTCTCCTGTTCCATCCAGTCCATTGTGGCAGCACCATCATGAACCTCACCCAACTTATGCACTCTACCAGTATAGTATAGAATTCTTTCCGTTGTGGTAGTCTTACCAGCATCAATATGGGCCATTATGCCAATATTTCTAACTTTCGATATTTCAAATCTTTTCTTAGGCATTTATTTAATTTCTTTCCTTACCATTTAAAGTGTGCAAAAGCTTTATTTGCTTCTGCCATTCTGTGAACATCATCTTTTTTCTTAACTGAAGATCCTTCGCCATTTGCTGCTGCCATTAATTCAGCTGCTAATCGTAGTGTCATCGTTTTATCTTTTCTATCTCTAGAATAATTTCTTAACCATCTAAAAGCGAGGGCAATTCTTCTTTCAGCTCTAACTTCCATTGGAACTTGATAAGTAGCACCACCAACTCTTCTACTTCTTACTTCAACATAAGGTTGAACATTACTAACAGCTTTTTTGAATACTTCTAAAGCAGGCTTTTTTGTTTTTTGTTCTAACAAATCAAGACTACTATAAACAAGTTTTCTTGCCGTTGTTTTCTTACCGTCCCACATCATATAGTTGATGAATTTAGCAACTAATACATCATTATACTTTGGATCCGGTTTAATAAATCTTTTTTCAGCTCGTCTTTTTCTCATAACAATTATTTTGCTTTTGGTTTTTTAGTGCCGTATTTAGATCTTCCTTTTTTTCTTTCATCAACACCGCTGGTATCTAGAGCGCCTCTAATTATATGATATCTAACACCAGGTAAATCTTTAATTCTTCCACCTCTTATTAGAACTATAGAGTGTTCCTGTAAATTATGACCTTCACCAGGAATATATGCTGTTACTTCATTACCATTAGTTAACCTAACCCTTGCAACTTTCCTCAAAGCTGAATTAGGTTTTTTAGGAGTTGTTGTATAAACTCTTGTACAAACTCCTCGTTTCTGAGGACAAGCATTTAACGCCGGAGCCTTATTTTTAGCTACGATCTGCTTTCTTCCTTTTCTAACCAACTGACTTATTGTTGGCACGTATTTCCTCCATTAAATTTGGCACTTATAAAAAATTCAGACTCAAAATATAAAAATATCCCTTGTTATTAGCAAGGGATACTATTTTTTTTTATAAAGATTTTGGATTATAATTATGCTTCGACAGCTTCAGAAACCTCTTTTTCTTCTTCAGTTTCAACTGCTTTTTCTTCCTCTGTTAAAATTATCTCTTTATACTTTTTAAGACCAGTTCCAGCAGGAATAATATGCCCCATAATTACATTCTCTTTAAGGCCTAGAAGAGTATCAACTTTTGCTGAAATTGATGCATTTGTCAATACTTTTGTAGTTTCTTGGAATGAAGCAGCAGATAAGAAACTTTCTGTTGAAAGTGCTGCTTGTGTTATACCTAAAAGTACATTTCCAAAAGTAGCTGGATCCGCATCTTTTACTTTAATTTTATCTAATCCTTTTCTTGTTAATTCAGCATTAATTTCTCTTACTTGAGCTTTTGTTAACAAATCACCAACCATCAATTCAGAACCACCAATATCTTCAACTACTACTTTTGATTTTATATCTTCATTCTCTTCAATAAATTTACTTCTATTAACTAAATCTTCCTCTATAAATGATGTATCACCAGAGGAAACAACTTGTAATTTTTGAAGCATTTGTTTTACAATTACTTCTATATGTTTATCATTAATTTTTACACCTTGCAAACGATAAACGTCTTGAATTTCATTTACTAAATATTCTTGAACCGCATTAGTTCCCTTAATTTTAAGAATATCGTGAGGATCAATAGGTCCATCTGTAATTTTTTCACCAGCAGGTATTTCATCACCTTCTTGAACCAAAATGTGTTTTCCATAAGAAACATTATAAACATGTTGAGAAACACCATCTAATGATTCAACAATAATTTCCCTTGAACCTTTTTTTCTTGCTCCAAATTTCACAATTCCTTCAATTTCAGATACTACTGCTGGATCATGAGGACTTCTTGCTTCAAAAAGTTCAGTAACTCTAGGTAAACCACCTGTAATATCTCTTGATTTTGAAGTTGATTTAGAAATTTTAGCCAGAACAGTACCTGCTTCAATTTTTTCAGCTTCATCAACAGCTAAATATGCATTTGTTGGTAAGTTGAATACTTTTTCATTACCAGCTTCATCAAAAACTCTAATACTAGGTGTTAAGTTTTTATCTTTTGATTCAATAACAACTTTTTGTACGTGACCGGTTTGCTCATCAGCAACTTGCTGAATAGTTAAATTATCCACAAAATCAATAAATTCAACTCTACCTGGAATATCTGTAATGATAACAGCATTATAAGGGTCATGATTATATAATGCAGTTTTTCTTTTTATTACTTGACCATCATTTACTAATAATTCAGCACCATAAGGTATATCATATTTTTTAATTTGACGGTTATCATCATCATATATTCCAATTGATCCGCGTCTTCCAGTTACAACTTTAACAATTCCTCTGAAATCTTCTTTTTCAACATAATTAATTCTTTCAAATTGAACTTTACCATCAATTGATGATTCAACTTGAGATTGACTTGCAATTCTTGAAGATGTACCACCAAGGTGGAATGTTCTAAGAGTTAACTGAGTTCCCGGTTCACCAATTGATTGAGCTGCAACAATACCTACGGCTTCACCTATATCAGCTAAATTACCAGTGGTTAAGTTTCTACCGTAACATTTTGCACAAACACCATGTTTAGATTCACAAGTTAAAACTGTTCTAATATAAACTGAATCAATATTTGCTTCATCAATTTGTTCGGCAACTTCTTCCGAAATTAATTCACCGGCTTCAACAATCAAATCATCAGTTTTTGGATCGTAAATATCTTCCTGAGTTGTGCGACCAATAATTCTTTCTGCAAGCGGTTCTCTTTCTAATTCGACATCTTTTAATGCTGAAACATAAACACCTCTAATTGTTCCACAGTCAACTTCTGAAATAATAACATCTTGAGCAACGTCGCACAATCTTCTAGTAAGATAACCAGCATCTGCAGTTTTTAATGCAGTATCGGCCAAACCTTTTCTAGCACCGTGTGTAGAAATAAAATACTCTAATACTGAAAGACCTTCTTTGAAGTTTGCAACAATTGGGTTTTCAATAATTTCGCCAGATTGACCTGATAAACTTTTTTGAGGTTTCATCATCAATCCACGCATACCAGCTAACTGTCTAACCTGTTCTTGAGATCCTCTAGCACCAGAGTCAACCATCATGTGTAGGGAATTAAATCCATGCTGATCAACTTTAATTTTTTCAATTAAGGATTTACTAACATCATTTGTTGTATGTGTCCAAACGTCAATAATCTTATTATATCTTTCAGCATCAGTAATTAAACCTTGTTCATGTTCTTCTAAAATTGCTGATACTTTTTTATTTGAATCTTCGATCAATTGTTTCTTTTCTTCAGGTACAATCATATCACTAAAACTAATTGAAATACCAGCTTTAGTAGCATATTTATATCCTAACATTTTCAAATCATCAAGGAATTTAGCAGTAACTTCATTGCCAAGTCTAATAAACATCTTGTAAATAAAGCCGCTAAATACTTTCTTTATTAATAATTCATTAAAGAATCCCATTTCATCAGGAACAATTTGATTAAAGATAACTCTTCCAACAGTAGTTTCAATAAATTTACCATCATATCTAAATTTAATTTTTGCATGCAAATCAACTTCTTTAGAATTATAAGCTATAATAACTTCTTTTGCATCACTAAAAATTAAACCTTCACCTTTTGCTCCTGTGAGTACTTTTGTTAAATAGTAGCAACCAAGCACAATATCTTGTGTTGGGACAACAATTGGGCTACCATTTTGTGGTGAAAGAATATTATGACTTGAAAGCATTAAAACTGATGCCTCAAGTTGTGCTTCATATGAAAGCGGCACGTGAACAGCCATTTGGTCACCGTCAAAGTCAGCATTAAATGCAGTACAAACCATTGGATGCAACTGAATAGCTTTGCTATCAATTAATTTTGGTTGAAATGCCTGAATTCCCAATCTATGCAAGGTTGGAGCTCGGTTTAATAATACGGGATGGCCTACAATAAGTTTTTCAAGAATATCCCAAACAATTGGTTCTTTTCTATCAACTGCTTTTCTTGCACTTTTTACAGTTTTATAATATCCCCTATCAAGTAGTTTCCTAATAATAAATGGCTTAAATAACTCAACTGCCATATCCTTAGGCAAACCGCATTCATGAAGCTTCAATTCAGGACCAACTACAATTACTGAACGACCTGAATAATCAACTCTTTTTCCTAAAAGATTTTGACGGAAACGGCCTTGTTTTCCTTTAAGCATATCACTTAAAGATTTTAATGGTCTATTTCCATCACTTCTGACAGCACTTGATCTTCTTGAATTATCAAATAGTGCATCAACAGATTCCTGCAACATTCTTTTTTCATTTCTAAGAATTACTTCAGGTGCTTTTATATCAATTAATCTTTTTAATCTATTATTTCTAATTATTACCCTTCTATAAAGATCATTTAAATCACTTGTAGCAAATCTTCCACCTTCAAGAGGTACTAAAGGACGCAATTCAGGCGGAATTACTGGAATTACACTTAATACCATCCATTCTGGTTTATTTGGAACTTTACCTTCATGTTCTCTAAATGCTTCAAGTACTCTTAATCTTTTTAAGCTATCACTTCTTTTCTGTTGTGAAGTTTCGATTTTTAGTTGAGCTTTTAACTCTCTAAAAGTTTTTTCAACATCAACTTCTTTTAAAAGATGCCTTACTCCATCACCACCAATTTTAGCAACAAATTTCTTTGGATCATCATCTTCCAATGCATCATTATCGTGCGGTAAAGAATTAAGAATTTCAAAGTATTGATCTTCTGAAATTAAATCTTTTTTATTAAGCCCAGTAACACCAGGATTTATAACTGCATATGATTCATAATAAATAATTTTTTCCAAATCCTTGGTTTTCATACCAATTATATTACCAATTTTTGATGGTAATGATTTGAAAAACCAAATGTGTACTACAGGAACGGCTAAAGATAAATGTCCCATTCGTTCTCTACGAACACTTTTTAGAATAACTTCAACACCGCATCTATCGCAAACAATACCTTTATATCTAATGCCCTTATATTTTCCGCATGCACATTCCCAATCTTTTACCGGTCCAAATATTTTTTCACAAAACAAACCATCTTTTTCGGGTCTAAATGACCTATAATTAATAGTCTCAGGTTTTGTTACTTCACCATGTGATCTTGAAAGTATGTCATCCGGACTAGCAAGACTGACAGTTAGTTGATCAATATGTTTTATTTTGGATTCTTGATTTCTAAATCTCATTAAATTTCTCCTTAAAACACATAAATTATTTCTGTTTTAATTAGTTCACCTTAATATCAAGGCCAAGACCTTGAAGCTCTTTAATAAGTACGTTAAAGGATTCTGGTATGTTAGGCTTACCAAGATTTTCACCTTTAACAATAGCCTCGTAAGTCTTTGCTCTACCTGTAACATCATCACTCTTTACTGTCAAGATTTCTTGAAGAATATGAGCAGCACCATAACCTTCAAGTGCCCAAACTTCCATTTCTCCAAATCTTTGACCACCAAATTGAGCTTTACCACCTAATGGCTGTTGCGTAATTAAAGAATATGGTCCTATTGACCTAGCATGTAATTTATCTTCAACCATATGGCCAAGTTTTAACATATAGATATAACCGCAAGTTACTTTTTGATGGAATTTCTCTCCAGTACGTCCATCAACCAAAGTTGTTTTACTACCAATTGGCAGACCAGCTTTTTCTAAGAATTGATCAACATCTTGATAACTGGCACCATCAAAAATTGGTGTTTCAAATTTTAGACCTAATTCTTTTCCTACCCAGCCTAAAGCTGTTTCATAAAGCTGTCCTAAGTTCATACGAGAAGGTACGCCCAAAGGATTTAAAACTATGTCAACCGGAGTACCATCTTCATGGTATGGCATATCTTCAACTGGTACAATTTTAGCAACAACACCTTTGTTACCATGTCGACCAGCCATTTTATCACCAACAGATAATTTTCTTTTCTTAGCTACATATACTTTAGCTAATTGAACAATTCCTGGAGGTAATTCATCACCACTTTGAATATTTGTTTTTTCTCTCTTAAATTCTTCGTTTACTTCAGAAAGTACGTTAAAATAATTTACAAATAAAGTATTGATCAACTTGTTTAATTTCTTTTCACTAAACCAATCTTGAGTATAGTCAAGTTTGGTTACATCAGAAATTCCGGGGAAAGTTGAATCTTTTACAGCTGTTCCATTTCTTAAAACAACTGAACCATCAAGATCTCTTACGCCAGTTGTAGTCTTTCCAATACAGATTTTGTTTAATTTTTCAACTAACTTATTATATAATTTTTCTTTTGATTCTTCTAAACCTTTTTCAAGTCTTTCAATTTCTTTCTTTTCAATTTTCTTTGCTTCAGCATCTTTTCTTTTTCTACTAAACAATCTTGTTTTAATTACAATACCTTTTAATCCTGGAGGTGCTTTTAAAGATGCATCCTTAACGTCACCTGCCTTATCACCAAATATTGCTTTCAATAATTTTTCTTCAGGTGTTGGATCAGATTCACCTTTTGGTGTAATTTTACCAATTAGAATTTCTCCTTCTTGAACAATTGCACCTTCACGAATTATTCCATTCTCATCTAGATTTCTTGTTGCTTCTTCGCTTACGTTAGGAATATCACGAGTTAATTCTTCTTCACCTCTTTTGGTTTCTCTAACTTGTAATTCAAATTCTTCAATATGAATTGAAGTAAAAGCATCATCAGAAACCATTCTTTCACTAATTACAATAGCATCTTCAAAATTATATCCGCCCCAAGGCATGAAAGCAACAGATACGTTTCTTCCAAGTGCAAGTTCACCTTCATTTATTGCAGGACCATCAGCAAGTACATCACCTTTCTTAACTTTTTGACCTGATTTAACAATCGGTTTCTGGTTAAAACAAGTTTCTTGGTTAGTTCCAGTAAATTTTACAAGCGTATACTCAATTCTTCTTTCATCATCAAATCCAGTAATTGCTTCATCACTATCAGGATCAATATCATATTTTACAACAATTTTATTTGCATCAACATAATCAATAACACCATTATCTTCAGCTAAGATAATAGAGCGGGAATCTTGAGCAACTTTTAACTCCATGCCGGTTCCAACAATTGGAGCTTTTGGCTGCAATAATGGAACTGCTTGACGCTGCATGTTTGAACCCATTAACGCTCTGTTAGCATCATCATGTTCCAAGAAAGGAATTAACGCAGCACCTGCACTAACTATTTGAGATGGAGCGACGTCCATGTAGTCAACTTGTTCAGGTAAAACAACTGGAAACTCACCTTTGTGTCTACATTTAACTCTTTCATTTATAAATTCACCTTTTTCTGTAATTGGAGCATTAGCCTGTGCAATAGTAAATTCATCTTCCTGATCAGCATTCAGGTAATGCACTTCATTAGTAACTCTTCCATCTTTGACTTTTCTATATGGAGTTTCCAAGAATCCAAAATTATTTACTCTTGAAAAAATAGTTAAGGAAGAGATCAAACCGATGTTTGGACCTTCGGGAGTTTCAATTGGACATAAACGGCCGTAATGAGAATGGTGAACGTCACGAACTTCAAATCCAGCTCTTTCTCTAGTTAAACCGCCAGGGCCTAATGCTGAAACCCTTCTTTTGTGTGTTAATTCAGAAAGAGGATTTGTTTGATCCATGAATTGTGACAGCTGATTTGTTCCGAAAAATGCATTAATTACACTGCTCATTGTTCTAGCATTTACTAAATCTTGAGGCTGCATATTTTCGGTATCACGCATATTCATACGTTCTTTTATTGTACGGGCCATTCTTGCTAATCCAACATTGTATTGTTGCATTAACTGTTCGCCAACTGTTCTTACTCTTCTATTTCCTAAATGGTCAATATCATCAACATTTACGTTTCCAACCTTTAACTTAATTATACTTGACATAATTGCAATAATATCTTCAGTCGTTAGAACTTTAGTATCCATCGGGATATTAAGTCCTAACTTATCATTCATTCTAAATCTACCAACTTCACCTAAATCATATCTTTTTTCATTAAAGAATAATTTATCAATTAAAGCTTCGGCTGTTTCCATATCTGGAGCTTCACCCGATCTCAATTGTCTGTATATCGCAAATAATGCTTCTTCTTTTGTTGTAGAAGTATCTTTACGAATTGTATTTAAAATTAAATCCTGTTCCTGATTTATTTCCGCATCAATAAGTTTAATTGTTTTAAGATCTGAGTCAACTAAATTTTCAATAATTTCCTCAGTTAATTGCTCATCTTTAGCAACAAAAATTTCACCAGTTGCTAGATCAATTACATCCTCGGCAGAGAGTCTTCCCACAAATTCTTCATTTAGATCTTTAACTTTAATTTCTTTAACTAAATTGAAGAGTTTTAAAATTTCTTCATCAGTTGTATAACCAATTGCTCTTAACAATGTTGTTGCCGGGAATTTTTTTCTTCTATCTATGTAAACATACATTACATGATTTATATCGGTAGCAAACTCAACCCAAGATCCTCTAAATGGAATAATTCGTGCTGAATAAATAGGTGTACCATTTGGATGAACTGATTGTGCAAATGCAACACCAGGAGATCTATGAAGCTGACTTACAATAACTCTTTCAGCGCCATTGATTATAAATGTTCCACTTTCAGTCAAAAATGGCAGATTACCTAAGTATACATCCTGCTCAACTGAATTTACATATTCTTCTGTTTCATCATCTTTTGTTGACAATCTTAACTTAGCCTTTAATGGTGCAGAATAAGTTAAACCTCTCTCTTCACACTCACGAATTGAATATCTTGGTGTTTCAATATTGTAACTAATAAAATCTAACCGATAAAACTCTTTATTATCAAAAATTGGAAAGTTAGAAGTAAAAACTGCTTGCAGTCCTTTGTCGTCTCTTTTATCAATATTAATACTTCTTTGAAGAAAATCTTCAAAAGATTCTAACTGAATATTAAGTAAATCGGGACTATCAATTGCAGGTACAATGGAGGCAAAAGTAATACGATTATTCTTTTTATTAATTTTATGTTTCTCCAAGCCAATACCTCTTAAAAGAATTAAACTTTTATTTGTTTAAAAATACACGAAAGTGGTAATACGGATATCGCATTACCACTTTGAAAAAATTTAGGATGAAATTTATAATTTTTTATTTAAGCTCAACAGTTGCACCAGCTTCCTCAAGTTCTTTTTTCACTTTTTCAGCTTCGTCTTTTGCAACTTGTTCTTTAACTGTACTTGGAACACCATCAACCAAGTCTTTAGCTTCTTTTAATCCTAATCCAGTGTGAGCTCTAACAACTTTAATTACATTGATTTTCTTGTCACCAAAAGCTGTTAAAATAACATCGAATTCAGTTTTTTCTTCAACAGCAGCAGCTTCGCCGCCTGCTGGAGCCATACCGCCCATCATCATCGGAGCAGCAGCTGTAACACCAAATTCATCTTCCAAAGCTGTTTTCAACTCAGAAGCTTCAACTAAGGTAAGAGCTTTAATCTTTTCAACGATTTCAGCTATTTTCTCGGACATTTCTATTCTCCTATCAAATTAAATTACTTTTTATTTCGTTTCTAATTTATGCAGCTTTCTTTTTACTGATTTCGTCAACTACACTAACCAAATCTCTCATAACTGCATTTATAGCACCAACAATACCAGAAGCTGGAGCAGCAATACTACCAATAATTGAAGCCATTACTTCTTCTTTTGTCGGCATGGATGCAAGATTATCTAACTGATCTGCACCATAAAATTGGGATTCTATGTAGCAACCTTTTAGTGAAAATTTGTTTTTTTCCTTAAAGTATTTTTTAATTACTTTAGCCGGAGCGACATAGTTTTCACCAGAAAAAGCTACACCTGTCATACCTACTAACAGAGGTTCAAATTTCTCATAGCCACCAATTTCTTGAAAAGCTCTTTTAAGAAGCGTATTTTTGAACACTTTATAGGAGATATTTTCTTTTAAGAATCCTCTTCTTAATTGGTTAATGTCCTCAACATTAACGCCTTGATAGTCAACAAGATAAATTCCTGTTGAGTTTTCTATCATTGCTTTAATTTGAGCAACACTTTCAACTTTTTGATTCTTATCCATCTTTTCCCTAATACAAAAGTTCTAAAATAAACAATGAAGCGTTTGTTTATATTTTATAATGAGTGCGTAATTCTTATTTAATATTTGTTAAAACATCATCTTTTGCTATTCTTAAACCAGGTCCCATTGTACTGCTTAGGTAAAGACTTTTTACATAAGTACCTTTAGCAGAAGACGGTTTAAGTTTCATAATAGTTTTGAGAAACTCTTTAATGTTATCAACAAGTTGATCTTCACTAAACGAAAGTTTTCCCAATGATGCATGTACAATACCGGTTTTATCAACACGGAAATCAATTTTACCAGCTTTAACTTCCTTAACAGCTTTAGCTACATCTGGAGTAACAGTTCCTGTTTTAGGATTTGGCATTAATCCTCTCGGTCCTAATATTCTACCTAACTTTCCTAATTCACCCATTGCTTCAGGTGAAGCAATAATAACATCAACATCTGTCCAGCCATTCTTTATTTTTTCAAGATATTCATCAAAACCAACATATTCAGCACCAGCATCAAGAGCTTCTTGTACATTACCAGTTTTTGTGATAACAAGAACTTTAACTTCTTTTCCTGTTCCATGAGGTAATGATACAGTTCCTCTAACCATTTGATCGGCATGTTTTGGATCTACACCTAACCTAATAGCACAATCAAGAGATTCTGTAAATTTTACTTTTGTAGCACCTTTTAAAGATTTAACTGCATCTTCCAATGAATATTCTTTGTTGTCTTTAAAATTTGCGTTTATGTCTTTTACTCTTTTTGAAACTTTCATAATTCCAACTCTGTTTTAATTATTTTACAGTTATTCCCATACTTCTTGCAGTACCAGCAATCATACTCTTTGCATGTTCAATATCGTTAGCATTTAAATCAGCCATTTTAGTTTCTGCAATTTCCTGAACTTGTGCATCACTTACAGATGCAACTTTAGTTTTATTAGATTCAGGTGAACCTTTATCAATTTTAGCTGCTTTTTTAAGAAGCACTGCAGCAGGAGGTGTTTTTGTTATAAATGTAAATGATTTATCAGCAAATACAGTAATAACAACTGGAATAATTAATCCTGCTTTATCTGAAGTTTTAGCATTAAATTGCTTACAAAACTCCATAATATTTACACCTTTTTGACCTAAAGCAGGTCCAACAGGTGGTGAAGGATTAGCTGCTCCAGCAGGAATTTGCAATTTAATATAACCATCAATTTTCTTAGCCATTATTGTAACCTAATTTTATTGTTCTAATTCAGCTTGTGCAAAATCAATTTCAACTGGAGTTTTTCTTCCAAATATTGAAACCAGCACTTTGATTTTTAATCTATCTTCATTTACTTCTTCAATTACACCGGAAAAATTATTAAATGGTCCATCAATAATTTTCACATAATCTCCGGTTCTAAAAATTGTATCTGTTCTTTCTGTATCTTCGTCTTTAGTAATTCTGCCAACAATTCTTTTAACTTCATCTGGTTGTAAAGGATTTGGTTTCTTTTGTCCACCTAAAAATCCCATTACAGAAGGTGTATTTGATATAAAATCTAAAACTTTATTATCTAATTCAGCTTGAACTAAAATATAACCTGGGAAAAAATTCTTGGTTTTAGTTCTTTTTTTTCCATCTTTCACTTCAAAAACTTTTTCAACGGGTACTAAAATTTGAGCAATTCTTGCTTTTAGTTCAGGATTATCTTCCAATTCCAGGTCAATCATTGATTTAACTTTATTTTCGTGACCTGAAAATGTTCTAACTACATACCATTTAAAATTTGAATTATCCAAAACTAAAAGATTCCTTGAAATATCTGAGTAACACTCATATCCACAGCATAAGTGAAAGCAGCTAAAATTAAACAAACAACAATTACAATTACGGTAGACTCTTTCAACTCATCTTTGGTTGGCCAAGTAACCTTTTTCATTTCTTTTACAACACCGTTAAAAAAATCAATTATCTTTTCTTTCATGGCAACATTTATATTTAATTGTGCACGTCAGGAGGGACTCGAACCCCCAACCTGCGGTTTTGGAGACCGCTGCTCTACCAATTGAGCCACTGACGTAGTTATTTAGTTTCTTTAAAAGTTACGTGTTTTCTAACAACCGGATCATATTTTTTATATTCCACACGAGCTGGATGGTTTCTTTTATTTTTACTTGTAGTATACCTATAGCCAGTTCCAGCAGAACTTTCTAAAATAATATTTTGTCTAGCATTTTTAGCTTTGGCCATTACATCCTCAAAAAAAACATAAAATAAATAACTATAAAATTAGCAGAGCTGACGACCGGGATTGAACCGGTGACCTCATCCTTACCAAGGATGTGCTCTACCAACTGAGCTACGTCAGCAATTAAATTGTAGAACAATTCAATATTTTAAAAAACAAAAAACCCCAAAGCACTTGAGCGGGAGACGGGACTCGAACCCGCAACCAACAGCTTGGAAGGCTGTGACTCTACCAATTGAGTTACCCCCGCTTATATTAAACTTGGGGAATTGTGGGCGGCGAGGGATTCGAACCCCCAAAGGCGTTCGCCAACGGATTTACAGTCCGCCCCGGCTCTCCAACTCCGGCGTCCGCCCAAAAATCAACATTTCATTTTTCAGAGTCTATAAAAATATGATTCCTTTTTTTAAAAAGCAAGAATTCTGCCAAAAGAAATATTTTTTTTAATTATGATGCTTTGTGTAAAGAAAACTTTGTTTTCAAAAAGTTAATCCTACAAGTAGCTGTTGAGAGTTTAAAATTTCAGTATCAATCTGTGTTAGAAATCTAATATCCAATCCAAAAACAGAGGAAAGTGGATAATTTACACCAAAACCAATAGCTATTTTGGATGAATTTGTTGCCAATCTATGAATATATCTGTGTACCAGCGGCAAATCAGAGTATTTTTGGTAAGTATTTAAAACCTTAAATTCACTTTTTGTTGAAAGAGGATCTATAAAATTATAACCAAGTTCAGCAAATATATAAGGATGGAATGAACTAAAATTAATATTATATTGCAAACCTATGGATAATGGTATGATTTTATAATCAATTCTGTCAATATTATAGGAAATTGCATCAACTGATTCAACATTTTCATTATATATACTTGTATAACTTTTTACGTTATATTTTTGGTAAGATTGCAATTCACTATATCCAAAAGATAATTTTATTAAATATTTTTCTGATAAATGTGTTTTGCCTTCAAATAAAAATGCACCCCAACCTTTATTAACGCTTCTAAAGCTCAAACCACCATAAATTCCAAAACTTGTTCTTGATAAAAAACCAATTCTTTCTTGTGCAAAACTAATTGTCGTAAATAAGGCAAATAATACGAAAATTATTTTCTTCATTATCTTCTCGCAGTTGTTAGAATTTAATAATTCTAAATTCATAACATTGAATATTTATTTCAAGGCGATTTGAAATGACCAATTTAGTGGTTCCATAATTCCCTATCCAAACTTCTATATTGAATTGCTTCACTTACATGATTTGGTAAAATTTGATTAGAATCTTCTAAATCTGCAATTGTTCTGCTTACTTTTAAAATTCTATCGTAAGCTCTAGCTGAAAGTCCAAGTTTTGTCATTGCCATTTTAAGTAAATTTTCACCGGATGAATCAAGTTTGCAAAATTCCCTAACTTCTTTTGAACCCATATCTGCATTGTTAAAGATAAATTTAATTCCATTAAACCGTTGGATTTGCTTTTTTCTTGCTTCAACAACTCTTTTTCGAATTTCAAAAGATTTTTCACCATTTTCCTGCGATGATAGATCCTTGTATTTAACAGCCGGTACTTCAATATGTATATCAATTCTATCTAATAAAGGTCCCGATATTTTTGCCATATATTTTTGAATCATTCCGGTATTACATGTACATTCTTTATTTGGATCAGTGAAAAATCCGCATGGACAAGGATTCATTGCACTTGCCAGCATGAAATTTGCCGGAAATTCAAGTGAAAGTTTAGAACGGCTGATTGTAACTTTATAATCTTCCAGAGGCTGACGCAAAACTTCTAAAACATTTTTTTTAAATTCCGGGAGTTCATCCAAAAATAAAACTCCGTGATGAGCATACGAAACCTCACCGGGTTTTGGGAATGATCCTCCGCCAATTAAAGCAGCATCTGAAACTGTATGATGTGGACTTCTGAACGGACGTTCAGTAATTAATGCTTTTTCCCGCGGAAGAATTCCTGAAATGGAATGGATTTTTGTTGTTTCAAGCGCTTCCTCAAACGACATTGGCGGCAGAATTGATGGAAGTCTTTTTGCCAGCATTGTTTTTCCGGATCCTGGCGGACCAATCATAAGAATATTGTGTCCACCGGCAGCTGCAATTTCTAACGCTCTTTTTACATTCTGTTGACCTTTAACATCAGAAAAATCGAAATGATATTTATTAATCTCAGAAAATATTTCGTCAAGATTTGTTGATCTTGGTTCAAATTCTCTTGTTGAGTTTAAAAATTCTACAACTTCTTTTAGATTTTCAAAACCATAAACATTAATTCCTTCAACAATTGATGCTTCCGTAACTGAATCATTAGGTAATAGAATATTTTCAAAACCTTGCTTTTTTGCTTCAACTGAAATTGATAATCCACCTCTAATTTTCCGCAATGATCCATCTAAGGCAAGTTCGCCTAAAAGAATTGTTTTATCTAATTTTTCTAAACTAATTTTTTCATTTGAAGCTATTAATCCAATTGCTATTGCAAGATCAAACGAACTCCCTTCTTTTTTTAAATCAGCAGGAGCCAAATTTACTGTTATTTTTTTTAGAGGAAATTCTAAACCGCTGTTCTTAATTGCTGCGGATACTCTTTCCCTGCTTTCCTTAACTGCACTATCGGGCAGACCAACAATTGTGAATGAGGGAATTTGTTTTTCACAATGGGTTTCAACTTCAATAAGAAAAGCATCTATTCCGTATGTAGCACTTGAGAAAACTTTAGAGAACATATCTCAATATATCAATTATTTGATTGATTAAATTTAATATATTAATATTCTTTATTCCATAAATTATAAAACATTTTGGCAACTAAATTAATTTTGAGACTCTTGAGAGATTAATGATTTTTAACCTTATTTAGAAATTGAGTTAAAGCTGAATAATAGTATTTTTTAAATTAATTATTTTTTTTTCATATTATATTCAAAAGTTAATTAGAAGATTTAGAAATTCTCAGATCAATTTTATTTATGGAGTATTCTATGTTAAGGTTCATTGTTATTATATTGATTTCATTCTTATTAATTTCTTGTTCTAATAACAAATCTGCTTCATCGCAAATTGGTAGATTTCAGACTGAAAGAGACTTGCTCTTACTTAATTTTGATTGTAAAACAGACGTTGACGATCTACATTCTGTTGCTGGCGTTTTTACAATATTATCAAATCCACTTTTTTCAGAAGTCAACTATTACGCTGTCTCCGGTACTTACGGAATTCAAGATGGACTTTATGTGCCGGCAGAAGATTTATTTAATGCAGCTTTTAAGTCAAATTGGTCTGATGCACATACAAATTTTAATAAATCTTTAGAAAAAGTTTCTGAATTAGTTAAGAAAACATTACAAAACGGTGGAAAAGTTTGGATTGCAGAAGCCGGACAATCTGATTTTACGGCTGCTGTTATAAAAAATATAAAATTAAATCAACCTGAAATTGATACCAAAGAAAATATTTTTGTTGTTCAGCATAGTAATTGGAATGAAAATATGACGTTAGAAGAAAATCTTAACTATGTAAAATCGAATTGCACTTACATTAAAATTCCAGATGGGAATAAAATTGGAAATGGCTCTCCAGGTTTAAAATCTTCAGATCCGATTGCTTTGAATAAATATATTTTTAATCAAGAAATTATTAAAGTCTGGAATTTAGCTTTAACAACTGCAGACAAATTCAATGGAAAGGAAGATAGATATCTTAATGAGGCAATAGCAAATGGCGGATTGGATTTTTCAGATGTATCAGAAACATGTTGGATTTTTGGCTATGAAAATATCATAGATATTGAACAATTCTTTAAAGAATTTTCGTCATCAACTGAAAAAAAGTGATTTACTAATATTGCTATTTTGCTAAGATCATTTTCTTAACAATTTGAGATTTTGGCGAGTTAACTTCGTAAAAATAAATTCCTGATGGCAGACTTGAACCGTCAAATTCAAAAGTGTGCAAACCTTCTGCTAAATAACCATGATATAACATAGCAACTTTGTTGCCAACCAAATCATAAACATTAACTCTAAATTCGGTTGGTATAATAACTTCAACATATATGCTGGTAACAGGATTAAAGGGATTGGGATAGTTTTGACTTAAATTAAATTCTTGAATTTCTTTATTTCCAATTTTAACTTCTGGCGAATAAACTTCAGACCCATCTCTATTAATTTGCCTTACTCTATAATAAGCAACTTCATTTTCACTAATAAGTTCATCAGTGAAATAATAAATTTTTAAAGGATCATCATCTGCTAATGTTTTAAAAACAACTTCATATTCGCCATTACTAATAGATCTTTCAATCTCAAACTCTTTCGCAACAGAATATTCTTGAACATACCAAACAATTGAATTATAAGATGAACCTAAAGTAACAGTCAGTTTGGGAGCCTTAGAAAAAATTGGAGCATCAGAATTTTGATATGAAATATTTTTACTCTCTATTTTTAACTTCTTATTTGGCAACTCAAAGTTTAACTGCATTTCTTCATCAAAATTATTTTGATAAATTAATCTTGAACTATCTGCATCATAAGAAATGAAATGCTTGTTTTTATTGGCTAATTCAATATTATTTCCAAACTCCCAAATTTTTAGTCGGTCAATAGCAAATGCTGAATTTTCATTATTATTATTCATTAGAAAATTTAGATTATCCAGAGCAAAATTATTATCTGAAACAAAAGAGTAAATAAGTTCTGAATTTACAAATATTTTAATACCCACATTAGATATGTCTTTTTCGACCATAATACCAACATAATTCCAGCTATTTTCACCTATATAAGAATCAATTCTTTTTAATTCATTTTCTTTGATTGGTAAAGAAATAAAGCCAAATTCATTTTTAGAGATAGATAGTAGAGTATCACCAGAAATTTGTTTTTCTATAACAAAAAAATCATTAATAATATTTTTTGATTTTAACCAGAATTCAGTATAAAGATTGCTCCAATTTGTAAAATCATTAAATGCTAATTTAATTCCAGATTCATTTAATAATTTGATGCTATTACCAGCTGTTTTCTGAATATTGTAAATTTGAGCATCATAATCATTTCCATCATCACTAATTTTAGCATAATTATTGGAATTATTTTTAGGGTTTTCAATAATAGAAAAGAAAGCTTGTTTTTTTGTTTGAAATGATTTTGAAGAATTGCATTCTAATATAATTTGATAAGGTACATTTTTGGCTAATTTTAATTCCTCAATATTCAAATTAATATTAATTTCATTTCTATTAAACTTTCCGGTAGTCAAATTTAGTATTTTTTTTGCGTTATTAAGTCTTATATAAGCTGAACTTATTGAAACTGATTTTGGCTTGTTAAACTTAATATTTACTATTTTTTGCTGTTTTTCATCTATTTTGAAAATAATTGAAGAATAAAAATTTTGATTAACAGGCGCAAAAATTGGGGGATCAATTCTAATAAAATTAGGAGAATTTTGACCAATAAGATTTAAGTTAAAAAATAATATTTGTAATAATGTTAAAAAAAGTAAAAATCTATGCATAGGCAATGATTTAATGGTATATGTTAGTCCAATTTAATAATTCTTTTATTATAATTCTACTATTATTTTTATGTCAACTTCTACTGTAAATTATTACTAGTTTAATAAATTATTGGATGAAATAAGAACAGATGTTACATTATTTGGATTTAACAAAATTTTTGAATGTTTTAAAATATCTTCTGCAGTAATTGCATCAATTTCTGCCATTGATTCTTCCAAAGTTTTAATTTTATTAAAATATAATAATGAATGTCCCATTCTCATCATTCTATTCGATGTACTTTCCATACTCATTTGAATATGGCCTTTAATGTATTCTTTAGTTCGTTTTAATTCCTTTGAACTAATTTCTTTTGTTTGAATTTTTTCAAATTCTTTTAGAACAATATCCCTTGCTCTTTTTAATGACATTTCATTTGTACTTAAATAAACTCCAAAAGAAGAAATATCATAAAACGAATTCATGAAAGTATTTATTTGATATGCAATTCCGTTTTTTTCTCTCAATGATTGAAATAGTCTGGAACTGCTGCCCTCGCCTAAAATATTAGAAATTACATTGCTGGCTGCTCTATCGATATTGTTATATCCAAATGTTGTTCCGCCAATAATGAGATGAGATTGATTTATATCTTTATATGTATAGTTATCTTTTGTTAAGTTCTTTTTGAAAATTTTCCGTTTTTTATTTTCACTTGTTTTTATTCCAGTTAAATATTTTTCGGTATACTTTACAAGTGTATCATGATCAATATTGCCCGAAGCAATTACATAAAAATTGTTAACATTATAATTTTTACTAATATAATTTTTTAGATCATCTCTTGAAAAATTGGATACATTGTTTTCAGTACCAATAATAGGCATACTTAAAGTATTACCCTTAAAAATTGCTGTTTCAAATTTATCGAATATCAATTCTTCCGGGGAATCTTCAATATCATGAAGCTCATCGATAACAACTTTTGCTTCTTTTTTCAATTCTTTCTCGTCAAAAATAGAATCTTGTATCATATCAGATAAAACAATAAATGTTTTTTCTAAATATTTTTTCATTCCTCTGCCATAAAAACATGTATGTTCTTTTGAAGTAAATGCATTTAAATAACCTCCTAAAGATTCTATGTCTTCAGAAATTCTTTTTGCACTTCTTTTTTTTGTCCCCTTGAAGAACATATGTTCAAGAAAATGACTAATTCCATTGTTTTTAAGAATTTCATCTCTTGAGCCTACATTAATCCAAAATCCCAAAGAAAAGGAATTTACGTGATCAATTTTTTCAGATGCAACTCTAATTCCATTAGAAAGCTTAGTAATTTTATAATTATTCAAAATTTCCCCAATCATTATATAAAAACACGAATGCCGAAACTCAATTGAAGAATTTCGGCATAATTTAAATTTGAGATGTAAATAAAGCTTTAGTTTTCGAATTTATCAACATACATTTTGAAAAAGTCACCAATTTTTTTATAAGCTTTTTCCAATTTATCTTCAGGCGGTAAGAAAACTAGTCTAAAATGATTTGTTCCGGATACTTGACCAAAACCTGTCCCCGGAACTACAACTACTCCAGTTTCTTTTATCAGTTCAGCAACAAAATGATTATCAGAATTTTTAATTTCCAATTTTGGGAAAGCGTAAAATGCTCCTTCAGGTTTTACACAAGATATTCCTTGTACATCATTTAGCATATCGACCGTCATATTTCTTCTTCTGGTCAATTTTTGCATAGCAACATCCAAATGATCTTGCGGACCTTCTAAAGCTCCAACAATAGAAAATTGCTCAGGATGATTTGCAGACAAACGTGATCTTAAAATTTTATTAATTGCTTCTATGTAATTTTTTAATCTGGCACCATTTCCGCTAATTATTCCCCATCCTATTCTAAAACCAGGTACCATATAATTTTTTGATAATCCACCAAATGTAATTACAGGTACTTCACTATTAAGTGATGCAATAGAAGTATGTTTTACGCCATCCATTAATAGTTTGTCATAAATTTCATCGGCAAATATTACTAAGTTATGTTCAAGTGCTAAATCAATTATTTGATTTAAAGCTTCAAGACTGTAGTTGGATCCCGTAGGATTATTAGGATTAATTAGAACTATTGCTCTTGTTTTATCATTTATTTTACTTTTAATATCATTTATATCAGGCTGCCAATTATTGCTCTCATCTAAAAAATATGGATTTTCATACATCTGCAATTTACTTTGAATTGCGGTATATAAAGGATAACCCGGTGTTGGTGTTAGAATGTTTTCACCTTGATTTACTAAAGAAGTTAAGCAGATATCTATTGCTTCACTTGCTCCAGTTGTGATAAACATATCCTGAATATTTTTTATCCCCTTTTTTTCAGCATTTCTTCCAATAGCATCAAGTGCTGTTTTAATTCCGGAAGACGGTGAATATCCATTATGATTTGCAAGCATAGCTTTGTAAGTATCTTCTATCATATGTCTTGGCGGTTCAAAATCATAAATATTAGGATCGCCAATATTTAGGTACAGCATTTCTTTTCCTGTTTTGGCAACTTCATTTGCAATTAGCAAAATATCTCTTACTGCATATGTAATATTATTAGTACGAACAGCAGCCGAAATTTGATTATTCATTAATTCCTCAATAAAATTATATAAACTATTTAAAGTTAGCTTAATGCTAACTCTTAATCAACGATTGAGTTGAAAAACGATCAGGCGAGAATGAATAAAATATTCTAGTAAAAAAGAAATTATTTGGGTTTATAGATTACACCCTTATTTTTTTGACCACTGATTTTTACCAATAGTGCTTTATCAAAACGTAAATGTCTTGTGAAGTTGTATTCTTTAACTGCAGAATGTTGAGCTAGCCATTCCCAGTCAACAAAACAAATATCGTTTGCGTCTGAAACAGTGAAGTAACCAATTCCAAAAGATGTAATATTATGAAAGAAATGTGAGCCCTGTGAAGGAGTTACACTAAAATCTTTAAATCCGCTTTCAACAATAACTGAAGCGCCTGAAATCTGATCCCAAGTTACTGGAATACCAAGCCAGTGATCTAAGCTTCCCCATCTGCCAACGCCAATAAGGATATAATTCCTTTTTTCTTTTAATAACTTTTCATTTATTACACTTATTTCATATGCAATATCTTTGCTTTTTGCTCTATCATATTTATCCTTATCTACAACTATAACATCATAAAGATCATCATAAATACCATCTCCTAATACCTGCATACTTTGACACAAAATTTCTTTCTTATCAATATTTGCAAATTCAATATTACTTGATTCCCTTGTCATTACCATCGGCCGCATTTGCAGAATTGCAAATTCTTTTAATTCGCCGGGAGGTAATGATAAGTTTACAGCGAATTCAATTTCAACTTGAGTTCCCATTCCCCAAGTTCCAAAATTCATTATTAAATCTAAAACTTCTGGTAAGGGAAATGCCTTGTGCTTTAAAATAGGAGCAAATGTAACAACTCTGTTACCCGGTCTAGAAATTCCATCATAAACAGCATCATTTTCGGGTGAATAGGTTGAACCGGTAAAATTTAATGTCTGGTCTTTTTCAGATACGGAAAGATCATATTTTTCGACCAGATTATTGGGAATTTCATTTCCACCTTTGTATAATTTGCCAGCATAATTCAAAGCATAAAAATCTTGTTGCGCATTCTTAATTGTGTCTTTGGTAGAAAAAAATTGCATTAAATGTTTTGGATATTTTGGACAAAATCTAACAGTATTTCCACCTTCAACAACTGTTTTGCCCAATCCCAGTGCTACTAAAGCAATTCCGTCAATCGCTTTTTGAGGAGGAATTGGATAAAAATTATATGATTTTGCAACTCCGGAAATATCTGGATAATACCTTCCGTGATGTTTTGATCCAACTAATTTCTGAATTATGACAGCCATTTTTTCTTCTTCTAATCTATAAGAAGTAGCTTTCAAATAATCTTTTGCTTTTGATAAAAATGTAGAGGCATAAACTAATTTTATAGTTTGCAAAAGTTCATCAAGTCTGACATCAAGCTCATTATCATTATTTGGGATCATGTAAGTTTGATATACACCGGCAAAAGGCTGAAATTGAGAATCTTCCAATAAACTTGAAGATCTAACAGCCAAAGGCTCTTTGATAAGACTTAATAATTCAATTAATTTTAAAATAACATCACTTGGAAATTTTTCTGCTTCTAAGAACTTTTTAACAATTGCACTATCTTTTTGATCACTAAGTGCAAAATTTAAAAGATCATTTTCTTCCAGAAATCTATCAAAAACATCAGTAGTTAAAACAACAGCCGAAGGAACATAGATTTCAATACCATCAAATTTGTTTTCAATATCATAATTTGTAATTAATGAATTGATGAAACCTAAACCTCTTGCTTTTCCGCCAAGTGAACCTCCGCCAATACGGGCAAAACTATTTTTGGGATCAAATGTTTCCCGATCGAATTCTGTTATTATTCCTCTTTGCCTAATTTCCTGATATTGATGAATATGGAAAATCAAATCATTTCTTAATTCCAAAGCTGATTTATAATCTTCAGCTTTTTTGGGTCTAAATTGTCTTGCTAACCAAAATTCAGTTCTGGCTTTGAGCCAATTTGAAAAATGATTTTTTGCAGCATGAAATAATATTGATTCATCTGGAACTAATGTTAGTTGCTCTTCCAGAGTTTTTAAATTGGAAGCTCTTCCAACTTCTGTTCCATCTGGCATTTTGAAAACAAAATCTCCAAATCCAAAATTTTTAACTAAGAATTCTTTTAATTCTGAAAGCAGTCTTGTTGAATTCTTATGTAAAAATCCGACTTCTATTTCTTCAGCAATTGCATAGTGTTCTTCTTGACTCGATTGTAAAATTATTGGAATATCATCTTGTAGTTCTTTTACTCTTTGAGAAAAAATCAAACCAGCATTTGGATCTTTAACACCATTTCTAGGAAAATTTATATCAGAAATAATACCTAAAACATATTTTTGATATTTCTGGAAATAATCCCAAGCTTCTTCATATGTTGTGCATAAAAGAATTTTAGGTCGGGCTCTCATTCTTAAAAATTTATGAGTTGTGTTAACTCCTTCAGAAATCAATCTCTGAGATTGTTTAAATACTTGTGTATAAATTAATGGTAAGTAAGTCGAATAAAATTTAACATCATCTTCAACTAAAATAATGGCTTGAACACCAACAACTTGAGTATCATTTTCTACGTTCATTTTGTCTTCAACGTATTTAATAATACCCATTAAAAGTTTGTAATCACCTTGCCAAATAAAAATTCTTTCAAAAATTGCTGCATCCGGATCGTGCGCAATTTCTTTTCTTTCTTGGTTATCATAAGCTAAAAGTACTATTGGAATTTGAATATCTGCATCACGAACTTTTTTGGCAAATTCAACTACATGCATATCTTCTATATGCATTGTAGAAATTATTAAATCAAAACTGTTACTTGATGAAGCCAATTCAATTGCTTCTTCACCTGTTGTAACATGTGTAATTTCCGGAGAATGACTTAAATTTAAGGAATGGTATTCTTCTCTAATTAATTCATAAAGTCTTCCATCTTCTTCAAATAAGTAATTATCATACAAACTAGAGACAAGAAGTATATCTCTAATTTTATATTTCATAAGTTTTTGAAATTTCCGAAGCCGACTTCCAAAAACATCAGTTACTTGAACATTACCTATTTCTCTTTTCATGAAAGACTTTCTTAAAATATTTTAATTGAAAAAAATAATCTAAACTAAACCTTGATCCATCATAGCATCTGCAACTTTTAAGAAACCAGCTATGTTTGCACCATTTACATAATTACCTGGTGTACCAAATCTGTCTGATGTTTCTATACAAGTCAAATGAATTCTACTCATTATTTCATGTAATCTTTTATCAACTTCATCTCTAGACCATGGTAATCTCATACTGTTTTGACTCATTTCTAATCCTGAAGTAGCAACTCCACCAGCATTTGATGCTTTACCAGGAGCATAAAGAATTTTTGCTTCGGTAAATATTTTGTATCCTTCAATTGTAGTAGGCATATTAGCACCTTCACAAACACACATACATCCATTTTCGACTAATTTTTTAGCATCGTCTTCTAAAATTTCATTTTGAGTTGCACAAGGTAAGGCAACATCAACTTTAATTTCCCACGGTTTTTTATCTTCATAAAACTCGGCACCAAATTCTTTGGCATAATCTTCAACAATATCTTTATTACTTGATCTAAGCTTTAACATATAATCAACTTTTTCACCTTTAATACCATCTTTGTCATATATAAAACCGTCAGGACCAGAAAGGGTTACAACTTTACCACCAAGCTCATTAACTTTTTGAACTGCACCCCAAGCAACATTTCCAAAGCCGGAAACCGCTACAGTTTTACCGTCAAAAGTTGTTCCTTTGGTTTTCAACATTTCTTCTGCAAAATAAACCACACCAAAACCTGTTGCTTCCGGACGAATTAAGGAACCGCCCCAATTTAATCCTTTACCAGTCAATACACCTGTAAATTCATTTTTAAGTCTTTTATATTGACCAAATAAAAAACCTATTTCTCTACCGCCAACACCAATATCGCCAGCTGGAACATCAGTATTGGGGCCAATATGTCTGAATAATTCAGTCATAAAACTTTGGCAGAATCTCATAATTTCATTATCACTTTTACCTTTAGGATTAAAATCCGAACCGCCTTTTCCACCTCCCATTGGTAAAGTTGTTAAACTATTTTTGAATACTTGTTCAAATGCTAAAAATTTTAATATTCCTAAAGTTACTGAAGGGTGAAAACGTAAACCTCCTTTGTAAGGTCCAATTGCACTATTCATTTCAATTCTAAAACCTCTATTGATATGAATTTCACCTTGATCATCCATCCAAGGAACTCTAAACATAATTACTCTTTCAGGTTCAACCATTCTTTCTAATATTTTTGCATACCTGTACTCTGGATGTCTTTCTAAAACTAGATCAAGAGATTCTGTAACTTCTTGAATTGCTTGATGGAATTCTGGTTCGCTAGGATTTTTTGCCTTTACATCGGCTAATATTGCTTGAACATAATTTGACATAACTACACTCTAATTTTAATATGTAATATTTTATGAATTTTTAATTGTCCTTTTTTGAAATTACATTTTTTCTGGAGGAATATGAACTATTTATGCAGAATAAAGGTGGTCTATTTTTGAAAATAATCGACATTTAATCCAAAATAAAAACTGCAACAATGAATTACAAAATTGGACATCTTTGTATGCTAAACATAAAGGCATTAAAATATATTATCAAGTTAATTTTTTGTAAAAATGAGAATTGAGAAAGGAGATAAATTATTATATAAAAATTACACATTTGTTAAAAAAATCCTCAGTTATTTCCTGAGGATTTTTTTAAAGAAGAAAATTATTTTTGTAGTATCATTTTGCGTATTTGCATAAAATTATTAGCTTCTATTTTGTAAAAATATATTCCACTGTTAATACTGCCTCCATCAAATGTAACATTATGTATTCCGGCAGATTTAAATCCGTTTATCAATTGAACAACTTCTTCACCCAACACATTAAACACACTTAATTTAACATTTGCATCAATAGGTAAATTAAATTGAATGCTTGTTTCCGGATTAAATGGATTTGGATAATTCTGTGTTAATTCAAAATCTTTAGGTGCTGTAAATATAACCTCAACTATTTTTGAGTATTCAAAGGTTCCATTAATATCAATTTGTTTAAGTCGGTATGAATATTTTCCAGAAGCGTTAACTGAGTTATCTGAATAAGTGTAATATTTTGGAGAATTGCTGTTTCCATGACCCTCAACAAAACCAATTTGATTCCAGTTTTTAGTCTCTGATTTTCTCTCAATTTCAAAACCATAGTTATTAACTTCTGTTTCTGTTTGCCAAATTATGTCAATATTATTTTCATTTATTTCGGTAGTTAATAAAACTAATTCTACCGGTAAAGGTTGATTATCATTTGGAAGTCCAGGAGTCGCAGTAGTAAAAACTGTCCAAGTAAAATTTGTAAAATCAGTTCCAGAACCTTCTAATCCTAATGAACTTCCAATTGGAGTTGAACTGGATTCAGAGACACCAATATCAATAGAGGTCTCTCCAGCAGCTACCCCATCTGTAGCGGTTATAGCACCTTCATAGCTAATAAAATGTAAGACAGTACCGTCATAATCCAAGCAAATTCCATCAGGATCACCATTTTGTATTCCAGAAATTTGTTTTGAAAAAAATGTTATTCCATTAACAGTACTACCTTGTGTAAATCCACTTAAATTATGATAAGTATCATACCTTTTATTATCGGAACCATTATATAATGAAATTCTAAATTCAGATAATGTAAAACTGCTTACATTTTGAATTGCAACTTCAACAAATTCACCTATATCACTTGAACCTGTATTTTCGTAATGAAATTCATTTATCCATGCATTTTGAGCAACTAATAAATTACTAATCAACAATATTATTGGTATAATCTTCCTCATCTCTTCTCCTTTTTGTTAAAAATGAATTTATATAATAAAATTATTCTCCATTTTGGATTAGATTAGGTTATTAGTAAAAACCAAGAAGTGTAATAAACATTCATTAATTATTAAATGTTTTTAATTGGAATGATTAATATTACAAAATTATTAATATTAGATGCAAATTAATTATTTGATTATTGATGTTTTTTAAACATATTATAAAATTTTAAAGCTTTTTAAATTATATCTTTAGATATAATTATTAGACTAGTTACTTCTATACAGGTTTATTGGAATCTTTTTTCTGAGGAGTTATTGAGATTTGATCAAATCTTTTTTTTGCAGATTTATAAGTATTGCTTACATACCACCAATTATTAGGTATTTCAACTGTATATTTACCTTCATGTTTTTCAACATTCTCAATAATAAATTTTGCAATTCCGTCAGGAATATTAAGATTAATTTTTAAGTTGGATGAACTATCAACATATGTATGTACCTTGTTTGGTCTTAATCGCTCAACATAAAAAATTGAGTCAGAATTTTTAGCTTGTAAAATAACTGTTGAGGTATAAGCCAATAATTTTAAATCTAATAATGGAGACGCAACTTTGTCATATAATGTTTCAAGGGCAATCATTCCAATTAAACCTTCTGATCGATTTCCAAATAATTGCCATAATCCGGAAATACCCGGTAAACTTTTTAAATTTTCCCGCCTCGTATAAATTTCAGGTGAAATTCTCTTCATAGTTTCTAAATCTTCTATCATTAATGGTCTTGGTCCAATTAAACACATTTTTCCCATCATTACATTAACCAATTGAGGAAGTTCATCTAATCCGGTTTTTCTCAGCCATTTTGAAAATGGTTTAACTTTATCCTGAAGTGCTGTTTTAAGGAAAATATCCTCTTCTGTTTTATGTTCAATATTTCTATCTCGTGATTTAATAGTTTTTAATTTGTATATCCAAAATCTGTTTTTTTCTAGGGTTAATCCACGCTCTTGAAGATATATCGGAAAACTTTTTAACTCAAATAAGAGGATAATTGAAAATACTATTAGAAAAGGCAAAAAAAGTATCAACAAAATGAAGGCTAAAATTCTATCAAAAATATTTTTTAAATACATAAATAAACCTTAAAAAACTAATGACCAAAGTGCGTAATCAAGAATTAAGATTACTGCCGATGAAACTACGAATGATCTTATAGTAGATAAACCGACACCCTCCGCTCCTCCTTCAGTTCTAAAACCAATATGGCACCCTAACAAAGCTGTCACTCCGCCAAAGATCATTCCTTTTATCATTCCGAAAATAAAATCACCCATTGTAAAAAATCTTTTTACCGAATCAAAAAACACTGCATACGAAACATTTAAGAAAAAATTAGAAACTAAATAAGCACCCAAAACAGCTATGGCATTTGCAAAAACAATTAGAATTGGCAACATTACAATTGCTGCAATAAATCTTGGCATTGCCAAATATCTAACTTTACTGATTCCCATTGTTTCTAACGCATCAATTTGTTCAGTCACTTTCATACTTCCTAATTCGGCTGCTATTGAAGCACCCACACGACCGGCAATTATAATTCCAGTAAGAACTGGTCCAAGTTCAGTAATTATTGCTCTGCTTGTAGCAGTTCCAAGAAAAGAAATAGGTGCAAGTCCTTTTAACTGATAAGCAGCTTGCCACGCAGCAACCGCTCCGGTAAAAATTGCAATAATAACTACTAAAGGAAGTGAATCAACTCCTATATGCTCCATTTGAGCTAAAACTAATTTTCTATTTTTTAATATTTTTGGAGAAAATCCTAATACTTTTAAGAAGAGAATTGAAACTTGACCAAATTCTTGTAAAAAATTTATTGTCCTCTTTCCAAGATATGATAAAAGATTATTAAACAAGTGTTGCTCTTTTTAATTTTGCAAAATATAATAATAATAAAATAAAATATTAACTACCTAAAAAGGTAGTCTTTACAAAATATCAATTAATGTAATAAATAATTTTTCTTTTTTCGTTGATATATTGCACAAATCTTATATATTGGCAACATTATTTAATATACGTTTTATAACATTTAATTTTAGGATTTGTTATGAGCAACATAAAATTTGAAGAAATAACCGAAGATCAACAAGTTAAAATTCCCGAAAATTTAGTTTTTGGTCAAAATTTTACCACACATTATTTTGAAATGGATTATGAAACCGGAAAAGGCTGGCATAATCCAACAATAAAAAAGTTTGGTAATTTTCAAATTTCACCGGCTGCTTTAGTTTTTCATTATGGTCAAGCAATTTTTGAAGGATTAAAAGCTTATAAACATGCTGATGGAAAAATCGCTCTTTTCAGACCTGATGAAAATATTAAAAGAATGAACAGATCAGCATCAAGATTATGCATGCCCGAGTTAGATATGGATTTAGCAATAACTGCACTTAAAGACTTGGTTAAACTTGAGCATGAATGGATTCCTACAAAACCAGGCCATTCATTGTATATTCGACCATTAATGTTTGCAAATGATCCATATATTGGAGTAAAAGCTGGCGACAAATATAAATTTATGATTATGCTAAGTCCGGTTGGACCTTATTATCCGGAAGGTTTCAAACCTGTTCCAATTTTAACTACTGATAAATATGTACGTGCAGTAAGAAAAGGTGTTGGTGATTGCAAAACTGCAGGTAATTATGCAGCCAGCTTACTCGCACAACGTGAAGCAAAAAAAGAAGGCTACACTCAAGTTCTTTGGCTTGATGCAATTGAACAAAAATATATTGAAGAAGTTGGAACGATGAACATCTTTATGCAATTTAAAGATGAAGTTGTTACCCCAAATTTAACTGGGTCAATACTACCAGGCGTAACAAGAATGTCAGTAATTGATATTCTAAAAGATTGGGGATACAATATGATTGAAAGACAAGTCTCTATTAATGAGGTTGTAGATGCTTACAATAATCAAAATTTAATTGAAATTTTTGGCACCGGAACAGCTGCAATTATTTCTTCAGTTGCCAAGCTAAAATACAACGACACAATTATGAAATTCAGTGATGAACATGCCGGTGAATTAGGCACTAAACTTTATGAAGAAATTCTTGGTATTCAATATGGTGAACGTGAAGATAAATTTGGCTGGATGAATTATATAGATTAAAATATAAAGTTACACAGATTGGAAAATCTGTGTAACTTTTATCTTACATACATTTTAAAAGCATTCTATTGAACTTCATTTTTTGTAAGGCTTACTTTTTCTCTTAAATCTGTAATTTGAGAAAGAATCGCTTTTATTTCAACAATTTCATTCTGTAGTTCTATATTTATATTTCTAAATTCCAAATTCTGTTTTACTAATTCTTCATTCTGATTTATGATATGTTCTATTCTAATTTCTTGTTCTTTGATAGCTTCAATTAATAATGGAGAGAGTTTTGAATAATTTACACTTTTGTAGCCTTCATTATCTGTGCTAACTAATTCGGGAAATACTTTTTCAACTTCCTGCGCTATTACTCCAATTTGTCTTTTATTATTGAAATTTCTATCTGGGAACTCTTCAGTTTTCCAATCATAATAAATTCCATTCAAAAATTTTATACTTTCAATGCAATTTGGAATGCTGGTTATATTTTTTTTGAATCTTATATCAGAGGAATGTAAAACACCGCTTGGGTTTTGAATATCACCAGCGACATATAAGCCATTAGCTGGAGTGCCGGCAAAATTAGCACCAATTGTTGTTCCTCCATTTGCTAATACTCTTAACTTTGTAGCATTATCAATTTTAACTCTAAGAGCATCTTCTCCTGTTGCAGCAACAATTTCAACTTTATCAGAAGGTGCTTGTGTTCCTACGCCAAATTTACCATTTATGGCAGCTATATCATTTTCAAAATTACCCCAAATTAGAGGTGCACTAGATTCAGAGTTTTCTATATAAAGTAAATTGCTTCCATTTTCAAATTGACCGGCCTTAAATCCAATAAAAATATTTGAGGATTTGCTAATATTTTGTGTGCCGCTTCCCGCAAAATATCCTATCATTACATTTCCAGTACCATTTTGATTACTTGAATTTGCAAAATTGCCAATTGCTATATTTGTTGAACCTGAAGTATTATCTTGTAAAGCGTTTACACCTATTGCAACATTGTTTGAACCGGAAGTATTAGAATTTAATGTGGATTTTCCCAATGCTGTATTATTACCGCCACCGGTGTTAGAAAATAAAGAATTGGTTCCTATTGCAGTATTGCTTGAACCCTCTGTATTAGAATTTAAAGTATAAACTCCAATTGCAGTATTTGAAACTCCAGTAGTATTTTTCTCAAGTGCTAAAGCTCCTATTGCAGTATTTAGTGTTGCAGTATTTTTATTTAAACTTTTCCATCCAATAGCCGTATTGTAATTTCCAGTATTATTTGAAAGTAAAGCATTTTTACCTACTGCTGTATTATATGTACCTGATGTGTTTGAAAATAAAGTACTATCTCCAATAGCAGTGTTATAAGTTCCGTTTAAGTTATTATTGAGTGAAAAATTTCCAACGCCCGTGTTACACGATCCGTTATTAAACTGTAAAACGTTTGTGCCGATTGCAACATTATTTATCCCTGACACATTGGAATATAATGTCAAGTAGCCCAAAGCCGTATTGTTTCTTCCCAATTGATTAAGATGAAGTGAATTTAGACCTAAAGAAGTATTAAATTGACCAATATTTGAACTTCCGGAACCGATTCCCAAAAACAGATAAGAAACATTATCACTATTAACATCAGCTAAATCTGATAATCCGACAACTGAGTTGTTTGTTAATATTGGATTACCGTTAAAATATAGAAATCCGTTATTTCTGTATAATTTATTTGCAGTTACAGATGGAATGCCTGAACTTAGTTCTATTGAACCAAAATTTCCTTCATCTACAACTTTTATGAGTTCATTACTTGATTCATCTTTAAACTTTATTGCATCTCCAGTTGCTTGCACTGAATTTATTTTTTCAGCCGATGTAACTTTTTCATCTCGCTTTTCTTGTGCATGAAGAAGTGAAAAGTGAAATAAGAAAAGTGAAAAGAACAAAATAAAAACAGATTTTCTTGTATTTATTGTCATAACTTCCTCAATTTATTTAAGGTTAATTTAGTGTTACTGTTACAAGAAATCTCTCCCACTTTTGGGTGGGTGTGTGTTAAATCAATTACTTTAATTTGTGATATTGCTTTTTTCAAATTTCTTTATGATTATTATATTTTAAATGTCACTTTCACTTAATTTATTTATGATATGAGAAACTCATTTATAGAATTAAAATTCCTCTTAGTTGTTTTATGTATTGAGTTTCTTTTTCTCAATCCGGTATTTCCACAAATTAAGATTCACAAATCATACTCTACTGAAGATGGTTTAGTTCAAGGACAAGTGAATGATATTCTTCAGGATAAACTTGGTTACATATGGATTGCTACTCAAGATGGTGTAAGTAAATGGGATGGAAATTATTTTCAAAATTTTACTACTAAAAATGGATTGGCTACATCATATGTTTTAGATATTGAAGAAGGTCCGGACAGCACTTTATATTTCGCCACTTACGGTGGAGGAATTACAACTTATAAAAATGGAATTTTTGATACACTAAATACAAAAGATGGATTAAGCAATAATTTCATATCAAATATTTACTTCTCAAAAAATAATGTTATGTATGTTGAATGTGGTGGAACTTTATTTTCATACAAAAATAAAATTTTTGAAAATTTAAGCAAAAAACTCAAAATGCCTGCTCAAGGTTTTGAAGAAATTATTGAAGATGAAAATGGCAATTTATTTTTAGGTACATCAAATGGAATTATAAAAATTTATGATGATAAGTTCGAATTTTTAAGTTATAACAACAAAAAATTTACTGAATATATTAACAGATTAAATTTATATAACGGCAAATTATATTGCGGTACAAATAATGGCTTATTCATTTTTGATAACAATAAATTAGTGAAAGATATTTTTGATGAAAGATATAGTAATGTGCCAATAGCAGATATTTTAACAGATTCTGAAAATAATTTAATTTTCGCCTCTGAAAATGGAGTTTATGTTAAAACTAAAAATTCATTTGATCACATTTCTGTAAAAAATGGATTGAATTATCATTTCGCTTATTCACTGCTTCAAGATAATAATGGAACAATTTATATTGGAACTGACGGATATGGTGTAAATGTATTAAATCTCGGTAGAATTGAAAATTATAATACTGATTTTGGATTAACTGATAACTATGTAACGTGCATCAATTCTGATAATAGTGGGAATATTCTAATTGGGACTAAAAAAGGCATCTCTCTTTTTGAAAGTGAAAAAAATAAAATCTCTCCAATAAATAAAAATCTTGCTAATCTAAATTTACTTTCTGTTTTAGTTTCTAAAAATGGAATTACTTACCTAGGTACTGCAGATGGTTTGGTTATTTCAGATAACAATAAAATTAAAACTATAAACCAAGTAAAAGATTTTTCTAATGATTGGATCTACTGTTTAGCAGAAAGTAAAAATGGTAAAGTAATTATTGGCAAACGAGAAGGTTTATTTATTCTTGAAAACGATAGATTGAAAAAAGTAAATTTTAATAAAGGTCCGCATGATGGTTATATTGAATCTTTACTTGCTTTAAAAGATGGAAGAATTGCTGTTGGAACACATGGGAAAGGGCTTTACATTTTTAATGATGATAGTTTTACAAAATCTGAAAAAATTATTGAGAGCGGAATTATTAATACTATTTATGAAAAGAAAGATGGAACATTATTAATTGGCACAGATAAAAATGGATTAACAATTTGGAAAAATAATTTCCCATTTAAATTAGATAGATCAATAGGTTTGTTAAATGATAGAATTGTTGGAATTACTGAAGATAAATTTGGGAATATTTATGCAGCAACTCAAAACGGAGTTAATGTAATTGAAGAAAAAAATAATTCATTTAATATTAGAACAATTACTAAAGAAGACGGACTTATAAGCAACAACTGTAGTTACCGATCAATATTTACAGATGAAAATGGAAATGTTTGGATTGGTACTTCATTAGGTATTACAAAATATAATCCGCAAAAAGATTTGCCGATTACAAATCCGCCAAAAATTTATTTAACCGGTTTTGAGATTTTTAATGTTCCGCAAAATTTAGAAAAATTTAAAATTAAGTCTGAATTAAATCACGATGAAAATTACCTCAAATTTATTTTTACCGGAATAAATTTTTCAGCACCTAAAAAAATCAAATATAGTTATCACCTTTCTGGAGTAGATAGAGATTGGGTTTTAAGTGACAATAATTTTGTTCAATACACACATTTAACAAAGGGGAATTATACTTTTCAAGTAAAAGCAAGAAATGAATGGGGATATTGGAGTGAGCCGGTTTCATTAGCATTTACAGTGCTTCCTGCTTGGTGGGAAACTTGGTGGTTCAGACTTTCGGTTATCTCGCTTTTAGGAGCAATGCTTTGGGCAGCATTTCAATATAGATTAAATTACCTTATAAAATTAGAAAGACTTAGAACAAAAATTGCGAGCGATCTGCATGATGATGTGGGATCAATTTTAACTCAAATTTCTATGAACGTTGATCTGCTTGGATATCAAAAAGATACTACTGGAGTTAAAGAAAAAAGTAGTTTCATCATGTCAAAATGTAATGATGTAATTGGAATTATGAGTGATATTGTTTGGTCAATAGATTCAAGAAATGATAATTTGGAAAGTTTTACGGACAGAGTTTTTAATTTTGCATCTACCTTTTTAAAAGATAAAAATATTGAATTGAAGTTTGTAAATAATATTAATAAAAAACAGATTCCATTTAAAATCGATGTTCGTCAAAATTTAATGTTGATCGCAAAAGAGGCAATCAATAATGCTGTAAAATATTCTGAATGTTCTGAACTTGAAATAATATTTAGTGATTATGAGGATAATTTCACCATGCAAATTTCTGATAATGGAAAAGGTTTTGAAATTGATTCAGTTAAAAAAGGGAACGGATTAAAGAATATGAAAATGCGTGCTGAAGCAATTAAAGGAAAACTTGAATTTATAAATCAAAATGGTTTTACTGTTAAAGTAACAGTTTAAAATCCCCCATCTTTGTGGGATTTAAAAACACTTTTTAAGAAAGTATATTTAATTATGATTTCAGTAGATATAATAGAAGACGTTGCCGATATAAGAAATCCTTTGAAGGAATTTTTATCAATACAAAATGATATTTTATTTGGTTCAATTTCAGAATCGGTTGAGGAATATCTTAATAATTTCCCAAAAGAAATTTTACCGGATGTTTTAATCCTTGATATTGGTTTGCCTGGAATTTCTGGCTTGAGTGCAATTGAAATAATTAAGGAAAAATTACCCGAAACAGAAATTATTATGTTTACAGTTCATGATGAACCGGGGAAAATATTTGATGCATTAAAATCGGGAGCATCGGGATATTTATTAAAAAATACTCCTCTTGATGAAATAAAAAGAGCAGTAATTGAAGCTGCAAATAACGGTGCACCAATGTCTCCCTCAATTGCCCGTCAAGTAATTCAATATTTTGATAAAAGGAAAACTGTTAAAGAAAGTGAAATTTTAACCCCAAAAGAAAGGCAAATAGTTAATTATATTGTTGATGGTCAAAGCTATAAAATGATTGCTGCAAATCTTAACAACTCAATTGAAACAATTAAATATCACACAAAAAATATTTATAAAAAACTTCATGTAAACTCTAAAACAGAAGTTGTTGCAAAAGCTTTTCGTGGAGAAATATAGAACCGAAACAACAATAAGTAACTAAAATATTTAAGTAAAATATTTTGTCATGCTTGATTCTATCTATTTGCTCTTCAAGATTCCGGCTTTAAGCATGCCGGAATGACAATCAAATTAAATTAATTTATACTAAAACTTTTAAATACAAATACTTTGCATCACCAGGTGCATAAAAATCTTCTAAAACTGCTTCTTCTTTATAATCACAAGCCAAATAAAATTTACGAGTTGAAATGTATTGCTCTCTTCCGGAGGTTTCAACATAAATTCTGTTTCCGCCTAACGTAGCAATGGCTTTTTCACTTTCTTCTAAAATGATTTTGCCCAATCCTAAATTTTGGTAATCTTTGTGAACTGCAATCCAGTAAAGATCAAAACTAAATTTTGTCGCCGGTATTGGTCCAAAACAAGAATAGCCGACAGTCTTTCCATCAATTTCTAATAATAAAAAATGATAGCCACTTTCTATTCCTTTGCTTAATCTTTCATCAGCTAATTCAACTGCTATTTCAACTTCTTCTATATTAAAAAATCCGGTTGAAGAAACGATTTCTCTAATGTTTTCAGGATCTTCAGTTTTTATTGAATCTCGAATTGAATAAATAACTTTGCTTATTTGATTTTCCATTTTACCTGACTTTAAATTTGTCATTCCCGAATGCTTTTATCGGGAATCTATAAATAATGTTTTCTCTGGATTCCCAATCAAGTTGGGAATGACGAAAATATGCATTTAACTTTTATCTAATTTTACTGTTGCCAAATTGAAAGGTACTAAGCATCCTATTTTAGTTAGATTCTTCACTTTGCTCAGCTTTACAAATTAGTACTTTAATTATTTATTTATCGTGAAATCCTTTCCACAAACCTTCAAAAAATCTTCTAGCATTAATTCCAAGAGAACGAACTTTATATCCGCCTTCTTGAACTACTAAAGTTGGAATTTTTAACTTCCCAATCATCTTACCATTTTCTTCAAAATCACTTGCTGATAAGCTCCAAGTTCCGGTTGGATCTCCTTTTGCCGGATCTAATCCTAAAGCTAAAACTAAAAATTGTGGATTAAATTCAACTATTTTATTTAAAGCTTTTTTTAGGTACGATCTGTATTCTTCACCGTCTAACTTTTCTTTTAGTGCAAAATTAATATTGAAACCTTCGCCGCCATTTTTCCCAGTTTCATAATCAAAACCAGTAAAATAAGGATAGGCAAATTTAGGATGACCATGAATTGAAATAGTCTGCACATCTGATCGTTCGTAAAAAATATTCTGTGAACCGTTCCCATGATGATAATCAATATCTAAAATTGAGACTTTTCCATGATTAACAAAATATTGTGCGGCAACAGCATTATTATTAAAATAGCAGAAACCACCAAAAGCTCTTCGCTCTGCATGATGCCCTGGAGGACGAATTAATGCATAAGCAATTTCGTATCCATCTAAAATTTCATCTGCAGCAGTTAGTGTACAATCTACCGCTCTTTTAGCTGCCAAGAAAGCATTATGATTCAGCGGAGTAAAAGTATCAATGCAATAATATCCCGCCCTAACCGGCAAATCAATTGGTCGTTTTGCATTATTCCTAATTGGAAAAACATAAGGATAAATAGATTTATTCTCCGGAACGTTTTCGCAGACTTTTTCTAAATATTCAACATAGTCTTTATCATGAACTGCTAAAATATGTTTAAGTGGGTATTTCTTCGGCTGAACTGTTCTAAATAATTCAAGGTTTTCTATTTCCTTCAAAATACTTTTAATTCTAACCGGTGCTTCAACGTAACCTCTTTCATGTACATGGTGAATATCATGTTTGTCATTTACCACTAAAGGAATCATTAAATCTTCTGCAATTTTAAATTGCTGTTCAATTTTGGATTTGGGTTTAATATACTTTAAATCTCTTAATCGAATTTCTTTATTAGCAAATGACTTCACAACTTTTTCTGTATATTCCGGTGGACATAGATAAGCATATTTTCTTTCTAAAATTGCCTTAACAATTTTTTGCATTTTTGAATTATCAGGTAGTTCATTTTTATCTAAACCATCAAAAACTAAATAAGGCGGACAATCCGAATCTGGTGAAACTGGAGTTTCATAAGCTGAGTTAATTATTGGGCGAGCATTATATTTTTCATAGAATTTAAGTCGAGCAATGTTTTGTTTAATGCAAGTTTGATCTTTGCACAAAGCTGGATCATCCGGCAAGCACTCAAAGAATATTCCAGCAGAATTAAAATGATTTGCAGATGTTCTTACTCTCTCGTAAAGTGCGCCGCCAATACCACCGCCGGAAATATTGGGTGCAGTTGAAATAAAATCCAGATAGAAAAAATTTAAATCCGTGAAATAATATACTAATGAAAAACCCAGAACTTTTCCTTTTCCATTATCTGCAACAAATAAAAATGATTTGAATTTATACTTGATTGGATTTTTGAGAAGTTCAGGGATTTTAGTTATATCTTCTTCATTTAATCCTGGAAATTGTTTGCGTAAGATTTCTTGTATCTGTGCTATTTCAATTTTATTCTTCGGCAGCAGATCATCGTATATTCTTCTTATTCTAAACATGATTTTTCCAAATTAAAATTATTATTTACCACATTAACTTTTTGAGTGTCATTCTGAACTTGTTTCAGAATCTTTCATATTGTATTGTAAAAAAGTTGATGCTGAAATAAATTCATCATGTCAATTTATTGTCTATAAACTATACTTTAGAAACCGGACAATTTCTAACGAAATTTCCGGAATGAAACAACCTTTATTTTTTTTGTCATTGCGAAAATATCTTTGATATTTGAAGTAATTTCAAAATTAGAAGATCAGTTCGCTTCGCTCGTGATGACAATTATTTTAGATTCCGGATCAAGCCTGGAATGACATAAAAAAATTAATTGGTTGAATTTAAAATTGTTTCAACCATTTTTGTATAATTCCATCCGTATTTTTCACAAGCTGCAAAAAATCCACTATCAGGAGAAATGCACGGATTTACATTTATTTCTAAAGCATAAATATTATTTTGTTCATCAACTCTATAATCGACTCTTACATAACCTTTTAATTCGAATTTATTCCAAATTTCTAAAGTAATTTTTTTCAATTCACCTAGTAATTTTTCATCTTCTTTTTCAAAATCAAAATGTCTTACTGTGTTATGATACTCGAAAGAATCTTCATTCCACTTTGCATCATAATTTACAATCTTTGCTTTATCCAATGGAAAATTCTCAAATCTGATTTCCGCAATTGGCAAAACTAAAGGTCCGTTAACTGTTTCAATAATAGAAATATTAAATTCTCTTCCATCAATAAATTCTTCAACAAAACATTCGCCATATTTTTCTGTTCTGATTTTTAATTCTTCTTCCATATTTTTTGCATCATAAATAATTGAAGAATCGTCAAGTCCAACAGAAGCATCAACACTTATTGGTTTAATTATTGATGGCATTGGGAAACTATTTCCTTCGGGAAAATTGTTAGAAGTAAACCATTTTGGTGTTAGAATTTTTTGTTGATCAAACATTTTTTTTGTGAAAACTTTATCAGTTGTTACAAATAATGATTGACTTGATCCTCCGGTAAATGGAATATTTAATTTCTCCAACATTTGCGGAACAAAATGCATATAAGCTTCAACGCCAATAAGTGCTTCAACCAAATTGAAAACTAAATCAGGCTTTAATTTTAGAATTTCATTTTTAAATTGATCTAAGTTGAGATCAGCTCCAAACTCAAATACAGTATGATTAAGTTCAGTAAGCGATTCTTTTACAGCGTCAACTTGAGCAAGTACATCAAGATCATCAGCGGAATTTTGATCTGTAGGAAGATTGTAAACAATTAAAACTTTCAACTTACTATTTCCGAAACAACTTTTTCTAACTTTTGCTTTTGTTCAACTATTCTTTCCGAAGCGCTTTCAATAATCCAGTTAAATAAAGTTTTGTATTCAATATTTTTAAGTGTACAAATTATTGGCAAATCAGAATGAGTAGGATGAATTCCTGCAAGCGGATTTAACTCAATAATATTAGGTACTCCATACTTGTCAACACGAATATCTATTCTTCCTGCATCTCTGCAGCCTAAACCTTTCCAAGCTTCGAGTGCAAATTTTTCTGCTTTTTTAACAATTGGATCATTCACAAGTTTGTATTCAATTTTTCCAATCCAATCATCTTTATTTGCATAAGAGTAAACATCAGGTTCAGCATCTTTTAAAAGAATAACTTCCATTGAGCCAATAACTTTTGCTTTTTCTCCAGTTCCAACAATTCCGGTTGTAAATTCTCTTCCTGGTAAAAATTCTTCAACTAAAACCGGCTGCTTAAAAGTAGTGAGTAAATATTCGCAAACTTCGTATAGCTCTTTTTTATTTTTAATAATTGATTTTCCTGTAATTCCCTTTCCGGTACCTTCAGCATTGGGTTTGGCGAATAAGGGATATTTTAATTTTACTTTTTTAACATCTTCAATTTTGTGAACTTCAAAAAAGTCAGGAGTTGGAATTTTCAAATCTCGCAGAACTCTTTTTGTCATTCCTTTATGTAAAGTAAGTGCCAAAACCAAAGGATCAGAAAAAGTATAAGGAATATTATAGGCATCAAGAATGGCAGGTACTTGTGCTTCCCTGCCTATTCCTCTTAATCCTTCTGCAATGTTGAAAACTAAATCCCAGGTTTTACCTTTATTTAATTTTCTAGTTAAATCCCAAATATTACCAATTCTTTCTGTAGTATGGCCTAGTTCTTTTAAAGTGTTATCAATTGCATCAATTGTACTTTTTTTATCGAACTCAGCTGTTTCTTCTTCACTAAAACCTAATTTTAAATATTGATCACGAAGATCATATGTTATTCCAATGTTCATATAAACTTTTCCTTAAATTATTGTTTATCTAAAACTTTGGAATCTTCCTGAACCTCATCATAATATTTGAAGATTTCACCTTCATAATTTTTTAGAAGGACATAATTTCCTTCCCTGCCTTGATAATATTCAGGCAACAAAGGAATTTTACCGCCGCCGCCAGGCGCATCAACAATATACTGAGGAACTGCATAACCTGATGTGTGTCCTCGCAAACCTTGAATCATTTCCAATCCTTTAGAAATAGGTGTTCTGAAATGGGCAGTTCCCTGAACAGGATCGCATTGATACAAATAATATGGTTTAACTCTAATCTTTAATAATCCTTGATAAAGTGGTTTTAAAACATCAACGAAATCATTAACACCCTTTAGCAATACTGTTTGGCTTCCCAAAGGAATACCAGCGTCTGCCAATCTTGAGCAAGCTTCTTGAACTTCAGGAGTTAATTCATCTGGATGTGTAAAATGTACACTCATCCAAAGCGGATGATATTTCTTTAATATTTTTGTTAAAGCTGGTGTAATTCTTTGTGGAAGTACAACCGGAACTTTTGTACCCATTCTTATAAATTCAACATGAGGAATTTTTCTTAATCTGGATAAAAGCCATTCAATTTTATCATCTGCTAATGTTAGAGGATCGCCGCCGGAGATTAATACATCTCTTACTTCTGAATGAGCTTTAATATATTCAATCGCATTTTCCCATTGCTTCATATCATGCTTATATTCACCACCAACATTTCCCACCATTCTTGATCTGGTACAATATCTGCAATAAACTGAACAAAAACCGGTAGCCAAAAATAAAACTCTGTCAGGGTAACGATGCACTAAGCCTTTAACAGGTGAGTCACCTTCTTCATTTAGAGGATCTTCAGCTTCTCCGGGTGATAATAATTCTTCATCTTTGGTCATAATAACAGTTTTACGGATTGGCTGATTTGCATCAATTCCATCTAGTAAACTTGCATAATATGGAGTAATTGCAAACGGCAGCGGACCTTGATGAGCTAAAATTCCCTCTTTTTCTGAATCAGAAAGTTTTACAATTCTTTCTAACTTTTCAATTGTTCTAATTCTGTTGCTTACTTGCCAATGCCAATCATTCCACTGCTCATTAGTAATAGTTGGGTAATATTTTTTTCTAAAAGCTTGTGATTTTTTACTGATTGGAAACAATAATTTACTAACAACACTTAATGTTGTCTCATTATTTTTGTTTTTAGATTTCTGGGTTAATTGAGTATCGAGCTTATGCGATAAGGTGCTAATATTAGATTGGTTGTGTGATAAATGATTGTTTATTGTAACTTCTAAAGAAGTCTTCGGAGAATAAGAAGTACTGGGAGGTTCTTCTTTCTCCGCTAAAAATTGCGTCTCTTCCATCGCTTTTTGTTTTCCTCTCAGAGAAAAATGTTAAATAATTAGTGTTATTTAGTTCTGTTTTAAGCATAAACTTTTAAATAATTTTAAAAAATAATATGGTGATACATAACATAAAAAAAATGAATTTGTCAACAGATATTTTCATTATAATTAAGTTTTAAAAATATTTTATATGATATATTCGAGGAGTAAAATTCAAATTATAGCGCTTGATTTGAGGATAATTAGATTCTTTTTTTCTATCATCCCAGTCAACAAAATTATTGTTAGATCATAATCAATTCTAATCTGCAAAATTTTATAATTTAGAAAATGTTGTAATAGGAAAATCTTACTTTTTAACCAATACAATCTTTTTCTTATCAGCATCAGTAATTTGAGCATAAAAATCTCTATATTCATTATACTTTTCAGGTGGAATTGAATAATCAGAAATTTCTAAAATTCTTGTATAAACAATTACTGAATCATTTACATTTTTTATTTCTATCTTAAAATTTCCAAATGATGTAGTTAAATTTTTATTTTGTGGTAAAGATTCAACTTCAAAAGTTGATGGTATTAAATATTTTATACTATCTATATCTAAATATGGATAACTGAATCTGATTGGAGTAACTCTTTCTTCATTATCATCAGGTACATAGTATTTTCTTTCCATTAAATTTGGATTAAAAAATATTCTTTTCCCTGAAATATTAGCATATCGTGGAAGCTTAACATTTAATGTAAAAATAGCTTCTCCCGTATTATTATTTTTAAACTCATAATCGTTTATTAAAATTTCTGGCACTGTAAACTGATTTTTAATCCATTTTTCTTCCTCTTCACTATTTTTATATTCAAAAATTGCTTTAACGCCAGATAATTGATTTCCCTTTAAAATCGATTCACAATTTACTATTGCTGTTCCAAAAGCTAAGTTTACATAAATATTTTTCTTTTGTTGATTTATTAGTGAAGTAGTTTTTGGGGTTCTTACTAATTTGCCACCGTCAGGTTTTACTAAAAGTGCCAATCTATTTTCATTTTCTGATTCAATAAATCCAAAATCTGAAAATTGGCTAGTACACTCCAACCAAACAGAGTCTTCTTCAAATGGAATACAAACAATTACGTGATTAAATTGATTACTTGGAAATTCTTCTACAACTTCTCTTTTTGCATTTCCAGAGTTAATTAATACTGGATAACTAGTAATATTTATGAATTTTAATAATGATATCATATAATTGGAAAGAGCTTTACAATCACCATAACCCCTTTCATAAACATAATTAGCATCAAAAGGTTGCCAACCTCCAATTCCAAGTTGCACACTAACATATCTTATTTTTGATTGTAAATATTCATACAATAATTTTGCTTGTTCTTTTTTATTGTTAATATTTTTAACTAATTCCCGAATTTCTTGTTCAGCCAATTCAGGTAATTTTGTTCTTCCTTTTGAAAGGTTATGAAACCACAATCCAAAATTTTCCCAAGTTTGCATGTTCCCAGAATAGCCCTCTATTCCGAAATTATTTGGAGCAATTTTGACATGAGTTGTAATATCACTTAAATCAGATTTTGCTAAATTAACTGACATTTCTGATTGATTTTTGGTTTCCCAGACATAAGATTTCTTGCCATCCTTATAAGAAATAATTGGATGAATAGAATCAGAATTACACCAATATCTTAAATCTTCTTTTTCATTTATTTTTACTTCAAATCTACTACTTTCAACTGCGTCTAAAGTTTCTTGTGAATACCAAGAAGGCCAACTAATAAAACCATTGTAGTTAATTTCATAGGCAAATTCAACAGTATAAGGGTATTCATTATAGTAAAGATTAATATATTTCACCCTATTTTCATCATATAAAGTATAACCTTTATAAGCACTATAATCTTTGATATCATTATCATTAAGATCTCTAATTTCATTACCAAGTTTATCAAATATTTTGCCTTCCAAGTCATCAATTTCAATTAAGTTATTATCATATAAAAGAACTAATTCACCATATTCATTTCCTTGTCTGTTAAAAATAGTTACAGCATATATTACTTTCATTATGGCATTCTCATTATCATAAACTTCAAAAATTGTATGCTTTTTTCTTATTACTGCATTATTTTCATTAAGAATTGATATTGGAATATTCTGTACGTTATATTCATTTTCAGATTCTAATAAAATAGAATTTAAATTTGCTGATAATAGAATTTGGGAATAAAAAAAGATAAAATGAAAATATTGCAGTAATTTCATATAATTTTATTTAATTGTTTTGACTTATGTTAGTTTTTTTTCTTAAAACTAATTGTTCGGATTGAAGGTCAATCATTTGTGAATAAAATTCTCTAAGTTTTTGATACTTATTAGGACTTATTAATGTTGTTTTTATATCTAACCTATATAAAAGTTGAATAAAATTATCTTCAACAGATATAATTCTTTTAAATTTTAAATCATTATCTAATCTCAATTCTTTATTTTTGAATTCTTCATCAACTTCATAATTTGTAGGAATATATAAAGAAATTACAGAATTATAAGACCTTTTATATCCATAATCTACAGGAAAATTTCTTTGCTTTAATTTAAAAGGATTTGATTCTCTTCTATGAATCATTAAAGGATTTATGTAAAGATAATCATCATTTATTTGAGCATATTCAGGAGCAGAAAAATATGTTTCAATTCTAAGTGGAAGTTCAATACTATCTTTTGTTGGAATTAAAATTGAATCAATTATATAATTATTTTCTTCAGTATCATAAAATTCTTTAATAAATTCAAGTTCCGACTCATTTTGAAGTTCATTTCTATAATTTAGACTTCTATAATCAGAAAAATCTTCTTTAAAAGAACCATTTATTGTTCCGGTCTCATCAAGTTTTACATATATTTGAGTATTAGTAATATTGTGTTTATTTGAAGATAAAGTTATCCATTCAGTTTTTTTATTATTCGGATTTATCACTAATCCTCTTACACCAATTACATCACTTGGTAATAAATCATATGCTCTTAATGGATCGGTAGCATCCAAAAAGTAAGTTTCTGAATCAATTTCTACATTTGCTAAAACATAATTAAACTGATTAACAATTGGATATAAAGTTTGAATTTCTCCATTTGATCTGGTACTTAGAATTACAGGATATCCATTGATGCCGGCACTTTTAAGAAGCGAAAGCAAAAGAAAAGTAATTTCAGAACTATTACCCTTTTTCAATTCAATAACTTCATCAGGATCCAATTCTGAAAAAACTCTTTCATATTTATCCCATACTATTGAGTTTTTAACCCAATTATAAATTGCAAGCATTTTATCTTTTTTGTTAATAAGTCCATAGGTTATTTTCTTTTCTAATTCTTCTACATCACTATCATCATCAATTTTTTCATAAAAACTTTTCGAATCAATTAATTCTTCAACAACTTTTTCCCATGATCCCAAAATATCAGTTTTTTTATTACGTGGAAATGCATATCCTGAAAGTTGAAGTTCAACTCTATTTTTATAATCTTCCAAATTACTTACATAAGGGGCATCTTTTACTGCCGGTGCATTTTCAACAGCCCATCTTGTTAAATTACAATTTGGATTTCCGCTGCCAATAATAGCTTGTGTTTTCCCAAAGTGAAAAACTTTCATTTGGGTGGTTTCCTTTATAACAAAATTTTCATAACCCATACTAACACCGGCATAAGCTAAATTTGAAGGGAAAAGTGTTCTATACTCACTCCAACGTATGGGTATTTCATGTTGAAATTCCCAATCTTTAATTCTATAAATATTGTCAATAAGTATTGTATATTTAACTTCAACAATGCAACCGGGTTCTAATCCAGGCATTGTAAATGTAATTTTATCATAATTTTCGCTAACCTCCTCCTCAAAAATATCATCCTCATCCAACTCTTTTTCTATTATATCTCCTTCACTATTTAAATTATATGTTACAGCTTCTAAATCATCAATAAATTCTGTATTATCTTTTGTATATAAATAGATAGTAAATGTTCCCCAGTCAAATCCATTTTTATTATATATTTTAATTCTAAGATGTCGAGTAAATTGAATTTTAAAATCATCATCTAATCTAGATTCTCCATAATCACATAAGAAAATAGCTTCAGCATCAACATCTAAAGGATACGATGTCATTCTTAATTCGTCTATATTAATTTCACCCCATTCAATTGGTGGTTGTGGAATTGTTTGAGATAACAGCTGAGTAAAACCGATAATGTGAAAAGATAGACAAATAAATAATTTAAACATTTATTCTCCACAAATAAAATAATAATCGTAAAACTAAAATAAAGTTTTAATTTTAATATTAAATAAATATTTTACTTGACACGTGTACGTTTGTACACTATATTTGTAGTGAACAAAATATCACTAGAGGTAAATTTGACAGATAGACAGAAAGATATACTAAATTTCATTAATGATTTTTTAACTGTTAATGGATTTCCTCCAACTTATAGAGAAATTGGTAATTTTTTTAGCATCAATAGTACGTTTGGAGTAAAACGCCATTTAGATGCTTTAATTAAGAAAGGATATATTAATATAGATAGCAAATCTAACCGATCTATAACTTTAACTGAAAAATCATTAGAAAGATTTAATTCTAAAAAAGATAATAATTCGGTTGAAATTCCAATATTAGGTAGAGTCGCCGCTGGTTATCCTGTACTTTCTGAGCAAAATATTGATGGAACTTTATTTATTGATTCAAGTCTAATAAAACAAGGTGGAAAGTATTTTGGATTAAAGGTTCGTGGTGATAGTATGATTGATGATGGAATTTTTGAAGGCGATACTGTAATTGTAAAGTCTCAGAATGAAGCTAAGAATAATGAAATAGTTATTGCAATGGTTAATCAAGATACAACTGTTAAAAGATTTAGAAGAGCTGATAATATCATTGAGCTTATACCAGCAAATAAAAATTATGATATAATATCAATATCTTCAAAAGATGATCTAACAATTTTGGGAAAAGTTGTTGGAGTTTATAGAACTTATAATTAAGGGGAAATTGTGAAAACTGATATTTTTAATTCAGCAATATTGAGCAGAAAAAAGTTACGTTTTTTATATAATTTAAATCATGTTGAAATGGAACCGTACTTTTTAGCTATAAATAAAAATGGTGAAAAAGTTATTTACGGACGTGTAAATAATTCACATAATATAAAAATGTTTGAATTCAATAAAATCTTTAACATTAAGGTTTTAGAACAAACTAAATTTTCACCAATAATCCCTATTTTACCAATATTAAACTAAGGGCAGCAATGAAAGAAAGCATTCGGCAAAGAAGCGTTGATGACCTTATAAGTCATTTTTGGAAAAACGGTTATTTAACCTTAAGCAGAAAATTTGGGACTTATTTACCAACACCCTCAAATGTTGGGAAATATGAAGTTGATGCAATAGGCAAATTTAAAAAGAAATATGCTATTGGTATTATTTTAAGTGAAGAAGAATTAAACGATCCAAAAGTTTATACAAAACTTGAATTTTTAGCCACAAGGCATACTAAATATTCTAATAAAAAAGTAACTTTGTTTCTTGGTGTACCCAAAATGCTTTTTAACAAAGTTAAATTATGTATATCAAATCTCAGTATAGAAGCTCAAAAAAATATTAAAGTTGTGTCAATTAACGATGACAGCACTCCAACATTGCTTTAACTCCTCTTTAGTGCCATACTATTTTTAGGTACAAATAATAGCCCAAAATTAAAATAAATTTTTGAGAACTAATTATTTTTTGTATTGTACAATTAAATTGTGTTTATGTATTAAAATTGCATATTGTTGAGAACCTTGACATTTAGAATTTCCTCGGTTATTTTGGAGATTCTGATTTAAAATAGTTGAGAGATATTTTTGGCAAAAACGCTCAGTGATAAAGATTTAGCTTTAATAAAAAAAGTTAAACAGCAAGGAAATATTCCAAACCATATTGCTATTATTATGGATGGTAACGGAAGATGGGCGGCAAATAAAAATTTGCCAAGAGCTGCTGGCCATAAAAGAGGTGTTGAAACAGTTAGGTCAATGGTTCAATCATGTATAAATCTTGGCGTTAAGTACTTAACATTATATACATTTTCAACAGAAAATTGGAAAAGACCGCAAAAAGAAATATCTATGCTTATGCGGTTAATGGTTAAAAGTTTACAAAAAGAAACAAATGAATTAAATCAGAATAATGTTAAAATTACATCAATTGGAAATTCTGATAGTTTACCAAAAATTGTTCAAAAGGAATTACAGCAAGCAAAAGAGATAACTAAGAACAATAGTACACTTGTCTTGAACCTTGCTTTAAGTTACAGTGGCAGATGGGAAATTATTGAAGCCGCCAAGAAAATTGCTATTGAATACGCAAATAAGAATATAAAGATTGAAGACATAAACGAAAATTTTTTATCAGATCATTTAACCACTGCCGGAATGCCTGATCCTGATTTAATGATTAGAAGCGGTGGTGAACATAGAATAAGTAATTTTTTAATCTGGCAGATAGCTTATTCGGAATTATTTGTTACAAACGTTCTTTGGCCGGATTTTAATTGTAAAAATTTAATTGAGGCTATTGAAGATTATCAAAAAAGAGAGAGAAGATTTGGACTTATCAGTGAACAGATATCTGAAGCCCACGAAAAACCAAACAAAGCGGTCAAACTTGCCGATCAACTTGCTTAAAAAATTATCAATATTATTGCTTTTAGCTAATACAATTGCTTTTGCGCAGTTTAATAGAGCAAACTATAATATTCTTGGAATTAATGTTGAAGGTAATAAAACTGCCGACGCAAATACAATAATTTCAGTCAGCGGATTAAAAGAAGGAAAAGAAATTGAAATTCCAGGAGATGCAACAAATAATGCAATAAAGCAGCTTTGGGCTCTTGGCATTTTTGATGACGTACAAATCTTAATTGATAAAAAAGTTGATAATGGCGTGTTTCTTTTAATTAAAGTAAAAGAATTAAGTAGAGTTGAAGAAACAATTTTTAGAGGAAACGACGAATTAGATGAAGATGATTTAGAAAAAGAAATAACATTTGTTGGCGGACAAACATTGAAACCTCAGGAAATCAGTAAATCTATATCTAAAATTAAAGCTTTATACGAAGATGATGGATTTCTAAACGCTATTATAAAACCTATAAAATTTGCCTATTTTGAAGCTGATACATCAGATGATGAAATTACAGTTACTTGGAAAAATGTTAATGATCCTGATGATGAAATTGAAACCGAATATGAATATGATCCGGATATCAGATCGAATATAATTGGAAGAATAAAAGAAAGACAAGTTCTTTTATTTGATATTGAAGAAGGCGAAGAGGTAAAGGTAAACAGTATTTCGTTTGAAGGAAATAAAGCTTTTGATGATGGTGATTTAAAATCTGAATTTGACGAAACGGTTGAAAATACATGGTGGCGATTTTGGAGTGCAGCAAACTTCAAAAAAGAAGATTACATTAAAGATAAAGAACTTATAACAACCTTTTACCAAAAAAATGGTTATAGAGATTTTAGTATTACTTCAGATTCAATTAAATTATCTGACGACAAGAAATTGATGGATATTACCCTAAATGTTTATGAAGGTCCGCAATATAAAATACGCAATGTAAGCTGGAATGGAAACACAGTTTATCCTGATGATATTCTTACTGAACGCCTTGGTTTTGAAAAAGGTGATATTTATAATTATGAATTGTTCAATCAAAATCTGTACGGCAACCAAGCTCAGACAGATGTTGCATCTTTGTATTTAGATAATGGATATTTAACATTCAGACAAGAAGCAAAAGAACAAAAAATCGGTGACGATTCAATCGATGTATCGATCAAGGTTACTGAAAATAATCAATTTAAAATTGGTAAAGTTGAAATTGCTGGAAATGACAGAACAAAAGATAAAGTTATTAGAAGAGAGCTGTTTACAATTCCTGGCGATTATTTTAGAAGAAGTAATATTTTTAGAAGCATTCAGCAATTAGCAAATTTAAATTATTTTAACGTTGAACAGCTTTATCAAAAAGGTGTAGATTACAGACCTGCAAACGATAGTACAGTAAACTTAATTTATACAGTTGAAGAAAAATCAAGTGATTTTATAAATGCTTCAGTCGGTTATAGTGGTTATTATGGATTCAGCGGTGCAATTGGAGTTACATTAACAAATTTTTCTATTACTGAACCTTTTCAACTTGGCGGCGGACAAATAATAAACTTTAATTGGCAATTTGGTGTTGGTAATTTTTATAGAACATTTACTTTGGGATTTACAGAACCTTGGTTCATGGATACACCAACTTCATTAGGATTTGATTTATTTGATACTCGTCAGCAATATATTTATGACTTACATCAATCCGGTATTACATTAAGAGCCGGTAGAAGATTAAAATGGCCTGATGATAGATTTTATTTACAAGGATTGTTTAGATTTCAATATAACGATGTAATTAATGGTAGAAGTTATTATGCAGAAGGTATTTCGCGTCAATTTACAGCTGGCTTAATTCTTAGTAGAAATGATATTGATAATCCAATTTTCCCTTCTACTGGTTCAAGAATTAATTTTTCCGGCGAATTATCCGGTGGTCCGCTTCTTCCTGGTGATGTAGATTATTACAAAATTGAATTTAAAGCTGATTGGTACAGAAGACTTTTTAATTCAAATAGATTGACTTTTTATACCGGCGTTGATTTAGGTTACATACATGAATTGGTTAAGGGAACAACAATTCAGCCTTTTGAATATTTTTATATGGGTGGAAACGGATTGGTTATTGCTACTACTCCACTTAGAGGTTATGCAGATAGAACGGTTGGACCGCAAAGTACTTCAGGTTTTACAATTGGCGGCAGAGTTAAAGCTAAATATGTTGCTGAAATTAGAGCAGCATTAACGCTTGAACCAATGCCTATTTATATTTTAGCATTTGCCGAAGCTGGAAATACATTTGAGAGTTTACCAAACGCTGATCTTTTCGAACTCAGAAAATCAGCTGGTATTGGTGCAAGAATTTTAATTAATCCAATAGGTCTTATAGGTTTTGATTACGGTTATGGTTTTGATAGAATGGCCGTTGATGGACAAGATCCTAAATGGGAATTTCATTTTCAATTTGGAAAAGGCTTTTAATTAACATAAACAAAATAGAGGTTGACATTGAAAACTTTACAATATCTTTTCTTCTTTTTAATATTATCTGGAATTTTATTTGCTCAAAATTCTCAAAAAATTGGTTGGGTAAATTCAGAAATTATTTTACAACAATACCCACCAGCAATTAAAGCTCAAAGCGATTTGGATGCATTAACAGCTAAATGGACTAAAAGTTTGGATAGTATGACAACAGCTTTGCAGACTTCTTATGCTGAAGCTCAAAAACAATTTACAAATATGACCCCTGATAAACAAAGAGAAGTACAGCAAGATTTAGTTCAAAAAGAACAATCTATGCAGCAATTCAGACAACAAAAATTTGGTCAGCCAAACGGCGAATTATTTATTAGACAAGAGGAATTTCTTAAACCAATAAAAGCAAAAATTTTAGATGCAATTGATGCTGTTAGACAAACTGAAGGAATGAACTTTGTTTTTGATAAAACTGCTGATGTTTTAATTCTTTATGCTGATCCAAAATATGATATTACAAATGCAGTATTAGATAGACTTAAAAGAGGCTAATTTAAAATTTTCTTTTATATATTTAAGAGGTTTGTGGGCACTAAAAATTACTTAGTATCTTACAAACCTCTTCTCTATTTTAAAGCATAAAATTGGAGGACTTTGTTATGAAAAAAATTATAATATTATCATTTATTACTCTGCTTTATGTTTCATCAAATTCATTTGCACAATTAAAAATCGGTTATGTAGATTCTGAAGCAGTTATGCAAAAACTACCTGATGCTCAGGATGCTCAAAAAAGAATTGATACGCAAATTAACGAATGGCAAAAAGAACTTGATGAGATGAAAAAAGAATGGAAAGAAAAATTTGATGATTATGAACGCAGAAAACTAATTATGGGAAGTCAAAAAAGAGCTGATACCGAAAAGGAATTAGTAACACTTGAAGATAAAATTGAAGATTTTCGTCAAAGTAAGTTTGGTGTAAATGGTGAGCTATACAAAAAACAAGAAGAATTTATGAAACCTATTCAGAATCAAGTTTTTACTGCAATAGAAGAAGTAGCAGTTGAAAAAGAACTCGATTTTGTATTTGATAGAAGTGGTGATTTAATATTTTTGTATGCCAAAGAAGAGTATGATATTACTCCCAATGTATTAGATAAATTGCAATAATTAAATGGTTTTCTTTTCTAATCTATAATTTATAATTATATTATAAGGCTAAGTAAATGTCAATTTAGCGATTATAATTTATATTTCATCAATAGTGTTTAGATTAAATGGCAATAAAAATTTCGGAAATTGCTGATCTTATAAACGGAAAAATCGTTGGAAATTCTGAGATTAGTATTGAAAAACTTTCAAATATTCAAGATGCCCAAAATGGTGACCTAACTTTTCTTTATATGGCTTCATATAATGAACATCTTAAAAACACCAAAGCATCTGTTGTGCTCATTCCTCCTACTTTTGAAAAATCAAACGAGAATGTAACTTATATTGAGGTTGAAAAACCTAATCTGGCTTTCCAGAAAATAATTAACAATTACTTTAAACCTAGTTTCAGTTTAACTGGAATTCACAATTCTGCTAATATTGCAGAATCAGCTGAATTAGGAGAAAATGTTGCATTAGGATTTAATGTTGTTGTGGAGGAAAATTCAATAATTGGTTCCGATACTAAAATCTATCATAATTCAGTAATTATGGGAAATTGTAAAATCGGAAGCAACGTTTTAATTTTTCCTAATGTTACAATAAGAGAAAATACAGTTATAGGTAATAATGTTATAATTCATTCCGGAACTGTAATTGGATCTGATGGATTTGGATATTCACCGGATCAAAATGGAGTTTATCATAAAATTCCTCAAATTGGAAATGTAATTATAGAAGATGATGTTGAGCTTGGTTCTAATGTTTCTATTGATCGAGCTGCAGTCGGATCAACTATAATTCATAAAGGTGTAAAATTAGATAACTTAGTTCAAATTGCACATAATGTTAAAGTTGGTGAAAATACTGTAATGTCCGCGCAAACCGGAATTTCCGGAAGTGCTAAAATTGGGAAAAACTGTATTTTTGCCGGTCAGGTTGGTTCTGTTGGTCATATTGAAATTGCAGATAATGTTATTGTTGGCGCTCAAAGCGGAATTTCAAAAGGTATTAAAAAGTCCGGCACTTATTTTGGGTCCCCTGCTAAAGAAATTCAGACTACGTTAAAATTGGAAGCTCATATTAGAACTTTACCAAAATATGCTGAAAAAATAAAAGAATTAGAACGCAAAATTGCTGAATTAGAAAAATTATATAAATCAGAAAACTAAAAGGAAATATTTAATGCTTGATCTTCAAACAACTATAAAAAGTCCTGTTTCCTTATCGGGAGTTGGATTACATACAGGTACTTCATGCACAATGACTTTTAAACCTGCACCTGATAATCATGGAATTAAATTTGTTAGAACCGATCTCGGCGGAAAATTAGAAATTCCTGCCCTTGCTGAATATGTTGTAGATATTTCAAGAGGTACTACTCTTGGAATTGGTGATGCGAAAGTATATACAGTTGAACATGTACTTGCTGCTGTAGCCGGACTTCAAATTGACAATATAATTATTGAACTAGACGGAATTGAACCTCCAATTGCTGATGGAAGCTCTAAACCATTTGTTGATAAATTACTTGAAGCCGGAATCGTTAAACAAAAAGAGCCAAAAGATTATTTAATTATTGATGAGACAATTACATTTCACAATGAAGATGAGCAGGTAGATATAGTTGCTTTACCGTTAGACGGTTTCAGAATGACAGTTATGGTCGATTATCAAAATCCAGCATTAGGTAGTCAGCATACAGGTTTATTTGATTTAGAAAAAGAATTTGTTTCTGAATTTGCACCAACAAGAACATTCTGTTTTCTAAGTGAAGTTGAAACATTAGCTAATCAAGGATTAATTAAAGGCGGTAACATTGATAATGCAGTCGTTATTGTTGATAGAAAAGTTACAGATACTGATTTAGAAGAATTATCAACTAAGTTAGGTTTAGACACTCAAATTACTGTTGGTAAAAATGGTTTTCTAAATGAAAATAATCTTCGCTTTAAAAATGAGCCAGTACGTCACAAGCTTTTAGATATGATTGGTGATTTAGCATTAATCGGTGCGCCAATAAAAGCTCAAATATTGGCCGCAAGACCAGGACACAAAGCAAATGTTGAATTTGCAAAAAAAATAAGAAAATTATATTTGCAAAAACAACTTGAGAAAAAATATCAGCATGTTAAAAAAGAAGGGATCGTATTCGACTCCGTTGCTATTCAAAAAATATTACCTCATAGATATCCATTTTTATTGGTGGATAAAATTATTCATCTTGAGCTTGATAAAAAAGTTATTGGAATTAAATCTGTTACAACAAATGAACCGTTCTTTCCAGGTCATTTTCCAGGACGACCAATTATGCCAGGTGTTTTAATTATAGAAGCGATGGCACAAACCGGCGGAATCTTAATGCTCAATTCAGTTGAAAACCCTGAAGAAAAATTAGTTGTATTTATGGGAATTGATAATGCTAAATTCAGAAAGCAAGTAGTTCCAGGTGATCAGCTTATTTTAGAAGCTGAATTAATTAATCAAAGAAGCAGATTTGTTATAATTAAAGCCGTAGCCAAAGTTGGAAATAATGTAGTTGCAGAAGCAGAATTAAAAGCTGCAATAGTTGATAGAGTAGAATCATAGAGAAAAAAATGAATACAATACACGAAACAGCCATAGTAAGTCCTAAAGCTCAGTTAGGTAATAATATTTCAATTGGTCCTTATACAATTGTTGAAGAGGATGTAATCATTGGAAATGATTGTATTATTGGTCCGCACGTTGCAATTTATAATGGAGCAAGAATAGGAAATAATGTTAAAATTTATCAAGGGGCTTCAGTTGCAAATCACCCGCAAGATTTGAAATTTGCTGGTGAAGTATCATTATTTGAAGTTGGTGATAATACTGTTATAAGAGAATTTGCAACACTTCATAGAGGAACAGTTGAATCTAAAACATCCAAAGTGGGAAAAAATTGTTTATTAATGGCTTACACACATGTTGCTCACGATTGTATTGTTGGCGATAATTGCATTTTAGCTAATTGTGTCCAATTGGGCGGTCACGTTGAAATTGAAGATTGGGTTATTGTAGGCGGTGCAACGGTTGTTCATCAATTTGAAAAAATTGGTAAACATGCTATGATTGGAGGCGGATTTAGAGTAACATCAGATGTTCCCCCATTTATTTTAGCAGCAGGAGAACCATTAAGTTATAATGGTCTTAATACTATTGGATTAAGAAGACGCGGATTTTCTAATGAAGAAATTATGAAATTAAAAGAAATTTATTCTTATGTATTTTCTTCTGAAATAAATTTATCTCAGGCAAAAGAAAAAATTGCTGAAAAATTTCCTCAAGATCCGTTAGCTGAATCTGTGTTGGAATTCTTAAATAAGAGTTCTAGAGGAATTATAAAAAAATGAATTGGGAAATAATCAGGTACAATACTTACCCAGGTAAGTACAACATGGACCTGGATTTAACTCTCGTTAAAAATTGTGATCCTCAAACTGCCTATTTAAGATTTTACGGATGGAATCCATATTGCATATCAATTGGAGCAAATCAATCCTATTCTGAAATCAATAAAGAGTTATCTATTTCTGAAAATATTGATATTGTAAAAAGGCCTACTGGTGGACGAGCTATTTTACATTCTGAAGAATTAACCTATTCAGTAATAATTCCAAATAATAAAAATGTTAGCGGAAGATTAATCTACGAACAAATTTCACTAGCAATTGTACAAGGATTAAGATCCTATAGCAATAATTTGTTGGAAGTTGAACTAGAAAATCTTAGTCCTAATTTTCCGGAATTATTAAAACAATCAGCAGGTTCACTTTGTTTTGCAAGCACAGCAAAAAGCGAGATTAAATTTCATGGTAAAAAATTAGTTGGAAGTGCTCAAAGAAAAATTGGAGATAAAATACTTCAACACGGATCTATACTAATTGGTAAACACCATAAAAAATTGGTAGATTTTTTAAATATTGATGAAGACGAAAAGAATATATTAAGAAATGAAATGACTGAAAGGACAACGGAAATTTCTTCAATTATTAATGAAGAAGTTAATATTCTATTGCTTCAAGATAATATTATAGAGGGTTTTGAAAAAGTATTTGAAATGAATTATGCTCAAAAAGAATTAACAACCTACTGAGTTTAACCTTATTCTTACATTTTATGAAAAAACTAAATGAAATATTGAAGATTATTATAATCCTATTCTTCGTGTCATTCAATGCTGCATTAGCACAGTATGAATCGATAGATGTTTATTTGCAAGGTAAAAAAGTTACAGATATTAAAAATGATGGAGTTGATTTATGGGTTGCAACAGAAGGCAATGGAATTTATAAATATGCTAAGTGGAAAGATGAATGGATTAATTACTCGACTGATAATAATAAAATAAAACAAGATTTTTTTTATTGTATTGAAGTTGGCCCGAGATATATTTGGGCCGGGTCGGCAGACGGTCTTTATATTTTCGATAAAAAACGGGAACGCTGGAGTAAGAAAAGATTCACATTAGGTGGTCAATTCGGCAATTGGATTAGAAGTTTAAAATTTGATAAGAATGCAAACATATTGTGGATTGGTAGATTTAAGTATTTATCCCAATTTGATCTTATTTCAAAAAAATACAAAGATTTTGATTTAACAATAAATAAAAATGAAAAAACAAATTCCGTAAAATCACTAAATATTGATGGCGATAGCGTGCTTTGGATTGGCGTTGAAGCAGGAATTCATAAATATCAAATTGGTGATACTTCTTTTTCCACAAAATTTTATGATAGTAAAAATAATTTCTTTCTCAGCGAGGGAGATCAGGTCTCTGTAACTGATATGCTATTTGAACAAAATAATATTTGGTTTGCAACGGACGAATTTATAACAGCTCAAAGACCAGATTTTAATAGAGGCGGATTATTTAGATTTGACAGAAAAATCAATTGGATAAAATTTGATGAAAATTCCAAATTAAACGGAAGCGGAATTTTTTCATTAGAATTGACTGGAAATTTTATTTGGACTTCTGTTTATAAATTTGATCCAAGTGTTAAAGAAATTAGAGGTAAAGGATTGAATTTAATTAATAGAAAAACATTGGTGACAAAAAAAATTGAAAACGATTTAATACCGGATACAATTTATTCTCTCCACTTTGATGGCGAAAATATGTGGCTTGGAACAAATGATGGTCTGAGAAAAATAAATTTAACCAATTCATTATTACCTGATTTTAGTTAAGGAAATTGAATTGACAAAAAGTAGAATAAATGAGTTAGAAAAAAGATTTAATGGTAAGCGAATTGCTGTAATTGGCGATCTTATGCTTGATGGATATTTTTGGGGAAATGTTGCAAGAATTTCACCTGAAGCACCTGTACCTGTTGTAGAAGTTGAAAATGAATTTTTCAGATTTGGCGGAGCTGCAAATGTTGCACTAAACATATTAAGTTTAGGCGGAATTCCGATTACAATTGGCGTAATTGGTAATGATCTTGATGGAAAAACATTTCTGAATTTAATGAAATCAGGCAATTTAAACTCTGATGGAATTATAATTGATAAAAATAGACCAACAACAACAAAAACCCGAGTTATTGCCGGTAAACAGCACGTTGCCAGAATTGATAAGGAAAGTAAAGAAAATATTTCCAGAAAAATTGAAAAGAAGATTATTGAAAATCTTAAAGCAAAAATTAATGATATCGATGCTATAATTCTGCAGGATTATAATAAAGGTGTTTTAACAGAAAATCTGATTGATGAAATAATAAAACTTGGAAATGAAGACCATAAAATAATTTCAGTCGATCCTAAGTTTATTAATTTTAAGAAATATACAAATACCACAATTTTCAAACCAAATAGAAAAGAAACTGAAGATATTTTAGGAATCAGAATTAATACTGATGAAGAAATTTCATTTGCAGGAAATGAATTGCTGAAAATTCTAAAACCAAAATATGTGCTTTTAACTTTAGGAGAAAAAGGTTTAGCATTATTTGGAAATGGCGATAAAGAAATTCGAATTCCAACTAAAGCAAGAAAAGTATCAGATGTATCGGGTGCAGGCGACACAGTAATTTCAACAATTACTTATGCCTTGACTGCCGGTGCAAAAATTGAGGAAGCTGCTTATATTGCAAATTATGCGGCCGGTTTAGTTTGTGAAGAAGTTGGAATTGTTCCTATTGATAGAAAAAAACTTTTTATAACGTTATTAAATAACTAAAATGAAAAATTGTATTACAACTTTAAATGATTTTTTAGAAATAAGAACCAGACTTAAAAGTGAAGGGAAAAAAGTTGTTTTTACTAATGGCTGCTTTGATATTATTCATGCTGGACATGTTGATTACTTGGTTAAAGCTAAAGAATGCGGCGATGTATTGGTAGTTGGATTAAACAGTGATTTATCAGTAAGAAATATTAAAGGCGAAAAGAGACCAATTATAAATGAAATTGAACGGGCTTTTATTCTTACTCAGCTTAAACCGGTTGATTACGTAATTTTATTCAGCGAGCCAACTCCAAAGGAATTAATAGATACAATTATACCGGATATACTCGTTAAAGGGGCTGACTGGAGTATTGAAAATATTATTGGTAGAGAAACTGTTGAACAAAACGGCGGTGAAGTTAAAACCATAAAATTTGTAACTTCTCAATCAACATCAAATATTATAAATAAAATTCTTACTTCATATAATGAATGAAGACAAAAAAAACGAAAAGAAAAAATTTAAAAGATCTTTATTACACAAAATTATAAATGTGCTAATTGGGATTGTTGCATTCTTTTTGTTTTTTTTAATTATTTTCTTCGGATTTTCGCAAACCCAAACCTTTAGAAATTTTTTAAAAAGTGAAATAACCGAATTAGTTTCAGAATCATTAAATGGAGAATTACATATAGATAAAATTGAAGGATCTATTTTATCTTCAGTAATTTTACATGAAACTTATCTTGTAAGTGAAAAAGATACTTTAGTAAAAGCTCAGCAAATAACTCTGAAAACCAGTCCAATACATCTTCTGCTAAAAAGAATTTTGATTAGAGAATTCGTTATAAAAAATGCTTATGTATACCTAACTGAAGATGAAAATAAAATATGGAGTTTTTCAAAACTTTCTAAAAATGAAGTTAAAGATTCAGTTGCTGCAGAAACAATTGATTCAACAAGCAGTCCTTTTCCATTTACAATTCAAGTAAATGACTTTAGACTGGAAAATGTAAATTTTTTAAGGCAGACTTATGAGAATAATAATTCAGCAAAATATCATAAGCACCTTACTTATGATGATCTAAGACTGAATGGAATATTTTTAAACGCAAGACTTTTTGCAAATCTTTCTTCATCAACTGTAAGATTGTATTTAAATAATTTTTCTGTAAATCCTAATTTTCAATTATTCGATCTAAAGAAACTCTCAGGTGAATTTGAACTGACCGAAAATCATGCTGTTGTTAATAATTTAAATTTAGTCACAGAAAATTCTAATATAAGATTAAGTGCTCAAATTGACGACCTAAATTTACTAGGTAGTGTGGAATTACAAAATTTTAAAGAATATCCACTTAAAGTTAATTTTGAAGCTTTCCCACTTAGGTTTAGTGATTTATATACTTTTATTGATGATATAGATTTTTTAAATGAAGAAGTAAATCTTATGCTTCGGGCTGATGGATATTTTGGAGATTTTGATATTAGAAAACTTAGTATGGGTTTTGGTAATTCTGTATTTAATGCTACCGGAAAAATTTTAAATCTTCACACTCCGGAAAAACTTTTTTTAGATGTAGAATTTAAAGATTCAAAAATAGTTGAATCAGAAGCTCATTCAATTATAAAAGGTTTGGATATTCCACTTTATAAAAATCTGACTCTTACAAATATAAATGGAGTTTTTAAAGGTGAACCGACTAGATTTCATGCTGAATTAACAAGCGATGTTGACAAAGGGAACGTATATATTGATACATATTTGGATTTACAACAAGAGCAAATGGATTATGACATTTCTTTTAATACAACTAAACTTAACCTTTCCCCCGTTATTGATATCGAATCATCTTTAACTACAACCGGTAAAATTGTTGGCGTTGGAACAGATCCAACAAAAATGAATGCCGAATTAAATATCACTGCATTCAAATCTGTCATCGATTCTATTGAAGTAGATTCATTAACTTTTACTAGTTCAATAAATTCAAAAATACTTGACGTAAATTTAAATTCAATTATAAATCAGGCTTACACAAGTGTTGAAGGTAATTTGGATTTATTAAACAGTTCAGAACCTATTTATGATTTAACTGGCAAGATTACCAATTTTGATTTGAGTCATTTTACAAAAAATTTAAGTGATTCATCTAATCTTAATTTTACATTTTTTGCTAAAGGCAAAAACTTAAATATTGACGATATGATTGGTAATTATGAAGTTTCTTTGGAACCTTCATATCTAAGAAATTTAAATTTAGATACAACCAGTATTAGTTTAAAATTATTAGTTGATGAAAATGAAAGAAAAATTAATCTAAAATCTGAATTTGCGGATTTCAATATTGATGGTAAATTTTCGCTGGCAAAAGCAATTGATATTTTAGTTTATGAAGGAGAAACAATAACCAAAATTATTTCAAATAAAATTGAAAATTTGAATCCCGTTGAAGAATCTATAGATAGCACTTTAATTTTAGAAGCTCAAACCGAAATACCTCCAATTGTCAAAGAGAATCTTGAATTTAATTATAATTTTTTGTTTAAAGATTTTGATTTAATTGCGCTTTTTCTAAAAAATGATGAGTTGGATATTGTGGGCTCAGGTGAAGGATTTGTAAAAAATGATTCACTTCATTTTGAAATTTCTACGGATATAAATATTGAGAATTTATTAAATAAAAGGAAAAATGAAATAATTTACTTATCAGAAGTTAAAGCAAATCTTAATTTTAGTAGAGACAATAGATATGAATCCTTCAATAAAATATTCGGTACAATTTCATTAGAAGGCGATAAAGTTTACTTTGGCACAGAGTTAAACAATATTGAAGCAGACTTTGTATTTAATCAAAGTAAACTGTTTTTTAATACTGCCTTGAAAATAAATAATAATCTTTCTGCTGAATTGGAGGGAATTGCAACAACCAGTTTATTTAACGAAAGAATTGATCTTAACAATATCCTAATAAATTATAAAAATATTCCTTGGGAAAATTATGATACTTGTTCTGTTGTGTTTACAGATGATGGAGTACAATTATCAGATTTAGTACTTGTTAATAGTTCTGCAATTATTGAAGTTGACGGTCAAATCAATAAAGATGAAAGTCATAATTTCTTTATTTTTATTGAAAGTATGCCAGGTGCAGTATTATCAAATTATATTTTTGATGATGAAACCCAACCACTTGGTGGTGATATAAATTTAAATTTAGTTTCATCCGGATTTTTAGATAATCCTGAAATAAATGTTGACTTAAACATTTATAACGTAGCTTATGATAAAGTAAATTTTGGCTCACTTAATTGTACAGCTAGTCATAAAAATTTTAATACCCTGTTTGATATTGATTTTATGAATCAAACAATAAGTACACAATCTCCTCTTCTCACAATTGACGGCAGCATACCTTTAAAAATTAATTATATAGGGAATGATAAATTCCTTGAAGATGATTCCCAAATTTTAATTTCACTAAGATCCAACGACTTTGACATTGGAACTTTTGGCAATGTTTTGCCATTTATTAAAAATCAAAGTGGTAAACTAAATTCAAAAATTGATATTCAAGGTCCATTAAATAATTTGGATTCAAAAGGATTTTTTGATTTGATTGAAAGTAGATTTACTCTTAGAGAGAATAATTTGGATTATCAATTTGGATTGCGAACAATCTTTGACAATCAAAATGCCACAATTGATAGTCTTTCAATATCAAATAAAGGCGGATCCAGATATAGCGGTGAAATTAAAGGAAATGGTTTTGTAGAACTTAAAAAATTTCCGTTCAGCAGTTTTAATTTTGTGCTTAATGGTGATTTGGCATTGCTTGGAAAAAATTCACAAACAAGAACTTCAACTGTTTACGGGGATTTACTTGTTAAATCTGATAAAAATTGGAAATTTGGCTTTAACGATGATGTTTATTTTTTTGATGGGAATATTATTGTTGAACGAGCCGATTTAGTATATACAAATCAAAGTGAAAGTAGATATGGCAAAAATGGAAATATTATTTATAAGATTCTTGAAGATAGTTCAAAAATTAATTTGAATACTCAAAAATTTGTAAGAATATTAAATGAAACAAGGGCTAACAGTATTGATTTAGTTGAAGAAGAACCAATTAAATTCGATTTTAACACAAACATCATAATTAACAATATTGCAAGTTTTAATTTTATTATTGCGCCAGACTATAACCAAAAATTAAGTGTTGAAACAACGGGACAATTTGAACTTGAGACCATTGGGAATGACATAAAAACTCAAGGTTCACTGTCATTATTAAATGGTTCACGTTTAGAATTTTTCAAATCATTTGAAGCTGTTGGAAATATTAGATTTGAAAGTGATCTTGCTGATCCTCATTTTGATATTGTTGCAACTTACATTGGTGAAATTGATAATTTTGAAGGTACGCAAAGAACTGAAGAGGTTGCAGTTAAACTTAAACTTAATACTGCTTATTCAAAATTAAAAGAAAGTCTTTCCAGTAATAAGGAAAATTTATCAGTTTATACAGGGAGATCAGATATTGAAAATAATACTCCTGACCCCAAATACGGTCAATCAAATGCTCTTACATTTATTATACTCGATCAGCTAACTTTGGATTTGAATGATCAGCAAAAATCCACATTGGCCGATATGACTGAAAATGCTGCATTTTCATTACTTGGTTCACAACTTACAAACTATTTAAATTCATCTTTGGGCGGTTTAATTAGTAATATCAAATTGAATAAATATTCTAGTCGCGATTCTTACAAACTGCTTTTCTCAGGAAAATATAATAATGTAAGATATTCTTTTGGCGGAAGTTTCGGTTCACAAACTGATTATTTACAATTAAGCAAGGCTGATATAAAATTAGAATATTTGTTCAATCCAAATTTCTTAATTCGCGTTGAGCAAAAAGATCCGATAATTGAAACAACAACTGAAGAAAAAGTTCAGGAAGTTGGCATAAAATATAAATTCGAGTTCTAATGAAAAAAATTATAAAAAATTATTTTACAACAAATCCAAACCAAACCATAAACTCCAAAACTCTGGGTAAAAACCTTAGAATTAAAAAGAAAGATTATGAGGAATTCAAACAAATTGTTCACTCATTATTGAAAGAAGGCTTTTTAACAAAAAGCGGAAAAAGATATAGACTTAATAGACAATCCAACAAGAAATTTGTAGGCGAGCTTTCTCTGGTTTATGATCAAAATTATGGATTTGTGATCTTTAAAGATAAGAGTAAAAAAGATGTTTTTATTTCTGAGAAACATCTGAACACAGCTTTTGATGGCGACAAGGTTGAAATATCACTTTTTGCACAAAGAAAGGGTAAGAACCAAGAAGGACAAATTGTAAATGTTATTGAAAGAAAAAGAAAAGAAATTGTTGGAGTTTTAAGAAAATCAAAATCATTTTATTTTGTTGAGCCTGATGATGTAAAAATTCACAGAGATATTTACGTCCCTTCTAAAAATTTAAACAATGCAAAAGATGGTGATAAAGTTGTTGTATCAAAAATTGAATGGGAAAATCCGCAATTAAATCCTGAAGGAGTAATTACTGAAGTTTTAGGAAAAGCTGGATCATATGATGCGGAAATTGCCTCAATTGCCAGAGAATTTGGAATAAGATATAAATTTTCAAAATCTGTTCTTCAAGAAGCTGAGAATTTAAATACTGATATTTCAGAAATCGAGGTTAAGTCAAGAATAGATTTCAGATCAAAAAATGTTATTACAATTGATCCCAAAACCGCAAAAGATTTTGATGATGCTGTTTCAATTGAAAAACTTTCAAATGGTAATTATTCAATTGGAATTCATATTGCTGATGTTAGCCATTATTTAACTCCTGGTAAACCCATATTTAAAGAGGCTGAAAAAAGAGCCACAAGTGTTTATCTGGTTGGAAAAGTAATTCCAATGTTGCCGGAAAAACTTTCAAATAATATTTGTTCACTGGTTCCAAATAAAGACAGATTAACGTTTAGTGTAATTGTTGAGTTTGCACCCAATGGTGAACAGATAAATTATCAAATTTCTAAATCAATAATAAATAGTAAGAGAAGATTTACTTACGAAGAAGTTCAGGAAATTATTGAAAAAGGTGAAGGTGATTTTGCAGGAGATATTTTTGAGTTAAATAAAATTGCAAGAATTTTAAGAAAAGAAAGAACTGAAAAAGGAAGTATAAATTTTACAACACCGGATGTTGAATTTATTCTTGATGAAAAAGGAACACCCGTTGATATAAAAATAAAAGAGAGTAATGAGAGCCATCAACTAATTGAAGAGTTTATGCTTTTAGCTAACAGAATTGTTTCTGCTCATGTTAATAAAAAAGATCAAAGAGAAAAAACTCCTTTTGTTTATAGAATTCATGATCTACCTTCAGAAGAAAAAATTATGGAGTTTGCCAAGTTCGTTCAATCACTTGGATACAATTTTAATCCCGATGTTCATAATTATTCAAGTGAAATTCAAAAGTTATTAGAGTCAGTTAAAGGTACTGAAGAAGAAGCCGTGGTTAATGAAATAGCAATTCGTTCAATGGCAAAAGCAGTTTATTCTACTCAGAATATTGGGCACTTTGGTTTAGGATTTAAATATTATTCTCACTTCACTTCTCCTATAAGAAGATTTCCTGATCTTATTGCACACAAACTTATTTTTGAATTTATTACTAAAGATACCAGCAAAAGTTTTAATTGGAAAAGATTAGAAGAAATTTGTGATCATTCTTCTTTTATGGAAAGAACAGCAATTAATGCAGAAAGACTTTCAATAAAGCTGAAACAAATTGAGTACTTAAAGAATAAAATAGGTGAAAATTTTAAGGGGGTTATTTCCGGAATTACTCACTTTGGAATTTTTGTTGAATTAAGCAGTAATTTAGCTGAAGGTTTAATTCACCTTAAGGATTTAGAAGATGATTATTACGTTCTTGACGAAAAAAGTTATTCAATTATTGGTTCTCACAATGAAAAACAATTCAGACTGGGCGATAAAATTCAAGTAAAATTAAAATCAGTAAATGAAGAAAAAAGAGAGATTGATTTTACTCTTTATTAAAGATTAATTTATTTTTATACTTATCAAAAAGATAAGGTCAATATATGTTTAGACACTTATATACATTAATATTAATTGTAATAATTCCATCAATGCTATTTGGACAATTTGGTAAAAATAAAGTCCAGTATAGACAACATGACTGGCTGTACATTCAGACAAAACATTTTGATATTTATTTTTCTGAAGAAGGTAAAGATGCCGCTGAGTTTACTGCACAATCAGCCGAAGAAGCAATAGAAGATATTCAGAGCAGACTTAACTATCAAATAAATAATAGAATTGCATTAATTGTTTATAATTCACATAATGAATTTCAAGAAACCAATACATCTGACGGTTATTTATCACAAGGAATTGGCGGATTTACAGAACCATTTAAAAATAGAGTGGTCTTCCCTTTTGAAGGATCCTACAGCAAATTTGAACATGTAATTCATCATGAACTAGTTCATGCGGTAATGAGAGATATGCTTTATGGCGGTACTATACAAAATATTATTGCCAAAGGAATTACTTTACAATTACCTATTTGGTATCATGAAGGAATGTCTGAATATTTAGCAAGCGGTTGGGAAACCAATTCAGATATGTTTATTAGAGATGCTATAATTAATGAATACTTGCCTGATATCAATAGACTTTCCGGTTACTTTGCTTACAGGGGCGGTCAGGCTTTATTTAAATATATTGCAGATACATACGGCGATCAAAAATTAGGCGAATTGCTAAATAATGTTAAGGGTAAAGGAAATGTAAATAATGGCTTTAAATCTTCAATTGGAATTGATCTTGAAGAATTAAATGAAAAGTGGAAAAAGGATATCAAGAAAAGATATTGGCCGGAAATTGCCACAAGAAATGATCCGGATGAAATTGCAAAAAGATTGACAGATCATAAAAAACTTGGCGGATTTTATAATATTAGTCCGGCTATTTCACCACAAGGTGATAAAATTGTTTTTATTTCAGATAGGGAAATTTACCTTGATGTTTATGTTATGAATTCTTTTGATGGTGAAGTTATAGATAAAATTATTGAAAGTGGAAGAACCGAAAACCTTGAAGAACTTAATGTTCTATATCCTGCTCTTACTTGGGCTCCGGATAATAAAAGAATAGCTTTATCAAGTAAAAGTGATGGATATGATGTTGTAAAAATTATTGATACAGAAACTGGTGATGAAGAAGATTTACCATTTAAACTCCATGGAATTGAATCAGTAAGTTGGTCACCAGATGGAAAATTTATGGCACTTCTTGGCAGCAATGCCAAACAATCAGATATTTATGTTTATGATTTTGAAACAAAAAAGTTAAAAAATATTACTAACGATATTTTCAGTGAATATTTACCTAGTTGGTCACCAGATAGTAAGAAAATAATTTTTTCTTCTGATAGAAACGGCTACACAAAAAAGAACATTCCGCAAGATGGTTTGTCAATGGCAAATTTTGATAGTTTTCAAATGGATCTGTACTTAGTCAATTTGGAAACCAATGAAAATATTCGCCTGACTGATTGGTATTACAGTAGTGAAAAGTCCGCAGTTTTTTCTCCAAATGGCGATGAGATTCTTTTCGTTTCAGATTTTAATGGAATTGATAATATTTTTAAGAAAAGAATAGTTCTTAATGAAAATGATTCAGTAAAAAGTATTTTGGAAATTGAACCAGTTCCAATTACAGATTTGTTAAATGGTGTGGAAAGCATTTCTCTATCAGCTGATGGTAAAAAATTAGTCTTTTCTTCATTCTTTAAATCCGGATTCAATGTTTTTCTTCTCAATAATCCTTTTGAAATGGAAGAGGTTGAAAATTTAGAATTTACTGAATATATGAGTCAATTTTACAATGAAGAAGCTCCAATTGAAAAAATAGTTGAGACGGAAAAAGAGAAAGCTTTTGAAGGTAAAGAATTTATTTATAACTCAAATATAGAAAAGGATTCTACTTCCGATTCAAATAGAAAAATATTTACAGGGCAAATTATAGATCATGGTGAAATAATAGAAGATACAATTAGAACTGATTACAAAGATTTCGTTTTTGCTCAAAATGATATTCTTAAAGATACGACAACTACACTAGAAGATGAAAAATTAGTTTTTAGTGAGAAGCTTGATAACAATGGTAATTTTTTAGTCAATAAATATAAAATTGATTTTTCACCTGATCTTATTTATGCTAACGCAGGGTACAGTACACTTTATGGAGTTTTAGGAACAACAATTTTATCTTTCAGTGATATGTTGGGTAATCATCGTCTTGTTGGAACAACAAGTTTGCAAATAGATCTTAAAAATAGTGATTATGGTTTAGCTTATTATTATTTACCTGAGAAAATAAATTTTGGGATAGCAGGTTATCATACAGCAAGATTCGTATATTTAACAAGTCCTTTTGGTTATGATCTTTACAGATTTAGAAGTTATGGCGGTAATTTTTCTGCAAGCTTACCTTTAAATACATTTCATAGAATAGATTTTGGATTAAGCTTACAAAGAGTTACAAGAGAAAATCTTGATAATATTAATGATCCGGTTGAAAGTGCAACTTTTTTAATTCCATCGCTTAGTTATGTTAAAGATAATGTTTTATGGGGCTACACGTCACCAATTGAAGGATCTAGATATAATATTTCTCTATACGGAAATCCTGGTTTATCAGATTCAAAACAAAGTTTTGCAACATTAACTTGGGATTATAGAAGATATTTACGATTCTTTTTTGATAATGCTTTTGTTATGAGATTTTCCGGCGGATATTCTGCAGGTGCAAATCCGCAAAACTTTTTCTTAGGCGGTACTGAAAGTTGGATTAATAGAACGTTTGCCACAGGCGAAGTTCCATTAAACTCTGCTTCTGATTTTGTATTTCTTACTCCGGCATTACCTTTAAGAGGTTATAATTATGCCGAACAGCTTGGTACAAAATATTCATTGGTAAATTTAGAATTAAGACTTCCATTAATTAGATATTTATTGACTGGACCAATTCCTCTATTTTTCCAAAATATTTTAGGAGTAGCATTTATTGATGCTGGATCAGCTTGGAATGATAACAGTAAATTAAAACTGTTTGGTAAATCAGAAGAAGGTAAATTTATTACTAACGATTTATTAATTGGAACCGGTGTTGGATTTAGACTTTACTTAATTTTCTTATGGAAATTTGATGTGGCATGGTCATATGATATGCAGAAATTTTCAGTTCCAAAATACTACATTTCAATAGGGCTTGATTTTTAATTAAATCAAGCCGGTTTCTCAGATTTTGATTCTGTTTTTGCAGGCTCAGTTTTTGTTGAGCTTGTTTCCTTAGTTTTGGAGCTTTCTGGTTTTGAAGTATTTTTATAATCAGTTTGATAAAAACCATTTCCTTTGAAAATTGGTGTAGCACCCGCACCAATTAATCTTTTCAATTGTCCATTACACTCCGGACAATTTTGTAAAGGTTCGTCAGTCATCTTCTGAAATTCCTCGAAAGTATAATTACACTCAAGGCATTTATAATCATATGTTGGCATTTGTCTCCCATTTTTTAAATGGCAAAATTACTCTATTTTATGTAAAAATAAAATTTTAAATAAATTTGTTATATTTTTATTTTACATAAAAAGTTTCATAAAAATGAAGCACAAAATTCTAAATATTATTCTTTTCTTACTAATTGTTGCAGTTTCTTCATGTATTAATTACACACAAGTTACTACAATAAGAACTGATAACTCTGGAAAAATGTACATCCATTATTGGATGAAAATGGATCCTGATCTGGATTCATTACTTTTAACTAAGTTGGGTCTATTTAATGAAGATTCTTTGCAAAGCATTTTTAATGCAAATTTTACTGAATTAAATTATACCAGAGTTTTTCATGATTTTGGCGATAGTTCTTTACATGCTCAAATTGAATTTGAATTTACAAATTTTGACTCATTGAATTTGTTGCAATTTTTTAAACATTCGGAGCTCTCTGTAAAAGAAGGTCCGGAAGATACAAAAATATTTTCTCAATTTATCCAGCCAATAACAACCAGCTTTGGATTTTATAATAAAAATCTAACGATAAGTTATGTCTATTATCTTCCCGGAGAAATTATTAGCCATAATGCTAATACTCACTTTAGAAATAAATTGACCTGGATTTTTGATCTTGATAATATTGGAACTGGGAAAACTATTACTGCAAATTATATTCCTTTTAAATTAAAAGAGACTCCAATTTGGATTTATATTCTTGCTGGATTAGTTATAATAATTGTTTTAATATTTCTTTTAAAAAAGAGTAGAAATTAAACAGAACTTGTTGTTTTAGTTCATTTTTCAAATATTTGACCAAATCTTAAATTATTGACTTAACTTGAATATTTACTTATATTTATGGTTTGTATAAAATTTAGAAACCAACGTAAATTTAAATAATGGCAGCCGGACCAAGACTTTTTTCAGGCTCCTCTAATCCTGAATTAGCTCATAAAATAGCACAGTATATTGGATCACCATTAGGTGCTCTTGAACTAAAAAAATTCAGTGATGGAGAAATTTGGGTCAAATATAAAGAAAACATTCGCGGTGGCGATGTTTATTTAATTCAATCTACTCATAATCCAGCAGAAAATTTGATGGAATTATTGATAATGATTGATGCTGCTAAAAGATCATCTGTTTCAAGAGTTACTGCGGTAATTCCATATTTTGGTTACGCAAGACAAGATAGAAAAGATCAGCCTAGAGTTGCTATTACGGCAAAACTAGTTGCAAATTTAATTACTGTTGCCGGTGCAGATAGAATAATTGCTATGGATTTACATGCTGCACAAGTTCAGGGATTTTTTGATATTCCATCAGATCACCTTTATGCATCTCCGGTATTTTTAGATGTATGGAGAAATAAAAGTGAAAATTTAGTTGTTGTATCGCCTGATTTAGGCGGTATTAAATTAGCTAGATCTTATGCAAATAAATTAAATGCTGGTTTGGTAGTGATTGATAAAAGAAGACCTAAGCAAAATCACGCTGAAGTTATGAATATTATAGGCGATGTTGATGGAAAAGATGTACTTTTAGTTGATGATTTAATTGATACCGGGGGAACATTTATTTCTGCCGTAAATGCTTTAAAGGCAAAAGGCGCTAAAGAAATATTTGGAGCAGTTACTCATCCGGTTCTTTCTGGAGAAGCGATCGAAAAAATTGAAAAATCTAGTATATCTAAATTGTATGTAACAGATAGTATACCATTACCAAAGGACATCAAATCAACAAAAATTGAAGTAAGATCAGCATCAGGACTTTTAGCTGAAGCAATAAGAAGAACACATAATCATGAGTCTATTAGCTCATTATTTGATGTTGATAAAAGTTAGAAAAAATTAATAAGAGAATTAATTGGAGTATATTAAAATATGGCAGATGTTAATATTAACGCTAGTTTGAGAGAAATTTCAACAAAAGGCGCCGTTAATCAGTTAAGAAGAGAAGGAATTGTTCCAGGAGTTTTATATTCAAAAGATACGGAACCAATTTCATTTTCAGTTTCTGAATTATCATTAAAACCTGTTGTTTATACAAATGAAATGCATTTGGTAAATCTAAAAATAGGCGAAAAAGAAGAAGTTAAATCAATTCTAAAAGATGTTCAATTTGATCCTTTAACTGATAGAATAATACATGTGGATTTTCAAGCTATTACTGTTGGTCAAGTTATTCAAGTCCAAGTTCCAATCAGTTTAGTTGGTCAAGCTGTTGGTATCAAACAAGGTGGAAAATTGTTACAAAACTTGCACAAATTTGATGTTGAGTGTTTACCAAAATTCATACCTGAACATTTAGAAATTGATATTACAAATCTTCAAGTAGGTGAGTCTATTTTAGTAAAAGATTTATCTTTTGAAAATATTACATTGTTAAATGCAGAAGATACAAGTGTGGTAAGTATTTCTGCAATTAGAGCTGAAGAAGAAGAAACCGGCGATGAAATGCTTGATGAATCTGAAACAAAAGAACCAGAAGTAATTGGTAAAGGTAAATCTGAAGAAGAAACTGAAGGTTAATTTTTTTGAAATTGATTGTCGGAATTGGAAATCCGGGTGCAAAGTATCTGAATACAAAGCATAATATAGGATTTCAAATACTTGATTTATTTTGTGAAAAACATAACTTGAATTTTCAGCCAACAAAAAGTAATTTTTGGATAGTGGAAAGTAATTTAGATACTTTCCATTTTTTTTTGGTAAAACCAGCTACTTATGTAAATAATAGTGGATTAGCTGTTAAAAATATTTTTGAGAATTCTAATATTGATTTGAGCAATTTGCTTGTCGTTTATGATGATACTAATTTAGAGACTGGAGAGATTAGAATTAGAAAATCGGGCGGTGATGGAGGACATAACGGAATAAAATCAATAATATATCATTTAGAAAACAATAATTTTATGAGACTAAGAATAGGTGTTGGCAAACCTGATGAAAATGAAAATTTAGCTGATTATGTACTTTCTGACTTTAATAAAAATAATATAAAAATCCTTAATGAAAAATCCCCTTTAATTATTAGTTTGATTGAAGAGTTTATTAAAGGTGGAGCAACATCAATGCTTAACTATTTTAGCAAAGAATCAAACATTAGTTCTTCAAATTTCTCATAAATGAATAGGAAATAAAGTTATGGAATCAATTATTTACCTTATTCCCCTTCTTGGTCTTTCAGCGCTATTTTATTCTGTAGTTAAACAATCCTGGATATCAAAACAAAGTAGTGGAAATGAAAAAATGGTTAAAATCTCTAAATATATTAGAGATGGGGCCATTGCGTTTCTTAAAACGGAATATAAAGTTTTACTTTGGTTCATTATTATTGTTGCAATTTTATTGGGATTCGCTAATGAAGGAAATACTGACTCTTCTTGGTTGATCTCTGTTTCTTTTATTGTTGGAGCATTATGTTCAGGTCTTGCTGGTTATTTAGGAATGATAGCTGCAACCAAAGCAAATGTAAGAACAACAGAAGCTGCAAGAAAAGGTTTAGGACCTGCTTTAGAAATTGCATTTTCGGGCGGTTCAATTATGGGAATGAATGTTGTTGGTTTAGGTGTTTTAGGACTGAGTTCATTATTTATTATTTATTCAAATTTAGATTGGGATATTTTTAAAGTTATTAATGTTTTATCAGGATTTTCATTAGGAGCTTCTTCTATAGCTCTATTTGCAAGAGTTGGAGGCGGAATTTACACCAAAGCTGCTGATGTTGGTGCTGATCTTGCTGGAAAAGTTTATGAAGGGATTCCTGAAGATGATCATAGAAATCCTGCAACAATTGCAGATAATGTTGGTGATAACGTTGGTGATGTTGCTGGAATGGGTGCCGATTTATTTGAATCATATGTTGGTGCAATTGTTGGAACAATGGTTTTAGGAGCAGTTTTTGTTACTCCAGATGTACCCGAATTGAAATTAGAAGCGGTAATTCTGCCATTATTATTAGCTGGAATAGGAATTGTATTATCAATAATAGGTTCACTTTTTGTTAAAGTTAAGGAAGGTGGAAATCCACAGAAAGCATTGAATACCGGTGAATTTGGAGCTGCTGGTTTAATGGTTGTTGCTTCTTATTTTATTATTACAACAGTTTTACCTGAAACTTGGGAATATAATGGATTCACATATACTAGTCTTAACGTATTTTTTTCAACTATAATTGGATTAGCTGCTGGAACTTTGATTGGTCTTATAACAGAATATTTTACTGGAACTGAATACAAACCTGTACATAATATTGCTAAACAGTCAGTAACAGGTTCTGCAACTACAATTATTGCAGGTTTAGGTGTAGGAATGAATTCTACGGCTTTACCGGTAATTATTATTGCTGCAAGTATAATTGGAGCATTTGAATTCGCAAATTTATATGGTATAGCAATTGCAGCATTAGGAATGTTATCAACTACAGGAATTCAATTAGCAGTAGATGCTTATGGGCCAATTTCAGATAATGCAGGTGGTATTGCAGAAATGGCTGAACTCCCATCTGAAGTTAGGGGAAGAACTGATAAATTAGATGCTGTAGGAAATACAACCGCTGCAATTGGAAAAGGTTTTGCTATTGGATCAGCTGCTTTAACAGCTTTAGCGTTATTTTCAGCTTTTATGCTTCAAGCTGAAATAAGTGTTATTGATTTATCAAAGCCGATAATTATGGGCGGTTTATTTATTGGAGCTATGCTGCCATTTCTTTTTTCATCTTTAGCAATGGGTGCTGTTGGCAGAGCAGCTAAAGAAATGATTCTTGAAGTAGGTAGACAATTTAGAGAAATAAAAGGTTTACGTGAAGGAACTGCTGAAGCAGAATATTCAAAATGTGTAGCTATTTCTACAAGGGCAGCTATTAAAGAAATGATTTTACCAGGATTATTAGCATTGATTGTTCCGGTAATTATAGGATTTGCATCAAAAGAAATGTTGGCCGGTTTACTTGCCGGTGTTACGGCATCTGGCGTTTTAATGGCAATATTTCAATCAAATGCTGGCGGAGCATGGGATAATGCAAAAAAACTTATTGAAGGAAATTTTGAAATTGATGGAACTGTATATGGAAAAGGATCTGAACCACATAAAGCTTCGGTTGTTGGAGATACTGTTGGCGATCCATTTAAAGATACATCTGGACCATCACTAAATATTTTAATTAAATTAATGTCTGTTGTTTCTTTGGTAATTGCGCCATTAATTAAGTAAATTTACAGACTATTTTTTATCAACCCTGCATTTAATAATAAATTAAATGCCACAAGGCCAGAGGGAGGAAATATATGGCAATTAACACCTACGAGAGTGTTGTGATCATTAATGCAGCGCTCGAAGACCCGCAAGTTGAGCAAACCGTGGCTTCAATCCATGAAAACATTAAAGCAAATGGTGGTGAAATCACCGATTCTGAAGATTGGGGAAGAAAACGTCTTGCTTACGCAATTCAAAATGCAAAAAGTGGATATTATTATATCACTCGATTTAACGGATCACCTTCAATGATTACAGAATTTGAAAGAATTCTTAGACTTGATGAAAACGTGATTAGGTACATGACAATTGCTTTAGATAAAAAAGCACTTGAGTACCTTAAAAATGCTAAAAAAGGACAACCAGAATCAGATGAGGAAACTGGAGTTCAAGAAGAATCAAAAAAAGAAGTAAGTAACGAATAATAATAACAAGATTGGATGGAGGTAAGAAATGGCTGAATTGAAAATGCCTGAACTAAACAATGTAATGGTAGCTGGTAATTTAACAAAGGATCCTATTTTTAGAGAAACTTCTAATAATACTCCAGTTGCAAATTTTCACATTGCTGCCAATAGAAGATATAAAGATAGTGGAAATCAATGGCAAGAAGATGTTTGTTATGTTGGAGTTGTTGCTTGGAATAAATTAGCTGACAGTTGCAGAGATAGATTGAAAAAAGGCAGTGCGGTTCTTGTTGATGGTGAACTTCAAAGTAGAACCTTTAAAACTGAAGATGGTAAAAACAGAACTATTGTTGAAATTAAAGCAAAAAGAATACAATTTCTTAATAAATTTGATAAATCATCTGATGAAGATTTTGATAGTAGCATTGGCGATTCTGACAATAATGATGATATTGAAGATAGTTCATTTGATAAATTTTTAAATGATGAAGAATCAGATCTCATCAATGATGAAAATAATTGAGGTAATAAATGAAAAATAAAAAAGCAAGAAGAGTAATTGACGAATACATTGATTACAAGGACGGAAAAAAACTACAAAAGTTTATTTCTGACCAAGGAAAAATAATTCCAAGAAGAATTACAGGATTAAGTGCTAAACAGCACAGAGAACTTGTTAGAGCAATTAAAAGAGCAAGACAAGTTGCAATTTTACCATTTGTTTCAGAAGCAGTAAAGTAATTGGGAGAATAATATGAAAGTAATTTTGAGAAAAAACTTTGACCAACTTGGTAAAATTGGTGATCTTATAGATGTTAAGGATGGTTACGCAAGAAACTTCCTTTTACCAAGACAAATAGCATATATTGCTACAAAAGGAAATATTAGAGCTCTTGAAGAAGAAAAACAACAATTAGCTAAAAAAGAAGTTAAAGAACTTGAAGCTGCAAAAATTTTAGCTGCTGAATTGGAAAATGTTTCTATTACTATTCCAGTAAAGGTTGGTGAAGAAGATAAAATATTTGGATCAGTTACAAGTCAAATGATTGCTAATGCTTTAAAAGAGAAAAACTATAATATTGACAAAAGAAATATTGATTTAGAAGAACCGATTAAAGCTTTAGGCATTTATAGTGTTAATGTAAAACTTCATTCAGAAATAAATGCTGTTGTAAAAACCTGGGTTGTAAGAGAATAAATTCTTTAATACAATCTGAAATTTTAGCCTTTGATATAAAAATATATTGAAGGCTTAATAATTATTTAAAAATAAATTTTAATAACTAAACTTAGATTAAGTGTATGAAAGAGTTAAGATTTAGGTCCATTTTAATAATTGCCGCAGTTGCGTTAAGTGTTTACCTCTTATATCCAACTTACAAGGATTACCAAAATAACAAAGACATATCCAATATAATTACTCACATAAAAGATAGTATCAATACTACAAATCCAACTTTAAGTGATGAACAAGTTCAAAATTTATTGGAATTTAAAGAAGATAGTATCAGAGTTGCTGATCCGGAAATAAAAAAAGCTAGAGAAAAAAGAATTAAGCTTGGTCTGGATCTTCAAGGTGGAATGTATCTTGTAATGGAAGTAAATACAGCAAAACTTTTAGAAAATTTAGCAAAAGATCCTGATCAACAATTTAAAGACATCTTAAATGAAACAATTAAAATTGCTAAAACTTCTGATGAAGATGTTGTAAGTATTTTATCGACAAAATTGGCAGAAAACAATATTCGTTTAAGTAGATATTTTGGATCAATTAGGCAAGAAGATGCTGATATTATAAATGATTTGTCTGAACAGGAAACTGACGCAGTAACTAGAGCAATAGAAATTATTCGTAATAGAATCGATCAATATGGAGTTTCCGAACCAACCATTCAAAAACAGGGCGCAAGAAGAATAATTGTTGAATTACCTGGTATTGCCAAAAAAGAAGAAGCAAAAAATCTTCTTCAAGGAAGAGCAATGCTTGAATTTAAATTGGTAAAAGATCCCGAATTTGCCTTCCCTATTATGAATAAGATTGATGAAGTTTTAGCTGGAACATCTGCAAAAGATTCAACGGCAGTAATACAAGATTCATTACTAACACCTGAACCATCAGAAGAAGAAGTAGCTAAACAACATCCATTTTTTGCTGTTGCACGTTTATTATCTCAAAATAGTGCAGATGCTGTAGTAAAAGAAACCGAAAAAGAATTACTTAATAATTATCTAAAAAGACCCGAGGTTGCAAAGGTTATTCCTGATAACGTAGAATTTTTATATTCTGCAAAACCAGAGATTGTTCAAGATGGAGTAAACTATTTTAGATTATTCCTTGTTAATAAAGTACCAGAGCTTACCGGTGGTGTAATTGTAGACGCTCAAGCGAATATTAGTCAGCAAACAACTGCACCTATTGTTAATATGCAAATGAATGCTGAAGGTGCTAGAGAATGGGCAAGAATAACAGGATCAAATGTTGATAAAAGATGTGCTATTGTACTTGATGGTTATGTTTATACTGCACCTACAATTATTGGTAAAATTCCTTCGGGTAGTTCACAAATTACAGGAATGAATGATCTTGAAGAAGCTAAATTAATTGAAATCGTTTTAAAAGCTGGTGCTTTGCCTGCTCCAGTTGATATTATTGAAGAAAGAACAGTTGGTCCATCTTTAGGACAGGATTCAATTACTCAAGGATTTAGTTCAACTATAATTGGATTTTTTATTGTAGCATTTTTCATGTTGATATACTACAAAGTGGCTGGTTCATTTGCTGATTTAGCATTACTTTTTACAATGTTATTTATAATGGGCATTTTAGCTGCTTTTAACGCCACGCTCACATTACCCGGTATTGCAGGTATTATCTTAACAATTGGTATGGCGGTTGATGCTAACGTTCTAATTTTTGAAAGAATAAGAGAAGAATTATCCACAGGCAAAACAGTTAAAGCTGCTGTTGATGGAGGGTTTTCAAATTCTTATTCTGCTATTTTCGACTCAAACATTACATCATTTTTTACAGCCGTAATTTTATATCAATTTGGCAGCGGTCCAATTCAAGGATTTGCTCTAACTTTAATGATTGGTATTTTAGCAAGTTTATTCAGTGCTCTTGTAATTACAAAAGTTATGTTTGAATTTATGATTGCTAAAGGTTTCAAAATTGATATTGGCAGCAGATCTAGAATTTTCGATAAACTTAATGTTGATTATTTAGGAAAGAGAAAATTAGCTTATATGGTTTCAGGTACTTTACTTGTTATTGGTATTTTGAGTTTAGTATTTAGAGGTGTCGAATTAGGAATTGACTTTAAAGGTGGATCAGAAATTGCTGTTCAATTTGAAAATCCTGTTGAAATTTCTGATATTAGAAATGAGCTAAGTTCAATTGGTTTGGGTAATGTTGAAGTTAAAACATTTGGTGATGCATCAGGAATTTTAGTTAGAACTGAATTGCAGGAAATTCCAGTAAATGTAATTCCTCAAGTAATTTCAACTTTAGATGGTTTGATTGAAAAGCATAGTCCAAATACAATACATACAATAGTTGATTCAACAATAAATTCTGTAACGTATGAACTTCCATCAAATGAAATAGCAAATTTACTTTCTGATAAATTATTTAAAGATGGGTTTCAAGTTACACAAGCTTCTGCAGAACCTGATAATAGAAGAATTATTGTTAGTCTTTCAATTGCAGATTGGATAAAAGAAAACCTTGTTGAAAAACACTCAGATAATCCTTTCCAAGTGCTTAAAGAAGAAAAAGTAGGTCCTAAAATTGGAGATGAGTTAAAGCAAGATGCAGTAATTGCAGTAATCTTAGCTTTAATTGTAATTTTAATTTATTTAGGATTTAGATTTAAATTTGGTTTTGCACTTGGTGCTGTTGCAGCACTTTTCCATGACGTATTAATAACGTTGGGAGTTTTCTCAATTCTTTATGGTTTAATTCCCGGTTTGAATTTGGAAATTTCCATTAGTATTGTAGCGGCATTTTTAACCTTAGTGGGTTATTCAATTAACGATACTGTAATTGTATTTGATAGAATTAGAGAAGATATTAAAATCCACAAAACTGCCAATGTTGAAACAATAATGAATAAGGCAATTAATAAAACAATGAGAAGAACAATAATTACAAGTTTAACCACATTAATGGTGGTTACAGTTTTATTATTCTTCGGAGGTGAAGTATTAAGAGGATTTGCATTTACTTTATTCTTCGGTATTATCGTGGGAACTTACTCATCAATATTTGTTGCTAGTGCATTTGTGTTAGAATATTCAAAGAAGCGTGGTGAAAAGATACAGTTTTAAGATTTTCTATATATTCAAAATTATTTATAAAGCCATCAAATATTTGATGGCTTTTTTATAATATCTTTAATACTACACAAGTAATATCATCATTAGGTTCTTTAACTCCTCTGAACTTTTCTAACGATTTAATAGTTTCGTTTACAATATCTTTTGAATTTGCATTAGATTTCTCTTTTAGGATTTTAACTATTTCATTATATCCAAAAAAGTTATTTTCTTCATTCATTGCTTCGTTAATGCCATCAGAAGTAAAAACAAAAATATCATGCGGAGCAAGTGGAATTTCAGTTTCTTCAAGTGAATCTTCAAATAATTTTCCGAACTCCAAACCAACACCAATTCCATTTGGTTTAATATAATTTACAACACCATTAGAAAATTTAATTGTTGGTGTGTGCCCCGCTCTACATATCTTTATTGAACGTTTTGCTACATCAACAAATGCAATTGTTAGTGTGATGAACCATTGCTTATCAATATTACCCGAAATTTTTTGATTTAATTCTACTAAAACTTCTTTTGGAGATTTTGTTCCTGTACAAAATAGCTGAATCATTGTTTGAAGTTTTGACATATAAAATGAAGCGGATAATCCCTTCCCTGAAACATCTCCTACTACAATGAACATCTGTGTTTCAGAAACTTTAATTAGATCATAATAATCTCCACCAATCTGCATAGCTGGAATCATTACGCCTGCAGTATCTAAGTTCTTAATTTGAGGAACATGCACCGGCAATAATCCTTCTTGAATTTTACGTGCAACATCCAATTCTCTTTCCAATTTAATTTTCTTCGCTTCTTCATCATAAAGTCTAGCATTTTCTATTGCAATTGCAGTTTGATTAGAAGCCGCGACTAATAAATCAATATCCTTACCCGCAAATTGTGCACCGGAGTGCTTTAATCCAAATAAAAGTAATCCAATTATTTTTTGCTTCATTACCATTGGAATAATTGTATAAATTCCTTCTTCTTCCAAATCCTTATGTGCACATGGAAAGATTGCAGGGAACTCTAATTGATCAAATGCATTTGGGTGTTTTAATTCTAATTTTTCTAAAACTTTGTTACTAATTACATCTTCATTATTTGTAAAATGCAGTTGTTTATTAATGAATCCATCTTCCCTTTTTAATTCAAATTCATTATTACTTTTATTTCTTAAAGCAATTCCAAATTTTTCAACTTTTAAAGCATCAACAAAAGTTTCCTTAACAGTATCTAGTATATTATCTAAACCAACAATTGAAGAAATTTCATTACTGAATTTCATTAATACTTTTTGGTAAGCAAATTGTTCGGGATAAAAATATTTAGTTATTATATTTTGAAATCTATCTTTGGTTGATTGAAATACGTAAGCAAAAATTATAAAAATTCCCGCAGCAACAATTCCTTGATATTCAGTAGTAAGCGCACCACTAATTGATTGACCAAGTGAGTAAATAATCAAAAAGTAAATGCCGGCTAAAGTAAAAGTAGCTGTACCATACAAAATGGTATTCTTTAATACATCACTTACATCCAATAACGAATACCTGAATATTGAGTAGCCAAAACCCAAAGGAGTTAGAATTATTAGAAAAATTGGTAGAAAATATTCTGGCGAATTAAAAATTGAATCAGCAAGGACATCTGCTAATGTAATTAGGTAAACTAAAGCTAGTACACCAACTGTATAAGAAATCAAAATTACAAATATTGAGGTACGTTCAGAAGCTTGTTTTAATTTAAGGTAACTTACAAATAAAGAAATTAGACCAATAACAATCCCAATAAAAAGCAGAATATTTAATGAAACAATAAACGGCATGTGATATGGTATTAGTGCCTTTTCATAATTCATACTTGTATAGATAAAAAAAGATCGATATATAACTGCGCCTATGTATAAAATTCCTGGAATAGTAAATAGTAATTTCGAAACATATTTAATTTTTATAATTCGATTTTCAAATGGGAAAATCCAGAAAAAATGGACTAATAAAAATGGAAGAAATACAATACCAAATACCCAGATTAAATCAATAAAAACCATTAAAACCGGATATTTCCAAATTGGATTAAGAATATTATTTCCGCCAAATAATGCACCAGTAGAAAACATTACAAAAAGGGCACCAATACGATAAAATAAAATTTGAGGGAAACCGTATGGTTTTGAAGAAAGAACAACAAAGCCGACTGCTAACCATATTAAACCGAGAAGAGAAATGGCTAAATTGCCAAAACCAATAATTTTCTTAACTCTGATTGTTGTATCGAAGAGTTGTCCATTTCTGGAAACAGTAAATATTAAAGAATCTCCGGATGGTTTTCTATCAGCTAAATATGAAGCATGGTAAGTATTTCTTAATTTCTTGCCATCAATTGCAATAAAATCATCGCCATCTCTTATTCCGGCATTCCATGTTACGCCTTTATACTTAACCAAATCGAAATATATTCTAAGACTATCATCACCGACTTTTTCTTCTTTCCACAAACATTCATCATTTGTATGCGAAGTAATATTTAATATAAAGTAAATAGTTATAAAGCCGATTATTGCAAGAAGTAAAGTAACCGGTAGAATAAGTTTTTTTCGATATTTTGAAAGTAGTCTAAAGGCCATTATTTTAGTTGATTTTTAATATTAAACTTGTAATATCATCAGATTGATTTGCACCTTTTGTATGTAATTCAACATCTGCCAATATTTTTTTTAATATTGATTTAGCTTCATTTTCAGAATTCTGTAAACACAAATTTTCCAATCGTTCATCCCCATATTCTTCATTATTAATATTCATAGCTTCAGTTACACCATCAGTAAATAAAATAATTGCATCGTTACTTTTTAATTCAACTGTTTCATATTCGTAAGGAATAACTGTTTTCATTACTCCTAAAATCATTCCGCCTTTTTTTAATTTTGTTATTTTTTTATCTCTAATTAGTAAAGGCGGATTATGTCCCATATTAACATAAGTAAACTGCTTATTTTCTAAATTTAATATTCCCCAGAAAAAAGTAATAAAACTGCCATTTGTAGTATTCTCAGATACCAAATCGTTCAAGAAATTAGACGCTTCTTGAAGTTTATAGTTCTGTTTATATATTGATTTTAAAAATGCCTGTAAATTTGCCATTAAAAGTGAAGCTTGTATTCCTTTACCGGAGACATCTGCTATAGCAATTAATATTTCATTCTTACTTATTTCAACTATATCAAAATAATCACCACCGACCATTTTTGCAGTTTTGTTAACTGCATCAATTTGATAAACTGAAGATTTGGGTAGTTTTTTAGGCAACAAATTTTGCTGAATTGATCTGGCAATTTCTAAATCTTTCTCCAATTTTTGCTTTTCAAGTGCTTCATCAAAAAGTCGGCTGTTTTCAATTGAAATTATAGCAAAACTAGCAATAGAAGATATGTACTCAATATCAGATTTTGAATATTGATTTTTTGTTATTCTAGATCCTAAAAATATTAAGCCTTTTTTAACTTTTTTAATCATCATTGGAACAATTAGTGCAATTCCCAGTTCTGAACAATTTCTGCAAAATGTATTATTTTCATTTAATAATATTGCTGAATTAATTGAATTAATTTCTTCAGAACTCATTATTTCATTAAGCTTACTTTCTTCATATTTTGATTCAAGAATTAAATTTGAGTTTTCATTAAAAATCACAATTGCATATTTTGAAACAAGCATTTGAGCACTAATTGAATAAACCAATAGTTTTGAAACACGTTCAATTTCCAATATGCTGCTAAATTCTTTACCTAAATCGAAAATAGAGTTTAATTGATTTATTTTAGAATCTAAAACTTTATTAACATTTGATAATTTTTCAAAACTCTGAACATTTCTAATTGCGGCACTGCCAATTTGCATAACTGTAGATATAAACTGATTGTCTTCTTCGCTAAAATCTTCTTTTGATAACTTTTCGCCTAAAACTAAAAAACCTAATAACTGATCAGAAAAAACAATTTCTTTTACTAATCCAAATTTGTTTGCTGACATATAAGAATTAAAAATTTCAATTCCCACTTTTCCATTAATAACGTGCGGAAATGTGTCAAAAATTTCACTTTTAAATCCTTTTGATAAATTAATTTTAAGTTCATCTTCATCATTAAAAAGTGCAATAAAACCTTTAGTGATTTTTAATTTACCAAAACAAGTGAGCAATAAATTATTTAGAGCAAATTCTAAATTTAGGTTAGAGTTAATATTATTTGAAAAATCAATAATTGCTGAAAGGTTACGCAGTGCAATATTACTATCTGGTAATTGCATAATCAATTACTTAAGATATTTTATAAGTGTAACTTTATTCTTTTTAGAAGTTGGTTGCGAGTAGATTACTTCGTCCATTAATTTTTTCATAAGAAACATTCCTAAACCGCCGACTCGTTTTTCTTCATAGTATTTTTTTAGATCTGGTTCCGGTACTGCATTTGAATTAAAATGAGAACCTTCATCTGTTATAGCTATTCTAAATTTATCACTTAACAAACTGATATTTACATTTATAATACCAGTTTGAGAATACTTATATGCATGCTTAATAATATTTGTACATGCTTCATCTGTTGCAAGCACAATTTTATTAGCTGTTTCGTCATCAAACCCAACTTCAGTTGAAAGTTTTTTTACAAAAGTTCTTATTTTGGCAAGGTTTTTTGTAGAACTTTTAACTGTAAGTCTCTTTCTTATATTTTTTTCAGTTTTAGTCAAGATAAGCTAGCCTTGGTTGAATTTATCTATAGCTTCTTTTTCTTCTTTATAAAATTCATACAATAATGGAAATCCGAGCAGATCAAAAATGTTAAAAACATCATCCTTTAATCCGCAGAATTTTATATCTCCATTATTTTCTCTCATAGTTTCAACATAAGCCATAAAAACTCCCAACCCAGCACTGCTTATATACTTTAGATCTCTAAAATTGACCACAACTTTATATTGTTTATCGTTTATAAGTGAGTTAAATGCATTTTCAAGTTCAGGAGCTGTATGGGCATCTAAATACCCCTTTACATTTAAAATGCTTATAGGACCAACTCCATGTTTTCCAACATCGAATTCTGCCATCAAATTTCTCCCTTTAAATTTTTGTAGCTATTCCACTTTATAAGTATGAGCGTTATATCATCATGTTGAGAACTATTTCTTGAAAATGTTGTAACTGATTTCATAATTTTATTTGATAATTCTTCAACTGAAAGATTGCTGTTATTTTTAATAATTTCTTCTAATCTATTATATCCAAATTCTTCAAGTTCTTCATTTACTGATTCATTAATTCCATCTGTAAACAAGGTTATAATATCGTTATTATTTAACTTAATTTCCATTTCTTTTAAAGTATTTTTAAACTTACTTGTATAATCTAAACCTAATCCAATTCCTTTTGGAATAATTTTTCTTACTTCTGATCCATTGAAATAAAAAAGCGGAGAATGACCGGCCCTGGCAAAATTAAACGTTTCTTTTTCGGTATCAATAATTCCATAAATTGCCGTTACAAATGTTTTTCGAGAAATACTTTCTTCAAGAATCGAATTTGCTAAAGTAAGAAGTTCTTTGGGATCATCATAAAGTTTTGATAAGGTTGCAAAAATTCCCTTCACCTCAGCCATTATAAAAGCGGCTTCAATTCCTTTACCGGAAACATCTGCAATAACAACACCCAGCTTCGTTTTGCTAATTTCAAAAAAATCGTAATAATCTCCGCCGACTTCAAATGCCGGAACAAATAGTGATGTAATTTCTAAGTTTTTATAAATTGGATTTCTTTGTGGTAAAATTTTATACTGAACTTCTCGAGCTACATCAAGTTCTTTTTCTAATCTTTCTTTCTCTATTGACTCTTCTAAAAGTTTGGCATTTTCCAATGCAACTGCGGCAAATCCGGCAAAAGTTCCAACTGGTTTGCAATCCTCATCTTCAAATATTCTACTTGTTTTTCTTGCAGCAAATAAAAATCCTTTATTATTGTTATGAACTGATAAAGGAGCTGAGACAATTGATTTAATTGAGTTTGGTAAATTATATTTTTTCTCAAATAAATTTAAATCCGTTATTTTAACTTCTGTATCAGAAAGTAATTCATTCTTAATCAAAAATTCAGAGATTTGATTAGCATCTATTATTCCTAAACCTACAATTGAATGAAGATTTATTTTATCATTTTCCTTAATTACAATCCATGCTGCATCAGAATTACTGACCTTCAATGTTGTTGATGTAATTGTTTCGGATAATTCTTCAAAATCAAAAACTTGATTCATTAACTTACTTAAATCTTTAACTGAAGTTAATTCTTGAGATTTTCTATCAATTGCTTCTGCCGTTGGTAAGTGAAAAAGTGTAGTAAAGAAAATTACAGTGAAATAAATTGCACCATAAATCATTGTTAAACTTAGCAACTGTTCAAGTGCAGGTGAAAAATTTCTAATAATTATGAATTCTTCAGATGAAAGTGTAGAAAAATTAATCCATGATAAAACAGATAAAACAATTGAAAGAGCTAATAAAGCAAGCTTTTGTTTTTTATTGAGAAATGCTATCCATGCTACCCTAAGTGAAATACTTAGAATAAAACTAACTGTAATTATATAAAAAGCATTATATATAAAATCATTTTTCGAGTCCAAAATCACTTGTAAATTTTCAACATTTAGATTCGGTTTTAAAAGAGAAGCTGAAATTGCAGTCAGTAAAAAGAAGATAATCATTATATTAAAATATAATGTGGGGTCTTTCTTTTGTCTGTGAAAACAAAGACTTTTATATACGGAAAATATATACGCCAATGAACTTATAAATACGAAAACAATAATTGTAGAAAAAAGAACATAGAGAAAATTTGAACTAGTAATTGAATTTTGAGCTTCAGAAAACATCCAAGATGAAAGCGAGATAATAAAAAATATTAAAGCGTTTAATATCCCAGTATTTATAACTAATGTAAGAGGTTTGCTTATTCTGATATTAATAAATTCAGTAACATAATTTACCCAGGCAAAAACTGCTATTAAAATTAACAACTCATTTATTATTAGCAGAAAAATAGAATCGTTAATAGGAAAAACTATTTTAAATATAAATAACAGTACGGAGATAAAAATAGCATTTTCAATTTTTTTACTATGAGGTACTTTAAGGCTGCTGACTTTCAAAACAAAATACCTTTAATGAAAAGAAATTTTGGGAAATATTTTTTTTTGATAATTACAATAGGAAAAATATTGCATTATTGTTAACCCTTCAATTCTTTTTGGTAAGGCTCCAAAATGATTTTTAAGCTTTCCCTAGCTCTAAAAATTCTAGATTTGACCGTACCAACTTCACATTCCAATTTTTCTGCAATTTCTTGATAACTAAAACCATCAATGTCTCTTAAAACTAAAGGAACTTTTAGTTTTTCAGGTAATTTTGCAATTGCCTTTCTAACTAAATTAGGAACATCGATATTATCTGCATTTCCCCTTGTCCCTTTTTCGTAATCAACATGTTTAATAGAAACAAAAATACTTCTAACTCTTTTCTTTCTTAAATAATCTCTGCATTTATTAACTGTAATTCTATATAACCAAGTTGTAAATTTAGATTCAAATCTAAATTCTTTCAATTTATGGTAAACACTAATAAATACATCTTGTGATATATCATCTACATAATCAACATCACCTAAGGTCAGGTAAACTAAATTTCTTACTTTTTCTTTATGTTTAAGAACCAAATCGGAAAATGCGTTTTCCTGACCATTCTTAAAATTCTCAATTAGTAAAAAATCCTCATCTACCGGATTTTCGTCGTTATTTGTATTTTGAGTTTCTAAATCCACTTTTTAGACGGCTATTACTTTGATATGTTCCAGATAGAATTATTTTATAATAAGTTAACAGATAAATATATAAAAATTAGCAATTACAATATTTGAAAAAGACATTTAATAAATTAGTTATTATTATATGATGGTAATTTTTTAATTTTCTTTTCTTGATTTAATAAAGAGTAATAATTAATTTGTTTATAAATAATTAGGAGTAAATATGAGAATCAAAACTTCTGAAAAATATTCGGCTGTTGTCGTTGAATTAAAAGGTAATGTTATTGGCGGTCCTGAATCAGAAGAATTCAGCAAGCTATTACATGGTTTTATAGATGAAGGCAAAAAAAACATTATTGTTGATTTAGGAAGTGTAAAATTTATGAACAGCTCCGGATTAGGTATGCTGATTAGTGGTTTTACAACTGTTAAAAATGGCGGCGGCTCACTTAAATTGGCTAATGCTACAGAAAAAATAAATAGCCTTTTAGTAATTACTAAACTGATAACTATATTCGAAAACTTTAATTCTGTTGATGAAGCTGTAAAAAGTTTCGAATAGAATAAATAAAATAAATTTAAAGGGTTCCCAAATCATTTAATAATGATTTGGGTTCTTTTTTGTGTACAATTCTTTTAATACTTTATCATTATTAATTTGAAAAATATTCCATTCACAAGTTTATAAATCAAAATTCCAAGGGAAAAAATGAGTGTTTCAATTGTTGTAGGCAGCCAATGGGGCGATGAAGGAAAGGGTAAAATTGTTGATTTACTTAGTTCGAAATTTGATATTGTAGCTCGCTATCAAGGCGGTGCGAATGCTGGTCATACAATACAAATTGGTGATAAAAAATATATTTTTCATTTAATCCCCTCCGGAATACTTCATGAAAATGTTATTTGTGTTATTGGAAACGGTGTTGTAATAGAACCGCAAGCTCTTCTTGATGAAATTGATATGCTTGAAAAAAATGGAATTAATATTGAAGGTCGTTTATTTATTAGCCATAACGCTCATTTAATTATGCCTTATCACAAGTTATTAGATTCAATTAATGAAAAAGGAACCCAAAAAATTGGAACTACGGGGCGCGGTATTGGACCCAGTTACATTGATAAGTATGCAAGAAGAGGAATTAGAATAGCTGATCTATTAAATAAGGAAACCTTAAAAGAGAAAATCAGAAAAAACCTTGAAGAAAAAAATAATCTATTAACCAAAATGTACGATAGAGATGAATTGGATGTTGAAGCAATTATTGATGAATGCATAAAATTTGATGAAAGAATTGATAAATATATTACTGATACTTCTGCATATTTAAATGATGCAATTATTAATAAAAAATCAGTTTTGCTTGAAGGAGCTCAAGGAGCACTTTTAGATGTAGATCATGGAACTTATCCTTATGTAACATCTTCAAATCCCACCTCCGGAGGTGCATGCACCGGAACAGGCATTCCCCCTACAAAAATTTCCGAAATTATTGGAATTGTAAAAGCTTATACAACAAGAGTTGGATTAGGTCCTTTTCCAACTGAATTATTTGATGAAGACGGCGAAAAATTAGGAAGAATTGGAGCTGAATTTGGAGCTACTACTGGCAGACCAAGAAGATGCGGATGGTTTGACGCATTCTTAGTTAATTATTCAAGAAAAATAAATGGAATTGAAAGAGTTGTAATAACTAAACTTGATGTTCTCGGATATTTTGATGAAATAAAAGTTTGTACCGGTTATGAAATAAACGGCAAAAAACTTAAATATTTTCCAACATCTGAAGCTGAATTAAATGCAGCAAAACCAATTTATGAAACAATGAAAGGTTGGAAACAAGATATTTCAAATGCAAGAAGTTATGATGAACTTCCGCAAGAAGCAAAAGAATACTTAACATTTATTTCTGAGAAATGCGGATTTGAAATTAAATATATTTCGGTTGGACCTAAAAGATCGCAAACTATTGAATTATAAATATTTACTTTCAACATCGGCAAATTAAGATTGACTTTTATTACTAAGACATATTTAGTAATTTTCCATCAATTTTAATTTTAATTGGATTTACCAAGAAAATCTTTCCTACAATGAATGTAAAACTTGTCTTATTAATTTTGGCTATTATAATTACAGCCGGCACTTTCTATTACACTCAAGATTTAGTTAAAGAATTAGAAAAAAGTGAAAGAGAAATTGTAGAGCTTTATGCAAATAGTCTTGAATTTATCGCCGGGCCAACCTCAAACGAAGATTTTACTTTTGTATTTGAGAATATAATTAAAAGAATAAATTTCCCACTAATTCTGACTGATTCTTCAGGAATTCCAACAAGTTATGATGTTGGAAGCGGCAATAAAAATATTGAAATTGATTCAACACTTACACAAAGTGAAAAAGAAGCTTTTCTAAAAAATAAAGTTCAAGAATTAAGAAAAATCCACGAGCCCATAAATGTAACTTATAACATTAATGGAAAGGAACAAATTTTTAATAAAATCTATTTTGGAAATTCCGAAATAATTCAGAGATTACAATACTATCCATTTTTACAAGTAATTTTTGCTTTTTTCTTTGTCGCAATTGCCTATATAAGTTTTACCTACCTCAAAAAAACTGAGCAAAGTAATATTTGGGTTGGCATGGCAAAAGAAATTGCTCATCAGCTTGGCACGCCAATTTCAAGTTTAATGGGTTGGGTAGAATTACTAAAACTAAAAAGTCAGCATCCAAGTGAGGTAATAAATATTTCGGATGAAATGGGAAATGATTTAAATAGATTAAATAAAATAACAAACCGTTTCTCTAAAATTGGCTCAAAGCCAATATTAAAAATTAATGATATTGGTTTAGTTATTACAAATGTTACAAAATATTTTGAAAAAAGGTTACCTCAAACCGGAAAAGATGTTGAATTAATTTATATCCAGCCAAAACCAATTAATCTAATGCTAAACTCGGCATTATTTGAATGGGTAATTGAAAATTTAATCAAAAATGCAATTGACGCAATTGGAAGTGATAAAGGCAAAATTTTAGTGGCTGTTCAAGAGCATAAAGATGTGGTTGAAATTGAAGTTTCTGATAATGGAAAAGGAATAAATTCCAAAAACAGAAAAAATATTTTTAAACCCGGATACAGCACAAAAAATAGAGGCTGGGGTTTAGGATTAAGTTTATCAAAGAGAATTATTGAAGATTATCATAAAGGGAAATTGATACTTAAAAATTCAATTCTTAATGAAGGTACTACTTTTTTAATTATTTTAGAAAAATCTCTAAAAAAGAATTCGGAGAAAATTAAAAATGAGCGATCATAGACCAGCGTGGGATGTTTATTTTTTAAAATTAGCTATGTTAGTTTCAGAACGGGCTACTTGTCCGCGTATGCATTGCGGGTGTGTTTTAGTTAGAGATAAAAGAATTTTATCAACCGGATACAATGGATCAATACCGGGTGATGTTCATTGCGAAGATCATGGATGTATGATTGAAGATAACCATTGCGTAAGAACAATTCATGCTGAAATGAATGCAATTCTGCAGTGTTCAATACATGGAGTTAGTACTCAAGGTGCAACAGCTTATATAACAAATATGCCATGCACAAATTGTGCAAAGTCTTTAATTGCTGCCGGAATAAAAGAAATTATAATTTTTTCCGATTATCATGATACAAAAGCAGAAGAATTTTTTAAGATTGCAAATGTTAAAATTTCAAGACTGGATATGCCAGGAACAACAATAAATTATAATTTAAAAAATTATTCATCAGCTAGAGAAATAAAGAAATAGAGTTTATAATGCTCAATAAAGATAATCTGGAAAAATATCTTATCTCCGATAATTTTATAAATCGGGATTTAAGCTGGCTTGAATTTAATAAACGAGTTCTTGATGAAGCTTTAAATCCTGAATTACCACTATTAGATAAAGTAAAATTTGTTTCTATTTTTTTTCTTAATCTTGACGAATTTTATATGATCAGGGTTTCTGGTCTAAAAGAACAAATTAGAGCCAATATTATTACTTCAACAATTGATGGACTTTCCCCTTTTCAGGAATTAAGAGAAATTGATAAACAAGTAAAAAAAATGCTCGGAACCGTAAATGACTTATGGAACAATACCATTTTACCCGAGCTTAAAAATAATAGCGTTATTATTTCCAAAGTTGAAGATTTAACTAAAAATGAACAGACTGCTTTAAGTCAATATTTTCATAAAGAAATTTTTCCCGTTTTAACTCCATTAGCATTCGATCCGGGAAGACCTTTCCCATACATTTCAAATTTGAGTATAAGCTTTGCAATTTTAGTAAAAAAGACCAATGGAGAAAAACAATTTGCAAGAGTTAAAATTCCAAGTATTCTGCCAAGATTATTAAGAGTTGATAAAATTCTAAAACCCGATAAACCAAAGAAAAATGGGAAACTTTCTGCAAAATTTATTTGGATTGAAGATCTAATAAAACAAAATCTTTGTCACCTATTTCCCGGTTTAGAAATATTAGAGGCTCATTTATTTAGAACAACAAGAAATACTGATTTAAGTATTCAGGAAGATGAAGCCGATGACCTGCTTGAGGTTATTGAAGAAAACATAAAACAAAGAAAATTTGGTTCTGTAGTAAGGTTAGAAGTTGAAAAAAATATGCCTGAATTTATGCTTGAAACTCTATCAGAAAATTTAGGCATTAAGCAAACTGAGATTCAAATCATTGAAGATAATCTTGGTCTAAGCGATGTAATGGCTTTGTACAATCTCCCGTTTCATCATCTAAAAGAAAAGCCTTACCAAGCAAAAGCTTTTACAAATGTTGAAGAAAATGAAAATATTTTTTCAATGATAAGCAGCGGAGATATTTTATTACATCATCCATATGATTCATTTGCACCAGTTATTGATTTTATTAAACAAGCTTCACAAGATCCGGACGTTCTTGCAATTAAACAAACATTATACAGAATAGGTCCAAACTCACCAATTGTAAAATACCTAATTGAAGCTGCAGAAAGAAGAAAACAAGTTGCAGTGCTTGTTGAATTAAAAGCACGATTTGATGAAGAAAATAATATATTCTGGGCAAGAGAACTTGAAAAGGCCGGAGTTCATGTAGTATATGGACTTGTTGGGTTAAAGACGCATGCTAAAATGGCAATGGTAGTAAGAAGAGAATCCGAAGGAGTTAAAAGATATGTTCATCTTGGAACAGGAAACTATAATCCCTCCACTGCAAAACTTTATACTGATTTAGGATTGTTTACGTCAAATAAAGATATTTGCGAAGATGTATCACAAGTTTTTAATTATTTAACTGGTTATTCTGAATTAAATAAGTTTAAGAAATTATTTATTTCCCCTATAAATACTAGAGATAAATTCTTAGAACTAATTACCAGAGAAATTGAAAACAAACAAAATGGCGGTGATGCTCATTTAATCTTTAAATTTAATTCTTTAGTTGATCCAATTCTCATTGCCGCTTTGTACGAAGCTTCGAATAGTGGTGTTAAAATAGATTTAATTGTAAGAGGAATTTGTTGTCTTAAACCTCACGTTAAAGGATTAAGTGAAAACATTAATGTTGTAAGTATTGTAGGAAGATTTTTAGAACATAGTAGAATATATTACTTTTATAATAATGGCAATGAAGAACTCTATCTAAGCAGTGCTGATTTAATGCAGAGAAATTTAGATCGTAGAGTTGAATGTACTTTCCCCGTTATAGATGAAGAAAAGAAAAAATACATTATTGAGAAAATTTTAAAAATTTATCTTCAAGATAATGTTAAAGCTAGACTATTAGAAAGCGACGGAAATTATGTTAGAGTTAAATCAACAAGTAAAGATAAATTAATCTCAATTCAAGAAATTCTTATGTAATTTTAAGAAAATATAAACCAAAACTGAGCAACTAAAAAACATACAGCTAAGCCCATTATTATTGGTAAGAGTGTTGAAAATATTGTCCACTTAATACTTCCAGTTTCCTTGTAAATAGTATAAATAGTTGTAGAACATGGATTATGTAATAAGCTAAACAGCATAAGATTAATTCCGGTTAAAGTTGTCCATCCGCCTGCAATAAGTATATCACCAGTTTCTTTAACCGAATCCAGTTCAAACATTACTCCCGCACCTCCACCAATTCCAGAAATTCCCAAAGTAGTTACTGTCAGCATTAAAATTGTTGGTATCACAATTTCATTTGCCGGAATTGCAATGACATAGGCTAAAAATATTATTCCATTTAATCCAATAAATAATGCATATGGATCAAAAAAATCAATGAAGTATTGTGCTAAAGATAAATTGTAAATTTGCACATTACTTACCAACCATATAACCATGCCTGCCGGAACAGCAAAAACTATTGCTCTCCATAATACAAAAATTGTTCTGTCAATTAATGAGGTGTAAAGTGTACGTAAGATTCTTGGTGGTCTGTAAGGCGGTAACTCTAAACTAAAAGCTGATGCTTCCCCTTTTAAAACTGTTTTAGATAATGTCCAAGAAGAAACAAGACTAAGAAAAATACCAAGCAAAGCAACAAAAACAACAGCCCCGGCTGAAACAATACCAGCTAAGTATGATGGAACTAAACTGCCTATAAATATTGATGCAATTAAAATTTGAGTCGGCCATCTTCCATTACAAAGAGAAAAGTTATTTGTTATTATCGCAATCAATCTTTCTCTAGGACTGTCAATTACTCTTGTTGCAATTACTCCAGCTGCATTACATCCAAATCCCATACTCATTGTTAAAGCTTGTTTACCATGAGCTCCAGCTTTTTGAAATAACCGATCCATATTGAATGCAACTCTGGGCAGATAACCAAAGTCTTCCAATAAAGTAAATAATGGGAAAAAGATTGCCATTGGCGGAAGCATAACACTAACTACCCAAGCCATTGCCAAATATGCGCCATCAATAAAAAGTCCGTCAATAAAACTTGGAATTCCGATAGATGCTGATAAATTTTTTAATATTGGATGTAATTTATCTAAAAAAAATGAAGCTAACATTTCTGAGGGAACATTTGCGCCTTCTATTGTAATCCAAAATACAACAGCAAGAAGAATAAACATTATTGGAAAACCAAATATTCTGCTCGTTACAATTCTATCAAGAGTAGTTTCCCAACTTTTTTGATCTGGATCTTTTGATGATGAAATTACTTTGCCGGCAATTTTATTTGCATCTGTAAATATTGATTCAACTATTAGATCGTGAAAATTATCGCCTAATTCCCATCTCTGCTTATCAGCAAAGTTTATTAAATCATTTATTTTATCAATCTTTAATTCTGCATTACTCATATAACTTCTTTCATTTGATCATTTGGAGTCACAGAAATATTACCAATTTCGCCTGACTTAATTGCATCAATAATTTCTTGATCACCTTCTAATAATCTAATTGCAACCCATTTTGAATTTGGTAAATCCGGATAAATCAATTTTATTTTTTCTGTTAAATCCTCAATAGAATTTTTTATTTTTTTTGAGTATCCCTTAACTTTATAAGGTTTACAAACGTATTCGCCAACAGCTACTTGGTGAATATAACTTAAGAGCTGTTCCATTCCATCTTTACTTCTGGCTGAGGTTGGAACTACAGGAATGCCTAATTGTTTAGATAATTCCCTTTCATTAATAGTTATTTTTTTTCTTTCTGCTTCGTCAATTAAATTTAGGCTCAATACTGCTCTATCAGTAATTTCCAGAATTTGTAAAACTAAATTCAGATTTCTTTCAAGCTTGGTTGCATCAACTACTATTAAAGTAACATCGGGCTGTCCGAACAAGATAAAATTACGAGCAACTTCTTCATCAGTACTAGTAGATAGCAGTGAGTATGTACCCGGTAAATCGACTAATTTGTATTTATTATTTTCATATTCAAAACCGCCTTCAGCTCTAGAAACAGTTTTGCCAGGCCAATTTCCGGTATGTTGTCTTAATCCTGTCAGATTATTAAATATTGTACTTTTCCCTGTATTTGGATTACCTGCTAAGGCTACAATATAATTGTAACCTACCATATCAACACCCAATTTTACAAGGTTTGATATATTATGAACCGGGCAATTTTCACAATTTTGATTAACTTTTTTCATTTTAAAATTTTATGTTTTTATTAAAACTAATTTTGCTTGATTTTTTCTCAATGCTACAATTGTATCTTTTACTAAATAGGCAATTGGATCTTTTAAAGGATTATTCATATGAACCGTAATTGAAGCACCGGGAACAATTCCAAAATCAAGAAGTCTTCTTCTTTGCTGACCCCTACATATTGGAGCAACTTTAATGACCTTTGCTGTTTCACCAGGTTTTAAATCAACCAATGTTTTTATTTTTTCATTACTAAATTCCTGTTCTAATAAAATTTCAACAGAAACTTTTGAAGCAAATAGTAAACTTAATTTAATCTCTTCTCCATCAGCAGCAATTGTTATTTTTTCATCGGATCTTGCAACTATTTTTATTTCTTTACCGGGATAAAATCCCTGATCAATTAATTGGGTATAAATTGTTTTAGGTTCATCTTCAATATGAAGAATTTTAACTACTTGACCAATTTCAATATTATTAAGTAATTTACCTTTATTAAAAAAATAACTTCCATCATTAGCTGGAATTGGATCTCCATGCGGATCAAATTTCGGATTACCCATTTTTGCTGACAAAATATCTGCATCTTCTTGACTTAATAAATGCTCAACTTTTTCTGCCTCATCATGCCAATCAATTTCTTTTAATCCGGTTTCCTCAGCTAAATAATTTTCCCATAATCTATGAACTCTAATTACTCTAAGAGCATAAGTTTTTCCATCTTCTGTCAGTGTAATTAACTGATTATTAAGTTTAACTAATTTCAATTTTTTCAGACTTTGCACAATTTTGGAAGCTTTATCAGCTGAAATGTTTAAATTGCCTGCAATACTATTTAGCGTCACATTCAGCTTATGCGATTCGTAATCATAAATATGTTTTAAGGCATCTTCTATTAAAACTCTTTTTGAATTTTGGTTAAGCTTTCTGTAATAATAAGCCAGACCTTTGTTTGGCCAAAAGACTAGTAACATTATTACAATTAAAAGAAAAAAAATACCTAATGATAAAAATGGACTTACAGTTATCATTTTTTACTTTCCTTCAAATAAATATTGTTCACTAAAATTTCACTAAGTGAATGATTGATTCCATCAATTTCCACAATTATTGAGTTATCAAAATTCAGTTTATCTATAATTTTAATTTCCTTATTAAGAGATATTTTAATCTGCGACAAATAATTCATTAAATCTGAATTTCTATCATTAACTCTTGTCACTGTATAATTTTTTCCAATTTCACATTCTGACATAATTGTATCATCAGTTTGAATTCTATAATTCCCTTCTTTATTAGGTATTGGAGCTCCGTGCGGATCAGCAGCAGGGAAATTTAGATATTCATCAATTCTATCTATCAGATTATTTGTTGTACAATGTTCAAGTTTTTCTGCTTCTAGGTGAACATCACCCCAATCGTATCCCAAAGTTTCTACGAGAAACAACTCCCAAATTCTATGTTTTCGTAAGATATCTACAGCTATTTTCTTTCCTTTTGATAGAATTTTAATACCTTTATATTTTTTATATTCAACAAATCCTTGTTTTGAAAGTTTATTCGCCATATCAGAAATTGCAGCATTTGTAACACATAAATCATTGGCCAAAACAGACGTTGATATTCTGTTCCCATTTTCACGGGTCAGCAAGTAAATAGCTTTTAAATAATTTTCTTTAGAAATTGTTGCCATAATTACTAGTAAAGTTAAGCATACTTAAATTATTTATCAAGCTACTTTTATTTATTATTTTTATTTACTTAAAACATAGGTTTTCTTGGTTATCACTTACTTAATTCATATTTTTAGCTTTAATTTTTTTATAAATGCAGAAAGATAAATTATGGCTGAAAATTTTAAAGATCAAATAGGAACAATGACGCCAAAGTTGTTGCCAAAAGTAAAATATACAATTGCTGTGGCAAGTGGTAAAGGCGGAGTTGGAAAAAGTACGGTTTCGGTTAATTTAGCATTAGCTTTATCAAAATTAGGCTTTAAAGTTGGACTTTTAGATGCCGATATTTATGGTCCAAGTATTCCATTAATGATGGGTGTTGAAGGCAAACCTCAGATTTATCAGGAATCCGGTTCAAATAAAATGCTTCCGTTAGAAAATTATGGAATCAAATTAATGTCAATAGGATTTTTAATTGATGATAATAATCCGGTTATTTGGCGCGGACCAATGGCAAGCGGTGCATTAAAACAATTCATGTCGGATGTAGAATGGGGTGAATTGGATTATTTAATTTACGATCTTCCACCAGGAACCGGAGATATTCAATTAACTCTTGTTCAAACAATTCCTTTAAGCGGAGCTATAATTGTTACTACTCCTCAGGAAGTTTCTTTAATTGATGCAAAAAAGGGACTTAAAATGTTTGAGAAGGTTAATGTTAATGTCTACGGTATTGTTGAGAATATGAGCTATTTTATTGCTCCTGATACTGGAAATAGATATGATATTTTCGGATCAGGCGGCGGTGAAAATTTAGCCAAAGAGCTTAATACTAAATTCCTAGGCGGTATACCAATAGATCCAAGAATTAGAGAAGGTGGAGATAACGGTAAACCAATTGTATATGAAATGCCTGAAACGCAAGAATCAAAAATAATTATTGGAATTGCTGAAAAATTAAACGAGACATTGAGCGCAAATAATTCAACCGAAAACGATATTGAAATTGAATTATAAATTTAAGATTTGAAATTGATTAGTAAAGAAAAAGTAGAAATTATTCTGGATTCGGTTCGTCCTTACCTGCAGGCAGATAATGGAGATGTTGAACTTGTAAATATTTCAGAAACTGGAATTGTTGAAGTTAAACTTATTGGAGCTTGTGCTGATTGCCCTCTTTCAACAATGACTTTACGCGCCGGAATTGAACGGGCTTTAATGAGAGAAATTCCACAAATAAGAAGAGTTGAAGCAATTAATTAAAATAAATTTGGAGAAAAATGAGAAAAAATATTATTGCCGGTAATTGGAAAATGAACAAAGATTTATCTGAAGCAGTTAAATTAGTTTCTGATCTAAAATCTGAGCTTGATGGTAAAACTTTAAATGCTGTTGTAATAGTGGCGCCGCCATTTGTTGCTTTAGAAGCCGTAAAATCATTAATAAAAGATTCACCTATTAAATTAGCTGCTCAAAATATGCATAATGAAGATTCTGGTGCATTTACAGGCGAAGTTTCTGCAAGCATGTTAAAAAGTGTTGGATGTGAATTTGTAATTTTAGGTCATTCTGAAAGAAGAACAATATTTAATGAAACTGATGAATTCATAAATTGTAAAGTAAAACAAGCATTAGCAAATGACCTTTTACCAATTCTTTGCTGCGGCGAATCATTAGAAGAACGTGAAACATCAAAAACAATGGAAGTTGTTGAAAAACAAATTAAAGCTGGATTGAAGGATTTAACAAACGAACAAATTGAAAAGACTATAATTGCATACGAACCAATTTGGGCAATTGGAACAGGTAAAACTGCATCACCGGAACAAGCTCAAGAAGTACACGCTTTTATTAGAAAGTTATTAATTGAAATTTCAAACGAATCGGTTGCAGAAAATGTGACAATTCAATATGGCGGAAGTGTTAAACCCGATAATTCTAAAGAATTACTTTCAAAACCAGATATTGACGGTGCTCTAGTTGGCGGCGCATGTTTAAAAGCTGATTCATTTAGAGATATTATTTTAAGCGTTTAAATTACCAAGAGTTTCTAAATTGAGGGTGTTTTATCAGAAATCGCCCTCAATTGCCCTAACTTCTTCTTTTACAACAACTTACCTTTTCTTTCCAAGATTGATTTCAGCTCTTTTTTTTAGTATATTTTGTGTCTTTATATTTAGAAATTTACTAAAATTTTTATGACTCCAAATAGACTTTTTATTCTAATTTTAATAATATTTTCCAATATTTCATTATATGCTCAATTTAGAATAAATCAGCTTTCTTCAGAATTTGAAAAGTTAAATGATCCTCTATTTTTGGGTGTAACATCAACAAGATCAATTCAAAGTTTAAATAATAATTGGAAATCATTTTTTCCTGAAAATCCGGATAATTTTTCTGAGGTTAATTTCCCAATTAGTTTTACATCAGAACAACCAATTATTTTTGAAAAACAGTTTAATATTTCTGCAGATGATTTACTTAAAAATACATTTAAGTTAAATTTTCTTGGAATTAATTATGCCGCTGAAATATTTCTTAACAATGTTGCAGTATATAAACATCCGGGCGGTGAAATTCCATTTTCAATAGATATTTCTTCCAATTTGCTAAATTATGATTCTCCAAATATTCTCAGAATTATAATTCAGTATAATATTGATCCCCAAAATACAATTCCACTATTACAAAGATTTTTATTCCCTCAGAATTTTGGCGGGATTTTAAGAGATGTTTATTTATCATCAAAACCAAAAGTTGGAATTAAAGATTTAGAATTTAATATTGCTGAAGATTCCAAGCCTTATGAAGGAAGACTTAACATTCAGGTTAATCTTGAAGAATTTAATGATCTTGTATCTGACTCACTATTAGAAAATTATGACGGAAGATTTAAACTTGAAGCCTTAGTTCAAAAAACCACAGATACATCAAAAATTTATTTTAATATCTGGAATATAAATCCGACTAGAACAGAAAATTATGATATGAGTTTTTATGTAAGACTTAGAAATTTAATAAAGTGGAGCACAAAAACTCCCGAATCTTATTTTATTTCTGTAAAACTTACAAATGGTGATGGATTTGTATATGATGAATTTAATAAAGTTATTACCCAAATTGATTTTCAAAAGAAAAATAAAGATCTGTTATTAAATGAAAAGAGTTTTGATATAGAAGGAGTTACTTATATCAGATCATTAAATAAGGATTATAATTATTCAATAATTGAGAGTGATATAAAAACTATTAAGGAAGCTGGATTTAATACAATTCGATTTAGTAAAGCTTTCCCACATCCCTACTCAGTTTATCTTTGTGAAAAATATGGATTATTTGCACTAATTGAAGTCCCATTAAATTCTGTTCCTGAGAATTTTGTGGATGATGATAATTTTCATGATCGAACTTTATCATTTTTAAATAGAACAATAAAATATTATGATCAATTTCCTTTTGTTATTGGATATAGTGTCGGCGGTTCTTACTTAAGCAATTCTGAAAATCATATTAATTTCATATCCAAAATGAATAAAGCAATAAAAAAGATGTCGCCAAATAAATTTACTTATACATCTTTTATTGGCTTAAATGAAAATAGTGAAGTTAATACAGATCTATATGGAATTGAAATTTATTCTTCTAATCCGCTTTTACTTATTGAAGAATATGGACAAAAGGAATTTTCTGATTCTTTAATTTATTTTATAAGTGAGGCAACTTATCCAACTTATAAGGGTAATACAAATGGTTACTTAAATGATTATTCATTTGAAGGGCAAGCCAAATTTTTCGACGATGTAATAACTGCATCTAGAGAAACTAATATAAAAGGATTTGTTCTAAATTCTATGTTTGATTATAAAGGTGATTTCTCGCCATTATATTCCGGCAATAGCAATGAGAACATTTACCAAATAGGTATTTTACCTATAGAAGGTAATAAATCAAGAATAAGTTATAATTTAGTAAAATCACGTTTGGTTACGGGTTCAAAGATTTCCATTCCAATTGGAAACAACGAAGAAGATGCACCTTTATTTTTTATCATAGCAGCATTAATAATTTCAGTAATTATTGCTTTGTTAATAAATTCAAAAAGAAAATTCAGAGAAGATACAACCAGAGCTTTACTAAGACCTTATAATTTCTTTGCAGATGTAAGAGACCAAAGAATTTTATCGAGTTTTCATTCCAATATATTAATTCTTTTACTTGCCGGATCAAATGCATTATTAATTACAATATTACTTTATTTCTTTAAGAATAATATTTTAGTAGAAAAAATCCTTTTAGCATTCGGCAATAATAATCTTATTTCTAACTTTAGCTCATTTGCTTGGAATCCTCAATTAGCTTTTATCTACATTTACATTGCAACAATTGTAATTTTTATTCTTATAAGTTTCTTAGTTCATCTATCATCATTTTTTGTTAAAACTAGAGTATTATATTCAAGTGTTTATTCAGTAGCTATTTGGGCATTTTTACCTCTTGCTTTACTTTTACCTATTGAAGCAGTTTTATATAAAGTACTTATCACTCAATCCTACAACTATATTATTTATATTATATTGATTTTATTTTTAATATGGAATATTCAAAGATTTATAAAAGGGGTGTATGTAATATTTGATGTTCGTCCAATATTCATATACTTATCTGCATTTATTATATTATCAATAATAGTTGCTGGTTTAAGTTTGTATTTTCAATTTACAGTTTCGGCTTTCAACTATATTAGTCTTGCCGTAAAACAATATTTATTACTATAAGAGTTAATTCTTGCATCTATCTAAATTAGAAATATTCGGATTTAAATCCTTTGCAAATAAAACCGTTGTAAATTTTACAAGAGGTATTACTGGTATTGTGGGTCCAAACGGATGTGGCAAAACAAATATTGTGGATGCCATTAGATGGTGTTTGGGCGAACAAAAAAGCAGCACTTTGCGAAGTGATAAAATGGAAAATGTTATTTTCAATGGTACGCGAGAAAAAAAACCAATGGGAATGGCTGAAGTTTCATTAACAATTGTTAATGATAAAGGTATTCTGCCCACTGATTTTTCTGAAGTAACTATAACCAGAAGAATTTTTAGATCCGGTGAAAGTGAATATTTACTTAACAAAAATATTTGCCGATTAAAAGACATAACCAACCTGTTCATGGATACGGGTATGGGAACTAACGCTTATTCCGTTATTGAGCTTAAAATGGTTGAAACTATTTTGAGCAATAAAACCGAAGAACGTAGAAGATTATTTGAAGAAGCTGCCGGAGTTAACAAATACAAATTAAGAAGAAGACTTTCATTAAATAAACTTGATGAAGTTAAAAAAGATTTAACAAGAGTAAATGATATAGTTTCTGAAGTTGAGAAAACAGTAAGATCATTAGAAAGACAAGCAAAAAAAGCTGATAAGTATAATCAAATTCAAACTGAGTTAAGAGAAAAAGAACTCGATTTAGCTAGACGAGAATTTTATCTGTTTAGCAAACAACTTGAATCATTCCAAATTAATAATCAAACTTTAACTGAAGAAAAGAATCAAATTGATAAGCAAATAAGAGAAATAGAATCTTTGCTTATGAATTTTAGACATGAGATCAGTGGAATTGAAAGTGAATTTAGAACAAAATCACAAATTCAAAATGAACTGAATGATAAGATCCATAATCTGCATAAAAATATTTCCGTTGCAGAAGAAAGAGCAAAATCATTAAATAGTAATATATACCGTTTTGAAGAAAACATTAAGGAATATAATTTTCAGAAAGAGGAAATTGAGCAAAACATTGTTGATTATGAATCAGAAATATCAGAATTGACTTCTCAACTAAGTGAAAAAGATAATCAGCTTAATGAAAGAAAAGATCTGCTTGAAAAGAATAGACAAGAATTACTTATAAATAGGCAAAATTTTAAATTGCAAAGTGATGAGTTTAATGCTGAACAGCAAATAATTTCAACCTTGCAAAACGAAATTTCAAATAAAGAAAAATCTTCTGAAAATTTCAATATCTCAATAAATAAGCTTGATAATAACATTCAGCAGCTAACCTCAAATATTGCAAAGAGCGTTGGATATTTAGAAGATCTTGAAAATGAAAAAGTCCAAATTCAGATTAAGTTAAAAGAATCAGAGGAAAATTTTACAAGAAACTCTGAATTAAAAGAAAAACTTGATAATGAAATTTCCGGATTAAGAGTAAAAGAATTAGAAGAAAAAAACAATATTAATAATATTAAAGATAAGATTGAGTTTTTTAGTACTTTAATAAATAATCTTGAAGGTGTATCTCAGGGAACAAAATTACTGCTTGAAAGTGAAGGTTGGACAAATAATGAAAAAGCAATTCTTGCAGATATCGGTTCACCTAAAGAAGAATACAGATTAGCTATTGAAACTGTTTTAAAAAATTCGTTAAATAATATTGTTATCCAATCGAGTGAAGACTTAAAAAGTGCAATTGAATATTTAAGAAAAAATGATTTAGGAAAAGCATCTTTTATAATTAATAATATCTTTAATAGAAAGACCTCTTTGTTAGATAAAATAAATGCTTATAGTCTCAAGAAAAAGTATAAGAAGATTGAAAAAGAATCCGGATTTATTAACTGGGCATTGGAATTTATTGAAACTGAAGAAAAATATTTAACCTACTTTAAAAATTCCTTAAAACTTACTGCCGTTGTAAAATCATTAAATGATGCTTTAGGACTTAATAAAAAATATCCCGAATTCAATTTTGTTTCGGTTAATGGTGAGTTCTTAAATAATACCGGAAATTTAGAAGCTGGATCATCGGAAAAACTTGAAGATTCACTTTTTGGCAGAAGAAAATTACTTGAAAATTTAAAAAATGAATACCCGAAATTAGAACAGAATTTATCTGTTATAAGAAAATCAATAGAAGAAAAAGAAGATGAAGTCAGCAGAATAAATTTAAAAGTAATTTCTGATCAAGGTAAAATTTTACTTAACGAAATAAATAACATTGAAAAACAAATTTCTCAACTTGAATTTGAAAAAGAGAAATCGAACCAGGATATTGAAAAAATTCAAAATGAGATTCAGGAAAAGGTTAGTGAATTAAATTTAACAGAACAAAACGTTGCCAATTTAAAACTGGATTTTGAAGGCAAGTCAAGTATAATAGCTGCTAAAAAAAATGAGCTGGAAGTTTTTGAAAATTCTCTTAATGAACAAGAAAATAAATATAGTGAATTACAATCAGCTTATAATAATCTTCAAATTGAAATTGAAAGATTAAGAGGTGAAATTCAAAACAAAACAAATTTGTTGACCAAATCTTCCGAGACAAAAACTTCTTTGATATCTTCTGTTGATAGATTAGAAAATGAAATAAAAAATTCCCATCAGGAAATTGAATCTATTCAATCATTAATTTCTGATACACAAAATGAATACGATGAGTTAGTTGGTGAAAAGAATATTGGGGCTGAAGCTTTATCCAAAATTGAAGAGCAACTTTTAAGCAAAAAGAATGAATCTTCAGAATATGAGCAAAAACTAAATAACGTCCGTAATGAAAGACAAACTATTTCAGACAATATTCATGAAATTAGAGTTAAACAAAGTGAAACATCAATCAGATTTGAAAATCTGAACAATCATATAAAAGATGAATATAACATTGAACTTGAGTATCAAGAGTTTGAAGATATTGAAACATTCGATTTTAAATTTGTTTCTGCAGAAGTGCATGATTTAAGAGATAAACTTAAAAATTTAGGCCCAATTAATCTTTTAGCATATTCGGAATATGAAGAAGAAAATGAGCGGTTGGAATTTTTACTTAACCAGAGAAACGACTTAATTGAATCAGAAAAAGATCTTATTAAAACTATAAAAGAAATTAATGAGTCTGCTCAATCAGTATTTTTGCAGACATATGATGAAATTCGCAAAAATTTTCAAACAATATTTCAATCATTATTTAATCCCGGTGATGAAGCTGATTTAATTTTAGAAGAAGGTGCAGATCCTTTAGAAGCAAAAATTGAAATAATTGCAAAACCTAAAGGTAAAAGACCAACCGGAATTGAATTACTTTCCGGAGGTGAAAAAACATTAACTGCAACAGCTTTACTTTTTGCAATTTACTTAGTTAAACCAAGTCCATTTTGTATTATGGATGAGGTTGACGCTCCTCTTGATGATGCCAATGTTGATAGATTTACAAAGTTACTAAAAGATTTTAGCGGTAATACCCAATTTATAATTGTAACTCATAACAAAAGAACAATGGAAGCAGCAGAAAATATGTATGGTGTTACAATTCAAGAAGAAGGTATTTCTAAATTGGTCGGTGTTCAATTTAATGAAGAAATCAGTGTTTCTGCATAATGAATTATAATCACCAAAAAAATTTTAAAATATATATTGATTTCGACGGCACAATAACCACCAAAGATATTGGCGAACATATGTTCTTGGAATTTGGTGATCCTGCAAAAAGTAGAGAAATTATTTCAAAATGGCTAACAGGAGATTATAATTCAAAAGAAGTTTGGATTAAACTTTGTGAAACAATTAAAAATTTTGATGAGAATAAATTTGATACCTTCTTAGAGAATATTTCTATTGATCCATATTTTATTGAATTTGTAAAATTTGCTAAAGAAAAGAATTTTGTATTAACAATTTTAAGTGATGGTTTAGATTATTATATAAATAAAATTAGTAAAAGAGAAAATTTTTCTGATTTAAGTATTTACTGTAATAAATTAATATTTGATGCCGATGGAAAACTTTGTCCTCAATTTCCATATACAGATGAAGAATGCAATAAATGCGCTAATTGTAAAAGAAATCATATTATAAATTCTTCCAGTGATGATGATATAACTATATATATTGGTGATGGTTGGTCTGATACATGTGCGGCAGAACATTGTGATTTTATATTTGCAAAACGTTCATTGTTAAGATATTGTGAACAAAATGGAGTTCCTTATTTTCAATTTGAGGATTTCTCAGATGTAAAAAAAATTGTTGACCAGCTTTATAATAAAAAGAAAATTAAAAAAAGACATCAGGCAGAATTGAAAAGAAAAGATGCCTATATGCAAGGTTAAAATAAGGTAAATATAAATGAAAGAATTGGCAAAAATATTATTTAAGTTCAGAAGTTATACACCTGTACCCTTTGTTATACTTATGTTAGTGTTTTATAATGGTAATCTGCTTAGTTGGATAATTGGATTAATAATTTTAATTCTGGGTGAGTTATTAAGATTCTGGGGAGTTTCATTTGCAGGAAGCATAACGCGAACAACTTCTTCTGTAAAAGCTGATCAGCTAGTTACTGCCGGACCTTTTGCACATGTCCGTAATCCCCTTTATGTTGGTAATATATTAATTTATTTGGGTTTCGGAATTATCTCTTTAGCCCTATTCCCCTATTTACAAATTATTGCGCTTGTTTGGTTTGTATTTCAATATACTTTAATTGTTAGTATTGAAGAAGAATTTTTAGAAAGTAAATTTGGACAAAGCTACAAGGATTACAAAGCTAACGTAAATAGAATTGTCCCTAAGCTTAAAGCCTATAAACCGGAAAATGCTGGAGTAATTGAACCTAATTATCAAAAAGGTTTAAAATCTGAAATGAGAACTATGCAAGCTCTGGGAGTTATTTTGTTACTTACAATAATTATTCATTTGGTTAAATAATTGAATAAAAAATTGATGATTATTGCTGGTGAAGCTTCAGGAGATTTACATGGTTCGGCACTTATTGCTGAACTGAAAAAAATTGATAAAGATATAGAAGTATTTGGTATTGGCGGCGATAAAATGATTCAAAATGGAATGAAAGCTATTCATCACATTAATGAAATGTCTTTCCTAGGATTTATAGAAGTAATTAAACATATACCATTTATTAGAAAAGTTAAAAATGAACTTATTGAGTTGGCAAAAAAAGAAAATATTAAAAATGCAGTTTTAATTGATTACCCTGGATTTAATTTAAGTATTGCCAAAGCTTTTCATAAACTTTCAATGAAAAATATTTATTACATTTCTCCACAGATTTGGGCATGGGGAAAAGGGAGAATAGAAAAAATCAAAAAGTTAATTAACAGAATGATTGTGTTTTTTCCTTTTGAAGAAAAACTCTATAAAAACAATAATGTTAATTCTGATTTTGTCGGTCATCCTCTTATAAAATCAATACATGAGTTTAATTTTTTATCAAGAGATGACTTAAATAAAAAATATGATCTGTCAGTGGAAAAAGATTTACTTATTTTATTGCCTGGCAGCCGAAAGCAAGAAATTGATAAAATTTTGCCAAGTACTTTAGAAGCTTCAAAAAAAATCTGCAATGAATTTAATATGCAGACAATTGTTGCCTGTGCTGATAATATCGATATAAATTATTTTGATAAATATAAGCACTTAGTGAACTTTAAAGTAATAAAAGGTGAAACTTATAACCTATTAAAGAATGCAAATTTTGCGGTAATAAAATCGGGAACTTCTACGCTTGAGGCTGGAATTATTGGTACACCGTTTATAGTAGTATACAAAACAAATTACTTTACCTATTTAATAGGAAAGATTTTAATTAAAATAAAAAACATTGCTCTGGCTAACATTGTTGCAGAAAAACAAATAGTAAAAGAACTAATTCAAAATGATGTTAACCCAGAAAAAATATATGATGTTTGCAGTTTGTTTCTTTCAGATAAACTGATTTATGAAAATCTTAAAAATGATCTTAAAAGTATTAAATTTAAATTGAATACTGAAGGAAATCCAAGTAAAAAAGCAGCAGAAATTATTTATGCTGAATTAAATGCAGTTTAGAAAAGTTAAGAAAAAGTTTCTTCAAAAACTTGGTAATGTTTTAATTGTTCCAAGTATAATTGTTCTTTGCAAAACTTTAAGAATAACGGTAAAAAATAAAGCTGATCTGGAAAAATTATTACTTAATCAAAACGTAATATTTGCCTTTTGGCATGGATTGATGCTGGCTCCCTGGTATGTTCTAAGGAAATATCAACCAAGCACAATAATAAGCAGCAGTAAAGACGGAAAGTTATTGACAAAAATTTTACACTTCTGGAAATATAGAGTAAACAGAGGCTCAAGCAGTAAAGGCGGTAAAGAGGTTTTAGATCAGTTAATAATTGATGCACAAAATAGGTTAAATATAGCAATTACTCCGGATGGACCAAGAGGCCCAAAAGAGCAAATGAAAGCTGGTACAGTAGTTATTGCAAAAAAAACTGGTATTCCCATTATTTTATTGAGTGTTTATTATAAATCAAAAATAACATTAAAAAGTTGGGATTTGTTTCAAATACCGTTGCCATTTAGTAAAGTTTGTATTGAATATTCTGAACCAATATTAATTGATAAAAATTTGTCATACGAAGAAACAGATTTAAAAATAAATGAAGTTGGAAAAATTTTCATCGATTTTCAAAAAAGAGCAGAACAAAATTGTTACAGTTAATTAGAATAATATTATCCCCTCTTACAATTTTGTACAAGTTTGTTGTAAATATTAGAAATTCATTTTTTGAAAAGAATATATTTAAACAAGTTAAGGTCAATACAAAAGTTATATCAGTCGGTAATTTAACCGTAGGTGGATCAGGTAAAACACCGCTTGTAATAAATATTACAAAACACTTAAAGCATTCTTCAAAAAAGGTAGGAGTTTTAAGCAGAGGTTACGGTAGAAGTTCAAAGGGATACAAACTTGTATCTAACAATGAAAAAATCATTGTAGATGTTAAAACATCCGGTGACGAAATTTATTTAGTTGCAGATGAGTGTAAAGTACCTACTGCAGTTGCAGAAAGAAGAGTTAATGGTGTTCAAAGATTTATTGAAGAAATAGATTTAGATGTTGTTGTGCTTGATGATGCATTTCAGCACAGATGGATTGCTAGAGATTTTGATATTTTAATTATGGATCAAAAATTTTTGAGTAATGTAAATTCATTCGATCAAAGACTGTTGCCACTTGGTTCTATGAGAGAACCTTTTGAGTCAATTAAAAGAGCGGATGCAATTATTATTAATAGAAAATTTTCGCCAAAAATAACTATACCAATAAAAATTAGAAAATATTTAACGGATAAAGAAATATATTTTAGTCACTTTAAAGTAGTGGGAATATTTGATGTTAAAACAAATAAAGCATATGAAACGAATGAATTTGAAGGTCAGCAAAGTTTAGTTGTTTGTGGCATTGCTTCTCCATTTTCTTTCCTAAGAATATTAACAGAGAGCAATATCAATATTAAAAATAAAATGATTTTTACTGATCATAAAGATTATACTCAAAAAGAAATAATGTCAATAAGAAAACAATTTTATGATACTAATTCTTTTTCAGTACTTACAACACAAAAAGATGCAGTTAAATTAATGCAGTTTTCCAAAGAATTAGATGACATAGATATATATTATTTAAAGATTGAATTAGAGATTGAAGAACCAAATAAATTTTATGAGTTATTAAATAAAAAAATAAATTAACTTATTCTATTAACATAAAATAATCGAGGCAATATAATGGCAAAAAAGAAAAACACTAAGTACGTTTATTTTTTTGGTGGTAAAAAAGCCGATGGTAAAGCTGAAATGAAAAACCTGTTAGGTGGTAAAGGTGCAAACCTAGCTGAAATGGTTAATATTGGATTACCTGTACCTGCTGGTTTTACAATTACTACTGAAGTATGTACTTATTTCTATGATAATAAGAAAAAATATCCAAAAGAATTAGAAAAACAAGTTTTAGATTCTTTGAAGAAAATTGAAAAAGAAATGGGTGCAAAATTTGGAGATAAAAATAATCCTTTACTTCTTTCTGTAAGAAGTGGGGCTCGCGCATCCATGCCAGGAATGATGGATACAATTTTAAATCTTGGACTAAATGATGTTACAGTTCAGGGACTTATAAAAAGTACAAACAATCCAAGATTTGCATATGATTCTTATAGAAGATTTGTTCAAATGTACGGTGACGTAGTTTTAGGATTACAACCAGAAGATAAACATGATTTAGATCCTTTTGAAGTTATTTTAGATGCAAAAAAGAAAAAGAACGGCATAACAAAGGATACCGATTTAACTGCTGATCAATTAAAAGAATTAGTTCAGGAATTTAAAGCTGAAATTAAAAAACGAACGGGACATGATTTCCCGACAGATCCAATGAAACAATTGTGGGGAGCTGTTGGTGCAGTTTTTCAATCATGGATGAACGAAAGAGCAATTGTCTATAGAAAATTAAATGATATACCAGCTGCATGGGGCACTGCTGTAAATGTTCAATCAATGGTATTTGGCAATATGGGCGAAGATTCAGGTACCGGTGTTGCATTTACAAGAGATCCTGCTTCAGGTAAAAATGTATTTTATGGCGAATATTTATTTAATGCCCAAGGTGAAGATGTTGTAGCTGGTGTAAGAACTCCCCATGAAATATCAGAATTGAAAAAAGATAATCCAAAAATTTACAAAGAACTTGATAATATCCGTAAAAAATTAGAGAAACATTACAAAGATATGATGGATGTTGAATTTACAATTCAACAAGGTAAACTTTGGATGCTTCAAGCAAGAGTTGGAAAGAGAACCGGATTTGCTGCTATACAAATAGCTGTTGATATGGTTAGAGAAAAACTTATCTCTAAAAATGTAGCTTTATTAAGAATCCAACCTGAACAATTAAATCAATTGTTAAGACCTATATTCGATTTAGAGCAAAAACAAAAAGCAATTACAGATGGTAATCTTTTAGCAAAAGGATTAAATGCTGGTCCGGGTGCTGCTTCAGGTAAAATAGCATTCTCAGCTCAAGATGCAGAAATTATGGCTGCAAAGGGCGATAAAGTAATTCTTGTTAGAATTGAAACTTCTCCAGAAGATATAAAAGGAATGAATGCGTCTGAAGGTATCTTAACTGCAAAAGGCGGTATGACTTCACATGCAGCATTAGTTGCCAGACAAATGGGTAAAGTTTGCGTTGCAGGTTGCGGAGCTTTAGAAATAGATTACAAAAAAGGAACAATGAGAGTTCAAAATTCTGATAAAGTAGTTAAGGAAGGTGAATATATTTCTATAGATGGTTCAACTGGTGAAGTTATTGCCGGACAAATTCAAACAAAACCTTCTGAAGTTGTTCAAGTTCTTATAACAAAAGAATTAGATCCAAAAAAATCTAAAGTTTATCAGACTTATAAAGATCTTATGACATGGGCTGATAAAGCAAGAACTTTGGGAATTAGAACTAATGCAGATGAACCGGAACAATCAGCAAATGCAATTGCTTTTGGTGCTGAAGGAATAGGATTGACCAGAACCGAACATATGTTCTTCCAAGGTGATAGAATTATTGCGGTACGTGAAATGATTTTAGCTGATAATGAAGCTGGAAGAAAATCAGCTTTAGCAAAATTATTACCTCATCAAAGAGAAGATTTTGAAGGTATCTTTAAAGTTATGAAAGGTAAACCAGTAACAATCAGAACTTTGGATCCTCCATTACATGAATTCTTACCGCATGAAGAAAAAGATATTAAAGTAATGGCTGATACTATGGGTATTACTGTTAAAAAAGTTAAAGATAAAATTGAATCTCTAAGTGAATTTAATCCTATGTTAGGATTTAGAGGCTGCCGTTTAGGAACAGCTTACCCTGAAATTACTGAAATGCAAGCAAGAGCTATTTTAGAAGCTGCTGTAAATGTTGCTAAAACCGGAGTAAAAGTAAAACCAGAAATTATGATTCCTTTAGTAGGCCATGTAAATGAACTAAAAATTCAAGAAGGAATTGTAAGAAAAGTAGCTAAAGAAGTATTTAAAGAAAAAGGTAAAAAAGTTGATTATCTTGTTGGAACAATGATTGAACTGCCAAGAGCTGCTTTGACTGCCGATGAAATTGCTTCAGTTGCGGAATTCTTTAGTTTTGGAACTAATGACTTAACTCAAACAACATTTGGTTTATCAAGAGATGACTCAGGTAAATTCTTACCTATGTATGTTGAAAAAGAAATATTGCCAAGAGATCCTTTTGAAAGTATTGATCAAAATGGCGTTGGTCAATTAGTTGAAATTGGTACCCAAAAAGGAAGAAAAGTAAATCCTAAATTAAAAGTTGGTATTTGCGGAGAACACGGTGGTGAACCAGAATCAGTTGAATTCTGCCATAGAACAGGACTAAATTATGTTAGCTGTTCACCATTTAGAGTGCCTATTGCAAGATTGGCTGCAGCAAGAGCCGCTTTAAGAGGCACTAAATAGTTAATATTTATTTAACTGAGCTTACTGAAAGTAGGCTCAGTTTATTATATTTGCAGATTCAATTGGAACTAACTATTAATCAATTTTTATAATTAGTTAGTAATTGAGGGTGCAAGAGATTTGATCAAGGAGAATCAATGAAATTATCTGATTTTAAGTATACTTTACCAAAAACTGCAATTGCAAAATATCCTGTAAAACCAAGGGATAACGCAAAAATGATGGTTTTTGAAAGAGAATCTACTAATATCGATCATAAAAAATTTAAAGATGTTGTAGATTATATGTCCAAGGGTGATGTGCTGGTAGTAAATCAAACCAAAGTTATGCAAGCACGATTGTATGGACAGAAAGAAAGAACAAATGCTAAAATTGAAGTATTTGTTCTGCGTGAGCTAAATAGAGAGGAAAATATTTGGGATGTAATTGTTGATCCCGCCAGAAAAGTTAGAATTGGGAATAGAATCTACTTTAATGATAAACTATGGTGCGAAGTTATTGATAATACTACTTCCAGAGGCCGTACGGTTAGAATAAATTATGAAGGTGATGATATTTATAAAGCGATTGAAAAAATTGGCCATACACCTCTTCCTCCGTATATAAAAAGACAAGCTGAAAAAGCTGATCGTGAAGATTATCAAACACTCTTTGCTGAAATTGATGGTTCAGTTGCAGCACCAACAGCTGGTTTACATTTTACAAGTGACTTAATCAAAAAAATTAAGAAAAAAGGTATTAAGATCGTTCCTGTAATATTACATATCGGTTTAGGAACATTTAGACCAGTAGAAGTTGAAGATTTAACAAAGCATAAAATGGATTCTGAATATTTTGAAATTCCAGACAGCACTGCTGATGTTATTAATGAAGCTCTAAAAGGTAAAAAGAATATTTTTGTTACCGGAACAAGTACAACGAGAGCACTCGAAAGCAGCGTTACTGCCGAAGGTTTTGTAAAACCAAATTATGGTTGGACAGATAAATTTATCTTTCCGCCTTATGAATTTAAAATTACAAAGAAACTTATAACAAATTTTCATCAGCCGGAATCAACATTATTAATGTTGGCATCTGCATTTGGCGGATATGAAACAGTTATGAAAAATTACAAAAAAGCATTAAAGGAAAAGTATCGATTCCTCAGTTATGGTGATGCTATGTTAATTTTGTAATATGAAAGTTTCTGCAATAATTCCCTCCGGTGGAGTTGGTTCTAGATTTAATTCCCCAATACCGAAACAATATATTAAAGTATTGGGGAAAGAACTAATTACCTATACATTAGAAGTTTTTCAAAATTGTAATCTTATAGATGAAATTATCATTCCGGCAAATGAATCCTATTTTGAATTATTAAATCAAATTAAGATTAAAAATAATTTTACTAAGATTGTAAAAATTATTCCCGGCGGAAAAGAAAGACAAGATTCTGTTTTCAATGGTTTAACTTGTAAAAATTTTGACAAGGATGATCTTATTGTAGTTCACGATGCTGCTAGACCTTTACTATCAAATTCACTTTTAGAAAATGCTATACAAAAAGCTGAAAAATTCGATAGTATTGTAGTTGCAATTAAAGCCAGAGATACATTAATTGAATCTAGTGATTTAGAAGAAAAAATAGTGCTGAACTATTTTGATAGAAGTAAAATTTATTATGCCCAAACCCCCCAAATTTTTAGATATAGAATTTTACATGAATCATTTTTAAGAGCAAAAGAAACAAATTTTCTCGGGACAGATGAATCAATGTTAGTAAAAAAAGCAAATTTTGATGTAAAAATTGTTGAAGGTGAATTTCAAAACTTTAAAATTACAACACAAACGGATTTGCAAACATTTGAAAAAATGTTAAAATAAATAGTTTTTTAATCATTGATAATAATCTGATATTTATATAACTTTAGAAAATTTTTGAGGAAAATATGCCTAATTTGTTATTTATAATTATTCTTTCATACTTGGTTGGTTCAATTCCAGTAAGCATTATTTTAACTAAATTAGTTAAAGGTGTTGATGTTAGAGATTTTGGAAGCGGTAATGCAGGCGGAACCAATGTATCAAGAGTATTAGGCAAAAAATACGGAATTCTTACTATAATTTTAGATGCAATGAAAGGTGTAATTGCCGTTGTATTTATTTCTAGACTTTACTTTGGTAATTTCCCTTTTCCAAATACTACTCCATTTGATGATTTTACTTTAATTCAAATTATTGCTGGAATTACTGCCGTAATTGGGCATATTTGGACAATTTTTGCTGGTTTTAAAGGCGGTAAGGGAATTGCTACCGGTTTGGGAGTTTTAGTTTCAATTGTTACGCTTGATTTACTTTTGGCATTAGGTGTTTTCTTTGTTGTAATGTACATTTCAAAATATATTTCATTAGCATCAATTTCAGCAGCAGTATCTGTTCCAATTATAATGGTTGTTAGAGAAAACATATTTGGAGTAAATATTCCAAGCTATCATACATTGTTGCCTTTTGTTATTGGGCTTGCTCTACTTATTATATACACGCATAGAGCAAATCTTGAAAGGTTACTTAGCGGAAATGAAAATAAAATTTCTCTTTCAAAAAAGAAAAAATAAATGAGAATTTCTGTTTTAGGTGCCGGAAGCTGGGGAACAGCCCTTGCAATTCTCCTTCACACAAACGGTCATGAAGTAACTCTTTGGGAATATAAACGGGGTTATTTTAGTACAATTAAACGAACCCGCGAAAACAAAATTTATCTTCCCAAAATAAAAATCCCTGAAGAAATAAATATTACTAATTCACTGAAAGAAGGTTGTGAAAATCAGCATATGATTGTGCTTGCTGTTCCTTCACAATTTATAAGAGGTGTTTTAACAAATATTAAAAAGTTTAAGCTATCAGATGCAACTTTTGTAAGTGTAGCAAAAGGTATTGAAAAAGATACTCTTTACACAGTTTCCCAAATAATTAAAGATGAACTGCCAAATGTTATCGATAGTAACATTGGTGTTTTGTCTGGACCAAGTCATGCAGAAGAAGTTGCAAGAAAAATTCCAACGGCAGTTGTTTCCGCTTCTTCAGATTTAGAAACAGCTGAACAGATTCAAGTTGCATTTAGTACTTCATATTTTAGAGTTTACCATTCAACTGATATAATTGGTGTTGAATTAGGTGGTGCTTTAAAGAATGTAATTGCAATTGGCGCCGGTATGGTTGATGGTGCTAAGTTTGGGGATAACACTAAAGCTGCCATTATGACTCGTGGAATTGCAGAAATTTCTAGAATTGGATTAGAAATGGGTGCAAGACCTGAAACATTTTCAGGTTTATCTGGCGTGGGTGATTTAATTGTTACTTGCATGAGTAAACACAGTAGAAACAGATATGTTGGTGAACAAATAGGCGCCGGTAAAAAACTTAAAACTGTATTAAAAAGCATGCAAATGGTTGCTGAAGGCGTCGCAACATGTCAATCGACTTATGAGCTGGCTAGAAAACATGACGTTAATACGCCAATTGTAGATGCAGTTTATAGTGCATTATTTTTAGATAAAGATCCAAAAAAATGTACTTATGAATTAATGTCAAGGGATATGAAATCTGAACATTAATTATTTTGTAAAATATTCCTTCCAAAAATAATAACTGATTATGCAGCCCAAATCATTATTAGATCCTATTCAATTTTTAAGCGGAGTTGGACCTAAAAGAGCTGAAGCTTTCAATTCTATTGGTATTAAGAATATTGAAAATTTACTTTTCTATTTTCCATCCAAATATTTAGATAGACGCAATATTTTAACTATTGTTAAAGTAATGCAGCATGTAATTAATGGATACGAAGGTGAAGTAACTGTTGTTGCAAAAATTACAGATATTGAACTAATAAACTATTATAAGAAGCAAATATTTAAAGTAAGGTTTAGTGATTCAACAGGAAACTTTGAATGTGTTTGGTTTAAGGGAATAAAATATTTCAAAACTCTCTTCAACAAAGGTGAACATTACGCAATTTCCGGAAAACCAGTCACAACTAAATACGGAAACCTTCAATTTACTCACCCGGATTTTGATAAATTTTCAGATGATGAAAGTAATGATTTTATTAATACTGGAAAAATTATTCCATATTATTCTATTCCTCAAAGTCTTAAATCTAAAAACTTAGGAGATATAGGATTAAGAAAAATCATTTACAAAGCAATCACTGAATATTCTGGCTTACTTTCTGAAACATTACCGAAAAATTTAATTGAAAAGAATAACATACTTGATATAATTAATTCTGTCAAAAACATTCATTTTCCTGAAAGTAACGAATTATTAGCAGAAGCAAAAAATAGGTTTAAATATGAAGAACTTTTCTATATTGAAACTCTTGTTGCTTTAAGGAAACATAATTATTTAACAAAAGCAAAAGGAATAAAATTCCAAATCCATTCTGATGTTATAAAAAAATTCTTAGATAGCTTAACTTTTGAATTGACGAATGATCAGCTAAAGGTTCTTAGTGAAATTAAAACTGACATGATCAATCCAAAACCAATGAATAGATTGCTTCAAGGTGATGTTGGCAGCGGAAAAACAATTGTATCTTTAATTAGTATTTTGATAGCTGTTAGCAATAATTATCAAGCTGTAATTATGGCGCCTACCGAAATTTTAGCAGATCAGCATTATCAAACTATTGCAAAATTTTTGAAAGACTTCAATTTTAATATTGATCTATTAATCGGGGGAACAAAAAAATCTGAAAAGAATGCCATTAAAGAAAAAATTCAAAATGGTGAATGCAATATAATTATTGGAACACACGCTTTAATTGAAGAAGATGTTGATTTTGCCAAGCTGGGATTTGTAGTAATTGATGAACAACATCGTTTTGGAGTTGCACATAGAGGAAAATTAATTAGCAAGGGAATAACTCCAGATGTACTAATTATGACCGCGACACCAATTCCCAGAACGTTAACAATGACACTTTATGGTGATCTTGATCTTTCAATAATAAAGGAAATGCCCAAGAATAGAATTCCTATTAAAACTGCTCTTAGAGGTGAAAGCAGTTTAGAAGATATTTATAAATTTATTATTGATAAGCATAAAGAAAATTATCAAGCATTTATTGTTTTTCCTCTAGTTGAAGAATCTGAAAAACTGGATCTAAAAGCGGCAGAAGTTTATTATGAAGAATTGAAAAATTCCTCGCTTAATACGTTAAAAATTGGTTTGCTTCACGGAAGAATGAATTGGAAAGAAAAAGATGAAACAATGCAGAGTTTTAAGAATAAGAAATTCGATGTATTAATTTCTACAACTGTAATTGAAGTTGGAATTGACATTCCAGATGCTAACATAATTGTGATAAATAATGCTGAAAGATTTGGACTTTCTCAATTGCATCAGTTAAGAGGAAGAGTTGGAAGAGGCAGTGATCAAGCATTTTGTATTTTAGTAACTAAGGATGAATTGGCTGCAAAAACAAGAAATTTCAATTATGATTTTCAATATTTATCTAAAACTCAAATTGATTTTCACAAATCAAAAATAAGATTGAATGCAATGGTTAAGCACACAAGCGGTTTTGAACTTTCAGAAGTCGACTTAAAACTTAGAGGCCCGGGAGATATATTTGGTAAAATGCAAAGTGGATTTCCGAATTTAATATTTGCAGATTTAACTACAGATCAAGAGATATTAATTAATGCAAAACAAGATGCTTTTCAAATTATTGAAGATGATAAAAATTTGAAATCCAAAGAAAACTACATGATTAAAAATAAGTTGAACAATTACTATAAAGAAAATCTAAAATATTCTACTGTTGGTTAATTCTTTAATATATTTACCAAATCCTTCTCTAATGTTTCAATTGGTGTTTCTATAATTCTGCCAATTTCTTTACCTGATGAGTAAACTATAATTGTTGGAACAAATTCAATATTCAAACCTTCGGTTTCGTCAGATAATCCTTTTTTTTCAGTATCAACATTTATCAATAGTAATTTATCTTCAGGAAAATCTAAAAAATCAAGAATTTTTATAAATCTTGGCACTTCCCTTCTACTATCACTGCACCAGGTGCCCAAAACAATTCTAATAACTTTTCCTTCCAGTTTGTCCTTATAATGTGATAAAAGATCAGTATCAACTTTATAATTTGTATATTCGTTATTAAACCATTCTGAAAAATCCTTATCCTGATAGACTTTTTTTGAAGTAATACCAATAAGAATTTTTTCTCCAGTGTTTGTATTTATTATCTTTTTATATTCTTGCCCAAAACCTAAAATTGGAATTAAGAATAAACAAAACAATAACACTTTCATTATTTTCCTCCAATAGCATTATTATTTACTGATCTAAGATCAAGTCCCCAGTATAATTTTTTTCTTAATATTTCAAAGTAATGTTTATCAATATTATGAACTAATCTTAAATCATTTTTACTTTTTGATATTTTTATAGTTGCAGGTGAATTCAAAAAACTTACTCTTTGACCATCGCAAATAACTTGAACATCTTTAAATAAAGAAGTCGCTTTTATTACAACTGTTTGATTGCTGGAAATTACCAAAGGCCTCATTGAAAGCGTATGGGCGGAAATTGGACTTAAAGTTATTGCTTCAGTTTGTGGATTAACAATTGGTCCACCCGTTGAAAGCGAGTAACCTGTAGAACCTGTTGGAGTTGCAATTATAATTCCATCTGCTGAAAAAGTTGACACATATTCGTTATCTATTTCAATTGTAATTTCTATCATTTTAGGATATTTTCCGCGATCAATAACAATATCATTAATTGCGTATAATTGTTTACAATCTTCAGAAACACAAGCAGCATCTAAAGCATTACGTTTCTCAATTATCAAATTTCCTTTTTTTAAATAATTTATTAATCCGTCAATTTTGCCGGTTTCAAATTCTGCTAAATAACCTAGTTTACCAAAATTAACACCCAACAATGGTGTTTTGGTAAAACGCGAATTATAAGCTACTTGCAATAAAGTTCCATCTCCCCCAATTGATACAATTATATCACAATTTTCAGATAATTCTTCCTCTTTAAATACTTGGTAAGGTTTCCAAAAATCTTTATCAGAATTTTTAATCTTTAAAACAGAATCACCAAAAACAAATTCTATTTCTGCATTTTTTAATTTTTCAACAAGAGATACAATAAAATCAAAAATATCATTTTTTAAATAGTTCGGACTTATTCCTATTTTCATATCTTTATTTATTTTTTATGGGGATAAATTTCTAAACTGAAGTGCATATAACTTACTATATATACCATCCTCATCCTTAAGCAATTCATCATGTTTTCCCTGCTGAACAATTTTACCTTTATCTAAAACTAAAATTCTATCAGCATTCCTAATTGTACTTAACCTATGTGCTATTACAAAGGTTGTTCTTTCTTTCATAAGCCTTTCTATAGCTTCTTGCACAAGCATTTCCGATTCATTATCAAGTGCTGAAGTTGCTTCATCAAAAATCATTACTGGTGGATTTTTTAAAAGTGCCCGGGAAATTGATAATCTCTGCCTTTGTCCTCCAGAAAGTTTGGTTCCTTGTTCGCCAATAATTGTATTATAACCATTTGGTAATTCAGTAATAAAATTATGAGCATTTGCAATTTTTGCAACTTCTTCAATTAAATCAATTGGATAATTATCTAATCCATAAGCAATATTTTTAGCTACTGTTTCGTTAAATAAAACTGTTTCTTGGGTTACTATACCCATAAGTTTTCTAAGATCAGCAATATCATAATTTTTAATATCAATTCCATCAATTGTAATTTTGCCACTTGTTGGATCATAGAATCGTGGAATTAAATCAACAAATGTAGTTTTACCTGCCCCGCTGCTACCAACTAAAGCAATAATTTCACCCTTTTTTACCGTAACTGAAATATTATCTAGTACAATTTCATCGGTACCGTCATATTTAAAAGAAACATTTTCAAATTTTATTTCACTTGTAAACTCTTTAATGCTTTGGGGATTTTTAATATTTTTTATTGTCGGTTCAGTATCCAAAAGCTCAAATACTCTATCACCAGCTGCTATTGATTCCTGAATCTTATTATTTACAGTTGCCATAACCTTCATAGGCGGAATCATTTGAAATATGGCAAATAAGAACCCTAAAAATTCACTGGCTTTTATAGATTTTTCTACAAGGACTAAAAGTCCGCCATAATAGATAATTACAACCCCAACTAACACTGCCACAAATTCAGTAAAAGGAGAAGATATATTTTGGATTCTTGTTTTTCTTAATGCAAGTTTGAAATACTTTTTGGTAATACTCATAAACTTTTGATTTTCATAATTTTCCATACCAAAAGCTTTTACAATTTTTACACCCGTAATAGTTTCTTGTAAAACCGCCGTAATATTACCAATTTGTCTTTGAAGTCTTAGCGTTTGTTTTCTTAATTTAACACCAATTGTTCCAATAATTGCAACAGAGACCGGTAAAATTATTAAGGAAACTAAAAATAATTTCCAGCTAATTGAAACAGCAATAACCATAAAAACAATTATTGTAATTGGTTCTCTAAATACACTATTAAATACAGCAGAAAAACTATTTTGAATTAAAGCAACATCATTTGTAATTCTTGAAATTAAATCACCGGTTCTTTCATTCTTAAAATAGCTCATTGGCAATTTATGCAAATGAATATAAGTTTTATCTCTAAAACTTTTAATTATACCTTGCTGAACATAGGCTAAATAATAAGCTTCAAGATAACCAAATAGACTTTTTCCTAAAAAGGCAATGATAATAAGAATACAAATTTTTAGCAGAATATCAGAAGTATCGCCTTCAAAAATATATCGATTAAATGAGTCTGAAACATCCGCAACCATTTCAGATATCCAATCGGGAATTAAACTTTCTGAATTTTTTGTAACATGATTTTGTGTTATTGCTTTTGCTGGTGAATCTTCCTGTTGAAACAAAGTATCAAGCAAAGGAATTGATAGATAAACTGATGCTCCATGTAAACCGGAGTAAAGCAATGAACAGACAATCGCTACAATTAAATGCTTCCAATGAGGAAAAACAAAGGTTAATATTCGTCTATAAGTATTCAAAAATCATCTTGTTTTAGAAAATCATTAATGTTAAAGATACTCAATCAGTCAAATGTATCCAAACAGAAGAAATGTGAAATTTGAACAATAAAATTCAATATTTAAAAAAAACTATAAATATTTACAATTTTGCAATAAAAAGTAATATCTCACAAAAGTCTTTTAGCTATATTATTATAGTATAATATAATTAGTTAAATATATGAAAATAGATGTTGTATATACATGGGTTGATGGTTCAGATCCTGTTTGGGAAAATAAACGAAGACTAAAAGCTGATGAAATTGGTAAAGTACTTAAAGAATCAATTAACCAGGCTTTATTTTCAAATAATGAAGAATTAAAATACTCACTTAGATCAATAGATAAGTTTGCACCTTGGATAAACAAAGTTTTTATTGTAACAGATAATCAAATACCTAAATGGTTAAAAATTGAAAATAAAAAATTACAAATTATTGATCATACAGAAATATTCAAAAATAGCTCACATTTGCCTACTTTCAATGCATCAGCAATAGAAACAAATTTACATCACATAAATGATTTATCAGAAAATTTTATTTATTTCAACGATGATATGTTTTTAGGAAATATTTGTCATCCCCATTTCTTTTATACATCAAAAGGAATTCCTTTTATATATACTTCAGAAATTTTACCATTGCCAAATAAAAAGGCTTATAATATAAAAAAAAGAAAAAAATCTAAAATAAATTATTATCAAAATGCAATTGTGGAAACACGTAAATTATTGAAAAATAAATTAGGATTATCTACATTTATAAATATCAGACATAGTATTAAACCCTTAAAAAAATCTTTATTATATAAACTTGAAGAATTATTTAAAGCGGAATTCAATAAAACTAGTAATAGTAATTTTAGAATAGATGGCGATATTTTACCCATTCATTTATTTGCTTTTTATTCATCGGTTAAAAAATTAGGTAAACTAAAATATCTCATTACTAATGATGTAAAAGCAAAGAAATTTGATTTATTTTCAAAGTTTTATAAAAAGTTCACATTTGGATTTATAAATTTACATGAAAGTGATATAGAAGATCATTTGGATAGGATATTAAATGCTAAGCCATTTACTTTTTGTCTCAATCAAACTCCGGAAACACCACCAGAAAATTTAATAAAAGTCAAAAATTTTCTAGAAAAATATTTTCCTGAAAAAAGTCAATTTGAAAAATAAATAACTTATTTATTTTCCATTAGGTTTAAAATAATGTCGGCCGCTCTTTTACCAGCAAGACCATCAAGTTTATAAAATAATATTTTGTTTGCTTTTTGTCTTTCTTCAGATTTTTCAGTGGGAAATTGAATACATTTATTTATTGCTTCTTTAATTTCAGAAAATTCATCTATTTGAATACTTATTTTTTTTATAAGCTCTTTAACTTCCGGAATAGAACGATCAGAATCCGGAACTTTGAATGTAATAATTGGTTTATCAAACGAGCAGAATTCACCAATTAGAGAATTGTAATCTCCGACAAAAATATCGGCAATCATTAAATATGGAGTAATATCAAACTCTTCAAGGAAAACAGCATTTTTAATATTTTTTAATTCATTTAGTAATTTTGGTTCTGTCCAAGTGTGAGCCGTTAACAGAATATTAAAATCATCGGTCAATTCATTAATTCTATATATCCATTTTTCAATTGCTGAAAGACCATCGACATTCCATGTAGTTGTAAAAATTATTGTTTTTTTGGAAGAATTGATATTGTGGCGTAATCTAATTTTATTTAAATATTCATCATTATAAGTTCCGTTAAAAGCATTATCTAGTTTTGGATAACCGATAGCAACAGTTGATTTTATTCCCCTTTTCTTTGCTATTTCAACTTGGTCTTGGCTGGAAACAAAATAAACATCAAATCCATTATAATACTTATTTGAAGTCCATCTTTTAAATTGATATAGTCCATGATCAAAACCAATTTTAATGATTCTTTTGACATCAAATTTATAATGCTCATGTCTGCCCATAATAACTACTTTGGGAAATACAGGCATAGTTTTATAATTAATTCCTTTGGCAGATAAGTAGATTTTTGTTTTCTTATTTTTTGCAATTATTGTAACTTTTGGTAAATACTTATTAATGTGCTCAAACATTTCATAGTCTAATGGATCAGCACAATAAAAAGCAATATTGTCTAATCCAAACAGACTTTTAATATGCCAAGATATTTTATATGGGTATTTATATATGTAATATGAAAATACCATAAGATTAGGAAAACCTTTTAATTATTTCTTGTACAACAAAATCCGGTTCAATCATTTTCATACAATTATGGTGTTCAAGAGGACATTTATTTGTCCCGTGACTACTACAAGGTCTGCAATCAAGTTCAACTTCCAGTACTTTATCATTTTCTCTATACGGAAAGTATCCAATACTTTTTACTGTTGGTCCAAAAAATGAAATTACATCAGTTTTTACTGCATCCGCAATATGTAAGGCACCGCTGTCATTGCATATCATAATGTCGCAAAGCTCAACAACAGCCGCCGATTCTAATAAAGATAATTTACCTGCTAAATTTATCGATTTTTCATCAGGTTTTATTTCTTCACATAAATTTTCTTCATCTTTACTTCCTATAAATATTAACCCAAAATTTAGCTTATTAAGTTTTTCTGCAAGCTGTTTATAGTATTCTTTGGGCCATCTTTTAGTAAACCAATTTGATCCGGGTGCTAAAGCAATTAATTTTTTTGAATTTAATTTTAAATCTCCAACTATGCTTAATGCATTTTCAATCATTTCTTTTGTCGGAAATAATTCTGTCTGCATTGAATATTCTCTATCAGTAAATGGTGAAAGTAGATTTAATATTTTCTTGATTTTATGAACATTTGCTAAATGTTTAACTTTATGAGTCAATAACCATCTTGCTGACCATCTATCAAAACCAACTCTAATTGGAATACCAGCCAAAAAAATTAAAATTGCAGTTGTTATTGAGCTGTGAGGTGTAAACACAATATCATATTTTATTAATTTTAATTGCCTTAATACTTTAAGCGAGGCTTTTAATTTATTTTTCTTTTTGTCAAAAATTATAATTGAATTAATATTTGGATTATTATTTAAAATATTTGATGTTTGCGGTGTTACCATAATATCAATTTGAGAATTGGGAAATAAATCATTTAATGCTCTCAACAATGGGGTCACTAAAATTACATCACCAATAAATGCTGTTTGAACAACAAGTATTTTTTTAATATTCTTTAAATCATCATTAACATTCTTTTTCATAAACTAAGCATCAATTAGACTTTTATATAATGAAATGTTTTTATTAATAGTAGTTTCTATCGAAAATTCATTAGCATAGCGTAAAGAATTTTCACTTAATTTATTACGTTTATCCGAATTATTAATTAAGTCAATTATTGCATTAGCTAACTGGGTCGGATTCTGCGGATCAACTAAAATTCCATTTTCACCATTTTTAATTAGTTCCGGAATGCCTCCGGTATTTGTTGAAACAATGGGTAAACCAACGGCCATTGCATCAATAAGTGAAGTTCCTAATCCTTCTTTTTTTGATGCAAGAACAAACAAATCAAAACTTTTAAGAAATATTCCAATATCTATTCTAAAGCCTGTAAAAATTATGTCTTTTTCTAAATTTAAATCTTTTGCCTGTTTTTTAATATTTTCAAATATTGGTCCATCACCAATACAGCAAAGAGTTACGTTGTTAATTTTGTCTTTTACTTCTCTAAATGAATTTATCAGATTGGGATAATCTTTATGTCCAGCAAAAGCAGCAACTGTTCCAATTAAAAAACTATCCTTTTTAACACCTAAACTTACTTTAAAATCTGAGTCGGGAAAAACGTTGGCAAACTTAGAAATATCAACACCGCTTCTAATTGTTAGAAGTTTTTCTTCAGAAATTCCATCATTTATTAATACAGATTTAATAAATTCTGAGATGCATACAATTTTATCAATTCTTTTATTGTTGTATTTAATTTTACTAAAAATATTTTTCTTTATTGGAAAATCGACTCTTTTAACCGCAATTAACTTTACTTTAGAGTAAAACAGTTTTACCAAAATGCCTATTGTTATTGCATGAGCTGAATGTGAATGTATAATGCTTATTTTATTCTTTCTACAAAATTGTGAAATACGAATCGCAGAAATAATATCAATTTCACCCAACATTAAAATAGTTTTGAAAGGTAAATTATTACTGTTACATTTTTTTTGTAGTTCAGAGGAAGGATTACAGATGAGTGTTGAATTAAAGCCCTTTTTTACCAAAGCTTCATGCAAATAGTAAACTTGCTGTTGTCCTCCGCGCCATTTTTTTTCAGGATCTATGTGGAGAATATTCAATTTTTCTTGTGCCATATTTTAATATATTTTAAATAAACTCCAAATGCTGAATTGAAGCACAGAACAAAACCAACTTTACCATCTAGAAAACCTCTTTGCAGAAAGTACATTCGTAAAAACTTCGCAATCCCAAAAACTATGGAAGAAATAATTGAGTAATTTTTATTCTCCCTAATTTGCTGTGAAGAAATATCAGAATATCTATTCATTTTACTTATATGCAGACTTAAATTTGGATAAGTATAATGAAAAATTGGTTCATAAATTTTACACTTCTTTCCATTAATTACAACAGATTCATGAACTTCCTTTACGTTAAAATTTCCTTTGTTTCTGTTAAATAATCTTAATGGGAAATCCTTATCCCAGCCACAATATTTAATTTCTTTACCTAAATAGTAGGATCTTCTTTTAATATTATAACCATCACATTGTGGATTTGTAAGAATTTCTTGAATTTTTAATTTCAGCTGATCACTAATTTCTTCATCTGCATCAACAGAAAATATCCATTGATTTTCTGCATTATCAACAGCAAATTTTTTAGTGTTTCCAAACCCTTGCCATTCGGTTTGAATAATTTTACAATTATACTTTTTGCAAATTTCAATTGTTTTATCAGTAGAAAATGAATCAACAATAAGAATCTCATCAACCCAGCTTAATGATTGTAAACATTTTTCAATATTCGATTCCTCATTAAAAGTAATAATAGTTGCTGATATTTTATTTCTTTGCTGAGTATTCATTTACTTTTTTCGATTTGATAAAATTTTAAATTAACATTTAATTTACGGATTGTTCAAATATATTTCTTAAAACTTTTGCTCTTTCACTCCATAAAAACTTCTGTGCATATTGATAAATATTGTTTCTCATTTTATCAATTGTAACATCATCAGAAAATATAAAATCAATTTTTTTAGCAAGTTCTTCAACATCTCCATTCTTAAAAAAAAAGCCTGTTTCATTTTCAATAATCAATTCTCGAGTAGTAGGTAAATCGGTTGCTAAAACAGGAATACAATAACTATAATAATCAAATAACTTCAAAGGAGAAGTTATAAATTTATTAAAAAATGTTTCAGTTAAAGGAATGATTCCTAAGGCTGTATTTAGCAAATAATCTCTTAAACTTTTTTTATCAATCCATCCGGTCACATTAACTTTTGACAAATCATATTTTTCCTGCACAATTTTTTTAATCTGATCAATTTCAAGATTTGTTTTACCTCCAATAAGTAATAATTGAGGTTTTGTTTGCGATTTATTTAATGCAGATAATAATTGATCAATTCCTTTATGCGGATCTAATGAACCAATATATGCAACATACTTATATTCATGTTTTTCATTTTTAATAAATTGTAGACCAGTTCTTGCTAAATAAAATTTAACTTCTGGAAATTTTTGCTTATACAACTCAATTTGTGAATTCTGCAAACATAATACTCCAGTTAAATTAGGAAAATATTTGTTTTCAATTTTTTCAATATGTTTTTTCTTACTTACATTTATATCATTTCTTAAAGAAAGATCTGCATAAAAATCATGCGATTCAAAATACACTTTAACATTAAATTTATTTTTTAATTTTACCAGATACTTAATAAAAGTTGGATTGCGTGTTACAATCACGTCAATTTTATTTTGTTTAATTAACTCAAACAAATTCTTATAAACTTTTCTATAGTAAAAATAATTTGTGTTCAGAAATTTGCTATAAGAAACTCTATTTATTTCAAGATTATCAGAAACAGTTAAATTTAATTTTTCACTAATTATGTGATCAGTATTTTTTTTTGAATTATCCTTCACAAATAAATAACATTTCTCAAATTCTTGAGCAATTGCATTTGTATTATAAGTTACAAAAGTAAAACTGGGTGAATTTGACGGCCAAAGTCCGGTATGTACATAAGCAATTTTCATTTAACTTTTCTGCATAATACTGCTAAGTAAGCTGCTTTGTGCGGAAATAAACTATTCATCAAGGTGTCAATAGATAATGAAAAATTATTAACTGGAATTTTATATTTTGCAAAAAGTTTGTAGCTTCTTTTATTAACTAAAAGGAAAGATTTAATCACTTCATAACCAGATTTTTTTACACTTATTTCAAGTTTTGTTTTTGTAAAACTATGCAAATGACCAACTTTGTGAACTTTTTTTCCTGTTTCTTTATCTATTATCATTTTTGCTTCTAAATTTTCATTATACGGAACACAAAATAATCCAATCCCTTTTTGCTTAATTAATCCGTTCATTTTTACCAATGCTGATTCATAATCTTCTAAATGTTCTAAAACTTCTTGCGAAATTACAGCATCAAAATCATTTAAATTAATGTTATAAAGATTTTCATTTATTTGAGTTATTTTTAATTCTTCAGCTATCTCTTTAAATAAACTCAATCTTTTTTCAGATAGATCAACCGCTGTAACCTTAATTCCTTTTTTAGCTAACAATGAATCTAAAAAACCAGTGCCACAGCCAATATCAATTATATTTTTTATTATTCCAGATCTGTTTAACTGTTTAAATAAATGAAGATTTCTTAACATTTCATTTTTATAAAGCTGGGTATTTTTATCAGCATTCCAAATATTATAAATATTATCATTTCCATCTTTTACATAATCATTCATTTTAACCAACTTGATTTTTTATTTGTTCATAAAGTTTAAATGCTTGGTTCTTTCTGTTAAATCTTTCAAGAAATTCTTCTGAAACTTTAACTTTGTTTATTTCTTCTTTCTTTTTTTTCAATAAATTAAGAAGCCCACTTTTAATTTTTTCTATATCTGCTTCCAAAAACATCAATGAATTTCCATATTCAGATAATAAATTTGAAAGCTCACCCTTTGAAGATACAACTGCAAAAATAGGTTTTCTTAATCTAAAATATTCAAACATTTTTGCCGGGAAAAACTCAGTTAAATTCATATTTGTCGCAAGTAATAGCAGAACATCAGCCTTGCCAAGTTCATTCAGCATTTGTTTGTGCGGCAAATAATTTATAAATGTTACTACAGAATTTAAATTGGGGAAATTATTTAACCATTTTTTGTTTTCAATATTTCCAATAATATTAACAGATAAATTTTCAGTATCAATTTTATTCTCGATTATCAATTGTGACATTGCAGTAAAAAAAACTTTAGGAGAATGAAGCTCATTAAACCTTCCCGAATAAGATATAACTAATTTCTTAACATCATTTTTATCACTCAATGAAATTTCATTAAAGTCATCCTCATCAAATCCATTTTCTATAACACTAATTTTACTCGATTCAATCCTTCTAGCAAAATTATTTTTTGCTTTATTTGTAACTGTTATTATATGATTACAATTCTTTAAAACACTAATTTCCATATGTTTCTGTTTTTCTTTCAGTTTACTTTTTACAAATAAAGAATTGTCAATCCATTCATCTCTAAAGTCTGTAATCCATTTTGTTTTAGTTTGTTTTGCAATTTTGCCGGCTATCAGATGTGTAGAATGAGGTGGAGAAGTGGAAATAATTAAATCTACGTTTTCTTTCTTTACAATTTTAATCCCCTTTTTAACAGCAGATATTTTCCATAAATTTGACTTATCCGGAATAAAATACTTCCAAAATATTTTTTTTAATTCACCTGGAAAATATTTACCATAATCTGCAGAACTAATAACTGTACAATTTTTAACATCAGCTAATAATGATTCATCCTTAATTTTAATTTTCTTTGAAGCAGTTAATACAAATATTTTTGTATCAAACTGAGCTAAATATTTAATAAATTTTGAAATTCTTTGAACAGCCGGTCCGCCTTCTGGTGGGAAATTATAAGTTACAATCAATAACCTGATCATATTTTATCTATTAAGTAAAATGTAATTTTTAAAACCGCCAATGGTTTTCTTATCATTAAATGTTTTTTCTATCCATGAAATAAATTTAATTTTTAAGGTTTCATGTTTATGCGGTTCACGATATTTGTTTGGCTTTCCGGAATTTTGAAGTTTATCTTCCCAATTAAATTTCTGAATCATTTCATCCATAACTTTTGGATGTGTATCATTAAATTCAGCAAGTAGATCTAACGGCCCATAATCAAATTCTTTGGGTGCTTTTTCATAATAATCTTTTGCTTTATTCATACCCCAATGAACAGAATCCAACGCTCTCTTTTTATTCTGCATCAAATGTGGCGGCCTTACCCATCCGTAATGATAAATTTCAGCATCGACCTTTGCTACTTTTAATTTATGGTGTCCTTGTTCTTGGCGCGGGTTGTCATAATAATCAAATTTTCTAAATGATTGTGCACTTTGCCACGAATGAATTTCCGGTAAATTTCGTACTATTCTTATTTCGTTAGGGTACCAGCCATGACCATTGTGGAAATGTTTATAATCACCCCAAAAATGTTTATATCCGAATAATAATCCTTCTACCTCTTCATCATTTAATAATTCATTACATCTGTTCTGAATTGTATCTAAATATTTTTCATGAACAACTTCATCTGCCTGAAGATAAAAAAGCCAGTCTCCTTTGCATTCCTTCATTGCAATATCTGTTTGAATGGAATTTATAATTCCTTTTTTAAAATATTTCTCTTCCCAATCAGTATCAATAATATTAATCTTGGGATTATTGATTTGTTCAATTTTCTCTCTGGTATTATCATCACCAGAACTTTTTCCCACAGCTATTACAAATTCATCAACTATTGGCAATATAGATTTTATTGATTCCACAATTGGATAGTATAATGATATACCATTTCTAACAAAGGAAAATCCGCTAATTTTCATATTCAACTATATTGTATTCAAAAAGAATTTGATGATAAAAATAATAAATCAACTTATCTTAAAATAACTAGATATCCAATTAACTACATTCATAAAAACTGCCCAAAGCGGACTATATATAAATATGAATAAAATTAATGTGCCATAAATTCCAAGTCTCTGTAATTTTGCCGTATAATTATTAGGAAATAAATCAAATATAATATGAGAGCCATCTAATGGAGGAATTGGCAGCAGATTGAAACAAAATAAAAATATATTAAAAATTATAGTTAATCTGAAAATATTAGTTAAAGTGTTACTAAATTCAAATCCTGTAGAATTTAAAATATTATAAATTACATAAACTAAAACTGCTAATATAAAATTAGATAATGGACCTGCAAAAGAAACAATAGCATCATCCCTATAAAAATTTTGAAATTTACTTCTATTTACTGGAACAGGTTTAGCCCAGCCAATTAACATAAATCCTGATGTAAATGCCAAAATTGGCATAATTATACTTCCAATAAGATCAATGTGTTTAATCGGATTCAAAGTCAGCCTACCTTGTTTTTGGGCTGTGTCATCACCTAATTTATAAGCAAAAATCGCATGAGCATATTCATGAATGCTCAATGATAATAAAAATATGGGCAGAAAATAAAATAGCAAAATTAATTTTTCACTGATCTGAATTTCCGGCAAGTTTAACCTCTTGGATGAAAATCTTTATGAATTTGTTTAACATATTCTCTATCAATATGAGTATAAATTTGAGTTGTAGAAATATCTGAATGGCCTAACATTTCTTGAACAGCTCTTAAGTCAGCACCACCTTCTAATAAGTGTGTAGCAAAAGAATGACGAAAAGTATGCGGATGAACATCCTTTTCAATTTTTGCATCGTCACAATACTTTTTAACAATTTTCCAAATTGCCATTCGTGATAATTTACTTCCTCTTGAATTTAAAAATACAATATTTTCACTTTTCATTCTTTTTTGCAGTAAGGGTCTAATTTTAGTTAAATATTCTGTTACCCATTTTATTGCGCTAGATCCAATTGGAACGACCCGCTGTTTTGAACCTTTACCGAAAACTCTTATAACTTCATCATTAAAAAACAGATCGGAAACTTTTAGACTTAACAATTCAGAAACCCTAAGTCCGGAAGAATACAATAATTCTAAAATAGCTTTATCTCTTAATCCCAATTTAGTTTTACTGTTTGGTTTTTCCAAAATTGATTCGATTTCACTAAATGATAATACACTTGGTAAATCACGAGATATTTTTGTAGAACTAATTTTGGACGCTGGATTTTTTTCAATATAACCTTGATGAAGTAAAAAAGAAAAAAAACCTTTAATTGAAGAAGAATAACGGCTAACGGTTGTTGAATTTATTCCCTCAGCTCTTTGTTCGTTAAAAAATTTTGTTATATGCGAATAGGTAACTTGACTAAAATCAGTAAGTTTTTCATCTTCAAAAAAGTTAAAAAGTTTTAATAAATCAGTTTTGTAGGATGATATAGAATTATCAGAAAGGTTTTTTTCAACCTTTAAAATAGTTAAATACTCTTTTAAGAAGTCTTGCATCATTCACTTGAATCCTCTTTGCTGACACTTTCAAGTTCTTCTTGTTTAGGGTAACGTATTCTTTTATGATGAAGAGCAATTAAGGTGGTGTAAAATGATTGCCTTATTTTCTTTAAATCTACAAACGTAAGAGGAGATTCTTCTAATTGTCCATCTTTCAATCTGCTATTTATAATATTTTTAACAATATTTTCAATTTTCTCAGGTGTCGGTTCGGTCATTGCTCTAACTGCAGATTCACAAGCATCTGCCAACATTAATAGAGCAGTTTCCTTAGTTGCCGGTTTTGGACCCGGATATCTATAATTGTTGATGTTTACATTCTCTTCACCTTTTTCTGCAACGGCCTTTTCATAAAAATATGATACAAGCAAAGTTCCATGGTGTGTTGAAATAAAGTCAATTATTTCACTTGGTATATTTTCTCCTTCTGCAAGTCTAATTCCGGCAGGCACGTGTTCAATAATTGTAATGGCACTTTCTTCAGCTGTAAGTTGATCATGTAAATTGTAATTATCCATTTGATTTTCAACAAACGCACTCGGATTTTGGGATTTCCCAATATCGTGATATAATGCTCCAACACGAACCAACAAAGGATTAGCACCGATTTCTTCAGCCGCACTTTCAACCATATTTCCCATTGTTAAAGAATGATTGAATGTACCTTGTGCATGTTTTGCCAATTCTTTCAATAATGGTGTATTATAATCAGTTAGTTCTAAAAGAGTAATTTCTGTAGTTAACTTGAAGATTTTTTCAAAGAAAATTATTAGACCATAAGTTAACACTGGACTGAAAAGAGCATTTGATGCTGCAAAACCGCACTCAATAAGAATTTCTTCCCAGGAGGCAAATCTCTCTAAACCAAATGCAATTATAGTTACAACATAACCTAATAGAATAAATAGAAAAGATCTAAAAATTTGATTTCTATTTTTAATATCACGAACTGTATAAGCTGCAAGTGCTCCGGCAAATAAATTCATTACAGATAAAGCATAATCATTCCCTCTTAATCCACCAACAATTAAAGCCATTACAACAGTACTGTAAAATCCAACTCTTGAATCAAAAAATATTGTTAAGAGCATTGAAACAACTGGAACAAGAATTAAAAGTTGAACCGGTGCAGTAACATTTATATGGTTAATAAGAAAAGCTATAAAGCTTATTAAAACCATTATTATTGCAATGAGAAAAATTTTAGAATTATCGTGAAAAATATTTTTTCTAAATAGAAAAATGTATATGCTAAACAATCCGGTTAACACTAAAACGTGAAGGAACTTTCCAAGACCTTGTAAAAATTTGGTCCAAGTACCAATTTCTTCACCTTTAGCAATTCTATAAGAATCTATTTTAAGCTTTATTTCCGGAGTAATCCTATTATGTTTTGCAACTATTCTTTCATTTTCTTCAACTAATCCAATATTTCTTGAAACTTTATCTTCTGCAATTCTTATTTCTTCATTAGTTTGGGCTTCATTATACTTTATTGTTGGTTCAATAAAATTATCTAAGTATTCTTTTAAAATTGGATATATGCTTAAATCTTTGCCCAAATAATTTTCAATTAATCTATCAATCCTAGCTTCATTAGAGGCTTTATCAAGAAATCTTCTTTTAGGTATTAAGTTCTGATATTTTCCATCTCTTATTGCAATTGAATCTTTTTTTATGTCGTCATGATTTACATCTAAAAAATTTCTGGAATAAATATCAGTAACGAGTTTATTAACAATGGTAAAAATTCTATTTACTGAATTATTATATGTTACAGATAATGAATTTTCATATTTTCTAATATTTCTAAGTTTTTCAAAAGACTTTTCGGAAAGGAATGTAACTTTGTTATCAATAAAATTCGATCTTAACTGTTCATCAATAATTGTTAAAAGTTTATCATTAAATACTTCTATTGAATCTAATACAGATTTTTTTACAGTTTGATCTAACTCAAAAACTTGATAAACACTTTCAGCTGCTCTTAATTTTTCAATTCTATATGTTTCTGGATCTTTTAATATTTCAAAAGGCATCGAGGCAATTAAATCATCTTGAATCCAAATTGAACCCACTTCTACATCAGATTCCAGAGATTCTCCTCTAGGAAACATAAGTGTTATAAGTATTGTTCCTATAAGGACTATTAAAACCCTTAATTTAGAATTTACTTTTAATTTTTCTTTAAATTCACCCTTAGCCATACTAACCTTTTTTTGCTTCTAGCACCATTTCAAGAAACTCCGCAGTTGCATCTTCATCATTTGTTCGTTTTGTAATATGATCAGACATTTCTTTTATAACTTCTACTGCATTAGCTACTGCTATTTTTAATGCTTTAGTTCTGAACATTGATTTATCATTGTACCAGTCACCAATTACAGCTGAACGTTTTTCACTAATTTTCAAATGCTTAATCAGCTTCAAAAATCCTTCACCTTTTGAACATTTTTTGTTTCTTATTTCAAGAAAATAAACACCATCTTGATCTTGTGACTTATAAAAAGAAGTCTTTAATCCAAATGCAGATGGAAATTTCATTTTTTCTTCAATCATTTTAATAGATTTTTTATAATCACCGCAAATAACAATTTCTAATGTTCTATCAATAAGTTCATCATATGAATCTGTTTGTTCAAATTTGGCATCAAATTTATCCATCAACTGAGGAACAAGTGAATTCTGCTCTGTATAATAAATTGCATCATCATGACTAAGTGCAACTTTTAACAATGAATTGTCTGCCATTGTAATAGCTCTTTCAACATAAGAAGATTTTATATATGATTCATATATTATTTCATTTGCCGGATAACTTTTAATTATTGCACCATCAAGTGAAATTAATGGTGATTCTAAATTTAAAATTTCAGCAAATTCCGTAATTGAATTATGTAACCTACCGGTTGCAAATGTAAACTTCATTCCCATTTTTTTTAATTCATGAACCAATTCAATCGACTTTTCACCAATTTCGCCATACTTATTTAATAAAGTACCATCCAGATCAAATACTATTAATTCCAGTTTTTTTAGAAGTTTTTTATCAAGCATAATAAGAGATTTTTTTTGAATTATTATATTTTGGTCTTACCTAATAAAGATAACAAAGTTCCGATTAATAATGTTGCTAAAACTCCAACTAAAGTAAACCACGTCCATGCAACAAGATTAAGTGAAATAACAGTTATCATAATAAATATACCAGAAGTAAATCCAGCCAACGCATCCTCTTGTTTGGCTTCTTTTACAAAAAGTCCCAGCATAAAAGTACCGAGCAGTCCTCCATAAGTAAAAGATGCAATACTAAGTGCTAATTCAACAACAGTCTGAGGAGAATTCATAAAGAATATTGCTGCAAAAATAAGCAATATTGCCCACATTACGGTAAATAATCTGGAAATTTTTAGATCATTATCTTTATTGCGGTTTTGTTTTAGAGGATTATACAAATCCAGCATAGTTGATGAAGATAAAGAACTAATTGAGCCGGCAATTGTGGACATTGCTGCGGCAAATAAGCCGGCTATTATAATTCCGGAAAACGGAGAAGGTAATTTTTCAATTATAAATTTTGGAAATATTTCATCAGATCTAATATCTAAGGAACCATAAAATGCATATAAACCTATTCCAACCAATAAAAATATTACAAATTGAACAATAACAATTATTCCGCTGCCAATAATAGCTTTCTGAGCTTGTTTAACATCTTTAATACTTAACAAACGCTGAACTATTAATTGGTCTGTACCGTGAGAAGCCATGGAGAGAAATGTACCGCCAAGTATACTACTAATAAAATTGTACGGCTGTCCGAAAAATTCTCCAAGTGAATCGCCAAAATTAAAATTAAATATATTTAATTTATTTTCAACTTCTGCAGCACTTATCAATGAACTAAAGCCATCTGGCAAATATTGAAATATTAAAAAATAACCTGCCAATAAAGCTCCGCCCAGATAAATTGTCATTAAAATAACGTCTACCCAAATAATTCCTTTAACACCACCTGTTATTGTATATAGCAAAGTTATTATTGCAATTATTATAATTGCGGTTGGATAATCAATATCTAACATTAGTTTTAGTGGAATTGCTGTAGCAAAAAGTCTTACTCCATCAGCTGCAGTTCGGGTAAATAAAAACACAATAGATGAAAATGATCTGGTTTTTTTGCCAAATCGCTTTTCTAAAAATGCATAAGCAGTATTTAATTCGCCGGTAAAGTATGAAGGGAGAAAAAACTTAGCAATTAAAATTCGACCTATTAAATATCCAAACGTAACCTGAAGAAAATTAAGATTAGTTAAATATGCCAATCCCGGTATTGAAATAAAAGTAAGAGTACTTGTTTCTGCAGCAACTATTGAAAAGCATACTGCCCACCATGGAACCGATTTTGAGCCGAGGAAATAATCTTCTATTGTTTTTTGTTTTCCGCCTTTGAAAATTCCAAAGATTGCTACACCAATAAGAAATGCAACAATAATTACATAATCAAAAGTTCTATCCAAAATAATCCTAAATTCCTTTTAATTCATTTACGGCTTCTTCTACTGTTTCTTTTATTGGTAGGACTCTGTTTAATTGTGATATTTCTATTAAAGTTCTTACACTTTTTTGAGGAGAGGCCAATCTAATATGACCATCATTTGATTGTAAAATTCTAAATGATAAAAGAATTGCACTTAAACCAGAGCTATCGCAATACTCAATTTCCGAAAGATCAAAAACAAGTTTCTGAATATCTCCTGTTGATAATAAAATAGTCAATTCACCTTTAACTAAGCCAGCAATGGATGCATCAAAAGATGATTCCAAAAGTTTAAAAATGGCAACATCTTCAACTTTCTTAAATTCAAAATTTACATTCTCTTCCATTTTCTGTTTTTTATTTATCTAAATTGTAAAAATAGTGAATAGTTTTTTAAAACATCTTTAATGAATTTAACAAATTTCTATATGATATTTCAGAATTAATTTTGGTGCTTACTAATTGAAAATTATAAAGATTTTCTATATCAGGTTTCTTAAATCCTACTTTATATTTTGCATTTATTAAGCTGGCAATTGAAGTTAAAAATAAATTATTATCTCTTTCTAAATCAATTAATACATCAAAATTATTTTCATTTAGATTTTTAATAAAAAGCTTTGAAGGTAAACCAAATTTTGTGATATCAGTTAAATCATAACTTAGGTATTTATAATTGCTGATTATATTTTCTGAATTTACTCTATGCTCAGGCAAAAAAAGCGTTACTTCTTTTTTATGAATTTTAAAGTATTTAGCAATATCAAAACTATTTGCAAAATCAATATCATTAAGCGGCATTATAATTACATAGCTGGAAGAATTTTCAATAAAATCATTAAATGAATACGAGGAATTAAATTCTTTAAATATTTTTTTCTTAAAGATGTAATACCCAATTCTATTTTTGTATTCTTCAAACAAACTTGTCAACCTAACCTTTTAATAAATTGCTCTTCATTAAGTATTTGAACTCCTAAATTCTTTGCCTTATCTAATTTTGATCCTGCGTTCTCACCAGCAAGAACATAAGTTGTTTTTGCACTTACCGAAGATGTGACCTTTCCGCCTAAATCTTCAATTATTTGTTTTGCTTCTTCTCTTGTAAATTTAGCTAAGGTTCCAGTAAGAACAAATGTAAATCCACTAAAAATATTATTCTCTTTCTTTGATGCTTCAATTTTAAAATTTAATCCAACTTGCTTAAGTTTTTCTATATTTTCATTGTTTTTACTATTACTAAAAAAACTTACTAAACTTTTGGCAATACTCGGCCCAATTTCGTTAACTTGTTCAAACTTATCTACTGAAGTCTTTTTTATTACATCAATATCTTTAAATTCATTAGCAAGTTTTTTTGCAACTCCGGCACCAACAAATCTTATTCCCAGAGCAAATAGGACTTTATCAAATGTTCTTTCTTTACTTTTTTCAATTGCATTTAAAAGATTATCAATACTTTTCTCACCAAATCTTTCAAGAGTAATTAATTTATTGCGAATATTTTTGAGAAAGTATATATCAGTATATGAATTTAAAAATTTCATATCAACAAAAAGATCAACAAGGGATTTTCCTAATCCCTCTATATCCATTGCACCGCGTGAAGCAAAATGTTCAATTTGACCTTTAATTTGGGCAGGGCATTCAATATTCACACAGTAAACAGCAACTTCGTTTTCAGGAAAAAATAGTTTATTTCCACAAACCGGACACTTTTGGGGCATTTCGGTTGGTTTAGAATCTGCAGGTCTTTTACTTAACTCAACTTCAACAATTTTGGGTATAACATCTCCGCCTTTTTCAAGATAAACTGAGTCACCAATTCTAACATCCTTTCTCTGTATTTCATCTCTATTATGTAATGTCGCCCGGCTAATCGTTGATCCAGCAAGCAATACGGGTTCAAGTTCAGCAACCGGTGTAACAGCTCCGGTTCTACCGACTTGCCAAGTAATATCTAAAAGTTTAGTAATGGTTTTTTGGGCCGCAAATTTGTAAGCTATCGCCCATCTAGGTGATTTTGCAATATTGCCTAATTTTTCTTGCAGATTTATTTTATTTACTTTTACAACAATTCCATCTGTTTCATAGGGTAATTTAGCTCTACCTTTGTTCCAATATCTGCAAAATTCAATTACTTCATCAATGTTTTTACATAATTTTGAATGCGGATTAATTTTGAATCCTATTTCCTTTAGATACTCCAGGTTACTAAACTGACTATCAAATTTTCGCTCTTCAGATAGTAAATAATACACAAAAATATCCAAGGGTCTTTTTGCAACTTGTTTTGGATCCTGAAGTTTTAATGTTCCTGCTGAAGAGTTTCTAGGATTTGCAAAAAGCTTTAATCCTTCTATTGCTCTTATCTCATTAAATTTTTTAAATTCTTCAATCTCCATATAGACTTCACCGCGTACTTCAAAAGTTGCGGGAATTTTATGATTTTTTGAATTTACTTTTAACGGGATTGATTTTATTGTTTTAACATTGTTTGTAACTTCTTCACCAAAAAAGCCATCGCCTCTTGTCGCAGCTTTTGAAAAAAATCCATTTTCATATTTTATACTTAATGAAACTCCATCTATTTTCAATTCAGCTACATATTCAATTTCATCTGAAGTTTTAAGCATATTTTTAATACGCTTATCAAAATCATACAGATCTTGTTCATCATAAGAATTTGATAAGCTAAGCATTGGCGTCGTATGTTGAACTGAAGGAAAATCTTTAGTTAAATCGGATCCAACTCTTTGCGTTGGAGAATCTGGTTTTATAAATTCTGGATATTCTGTTTCGAGCTGCTTTAATTCCTGATAAAGCAAATCATATTCATAATCACTTATCTTGCTTTCAGCTAAGATATAGTAATTGTAATCGTGAGTTCTGATTTGATCTATTAAATCAGAAATTCTCTTTTTAATCTTATCATTCTGAGGCATTTAGTGTAGGCGTTCTTCTTAGGTATTCAATACCATTTTTTGTAATATTAATTTTTCTAACCCTGCCTTGTGAGCCGGTAAAATTAAGATCAGTGTTATTTAATAGTAATTTAACACCTCCAGAATTTCCAATATGCAAATAAAATTTTTCTTTGGCATTTAAAACTTTAGTAACATTTTTATCAATTATAAATTCAATGTTATCTTTGTCATCTGTCACTACTCTAATCCATGATTTGTCACTGCCAACAATAGTTAAATTTAGTCCCGAAAGTTGCTGAGGTGTAGTAACTTGTTCTTCTTTTACTTTTTCCGGTGTCGTTGTTTCAGGTTTAGTTTTTATTTGCTCTAATTGCTTTGGTTCAATTTTTTCCACATCTAACTTTGCTTGTTCAGTTTTTTGTTCTTCTTTAACTGAAGGAGATGCCTGATGATTTTGTTGAGATTCAATTACTTCTTCAAATGGTTTTTCAGTAATAATTTCAGTATTGGGTTCAGTTAAAAAAACTTTGTAAACAACGAATATAAAAAGAAGCATTAAAATACCGGCTAAGGCATAATAAACTGTTTTATTAACATTTGGTTTAGGAGACATTTCTGGAATATCTTTTTTGGGGGAAACATCATCCATTTTTTTGAGAGGTTCTTTTTTCTTTTCAGTGGTAGATGATTTAACTTTTTTATCATCTTCAACTGGTGCTGAATAATCAATTCCCTTTTGGGCTTTTTCAAACTTTGATAAAACTTCTTCCGGATCTAATCCGATTGTATTTGAATACTGCTTTAAAAATGCCCTTATATAAACTTCCGGCATAATTGAAAAATTGCCTTCTTCAATTGCAGCAAGGTATTTCTTATCAATTCTCGTTTTTGTAAAAATTTGTTCAATGCTAATATCTTTTTTTGTTCTTACTTCAACTAATTCATCAGACAATTTTTTCAGCATTTGAGTACTCATTTTTTTACCTTGGTTTACGATTTTCTAATAAGTTTTGCTACAAAAGCTCCATCTATTTTATGTTTATGAGGTAATGTTTGTACACATCCGTTTTCATCAATAAGTTCTTCACTAAACTGATCTTTTAAACTAACTAATTCAAAATTATCATTATTATCTAAAAATTGTTTAACAATTTTAATATTTTCTTCGGGTTCAATTGTGCAGGTGCTGTAAACAACTGTTCCTCCAACTTTTACTAATGAACAGGCTTTGGTTAATAAACCAAGCTGTACTTTGTTTAATTTTCTAATATCTCCAAAATCTTTTTTCCATTTAATATCTGGCTTTTTGGTTAAAGTACCTAAACCGCTGCATGGAACATCAGCTAAAACTCCGTCAAAATCTTTTTCATTAAATTTCATTGCGTCTATTGCTACGGTTTTAACATTTGTAATTCCTAATCTTTCAATATTTCTATTGAACAGCTCAAGACGACTTTCAAATTTATCTAATGCAATTATTTGACCTTCATTATTCATCATATCTGCAAGAAATGCAGATTTTCCACCTGGAGCGGCACATAAATCTAATATTTTCATACCAGGCTTAGGATCTAAAGCTTTACATGAAAAACCCGTACTTTCATCTTGAATTGTAAAATATCCTTTCTGAAAATATTCCCAACTTGTAATATTTGTCAGCTGATTTAACTGAAAATATTCATCAAAATATTTACTTTGAGTAAAACCTAATTCGACAGAAGTTAATAAAGATTTTAATTCATTTACATTTGTCTTAATATTATTTACCCGGATTGTATGTGATGGTCTTTTATTATTTGCTACTAATAACTGTTCTGTATCTTCTTCCCCAAATCTATTTATCCATCTTTTTACCATCCAAGATGGATGTGAATGAAACGCAGATAAATAACCAACTAAATCCTCTTCTCTATTTGGATATCTTATACCTTGCTGATTTCTGATAATATTACGAAGTACTGCATTTGTTAAATTTGCAGATTTTTCACCTTGAAGTTTCTTTACAAATTCTACAGATTCATTTACAGCAGCATGATTTGGAATTTTATCCAAAAAAAGAATTTGATAAAGTGCAACTCTCATAGAATTTTTTACATTAGGTATACATTTAGAAAATTGACCTTTATAAAACCCATTTAATATCCAATCAATCTTACCTAACCATCTTATTACACCATGAACAATTTCAAACAATAAGGCTTTGTCTTTACTGGAAAGCTCAGAGTTTTTAATTTCTATTTCTAATAGTTTATCTAAATAAGCATCTGTCCTATCTACTCTATTTAGAATCTTTACAGCAATTCCTCTAACGCCACTATATAAATTTAAACTCGAGCCGATTTTAACTTCTTGCATTTCCATACTCAAAACTTTCTAATTGAAATAAATAACTAAATGTAGATTTTTAATTTAATAAAAAGAAAAGAAAATTAAATAATTTTGGAAAAGTATTTAAAGAATAGAAAAAGCTTTCTCAAATTGGGAAAAAGAGAAAGCCTTTTATTAATTTTTTAAGCCGTATTTTTTGTTAAATCTTTCAACTCTACCGGTTGAATCTAATAATTTTTGTTTACCGGTAAAAAATGGGTGACATTCAGAACAAATTTCTAATTTTATTTTACTAACAGTTGATTTAGTAGTAAATGTATTACCGCAAACACAGCTTACTTCACAATTTTGATAAGTTGGGTGTAAACCTTTTTTCATTGCACTTCCTATTAATATTTAGCTTGAAAAAATAGCAAGAAAAGTTAAAAAATTCAATTTTTTTTACTATTGAGCTATTTTATCTTTAATTCTACTCATTTTTATTGCTTTTTTCAAAGAATCCAGTTTGGCTTTTTGCGCTTCAACATATTCTTTGTCAACTTCTTCTCTTATATAAAATCCATTAAAGAACGAACTTGGAGCATTTCTTCCGGCTAAACTTGCTCTTCTATCAATTTTTGTGTTCAATCTTCTTTCTGATAATGCTTCATCTAAATTTGTTGAATTATTATCATTAAATGGGAAATCTGCTTTGACCTCATCTTTAAGCTCACTTTTAGGACCTATATTTGATGCTAAATTCTCTTCTTTTTCTATAATTGACTTATCTGTCTGCTTTGTATCTTCTTTAAGAACTACATCATTTTCATTTATTTGCTGATTATTACCTATAGAGCCTAAAATTTTCTTTGAACTGAATAGATCACTTTTTATTTCACTTCTTAATTTAGGCTGAATTTGAAAAGGATTTTCAAGAGAATCTGAATCATTAAATAGAACTAAAAAAACAAATACTGAAGCAATTACTGCACCGGTAGCAGGTACAAAATATCTCCAAGGAAATAATGATTTCTTTTCTGAAGAATTTAGATCAAAATTTCTATTTTTAATTCTAACACTAAGGTTATATTCAAAATTCGGCGGTGCACTTTCTCTTGGAAGTTCACTAAGTAATTTAATAACATTTTTATATTCTTCATCGTAAGAATTGTATAATTCATTTTTCATAGGCTACCCACTATAGATATATTTTAATAATTCCTGAAGATGTTTTCTTCCTCTGTTTATTCTTGATTTTACTGTTCCAATAGATAAATCTGTTATTTCAGCAATTTCTTCATAAGAAAGACCTTCTATGTCTCTTAAAATAACAACTTCTCTATAAACCGGTTTTACTTTAAGCAGGGCTTTTTGTATAATTTCACCCTTCATTTGGCTATCGGTTTCTCTTTCAGGAGAAACAAACGAAGTATCTTCTATTTGAATCTTTTTATCTTCGTCATCATTATTTAATGAAAAAATTGTTCTTCTTTTTCTTCTTTTTAGCTCATTTCTGGCTAAATTTCCAGCAATAGTGTATATCCAAGTTGAAAATTTTGCAAAAGATTTATAGGAATCTTTATGCAAATAAAACTTAATCATTGTATCTTGAACAATGTCAGTACATATATCTCTATCGCCTAAAAATCGATAAACATAGTTTGTTAATGGATCTTTAAATCTATTAACAAGAATTTCATAAGCTTCAATTGTATTATTGTCTTGAAATTCTTTAATTAATTCTTCGTCGCTAAACTCAGTAAGTTTCTTGTTCAATGATATTTATACTTTATTAAGATAATTTTGTTTCAATTAAATTTTGGAAATTATCAATTAATTTGCAAAAATTTCCGTTAATAACATTGTAGACAATGTTTTTGAATCAATATTTGTCGTTTTTAATGATAAATCTGTTTTATATAATGCTTTAGAAGCTTTAAATAGTTTACTTTCATTCATAAAATATGAAGCATTTTTACAATTAATGTAATAGTATTTAGAAACTCCAATTGCTTTTGATGCATCATTGTCATTTAAATTCCGCTGCCTCATTTCAATTGATTGAGAGATAACGGAAAAATATTTTGTAAGCATGTTGATTATAAAAACCATGTCTTTTCCATTATCCAAAAGATTATTCATAACTTTAAATGAATTGGAAGAATTACCTTTACCCAAGGAGTTTAATAAATCGAAAATAGAATATTCCTTTGTTGCGGAAGATAATTTTTGAATATCCTCAGTTGTAATTTCTTCATTTTTATTTAAAAAGCTAGAAAATTTTTGAAGCTGCATTTCTAAAAGAGACTTATCTTCACCAACAATTTCAATTAATGCTTTAATATTTTCTGAACTGATTTTAAAATCTAATTGACCTGCTCTTTTATTAACCCAAGTTTCTAACTCGTTCCCTTTCAATTCTCTAGCCTGAAAGATCAAATTTTTATAAGCTAATGTCTTATATGGCTCCGAATTTAAATTTGATATATTTCCGTAATTTACCAAAACAAGAATTGTTGATTCAGATGGATCATTTATATAATCAACAAGTTGTTTTTTATTGTCAAAATTTTCAAAATTTTTTACAATTACTAATTTTTTTTCGGAACCAAAAGGAAATGTATAAGCTAAATCAATGAGTTCAGATAAATTGGCTTTTTTTTCAGTATTTATTACTTCTTTATCAAAATCAGAACTTAAGAAAGGTTCTATTACTTTTTCAATTCTCTTTACAGCATTATTAATTGTAAAGTGGTCTTCTCCAAAAAGAAAATAAATTGAGTTCAGCTTTTCCTTACTGAGATTAGAAACCAAAGAATAAATTGAAGTAATATTACTGCTGTCTTTAGCCATTATATAAATTTAAAAATTCTTTTTATGATTTAACTTTTTTTTCAATTGTCACACTTTTCATTACAACATCTTTAACTGGTTTGTCAAATGGTTTTGAAGTTGCAACTTTACCAATATTTTTTACAACATCTAAACCTGTAATAACTTTACCAAATATTGAATGCTTGCCATCAAGCCATGGAGTTGGAACAAGTGTAATAAAAAATTGACTGCCATTTGTGTTGGGACCAGCATTAGCCATTGAAAGGATTCCTGCACCAGTATGTTTTAATTCTGGATGGAATTCATCTTTAAATGAACCGCCGAAAAAACTTTCTCCACCTCTTCCAGTTCCAGTCGGATCACCGCCTTGAATCATAAATTCATCTATAACTCTATGGAATATTACACCATCGTAATATCCTTTTAATGATAAGCCAACAAAGTTCTCTACAGTTTTAGGTGTTTTATCAGCAAATAATTCTATCTCGATTTCACCCATTGTTGTATTAATTTTTGCAACTAAAATTTCATTTTCTGAAAGCGTCATTAATTCTTTCACTTTTACCTCATATATATTTTCTTGTTTTTTTGTGTCATTTTGTGAATTTTCCATTTTTCCACTATTGTTTGAACATGCTAATAAAGTTACCACCAATATAATTGATAAGAATTTCAATTTTCCTCCTTTATGCTGAAATAAGATTGTTAAAAATTAAAATAATTATTACTATGCCAATTAATATTCTGTAAAATACAAATACAAATGTAGAATTTGATCTTAAAAATTTGAGAAGAAATCCAATTGTTAAATAACCGCTGATTGCTGAAGCAACTGTCGCTATTATTAAAGTTATCATTCCTGAAGAATCAATAAATTCAAGTGCTTCATATAGTTGTAATAATCCGCTGCCTAAAATTGCAGGAACACTTAATAAAAATGAAAAACGAGCTGCGGTTTCTCTTTTAAATCCTAAAAATATTCCGGCTGTTATTGTAGTTCCGGATCTTGATGATCCTGGAATTAATGCTAATGATTGTGCAAAACCAACAATTATAGCATCGTACCATTTTATATCTTTTATATCCTTTTTAAATTTTCCTAATTTTTCAGCAATTGCAAGAATAATACCTAAAACTATTAAGCTGCCTGAAATTACATAAAGATTTTTTGTTAATGCTCCTTCAATAACATCTTTAAAACCTAAACCAATAATTACAACAGGAATTGATCCAATAATTATATACCATCCCATTTTAGAATTTAAACTTTGGTTTGAAAAAGATTTTCTTGCAAATAAATTATCTTTGAAAAAATCGATTGTGATTTTTAATAGATCATTCCAAAAATAAATTAAAATAGCGGCTAAAGTACCAAGTTGTATAACTGCAATAAATGAAGTCCAATGTTCAGGATGTTCCGGAGAAATCAAGTTCATTAATTTACCGGCAACTGTTAAATGACCTGTACTGCTAATTGGTAAAAATTCTGTTAATCCCTGAATGATACCCAATAATATAGCTTCTAAAATACTCAAAATATTTCCTTACAAATAATATGCAATACCCAGTTTAAGAGCTAAACTGAAAGAATTAAGATTAATTTTACTGTTAGTTAAAGTTTCTAATTCACCGGGCATATCATATCTAACTTCGCCGGCAATTAAAGCATAAAAATCTCCGCCTAATTTTGTATCACCCTGAGCTTTAAGTAATAAGCCAAATCCGTTCGTTGAATAACTTTCAGTTGAACCATATAGCTCTTCATCAACCTGAGCAATTCTTAAACCGACACCGCCGCCAAATTTAAATCTATATCCAATACCGGATTTAACATAATAACCAATGATACTTGGTTTATGGTGGTTAAGACTAAAATCGTAAACCCCGCCATTAAAACTTGAATTATATGAATAAATATTAAAATTGTACTCAAAACTAATTTGATAATCTTGAGTAATGTTATAACCAATTTCACCAAAAAAATCAGCAGAAGTATTAAAAGAAGACATATCTTCCGCTGTAGAAAAATTTGAGTTTATATAATCCCTTAAATCCGGAGCACTAAAAAAATTTAATCCCATTCCGGCATTTAAATCAATTTGAGCAAATATTAATGACGAAAAAAAAAGATTCAACATTAAAAATAATTTTTTCACAATTCACCCGGCTTATTTTTAAAAACGGTAATAAAATTAGCAACTGGCAATTTTTTTTGAGCTTGTCTTTTATTTATAATTAAAGTTAATATAATTGTAGATAAAATAAAAAGAATGTAGGTAGTCGCATGCGTCAATAAAGCATATGCTCCGCTTACTTCATTGGAGAATCCAAAAATATTTACTAGTACAGAAATTACTATTAAATGATAAGAACCAGTTGCACCCGGAGTTGGAATAATTACACCAAATGCACTAATTGTCATAACTATCCATGCCATTGCAAAATCAACATGTTGTATTTCATTCATATGCAATATATAAAAACCTACATAAGCCGTTAAGCCGTACAATAGCATAATAATAATAGAATGTAAGATAACGAGGAATAGATTTTTACCTGTCTTTAAACTTGCAAACCCGTCAGTTAGTAAATGAAAAATTCTGGCTAATCCATCAGCGAACCTTTCAGAAATTTTTCCTACTAATTTAATTATAGCATTGTAAAATTTTTCCTTAAACTTAACCAATGAAAACAGAAAAACGATTAGCATAAAAATTGCTGCAAAGCCAAGGTAAAGTGTTGATTTTAACCATGCAATATCCTCATATAAATCACCAGAATAAATTGCTACGCTTACTAAAACCGAAAATCCTAATACAACAATATCTATTACTCTCTCTAATACAATTGTTCCAACCATTGATGATCTGGAGATATTTTCCCATTTACCTAAAAATAGACCTCTATATAATTCACCCAAACGCGGAACAACGCAATTGACTCCGTAGCCAACCATTGTTGCGCCAAATAAATTGAGCAATGAAGTTTTTTCTTTTACTGAATGAATAATTATTCCCCAGCGGTAAGCTCTGAAGATGTGAGAAAACGACCAGATTACAAAATAAACAAACAGCCAAGTGATTGAAATATTAGAAAAAATATTAAGTACTTCTTCAAAATCAATATTCTTGAAGGCAATATATAAAAATAGAACCATCAAAATTAAAGGGAACAGATAGCTGAAAATTTTCTTTATTTTATCCATATATTTTTAACGCAGGTCAATTAGTTTTGTTTTGCTATCTCCTTTATATTCAAAATATGAATCATCAATTTTATCTAATACATTGATATTCTTAAATTGCAATGAAAAGGAATTACCGCCAAAATCAACAACTGTTATTTTATCAATTAAGTAATTATTGTTTACCCAAAGTCTTGCAGTTTTAAAATTTAATTCTGTATTTACGGCAGTCAATGTTAACAAATATCCATCATCATTTTTTTCTTCTTTAACATTACATTTTTCCGGATAATCATAAATATATTCTGTTAATGAAAATGCAAGCGGGTCTTCATCTAAATTTGAAATAACCACTCTATTTCTTTTTGTATCATTATTCCAAATTGAAGTTCCATCTGAAATTATAATGTTACTTGGTAATTCAATTCTATAATTGTTTTGTTTTTTAAAATAAAATTTTCCTTTTAGTGCATTTTCATCATTGTAGTTTTGACTAAAATCAGCACTAAGATAATTAATATTTTCAAATTTTTCTTTTAATTGATCAATTGCAGATCCATTGGATTGAATTACAAGTAAGAAATAAAATAGTAAAAACATTATTATAAACTCCTTAATATAGTCTCTAATTGTTCCTCATTTTCTACAATTACTTCTCGTGCTTTGCTTCCTTCAGAAGGGCCAACAATGCCAGCTTCCTCTAATTGATCAACTATTCTTGCAGCTCTTGAATAACCAAGTTTTAATCTTCTTTGAAGTAATGATACTGAGCCTTGCTGGTGTCTTACAATAACTCTTGCGGCATCCTCAAACATCGGATCCAAATCAGATAAAAAGTTTCCAGCTTCAGAATTTTTCTTCTCAAACATTGAAGGTAAAAAGTATCTTTTTGAGTAGCCGGGTTGTGTGTAAATATAATTTGTAATTTTTTCAACTTCATCTGTTGAAATAAAAGCATTCTGCATTCTTATTGGCTTTGGTATACCGCCGGGAAGAAATAACATATCACCTCTGCCTAATAATTGTTCGGCACCATTCATATCTAAAATAGTTCTTGAGTCAATTTTAGTTGCAACTTGATACGCTATTCTTGCTGGAAAGTTTGCTTTAATTACACCAGTAATAACATTTACAGATGGCCTTTGAGTTGCAACAACTAAATGTATTCCAACTGCTCTGGCTAATTGAGCTAAGCGTGCAATTGGTGCTTCAACTTCTTTACCGGAAGTCATCATCAAATCTGCAAGTTCGTCTATTACAATAATTATGTATGGTAATTTATGATGTTGAATTTTCTCAGTATCAGCAGGTCTTTGTTTAGGATTTGCAATTTTTTTATTATAATCAACAATGTTTCTTACTCCGGCTTTTGCAAGTTTATCATATCTTTTTTCCATTTCATGCTCTACTGCCTTAAGTACTAATAAAGCATTTTGTGGATTTGTAATAATCTCTTCATCAAGATCCGGAGAAACTGCAAGGTAGTGTTTATTTAATTTACCATAAAATGATAATTCAATTTTTTTGGGATCAATAATAACAAACTTAACTTCCGAAGGGTGTTTGGCATATATTAAGCTTGTAATTAACATATTGATTCCAACGCTTTTTCCAGAACCGGTAGAACCAGCTATTAATAAGTGAGGCATTATAGATAAATCAGTAATATAAACTTCACCAACAATAGTTTTGCCAATTGCAATGGGTAATTCTGCTTTGGATTTATTTAAGTAAGATAGTACAGATCTGGCACTTACTAACTGAGATTTTTCATTTGGAATCTCGACACCTATTGCACTTTTTCCTGGAATTGGTGCAATTATTCTAATTCCTCGAGCTGCAAGAGCCAAAGCAATGTCGTGCTCTAAACTAACAATTCTGCTAATCTTTACCCCAGGTGATGGCACGATTTCATAAAGAGTTACAACGGGACCCGGAGTTACAGAAATATCTTCAATTTCAATATCAAAAAGTTTTAATTTTTCTCGCAATAACTCTGCATTTTGTTTTAATTCTGTTTCTGAAACTTCGACATTTTCATCATCTGAATATTGCAGTAAATCAATTGAAGGAGAATTAAATTTAATTTTCTCATCCCACTGATCCGGCAGTTCATCTTCTAATTCTTTATCAATAGCTGGAATGATTTCATCATTTGAAATTTGTTTAGATTGTGTTACTATAACTTCCGGTTCAACCTGAGGTTTAGTTACTTTTGGTTTTTCATCAGCTCTTATAATTCTAATTTTAGTTTCTTCACTAATTTCTTCATCTTCTTCAATTGGTTCTTCTTCTTTTTCAACTTTCTTTTTAGGAATTTTTAAATTCTTAATTTTTTCAAGATTTTTGTTTTTCTTTTCTTCTAAATTGATTTTTACTGTTTCTTTTGGTTTTTCGAATAGTTTAGAAATGTATGTTCTTAATAATCTGAATCTTAAATCAAATGCAATAAAGAGGGCAATAAACATTCCCGTGGATAATAAGATTAGACTTCCAAGCACACCAAACAATCTTCCTAAAGCTGCTCCAAAAAAATCTCCAATATTACCGGCAAGTTCATATTGATTTACAAATAGCTGGTCGTATCTTAAAACACCAAAAAATGCAGCTAAAATTATTCCCGCGATAAGAAAAAAATTTGAAATATTTAGCGCTAATTTTCTTTCTGTATTTTTAAGAATTGTATAACCCCAAACAAAACATATTATTGGAATTACAATTGAAAAATATCCTAAAGTTGAATTAATTAAAAATTGTGATAGATAAGCTCCAAATATTCCAAGCCAATTATGAGTGTATTGAGCTCGGTGTAAAAAATCCGGGTCAGTTGAAAAGACTTTAAAAAAATCTGTAAATCTATAATTGAGATTTGCTTGATCATATCTTGAATATGAGAAAATACTCAAAAGCATTAACAAAGCAGAAATAATTAAAAATATTCCCAGTAATTTCTTCTTTTTTTCTAAAGATATTATAAAGAAATTTTCAGATGTATTTTGTGATTTTGTATTTCTATTTTGTTTTGCCATACTTAATAGATGCTGCTTAATTGCTCAATTTAATTGATCCTTTTCCAAATTGCGGAACTAAATCAATTATATTTTTTTGAGCCGCATATTTTATATCGTCTTTAAATCCTTGTTCAATAAGTTTCTTACCATGCTCAGTTTCTGAAAGCATTTTTCTTAAACTTCGCTTATTTTTCTGAAATAGCATATGACATGTTTTGCTTGCATCATCTAATTCTACATTTTCATTAATTTGTAGAATTTCATCAATTAAATCACCAGCACAAGCAGAATCTTCAAATGAAAATAATCCATTATTTCCTGAACACAAAATATTTAATTCTTCTGAATCATTTACTTTTTTTGCAACACTTGCAGAATTTAAAAAAGAAGTAATAAATAACCTTGATGAATATTTTGCTTTAACTATTGCTTTAGAACCGTTTGTGGTAAATAATACAATAGATTTGCCATTTACAATTTCGTTTGAAAATTCCAATGGGGAATTTCCAAGTGCAAAACCTTCAATCTTTTTTGTATTTCTTTCACCAGCTAAAAGTGTAAGACTTGAAAATGCATCACCGGAAATTTTAATTGCAAATTCTATTGAACCAACAGGAATAATTTCTTTTGCTCCGTTATTGAGAGCAGTAACAATTGTTGTTGTCGCTCTTAATACATCAATAACAACAGTTGTTTTATTTGTAAAATACAAATCATCAACATTTAATGGTGAAAGCAGAGTTTTAATTTTCATTCGTCTTTACAAAGGGTAATTTTGTGATAGTTGCAGTATTCTTTTTTCCCCTAATTATTATATCAACATTTTCCCCTACTGCAGCAAATTCAGAAGACACATAACCTAAAGCAATAGGTCTTTGTAAAATAGGACTTACTGTTCCACTTGTTATTATTCCAATTATTTTATCATCTTTTGCAATTTCATAATCTTTTCTTGGAAATGCTTTTCCATCAATTATCATTGGGACTAATTTTTTACTGAGTCCTTTTTCTTTTTGCTGTTCGAGAAATTCTCGTCCAATAAACTCACCTTTTTTTAATTTAGTTATCCAACCTAAACCAGCTTCCAAAACTGTTGTTGTTGAGTCAATATCGTTTCCATATAAGCAATACCCCATTTCCAATCTCAGTGAATCCCTACAACCTAAACCAGTTGGGAGAATATTAAATTCTTTTCCGGCTTCAAATATTTTATTCCATATTGATTCAGCTATTTCAGTTGAGCCTTTGAAATATAATTCATAACCTAATTCTCCAGTATATCCGGTTCTTGATACAATAATTTTTGTATCGAATATTTGCAAGGTTAAAAATGTATAATAATCCAATTCGATATTTGAATTAAATACTTTTTCAATTACCTTACGGGAATTAGGGCCTTGGACAGCAAGTAAAGAGTATTCATCAGATTCGTCGCAAATTTCAACATTAAACGAATTATTTTTTTTCATCCATTCATGATCTTTATCTTTATTAGCACCATTAACCACAAGCATATATTCTGATTCAGAAATCATATAAACTAAAAGATCATCAACTATTCCACCATTTTCATAACACATTGCAGAATATTGAACCTTCCCTACTTCTAATTTTGCTGCGTTATTTACTGTAATATGCTGAACAAATTCTAATGCCTTTTCACCTTTTATAAATATTTCACCCATGTGCGAAACATCAAAAACACCAACACTTTCTCTTACTGCCTTATGTTCCGCAATAATAGAAGAATATTGAATTGGCATTTCATATCCAGCAAAATCAACTATTTTAGCATTTTCAGCTAAATGACAATTATAAAATTTTGTACGTTTCATATTTTATTTTTCAAGAGTTTTCCAGTCTGATAGAAATTTTTCTAATCCTGAATCAGTTAAAGGATGATTAAATAATTTTTTAATTACACCAAATGGGATAGTAGCAACATGAGCTCCTAATTCAGCAGCTTCAACTAAGTGAAGCGGATGACGGATACTTGCCGCTAAAACTTGAGTTTCATAGCCGTAATTATTATAAATTGTTACTATCTGATCAATCAACTGCATTCCAGAATGACTAATATCATCAAGTCTTCCGACAAATGGACTAATATATGTTGCTCCGGCTTTCGCCGCCAGGATAGCTTGAGAAGCAGAAAAACATAGTGTCACATTAGTTTTAATTCCTTCAACAGATAAAGTTTTTACAGCTTTAATTCCTTCAAGTATTAAAGGAATTTTTACAACAATATTCTTGTGAATTGCAGCTAATTCTCTAGCTTCTTTTACAATTCCTTCGTAATCAGTTGAAACAACTTCTGCACTTATTGGCCCATCAACAACTTCCAATATTTCATTCAGCAGTTCTTTAAAGTCCTTGCCTTCTTTTGCTACAAGTGAAGGATTAGTTGTTACACCATCTAATAATCCCATTGAAGCAGCTTCTTTTATCTCATCAATATTGGCAGTATCTATAAAAAATTTCATTTTATCTCCTTTTCAACTAATTTAATTTTTCACCAGTTTTCGCAACTTTAACTTCAAATTCTTGAGGATTGATATTATCATTATCTTCAAGCTTAATTTTTAACAAATATTTAAATTGAAGTTTTCTTAATGTAGAAAGTAATCCTATTTTTAAGTCATTGCTTAATGATGGATGAACACTTAAAACAAGACTTCTATATTTTCCTTCGGATTTATATCTTTTAAACCACTCATCAATATCATGAATAACTGTTGATCTTTTAGTCATTAAACCGGTACCGGCGCAATAAGGGCAAACTTCATTTATTGATTGAACGATATTTTGTCTGACTCTTTGTCTTGTAATCTGTACAATTCCAAAATCTGTCATTGGTAAAATTGCAATTTTTGCTCTGTCTTTTTTAAATTCTTTTCTTAATTCATCATAGATTTTTTTTCTATTTTTATCCTCTTCAAGATCAATAAAATCAATAACAATTAAACCACCAATATCTCTCAATCTTAACTGTCTTACTATTTCTCTCGAAGCTTCCAAATCAGTTTTAAGTGAATTAAGCTCCTGTTCCTTTTTAGCAGCATACCTTCCGCTGTTTACATCAATTACTGTCATTGCTTCTGTATGATCAATTACAATATGTCCGCCATTTGGAATTGGAACTTTTCTTCCCATTAATGTTTTTATTTGCTCTTCAATTTTGAATGTTTCATAAATCGGCATTCGCGATTTGTAATATTCAATTTTCTCTGAAAGTTCTGGTTGAACTAGTTGAATATAGTCTCTGATTTCTTTATAAAGACTTTTTGAATCGATAAAAACTTTAGAAACATTTGATGTAAATAAATCTCTAATTACAGAAGTTGTTGTGGACAAATCTTTATAAAGAAGCATTGGGGGATCAGTACTTTTCACCTTTGTTTGGATTTTATTCCAAGTACGCACTAAATATTTTAAATCACTTTCAAGTGAAAATTCATCTTGTTCTTTTGCTGCAGTTCTGATAATTAATCCGCAATTTTCAGGAATAATTCCTTTTGCTAATGTTTTTAATCTTTTTCTTTCTTTAAAGTCAGCTATTTTCTTAGATATGCCAATTTTATTATCGAAAGGCAAAAGAACACAAAACCTGCCTGGGATAGAAATTGCAGATGAAATTCTAACTCCTTTATTTGCAACAGGCTCTTTAATTATTTGAACAATTATATCTTGTCCTTTATGAAGCTTTGGAATGCTTGTTACTTTCTTTTCAGTTTCTTCTTTAGTGTTTACTAAATTTTCTTCATCATCAACACTTATATCAGTTTCCTCTTCGTCCAAAACAGACTGGAATTCTTGAAAAGAATCACCGATATCAGAAAAGTGTAGAAATGCATCGTGTTTTAGCCCAATATCAATGAATGCTGCTCTAATTCCGGGTAAAACTCTAGCTACTTTACCAAGGTAAATATTCCCAACCATTCTTCTTTTTTCAGGGTTATCAACAAAAAAATCTACGAGTGTACCTTCTTCTGTGATTGCTACCCTGTTCTGAGTGGCAGAGGAATTAATGATAATTTCTTTTTGCATAAAACTCTCTAAATAAAACGAGTTCGCAAAACAAGGAAGGAAGAAATTCTTTAATTTCTATTTAACAAAGTTTGTATTCTACTTGATATTTTTAATAACGTAAAATCCTAAATTTTGTTTTTACAATACAGTATTATCCAAAAACTTTTTCTTCCTCTTTTGCTAACCAAAAAAGAACTCTATTATTAAATTTTCTATTTATTTCCTCAACGTCAATTTGAGGATAATAATTTGTTGCTAATTTTTCAATATGAATATTTATTATTTCTTTTATTCTATCAAAATCAGTAGCTGAATATAATTCGCTAATTAAATTTTCAACTCCATTTTGATACTTAAAATACCAAATAATATTTTTTTTTGCTCTATCAAGATGAACATCAAAACCTTGTTCTCTTCTTAATAGTTCAACATGTTCAATTGCAACAGTTTTAATTTCTTCAATTGTAGGAATATATTTATTCCCTTTCTTTAATTCTTCAATCTGCTTAAAAATAAAAGGATTACCTAATGCACCTCTACCAACTAATACTGCGTCACATTTGGTTTCATTCATCATATTGATAGCATCTTCAGCATCAAAAACAGAGCCATTTCCTACAACTGGTATTTTTACCTGATCCTTAACTTTAGCAATCCATTCCCATTCTGGATCAACATCGTATCTATCAGCTCTTTTTCTTGCATGAATTATAATAACCGAGGCACCGTTATCTTCAATTATTTTAGCATTTTCAAGAACATTGACTCTGTCTTTTGGTCCGAGTCTGATTTTAACCGAGATGGGAATACCACTTGAATTTTTCACCATCTCTTTTACTATTTTACCTAATTCATCTGGATGAGTTAATAAATACGCACCCATTTTATTAGCATAAACTTTTTCAACCGGACAACCACAATTTAAATCAATTACATCCGGATTAAATCTAACAAGTTCTGCAACTGCTTTACCAACAATATCCGGTTCCTTACCTAATAATTGTACACCAATTGGTTTTTCTTTTCTGCTAAATGTTAAAAATCTAAGTGTATCAAAATTATTTTTAATTACACCTTCAGCACTAACCATTTGAGTAAAAGTTAATCCGGCTCCATATTTTTTAGCAATTGTTCTAAATGCATAATCAGTAATTTCAGCCATTGGAGCTAGAAATGCATTACTGTCAACATTTAATTTACCAACCTGCAATTTTTGTCAACTCTTTCTTAAAATCAATGTTAAATAAATATAAAAAATGCTGAATTAGTATTCAGCATTTAATATTAAATTAAAATCTATTCAGATTTTTCTTTTTGCTCTTCATCGCTTAGCAATACTTTTCTTGATAAACTGTATTTGCCATTTTCAACTTTTATTAGCTTAACAGTTATCATATCGCCTTCTTTAAGAACATCTTGAACTTTATTTACTCTTTTAGTGTCAATTTGAGAAATATGTAAAAGTCCTTGTTGGTTAGGCATAAATTCAACAAATGCACCAAAATCCATAATTTTTACAACTTTGGATTCATATACTTTACCAATTTCAGGTTCAGAAGTTAATCCAATAATTTTAGCTTTAGCTTTTAGGACATTTTCTTTTAATTGACCAGAAATAAATACTCTTCCATCCTCCTCAATACTGATATCAACACCAAACTCTTTTTGCATACCTTGAATTACTTTACCTCCAGGTCCAATAACTGCTCCAATTTTTTCAGGATTTATTTGAGTAGTTAATTGCTTTGGTGCATAAACTGATAATTCATTTTGGGGATTCGGCAATACAGAATTCATTTTTTCAAGAATTTCTAACCTACCATCTTTAGCTTGTTTCAAAGCATTTTCCATAATTTCTAAAGATAGTCCTTGAATTTTAATATCCATTTGAATTGCTGTAATTCCATTTGATGAACCTGCAACTTTAAAGTCCATATCACCAAGATGGTCTTCATTACCTGAGATATCTGATAAAATTGAATACTTATCATTTTCAGTAATTAATCCCATTGCAATACCGGCAATAGCACATTTTACAGGAACACCACCATCCATAAGCGCTAAGGAACCTGCACAAACTGTTGCCATTGAAGATGAACCATTAGATTCCATAATATCAGAGTTTATTCTAATAGAATATGGAAAAATTGTTTCACTTGGAATAATATTTTTAAGTGCACGTTCAGCTAAATTTCCATGACCAATTTCTCTTCTACTCGTCATACCAAATCGTCCAACTTCACCAACACTAAAAGGAGGGAAATTATAATGAAGAATAAATCTTTTTTTATACTCTTCATCAAGGCCGTCAATTATCTGTTCATCTGATTTTGTCCCTAAAGTTAAAGTGGTTAAACTTTGTGTTTCACCTCTGGTAAAAAGTGATGAACCATGAGTTCTTGCTAAAAGTCCGTGCTCAATAGTTATTGGTCTAATTTGAGTGGTAATTCTACCGTCTAATCTTAGACCATCAGTTAATATTTGATTACGCATTAAATCTTTTTCAATATCATGAAGTAAAGACTTTATAACTGATTCTTGACCTTCATATTTTTCAGCCAATGCATCTAATACTTGCGCATTCAATTCACTATTACTATTAGCTCTTTCTTCTTTGCCAAGTTTAGTAGAAACGAGAGTTTTATATTTTTCATAAGCTAAATCATTTACATCTTTAATCAATTGTTCATCAATTACTTTTTCTTCAACAACAATTTTCTCTTTTCCACATTCAGCTCTTAACTCATTTTGAACCACAACAATCTTCTTAATTTCATCATGAGAAATTCTTAATGCTTCGAGCAAATCCTCTTCGCTTATTTCTTGAGCTTCACCTTCTACCATAACAATTGAGCTTGCAGTTCCGGCAATTGTTAATTCAAGATCTGAATTAACAATTTGCTGTTTAGTTGGGTTTACTAGAAATTTTCCATCGTTTCTTGCTACCCTAACTTCACCAATAGGTTCTAAAAAGGGAATATCAGAAACAGTCAAAGCAGCTGAAGCACCAACCGCAGCTAATACATCCGGATCATTCTCACCATCATAAGAATAAACTTGAGCAATAATTTGTGTTTCATTTTTGAATGATTTAGAAAATAATGGTCTTATAGGTCTATCAATTAATCTTGCAGATAAGATTTCTTTTTCAGTAGGTTTGCCTTCTCTTTTAAAAAAGCCACCAGGATATTTACCTGCTGCAAAAGCTTTTTCCCTATATTCAACAGATAGCGGGAAAAAATCTATATCTTCCTTTGCCTCCTTAGCCATTGTTACAACTACAAGAACCATTGTTTGGCCACTTGTAACCATTACAGCAGCATTAGATTGCCTAGCATATCTTCCGTACTCTATTGAAATTAATTTCCCATCTATTTCTACTTCTTTTTTATAAATCATTAACATTCCTCATTATTTTCTTATATTAAGTTCTTTTATGATAGCTCTGTATCTTCCAATATCTTTTCTTTTCATGTAATCTAACAATCTTCTTCTTTTACCAACCATTTGCATTAAACCTCTTCTTGAAGCATGATCTTTTTGATGTTTTGAAAAATGGCTAATTAAATCGTTAATTCTTTCTGTTAATATTGCAACTTGAACTTCAGCTTTACCGCTATCATTTGAACCGGCACCAAATTGTTTAATAAGTTCTTGTTTTCTTTCTTTTGTTACTGACATTTCGTCTCCTTTATTGTTAATTAATGTAACCCCAGAACTAACCGGAGTCAATTATTTGTAATTTTCTTTTATAAAATTCTTTGCTGTTTCAACATCTTTTTTTATTTGTAATTCAAGAATTTCTCTTGAATCAAATTTTATTTCATCTCTAATTCTCTTAACAAACTCCAGCACTATTTCCTTTCCGTAAATATCTTTATTAAAATCTAATATAAACACTTCTGTAATTGGCACAGTTGTGTTATTAAAAGTAGGTCTAAGACCAACGTTAGCTACTCCAAAATAATTATTTCCTTCAACATTTGCCTTTACAAAATAAACTCCGTTCTTGGGTACTAACTTGTTATTATCAGCCAAACCTAAATTAGCAGTTGGGAATCCTAATTCCCTTCCTCTTTTTGAACCTTCAACAACAATACCATCTAAAGAATAATTTCGTCCTAACATTAAATTTGCACCTTCTATATTTCCATCAAGAAGTGCATTTCTAATTTTAGTACTGCTTATTATTTCATCATCTATTTGTTCAGGGCCAACAATTGACATAGTTAATTCATTTTCTTTTATATATTCGCCAAGTTTATTTATATCACCGTCTCTATTTTTTCCAAACTTATGATCATAACCTATTACTAAATGCTTAGCTTTAATTTTATTAACAATTATTTCATCAAAAAATTCTTTATATGTTTTGTTGGAAAATTCTTTTGTGAAATTTATTATATACAAACAATCAATATTTAGATTAGAAAAAACTTTTTTCTTTTCATCTAACGGAGTCAATAATCTAATATCATAGTTATTTGCCAAAACAGTTCTTGGATGAGGATAAAAAGTAATAACTACGCTCTTTAAATTTAATTCTTTTGCTTTAGCTTTTAAAACATTAATAATTTCTAAATGGCCAACATGTATTCCATCAAAAGTACCAATAGTTACAACACTATTTGATATTTTATAATTATCTAATTCGGTAATAATTTCCATACTTTTTCTAAACACTTCCCGAATCAATTATTTCAATTTTATTTAATTCTTCTATAGTCAACGCATCTTCAACTTTATATGGACCAATTGCAGTCCTTCTTAACTTTGTTAAATAGCCGCCGCAACCTAACGTTTCACCAAAATCATTTGCAATAACTCTGATATATGTACCCTTAGAACATTCAATTTCAAAATCAACATTCGGCAATACAATTTGATGTATCAAAAAGCTATTTATATTAACTTTTCTGGGTTGCCTTTCAACCTCAACTCCTTTTCTTGCATATTTATATAAAGCTTTACCTTTATGTTTAATTGCAGAAAACATTGGAGGAACTTGTTCAATTTCACCAATATATGAATTCTTAACTTTATTTATTTTATCAATTGAAACATCGTTTATACTTCTGACATTAATTAGTTCAGTTTCTGCATCCATTGATGGAGTGCTTGCACCTAATGTAATTGTACCGGTATATGTTTTTTCCATATCTTGGAATTTAAAGATTTCTTTGGTCTTCTTTCCAACACATACAATCAACAATCCTGTTGCCATTGGATCAAGCGTGCCGGCATGCCCAACTTTTTTAATTCCAAATTTTCTTCGGATTTCCCTTATAACATCAAATGAAGTTTTTGATTTACCTTTATCAAATAAAAGAACAAAACCATCGGCAGATTCAGTAAGGTTAATTTGCTTCGTTTTCTTTGTTACTATCATCTTTTAAATTGTTAAAAATCTCATTCATTTTCTCAACATAATCCATCGTATCATCTATATAAAACTGTAATTCTGGAGTATATCTTAAATTTACTTTTTTTGCTAATTCACTTCTTATAAATCCTTTAATTGATTCAATATGTTCAAGAACATAGCTTCTTTTATCTTTTTCATAGACTGATAAATACACTTTTGCAATTTTTAGATCAGGTGTAACTTTGGTTTTTGTAATTGTTACTAACCCAAGTTCGGGATCTAAAACTTTTTGCAAAAATATATTGCTCAAAGTTTCTTGAATCAGACTAGATATTTTTTCTTGTCTAACCGACATTAAGATTTCAATTTTTGTTTGGTTTCAATCATTTCATAAGATTCAATAATATCATTTACTTTAATATCATTGAAATTAGCAATGTTTAATCCGCATTCATAACCGGCGTCAACTTCTTTTACGTCATCTTTAAATCTTTTTAAACTGGCTAATTGGCCTTCATAAATCACTACGCCTTCTCTAAACAATCTAATTTTATTGTTTTTGGTAATTTTACCATCTTGAACATAGCAACCAGCAACAGTGCCAACTTTTGGAACTTTAAATGTTTCTCTAATTTCAATTGTAGCAGCAAGTTTTTCTGAAATTACCGGAGACAACATTCCTTCTAATGCTGATCTTACTTCATTTATTGCATCATAAATTACATTATAAAGTCTTATATCTACTTTTTCTGATTCAGCTAATTTTCTTGCATTTGTATGAGGTCTTACATGGAATCCGATAATTATAGCATTAGATGCCGCAGCTAAAAGTACATCACCTTCTGATATTGCACCAACACCTTTGTGAATAACTTGTACTCTTACTTCTTCATTTGTTAATTTCATTAATGAATCAGCAAGAGCTTCAACTGAACCATCCACATCACCTTTAACAATAAGTGGTAAGTCTTTTAGTTCTCCTTTACCAATTCTGCTTGCAATATCATCTAAAGTAACCAAATGTACTTGTCTTTGATCTTGTTCACGTTGTAATTGTTGTCTTTTAATCGCAACTTCTCTGGCTTCTCTTTCCGATCCAACAACAACAAAAGTATCGCCGGCTTGAGGAGCGCCCTCAAAACCTAAAACCAATACCGGTGTTGATGGTCCGGCTTCTGCAATTTTATTATTTCTTTCATCAAACATTGCTCTTACTCTACCAAAATGATTTCCAGCAACAAATGGATCACCAATTGACATGGTTCCCTTTTGAACAAGAACAGTAGATGTAATACCTCTGCCTTTATCTAATTGAGTCTCAACTATTGTTCCTCTAGCTGATCTTTTATGATTAGCTTTTAATTCCAATAATTCGGCTTCTAAAAGAATTTTTTCGAGCAACAGATCGACATTCTTGCCAGTCTTAGCAGAAATTTCAACGCATTGGTACTTACCGCCCCAATCTTCAACTAAAACATTTCTATCAGCTAATTGCTGTTTTATTTTATCAATATTAGCTGTTGGCTTATCAACTTTATTTATTGCAACAATGATCGGCACTCCAGCGGCTAATGAATGGTTAATAGCTTCTACCGTTTGCGGCATTACTGCATCATCAGCGGCAACAATTAAAACAACAATATCTGTAACTCTAGCACCTCTCGCCCTCATTGCTGTAAATGCTTCGTGACCTGGTGTATCTAAAAATGCAATAGCTTTGCCTTTTTCTACTTCAACTTTATAAGCACCAATATGCTGAGTAATACCACCGGATTCACCTGCTACCACATTTTCTTTTCTAATATAATCAAGTAAAGATGTTTTACCATGATCAACATGGCCCATTATTGTTACAATTGGCGATCTTGATTCTAATGAATCTTCAGAATCAGGATGATCTTCTAAAACATCAGATGTATATTCTTCTTGAAATTCTACTTCAAATCCAAAATCATCTGCTATAAGTGTTATTGTTTCAACATCAAGTCTTTGATTTATGGAAACCATTAATCCCAAACCAATACATTTGGATATAACTTCACTAACCGAGACTTTCATCAAATTAGCAAGTTCACTTACAGCAATAAATTCTGTTACTTGAATTTTTGTACTTTTATCTAATTGTTTTTGTTCAAAAATCTCATCTTGAATTTCTTGCTTCTCTTTTCTTTTCTTCTTTCTTACCGCCGCTCTTCCGCCAACACCAATATTACTAACACCTTGCAATGTTCTCTTTATTGTTGCATCAACCTCACGTTTATCTACAACAAACTTTTTAACTTTTTTATTTTTCTTAGCTTTTATTGATTCTTCACTAATTTCAATAGATTTTGATTTATTTTTAGCTTTAAGTTTTTTCTTTCTTTTTCTTGCAGAATCACTACCGGTTTCTTCTTCATCACCTGCCACTGTTTCTTCTTTCGGTTCAACTTTCTTTTCTTCTTGTTTAGACTTTTTAGAAGGCTTACGGTCATCTTTCAGATCGATTTTACCAACAATTTTAAGTCCGGTTTTATTTTTCTGCAACTCTAATTCTGAGGCAGTTTTAAAGACTCGGCTTTCAGGTTCAGGCTCTACATTTACCTTTTCAACTTTTTCTTCTTCTTTGGCAATCTCTTCTTCAGTAATTTTTTCGGGTTCTTCAATCTTTTCTTCTTCAGTAATTTCAGGCTGGTCAATAACTTCTTCTACCAAATCTTCAGGTTTTTCAAGATCTTTGTCTTCCACATCGGCAGGTGTCACTACTTCAACTTCCGCTGGAGGTGGAACAACTTCCTCCTCATCTTTCTTACCGCCAATACTTTTTTGAAATTCTGATATTTTTCTATAATGATGTTCAGATTTTTCAATATCCTTTTTAAAGTGGATACGAATTTCATCAATCATTTCATCAGTAAGTAAAGATGCGTGAGATTTCACTTTATAATCTTTGGATTTCAAAAATTCAACTAAGGAATCTGTTGAAAGATTATACTCAGCAGCAAATTTGTAAATTCTTAATTTTTTTTGTTTGGTAGAATCAGTCATATTATAATTACCGTTTTTATTCTTCTTCTTCGAATTGACCTTTGATTATCTCAATTATTTGATTTGCTTTTTCTTCATCAAAGTCTTCAATTTCTTTAATTTTTTCCACTCCAGCTGAAAGCACCTCAACTGCAGTATCGTATCTATTATTTATTAAAATATCTACTACTTCACTTCCAAGTTCTTCTCTTAAACTTACTAATTCAATATCATCTTCATATTCTTCATACTGTTTCTCTTCTCTAATTATATCTATTTCATAACCTGTTAATTTAATTGCTAATCTAATATTAACACCATTTCTACCAACTAGAAGAGATACTTGATCGCTATCAGCAGTAACCGTACAAGTTTTCGCTTCTTCATCTAATTCAAGCTGTTTAATTTTAGCTGGCGCGATTGCTCTTTGAATATAAATTATAGGATCATCAGAATAATTAATAACATCAATGTTTTCGTTACTTAATTCTCTAACTATTGCATGAATTCGAACACCTTTCATACCAACGCAGGCACCAACAGCATCTATTCTTGCATCGTTTGATTCAACTGATACTTTTGCTCTTTCACCTGGTTCTCTTGCAATATCTTTAATGTCAATTATGCCGTCATAAATTTCCGGAATTTCAATTTCAAATAATCTTTTTAGGAATAAGTTATCAGCTCTAGAAATAATAATTACAGGGCCATTTGGTGTTTTCTTAATTTCTTTAATAACCGCACGAATTGTATCACCTTTTCTATATCTTTCACGAAGTATTTGCTCAGATCTTGGTAATACCAATTCATTTTTATTGTGGTTTACAAGAATATCATTTTTTCTTACTTGATAAATATCACCAACGACAATTTCACCAAGCATTTCTGAATATTCTTTATAAATAATTTCCTTTTCAATTTCTCTAATTCTTTGGTTAAGATTTTGACGAGCAAGATTAATATGTCTTCTTCCAAAAGCACTGAGATCAATTTTTTCAATATACTCTTCACCAACTTCTAATTCATCCTCATTGCCTTTAGCGTTTAATTCGTCAATACTTATTTGAGTAAAGGGATCTTCAACCTCTTCAACTATTTCTTTTTCCAAGAAAATTTCAATATCACCGCGATCCATATTCACTACAACTTCATAGTGAGCTTCTTGACCAAATTGCTTTTTTACAAGTACTCCAAAAACTTCTTCAATAATTCCGCCTAAAACGTCCTTATCAAGACCTTTTTCTTTTACCATATAAGAAAACGATTCAACAATAGAACTATTCATTTGTTAAGCCTCCATCGTCAAAAACTTATTTTAACTTTTGCTTTTTTTATTTTATTAAAATTGATTTTTATTTCTTCTTTTTTATAATTAAATATTAATTCATCTTCTTCTATTCCAATTAGTTTTGCTTCAATACTTAAAACATTATTTCCATCATTGTAAGATAACTTAAATTCCCGATTAATATGCTTATGATATTGTTCTAAAAATTTAATAGGTTCATCAATTCCAGGCGATGAAACAATTAACTTATAATTCAGTTCACCTATTTCAGTTAGTTCAATTTTCTGTTTTATTTTTCTGCTGAACTCTGCACAATCATCCGCACTTATTCCATTTTTACTATCAATGTAAATTTCAAAAGCTGGATTTCTAGTGCTTCCTTTTGTAATTGAATTTATTAAAAGGAATCCTTCTTCACCGGCAATTTCTTCAGCAAAATCTTTTATAATATTTTTCATAATTTCACAAACAAAAAACGCCCTTACGGGCGAAAAAAGAATACTTAAATTAACAATTTATTTTACCAAATTCAACAATTTAGTGAGCTAAAGAATCCTATTTATTTTTTATAAAAATGACCGGTTTAATTTTTTTAAAGTATATCAAAGATAATGTAAATCCTCGGAATATCATAAAAGTAACTAACGCCATCCAAATTGAGTGATTTCCCAATAAATCTTTTGTAAGAAAATATACAGGTAGGAAAACAAAAATAGTACTAAAAATCATTGAATAAAGCATTTTTCTGGTTTCGGTTGCTCCAAAATAGATTCCATCCCAAATGAAACTAACACTATTTATAATTGGCGAAATTATTATCCACATTAGAAAATTCATTCCCGCTTCAATAACTTCCTGTTGTTTTGAATAAAGTTCTAATATTTCTCTGCCAAAAATTAAATAAATGATGCTTACAAAAATCCCTAATGAAATTCCCCATAAAAAAGAGAATTTAATTGTCATTTTTAATTTAACGTTATCTCTTGAACCAATGTATTTTCCCACAAGACTTTCAGCTGCAAAAGCAAAACCATCAACACCATAAGCTATAATCATCCACAACTGCATAAGTATAAAATTTGCTGCTAAAATTATATCGTTCATTTCAGCAGATTTTGCAGTAAAAAATGAAATTGTAAATATCAGAAGTAGTGTTCTTAAAAAGATATCCAAATTTACTTTGAAGAATTTTTCAAATTTATCTCTTTGGAATATTGAATTGAAATGCTGAAAATTAAGACTATTTTTATAAGATTTTTTAATTAGTAGTAATGAAAATAAAACACCTATATATTGTGAAATTACAGTGCCTAAAGCAACACCGTCAGCTTTCATTCCAAACTCAAAGACAAAAATCAAATTTAAGATAATATTTAATACATTTACCAAAAGTGTTACGTATAAAGGATATTTTGCATTCTGAACGCCTAAAAACCAACCATGAAATGCATATAAACTTAATGTTGCCGGAGCTGCAAATATTCTAATATAAAAATATTCCTTTGCAAAAAATTCAACATCTTTGCTTCCGTTTATTAAATAAAATCCAATTTGGCTAATAGGAAATTGTAGAACAATAAGGACTAATCCAATAAAAATAGATATAAATAAAGATCGGGCTAAAATAGCTGAGACTTCTTTATTATTATTTGCCCCAATTGCTTGAGCCGTTAAACCAGTTGTACCCATTCGTAAAAAACCAAATCCCCAATAAATAAAGTTGAATATTATGGAACCCAATGCAATAGCACCCAAATAAACAGGGGAATCTAGATGACCCATAACTGCCGTATCAACAGAACTTAATAGTGGAATGGAAATGTTACTAAGAATGTTCGGTATTGCTAAATGAAGTATTTTTTTATTCAATTTAAATAAGAATACCCAACTAAATTTTAATTGGGTATTATAGAGTTAATCATTGTTAGAATAAATTTTTTGAGCTTTCTCAGCGGCTGTAACAATACCCTTAATCATTGAAGAACTGAAACCATTATGCTCCATTTGATTTAAACCGGAGATTGTAATTCCTTGAGGTGTAGTAACTTTATCTATTTCACGTTCAGGATGTTTCCCTTCTTTTAACAACATAGAAGCAGCACCTTTAGCTGTTTGAGCTGCCATAATTAATGCTTCGTGAGCATGAAAACCAATTTCAATTCCACCCTGTGACGCTGCTCTAACCGCTCTAAGAAAAAATGCAGTTCCGCACGCGCAAAGAGCTGTGGCAGCTCCCATTAATTCTTCATTAATTTGAATTGTTTTACCTACTGAATCAAATATTTTTTTTGCTTCTTCAATAAAACTGCTGTCTTTTTCATCAGCGCAAATGCAGGTCATTGATTCCCTAATTGCAATAGCAGTATTTGGCATAACTCTTACAACAGGCAAATCCATTTCAAAATGATTTTTTATTTGCTTTACCGATGCCCCCGAAACAACTGAGAGTATTACATGATTATTTGTCACATTAGGTTTAATGTCTTCTATTACAGCATTTAATTGTTGAGGAGTAACTGCCAGAATTATTATTCTCGATTCGTTTACAGCTTTTTTGTTATCAACGGTTGTATTAAAACCTTGAGATGCAAATTCTTCTAAATCTTTTGATCTTCTTCTTGTTAAAATAATTTCTGAAGATTTATATTTTTTTGAATTTACTAAACCGCTTGCAATTGCTGAACCAATATTACCGCATCCAATAATTGAAATATTCTTTGATTTCTTTCCCATTTTATATCCTATAGTTAAACTTTTGTTGTTTCCCCTTCACTATTTGCAATAACCACAGCACCGCAACTATCACTCCAAACATTTACAGTGGTTCTGCACATATCTAAAATTCTATCGACAGCTAAAATTAATCCCACTCCTTCCAACGGTAAACCAACTGCAGAAAGAATAATTGTTATCATAACCAAACCAGCCATTGGTATACCCGCAGCACCGATTGAAGCTAACAAAGCCGTTAGAACAACTATAATTTGTGAGAAAAAAGATAACTCAATTCCATAAGCTTGAGCTATAAACATCGCAGCAACACACTCATACAAAGCTGTACCATCCATGTTTATTGTTGCACCCAAAGGTAATGTAAAACTTGTAATTTTATTAGAAACACCTGAATTATGTTCAACAGCTTCCATGGTTAATGGTAGGGTTGCACTTGAAGATGACGTTGAGAATGCAGTAAGTAAAGGTGTTCTGACTGCTTTAAAATGATTAAAAGGATTAGCCCGGCCAACAAATTTTAATATTAGCGGCAATGATATGGTTGCATGAATAAACAAACCGAGCAAAACTGTAATCATATATATTCCCAGTCTGCCAACAATTGATATTAATGCATTTGAATCTCCGGCTTGTTCAGCTACAATGCCTGCAACAATTCCTAAAATTCCTAAAGGCGTAAATTTTATTACAAACATTGTAAGCTTCATCATTACTTCAAAAGCAGCATTAAAAAAATCAGTAAGAGTTTTACTATAAATATCATCAACTTTTGTAATGAAAAAACCAAACAATAATGCAAAGAATATAATTGAAAGCATTTTGCCTTGTGTAAAAGCAATAAATATATTTGTTGGAATTATATCAAGCAGAGTCTCACCAAAAGAATCACGAGCAGCTTCTAAACCTTCAACTTCCTGACTAAAGCCTAAATCAGCACCAACTCCTGGTTGAAAAATATTAACTAAAATCAGTCCGACTAAAATTGCCATTATACTTGTTGTAATGTAATAGGCAAAAGTTTTCATTCCAATTCTGCCAAGATTTTCACCACTGCCAATATTTGCAACTCCGGCAGTAATTGAAGTTAAAAGCAGAGGAACTATAACCATTTTAAGTGCTTTTAAAAATAAATCGCCCATCCAAGCTATTAAGTAAACATACTCCGTAAAGTAAATTCCATATATTATTGCTGCAATTAGCGCGATTAGTATTTGCCAATGTAATGCTATTTTTTTCAACATATTTTTATAATAAGTTGTTTATAATTTCGTCGCATATCATATAACCTTTTTGTGTACAGCTTAAATAATTATTTTTTTCAACAAGATATCTTTGTTCTATAAAGCTATTTATTATTTTCTTTTTTTCAAAATACCAGGCAGATGAATATTTATTTATTTCATCCAAATTAATTCCTTTACTTCTTAAACCAAGCATTACAAACTCTTCAAACATTTCATCTTTCGTTAGATTTTCTTTTCCTCTAATTGCAATTTGATTTAAATTTATTTCGTGAATATATTTTTTTAAACTTGAATAATTCCACCATCTTACTCCATTTACAAAAGAATGTGCTGCTGTACCAAATCCTAAATAATCTTTATATTCCCAATAGTATTGATTGTGTTTACATTCAAAACCAGGATGAGCAAAATTTGATATTTCATATTGATTAAATCCATTTCCAATTAAATACTTCATAGTTATCTCATATAATTCAGCATCATGATTTTCTTCGGCCATTTTCACTTTTCCATCCAAAACCATTTTGTTTAAAATTGTACCTTTTTCTAAGATAAGGCTGTACGCTGAAATATGCTTGATCGGCAACCCTGCTGCAATTTCAAGATTTTCTTCCCATGTTTCTTTTGTTTGATTCGGCAGACTGAAAATTAAATCAATACTTATATTCTCAAATCCGGCGTCAAAGGAGTTGTTAACTGTGTCAATTGCAGTTTTTTTATTGTGAATTCGAGTTAAAAACTTAAGTTCGTCTTCATCAAAAGTTTGAATTCCAATACTAATTCTATTTACTCCAGCGTTTCTAAAATCTTTCAACTTTGTAATTTCTACAGTTCCCGGATTTGTCTCAAGTGTAATTTCTGCATAATTTGATAAAATGAAATTTTTATTAATTGTCGAGATTATTTCACCTATATAATTTGGAGTCATAAAAGAAGGTGTTCCTCCACCAAAAAAAATTGTGTCAATAATTCTATCTTTTGAGTAACGATCAGCGTAATAAATGATTTCTCTTTTCAAAGCATCTAAATATTCTTTTAGGTTATCATAATTGATTAATGAATAAAAATCACAATAAATACATTTGTGATCGCAAAAAGGAATATGAATATAAATTGCAGTATTTTTCAAAATAGAACTTGATAAAAATTATTGATGTGCTAGTATAGTAAAGTTTGAGGAAATTTTCTGAAGATAAAAATTTGAGGGCTATTTCTAGCCCTCTTGATAAAGTTTATTTATAACTCAACATCTGCTTCAACAACAACTTCAACTCTTCCGGTTAATGAGTATGGAGTTGAATTTCCTGTAATATTTGAAATAGTTAAACTTGCGTTAAAACATCTGTCGCCGCTATCACCAACTTGACTCAAATAATCATTAAAAGCAATAATTTCATTTTCTGTAAGTTCCAAAGTATAAGGTTGATCAATATTTGATGAAGCAGCATAATTAGGAATTGAAACTGAGAATAGAACATTGCCAAGATTATCACTTACCGTAACATTTACATTACCTGTTAAACCAGATGATGCACTTTCTGTCCAATATGCAGCAGATACAAAAGTTGCAGACTGAATATCTTCCTGATATTGTTGCCAATCATCAAATTGAGATAAACAAGCTGATGCGCTTTCTGTAAGAGTAGTGTTTGTACCACTAGTTGAAATTGGGAAAACCATTGGAACATTAATTGGTAAATTCGTTAATTCATCACAACCATTAAAAAATGAGAATGATGCAAATAACGTTAATAAAAAAAATCTGTTTAATATTACTTTCATTTTATTTCTCCTCTAAAATTCAAAGTTTAATCCGGCAACAACAGCTGTTTGAGAGCCGAAATTTACATCAGCATTTAAAACTAAAAAAGCCAAACGAAGAGCAGCCCCAAGAGTCAACCTTACGCTGTTATCACCATCCAAACTTACTTTAATCTTATCATCGTCAAGAACTTGCCCAAGTTCAGTGCCCGTAAACACATATTCAATATCAAGTGATGTAGATTCATATTGCAGACCACCGTATAAAGTTAATAAACCAAATGATCGGCTTGCATGAGCATTAAATGCCAAATTGGAAGTTCCAATCGTTAAATCTGGACCTTCTAATGAGAATTTATTGTACATAATTTGAACAGCAATATCAACAGGCAATAAAGGAATATATTGACTAACGCTATGTTTTAATCCTATTCCAAACAGATCAAAGGAAACATCTTCAATATCTACAGCCGGAATATATCTAAGCATTACTTCGCTTCCTAATGTGCTTAAAGCAACTTGTGGAATTCCGGTTGGAATTGATGTTTGGTTAATTCCCGGAGGATAAACTACATATCCGCCAGTTTCCGGAACGGCAGCTCCTTTTTCACCAAAAAATGTTGCAGTTTCTGTTCCATCAGAAAGTTTAAAGGTTTTTTGGTCATCAGGAATGAAAATCATCATTCCAACCAAACTTAGTTTAAAACCGAAAATTTTGGATACACTAGCTGAATAATAACCGCCTGAGTTTAAATAAGTGCCCGTCCAAGTTGCAAGAGGTGTAGAATAACCTTTTTGCAAATTTTCAGAAAGATCATTAAACCGGTCTTCAAACTGAGCGTTAACTTGTACAGCAAACAAAATTAAAAATAATAGTAATAATACTTTTTTCATTTATTACTCCATTTTTGATTTATTGGATTATTTGTTGGTTTTTTGTAAAACGTAATTTTTACTATCATAAAATAACGATTGCTTTATAAAACGCAATAAAAAACTATTATTTAGTAATTATCGTATCAATTTTTGATTTATTAATTACTCTAATTAGCTACAAGTAACAATTCTTTTGCTGCATCCAAATTACTTTGTGTAATTTTTTCACCACTTAATAATTTTGCAATTTCAACAACTTTTTCTTCTTCATTAAGTTTTTTAATTAAACTTACAACTCTATCGGAATTAGTCTCTTTTTGAACTGAATAATGGTGATTAGCACAGGCTGCAATTTGAGGTAAATGTGTGATTGAAATTATTTGATGACTTGCAGATAAATCTCTTAAAATCTTTCCGACTTTTTGAGCAATTCTGCCGCTTATGCCTGTATCTATTTCATCAAAAACTAACAATGGAAGTTTTTCTGTTTTTGCCATAACACTTTTAATGGCTAGCATAATTCTGGAGACTTCTCCTCCTGATGCTGTTTTAACCAAGGGTTTTAGGTCTTCACCAAGATTAGTTGAAATAAAAAATTCAACAACATCAATACCATTACTAAGAACATTAACTTTCTTTTTATCAACTTCAACAAAGGTTTCACTTTCTAAAGTATTTTCATATTCAAACCTAATTTCAAATTTTGAATCCGGAATTCCAAGATATTTTAGAACTTCCTCAATTTGCTTTTCAACCTTTTTGGCTTCGTTTTTTCTTTTCTTACTAATAATAAATGCTGTCTTTTTTACTTCTTCGCGCTGGTCAATTATTTTCTTTTGAAGTTCATCAATTTTATCGGCAAAATTTTCTGCCAGAGAAAGTTCTTCTTCTATCTTTGATTTAAATGATAATACATTTTCTAAGGAACCTCCATATTTTTTCTTTAGCATATGTATGGCTCCGGCTCTATCTCTCAAAGCATCAATAGATGAAGGATCAATTTCCATTTTATCAAGATAATCTCTGGAATAATCACCAATTTCTCTAACTAATTCTATTGCAGAATTAATATCGACAAGTTTCAAATTAAAATCTTCGTCAATTTTAGAAATGTGCTCTAAATGATTTTTAATACTTACTAAAATATCATAAGCATTATTTTCATTTTCATATATTGAAGAATAAATTTGTGAGGAAGACTCGAAAAGTTTTTCTGAATTTTCAAGAATATTTAGTTCCTTTTCAATTTTTAAATCTTCATCCTTCTCGGGTGAAATTGAGTTAATTTCTTTAAGCTGGAACTGATTTAAAGATAATTTTTCCTTAAGATTTTTCTCACTGTCTCTAAGTTTTTTTAACTGCGATAAAGCTTCAAGAAGCTTCTTCCTGGCAACTTCAAAATCATGTAATTCGTTTTTTATATCACAAAATTCATCTAAAAATTCAATATGTGTTTCTGATCTTAAAAGTGACTGATGATCATGCTGACCGTGAAGATCAATAAGTAAATCGCCTATTTGCTTAACAACAGAAAGTTGAACTGGAGTATCATTTATAAAACATCTGTTTGAACCTTTAATTGATATTTCCCTTCTTACAATCAATTCCTCATTAAATTCAAAATCATTTTCTTCAAGAAATTTCTTCACTTTTTCATTATCACCAATATCAAAAATTCCTTCTATATAGGATTTATTAGCACCTTTTCTAACAGTTTCAGTTGATGCTCTTTCTCCAAGTAAAAGTCCCAATGCCCCAATTAAAATTGATTTTCCCGCTCCGGTTTCACCGGTAATAATATTTAATCCATTGCTAAATTCAACATTAATATTCTGAATAAGCGCGTAATCTTTAATTTCCAGGGAAGTTAACATATTGATTTAAGAATATCCGAAATTGTTATTTAGCAATAATATTAAATTTATAAGGAAAATAATAATTTTATAGTATGATACTATAGATTTTAATATGCTGAATTAAATATTAATTACTAAAAAATAGTTATTTTAAGTCATAAACTTGCATTTAATAATAAAAGACTTTAAGTTAGTAATCCTTTTAAGAAAAGATTGTTCTAAAATTAATGATAAAAATACTTCGGGCTGATAATCCGAAGGTTAAAAAATTATATCGCGGGGTGGAGCAATTGGTAGCTCGTCGGGCTCATAACCCGAAGGTTGTCAGTTCAAGTCTGGCCCCCGCTACTAAGAAAAGCCGATTACTTATAGTTTTCGGCTTTTTACTTTTAAAGTAATTGAGTCCCTTTAGCCCCTAATCTAACCCCAAAAGCTAATTAAATAAACTTTGTAGTTTTTTTATCATGTAAAATCCTAAAGCATTTCTTAACTCCCGAACTGCATTTTTCATAAAAAATAATTCCAATACTTTGTATATTAGTAAAAATTCAAAGGGTTTAGTATGTGTGGAAGATTTGAAAATAGAATTCGCGAAGAATGGATGATGGAAAAATTTGCGGAATTTGATATTTCAATTATATTTAAAACAAAAGATAAAGTAATTAAAAAGGAGAATATTGCTCCCACAAATACAATTATTACTTTGTTCAACAATGGAAATGATTACTTAATAAATTCGGACACATGGGGAATTAAATTTTCGGAGAAATCTCCACTAATTTTTAACTCAAGAATTGAGACAATATCTTCAAAACATTTTTGGAAAATGTTGTTTGATAAAAACAGATGTATAATTCCAATGTCAGCCTTTTACGAATGGAAAAAGGAAAACAATAAGAAAGTACCTTATAGAATTTTCCTAAAAAATGAAGAAATGTTTTTTGTACCGGGACTTTTTCACATAGATAAAAAAGGTCAAAAATTTGTTTCATTAATTACAACAGAGCCTAATGAATTCATGAAAAATATCCATCATAGAATGCCAGTTATTTTAAACATGAAAGATGCAATTGATTACTTAAATGATAAAGCAGAAGCAAATTTTGAAAAATGTTTGCCATATAAAAACTATAAAAATATGGATATGGAATTAGCTGAAATTTAATTTTTCTTTATTACAGCATATAAATTTTCGTCAGTAACTCATAAAAAATATATTATTTTCACTTTCCAAATATTTATCACTTGATAAGTAGTTTTTATTATTAAGTTTGTTGTATAAAAAATTTATTTTTATTAGATTGATTAAAACCTTGAAAGGGGTGTTATGATAAAAAAAATTATAACAACGGTTTTAGATCCTGAAGTTAAAGATAAACTCTATAAATATTCTCAAGAAAATTATATACCAGCAGGTAAAATTGTTGCTAATTCAATTAATGAATTTAACAATTCCATTAAAACCAACAGAGATTATAAACTAAAGTTTAATGATTTTGATAGAATCAAAACTGAGACATTCAATTGTTCTATTACGGAAGATCTATTTAAAATTGTTGTTGAATTATCAACAAATTTAGGCATTTCAAAAAGATTACTATTGAGAGAAATTATAACTGATTTTGTAACGCAAAAGTTGTAATTGTTAATTTCAGCATTTGTTTTTCAAAAATTAACTTTATTGGGGAAAGGATGACTAATCTTACGGATGAATTAAACACTATAAAAACAAATAATTTTAAGTATTTATTGATCTTAATTTATTTCATAGTAGTATATTCAGCATTTCTTTATCATGATGTTTCAATATATTATCATGTAATATTTATAGTTGGATTAGTTGTTTTAGTAATATTTTATGAAAAAATAGAAAGAGAACTTGCCAGCGTCAAAATGAGAAATTTTTATATTAAAGCTAAATTACAGTATAAGATTGATGAATTAGAAGTTTCAATAAATAAAAATAATTCTGAGTTTAATAAAAAAATACTGCAAAATATTTTAGAAGAAATTGAAGTATAAAAAAGCCCGAATTATCGGGCTTTAAATTTTCAAAATTATATAAATTGTTTACTCAGCATTCTGAATAATTAAATCAATCCTTCTATTTTTTGCTCTTCCCTCTTTAGTTTCATTATTTGCAATTGGTTTAGTTTCTCCATACCCAAAAGCCATAACTTTTTTGGAATCAAGATTCATATTAGCAAGCAAATATTGTTTAACTGCACTAGCTCTTTCTTGAGATAATTCAAGATTCTTTTCATCGCCACCATAAGAATCGGTATGACCTTCAATTACTACAGTACTGTTTGGAAATTCTCTAAGAGCATTTTGAACTTTTGCAAGCAATCCAAAATTTGCAGGTTCAATTGTTGCTTTTCCAACCGGAAAATTTAAGCTGATTAGACGGATATATATATTACTTCCTTCTTTAAATATTTCAGCTTCTTCTTTTGTAAATGAATTATTGACCTTTTCATATTTTGCTTTTGTTTCTGCTAACTTGGTCATTTTTGCAGAAAGCTCAGATTTTTCTTTTGATAAACCGCCTAATTCTTCCTTCAGAATTTTAATTTCCTGTTCCAAATCCATATTTGCTTGAGAAACACTTTGATGTTCGGTTTTAAGTTCAACAATCTTTTGAACAATTTCATTAGAAACTTTATCTATCGGTTGATCAAATTTTGCTTCATAATCAAAATGTGCTGATATTTTTTTTAATGGATCTTCATAAGAAAGCAGAAGAGTTTCTAATGACTTATCAGAATCTTCAAAATCTCTAATAAATTTTGACAGATAAATTGCATGATTTGCTTCATATTTTGCCTGCTGTGCAATGTTCCTTGGTAAATCAGTATCGTATCTATTTTGACTTAATTCTTTTTCAGCATTGTTAACTAAGCTGATAGCATTTTCTAAAGTTTTTGGAGCATAATTTTCAGCTTCCTCTTCCTTTGCAGTATTTATTAATTTCCAAGTTTCATCTAAATACATCACCTTTATTGAATTAAGTTCTGCCGATCTATAAAGATCTTCTGCTTCTTTAGATGCTTCTTCAGCATTTGGAATATCACCATCTTCAACTTCTTCACCGGCATCTCTAAATTTTTCTTCAGCCTGCCTCCACAATTCCGGCGCATTTTTTTCGGCTTCTACAGTTAAAGCATCATTTCGTGCTTTCATGGAGCTTTTCAAAGTAATTTTTGAAACTTCTGATTTTTCTTTTGCTAATTCTAAAAGTGTAGATACATTATTTATCTTACCTTGTATATCTTTTAAGTTTTCACCTTCTTTAAAATCAGCCTTCGCTTCTGTATAAAAATTATATGCTCTTTCAAAATTTGCCGGTGAAAGTAAATTAAGTTTTGCTTCTAATGCTTCTTCAACTTTTTTATCTACATCACCAAAAAGTGATTTTTGCATATCTTGTGAAAAACTAAATGATACGAAAAACAATTGCAGTGTGATAAATAATTTAAATATCTGTTTTAATTTCATACTTCCTCCTTTTGCTTATTTGCCAAGAGAAATTTTATATGTTAAATGTTTCTAATAGCAATTTTATAATTAAATTTTTAGCTAATGTAACTTTATATTCATTCATTTCTAACACATCTGTTTTTTCAAATGCCAGTGAAGATAATTTTTTAATATTTTCTTGCGTTAAATTAAACGAAACTAAATTATCATTTATTTTTTTATCCTGCCATGGTGATGGAGCAACTCCGCCAAATACAATTTTTCCATCAGTTATTTTATTATCATTTTTATTAAATACACCAGCAATACTTACTAACGCAAAATCCCATGCACCTCTTTCTTTAACTTTAATATATGAAGATACTGTATTATTATTTATTGGCGGAATAATAATTTCAGTTAATAATTCTCCAGAATTCAAAATATTTTCTTTAGTCTCATCAACATTTGGCAAAATAAAAAACTCTTCGGCAGGAATGGTCTTTTCATTTTTACCGTCAAATATTTTAAATTTTGCATTTAATGCAACTAGAGCAACGGCAGTATCAGATGGATGAACAATATAACATGGATCGCCTCCAACTATACAATGATATTTATTATGCCCGGTAATTGCAAAACATGTATCTCCTCCTTTCCTGATACAATCATAATCTCCTCTAAAATAAAAACATCGTGGTCTCTGACAGATATTACCACCAAGGGTTCCAATGTTTTTTAATTGGGGTGTTGCCAGTTCATAAATTGATTGATAAAGCACATTATATTTTTCTTTAACAATATTATGATTTTCAATTTCACTTAATTTGGTAAGTGCACCAATTCTTAAGCCCTCATTTTCATTATATTTTATAAAATTCAAATCGCCAATTTTTTTCAGATTAACTAGTTGTTTTGGAGAAAAAATATCATCTTTCATTAATCCTAAAAGATCGGTCCCACCAGCAAATGCAATTGAATCTTTATTCTTTGTTAAAAATTTAGAAGCTGATTCAATATTTTCCGGTTGCATATATTCAAATGTTTTCATAATTACCTCACCTAAGAATTTAATGCTTTTAGAATTTTATTTGGAGTAATTGGTAAACTTTTAACTCTTACTCCAATTGCGTTATAAACTGCGTTTGAAATTGCTCCGGGCGTTGGAATAATTGCTGGTTCACCAATACCTTTTACACCCATATTATTTGCTTTTACATCTGCCTCGCTGACAATTATTACTTCTATTTCCGGAATATCCAACATAGTTGGTATTTTATAATCATGCAGATTAGTATTTAGCATTTTGCCAAAATCGGAATCCATAATTCTCTCTTCCATTAATGCCATACCTAAACCTTGAATAATTCCGCCATGAAACTGATTTTCTAAAGTCTGCCTATTTAAAGTTCTACCTATATCATGAGCTGCAACAATTTTCAAAACTTTTACAAAACCTGTTAATGTATCAACCTCAACTTCAGCAAATTGAGCTCCAAATGTTTGTGCAACATAACCTTTTAGGTTTTCCTCTCTTGATCCTTCAGTAAATAATTTCTGTCCCTTTAAATTTGCAGCAATTTCTGTAATACTTAATTTATTTGTTTTGGATTTATCCGACACACTTCCTAGAGAATAAAATAATTCTTTCTCATCAACATTAAGAATTGCTGCGCTGGCCGATATTAATTTCCTTTTCATTTTTTCGGCAGCATCTCTAACTGCAGGTGAAATTGAAGGAGCTGTAGTGCTTCCTCCACTTGACGGTCCGTATGGAGTTTTATCAGTATCACCTAAAATAACTTCAATTTTTTGAATTGGAATTTCCAGAATTTCAGCTGCAACTTGGGATATAATTGTATAGGTACCGGTACCAATATCTTGTGTACCTGAATAAACAATTACTGATCCATCATTTTTGATTTCAATATTTGCATGAGCCGGAGGTCCGCCTCCGCCCCACCAAATTTGAGTTGCCATTCCAATACCGCGTTTTTTAAAACCATTCCCGCTGCCCGGAACTTTATTTCTTCTTTCCCAATTAATTTTTTCTGCACCTTCTTTATATGCTTCTCTTAAAAGTTTGCTTGTATATTCAGCGCCCCAAACTTGATCTTTTTCTGCATAATTTTTTAATCTAAACTCCAATGGATCCATACCAATTTTGTATGCCGCATCATCTATAATTGAATCTAATCCAAAAGTACCTTGAACGTGACCGGGAGCTCTAAAAGGTCTTGCTTTTCCCGTATTTGTAATCACACTGAAGTCAATTGTTTTAACATTTGGACAAAGATAAATTTGTTTAAATGGCCAACTGCATCCGCCTCCGGTTGGATATGCACCAACGGCGGCTTTTGCTTCGTGAGTCATAGCCATTAATGTTCCATCTTTTTTTACTCCAACTTTTAAATGTTGAATTGAATCCGGGCGATTACCAGTTGCCAAGCTCATTTCTTTTCTATCAACAGCTAATCTTACTGGTCTATTAATTTTTTTAGACAAAATGGCAGCGAGCACTGTATATTTTCCTGCTTCTAGTTTACTTCCAAAACCACCGCCCATATATTTTTTAATAACCTGTACTTTATCTTCAGAGATCTTTAAATATTCAGACACAGATTTTTTAATTTCAAAAATTCCTTGAGTGGAATCATAAATAATAAGTTTATCACCTTCCCAATTAACAACACTGCAATGTACTTCTGTTGGATGATGTATAACAACTTCTGTTGTAAAAGTATCTTCAACTATAAAATCAGATTGAAGAAAACCTTCTTCTACATTTCCTCTTTCATATTCATCTGGTTTACCATTTCTAATATTTCCCCAATCATAAATTTTAACAGAATTATCTCTTGTCGATTGTTCAATTGAAGTAGAAAAACCTAATTTTTCATACTGTACTTGAATTAATTTTGAAGCTGTTTCAGCAATTTTTTCACTTTCTGCTACAATACAAGCAACTTCGTCACCTTCATGTTTTACATGCTGATCTAATAGTTTTCCGTTTTCTCCATAAAAATCAATATCGTCAATATTCTGATACGTTAATATTTCTAAAACACCTTTTAAATTTTTGGCTATGGAAATATCAATTGATTTTATTTTTGCATTGGGTAAATCTGATCGGAGAATTTTTGCATAAGCCATATTGGGCAGTTTAATATCAAAAGTGTATTTGGCTTTTCCACTAACTTTTTCGTAGCCATCATACCTTGAAATTTTTTTGCCAATATAATTAAGATCTTTGTTATTGGGCAATTGTTCATAAATTTCTTCAGAAACTTCACCAATCGTTTCAATAAGTTCATCTTCAAAAAAATGTTTGGATTTTTTAATAGCCATTTTTCCTCCAACCATTAAATTTTATTATTAAGAGCTGCTTTCACTGAATCTAATATTTTGGGATAAGCGGCACATCTGCATAAGTTTCCTGACATTCCCTTTTTAATTTCTTCATCAGTTGCTTTAGGATTTTTTGTCAGAATGGAGTAGCCGGTCATAATTTGTCCGGGTGTGCAAAATCCGCATTGCAGTCCATCTTTATCTAAAAAGGATTGTTGAATTGGATGCAGCTCTTCATTCTTTAATAATCCCTCAATTGTTAAGATCTCACAATCATTTGCATCTAAAGCAAGTAAATGGCAAGAATAAATTGCTTCCCCATTTAATAAAACTGTACAGCTTCCGCATTCACCTTGATTACAAACTAACTTTGTTCCGGTAAGGTTAAGATCATCTCTTATAAATTCAGCTAATGTTGTCTCAGGTTTAATTTTCTTAGAAACTTTTTTTCCGTTGATAATTAGGTTTAAATCAACTTTACCTTCAAGGGAATCTTCAAACTCTTTCTTTAGCTGCTGAGCGTTAGTTTTTATAATGGGTGAAACTGTATAAGCACCAACAATACCAGTGCTTATATTTTTTAAAAAATTTCTTCTTGACTTATTGGCAGGTTCATCTTTTTTTGACATAATTCCCTCTAATTTATAGATGAAATTCAAATTATAAATTAGTTACAGAGAATCAATAATTCAATAAAAATAAGTCAATAATTATTTTTTTTGTGAAGTGAATTATTTTAAAATTGTATTAGCGGTTAGCCAAAATTTTACTATCAGAATCTTCAAAAAGTTTAACGTCTTCAAATATAAAGTTTCTTGGATTTAAGCAAACTCCGTTGTGCCGAACTTCATAGTGAAGATGCGGACCGGTAGAAAGACTGCCAGAATTTCCGGTGAGAGCAATTACATCTCCTCTTTTAATTTTTTGACCTTTTTTAACATTATACTTTGAAAGGTGAGCGTAAATAGTTTCATAACCAAATCCATGATTTATTCTAATAACTTTTCCATAACCGCCTTTGTTACCAATATAAGTAACTACACCATCACCTGGTGATGAAACTTCTTCGCCGGTGTTGGAAAGAAAATCTAAACCGTAATGCATTCTTCTATGCTTTAGAATTGGATGAAATCTCATTCCAAATCTATCACCAATTGATGATTTTACTGGTCTAATTGCGGGAAGATTATTAAAAAGATCTATATTTTCGGCAAATTTATTTTGGATTTCTTCATAATTGCTTGTTTCAAAATTTAAGTTGGTCTCTATCTCTTCAACATATTCATAAATATTCTTAACTTTTTCACCTTGAATAAAAGTCGAATATTCATCCTTATCAAAATCAGAACCTCCAATACCGTAATTTTCAGTATTTAAATCCAATGGTTCCAAGTTTAACACTAATCTCATATCATTACTTGTTTGAACAAGTTCATTGTAATTTTCAGCAAGATCTTTATATTTATTTTTTAGAAAGTCTATTTCCTTTTCATAACCCTCTTCAATAATTTGATTTTGTTTTCCCAAAATAAGTGAAGTAGAATCATCAAAAATTAAGCTGCCTATTATAAATGATGTGAATGTAATAAAAATAGCAAAAGAGGCTAAAAATAAAATTGATTTAGGAATGAAATTCTTAATCGGTATAAGTTTAAGTTTATCAGGTGAGTAATAATAGAATTTCTTTACTTTCATCGGATCCGAATTTTTATTATCAAATAATTTGAACATTTAGTTAAAATCCAAGTTTTTAATTGAAAGTTCTCTTTTTCTAATTTCATCAGTAATTCCATTAAAGACATTCCAATTTTCAAGCCATTTTTGAGGTGTTAAGCATCTTAAAATATATTTCTTTTGCTTAATTGTCTCAAATAGAGATATATCGTAAATAATGGCTTTCTTTTCTTGTTTACTAAGTGTTCTTAATTTTGTTTTATATAAATGATTAAAGGTCTTTTTTACAAAATAATATGAACAAATAAGTTGCGTGTTATTGTAATCGGAGATATTTGTATTTGATGTGGAGATTTCTACTTTATACATATTATTAACCCTTAATTTTTACTCCAATTTATTGAAGTAAAAGGCATATTCTGTGCCAAGGGTCACAAAAATGCTACATCCAAATTGTTTGAATATCAGCCAATTTTAACACTTTTATTAAAGAACAATTATTATACAGTTTATTTTGCTTGCAATTTTTTTTGACAATATTTTTATAATTGAGATAACTTATTGTTTTTTAACAAGTTAACAGCTAATAACTTTATTGCACTTGCAAAAAATATTGCACCCTTTTTCCAGACTTACAATCGTATTTTACAAACAATAATTTAGTGTGACATCCATCATTTACAACACTTTTTACTCCTTTTAATTTACAATAAAGTTATTTGTTTCAATTAATAAATCATCATTGTAACAAATTGAAATAAATAGTTTCAAAATTTTTAAGACATTCATAAGAGCTGAAATGATAAATGAAAATAAATATCAAGTATCTGTAAGTAAAGAGAAGCAAATTGTTGAGCCGATTACTGGAATTTTTGATTCAATAAAAAGCGGATTGTTTGGATTTATCATTACCTTTTCACTTGTACTTTTTACAAAATTGCTTTCTTATGCATCTCAATCAAATGGAACTTTCTCATTAGATTCAAGTGATATTGTGATTTCTGTCTGGAGCCTTTTAGTAATTTCTTTTATTGTTTTTGCAAGTGCAAATAAAAACCTTCTTAAAAAATAGAACCAACCTAAAGTTATAATTTGTTTTTTACTCAAATTATATTAAAAAAACAGCTATTTTTAATTTTCTAGTTATTTAAAAACCAAGAATGAGTAAGTTTAATTTTTTCAGACTTCTTGCTAAGTATTTTTCATTTAAACAATACCGAAAAATTCTAGCTTTTTTTAATCATTATCTGATTGGATTATTTAAAAGAATAGATGAACACCATATTTTTTTATCGGGCGGAGGTATAGCTTTTTCACTTATTTTATCAACAATTCCGATTCTTTTACTAGTTTTTGCAGTTCTTGGTAATATAATTGATCAAACAACAATTGAAGAAAATCTTGCGCAGTTTATTAGCACAATAATTCCTTATCCTGAATATGCTAAATTTACCACTTCAGCAATTATGCGAAGAATTCCTGGCGTATTTCAATACAGTGCAGTTGCTTTTTATTTGGGTTTAGTCGGTTTATTTTTTACGTCAACTTGGCTTTTTAGCAGCATGCGCACAATTTTGAATAGAATTTTTGGAAGTGCTGAGGATAAAGGATTTTTAATTGGTTTATTTAGAGATTTTGGAATGGTAATTTTAATTATTTCTTTGGTTCTAGTTTCAACTTTCGTTTTACCTTCCATTAATCTTTTTATTCAAGTAACTGAAGGTTTAGAAATATTAAAGAACTTTAGGGTCGATTCAGTTTTACATTCATTGTTTTCTTTAACTTCATTTTTAGTTGTTTTATTACTTTTCTTTCTTTTTTACACTTTAATTCCATACGCAAAATTAGATAAAAAAGTAACTTTTGTGGGCGCGCTTTGGGCTACAATTCTTTGGGAATTAGCAAGAGTTGTTTTTGGTTATTATATACAAACCTTTTTAAGATCAAATAAATTTTATGAAGCTTTTCTGCTTATAATTGTATTATTATTTTGGTTATTTTATGCATCAATATTGTTTATCATTGGTGCAGAAATAGCACAATTATTCAGAGAAAGATTAGAGATCCGTAAAAATTCAACTAATGTTTAATGGCTTCTTCAACTGTTTCATAAACAGTAAAAACTTTATCCAATCCAGTAGCAGAAAAAATTGGCAATCTATTTTGGCTGTTATAAGCTAAAAAGAATTTTTTATCGAGTGCTTTTAATCTTTTAACACCAGCAACAAGAACTCCGAAAAATGAAGAATCAACAAATTCACAATCATTTAAATCAATTATTAAATTTCTACCATCTTCAGCAATTACTCTTTCCATAAATTTTTTAAAACTGGAAGCTTCACGGAGAGTTGCCCTTTCAAATTTTATTTTAATTACTGAAAAATTTTCTGAATAAGAATTTATCTTTTCAAAAAAATTAGAATGTTCAAGATTTTTTCCTAATAGAGCATTTCCTTCAATAGAAAATCTATTTTTTAACCTTTCTTCAAATCTGCTAGCATTTGATGTTTCTGTTTTTGTTTGTAATTCAGCCATAGTTATAAAACCCCTTAAATTAAATTACGTTCTTCAATTTTTTTTGCTATTTCGCTTCTATCTTCTTGGTTTTCTATTGAGTCAGTAATTATATGTAAAATACTTTCCCCAGTTTGTTCCCCATTTTCGTTTACCTTATATTGTAAAATACTCGATTCGTTTTTTACAATATATTCCCCTTCTTTCCCTTTAATTGTAAATAACATTTTTTCTCCATTTTTTACTGCAATAAGGTGGAGAATTAATATTAATCAGTGATAAATATCATAATATTTTTTAAAATCACTAAGCTATTAATCGGAAATACATTTTAAAAGTTAATACTCACCATGTGATCATTATCACATCAGATCAAAATTCATTCTTTTAATTGCAGTCAAAATTATTTCATGTGTTAGTTTCGAGAGAATTTAATACAAGTTATTTTTTAAATAATTTTAGAGGAAAAAACATGTCAAATTTTATACAAAATCCAATAAGTCACCAAGAATGGAATCCTGAGATGGGTGATTTTTTCAGTCAAAGAGTTTACGATGAAGACAGACTCTACGAAAAAAAACAATTGAGAAAGAAAATTTTAATTAGCAGTTTAGTAACACTTCATATGGTTATGCTTTCATTAGTATTTATATATTTATCATAAAATTAGTTCATTCCGCACATTTTACTATCAGTCCAAAAATTTTTAATATGTTTTAGAATTTTTTGGACTTTTTTTATTCAATTTACATTAAATTACTTTTCTAATACTAAAATACTATATTTAAAATATAAGGTTATTTTATTAGTTACTTTTTAATTATTGTAAAAATTTGGAGGAAACATGAAAATTGCCGTTTGCGTAAGTCATGTACCTGACACAGCAACAAAAATAAAAATTGCTGAAAATGGCAAAACAATTGATTCAAATGATGTAACTTATGTAATTAATCCATATGATGAATTTGCTGTTGAGGAAGCTTTAAAAACCAAAGAGAAAGTTGGTGGAGAAGTTGTTGTAATTAGTTTAGGTGGTGAAGCAAATAAAGAAAGTATTAGAAAAGCTTTAGCAATGGGAGCTGATTCCGGAGTTTTATTAAAAGATGAAGACGAAAGGGATTCATCTAGTTTAGCTTTTGCTTTGGCTGATGAAATAAAAGCTCAAGGTGCTGAGTTAGTTTTTTTTGGTAAACAAGCAGTAGATTTTGATAATTCAGTAACTGGTCAAATAACTGCTGAATTATTAGGTTTTAATTGCGTTAGTGTAGCAGTTGCATTTAATATTGAAGGAGATAAAGTCATTGCCGAAAGAGAAATTGAAGGTGGAAAAGAAGTTATTGAGACAAAAATTCCTGCTGTAATAACTGCACAAAAAGGATTAAACGAACCACGTTACGCATCCTTAAAAGGGATAATGGCGGCAAAAAGAAAAATAATTGAAGAAAAGAATGCCATTTCTTCTCCAAATAAAACAGAGGTTGTTCAAATGAAAAAACCTCATGGTAAACAAGCCGGAAAAATTCTTGGTAGTGACGCAAGCGCCGTTCCGGAATTAGTTAGATTATTAAAAGAAGAAGCAAAAGTTATATAGGAGTAAAAATGGCAAATAAAATATTAGTTGTTTTAGAACAAAGAGATAATCAATTAAAGAAGATTACTCATGAAGTTGCAAAAGTTGGCTCCGATCTGGCAAATAAATTAACTTGTGAAGTTGAAGCTGTAGTAGTTGGTGGAGATGTAAATCCTTTAAATAAAGTTGGCGGATTTGGTGTAAAAAAAGTAACACTGATTAAAAACGAAGAATTATCAAATTATTCGCCCTCTGCTTATACAAAAATAATTTCAGATTTTGCCGATGAAATTGGAGCAGATATTTTAATATTCGGTAATACTGCAATCGGTAAGGATTTAGCGCCGCGTGTTAGTGTAAAATTAGATGCCGGCATTGCAATGGATTGTGTTGAGTTAAATTTTTCTGATGGGGAAATTATTGCAACTCGCCCGGTTTATGCAGGGAAAGCTTTGGTTGATATAAAAATAAATTCTGATAAAAAAGTTTTTGTTTTACGCCCAAATGTATTTAATCCTGGTGAATCAACAGAAAGTGAAGCTGAAGTAGTATTAAAAGCAATTGATGCACCGGATCTTTCAACAAAAGTTGTTGAAGTTAAAAAATCTGAAGGTAAACTTGATGTTGCAGAAGCTTCAATTATTGTATCCGGCGGTCGCGGAATGAAAGAAGCAGAAAATTTTAAATTGGTTGAAGAATTGGCTGAAGTACTTGGAGCGGCTGTTGGTGCTTCGCGTGCGGTTGTTGATGCCGGATGGAGACCTCATGCTGAACAAGTTGGACAAACTGGAAAAGTTGTTTCTCCAAATCTTTATGTTGCATTGGGAATTAGCGGAGCTATTCAACATTTAGCAGGTATGCGGTCATCAAAATATATAGTTGCAATAAATAAAGACGTCGATGCACCAATTTTTCAAGTGGCTGATTATGGAATTACCGGAGATGTTTTTGAAGTTGTTCCTGCCTTAATTGAAGAATTAAAAAAATAATATTATAGAAATTCCGGGTTCCATCTGTTTGGTGGAACACCGGAGTATTTTTTTAGTGAAGCAATTTATATATTATTAAAATTCAAATTTTAGATTTCTTCAAACTCCGCAGATAAATATGTATGCAATGCAACAAAAAATATTCCCAAAATACCTCCCAATAAACCAACAAATGCTGCCAATAAAAAATCATTATAATAGAATAAAATTATTTTGGCAGGTATTACAACAGAAAAAAAACCAATAACAAATCCCCAATTCCAAGACTTAATTTTTATGGGTTTTAAAATGGTATTACAATTATCACATTTTGTTTGATGTTTTCTTTTAAAATGAAATAATTCTTTTATGGAAATTGAATTACTACATCGAGGACATTTGAAATTTTTCATAACATTTTTTTATTAAATATCTTTGAACAAGGGAAAAAACTGAAACCTTTTTTAATTCATTAATTAAATACTGTTTAAATATTCAGGTATTCTTCCCAAATTTTATAAAGCTCATAAGTTGCCATTACATCTTCTGCACAATAAATTGCAATATCTTTTTCTTTACCTGCTTTGTATAATTCTTTAATTTCCATACCAGTTATACCTTTCGCTTTTGGAGATTTTATTCCAAACGCATGGCAGTAAAAATCTAAATTGAATTTCCTAGTAATCCCATAAAAGGTAAATTGATCAAGTAAATCTATGTGATGAGTAATATTGTATCGGTTGCTTATTAAATTAATTGATGGTTTAATTCCTAACATTGCTGAACGCAGCATTAAAAATGGGATGTCAAAGTTTCTGCCATTAAAAGTAATTACCTTGTCAGTTTTAGAAATGTATTGCCAAAATAAATTTAAGATTTCGGTTTCTTCAAGACCTTTATACGTTATATTTTTTTCTGAATTTTTCCAAACTTCTTCGTCTTTGGTATTATAAAGTATTAGCGTGCCTTCCGTATCTGTATTGAGTAAACCAATTGAAATGATTTTTGCTGTGAAAGGATATAGACTTAAATAGCGTTCAGCTTCATCAGTCTTTTCTTTTTTTACTTGATCATCTTGTTCTTTTTCTGCGTAACGTAGTAAAAATTCTTGCTGTGATTCTGAAAGATTTTCTAAATCAAAACCAACGGTTTCGATGTCAAATACAATTCCCATTTGTCCTCCAAATGATTTGGAATATGTTATTTATTTTACCCCCTTTCAAAATCTAAAACTGCTTGATGAAATTCATCAGGCAACTTCATACTTTTTTTTGTCTCCTTATTAATGTGAACTAATACTCCACGGCCACGGGCAATTTCCACACTATCAATTTCACGTACAATAAAATGTTCAAAAGAAAAACTGCTATTTGAAACTTTCTCAATTTTTGTATAAACTGTCAATTCATCATCGAGAAAAGAAGGACTTAAATAATCAATTTCATTTCTTGCCATAATTACAAATGAATCATCAACTAAAAATTGTGTAAAATTATATTTTGCTGAAAGTGTTTGCAGATATTTCAAACGGGCATCTTCAAAGTAATTTAAATATACAGCATTATTGCAAACCCCAAGCATATCCACTTCATGGAATTTCACAACTTCAGTTATTTTTTGAGTGAAATTTTCTTTAATCATATTTTAAACTATTTACACTTAACAAAATCAAATTGTGTTAGAATATTTCATCAATAATTTTACAAACTTCATCAATATCATCAAAGCTAACATCCATATGAGTAACAGCTCTTAATGTTCCTATTTGTCCAACTGAAAATACTACGCCATTTTCTTTACAAATCGCTAATGATTCTTCAATATTCTTTAATAAAGGTTTAAATATAATAATATTTGTTTCAACTTCCTTATTTATTAATTCAAACTTTCCTGTATTAACTAAATGTTTTGCAAATATTTTGGCTTTTTCATGATCATCGGCTAAACGTTCAAAATTATTTTGAAGTGCATAAAGTCCTGCTGCAGCAAGAATTCCGGCTTGACGCATTCCTCCGCCCCAAGCTTTTCTAACTCTAAATGTTTCATTTATAAATTCTTTTGTTCCAGCTATAATTGAACCAACCGGAGCTCCTAATCCTTTTGAAAGACAAACTGAAACCGAATCAAAATATTTTACATATTCTGAAACTTTAATTCCAGAAGCTACTGAAGCATTCCATAATCTTGCTCCATCTAAGTGAAACTTTAAATTATTATTCTTAGCCAATGTTTGAAGTTTTTCAATTTCCGCTAATTTATAAATTGTTCCGCCGGCTCTATTATGTGTATTTTCTACCTCCAGCACTTTTGATTTTGGCATATAATAAGCGCTTGTCGGTCTAATTAATGGTTCAACTAGTTCAGGATTTAGTATCCCTCTTTCTGCTTTTACTGGATAAAGCTGGATTCCGCTTAATGCGGCTGGTGAGCCGGATTCATATTGAAAAATATGAGCATCAGCTTCGCAAATAACTTCATCTCCTGGATTTGTATGAACATTTAGACAAATTTGGTTTCCCATAACACCGCTTGGAACATAAAGTGCAGATTCTTTTCCTAATAAATCTGCTGCATATTCTTGAAGTTTATTTAAAGTTGGATCTTCTTTAAATACATCATCACCAACTTCAGCTTCATACATTGCTTTTCTCATTCCTTCGGATGGACGAGTAACTGTATCACTTCTTAAATCGATTATTTTTTTCATAATCCTCTCATTAACTTGTTATTCCGGTAATTACAAAGCAATTATCCGGAATCTATTGAAATTTTCTGGATTCCCGTCCGTCAGCTGACGGATCGCGGGAATGACGTTTTATTTATTTCTATATAATAATTTTAAAATCAAAGAATATAAAATTACAAACAATGATATTGCTATACTAAAATAAGGCAATAGCAATGGGTGTTCTGTAAAAAAAGTTTTATCACTTCTTAATTCAACATCACCGACTAAAATAGTTTTGTTAAACATTTTCGTTGCAGCAACTGTTTCACCTATTGGATTAATTATACAGCTAATTCCTCCGTTTGCGGCTCTTACTAAAGTTCTTCTATTTTCCACAGCTCGCAATACATGTATTTCTTTATGCTGATAAGGTCCGCTAGAATTCCCATACCAACTATCATTAGTAACAATACTAATAAATTCAGCGTCCTTATCCACAAATGAAGAAGTAAAATCCGGGTATATAGCTTCAATGCAAATTACGCCTCCGGTATTTAAAATTTGATCTTTTGTTTTAACTTTAAATACCGTTGTGTCGGTTCCCGTATTCCAACTTGAAATACCAACATTCCATTTTATCCATTTACCTAAGATTGGGAAAATATCAATCAATGGAACTTTTTCACCAAATGGAACAAGTTTAATTTTTCCGTACTGTACAACTTTTTCATTAGGATTAAAAAGTAAAATAGAATTGTAGCTTGTATAGAAATATTTACCGTTTTTTTTTGGTTTTGCATCTTCTGGAGCAGAAAGTGAATCATAATAAAAATTTGCATGAGGCATTCCTGTTAAAATTGGAACTCTTAAGCTATCAACAAAATTTTGAATTCTTTTTGCCTCATGTTTATATGTTTCGGTCATTAGATAAACCGGCAAAGCTGTCTCAGGCCAAACTACTAATTCTGCATTTTTATCAATAGCTTGTTTCGATAAATCAAAGTACAAATCAATTTGAGCATTTAAATTTCCAATTTCCCATTTTTTATTTGGATTAAGATTTGGCTGAATTAAACCAACTGTAACTTTGCTATTACTCACTTCGTAGTTATTTATTTTTACAAGACCGTAAATAATTGGAATAAGCAAAATCAATAAAAATGAAATAACATATTTACAACTGCATTTCTTATTTTCTCTGTAATTTAGAAAAAGTTTATATGTAAAAATATTTGTGTATAGTATTAAAACGGTTAATCCGTAAGAGCCTATAATATCAGCTATTTGAATATAGGAAGTTAGGTATGGTAATCCGTTACTTAAAGACAACCAAGGAAATTTAAAATCACTTATTGAATAAATATATTCATAAAAAAGCCATAACCACGGAAGTAAATAGAGTGCTAAATTTTTGTTTATATATTTTCTTGTCACGTAATAAAGTGTAGATGGAATTAAAAAAGTAATTGGATTAAAAAACATCAGCACCGAACCGGAAAGCATTAAAAATGGGTCCGCATCTTTTGTCCAGCTTCCCACCCAATAAAGTGTTCCCAAATTAAAAAAGAAAATTGTGAAATAAGTAAATCTGTTTATTTCTGCCAAAGTTTTTCTTTTTTCAATTACAAGAAAATAAGGGACAAATGCTGTAAATATTAAATAGGTCAATGGAATTGGAGGGAAGGACAATGCCAATAAAATACCAGATACAAAACCTAATAACAGTTCTTTGTGATTAGCTTTTTTTTCTTCTAGTGTTTTATGTGATTGAAAAAGATTTTTAAACATTCTTTAGCTTTCCATAATTAAGTAAACCTCCGAGGTTTTCAAAACCTCGGAGGTTTGAAGTAAATAACTTAAATTTCATAATTAACTTTTATACTTTTATCTAATAAAAAATCTTTCATTACTTCTTCACTTTGGAAAAATGATTTTACCTCGTTTAGATTCACCAAATTTCCATTTCTTTCACCTAACAAATCTTTTGCATTTGAGTATGCCCAATCATTTATCTTATTTACTATTCCAGCTTTTACTGGATTTTCTAAAATATATTTTATTATCCAAATAAAATATTGTTCGTCATTTATTAATTTATTCTTCGTTTTACTTTCGAATAATGTTCCACTTCTATTGTATCTTTTATTAATTGATTTTACGTATGAATTCAGCAAATCAGATATAAAATTCGACATTAATAGTTCTTCAGTTTTCTGCTTTGTAAATAGGTGAAAATGATTTGGCATTAAACAATAAGATAAAATCTCAATTTGGTACTTTTCTTTATAATATTTCAACTTTCTCAGAAAAAATAAATAATTTTCGTCTTCAAAAAATATCTTGTTTTTATTAACTCCTCTATTGTATAAATGATGAAAAGTATTTTTAAAATAATTTCTATCTTTATTCATTTTGCTACTTTATCTAAACCTCCGAGGTTTTGAAAACCTCGGAGGTTCGTGAGGAAATTAATTAAGCATTTTTCTTTTTTTTAATAAAATATCTAATTCCAAAACCTATAACAATTAAAGCTGTTAATGCCATTCCAATATTTGAATAAGTCTTGAGATAGTAATCAATTAGTGGAATATTATTACCGAGTGTCATTCCCAAATAAACTATTATTAAATTCCAGGCAAATGCACTTAGTAATGAAAATATAAAAGTCTTTACAACATGAAGCTCATGTACTCCGGAAAAAAAACTAATTACAGAACGAGTGCCTGGCAAAAATCTGTTTGCTAAAATTATTTTGTATCCATACTTCGTAAACCATTCGTCAGTTTTGTGCAATGCATCCTGACTAATAAATTTCAATTTTCCTGAACGCAAAACTTTTTCACTTAAAAAATACCCAACATAATACATTAGAATAAATCCTAATGCACTCCCGATACTTGTAATTATTAAAACCGGGACAAACCCCAAAGAGGTAGTTGCAATTAATGATGCTCCAACAACAACAACAACGTCACTTGGTGATGGTGGAAAGACATTTTCAATAAAGGCAAAAAAGAAAAGTATTACATAAATCCAAGAAGTATCTAAAGTGCTGATGTAAGCAATAATTTCTTCGAGCATTAATCACCCAAATCTTCAACAAGTAAAACAGTAGCGTATGCTTTAGCACCTTCCTCTCTTCCAACATATCCTAATTTTTCTGAAGTTGTAGCTTTTACCGAAACTTGATCAATGTTTATTCGTAAAATATTTGCGATACTTTTTCTTATTTGAGGCATGTGATCTTTTAGTTTTGGTTTTTCTAAAACTACAGTTGAATCGATATTATTTACCTTATACATTTTAGAATTTATCAAATCATTAACTTTGCTTAACAAAATTTTGCTATCAATATTTTTGTAATTGGGATCTGTATCTGGGAAATGCTGACCAATATCTCCAAGTGCAAGTGCACCTAACATTGCATCACAAATAGCATGAAGCAACACATCTGCATCTGAATGACCAAGCAGACCTTTTTCAAAAGGAATTTCTACGCCGCCTAAAAATAACTTTCTATCTTCAGCAAATTGATGAATATCATAACCAAAGCCGATTCTAAAATTCATTAATATCTCCTAATTTCAAAATTGGTAAACTCACCGACAAAACTTTGCCAAGATATTTTAATATCTCTCACATCAGAATGCATTGGTCCAATTTTTAATTGGTGAAAGAATTCTTCTACTAAATGTTTCTCACCTTCTGCAATTGTTAAAACAGTTCCGTCATACTGATTTTTTGTGTAACCAACTAAACCTAATTCTTGAGCTTTACGTAAAACAAAATATCTAAACCCAACTCCTTGAACCAAACCATAAACAATTATTTCTGCTCGAATTCTGTTACTTTGCATTTTTTAAAAATAAATTTTCATACAACTCAGAAATTAACAAACCCAGCATTATCAATGCAGCACCTAAGTATCCAAAATTAGTTATTTTTTCTCCTAATACAAAGAAGGCAAAAATTGCAGCAAATATTGGCTCAAACGAAAAAATAATTCCAGCTTTTGCCGGCGTAACATTTTTTTGATATTTAGTTTGAAGTGCCGTTGTTATTAAAGTTGCAAAAATTGATGTATACAAAACTGCCCAAATTAAATTCGTTGAAATATTCAATTTCATCGGTTCAATTCCGGTGCTAGAAAATATACCCAAAAATAATACTGATAAAACTGCTGTTGTTATAATTTGAAGAAAAAGCAGAACGTAAAAATCATACTTGCTTGTTTCAACATCCAGGTAGATTATGTAAAAAGCAAAAAATAATGCACATATTAAAGTAAGCAGTTCACCTAATCCAAAGTTGGTTGATAAATCTTCAAGTAAATTTATAATTGAGTTACCGCCACTTGATAAAAAGGCAATTCCAATCATTACAAAAATTGCCCCGATAATTACTCCTTTTGTAGGCATTCTTTTTTCTATTAATATTTGAAGAAACGGAACCATTATTACTGCTGTTCCGGTTAGAAATCCGGATTTTGTAGCAGCTGTATATTTTAATCCGACTGTCTGAGTTGCAAAACCTGCAAATAATAAAACACCTAAAAATATGCCTGCCAAAATATTTTTATTATTAAACTTTTTTATTTTCATAAAAGGAAGAAGAATAATTGCTGCTAAAATAAACCGAACAGCAATAAACGCCATTGAAGAAATATCATTAAGTGCTTCTTTAACAATTACAAAGGTTCCGCCCCAAAGTAATGTTACAAGAATAAGAATTGCTTCTGATTTGTATTTAGTAGTATTGAGTTTCACTTGCTATTTATTGCATTTGATAAAGCAGTTTTCTAATTACAAATATTTTTTATTATATGAAATTCCGTATAATTACTTCTTAATTTCCGAAATGGCAGTAATTGTCATTGCGAGAATTTCAAAGAAATTCGAAGCAATCTTTTTAATTTATAAGATCACTTCGCTCGTGATGACAACTAGATTTATTTATAATTTATAAATCAATAAGTATAACCAAAATTCTTTAATGCTCTTTTATCTTTCCGCCAATTTTCTACAACTTTAACTCTCAACTCTAAATAAACTTCCCGCATTAAAAAATCTTCAATTGATTGACGGGCGGCATTTCCTAGTTTTTTTATAGAACTACCCTTTTTACCTAATATTATTGGCTTTTGCGATTCACGCTCAACAACAATCACTGCAGAAATATAATCCTTTCCTTTTTCTCTTTCTTTGAATTGCTCAATATAAACTTCAACACTGTAAGGAATTTCATCATGATAAATTTCTAAAATTTTTTCACGAATTTTTTCCGCAACAAAAAACTTTTCTGGTTCATCAGTTAATTGATCATCAGGATAAAATTTTGGATGAATGGGTAAATATTCCATAATTGAATTAAGCAATGTATCAAGGTTATAATTTTCTAAGGCTGAAATGGGAATAACCTTTTCAAACAAATTACTGTTTTCAAACAATTTTAAAGCTTTAGTAATTGTTTCTTCATTTGATAAATCTATTTTATTAATTACTAAAATTTTTCTTTGACTTTTTTTTGAAATCAATTTTTTAATATTCTCTTTTTGTATTGATTCCAACTCTTTTGCAATATCTTTTGCAGTTATCATAAAAATTAAAACGTCTGCATCTTTTACAGAACTTTCAACAAATTCCAATAATTTTTCCTGAAGCAAATATTTAGGTTCCAAAATTCCAGGAGTATCTAAAAAAATAATTTGATATTCCTTTTCATCCAGAACACCCAAAATTCTTTTACGTGTTGTTTGAGGTTTGCTAGTAATAATTGATAATTCTTCACCAAGTAATTTATTAGTCAGTGTCGATTTACCAACATTGGGCTTTCCTATGATTGTTACAAATCCGGCTTTTGTCTGCATAACTTTTAATCATTTTTGAAAAGACAAAAATAATCAAAATAATTGAGGTTATTTGAAATGCTAGAATAATTTTTAAAATAAAATTAAAATTGTTTTAACTTATCCTTAAAATTTTTGAAAGAGTTAAATGTAAAATAAAAGCTCAGCAGAATAACAAATCCGGCAATTCCAGAAACTGTTCTAAAAACTTCACTTGCAAATATTTTATACATATAGATAAAAAACGGCTTAGTATAATTTGAAACAACTTCTACTGGATTTGATGTTTGCTGAACAAAATCTAATTTACCCAGGTACGAAAAGAATAAAAATAAACTGGTAATAATCATTAAAAGTATTGAAGTTACAATCACTCTAAAAAAGTAACTTTTTTTATACTTTACTGTAATTTTAGAAAGAATTTTGCTCATTATATTTTCTGTTACAGTTTCAGGAGCAGAATAGATTGGAAGATCATATAAATTTTCATGAACATATTTATGAGTTTTAAAGTTTACTTTAAATTCTTCATTTTCAAGGAGCAGATTATCTATTTCATTTAACTCATTTGTAGTTACTTCATTATCAATAAATCTATTTATTAAATCATCATATTTTGCTTTCATAATATTTCCTCTTGATAATTATGCTGAATTAGTAAATCTTTCAACAAATTTCTTGATCTGTGTAAAAGTACTTTTGTATTTACTAAAGATAAATCCATAACCTCACTTATTTCTTTTAGAGATAAATTATCTATATAAAACAAAATTACTACAAGTGAATTTTTAATTGGAAGTTTATCAACAATTTTGAGCAAGTACATTTTTTTATTTTCTGATACAGAATAAACTTCATTATCTTCATCTTTTAAGTCAAACATTTCATCAACAGAATTCATACCTAATTCAATTTTTCTTTTTTGAGCTGAAACAATTGTCATTCCGGTATTAAACACAATTTTATAAAACCATGTGGAAAATTGAGAATCACCTCTAAATGTATTTAATGAATTATAGGCTTTAATAAAACTATCTTGCAAAGCTTCTTCCGCATCCATTTTATTCTTCAAAATATTCACCAAAAGTGAAAAAGCCTTGTGTTTATACCTATCAATTAGCAATGTAAAGTCATTTACATTCCCTTTTATAACAGATTCGATTATTTCTATATCAGTAAGCTTTTTCATCTTACAAATTTAGACTAAAACACTTCCTTAAAAGTTACAAAAAGTTTTTTCAAAAAAGTTGTAACCTTTTTGTCAGTTACTTTAGTCAAAAGTAATGAAAGAAATAAAATTTGGAATTTCATAGGAGGAAATAAAATGTCAGAAAATGCAATGTTAGCTCAAGAAATAATGGGACCTTTAACCGGAATTACAATAACCTTAATTATTGGATTAGTAATTGTGACCTATTATTATTTTAGATCAAGAGAAAGACACTTGATGATTGAAAAAGGATTAACTCCAGAGCAAATTAATGAGTTATTTAAGTCCAAGAGAAATCCATATAATTGGTTAAAATTGGGATTAGTTATTATTGGTGCTGGTTTAGGTATTGGATTAGGAGTTATTATGGATGATATGGGTATGAGTGATGGTTTTATTCCTTTATTTATTATAACATTAACCGGTGTTGGATTTGTTGCAGCCTTTTTTATCTCAAGAAAGTTTGAAAAAGAAGATGAGAAAAGTGAAAAATAAAACTTTATGTCATCCCCGCATGTTTTAAGCGGGGATCTATAATTTTCTAGATTCCCGCTTTCGCGGGAATGACAAATTTCTTAAGTAAAATTACGCTAACTCTTTTTCCTCCAACCATCGCTGTGCATCTAATGCAGCCATACATCCAGTTCCAGCTGCTGTAACTGCTTGACGGTAAGTTTTATCTGCAACATCACCAGCTGCAAAAACACCTTCAATATTTGTTTTAGTTGAACCAGGAACTACTTTCAAATATCCAGTTTCATCCATTTCTAATTTATCAGCAAATATCTTAGTATTCGGCTTATGACCAATTGCAACAAAAATTCCATCAACTTTAACTTCTTCGGTACTTCCGTCTTGTGTGTTTTCTAATATTGCGCCGGTTACCTTTTTATGGCCCATAGCATTTATTTCGCCAGTTACTTCTTTGATAGTTCTGTTCAGCATAAATTTAATTTTAGGATTTTTTTCTGCTCTTTCTAACATAATTTGTGAAGCTCTAAATCCTTCTCTTCTATGAACCAAAATTACTTCTGAAGCAAAATTGGTTAAATAGTTTGCTTCTTCCATTGCAGTATCTCCGCCGCCAACTACAATAACTTTCAATCCTTTATAGAAAAAGCCATCGCAAGTTGCACATGCAGAAACACCATAACCCATGTAGTTTTTCTCACTTTCAATTCCTAATAATCTTGCACTAGCTCCTGTTGATATAATAACTGAATCGGCAGTAATTTCTTTATCTTCAGCTTTCAATTTAAATGGTCTTTGAGAAAAATCAACTTCAGAAATTTCTTTAAATTCACATTTTGCTCCAAATCTGCAAGCTTGTTTTCTCATTACATCCATAAGTTCAGGACCCTGAATTCCATTTTCAAAACCAGGATAATTTTCAACTTCTGTAGTAATTGTAAGCTGGCCGCCAGGCTGCATTCCTTCATAAATTACAGGACTCAAATTTGCTCTTGCTGTATAAATTGCAGCAGTTAAACCAGCTGGTCCAGAACCAATAATTACTACTTTGTGATGATTTTCTGACATAATACTCTCCAAAAATTCTATTATTTTTTATTCAAATTAGATACAATTTTTAATAAATAGTTTCACTTTTGTTTTTGTAAAAATTCAGCATTTCTTTTAAGTCCTTTTAGTTTTGATCTAAAAATCGGACTTTCATTAAATCTCTTTTTGAATTTTGAATTCTCCATTTTTTCTATTTCTTCAAGTTCTAATTCCTTATTTTCAACTTTCAGAAACTCAATAATATTTGTTTGATAAGCAAATTTTACATTCCACGGACAAACATCTTGACAAATATCGCAGCCAAAAATCCATTTATCAAACTTACCAATAAATTCATCTGGTATTTCATTTTTATTTTCTATTGTTAAATATGAAATACATTTATGTGAATCTACTACATAATCTTGGATAATTGCACTTGTTGGGCAAGCATCAATACATGCTGTGCATGTTCCGCAAAAATCTGAAATTGGTTTACTATATTCTTCAAAATTGTAATTTGTAATTACAGTCGAAATAAAAAACCAGCTCCCAATTTTTTTATTTATAATATTACTGTGTTTTCCCTGCCAACCTAATCCCGTTTTTACCGCCCAAACTTTATCCATAACTGGTCCAGTATCAACATAACTTTTTGCTTCAAAATCCGGCTCAATTTGTTTTATAAATTCAATCAACTCATCCAATTTTTTCCAAATAATTAAATGATAATCTTTACCCCAAGCATAACGTGAAACTTTTCCGAAATCATCACTTTTTTCAAACTTTTCATTAACATAATAATTCATACCTAATGAAATAACACTTTTGCAATCCGGTAATATCTGAGAAATATCTTTTCGTTTTTCAATATTTCTTTCCATGTAATTCATTCCGGCTTGATAATTTTTTGAAAGCCAATTTTCCAGATTTGATATTTCTTCTTCCAAAATTTGATATTTGGCAAATCCAATTAATTCAAATCCTAGCTCATGTGCTTTAGATATGATTTTTTGTTTTAGCATAGGATGAGTCATGCTGAATTTCTTAATTTATAAAAGGAATTTATAATAGATTCCGGATCAAGTCCGGAATGACAAAATATTTGAATTACCAATTCAATTCTTTTTTGAAAACTTTAACATAAACTTTCCCATTAATAATTTTTGTTTCATAAACATCTAATCCTTTGCTTCCGCCAAACAAATTGCCGTTATCCAGTCTGAAGGTCCATCCATGTAAAGGACAAACTACACATTCATTTTCAACAAATCCTTCATAAATCTGTGGCGCGTGCTGATGCGGACAAATATTACTGACAGCAAAAATTTTTTCTCCAACTTTGAAAGCTGCAACATCAACATCGTTTATGTAAAATCTCTGGCCATACGAATCTTTTAAATCATTGTATTCACATAAATATTCAAAACCATTTAATTCTTCACTCATTTTAACTCAGTAAATCCTTCCTTAAAATTAAATCCTTTTTCGGTTTTGTGAATTGTGGCACAGACATTAGTGTGATCATGTTCAAATATCATTTTCCAATTTTCATCAACTGCTAATTGCAAAAAAGCCTTCTTTTCTTTAACTGTTTCCAAAGGCTGAATATCATAACCCATTATGTACGGAATTGGAATATGATACATTGTTGGAATTAAATCACCGCAAAATAAAAATGTATTTGATGAATCAGAAATTTTTAGCATTTGCTGAGCAATTGTGTGGCCATTAATATTTAAGAATTGAATTTCATCATCGAAAAATTCATCACCGTTAGTATAATTAAGAACACCTGCTTTATGTAAAGGTAAAAAAGTTTTTTCTATAAAACTTCCTTTATCTCTATCAGAAGGATTTATTGCCCAATCAAAATGTTTTTTTTGAACATAATATTTTGCGTTTGGGAAAGCGGGAATTAATTTGCCGTTATCCAATTTTGTAGATCCACCGGTATGATCAAAATGTAAGTGAGTCAAAATTACATCCGTAATATCATTTACAGAAATTCTTTTTTGCTCCAATGATTTTATGAGCGTATTTTGTGAAAAATCAACATTATAAATTGAAATAAATTTTTCATCCCAATTATTTCCCATTCCGGTATCAACTAAAATTTTTCTAGAATCTGATTCTAATAGCAAACATCGAGCACCAAGTTTAATTCTATTTTTTACATCTGGCGGATTATTATTTTGCCAAAGCGGTTTAGGAATAATTCCAAACATTGCACCACCATCTAAACCAAATGTGCCTGTATCTAAAACTGTGATTTTATATTTTCCAATTTTCATTATGAATTATTTTTTGTTAGACTGTTTTAAAAATAAAAAAACCGCATAAGAAAATCCTACGCGGTTTAAAAGTGTAAACAAAAAAATTACTTATCTGTTTTCAACTTCATCTAAATAATCTTTTCTTTTTAATAATGTTTCTTCATCTTCTTCATGATTTGGATCTGGGACACAGCAATCAACTGGACAAACTGCAGCACATTGAGGTTCATCATGGAAACCTTTACATTCTGTACATTTATCAGGTACAATGTAAAAGAATTCATCTGAATAAAATCCTTCAGCACCAGAAGGAGCAGCATCACCATCGCCATAAGTATTGCCAGCTAAACTCCATTCGTTTCCGCCTTCATAAATAGCTGTATTTGGACATTCAGGTTCGCATGCACCACAATTTATGCATTCGTCAGTTATCATTATAGCCATAACTTTTCTCCTAATAAAGTTTATTTAATAAATTCAATTGTAGGAATTTCGTTATAAAAATTCTTATTACAATTTATTTTGTTTAGTAAGTTACTTAATTTATTATCTAAAGAACTTAGATCAATTTTATAAAACTCAGGTGTATATTTTCTAAGTTTAGTTTTTCCCTTTGTAAGTTGACTTACAGCTCCTTTCAAATTACCACAAATTAAGTGATAACAACCTACAGAAATTTGAACCAAACCTTGAAAGAACTCCTTTTCACTTTTTTCAGCATCCATCCAAATATCTTCAAAAAAATCATGTGCCGAAAAAAAATCACAATTGTTATATAACTTAATACCCTCTGAAATATCAATCACTTAACATCCAATTATAAGAAATCAAAAATCTAATATCAAGATAAATGAGTATGATTTAAAAAAATCTTTTATATCCTATAATATTCGTAAAATTATTTACATATTTGAACGAAATTTACCAACTTCCACTAGCACCGCCACCACCAAAAGAACCACCACCGCCACTAAATCCTCCAAAACTTCCACCACTGCTAAAACCTCCGCCGGAACTTCCTCCCAATCCGCCGCCGTAATAAATAAATCCACCAGGTCCCCGTCTACCACGATTTCTTGAAATAAGCATAAAGATAATAAACATCATAAAAATTATAAATCCAATTGGAAATCCTTCTTCATTATCATTACTGCCATTTCCTTTATATTCTCCTTTTGTAGCTGCCATTATTCCATTTAAGCCAGCAATAGTTCCTTCATAATATTGATTTCTCTTAAAATACGGTGTAACGTCATTTCTTATAATTGAACTTGCTAATGCGTCCGGCAGTGCACCTTCCAAACCGTACCCAACCTCAATTCTCATTTTTCTATCATTCTTAACTACGCAAAACAAAACACCATTATTATTTTCTTTTGTCCCAATTCCGTTTTGTTCAGACGTTTCATGAGTATACATTTCAATTGGATAACCATCTAATGTGTTAATCATCAAAAAAACTACTTGATTAGAAGTAGAGTCATCAAAAGATTTTAGACCGCTGTTTAAGTAATTAACTTGGTCACTGCTAAATGTTTGAGTAAAATCATTTGCATATTTTGATAATTTTGGAATATCCTGGGCAAAGAATATTGAGCCAAATAAAAAATATGTAATCCAATAAAATTTCATTAAAACTCAACTTTTGGTGCTTGATCAGATCCAGCTGCAGCTTGAAAATATTGTTTTTGTTGAAAACCAGTAAAACCAGCAATTATACTTCCGGGAAATTGTCTAATAGTTGTATTATAATTTTGAACAACTTCGTTGAATTTTTTTCTTTCAACCGAAATTCTATTTTCTGTTCCTTCAAGCTGAGCTTGCAGCTGTGAAAAATTCTCATTTGCTTTTAATTGAGGATAATTTTCAACCGTAACTAATAATCTTGAAAGAGCACTGCTTAATCCATCTTGAGCCGATTGAAATTGTTGAAATGCATTGGGATCGCTTAACATTTCCGGGGACATATTAATTTGGTTTACTTTTGCTCTTGCTTCGGTAACTGCTGTATATGTTTCTTTTTCAAAATTGGCAACACCTTTAACGGTATTTACCAAATTAGGAATTAAATCAGCTCTTCTTTGATATTGGTTTTCAACTTGACTCCAGCTTTGTGTCACATTTTCATCTAATCCAACTAAATTATTATATATTCCGGTAGCCCACATTATTGCGCCAATAACAACAACTGCAACTACAATTAAAATTCCAATGCCTTTACTCATTTATTCCTCCAAGAATTATTTTAATTTGTTAAACTTCTAACAGGTGCAGGAATTCTTCCTCCTCTTCCTACAAAATTATTACTAGATAAGTTCCTTACATCCATAATTGGAGCTTTTCCTAACAAACCACCATAATCAATATAATCTCCTAATTTCTTACCATAAGCCGGAATTAATCTAGCAGATGTAGTTTTATCATTAATAATTCCAATTGCACATTCGTCTGCAATAATTCCAGCAATTGTTGTTGAAGGCGTATCGCCTGGAATAGCAATCATATCTAATCCAACTGAGCATACTGATGTCATTGCTTCTAATTTTTCTAGACTCAAATTTCCTCTTTCCACAGCATCAATCATTGCCTGATCTTCACTAACAGGAATAAATGCTCCACTCATTCCACCAACTGATGAACTAGCCATTAGCCCGGCTTTTTTAACTGAATCATTCAGCATAGCTAAAGCAGCAGTTGTTCCTGGAGCACCAACATCTTCAACTCCCATTGCTTTAAGAATATCTCCAATGCTATCCCCGGGAGCAGGAGTTGGAGCTAAAGAAATGTCTACTATTCCAAAAGGAATTCCGTGTTTGCTTGCAACTTCCCTTCCAATCAACTCACCGGCTCTGGTAATTTTAAATACTGTTTTTTTGATAACTTCTGCGAGCTGCTGTAAATCAATTTTACCTGCACTTTTTATTGCATCTAAAACAACACCGGGACCACTAATTCCAACATTTAAAACTACTTCCGGTTCGCTAACACCATGAAATGCTCCGGCCACAAAAGGATTATCTTCGGGAACATTACAAAAAACAACCAGTTTTGCACAACCGATTGAATCTTTATCTTTTGTTCTTTCTGCGGTTTCCTTAATTACATCGGACATCATTAAAACTGCGTCCATATTAATTCCGGCTTTTGTAGATGCCACATTTATACTTGAACAAACTCTTTGTGTTTCTGATAAAGCGATAGGTATTGATTTAATTAATTCTCTTTCACCATTTGTCATACCTTTTTGGACCAAAGCAGAATAACCTGCTAAATAATCAATTCCTATTTCAGCCGCTGCTTTGTCTAAAACTCGTGCAACTTCAACAAATTCATCTAATTTGAAAGAATCGAATGGAATTGAAGCAGGAGTAATTGATACTCTTTTGTTTGCTATCTTAATTCCATATTGTCTTTCAATTTGAGAAGCATATTTTACATGGTTTTTACCGTACTTTAATATTTTATCATATATTTTTTGTTTCGTAACTTCAATATTTCTATCAACACAATCCCTTAAACTTATTCCAAGTGTGACTGTTCTAATATCAAAATGTTCAATTTCTGTCATTTTGATAGTTTCAAGAATTTCTTCAAAATCATATTGCATTAAATTGTTGCTCCTTCAATTAAACTCTGTGCATAAATCTGAATAGATCTTCATGCTGTAAATAGACTTTTATTTTCATTTTTTCTGCAACAACATTTAAATCATTTTGAATTTCTGATAAATCTTTTGGCGAATTAGAAATATCCAACATTATGATCATGGTATAAAAATCACCCATTAATTTCTGACTAAGATCAGTAATATCACAATTTGCATCACTTAAAACTTTTGTAACATTTGATACTATTCCAGGATGATTTAACCCGAATGATGTTAAAATTACTCTTCCAGTTGTTTGAGATTGAGTTTCCGGAATTGGAACATACTCTGAATTTTTTATCGCTTTTTCCACAACTTCTTTAACTAGTTCCGGATTAGCATTATCACCCAATTCATTTATTGCCTGCATTGCAATTGCTCTTATTTCACTTTCTGATAACTTCACTTTTTTACCTTTTAATTTTCCAAAATAACTTATAAACAATAATTAAATTTACAATTTTTCTTATTCTCAACCTTGATGATTTTTATCAAATAATTTGATTATTATGCATAAATAAAAAGAGCAATCAAATAAAAGATTGCTCTAATTATAAAAAATAATCTTAAAGGTTTATAGGTAATTTAAGACTTTTAACTTCATTCATTAATATCAACATATTTCTTGTGGCATTTTTACACATTGTTACACCACATTCCCAAATTATATCTTTAGTTTTGTTATCAATCCTCACTTTCTTAAATTCTTCTAGATTATTTAAAGATTTATACTCTTCTCTTTTTAACATTTTTGAAAAATTAATTTTTCCATTTAAACCATCAGAATATTCTACATAAAGTTGAAAATCATCAAATGGCACAAGTTTTATTATTTTGTTCATGCATTAATCTTTTAAAATTGATCTTCCAATAATTATTCTTTGAATTTCAGAAGTACCTTCATAAATCTCTGTAATTTTAGCATCGCGATACATTCTTTCAACTTCATATTCCCTAACATAACCATAACCACCTAATATTTGAATTGCTTCACGAGAAACTTCTACAGCAACTTCGCTTGCATACAATTTAGCCATAGATGCTTCTTTAATATAATCTTTTCCGGCATCTTTTAAACCGCAAGCTTGCAGAGTTAATAATTTTGCCGCTTCAATCTTTGTTGCCATATCAGCCAATTTAAATTGAATTGCCTGATGATTTGATATTTCTGTTCCAAAAGCTTTTCTTTCTTTAGAATATTTTAATGCTTTTTCAAAAGCACCCATAGCAATTCCAACCGCTTGAGAAGCAATACCGTACCTTCCGCCGTTTAACGTATTCATAGCAAAATTAAATCCCTTACCAACCTCCCAAAGTATATTTTCCTTTGGTACTCTGCAATTATCAAACGACAATGAACAAGTATCCGAACTTCTTATTCCAAGTTTATCTTCTTTAACTCCATGTGTAAATCCTTCAGTTCCTTTTTCAACAATAAATGCTGTTATCCCTTTATGCCGTTTTTCTCTATCTGTTTGTGCAAAAACAATATAATAATCCGCACTCTTTCCATTTGTAATCCAATTTTTCATTCCGTTCAAAACCCAAAAATCGCCATCTTGCTCTGCCTGTGTTTGCTGCTGAGTTGCATCACTTCCTGCTTCGGGTTCGGACAAAGCAAATGCACCTAGTTTTTCACCACGTGCCAATGGTTTTAAATACTTTTCTTTAACTTCTTCGGAGGCCCATTTTTCTAGACCAAAAGTGACAAGTGAATTATTAACTGACATTATAACACCAACAGAAGCATCTACTTTTGAAATTTCCATCATTGCCAAAGCATAACTTACTGTATCCATTCCGGCACCGTCATATTTGGGATCAACCATCATACCCATAAATCCCAGCTCGCCTAATTTTTGAACTATCTCTGTTGGAAAAGTTCCGGTTTTATCTCTTTCAATTGCAGTTGGAGCAATTTCTTGTTCAGCAAAATCTCTTGCTGTCTGTTTAATCATTTGTTGTTCTTCTGTTAATAAAAAATCCATTTTTTCTCCTACTTTTAATTTTAATTACTTTATAGGATAAATTTATCTTTCATAATAATCCAAAGTATACAATCAAATTTGAAAATTCAAATAATAATTTTTCTAATCTTCTTTGGATACAGTTTTTAATTCAAAGAAAAATCACTTACTTTGTTATATTTGCTAACTATGAAAAAATCAGAAAAGTTAATTGATCTTAAAAGTCTTCGTTTAGAGGAATTACAAAATTATTTTGTTGAATTAGGAGCATCCTCATTTAGAGGAAAACAAGCCTTCAACTGGATTTATGGCAACTTGATAAGTGATTTTGATGAGATGCAGAATCTACCAATTTCATTAAGAAATCAGCTCAAAGATAATGCATCAATAAATAGTTTAAGATTGCTAAGCAAACAAGGTTCAAATTCAACAAACACAAATAAATATTTATTTGAAACTGTTGACGGAAATAAAATTGAGTCAGTTATAATTCCGGAACAATCTCGCAGAACTTTATGCTTATCAACCCAAGTGGGCTGCCCGCTTGATTGTAAATTTTGCGCAACTGGACTAATGGGTTACACAAGAAATTTATCAACCGGTGAAATTATTGATCAATATATTCAGACCTCAAAACAGATTTACCCTAATGAAATTACAAATATTGTTTATATGGGAATGGGTGAACCTCTTTTAAATTATGCTGCCACAGAAAAATCTTTACAAATCCTTTTACAAGATTTAGGAAATAAAATCGGCAGAACAAGAATTACCGTTTCAACAGCAGGAATTCCCCAAAACATAATTAAGTTAGCAGATAGCGGATTAAGAGTGAAATTAGCTTTATCATTACATTCATGTTTTGAGGAAGTCAGAAATAAAATTATGCCTATCAATGTAAAATATAGCCTCGCTGAAAATATAGATGCACTTAAGTATTACGCAAGAAAAACCAAAACAAAAATAATGTTTGAATATACGATGTTACATGGCATAAATGATAGAGACGAAGATTTAAATGCACTTAAAAAATTATGTTCACAATTGCCATCTAAAGTTAATATAATTCCCTTTAACAGTATTGCTCATATGATAAGCGGCGGTTTTTCTTCTGAATTAAAACCTACTCCTTTAGCAAGAATAAAAGAATTTGCAGAAAAACTAATGACAAAAGATATTTTTGTTATGATGAGAAATACACAAGGTGATGATATTGCCGCTGCTTGTGGACAATTAGCTATTAAAGGAAAAAGATAAATTTTTCCGTCGAGGCAGAAGTAAATAAATATAAAGTATTTAATATGAAAAAACTTACTCATTCAGAAATTTCTAAAAACAGAGCAACTTTAGAAACAATTAGTAAAGTTAATAAACTACCTGTTGTTGTTATTTTAAATTCAATTAGAAGCAGTTATAATGTCGGTTCTATTTTTAGAACTTCAGATGGCGCAATGATTGAAAAACTTTATCTATGCGGATATACTCCCTATCCGCCCAAAAAAGAAGTTTTAAAAACTGCACTTGGATCCCAAGATAGTGTTGAGTGGGAATTTATTGAAAATCCAGTAGAGATTGTTAAAAAGTACAAAAAAGATGGTTACACTATTTGTGCATTAGAACAGACTAGTAAGAATATTAATTATTCAGAAATTTCAAAAAATCAATTGCCACTATGCCTGATCGTTGGTAATGAAATCACCGGTGTAAATCAAGAATTAATAGATTTGTGTGATATTTCTATAGAGATTCCTCAGTATGGCATAAAACAGTCATTAAATGTTGCTGTTGCCTATGGAATATCTATTTTTGAATTACGAAAAATTTTTGATAACAAATAACTGATACAATTATGAGCATTGTTAGAAAATCAAAACCTATTGAAAAAATTGAATTAAACGTTGGAGCCAAAACTTTTAAGCAGGTTTTAATATCAGATAAAGAAGCTCCTAATTTTGCAATGCGCAAATTCTCAATAGAACCAAATGGATTTATGCCTTTACATAAAAATACAGTTGAACATGAACAATACGTACTAAGTGGCAGTGCAGAAATTATAATTGGATCCGACAAATTTATTGTTACTAAAAATGATGTAGTGTTTATACCCGAAAATATTGAGCACAGTTACAAATGTATTGGTTAAGAAACTTTTGAATTTTTATGTCTGATTCCGAACAAAGAAGATAAAATTAAAATTATTGAATAATCTAAACGTAATTAAATATTTGAAAAATAATTTTCACCATTATCTTTTGTGTGAATAGCCAAAATATTTGCTCTTACTAAATTAATTAAAGTCCGCGAAGCTCTCCTTGATGATAAATTGGCCAAATCACTAAGCTGTTTGGCAGTTATAAAATCATTTTTATCTAAATATTCAAATACTAATTTTTCATTTTTGCCAATAGAATAATTTTTTAACTTAGCATCGTTGGTTTGTGTTATTAAAATTTTAATCATTTCTTTACTGGCGAGAACACTTTTATCATTAACTCTTATATATACCTGAGCATTATTTAAATCTATTTTAGGCAAATAATCTTGAATTCTGTGAGGCTTATTTTTTGATTCGGGAATTATTAAAACAACAATTTCCTTATTTTCCAATTCAAAAAAAAGTATTTCAAACTGTACTTTTGGTTCACAATAGTTTATGATTGTTTCTTTAATTAATTCAGTAACTTCTTTCTCACTATCTACTCCATAAATTGAACTATCATCATCAATTCCAAATAAAATTACACCTCCTTTGGAATTTGCAAAAGCAATAATTTCTTTAGCTATTTTTTCATGTGAGGAAAAACGTTGCTTGAATTCTGTGGTAAAATTTTCACCTTCTGCAATTAAGTTAATTAATTGTTTCCGGTTCATCAGTATTTATTTATCTTTTTTCTAACATCTTTAGCGGAATTAAAATTATCGTAAGGTCCAAGTCTAATTCTATAATACACTGCATTTAATTCTTCAACAAAAGATTCAATTATTTTACCGCTGTACTTTTTCTTAATTAACTTACCTAATTCTTCCTCTGCAATTTCTTTTGATTTCCATGAGGAAACTTGAACAAAATATTCATTTCCAATCTTAAAAATATCCCGAGAAATAATTTGTTCATTGTCAGATTTAGAAACTACATTTTTATTTATTTTTTCTTGAATTGTTTTATTAGTGGAAGTTGAATCATCGGTTTCAGTACTATTATTTATTGAAGTTTTTATAGAATCGTCTATTTCTAAATTTGCTTCAGATGAAATTATTGTCTCCTCAACCCCTGTGATATTCTGTGAACTATTAGTATTGTTAATTGAATCTTGAATTGCCTGCAGTCTTTGCTGTTCTTGTTTATAGCCGCCAAGTTTATTTTGAATTGATTTTGCGTATTCACTTGTTTTGTACTCGTTCATTAATCTATCATAAACTGAAGCAGCAGAATCCGGCATTTTTAAATCATTTTCCAGTATAAACCCAATAGTATAAAGTGATTTTGAAGCATAAATTGATTTAGGATTTTCCTTATAAATATCAAAAAGTCTGTTTATAGCTTTCTGATATTTCAATGAATCATAAATAGCTTCTGCTACTATGTATTCTTCTTCTACTGGATCTTTATTAAAATCATAAAGAGGTTTCCCAATCTGTTTTGCAGCTTCATTTCTAATAGGATCAAATTGAAATTTATTATAAACTAATGTAAACATACTATCAGCTTTTTGTTTATTCTGCTTGATAGCATAATAATTTCCCATTGCAAATAAAGTTTGAGCTTGGTTAGGATTATTCTCTTTTTCTTGAAGCGATAATGTATAATAATAAAAAGCTGAATCCGGATTATCAAATTCAGAGAAAAGTAAATTGGCTAGCTCAAAATAATATCTGCTATTTAATGCATGAACTGAATCAGCTGATATTTTTGGTCTTTGAGGCATTTTATATTTTGTATTTAATTGCTGATTTCTGTTCAGTTTACTATTTTGATTTTTATTTGGATTGCTTGCTGCTTTTATTGAATCTAATTTTAGCAATTCAACATAGTCAAGTGAGTCTTGAATAAATGAATTATTATCAGTCAAATATAATAGCTGCTTTTCCAAGTCATCTAATTTTTCATGAAAAGAAATATATTTGTTGAGTAAAACTGATTTTTTTTGAGCTAATAATTTTAATTCTTGAGGTGCACCTGATGAAGCAGTTTTTTTGTAAAATACTAGGGCGCTATCATAATCATTATAAAAATTTTCTAAAATTTCTGCTCTATAAAAACCTGAAATCCCTCCGGATTCAGTACTTTTATAAGTTGTATCAACATAAGTAAATTTGTCAAATGCTTTATCAATTTCATTCTTATCATAAAATATTTTACCTATTTCTAAATCAATATCTCCCCAACTATCTGAAAATTTATCTTCATCCCTAAGTTCTTGAAGTAATTCTAAACTTTGATCTTCTTCTCCAAGTTCACCTTTAAGTTTAGCTACTTCAAATTTACTATTGAAATCAATTTCAAAAGTCGGTGCATATTCATCAACTTCAATAAATGCTTTTTCTGCCAGCTCATATTCCTCGCTAATTTTATACATCAGACCCATTTCATATAGCACAGCAGCTCTTAACTCATCATCTATTTCTGCATTTAAAAATTGATTAATTTCACTTATGGCACTGCTAAATTCCTTATTATAAATCAAATAACCAATTTTACTTCTATAAGTATCAATGAGTATTTGGTTTTCCTCATTTTCAATAGCTTTTGTTTTTACTTCATCCAATAATCGTAGTGCTTTATTAAATTCTCTCATTTGAAGCAATGTTTTAGCTGTCCAAAGTTCATTTTCCAGTAAGAGTTCTGAATCTTCAATAGTTGATAATTCATTAAACTTTCTTAAAGCACGTGAATAATTCTGCTGATAATAAAAACTTTTACCGGTCATTATTAAAGCTTCACTAACGTAATCAGATTCTTTATTATGCTGAAGAATTGCTGATGTTTTTTCAATTACCTCATTTAGATCTTTACTTATATTACTATTTATTGGCTTCTCTTCATAAGCAAATAATTCTTTTCTTTCTTCTAATATTTTTTCTTCGGCTTCTGTAAATATTTTATTTGCATTGTAATATGTATTAAAATATGTTTTGAAATTTGTCCACATACTACAACCAGAAATAAAAACAATTAATAACAAAGACAGAATTAAACTTCGTGTATTTAATTTCTGATTTTGATATTTAGAAAAAATATTCAATTTACATTCTCTTAATTTTGACCATGACAATTCTTATATTTTTTTCCGCTGCCGCAAGGACAAGGTTCATTTCTGCCAACTTTTTGTTCAACACGCACTGGTTGCTGTTTTCCTCTATTTGCACTTTCTTTAGCAGTTTCAGATGTCTGTAAACCCATGTTTTGAGAAGAATCTTTTATTGTCTGCATTCTTTGTTGCCTTGCTCTTCTAGCTTGCACATCATTAGGTTCTTGAGGGAAAAATTTAAAGCAGAAAGAGACAATATCATTTCTAACTTCACCAATTAATGAAACAAATAGATGGAATGCTTCAGATTTATATTCAACCAGAGGATCTTTTTGGCCATAAGCTCTTAATCCAATACCTTCTTTCAGGTCATCCATTTCTCTTAAATGCTCTTTCCACTTTTCATCAATAACACTTAATACAGCGTATCTTTCCAATCTAGCCATTAATTCTGAGCCAATCATTTCTTCTTTTCTTGAATAGAATTCTTTTGCGGCATTATATATTTCTTCTTTTATACCATCTTTACCTTTTGCTTCAAAGTTTTCAGGTTGTAATTTTACTTCAATAAGCAAATGTTGCAATAAATCAGTTTTCAATCCTTCAACATTTACATCATCAAAATATTTATCCATTAACTCATCTAAATATTCATCCAACAATTCAAATACTTCTGTTTTTAATCTTTCACCTTCTAATGCACGTTGTCTCCTTTTGTAAATAACTTCCCTTTGTTGATTCATTACATCGTCGTATTCTAGAAGTCTTTTTCTGATTGCAAAGTTATTTTCTTCAACTTTTTTCTGAGCACGTTCAACAGATTTAGTTATCATTGGGTGGGTCAATGCTTCACCTTCTTCAAATCCAATTCTGCTCATCACGCTTGTTACTCTATCTGAACTGAACAATCTCATTAAATCATCTTCAAGTGATATATAAAATTTTGAGGTTCCAGGATCTCCTTGACGACCTGCACGACCTCTCAACTGACGATCGATTCGTCTAGATTCATGTCTTTCGGTTCCTAAAATATATAGTCCGCCTTTATCTTTTACTCCTTCACCTAATTTAATATCTGTACCACGACCAGCCATGTTGGTCGCAATAGTAACAGCACCAGGCTGACCGGCAAAAGCAACTATTTCAGCCTCACTTTTATGCTGTTTTGCGTTTAATACATTGTGAGAAATACCTTGTCTTTTTAACATTCTACTTATTGTTTCCGAAAGTTCAACACTTGTGGTTCCTACAAGTACCGGACGTCTATCGTCTTTTAATTCTTTTATTTTATCAAGAACTGCATTTAATTTTTCTCTTTTTGTTCTGTAAATTAAATCATCTTGATCATCTCTCGCAATTGGTCTATTTGTAGGAATAACAACTACTTCAAGTTTATAAATTTCTAAAAATTCTCCTTCTTCAGTTTCGGCAGTACCTGTCATTCCCGCTAATTTTTTATATAATCTAAAATAATTTTGAAGAGTAATTGTTGCCATTGTTTGAGTATCGCGTTCAACCTTAACATTTTCTTTTGCTTCAATAGCTTGGTGTAATCCATCAGAATATCTTCTACCTGGTAAAACACGACCGGTAAATTCATCAACAATAGCTATTTTTCCATCTTCGGTTATAACATACTCATCATCTTTCTCAAAAAGACTATAAGCTTTAAGCAATTGATTAATTGTGTGGATTCTATCCATCCTTTCACTATAAAGATGATAAAGTTCATCTTTCTTTTTTAACTTTTCCTCTGCCGATAAATTTTCATCGCTGTCAATTTTTACTGATTCAGTACCCAAATCAGGTAAAACAAAAAATTCTTTCCCTTCAGATGAACCGACTGCTAATTCCTCACGACCTTTTTCAGTCAAATTGATGGAATTATTTTTTTCATCAATAGCAAAGAATAATTCTTCATCAATTTCCGGCATTCTTTTTTCTTTTTCTCTTAAAAATTCAAGCTCAGTAGTACTCATCAATTTTTTATATTCAGGTTCACTGAATAATTTTGCTAACTTTTTGTTTTTTGGAAATCCTCTGTGGGCTCTTAACAAATTTATGCCGGCTTGTTCTTTATCACCACCATCATTTAACAATTTTTCCGCATCTTGCACAATTGATGCAACTAAACTTGATTGTTTTCTAAATAATCTTTCTACCTTAGGTTTCATTTCATCAAATTTATGTTCTGTGTTACCAACCGGACCAGAAATAATTAATGGTGTTCTTGCTTCATCAATTAAAACAGAGTCGACCTCATCAACTATAGCATAATTGTGAACTCTTTGTACACAATTTTCTTTAGCGATAGACATATTATCTCTTAAGTAATCAAAACCGAACTCATTATTAGTTCCATAAGTAATATCACAATGATAGATTTCTTTTCTGAACTCAGTATCCATTGTGTTCAGAATACATCCCACAGTTAAACCATGAAATTTAAATACTTCGCCCATCCATTCACTATCACGTTTTGCCAAATAATCGTTTACAGTAACAACATGAACACCTCTGCCGGTCAATGCATTTAAATAAATTGGTAAAGTTGCAACAAGTGTTTTACCTTCACCGGTTGCCATTTCTGCAATCTTCCCTTGATGCAATACAACACCGCCAATAAGCTGCACATCATAAGGGACCATATTCCAAGTAATTTTACTGCCTGCGGCATCCCATGATTTCCCAACTAATCTTTCGCATGTAGATTTTACAACTGCAAAAGCTTCCGGCATAATCTCATCAAGTACTTCTTCATACTTAGCATCAAGTTCTTCATTTAAATTTGCCAACTCATCGTGAACTTCGTCAATATCACCTTCAAAATTATCCGATTGTAATCCTTCTTTTAATTCATCAATTTTTGATCTTAGCTCGGATGTCGTGTCATTTATTTTATTCTTAAATTCTGCAGTTTTATTTTTTAATTCATCATCTGATAAATTTTTAAGGTTTTCATAATGCGAATTAATTTCGTCAACTAAAGGCCATAAATCTTTTAAAGCGCGTGTATTCTTATCACCAAAAACCTTTTTAATTAAACCAGTAATCATTCTTTTTACTCCATTTTTTCGGAATTTTAAAGGTAATTAAAGGAGGTTTGAAATGCAATGAACGGCAGTTTAACTAAATATTTAACTTTTATATTATTGAATTGATACATTAATGGTAATTTTTTTTTACTTAATTTTATGAATATAACTTTTGATTGAAAGTCAAAAATTTTTACTGTTCTTAAAGAGTATATTTATTTTTAACCAATTCTATATGATCAGAATAACCAAAAATATTTCGATTAATGAATCAGAATTAAAATTCAATTTTATCCGTTCTTCCGGCCCTGGCGGTCAGAATGTTAATAAAGTTTCAACTGCAGTTCAAATAAAATTCGATGTAATAAATTCAATGAATTTACCGGATTATGTTAAGAACATGATTTTTAAAAAAGCTGGCAGGAAAATTTCTAAGGATGGAATTATTACGATTGAAGCTAAAAGATTTAGAACTCAAGAAAAAAATAGACTTGATGCAATTGAAAGGCTGGTTAAGTTAATTAGTGATTCTGCAGTTATACTTAAAAAACGTAAAAAAACTAAACCCGGTTTATTAGCAATTGAAAAACGAATTAGTGATAAAAAGAAAAGATCCCAATTAAAAAATCAAAGGGATAAGAAAAAGTATATTGATTAAAAGATTGGAGCAAAAAGTGCCGAATAGCAATTTTGAATTATTTAAAAGTAAAATGAAATCGGAACAATTACCTGAAATTGTAATAGATAACTTTAATTATTATTATAACCAGCTTATAAATGGTGAATCCGGGATGTTGGCGGAGTCTGAAATTCTTCCTGTTGATAATTTAGAATCATTAGAAAATCTGTCCGATAATTATCAAGATCAAGGTAATGCAGTATTGCAGAAAAGTGTTCTAATAAAATTGAATGGCGGTTTGGGAACAAGTATGGGATTGAGTGAAGCCAAATCTCTATTAAAAATTAAAAATGAATTTACTTTTTTAGATATTATAGCAAAGCAAACAGAATACAGCAAAACTCCTTTGGTTTTAATGAATAGCTTCAACACCCAAAAAAAATCATTGGAATTGTTAAATAAATATTCTCAATTGAAATCAAATATACCTTTAGATTTTTTACAACATAAAATCCCAAAAATTTGTGCCGAAACATATAAACCAATTTCTTATTCTGAAAATTCTGAACTTGAATGGTGTCCACCTGGACATGGTGAAATTTATACTGCATTAGTAACAAGCGGAATGTTACGTACATTACTTGAAAATAATATTGAATATGCATTTATTTCAAATTCCGATAACCTTGGGGCAGCTATTGATCTTAAAATTTTAGGTTATGTTTCACAAAACAATTTCCCTTTTTTAATGGAAGTTGCTGACAGGACTGAAGCGGATAAGAAAGGCGGCCATTTAGCAAAATTATCAAATGGACAATTAATTTTAAGGGAAGCTGCTCAATGTCCGGAAAATGATATAAATGATTTTCAAAATATTCAAAAGCACAAGTACTTTAACACTAATAACATTTGGATAAATCTTAAGGCATTAAAAAAACTAATGGAAGAAAACAATAATATTTTGGGTCTTCCTATGATAGTTAATAAGAAAACTGTTAATCCAAGAGAACCAAAATCTGCAAAGGTATTTCAACTTGAAACCGCAATGGGCTCAGCAATTTCTACCATTAAAAGTGCCACGGCTTTAGTTGTTCCAAGAACAAGATTTGCTCCAGTAAAAACAACAGAAGATCTTTTAGCTGTCAGGTCTGATAATTATATATTAACTGAAGATTTTAGAGTAGTTGTTAATCCTGAGAGAAAACTAAAACCTTTAAAGATTTCACTAGACTCAAATTATTATAAATTGGTTGATGATTTAGATAATAGAATTCCAAATCCGCCATCTTTAGTACAATGTGAAGAATTGACTATTAAAGGTAATTTTAAATTTGGAAGCAATATTAAAATTGTAGGAAAAGTTAAACTGGAGAACTTGAAAGAAATTCAAGAAATTATACGAGAGAATACAACTATACAGTAATTAGAAGAATATTTAAAAACTTTTTTGAAAGTTAACTTTAAAATTTGCCATTGAATTTGAATTAAAATTGTTGCCAAAATTTAAATTCCAACCAAGATCATTACTTTGTCTTTTGTTATAGGCATTTACTGATCTAACAGCAAAAATTGCACTAACAATTCTGTTTAAGATTAATGCTCCAACAGCAAATCTTACATTATTTTTTGCATTTTCACTTGAAGTCCACAAATTACGATAATCTTTTCTTTGTGTTTCCGTGTTCCATGCCCAATAGTGAGATTCTGTATTATAAACTGCATCAAAATCTCTATTTAATTCTTGCTCAGTATTAAATTGTTCAACATTCTCATAAATACCAATATTTGCAAAAAATGCATCATCCTTTCCATTTAGATTTACATTCCCATAAGCTTGAGCAAAATCTTTATAGTCATTTTCTTTCATGTTACCATAAACTGAAATTCCGGAAAAGACTCCCCATAAAACTCCATCTGTGATTGTAAAATATTTTCCTGTAGAAAAATCATCTGCATATAAATGTCCCATTCCAGGTAATAAAACAGAATATAGAATTGCCATTCCAGGGCTTTTCTTTTCAAAATTATTATTAAGCAAATCTATTTTTTGAGAGTTGGAATTAATCATCAAATTACTTTTAATTGATAATAATTGATTAGAATTTTGTGCAAATAAATTTGAGGAAATTATATAAAGAGAAATGATAATAATTATTTTTTTCATAGGGAATATTCAGTTGTTTTAAATTCAGGTTCCAATTCTTCAATTGAACATATATTTTCATTAACGTTTTTAATTTTAACAATTTTAAAATTATTTGCCAAGTCAGAATGAAAGGGATATTTTACTTTTACATAGTTTGATGTAAAACCAAAAATATTAGTGTCTTTTTCAGAATCTTCAAATAAAACTTTTTGTTCGGTGCCAATCATATTTCTGTAAAATTTGTTTTTTAGCTTTTCACCCAAAATTCTTAACATAGCACTTCTTCTTTTTTTATCTTCAGCACTGACTTTATCTTCCATTAAAATTGCTTTTGTATTTGGTCTTTCTGAGTAAGAAAACACATGCAAATACGAAATAGGTAATTCCTTTAAAAAATTATAAGTATCTAAAAAATCCTCTTCAGTTTCGCCAGGTGAACCAATAATTACATCAACACCTATTCCAACTTCCTTAATTTTATTTACGGCTTTTAATATTATTGATTTATAATCAGAAGTATTATATCTGCGCTGCATCAATTTTAACATTTTATCACTTCCGCTTTGAAGCGGAATATGAAAATGATTGCACATTTTTTTGTTTTGAGCAACTAAATCAAGTATTTCTTCGGTTAATAAATTTGGTTCAATAGAACTGATTCTAATTCTAAATTCACCATCAACAGCAATTAGTTTTTTCAAAAGTGAGTATAGATTTGAATCATTATTTTTACCGTAATCCCCAACATTAACGCCGGTGAGAATTATTTCTTTATAACCTTTATCAACTAATTCCGTAAATTGTTTTACAGCTATTTCTTCAGCTAAGCTTCTGCTTTTTCCTCGCGCTAATGGAATTGTACAAAAAGTACATTTATAATCACATCCATCCTGAATTTTAAAGTAAGCTCTGGTTCGATCATCTGAATCTGTAGAAAATGCCGAGTTAAAATCATTTAAATGTTCTGCAGCATTTACATAGATACAGGATAATTGCTCCTTGGTGAAATCTTGGATTAGATCAAAAATTTTAAATTTTTCGTTGCTGCCTAAAACTGCATCAACTCCATCCATTTTTGAAATTTCATCTGCACGCAATTGCGCATAACAACCAGTAACAATAATATAAGCATTTGGATTTTGGCGAAGGGCACGCCTAACAATTTGTCTGCAGTCTTTCTCTGCATTTTCGGTAACAGTGCATGTATTTATTACATATACATCAGCTTTATCAAAAAAATCAATTTTTGTAAATCCATTATTGACAAATTCCTCTGATATTGTTGAGGTTTCTGAATAATTTAATTTACAACCAAGAGTACAAAATGCAACTGTTTTGTTCATTTATCCCATTTGCCATTCCCGAATGTTTCCTCGATGAAATCATTCGAGGACAAGTTTATCGGGAATCTATTAATTATGAAATTCCGGCTTAAATCATGCCGGAATAACATACAAATATATTAATAAAAAAAGGCTGCAATAAACATACAAGTTTAATTACAGCCTAATTTAATAATCAACTATTTACTTTCTTCTTTTGAATCTGATTCTTCAGTTTTTTCATCTTTTTCATTATCTGCCGATTTTTCTTCTTTTTTTGATGCATCTTTTTCAGCTGGTTCATCAAAACCAACAAATGCAGAAGAATCAAATTTTCCAGCATCAGCATTTCTTATTAAATCTACTGTAACTTTTTCAAGTTTATGTTCTTTAATAAATTCTTCAATTTCAGCATCTGTTCTATCTTTTAAAGCAGCAATTGCACTTAGAACAATTTTCTTGTTCTCTTTATCGAACTCAACTACTTTTGCTCCCAATTTTGTATCTATTGGGAAACAGAGAGAAAGATTTTTTAATTTCGAAGGTGAAAGTTGAGAAGCCGGAATAAATCCATCAACTCCTAATGCTAATTCAGCAATTACACCTTTTTCAATAATTCTAACAACTTTAACTTCTTCTTCCTTTCCAACGTTGTAAACAGTTTCAAAATTATCCCATGGATTATCAGTAACTTGTTTGTGACCCAAGGATATTTTTCTATCTTCTGTATCTATGCTCAATACAATTACTTCTAATTGTTCACCTTTTTTAACTATTTCTCCAGGATGACGAACTTTCTTTGTCCATGATAAATCAGAGATATGAACTAATCCATCAATACCTGGTTCCAATTCAACAAACACACCAAAGTTTGTTAAGTTTCTTGCTGTTCCAGTATGTTTTGATCCAACAGGATATTTTTTAAGTAATTCTTGCCAAGGATCTGGAGTTAATTGTTTCATTCCAAGAGAAATTTTCTTTTCTCCTTTGTCTAAGCTTAAAATTACAGCTTCAACATTTTGACCCATTGAAACATGTTGTGAAGGATGACTGATATGTTGTGTCCAGCTCATTTCAGAAATGTGAATTAAACCTTCAATACCTTTTTCAATCTCAATAAATGCGCCATAATCTGTAAGGGATACAACTCTACCGGCAACTTTATCACCAATTTTGTAATTAGTATCGATGTTTTCCCAAGGGTGAGGTTGTAATTGTTTAAGGCTAAGAGATATTCTTTTCTTCTCCATATCAAAGTCGGTAACAACAACTTTAATTTTTTCATCAAGTTTAACAACTTCACTTGGATGATTAATTCTTCCCCAGCTTAAATCGGTGATGTGAACTAAACCATCTACTCCACCAAGATCAACGAACACACCAAAATCGGTAATTGCTTTAACAATACCTTCAAGAATTTGACCTTTATCTAAACCTTCAAGAATTTCTTTTCTTTGATCAGAAATTGTTTCTTCAATTAAAGCTTTATGCGAGACAACAACATTTTCTGTAGTAGTATTAATTTTAACGATTTTAAAATCCATTGTTTGACCAACAAATGCATCAAAATCTCTAACCGGACGAATATCAATTTGTGAACCAGGTAAAAATGATTCAATTCCCATGATATCAACAACCATTCCGCCTTTAATTCTTTTAAGAATCTTACCGGTTAGTATTGTTTCTTTTTCATGAGCATCAATAATTTGTGCCCAAACTTTTAAGAAATCAGCACGTTTTTTACTAAGTACTAAATTGCCGTCTTCATCTTCAGTACTTTCAATTACAACATCAACGTCCATGCCTAATTTGATTTCTTCAGTTGGAGTGAAATCATTTCGGGAAATTGTACCATCTGATTTAAAGCCAATATCTAAAACAACGTTATCATCAGAAATGCCGACAATTTTTCCTTTAATTATTTCACCTTCTTTAAGATCTTGAAAAGATTGATCATAAAGTTTTGCTAATGTTTGAAGTTCCTCAGGAGAATACTCATCCGCATTCATAAATTTTACAGCATCCATTCTGGCTGATTTTTTTATTTCGTCCTTTGTTTCTTCTACTTGATCTGACATTTAACCTCCTGGTTAAAATATCTGTGTTTCACTTCTTCGTCATCAAAAGATTTGCAACACAGTTGGTTTTTAGTTTAACATATTTAATTTAGATGACTTTTATTTATTAATTATTTTTTCAACTATGTTAAGAATTCTATTTACTTCTTCTTGTATTGTAAGATTTGTTGTATCAACCTCAATTGCATCTTTAGCTTTAGTTAAAGGACTGACTTTTCTGCTGCTGTCTATTGTATCTCTATTCAATAAACTTTTTTCAACCTCGTCTAAACTTATTTCCACACCTTTTTCTTTAAATTCCAAATATCTTCGTTTTGCTCTTTCTTTTGCATTTGCAGTTAAAAATATTTTCAAATCTGCATTTGGAAAAACAACTGTTGTAGTATCTCTACCTTCTACAACTAAATTATTATTTTCTCCAAATTTTTGTTGAAGTTTTACTAACTCAACTCTTACATCTTTAATTCTGCTTATATCACTAACTTTTGAGTTAACTTTTGGAGTTCTAATATTATCGGTGACTTCTTTACCATCAATAAAAACTCTTGTTAAACCATTACTATATTGTAAAGTCAGATTAATATTTTTTGCAGCTTCAACAACTGCGTCCTCATCATTTTCAATATTTTTTTCTAATGCATAATATGTAATTGCTCGGTACATTGCTCCAGTATCAACATATAGAAAACCTAACTTATCAGCCAAATATTTTGCCAGTGTACTTTTACCTGAAGCAGCAGGTCCATCAATAGCAATGATTATAAATTTTTGCATAGTCTTGAAAATTAAGAAAATAATTCAACTTTATCAAAATTATTTTTACCGTAATTTATTATATTTCAACATGTTAACAAAATAGAATGGAAGTTTTATGGGACTTTTAAGTTGGATTTTAGTTGGTGGAATTGCAGGTTGGTTATCCACAAAAATATTAAAACCAAAAAAGAAAAAAGGATGTTTTACAGGAATATTACTTGGAGTAGTCGGGGCAATTGTTGGCGGCTTTGCTGTTTCTTTTTTTGGTGGAACCGAAGTTACAGGTTTTAATCCGTACAGTATTTTTGTTGCAACTTTAGGAGCAGTAATTCTTATATGGATTGCTAGGCAATTTGGGGAATAAATAAATAATTACTTATTCCCTTTAACAATTTTAGCTATTCATAATCTCAATCATTTCATCATGAACTTTTCCATTTGTTGCAAGAAATTGATTAGAAAAAATATTAATTGGTCTATTTGTAAAATCTGTTAATTTTCCACCAGCTTCTTCAACAATTAGCATTCCGGCACAAACATCCCACGGACTTAAATTAGCTTCCCAGAATCCATCAAATACACCGGAAGCGACATAACAAAAATCAATTGCAGCTGATCCTAATCTTCTTACAGCACGTGTTTTTGGTAAAAATGCTCCAAAAAGTTTTATAGCTTCTTTATAACCATCTTTTCTATCATATGCAAATCCAGTTACTAAAACACTTTCAGCAAGTTTAGAATTATTACTTACATTTATTTTTTTATCATTCTCAAATGTACCGGCACCTTTTTCAGCAGAATAAATTACATGTCTCATAACATCATAAATTACGCCTATAATTGTTTCGTTATTTTTTTGAATTCCGATTGAGACGGAAAATATTGGCAAACCATGTGCAAAATTAGTTGTGCCGTCAATAGGATCAATTACCCATGTATATTCAGAAGATTTTGAACAATTTCCACTCTCCTCGGCAATTATTGAGTGAGTTGGAAATTCTTTTTTTATAAAATCAGTTATTACTTTTTCAGCAGCTTTATCAATATTTGTAACAAGATTTGCAGCATCAGTTTTAAATTCAATTGAAATTTTATTACCAAATCCCTCTCTAATTAAACTTCCAGCTTCTTTTGCAATTTCAATAGTTTTCGTAATCATTTGTATCCTTATTTTTTATGTAATTTATGTGTCTTGAATGCACCTTTTTAATTGCGTATTTTAATTATTCGCATTTTTAAAATTATTCAATTAAGAGACTTATGGCAAAAAGAAAAAAAGTTAATGAAAATACAACCGTTGTTCAAGAGATTCCAAAGTTTTTACCAGTTCTTCCACTTAGAGATAATATTATTTTTCCTTATATGATTTTTCCAGTATTAGTTGGAAGAGAACAATCTATAAGAGCGGCAAATTTTTCATTAGAAACTTCTAAATACATTTTTTTATCTGCTCAGAAAAAAGCAAATTTAGAAGATCCAACACCGGAAGATATTTATACTGAAGGCACAATTGCAAAAATTATTCAAATATTAAAACTCCCAAATGGACTAATGAAAATTTTAGTCGATGGAGTAATGCAAGGAAAAATTATAAAATTTACTAATCGTAAGGAATTTTACGAAGCTGAAGTAGATGTTATTGTACCTGAAGAAGTTAATACTCAAGAAATGTCAGCATTAATTCGTCAATTAACAGTTCAGTTTAAAGACTATGTTAAAAATAATCGAAACATTCCTGCTGAAGCCATAAGTGCTTATGAAAATATTGATGAGCCCGATAGAAAATTATTTTACGTTGCGGCAAATATAAATCAATCAATACAAGTAAAGCAGTCAATCCTAAAAAACTTTTCACTAAAAGAACAAATATATGAAGTTATTAAGCTTCTCAATTCAGAAGTTGACATTCTTAAGGTTGAAAAAGAGATTGAATCAAAAGTTCAGGAAAATATTACAAAAACCCAACGTAAGTTTATTATACAAGAACAAATAAGAATTCTGCAAGATGAATTAGGAAAAGACGAAGAAATTTCTCCTGAATTTGCAAAGCTGACTGAAAAGATTAAGAAAGCTAAAATGCCAAAAGATGTTTTAGAAAAAGTTGACGAAGAATTTAATAAACTCAAGAAAACACCACCAAGTTCTCCTGAATCTACTGTAATTAGAAATTATCTTGATTGGATTGTTGATGTTCCTTGGTATAAAAAAACAAAAGATAATTTAGATATTTCTAATGTAAGAAAAATTTTAGACGAAGATCATTATGGCTTGGATAAACCGAAAGAAAGAATAGTTGAACATATTGCAGTTCTTAATTTAGTAAAAGAAATGAAGGGACAGATTCTTTGTTTTGTTGGACCTCCGGGAGTTGGTAAAACTTCACTTGGTAAATCAATTGCAAGAGCATTAGGAAGAAAATTTGTCAGAATCAGCTTAGGCGGTGTCCGTGATGAAGCAGAAATTAGAGGTCACCGAAGAACTTATATTGGTTCTCTTCCGGGAAAAATAATTCAATCAATGAAAAAAGCAGGAACAACAAATCCAGTTTTACTACTTGATGAAATTGATAAAATGAGTATGGATTTTAGAGGAGATCCTTCCTCGGCAATGTTAGAAGTATTAGATCCCGAGCAAAATCATAATTTTACAGATCATTATTTAGATGTTGAATATGATTTATCAAAAGTTATGTTCATAACTACAGCAAATGTAAGATATAATATTCCTCTTCCGTTACAAGACAGAATGGAAGTAATTGAATTACCTGGATATCTTGAACATGAAAAAATTGAAATTGCAAAACGACATATAATACCTAAACAATTAGAGGCGCATGGCTTAAACACAATTGGTGTTAATATTATTGATGATGCAATTCATAAAATTATTATGGAATATACACGTGAAGCAGGTGTAAGAAATTTGGAAAGAGAAATTTCATCTGTGTTTAGAAAAACAGCAAAAGAAATAGTAATTAACAGACATAAAAAAGTTCAAACTAAAAAGAAAAGTCAATTTGTAATTGATGATAAAAAGGTTGAAAAATATTTGGGTGTTCCAAAATTCAGGGCTCAAAAATCAAAAAGAGAAGCTAAGGTAGGAAGTGTAACAGGATTAGCATGGACAAGTGTCGGCGGTGATATATTAAATGTTGAAGTGACAATCATGAGCGGAACAGGTAAATTAACCTTAACCGGTCAACTCGGTGATGTTATGAAAGAATCAGCTCAGGCATCATTAAGTTACTTACGTTCAAATGCAAAAAATCTTGGATTACCAGTTAATTTCCAAAAAGGGAAAGAAATTCACATACATTTACCTGAAGGCGCAATTCCAAAAGATGGTCCTTCTGCCGGAATTACAATGACAATGGCAATGTATTCCGCAATTTGTAAAAAAGAAGCTCGTGGCGATGTTGCAATGACCGGCGAAATTACATTGCGCGGAGATGTTTTACCAATCGGCGGTTTAAATGAAAAATTATTAGCCGCAAAAAGAAATGGAATTTTAACCGTTATAATTCCCAAAGAAAATGAAAAAGATTTAGCTGAAATTAAAGATGCAATTAAAGAAGGAATGAAAATAATTCCTGTTGAAACAATTAATGAAGCAATTCCAATATTATTTGATAGAAAAATTGTAAGAAGGAAAAGTACAAATAGAACAAGTACCAGAAATAGAAAAAAATAATCTTTCTCTTGATGAAATTTACAAATTGCTGTATCAGCAAATAAATGGATTGTTAAATCCAAATGAGCCAACTGTTACAAATTTATCAAACGTTGTTGCGGCTTTAAAACAGACATTTGAAAAAATTAGTTGGGTTGGCTTTTATTTATCAAAAGAAGAAATGTTATATCTTGGACCCTTTCAAGGAAAAGTTGCCTGTACCAGAATTAAATTCGGCAATGGAGTTTGCGGAACTTCAGCATTAAAAAAAGAAACGCAAGTTGTACCAAATGTTCATGAATATCCGGGTCATATTGCATGCGATGTTGAAACAAATTCTGAAATTGTTATCCCAATAATTTTTAATAATAATGTTTATGGAGTTTTAGATTTAGACAGCACTCAATTTTCTGCATTTGATGAAACTGATAAAATCTGGCTTGAGAAAATTTGCGAATTGATCGCAAATAAATTAGAATTGAAAAGTTTTTTAATTTAATAAATAAAAAGTTCGCTCTTTGTCACTCCGGACTTGATCTGGAATCCAGATTCCCACTCATGCTTACCATAAACAAATTTTGGGAAACGTCGCAAAGTATTTCCTTTATACTTGTTTGGACTCAAAAAACTCACTTCAGAAATTGCTTCAATTAAAGAAATAATCCCCAACTTTTTAGTAGTAAATAAGGTTTTAGAATAACTTAAAGCATTATAATATTTTATCAACGATCTTTGTTTCTCATTATTTTTTACAGCTTTCAAAATAAATTGTTCTGCCCAAGTATAAGGGCTAACAACTACTTCATCAAGAACATAACTTTTTTCAGTTAGAAAAATATTTAATTTTAAATTGCATTATTCCACAGTTATAATTGTATCTTCAAATCCAATTGACGAAAATTTTATTCTATTTTCTCCTTTGCTTAAAGTTACTTTAAAAAACTCCATCACTATTAGATGTTGTTCCTCTTGGTTGAATTTTGAATTGAAATATTACAGTAAGAAATTGGCTGCAAAAGTATTTTTGTTAAAAACAGAGCCTTCTATTCTTACTATTTTGTGAAAAAGTTAAATTATAAAATGTTATGAGAATAATAATTAGGAATTTGGTTTTTATCATTTTTTACAATAATAATTTGCTCGGAAATATTAAAAAGTAAAGGACAAAGGTAAATTTTAATTATTTTAAAATTAAAAATATTTATATAAAAATAATGATCATATTTAAATGTCTTAATATTGGCAATCGGAAAAGGATGAATAATTTTATAAATTTATGTTTCTAAAAATCAAATGATCGGAAATATGACTTTTGTAGTTACTGCAAGAAAATGGAGACCTCAATTATTTAGTAAAGTTGTTGGACAGCAGCATATTACTACTACACTTAAAAATGCAATTGAGAATGATAGAATTGGTCATGCTTATATTTTTGCTGGACCTAGAGGTGTTGGTAAAACAACAACTGCTAGAATTTTAGCAAAAAGATTAAATTGTGAAAATTCCCAATGGCGGCGAACCTTGTAATGAATGTTCTTCATGTAATAATTTTTTAAAATCTCAATCTCTTGATATTATTGAAATTGACGGCGCTTCAAATAGAAGGATTGATGAAATTAGAACTTTACGTGAATCAGTGAAATATGCACCTACTAGTGGAGAATACAAAGTTTACATTATTGATGAAGTTCATATGCTTACAACAGAATCCTTTAATGCCCTGTTGAAAACACTGGAGGAACCGCCTGAACATACTATTTTTATTTTTGCTACAACAGATATACACAAAGTACCTTTAACAATTATATCAAGATGTCAAAGATTTGATTTTAGAAGAATTGAATTAGATGAAATTAAAAATCTGCTTAAACAAATTTCTGATTCAGAAAAAATTAAAATTGATGATGACTCTTTAACTTTAATAGCAAAAAAAGCTGATGGAGCATTGAGAGATGCAGAAAGTATTTTCGATCAAGTTGTTTCTTTCTGTGGAAAAAATGTTGATGTTAATATACTAAAGCAAATGTTAAATCTTATAGATGATGAGACTTATTTCCAAGTTTCAGAAGCATTATTAGATAAAGATTTTAAAGTAGCTTTTGAGATTTCTGATAAGATTTATTCAAATGGTTGGAACTTTATTGATTTTGTTAACGGATTAGTTGAACACTTTAGAAATATTACTACTGTAGTAATTACGAAGTCTGCAAATTTTATTGAAACTTCAGAAAATTTAAAAGAAAAATATCTTAAATATGAAAACAGATTTTCAGAAGGAGATTTACTTAGAATATTATCTTTTTTGAATAAGACACAAAATGAATTGAGAAATTCGCAAAATCAAAAATTAAAAGTTGAAATCTCTTTAACTCATTTAATTGGTCTTGAAAAATCTTCTACCATAAGTGAATTATTATCCCAAAAAGGCAATTTAGATTTTGAAGTAAAAAAAAAAAGTAGTGATCTAAAAACTCCAATACAAATAGAACAAAAAATTGAGACAATCGTTCAAAATGCTGATAATTTTGAAAAAAAAGAGCAAACACCAAATAATAACACTCCAAAAAGTTCAATAAAAGACAATAAAAACAAGGAAGACAATAATAAGCCCGCTTCCGCCGACGCAAAAAAAATTGAATCAATTGAGAATATCATAAAAAATTGGGATAATTTTAAGTCAACTATTTCCTCTGAAAGGTTTACACTTGGACCTTTGCTTGATCATACTTTTCCAGCAAAAATTGCTAATAATATTTTACATGTGGATGTAAATCACAAAGAAGATGTTTCAATTTTAGAATCATCTAACGATTTTCTCTCTAAAAGAATTTCTTCAATCTTTAACAGCAATATAAAATTGAGTTTCAAATACAATAAAACAAAAATAGCTGAACCAATTAATAATTCAACTATTGAATTTACAGAAGAAGATGATCCTTATAAGGATCATCCACTAGTAAAAAGTATTGTTAATGAATTAGGCGGCAGAGAAATTAAATAAAAAACATTCTCTAAAAAACAAATGTAACTCCAAACTTAAACTGTTCTAAAAATAGTGGCGAAGCTGTTTTAAATGGCCAATTCATTTTTTCTTTTCGCAGCTCATAAATTCCGTAAGTTAATCCATTTTTAAGTAAGAAAAATACAATTGGTCCTGCTCCGGCTGAAGATTCAAAAACTTCATCAATAAATTTATCTAATATTGATCCAGCTCCCATTTCAATAAATGAGCTTCCAACCCATTTCCAAAATAGATGTCTTTGAAATATTATCGAGCGTTCATATCCAAAATCAAAAAGTAAATTATTAAAAAGCCCAATTCTTATACCTCCTTCACCACTTGAACCAAATCTAAATGAATCATCGTATAATTTTAATGTTTGCACATCTTTACTATTTTCCGATTCGAGATTATTTAGGAAATCAAAATTCACTTTTGTCCAATTAATAGTATTAGAATTATATGGAATAATTGAAACAACATCGCAAATATCATATCCATACCCAATTAATTTTCCAAAACCAAAACTCCACATTTCTGATTTTACGTTATAAGATTCACTTTCAGCATTTATATGTTTTGAAGATTCATTTTTAAGATAGAAAAATCCGTACCCGTATTTGCTTAAATAATCTTTACTATTAATCTTTTTAGAATATTGATAACCTAATTTTAATTCTAATAAGCCAATCTTGTCAAAATCAATTAATTTTAAATTATCCCTTGAAATATTTGAAATTCCGTAACTTAAAGAAATAGTCGGTCTTTTGTTTGATTGATTAAAATCAAAATCCCACTCCCAATCTTCGAAGTCAAAATCCCAATCTGTTGTTTTTGTTGAGTCATCTTGTGCTATTAGATTATTATTGTTAATTATTATCAAAAAACTTAAAAATAATACAAATAAATATTTCATTCTGACCTCTATATCTTATTTAAATTCACTTTTTTAAATTATTTATTTTAATTATCTGTAGAAATATATACTTTTTTAAGATATTTATTTACAACTATAAAATAATAATTTAGAATTGAAATTTGAAGATTCTGTAGAGTTTTAACACCAAAAGAAGTATTTAAAATAAAAAACCCTCAATGTTACATTGAGGGTTAAAAATTAAATCTGGCGACTACCTACTCTCCCACACTTAAAAATGCAGTACCATCGGCGTTTAAGGTCTTAACTACTCTGTTCGGAATGGGAAGAGGTGTTTCCCCTTAGCTATAATCACCAGAAAACTTTACTCGCAAAGCGATTAAAATATATTCAAAAAATAAGATTGAATGAGATATCTACTGAAATACCAACTTTTAATAAATTTTAATGGTTAAGTCTCACGACCTATTAGTACTGCTCGGCTGAATACATTACTGTACTTATACCTGCAGCCTATCAACCTTGTCATCTCCAAGGAGTCTTTAGTCCCATAAATGGGAAGGGATACATAATCTTGAAGTATGCTTCGCACTTAGATGCTTTCAGCGCTTATCATTTCCGAACGTAGCTACCCAACTGTGCCACTGGCGTGACAATTGGTACACTAGAGGTTCGTTCACTTCGGTCCTCTCGTACTAGAAGCGACTCTTCTCAAGTATCCTGCGCCCGCAGAGGATAGGGACCGAACTGTCTCACGACGTTCTGAACCCAGCTCACGTACCGCTTTAATTGGCGAACAGCCAAACCCTTGGGACCTTCTTCAGCCCCAGGATGCGATGAGCCGACATCGAGGTGCCAAACCTTACCGTCGATATGAACTCTTGGGTAAGATCAGCCTGTTATCCCCGGAGTACCTTTTATCCTTTGAGCGACGGCACTTCCATTCGCTACCGCCGGATCACTAAGTCCTACTTTCGTATCTGCTCGACCTGTATGTCTCGCAGTTAAGCTCCCTTGTGCCTTTACACTCGCCGCACGATTACCAACCGTGCTGAGGGAACCTTTGAGAGCCTCCGTTACATTTTGGGAGGCGACCGCCCCAGTCAAACTACCCGCCTAACAATGTCCTAAACCCTGATTCAAGGGTTGTAGTTAGAATCCAAATAAACCAAGGGTGGTATTTCACCGTTGACTCCACCGCAACTAGCGTCACAGCTTCAAAGTCTCCCACCTATCCTACACATGACCTATCCGAACCCAATGCTAGGGTGCAGTAAAGGTTCACGGGGTCTTTCCGTCCATCTGCGGGTAACCGGCGTCTTCACCGGTACCACAATTTCACCGAGCTCGTGGTTGAGACAGTGCCCAAATCGTTGCACCATTCGTGCAGGTCGGAACTTACCCGACAAGGAATTTCGCTACCTTAGGACCGTTATAGTTACGGCCGCCGTTTACTGGGGCTTCGATTCAAAGCTTCGCCGAAGCTAACCTCTCCTCTTAACCTTCCAGCACCGGGCAGGTGTCAGTCCCTATACTTCGTCTTAATTGACTTCGCAGAGACATGTGTTTTTGTTAAACAGTCGCTTGGGCCTTTTCACTGCGGCCTCTTTCGGCTCCATAAGAAAAATTTCACCTAATTGAGGCACTCCTTCTCCCGAAGTTACGGAGTTAATTTGCCGAGTTCCTTAACCACGACTCACTCGAGCGCCTGAGAATACTCATCCCGTCTACCTGTGTCGGTTTGCGGTACGGACTGATTAAATTTTCCTGTACGAAGATTTTCTCGGTAGCATGATTACGATTAGTTTATGAGCTAGGCTCTCCCGTTCGCGCCTCAGTGTTAAGAAAGTGCGGATTTGCCTACACCTTCCACCTACACGCTTAGACCACCTAATCCAACAGGTGGCTAACCTTCACTTCTACGTCCCTCCTTACAGTCAAACAAATTTAACCAGGTACGGGAATATTAACCCGTTTTCCATCACCTACGCCTTACGGCCTCGGCTTAGGACCCGACTAACCCTGAGATGATTAACATTGCTCAGGAACCCTTAGACTTTCGGCGTGCAAATTTTTCATTTGCATTATCGTTACTTATGCCAACATTTGCGTTTCTATACGCTCCAATAAACCTCGCAGTTCACCTTCAATGCATATAGAATGTTCCTCTACCACTAGATAAATCTAGTCCACAACTTCGGTAAGTAGTTTAAGTCCCGAAAATTGTCGGCGCTGGGTCGCTTGACTAGTGAGCTATTACGCACTCTTTAAATGAATGGCTGCTTCTAAGCCAACATCCTAGTTGTCTAAGCAACCCAACATCCTTTCTCTGTTAACTACTATTTGGGGACCTTAGTTGGTGGTCTGGGTTGTTCCCCTCTCGGCTACACGGCTTATCCCACATAGCCTGACTCCCGAAAAACATATGTACGGAATTCGGAGTTTGTCTGGGTTTGGTACCGTTGTGACAGCCCTAGCCCAATCAGTGCTCTACCTCCGTCATACTTTTAATCGAGGCTAGCCCTAAAGCTATTTCGAGGAATACGAGCTATCTCCGAGTTTGATTGGCCTTTCACCCCTACCCTCATCTCATCCAAGCGGTTTTCAA
>JACKAA010000003.1:505000-746172 GCA_020635275.1 Ignavibacteriales bacterium
AACCATTGACTTAAATATGTTTGAGCAAAAAATTTATGAACTTCTATCTGATCAACCAAAACATATAGATATAATTTCAAAAGAATCCGGTATAAATTCTTCAGAGTGTTTAGTTCATTTACTTTCTTTGGAGTTTAGAAATATTGTAAAACAATTGGCCGGTAAAAACTTTGTTAGAAGTTAATATCTCTTTAATTTTTTCCACAATTTTTGAAGCTGTAACTTTAACTTTGCCTCCTGCCCGTTTTCACTTGGATAGTAATACTGAGTTCCCTTTAAATTTTCAGGAAAATAATTTTCCTCTATAAAGTTATCTTTATAATCATGAGCATATTTATAATCTTTGCCATAATTCAAATTTTTCATAAGATTTGTAGGAGCATTTCTTAAGTGAAGCGGAACTGGTTCTTGCTCACCTTTATTTGCATCATAAAGGGCTTTTTCAATTGCCATATATGAAGCGTTACTTTTGGGTTGTGAAGCTAAATATGTTGCGCACTGAGCTAAAATAATTCTTGCTTCCGGCATTCCTATTTTTTCTACTGCTTTAAAGGTAGTTTCCGCAATTACCAGAGCATTCGGTGATGCATTTCCAATGTCCTCCGAAGCTAAAATTAACATTCTTCTAGCAATAAATTTAGGATCCTCACCGCCTTCGAGCATTCTTGCCATCCAATATAAAGCGGCATCAGGATCACTACCTCTCAAACTTTTTATAAACGCTGAAATAATATTATAATGCTCTTCGCCATTTTTATCGTAATTAACATTTCTTTGTTGAACGACATTCGTAATTACTGTTTTATTTAATAGAACCTTTTCTCTCCCTGTTTGCTGCATTACTGCCGATTCAAGAATATTAAGTAAAATCCGTGCATCTCCACCGCTTGCATAAATTAAATAATCTTTATCAATTTCATCAAACTGCAGTTCTTTTAATAATTCATCATTTGATAGTGCAAAATCAATTATTTGATCAAGATCTTTTTTTGTTAATTCTTCTAGTACATAAATCCTTGCTCTAGATCTAAGCGCCGGTATTACTTCAAAAGAAGGATTTTCTGTTGTTGCACCAATTAGAATTATTAGACCTGATTCAACTGCCGATAAAAGTGCATCTTGCTGAGCTTTGTTAAATCTATGAATTTCATCAATAAATAAAATTGTTCTTTTGTGAAAACTATTTTTATTGATTTTTGCTGTTTCAATTACAGTTCTAACTTCTTTAACTCCAGCTGAAACTGCATTTAGTTGATAAAAATCGGAGTTAGTACTTTCTGATATTATTTTTGCTAAGGTAGTTTTTCCAGTTCCAGGAGGACCCCATAAAATAAACGAACTTACCATATCATTTTCTATCATCAGCTTAAGTGGTTTTCCTTTGGCTACTAAATTCTGCTGACCCTGAAATTGATCAAGAGTTTTAGGTCTAATTCTTTCTGCAAGAGGCGTTTGTGGTATGTTTTTATTCAAAATGCAATATTAATTTAATGTATCTTTTTTATCTTCAAATTTGAATGCTTTTTCATTCTTTTTCTTTAGATGAAATTTTTCTCTTGCTACCTTTTCCAACTCTTTATCACTTTTTTTTAGTGATTCAATATTTTCATCCAGTTCTTTAATTTCATTTTTCGATCGTTCAATTTCTCTCTCAATAGCATTTATCTCACTTTTTAATTCAAAATATTTCAATAATCCATATTTATTAAAAAACAGAAAGAGTATTAAAAAAATAAGTATTGCTAAATATAAATATGTTAAAAGTCTGTCTTTTTTAGTTCTTTTGTTTTTTCATAATGATGATTCAATAATCAAGTCAACTAATTCTTCAAATTCAATTCCGCTTGCTTTTGCCATTTTGGGAACCAAACTATGAGATGTCATTCCCGGCAAAGTATTAACCTCAAAACAATAAGGTACACCTTGATCAGTAACTCTAAAATCTATTCTTCCATAATCTTTACAACCCAAAGATTCAAAAGCTAACTTTGCTTGTTTTTTAACTTCAGCTTCTATCTCAACATCAATATTTGCCGGAACAATATATTCACTCATCCCATCAGTATATTTACATTCATAATCATAAAGTTCATGCTTCGGTTTAATTTCAAGAAGAGGTAAATATTTTATCATGAATTATTCCGACAGATATTTCTCTACCTTCTATAAATTCTTCAATGAGTATTGTATTTGAAAATTGTGAAGCCAACTCAAATGCATCTGCTAATTCATTTTTTGAGTTACATTTTGTTAATCCTAATGTAGAACCTTGATCATTCGGTTTAATTATACAAGGATAATTCAAATTTTCTGTAATTTGCTTATCTAATTCCTCAATGCTTATATTTTTTTTGGCCTCAATCCATTTAGGTGTAGAAACTCCAAAATGGGTAAACATTACTTTTGATCGCGCCTTATCCATTGTGAGTGAACTTCCTAAAACTCCTGAGCCGGTATATTTTATTCCTTTCAGTTCAAATAATGATTGAATAGTTCCATCCTCTCCCCACTTGCCATGCAAAGCAATCAAAACTAAATCCACATTATCAAATAATGAAGAGTTTACAGCATTGATATAATTTTCATTTGATAGAATACCGCAATCGCATTCAGCAAAATAGTCTTCAATATTCTGAGGTTGATTTAAACCATATGCCGGATCAACAATCCTAACATTATAACCTAACTTTTTAACTGCATTATATAATGATTTTCCAGATTGTTTTGATACTGCTCTTTCAGGAGAAGTTCCTCCAAGCACTACACAAATAGTAATTTCATTTTTGTTCATATAAGACGGATTTTTAAGGAGGTTAATTAGTTAACTAAATAAAAATAAATCTATAATTAAAATAATTATTTTACAATAAACATTGTTTTTCAAGTTTTTCCATTATTTGCATATTCACAAAACCATCTAGTCCTGTTACTTGTGGTTGAGTATTTGAAAGCAAAGCTTTTTGTATACTTTTCAATGCCCATTTTTGTTTGTTTGCTCGTTTTCTAAATGCTTTTCTAGCTTCACCTACTAATTCAATAGTTAATTTACCAGGTGCTTTTTTTGCACCAATTATATTTTCTATACTGACTGATCCACTTGATCCAACAATTTCAATTCTGTTAAAAGAATGTTTTGAATTATATGATACATTTAGATATCCATATCCACCGTTTTGAAACTTTACAACTGCAGATGCAAAATCATCAACTTCACTTTTATAAACCACATTATCAATAAATCCTTTAATATCAACAATTTCTCCGCCAAAAAATCTTAAAACATCAATCATGTGAGTTCCTAAATCTCTAAAAGCTCCTCCGCCACTTTGTTTAATATCAAACCTAAAATTATCATTTGGTTCATAATCTATATTAAATTGTGTGGTTATTGAAACAACAGAGCCAAATAAAGATTTATTAATCATCTCTTTAACTTTTACTGATAAAGGATGATAACGATGAACATAATTTACTGTAAGAAATACATTATTTTCTTTACAAACTTGTACCATTTCTTCAGCTTGTTCAGAATTAAGAGCCAATGGTTTTTCACATAAAATATGTTTTTTAGCTTTTGCAGCTTCTATTACTTGCCAATGGTGATCATTATTGGCACTGCCAATGTAAACAATTTCAAAATCCTGCTCTAAAAATTTTTGGTAATCATCAAAATATTTTGAGGTATTGAATTTATTGCTAATTTCTTTTGCGCGGGCAATATCCGAACTATAAACAGAAGTTAATAAACTTTTTTTTAGTAATTGTAAAGTCGGAATAAAAATGGTTTCGGCAAATTTTCCACATCCGGCAACACCCCATTTTAATTTTCTTCCAACCGGATAAATACTCTTCACATCAGTTTTGAGTTTCATAAAATCTATTTACCTAATTTTTTCATCAATTGTTTAATTGGACCCGTATTCTGCATTACATAAAAATGAATTGCAGGTACATTTGCATTCATTAATTCTTCAGCCTGCTTAAATGCCCAATTTATACCTATTTCACAAACATGTTCAGGTTTTGCAGCTTGAATTTCTTCAGATAAGTCAGATGGAATATCTACATAAAAATTTGACGGTAAAGAATTTAGCTGACCTTTTGATGTAATTATTTTGAGACCAGGAATAATTGGCGCTGTTATTCCACTCTTTTTAGCATTTTCTAAATAGTTGAAAAACTTTTTATTATCATAAAACATTTGCGATACTATATATTCACCGCCCGCCTGTATTTTTTCTTTAGTGTATTTTATATCGGTTTGCAAATTTGGAGCTTCAAAATGTTTTTCGGGATAACCGCTAATTCCAATTCCAAAATTCATCGGTTCGGCATCAAGTAATGAATCTTCTAAATACTTTCCCTTATTCATATCAGAAATCTGTTTAACAAGATCAACTGCAAATGTATTTACTGATCTGCCAAATTTAACTGGTTTTCTGAAACCGCTCTCATCACCTCTAATAGCTAAAACATTTTCAATTCCTAAATAATGAAGTTCAATTAAAAAATCTTCTGTTTCTTCTTTTGTAAACCCTTGGCAAATTACATGAGGAACAGCATCAACATTATATTTATTTTGGATTAAAGCACAAATTCCTAAAGTACCAGGACGTTTTCTTTTTATCTTCATTTTGAAGTCACCCTCAGGTGTTTCTTCATACATCACTTCAGCTGCATGGCTTGTTATATCAATAAAAGGTGGTCTGAATTGTACTAAATCTTCTAATGCCTGCAATAATTTTTTTATGTTACCGCCTCTTTTGGGAGGAATAATTTCAAAACTTATTAACGTCTCTGTTGCTTTTTCTAAATGTTCAATAACTTTCATTACTATCCTTTATTATTCTGCAAAGTTAAACAAATTTTTGAATTTAATAATAATTATCTATTTGGGAAATAAAGTTAAAAGTTTATAATTACTATTTTTTATACTATCTAAATTAGTGTTCATTTTTAAATATTCTCCATTCAACCATTTTTGAGTCATATCTTTGTAATGATCGCTAAAAAAATGACCTGATTGACCCGTCGGTAAAATAAATTCAAATTCATCAGGATTTGCAAAATCATAAATGTACCTCATCGATGGGCCTAGTTTGTTTTCAAATGGTTTTGTTAAAGAATATTCTGTATTAAAAACTGTCGTTCCATCTCCGCCAATTTCAAATGGACCAATATCTAATAGTTGATCAAGAAAACCAGACACTCCGTGGAAAAAGTGTTTGAAAGTAACTTGATGAATTTTTCCCCATTGCCAAAACTTAATGTCTGGATCAATATTTTTTTCTAAATATTCAATTGCATCAATAAAACTTTTTCTAATAATTTCATCTCTATTTTCAACTGTTTCAGTTGAAATATTATCAAACCAATCCGAGGTATTATGATCTAATAATTTTGGAACAACTCTGTATGGGATATTCGCAAGAAAAATATATTCATTTAATAATTTTTCACCCATTTCATCTTCAAAAATATTTTTCATCAAATATTGAAAAAACACTGTATACAAAGTCGGTACTTGACTTTCTGCTGTAAGAACATAATCCCAATCATATAAAATTTTTAGGGCAACTTTAATATTTTCATCATTTATTTGGTAATCATTAAAAGCGTTTAGAATATGTGGCACAATTTTTCTGGCAAAGTGAGAATAAAAATCATTTTGATATTTCTTAAAATCTTCAATATTATGTTTTTCTTTTTTATTAAGCAATTCCGTTATTCTTGTAATTCTTGATGTCGGTTCCCAAACATTTGAAATATGATAAGGATAATCTTTAATTGTTTTGTTATTGGCTGAAGCTATAAATCCATTTAGCGGATTATACAATTGTGGATTTTCTTGAAATCTGACAAAGCCATTCCAATCTGATTCTGTGGTTGTTCCGTCAAAAATAAATGAAGGAGAATTATTTTTTCTAATTGGTAATTTTACACCGGCTGTGTAACCTATATTTCCCTCAACATCAGCGTAAACAAAATTTTGACCAGGAGAATGAAACAAACTTAAAGCATCTCTAAATTCATTCCATTTATTTGAATGATTAATTTTATAGAATGCAGAAAGTTCATTGCTAAAATCAAGAGCTGTCCATCTCATACTTATTTGAGCTTGCTCAATTTCTCCCTTTTCAAAAAGTTTATTATAAGTATGAATATCAGAAATTATTGGTCCGCGATGATTTTTTCTTATTGTAAAAATTACATCAGAGGAATCTTTAACATGAATTGTATCTTCAATTACTGTTAACGGTTGCCAGTTATTGTCTATAAAATAATTTGTCTTTGAGCTATCAAGTTTTTCGACATAAAAATCTGCATCATCGGCCATAACATTTGTTAGAACCCATGAAATATTTTGATTTTTTCCTATAACAACTCCAGGTATTCCCGGCAGTGTAAAACCGGTCACTTTTAATTCTGGAGAATGAATATCAGCAACATACCATTTACCTGGTGCTGCAAAACTTAAATGCGGATCGTTTGCAATAATTGGTTTACCTGATTCTGATCGTGAACCGTTAACAACCCAATTGTTAGATCCAATATGAGTTCCAACTGAGCCAATGAATTCCCTAAATTTTCTATCAACTTTAATTAGCTCAAGTGGAATTTCAGCATATTTTTTTATTTCATCCGGAATAATTGTTGGTCCATTTTCATCAAAATTCGGTAGAATATCTTTAACTTTTTCAGTCCCTAATTTTTGTATTAAATGTGTTAAAGCAATGTCGCTCCACCAGCTAATATTAAGTTCCCAAGCCATTAATTTTGCAATAAGCAAAGAATGTTCGGGTTTCCATAAATATGGCTGATATCCTAAAACATCAAATTCAATTGTAAATTTTTCAGGTGAGCTTTTAATAAATTCATTTATACCATTTGAATAAGCAATCAGAACATTTTTTGCGGTTTCATCATATTGTTGATAGTTTTCTTCAACTAGTTTTTGTAAGCCTAATGTTTTAAACATTTTATCAAAGAAAACTGTTTTGCTGCCTAAAACTTCACTTAACCTTCCTTCACCGGCTCTTCTGCTTAAATCCATTTGGAAAAGCCTTTCTTGTGCATGAATATATCCAAGAGCAAAATATGCATCCAATTCAGTTTCAGTATTTATAAACGCAACTCCATAATCATCCCTATAAATTTCAATTTTATCACTAATATTTTGAATCGTTTTTTTACCTGAATATTCTGGCAAAGAACTTCTTAACATGTAAATTGAACCAATTGCTAAAATCAATAGAATAATAATTATGGTAAAAATTATTCCAATAATATTTTTTGTCCATGAATTCATTTTAAACCAATGAAAATAATTGTGTAAATTAAATTATAAATTAACAAGATTTATATAAAGATATTCTTTTATAGGCGAGAGGTAAATGATTTATATAGAAATAGCGATTATTATTCTGCTTATTATTTTGATCATCCTTCAATTATTAAATTTCCTTACAAATAAAAAAATAAATCTGGGTGAAGTTCAAGAAAACTTGGTTGGTAAAATTACAAATTCTACTGAGGAATTAGAAGATAATATAGAAGATGAATTTAAAAGAAATAGAGAAGAAACTGCTCAAAATTCAAAATTAGTAAGAGAAGAAGTAGGCAATTCTGTAAAACTTCTCGGTGATCAGCTTTCAAACAGAATAAGAGATATTTCAGACAGGCAAAAAGATCAATTAGAAATTGTAGAAGAAAGACTGAAGAGTTTGACAAAAACGAATGAAGATAAATTTGATAAACTTAATGAACAAGTTTCTAAACAATTATTTGAAATTCAAGAAAAGAATGAAAAGAAACTTGAGGAAATGAGAAATACAGTTGATGAAAAACTTCATTCTACATTGGAAAAAAGATTGGGTGAATCCTTTAAAATGGTAAGTGATAGATTAGAATTGGTTCACAAAGGATTAGGAGAAATGCAGAATCTTGCCACTGGTGTTGGTGATTTGAAAAAAGTATTAACAAACGTAAAAGATCGCGGAACTTGGGGCGAATTTCAACTTGGGAATTTACTTGAACAAATTTTAACACAAGAGCAATACTTCAAAAAATGTTAAAAACTAAACAAGGCAGCAATGCTTTGGTTGAGTTTGCTATTAAATTACCAGGTAAAAATCAGTTAAAAGATGATATTGTTTGGCTTCCAATTGATGCAAAATTTCCTCTTGAAGACTACCAAAGATTAGTTGAGGCTAGAGAGAAAGCGGATCTGAATTTAATTGACGAAAGTATAAAAAAATTGGAACGCAATATTAAAGAAGCAGCAAAAGATATTTCCAATAAATATCTAGATCCGCCGAATACAACAGATTTTGCTTTTATGTTTCTCCCAATTGAAAGTCTTTATGCTGAGGTTTTAAGCATTCCCGGACTTTTTGATGTAATTCAACGTGAATATAAAGTAACAATAGCGGGACCAGCAAATTTTGTTGCTGTATTAAATAGCTTACAAATGGGATTTAAAACTTTGGCTATTGAAAAAAGATCAAGTGAAGTTTGGAAATTACTTAGTGTTGTAAAAACTGAATTTTCTAAATTTGGAGATTTATTGGATAATACTCAGAAAAAATTAGACTTGGCAAGTAAATCCATTGGAGATGCCTCAAGAAAAAGCAGAACGATTGAGCGAAAACTTAGAGATGTTCATGAGCTGCCTACAGATGAAACACAGATGGATTTATTGGATGAATAAAATAAATTAGTATTTATTAAAAACTAAAATTTGATAAAATCAGAATTAACCCAACAACAAATTAATACTTTTGAAATTATTTCTAACTTTTTCTTCCTAACTGGCTGAGAAGTATCATCATCAAATAAATTTTGATACTTTATAATTCTATCTTTGAAAAAATAACCTAAAACACCAAAAATCATAAATGCAATGCCTGATATAAATTTGGGCTCCATTATAATTTCTTCCAGATTTTTTACTCAACATAACAAAGTTTATTTAACTTATTTAAGCTTTCAACTTGACCAATAGCAATTAATTTATCTTCAGATTCTATTACTGCAGAAGATTGTGGATTATAAACAAATTTTTCACCAGCTTTATCAATAGCAATAATTATTATATTTAACTCACTTCTAATTGGCGATTCTGCCAAAGAAATACCAACTAATTTTGATTTGGGTGAAACAACTATTTGTTCAAGACTTATATCTACTTCTTTTTTTCTGGCAATTCCTTCTATAAAATCTGTAACTCCAGGTCTAACTAACAATTGAACCATTCTATTTCCGCCAAGTTCATATGGCTTAACTACTCTATCGGCTCCGGCTTTTTTTAATTTACCTTCAGTTCCTTCATCAATTGCTCTGGCAACAATAAATAATTTTCTATTTAATTCTCTTGCAGATAATGTAGTAAAAACATTTTCAGCATCTGTACTCAAAACAGCTACTAATCCTTTTGCTTTTGTAACACCGGCTTTTATCAAAGCATCATCATCAGTTGCATCTCCGTTTACATATAAATATCCCAGCTCATTTAATTTAATCACATTATTTGGTTCATTCTCAATCACCACAAAACTCATTTCATTTTCTTCTAAATGTTCAGCAATTTGCTTTCCCATTCTACCAAAACCACAAATAATATAATGTTCTGATTGTTCATCTAACTTTTTTGTCATTCTCCTTCTCCTAAGTATTTGAGATTCAACTAAAAGTTGAACACCTCTACCGCCTGTATATGCAATTGCAATTACACCTGTAATTATTAGTCCGACTGTAAGTACCATTCCCGGTGCAGAAAGTGGTTTAATTTCTTTAAATCCAGTAGTTGATATTGTAATAACTGTCATATAAAATGAATCAAGCAATGACCAGCCTTCAATTATCATATAACCGAAAGTTCCTATTACCGTGATTAAGAAAATTAATCCGAGTCCTACTTCTAATTTTTTAAATATATTTTGACCCATTTTACAGTATGAATTATTTTGTAAGTTAAAATATTTATTTTTTCTAAAATAATTACCAAAATTTACAGTAAAATTCTGCCATTTACCGAAGTATAAGTACAACTCACCGATACTTTATTTATAAAATTAGATAATTGTTTTAAGTTTACGCCAGAGTTCGGAATTGTTAGGAGGTAATTATGAACACTCAAAAATCGAATACATCTGCAAGATTAATTTTTGGATTAATTCTAATTGTTTTGGGAGGATTGTTTCTTCTTGATAACTATGGAATAATATATTTCAGCTTACCAAATTTTTTATTCCATTGGGAATATATCTTAATTGCGATAGGATTATTTATTCTTGCAACATCTGGTAATAAGACTGCCGGAACAATTTTAATAGCAATTGGAGTCTTAAATCTCTTTCCCGAATTTTGGCCTTTAATTCTTGTTGGCTTAGGAATGTATATTATTCTAAAAAGAAATAAACCTAAAGATAATTTTATAAAAACGGAAAACTTCACATCAGAAGAAAATGCACAAACTGAGCAAAAATTCACTTCATCAATTAATGAAGATGCTATTGATGACGTTTCAATTTTTGGTGGTGGGACCAAAACATTTAGTTCAAAAAGTTTTACAGGAGGTAAATTAACTGCAATTTTTGGCGGATCGGATATTCACTTTGAAAACTGTCAATTAGCTCAAGGTAAAAACGTATTGGATCTATTTGTAATGTTCGGCGGCTACACAATTTATGTTCCGCAAGATTGGAATATAATTGTAGATATTATCCCAATTTTTGGTGGATTTTCAGACAAAAGAATTAAGGACCCAAACAGAGTTTACGAAGAAAATAAAACAATAGTAATAAAAGGCTTAGTTCTTTTTGGCGGCGGTGAAATTAAATTTTAATTTGTAATAAAGGTAGAAAAATGCAAAATCATAATAATTCAAATGGCAGAACTTGGATTGGTATAGGTTTAATAATTATTGGTATGCTTTTTTTCTAAAAAATTTCGAAATTCAGTTTTTTAATATAAATCTATTTACATGGCCGGTTTTCTTTTTGGTAGTTGGAATTATAATACTAATTAACCACAAGGACTCATTTTTTGGTCTTGTATTGGTTATAATTGGCGCAAATGGAATAGCTGCAAAATACTTAAATGTTTCGTTTAGGACTGTATTTGCAGAATACTGGCCAATTATGCTAATAATATTGGGTGTCTACTTAATTCTAAAAACATTTGTACAAAAAAATAATGATAGTCATGATTCTACTTTAGATACAATTGAAGCAGATGAATACATCGCAGATATTTTTTCAATTTTCAAAGACGGTACAAAAATAATTAAGGCTAACAAATTTTTAGGTGGAAAGATAACATCACTTTTTTCTGATCTTAAAGTTGATCTAAAAGATTGCAAGATTATAGATGGAACAATTGAACTTGATACTCTAACTATATTTGGTGCTACAAAAATTTTACTACCTTCAAACATGCAAATTATTATTAAAACAACAACTATTTTCGGTGGTTTCGAAGATCACAGATCAAAAACAAGTGATCAGAGTGAAATTAAAAGTGGAACCTTGGTCGTAAAAGGTTTGGTGCTATTTGGCGGCGGTGAAATTATAAGCTAATAAAAATTAAAAAATTATGATAAATCCATTTGTTAAGAATATAAAAAGTTTCTCAGTTTATTTAATAAGCTGGATATTTATATTTTTACTTCATACAAATATCCTTTACTTTGTTCTCAACTTATCACTTACTGAATGCATTATAGATAGTTTTGTTTTCAACTTAACTTTTTTAGTATTAGGATTAAGTTTTTGGTATTCAACAAAATTTATTTCGTTTGAAATTTATTCAACCGTCAAAATAATTACAAATCATTTTACGGCTGCATTTTTTACTTCGGGAATTTGGGTTTTTCTTGACTATTGGATTTTAAGTAATATTTTTAACAATAATAATGAATATCTGAATTTTCTTTATGATTCTTTAGTTTGGCGTTTTTTCATTGGAATGATGTACTATTTTATAATTGTTGCACTAATTTATATTATTATCTATTATGGAAATTTTCAAGAAAAAGTTTTAAAAGAGTCTGAATTAAAATCTCTGGTTAAAGAAGCTGAATTAAAAAGTTTGAAGTATCAAATCAATCCGCATTTTATTTTTAATTCATTAAACTCAATTAGTGCATTAACTTTAACTGAACCAGATCTTGCTAGAAAAATGACAATTGATTTATCAACTTTCTTACGAAAAACACTTAGCTCAAATGAAATTCAAAAAAGTAAATTAATTGATGAATTAAACAACGCCAAACTTTATCTGGATATTGAGAAAATTAGATTTGGAGACAAGTTTATTTATTCAGAAGAATTAAGTGATGCATGTATGACAATTGAAGTTCCAACAATGATATTACAGCCAATATTTGAAAATGCAATAAAGCATGGAGTTTATGAAAGTCTAGAACCTGTTAACATTAATTTTAAATGTGAAGAATTAGATGAATATATGAAATTGACAATAACAAATAATTATGATGACGAAGCAGTTCCGCATAAAGGTGAAGGAATTGGAATAACAAATATTCAAAGCAGATTAAGAATGATATATAATCAGGATAATTTGTTAAAATTTTCTAAAAACAATGGCATTTTTACTGTTACTATCTTTATACCTGTACAATGATTTTAGAGGAAAATACTTATGGATAAAATAAATGTTCTAATTATTGATGATGAAAAACTTGCACGCGATATTGTTAAAAAATATTTAGAAAAACAAAATGATCTTAAACTTATTGGTGAATGCACAAATGGATTTGAAGGAGTTAAATCTATAAATGAATTGAAACCGGAAATTATTTTTCTTGATATACAAATGCCAAAAATTACCGGATTTGAAATGTTGGAATTACTTGATCATCAGCCAGAAATTATTTTTACAACTGCATTTGACCAGTATGCAATAAAAGCTTTTGAAGTAAACGCAACTGATTATCTGTTAAAACCATTTTCTTTAGAAAGATTTACAGAAGCAGCAAATAAAGCAATAGAAAAAGTAAGAAATAATAAATCGAATGATTATTCAACTTTACTTTCTTCAGTTAATCAAAATTTAGAATCAATAAATAGAATTGTAGTTAAAACTAATAACAAGATTGTAATCATACCGACTGAAAAAATAAAATATCTTGAAGCACAAGATGATTATGTTATGATTCATTCTGAATTAGGCAAACACTTAAAGAAGCAAACAATGAAGTTTTATGAAGAACATTTAGATGGCAATACTTTTTTTAGAGTTCATAGATCATTTATTGTAAATCTTGCCGAAATTAAGCAAATGGATTTATTTGAAAAAGATACTTATAAAATTTTGATGAAAGATGGTTCATCAATTCCGGTTAGCAGAAGCGGATATTCTAAAATTAAAGAGTTGTTGAAATAGATTTAATACAGCCTGGTTAACATTTTTAATTCAATACCTTCAAATTCCGGTTCATATCTGCAAACACCGCCAATACAAATGTTTCCGGCTTGCCTTGAACCAACCAATAAACTTATATCTATATAATCATTTATTTTATATGAAGTGTTTACAAATCTCCAATATTTTCTTTCAATTTTGTCTTTTACTGGTTCACTAGTTTTCATTTCGCCAACAAAAGAAATTGAAAGATCAGGTGAATGAAAGAACTCAAGTGTTAAAACATCGGAATAATATTTTTCTTCATTAAAATCATTTTTCGTAAACTGATGCTCTAAAATTAATCTTACACTATTTGTTTCATTAAAACTATAAGTATTTTCAATAATTGGAGTTATGTTTTGAGTATTAGATGAAGCTTCTTCATTATATCCAAATGTAAAAATTGATTTTAATTTATTATTCCATTTATGATGAATTTGCCCGAACATTTCCTTTAATTGATTTCTAGATTTTTGATCAATTCCAATAACTTGATTAAAAAACGATCCTTCTCCAATAGTTTGAGTTAATCCATAGCTTAAAGTCATATTTGTGTGATCGCTAAATACATAATTACCTTCAACTTGAAAACCTTTTTCATTATTTTGATTTAACGCATGCGGATGCCTGTTTAATAAAATATATGAATAGTCTCTAATTACTGATGGTGAAGTATTATATTGAACTGTTCCATCTTGCGAAGTAAAATTAAAATTATCATAATATTTATATTCAGTTACAACTGAAAAGTCTTCATAATAAAAATTCAAATTAGAATATAGTGCCCTGCCAATAATATTTCTTTCGTTTTTAACTATACTTTCTTTTATATCATTATTTGTTTTTAAGGCATACTCTGTATGAAAATCAAAAAAACTGAAGTTACTTGAAAATCTTGCACCAAAAAGATTGGTAGCAGCATCATCTCTATTTTCAGAATTATTTGAAGCTAAACTTAATCCAAGTTTTATTTTTTTTATTCCTTTGAATTCTAAATCGATAGCATGCAAAATATCATTTCTTTCATCATTTATATTTGCAGCAGATCCAGTTAATGCTTTTAAGGTAAAATTAGAATAGTTGCCCTCCAAATAAATTCCCAATAAATTATTATCTATTCTTACATTTCTATCTTCGTAGCTTTTAAATATTAATCCTCTCCCAATAACTCCATAAAAATTTCCTATTGTAATATCTAGTCCTTCTCTGCGGTTGCCAATCTTTGCTTTAAGATATTTATAAGCAATCTCAGCATAATTATCTTTTCCTCTTGCAATTGCTGGATTGGGATCATTCGGTTGAAATATTTCGAACCTAAATCCAGATGAAAATATTCCATAATTATAATCAAGATTTAGCCAGTTTTCTAATATTTCATTTTTCTTCTCAGTATCATATGAATATTCTAATTGGTTTGAGAGACTTAAACCTTTTGGTAAGTTTAATTCATTTTCTGTTTGGAATTGTCCGAAAACTAATATTTGAGTTATAAAAAAAAGTGTGGAAATTAATTTCATTTATTGAAAGTTCCTATAATAAAATCCAAGTTATAATTCTATTTTTTTGAAGTAAGTACTTCTTTTACAATTTTTTCAACTTCAATTTCATCACCTTTTTTATAACCTAAATGTGAATAAATTATTTTTCCCGATTCATTGAGAACTACAGAGTAAGGCACCATTTGTGCATAATATTTTCTGGCAACTTCTGAATTTGGATCAAGTAATACTGTAAAATCAAATCTATTAGTTTTTATATATGGTTTTACTTTAGAAATACTTTTTTCATTATCAACCGAAATGGCAAATATTTTTAATCCGTCATCAGAATACTTATTATAAATTTTGTTATACTCAATCAATTCTTCTTTGCATGGTTTGCACCATGTTGCCCAAAAACTCAGAATAATTGGTCCTGCACCAATTTCTTCATTTAATTCAACTAAATCACCATCAAGGTTTTCTAAAATAAAATTGTAAGAAGGGCTATTTACTTCATCATTACTATTTTCTTGTGAAAAGTGTAAAGTAAAACTTAAAAGCAAAATAACTAATGTTTGTTTAATCATTATTTACTCAATATCATTTTTTTAACTTGTGTTTTTTTATTTATACTTAACTTATAAAAATAAATTCCACTTGAATAATTTTTTGGTTCAAATAAATATTCATGATAACCTTTTGAAAAATTTCCTTCTTTAATAGTTTCCACTTTATTTCCGATAACATCAAAAATCTCAAGTTTGCCAAAGCCATTTTTTTCAATATTAAAAATAATAGTGGTGCTTGGATTAAATGGATTGGGATAATTCTGATGAAGTTCAAAATTAGTATTGATCTCATTATCTAAAACTGAGGTTACATTAGTTCCGGCTAATAGTGAATATTCATAAAACTCTGATGGATTATCACTATTGCCAATTTTTATACCTATGGTTGCAGAACCATCATTAACTAGTGGAAAAACATGAACACTAAATTCACGTTTTTCACCAGATTTAATTGGAGTGCTTCCAAATTGAGAGTTTGTTGCAATACTATCTAAATGTGGAGCAAAGCAATATTCAAAACATAATGATGAGCTCCATTCCTCAGGCAGATTATTTGCAGATCTCAAAAAATATAATGAAAGATCATTTGCAGTGACATTTGTTATCTCGAAATCAAAAATTATTTCACTACCTAAATCACTATATATTTCTGTTTCAGAAACATCAACTGTAAAACTTTGTGAGTATACAAAACTAGAAAACAAAAACACTAATTGTGCAAAATGAATAAAAAGGTTTTTCATAAAACTCCAATAAGAATGTAAATTATTTTAACAAAATCATTTTTTTAGTCTGTAAATATTCACCAGCGGATAATTGATAATAATAAACACCGCTAGTAAGATTAGTTGCATTGAAATCTACTTCATAATTACCCGGTTTCTTAACTTGATTTACTAAAACTTTTACTTGTTTCCCTAAAACATCATATATTTTTAATTTAACATTAATTTCACTTAAATCACCTATTTGAGGAATTGTATAGCTAATTATCGTGTTTGGATTAAAAGGATTAGGATAATTTTGATCTAACCTGAAGTTTGATGTCAGCTTATGATTATTATTGTCATTAATGTTTACAACGGGATCAAAGCGCAACCAATTTTCAATTATATAATTATAGTTCTGAGTTGTGGAAGTTACATCAAATAATTGAGGAGAACCTCCCAAGTAAATAAATCCTCCTGCACCATCACCTTTGTGAAAAGTAAAACCTGCAATCCAACTTTCACTACCGATTCTTGTAAAAATTGGAACAGCTGATGATGAGTCGTTTAATCGTGCAAATTGAATTAGTGTATTTACTGATGAGACAGTTTGGTCAAATAAATTTGGATCAATAGCAGAAATTCCATTAACAGTTGAATTAGGAGAAAATCTAGAAACGCCACAATAATTCATTAGATTTTCATTAAAAAAATCTGCTGAGTGGCTTGTAGTAAGTAAAAAGTTTCCACCTTGATTTATATAATCAATTATTTGATCACCCATTTCTGTTAATGTTCCTCCTAAATGGTGATCCTCTATCCAAATAACTTTCTCGTACAAATTAAGTACATCTGAAGGGATATATTGATTGTATAAATGTGTCCTTTTTACAATTGCATTAGAAGAATAATTAAATGTTTGGTCACCATACAAATCCCAAATATCAACTTCGTTACCTGCAAAGCATACTGAATTATCATAAAATTCTTTCATTTCATTTTGATAATCTGAATAATTAATACCATTTACCACAAGGGTTTTTGCTGCATTACCTACAACATTTACAAAACTATTTTTAACTTTTTTATAAGTTTCAATTCCATCTTTCACAGTCAATGATACAACATACTCACCTTCATCTTCAAAAGTCCATGTTGGTTCTTGTTCTTCTGAATCTATAATTCCATCATTATTAAAATCCCATTCCCAAGTTATTATTTGTGTTGAATCAGTTGAAGTTGATTGATCATAAAATTTTACAGTAAAAGGCGAAATTCCAACATGTTCATTAATTGCAAATATTGCTTCAAGTTGCTTAACATAAACAACATCTTCCATTATTGATTGATAAATTTCTTTTGAACTTTGATTTTGAATAAATGCAACTGCTCGTAGTTTATTAACATCAACAGTTGAGATGAATTCTTCATTTGGATAAAACTCTAAATTAATTTCAATAGAATCTCCTGCTGCAGGAGTTTCAAAAGATGTTCCTTGTTCATCTGGCAGTAATTTTCTGCAAACACTTGAAAATTGATTTTCACCATTTGAGCCTGGAGGCGAATCAAATATTACTAGTTTTTCTGTTAATGCAAGTTTCAATCTTAAATTTTCTGGAGTTGATGTATCAGATGCGTCTCTAATAATTTTTACTGAAACGTTAATTCTATTACTTGAATAATAAATTGGAACGATTTTAACTAAAAATGGCGTGTATTGAGAATTACCATTATCAACTGCATTTTGAACTGCAGTTTCTGCTGTAGTACAAATTGAACCATTAACAACAATAGTCGGAACAGCGTTTACATTATAGTAATTTGTAATAGCAACATTCTCGTCTTGATTAAATAAAAACATTGGATCACTACTACCTGGCCACCAAACGTTATAAATAATATGAGTCGCATTTTGTGAATCAATTAAATTTGTAACAAGTGAATTATACCAATCATTATTAATTGATGCACATGGGGGGCATGATGCATTTGTAAACCTTTCAATGATTGATAATTTTTCATAACCAAAATTTTGGATTGAAAAAGCCAATAATAAAATTAGTACTATTTTTTTCATCCTTGCCTCAATTTATTTAGTTAAACTTGCTTGATAGACTTCTTTTGTGTTAATATCTTGAATAAATCCAATAAAATTATTATTTGATAAAATCCATTCAGAATTACGTTCAATATATATTGTCTCGCTAAAATTTCCGTTTGAAAATTTTAGATCTATACCACTCTTTATTGGTGTAAGATAATTCACAATATCATAAAAAACTGTTTCGCCATTTGAACCGGGAGGATTATCAAAATTAATTTTTTCTTCCAAAATGGCTACAAAAACTCTGCAATCGGAATAATTAAATTGACTTTCAAGTAATTTGATATTTATTGATAAAAATAAATCTTCATTATTTGAACTATCTACAATAGTAAACTCGAAAGGTGTTATTTCAGATAATCTATTTTCAATAGCATCAAACATTTCTGTAGAGTCAGTCGGAATTGGTCTAGTAATTCCATCAACAATGATTGACGGGGCAAATAAAATATTATAAAATTCCATTCTTTCATTATTAATTAACTTATTACGCAAGTAGAATGGATCATTAGGAGAAGGAAAATTTGTAGAGAATTTTGCAACTATAACATTACCAGAATATTTTGAAACCACTCTTCTTAATATTTTATTTGAAATAACGCATGGATCACAACTTACATTTGCAAAATCTTCTAATAATACTATTTTATTAATTTGGTTATTAACTGCATTAATTAATACATTTTTTATTTGATTTTTAATTACTGTAATTTCTAAATCATTAAATGAAAATCCACTCTTAATTAACTGAACAATATGAGTTCCTTCACTAGTTTTTATTGTGTCAGGAGTGTATTTTCCAGTAAATTCGTTGTCTAAAATAATTGCAGCGCTATCAATATTTGATGTTACAAAAATATATCCAAAATCATTGGATATTATTGGTGAATTTGGCGGATTTGTTTCACAAGAAATGAATACAAATTTTAGAATTAATATTATTACAAAAATATAAATGTGTTTCATAAAAATAGGAGTTTATAATCTTATTATAGTAAAGATAACATTCAATTTTAAGTTATTCAACATATAAGTACAATTTGCTTAAAAATCTGTGAGTAGTTATATTTCTTTAATTAAAATTGGTTTGGAAAATGGAATTAGATAAAGATATTCGATCAACACAAGAAGTGAGAGATTTAGTAAAGAAAGCAAAAGCTGCCCAACTTGAATTTAAGCATTATAATCAAGCGCAAGTTGATAAAATTGTTAAAGCAATGGCAGATGCCGGATTTGAAGCTAGTGAAAGATTGGCAAAAATGGCTCATCAAGAAACCGGTTTTGGTAAATGGGAAGATAAAGTTGTAAAAAATCAATTCGGCTCACGAGATGTATATAATTCCATTAAAGAATTAAAAACAGTTGGAGTAATTGGCGTAAAAGAAGGTGGCAAAATTGTTAATATTGCAGAACCAATGGGAGTTGTTGCTGCATTAATTCCGTCAACAAATCCAACTTCTACTGCATTCTTTAAATCACTTATTTCACTTAAAACAAGAAATGCTATTGTTGCAAGTCCACACCCGCGAGCAGTAAATTGTACTGCTGAAGCACTTAAAGTTGTATCTGAAGCTGCTGTTGCCGCCGGAGCTCCAAAAGATTTAATTCAATGTATGACAATCCCCACATTAGAGGGAACTGAAGCTTTAATGAAACACCGGGATGTTGCTGTAATTTTAGCAACCGGAAGTACACCAATGGTTAGAGCCGCATATAGTGCCGGAACTCCTGCTTATGGAGTTGGTTCAGGTAATGTGCCGGCATTCATTGAAAGAAGTGCAAATTACGAAAAAGCAGTACTAGATATAATTTCAGGTACAACATTTGATAACGGCACACTTTGTTCATCAGAACAATCAATGATTGTGGATAGGCCAATTATTGAAAAAGTAAGAAAATTTGCATCTGAAAACGGGGCTTATTTTGCAAATGCAGAAGAAAAGATAAAATTAGAAAAGGCTGTACTAAAAGACGGAAGAATAAATCCTGAAATCGTTGGCAAATGTGCCAAAACAATTGCAAAATATGCAGGCTTTTCAGTTCCGGATTCAACAAAAGTTTTAATTGCCGATTGTAAAAAAGTTGGTAAAGAAGAACCTCTTTCTGTTGAAAAACTTTCTCCAGTTTTAGCATTCTATTCAGTTGACGGTTGGTTGGAAGGTTGTCACAAATGTATTGATCTACTAAATTTTGGCGGAATTGGTCATACCATGGCTATTCATTCAAATGATCAAGAAATTATAATGAAGTTTGCTTTGGAAAAACCTGCTTTTAGAATTATTGTTAACTCACCATCTTCACTTGGAGCAGTAGGTTATACAACAGCTTTAAATCCATCAATGACATTGGGGGTTGGAACTTGGGGCGGATCAATTATATCTGAGAATGTTACTGCAAAGCACTTAATGAATATAAAGACTCTTGCTTTTGAAACTAATCCAATTAACAAAGGTGGAGCTGTAAACAGTTTGGGTAATGCACAAGCTGGATCAAAATTTAATACTAGCGGAAGTTTCACTCAGCAAATTGAAGAAAGATTAAGGGCTAGGGCCGGTAATCCAAGTTTAAATTCTGAATCAAGTTTCCTCCAAAAAAAATCATATGAAGAAACTAATAAAAAAGTTTACGGCAGTGGTTTAAGTGAATCTGATATTCAAAAAATTATTAAGGACTTTAATTCATAAGTTATGTGCTTAGTAATTTTTACCAAGCACAAGCAAATCATCTCAAAAGCATCATCTTTTTAACTTCTCTAAAATTACCACTTTTTAGTTCATAAAAGTACATGCCTGAGCTTAGTGCTGATGCATCAAAGGTTACTTGATAGCTTCCAGGTTGTTTTACTTCATTAAATAAGGTTGTAACCTCTCTTCCGAGAATATCATACACTTTCAGTTGTACAGCCGTTGCTTGAAACGTCTCTTCATTTGGTATTGAATATTCGATTATTGTGCTCGGATTGAACGGATTTGGATAATTTTGGTGTAATATATATTTCTTAGGTAATAAACTGTTGTATTTTTGCTTTAACCCAACTGGGTATTTAGTAAAATTGCTCTCATAAAACTTTATTATTTCTTCTGTGTATTCTTTTACTACCGTTACAGAATTTAACGGCATATTCCCTCTACCGATAATTATTGCATAAATAAGTTCTACCGGTTCATTAACTGTTAGGTTAAATGGGCCTGTTGAATTCATTATTCTCCATTCGGATTCATACTTTGATAACCAACCAGTTCGTTTTACCGGATCACCTGAAAACATATACTTTGAATTGATTGTATCAGCATTGCTACCTAATTCTTCTCCGTTGCCGAGAGGAAAATCTGAAACAGAAATTGGAGTTCCGTCATGATACTTTCCACCTTCTATTAAATGACGTGCTTCTACTTTATCTGTGGGATCAGCAAATCTGATTGGGTTTAAAATAGCTCTTCTTCTTGGAGATGTTGAAGATACCATCCCCAGATTTTTTGAATTTTCAAAAGTTACTTCTCCTAATAAAGGCCCTCTTCTATTTATTCCATTATTATTTACAGAATCAATTTCAACCGGACCTTGAAGCAGAGGAACGAAAATTGCCGGTGGATTATAACCAAAGTCTTCATCAGTTCTATTTTTGAATGCAAATGTAGAATTTAACTTCTCATTACAACCGGTTAAATCATACTGATATTCTCCAATATCGGGGTCAATAACAAAAGAGAAATACACAGAATCCAATTCATTTGCTATTGTTCCTTTATTTTCAATAACATATCTGATAAAAACAACATTATTTAATACGTTTTCTTCTTCAAATGAATATGCAAATACTGTTTGTCCTATTTCAATTCCTTTCGGTGTAACATCACTAAAAGTTCTTTCTTCTGCCGGTTTGCTATCGTTAAAAACACACCATGCCAAGTAAGCACCAATCATATCCGGTCTGTCTTCATTGCTATCCCAAACTCCATTTCCGTTCAAATCAATCGGGTTATATTCACCATCATTATTACCGTCATAAAAATATGCACCTTGTTGAACGGCATCCTTCCAATTCTGCCATGTTGAGTCAAAATCTTCACTTTTTGCATCAACTATATAAATTTTATTCTTATCATCATTTGTATTACCTACTACATTACCCGGCAAATAATCCAACACACGACTTGAATGAAATACACCATTACTCCATAAACTATCATTTCCATATCCGGATAGGTAAAATCCGTATGAAAAAATAATGGATAATGAATCATAATAGATACCACCTTCCAAGCTTCCATCGCCATCATTAGCAACCGGAATATTTATATTATTTATGTCTATCCACACTTCATCAGTACGCTGACTGAAAATAGTATTGGTAATAAACATACACAATAACAATATATTTCTCATTTTTTTAGTCCCCTATTTTATTAGAGTCATCTTATCAATAGCTACATAATCATTTACACATAACTTATAAAAATATATTCCATTAGCTAATTGACCCGCATTAAAAACCACTCTGTATTTTCCCTTAGGTTTAACCTCATTTATCAATACAGAAACTTGTTCACCTAATAAGTTATGAACTGTTAAAAGAACTCTTCCTTCTTTATTTAATATTAATACTTTAAATATATTATTTTTCCATATTTATTTTAAATTAATCAAATTTAGTTCTATCAGATTAGCGAAGATCAAATATTTAAGTATGTTTTCCCTTTCTACCACAACAAGATATTTTTCATTAATATCATTAAAAACTGCTCCTGAAACATTTTCTTTTAATTATATAAGAATGGGGTTTTTTCAATAATTTTGAACTTATTCCTACTGTCTTTACTTAAAATATCCTAACTGTACCTCTCCAACTTAAACTTTTCACCAAGATAAAGTTTTCTCACCTCTTCATCCTCAGCAAGAGTTTCTGCTCTGCCTTCTTTAAATATTTTTCCTTCTATTAAAATATAACCTCTATCTACAATACTTAAAGTCTCATGAACGTTGTGGTCGGTTATTAAAATTCCAATACCTTTGTTCTTTAAATTAGCAACAATGCTCATAATATCTTCAACAGCAATTGGATCAACTCCAGCAAAAGGTTCATCAAGTAAAATAAAATCGGGATCAGTTGCTAAAGCTCTTGCAATTTCAGTCCGCCTTCTCTCACCGCCGCTCAACTGAAAACCTTTACTTTTTCTTATATGAGTTATACTTAGTTCTTCAAGCAGATTTTCTTGTTTTTCTTTTCTTTGAGCTTTAGATAATTTCAGCATTTCCAAAACAGCCATAATATTATCTTCAACGCTCAATCTGCGAAATACAGAAGCTTCTTGCGGTAAATATCCAATTCCCATTTTGGCTCTTTTATACATTGGCTCTTCTGTTATATTTGTAGAATTAAGAAAAACTTTACCGTCATTAGGTTTTATCATTCCTACAATCATATAAAAAGTTGTAGTTTTTCCAGCACCATTTGGTCCAAGCAAACCAACTACTTCACCTTGAGTAACATTTACTGAAACTTTATTTACAACTGTCCGTTTTTTATAAACTTTTATTAGATCTTCACTTCTTAATGTAGATTTTTCGGCCATATCTCAGTTAAATTTTTGTTGTGCAAATTTTAATTTAAATTCTTCTTTTTTGGGTTTATCAGCATAAATTACAAATGATGGCAACGTAAAACTTTTTTCATTATTCAACACTAAATTCTCAGGATGATATTCGCTTATTGGAGTGCCAAACATTTTTACATCCGTAACTTTACTATTTTCAAATTCTATTGTTATATTTTTAGCGCTTGATTTTAATAATCCATTTGGCTCATTTTCTTCATAAAGATAATAAATACTTAAAACACTTCCTCTAACTTTTGTTTGATTAAGTTTTCCACTATCAAAGGAAAGATGGATTGTATCTCCAGAAATTTGATTGTACCTGAATTCATAAGTTGAATCTTCTGAGATAAGAATTGCATCTTTAATAATATCTACAAACTTTATTTTATTGCTGTCAAGATTTATATAAATTGAATCACCAACAATCTGACTATTCTCATACCATAAAACGGGTGTTTTCTTCTCTTCTTGCTTCAGTATTGTTATCTGTTCCTTTTCTCTATTGTAAATTGTGTAATCATTATTTGATAAAAAATTACCTCTAACAATTTTAACAGAATCAATAGCAAATAAACTCGATCCTGAATCACTTCTCGCTTCCATCAATTTTGATTTAATAAAAAGTGTATCGTATGTTCCATCATTTAATTTTTCAATCTGAATTAAAAAGGGATTTCCGCTAATTTTAGAAAGTTTTTCTTCTTTATTATCCCACAAATAATTTCCAAATATTGAAAGATTGTTGTCGGGGTTTTCAATTGCAACTTTTCCAAATCCTTCAGAAAATTTTGTAATTCTACTGTGAATTAGACTGTCTGCCTTTACAATTGAAGATGTATCTTTAACCTGCACATTTCCTACGGCAATAATTATTTCATCCTTTTTTTTGTATACAAGTTTATTTGAATTCAAATTTGTTGTTGAATCTTTGAACAATACATTACCAAAAAAGTTAGCTACTTTTGTGTTTAGATTATAATTACCTTTGTCAGCTGTAAGATCCATTCCTTTATTTGTAAGATTTACAGTTGAATCACTAAAAGCTAATTTTATATTACCAAAGTATCTTCCTTTATCTGTCTTTATTACAACACTGTCTTGAGTAATAACAACATTGCCAATAAGTTCAGCATTATTTGAAGAAATATATTGAATTGCTTTGTTGCAAGTTATTTTTACATCTTCTTGGGTTATAACTACATTGCCGATTACTTCTCTAACATTTTGTCCGTCAACAACTTTACCTTTTAAACTTTCTCCAATAATTTTTAATCGGGTGGGATTATCTTGGGCATAGCTTAGTATCGATCCAATTAATATTATTAAAGATATTTTAATGAAATTCTGCACTATTTATTTTCCACCGTAGTTATATAAGTAATATCAAAAATAGTATAATTCTTTAGATTTTGATCCGACTCAAATCCATATCCTTCAATAACTTCATCTTTATTAATTATTCTAACAAATTTATCGGTCACTATTTTCTTTGTTTTATTCTTCCAAATTAATTCATCGGTTGTGAGCGTAACACCGCTGTCACTAACTGCAACAACACTATCAATTGCGTACATATCTTGCGTGTTATCATCAATTTTCCCTCTTAAAGAAGTCAATTTAGAATTGTTTATTTCTTCTTCATCGTAAAAATCAATCTTAACATTTTCTAATAATTTTTCATTTTTATCGTCTAAAACTTTGATATTATCTGCATATAAAACTGCTTTCAATTTTCCATCTTCTGTAAATGTTATTGTGGCATTTTTACTTTCTTGATCGGGTAATTCTTCGCTTAAAATAGATTCTTCAATCTTAGGTTTTAATTTTTTTTCTGAGCAATTTACAATCAGTAATGATGTCAGAATTAACAAAAATATTATATGAATTATTTTCATCTTCTTTGCAAACCTAATTTTACTAAATCATGGAGATGTACTAAACCAATTGGTTCATCATTTTCATTCACAACTATTAAAGAAGTTATACTAAAACTTTCCATTTTTTGTAGAGCAAATGATGCCAGCAAATGTTCTTTAATTGTCTTGGGATTTTTACTCATAATATCACTGGCTTTTAAATCCATAAGATTTAGTGATTTTTCCAGCTGTCTTCTTAAATCTCCATCTGTTACAATTCCAATCAATTTGTTCGATTCGTTAATAATACATGTGGCACCAAGACGTTTTGCAGTCATCTCTAAAATAGTGTCTTTAATTAATGCATTTTCTTTTACAATCGGAAGATCATCACCTTTGTACATTATCTCAGAAATTTTTAATGATAATCTTTTCCCCAAACTACCTGCCGGATGAAGTAAAGCAAAATCATCGGCTGTAAATCCTCTTAATTCTAAAACTGCAACTGCCAATGCATCTCCCAAAACTAAAGAAACTGTCGTCGATGAAGTTGGAGCTAAATCGTGAGGACACGCTTCTTCTTTAACGCTTACATCCAAAACAATATCACATTCTTTGGCAATTTTTGATTTTCCATTTCCTAGAAAACCAATAATTTTTACATCCATTCTTTTAAACATTGAGATAAGATTAATAAGCTCTTCGGTTGCTCCACTTTTGGAAATTATTATGGCAATATCACCTTTTCTTACCATTCCCAAATCACCGTGCAGCGCATCTGTAGGATGCATATATATTGCAGCAGTACCAGTTGAATTTAAGGTTGCAACTATTTTTCTTGCAATCAAGCCGGATTTACCCATGCCTGTAAAAACTACTCTGCCGTTTGATTCATAAATCAATCTTACTGCTTCAACAAAAGAACCATTTATTCTTTTTGCCAATTCAGCAATTTCACCTAATTCTAAATCAATTACTTTTTTACCTTTTTCTAAAATATTTTCATCGGTCATTTAGTAACCTTTTACAATCCTATCAATTTTTTGTACTTTCTTTAATAGTTCTTCTAATTTATCAATATGAAGCTGACTACCTGCATCACTTAATGCATTTGGCGGATCAGGATGAACTTCAAGAAATAATGCATCAATTCCTATTGCGGAGGCGGCTTTACTTAAAGGTTCAATAAATTTTGGCTGGCCGCCGGTTACATTAGTATTGCTTGGCATTTGAACAGAATGTGTTGCATCCATTACAACAGGATAGCCTAATTCTTTCATAATAATCAAACTTCGCATATCAACAACTAAATTGTGATATCCAAAGCTGGAACCTCTTTCCGTTAATAAAATATTTTTATTCCCAGTACTTTCAACTTTTTCAATAGCATGTTTCATATCTTCCGGAGCAAGAAATTGTCCTTTTTTTATATTTACTATTTTTCCACTTTTTCCTGCTGAAATTAATAAATCAGTCTGTCTGCATAAAAAAGCAGGAATTTGTAAAATGTCAATTTCATCTATTACTAACTCAATGTCATTTTCAGAATGCACATCTGTAAGGATTGGTAGGTTTAATTTATGCTTAATTTCTTTCAAGATATTTAATGATTCAGAAAATTCCAGTCCAGTAAAAGAATTAAGACTTGTTCTATTAGCTTTTTTAAAACTAGATTTAAAAATAAATGGAATATTAAGTTTAGTAGAAATTTCCTTTATTCTTTCTGCTGTGGAAAATGTTAACTCTCTGTTTTCAATTACACAAGGCCCGGCAATTAGAACAAAGGGATTATCCGCTCCAATAATTATATTATTTAACGAAACCATAATTATTTCTCAAATAAATTATCTTGATCATTAATCTTTTTCTTTGACTTATTAAATCTGACGTAAGCTAAATCTGTTGCTTCTCTGCCTCTTGGTGTACGTTGAATAAAACCTTGCTGAATTAAAAATGGTTCATAAACTTCTTCTAATGTTCCTGGATCTTCATTTACCGAAACTGCCAAAGTATTTAAACCAACCGGACCACCTTTAAATTTTTCTATTATTGCAAGGATTATCGATTTATCCATTTCATCCAAACCATAATTATCAACTTCTAAAGCTGTTAATGCTTTTTTAGCAACTGCAATATTTATTGATTCAAGTCCTTCATAATCAGCAAAATCTCTTGTACGTCTTAACAATCTATTTGCTATTCTTGGTGTTCCTCTTGATCTTCTGGATATTTCTTCTGCTGCATCTTCATCAATTGAAACATTTAATATTTGTGCTGATCTTTTTATAATTCTGCTTAGCAATGAACTGTCATAATAATCCAATCTTGATTTTATTCCAAAACGATCTCTTAATGGTGCAGTTAATAATCCGGCTCTTGTTGTTGCTCCTACTAATGTATACTGCGGTAATTTGATCTGAACTGTTCTTGCACTTGGACCACTATCAATCATAATATCAATTTTATAATCTTCCATTGCAGAATATAAATATTCTTCAACAACTGCACTTAAGCGGTGAATTTCATCAATAAATAGAACTGAATTTTCTTCAAGGTTTGTAAGTAATCCGGCTAAATCGCCTGGTTTTTCAAGTACTGGTCCTGATGTTGTTTTTAACTTAACGCCCATTTCATTTGCAATTATATTGGCTAAAGTTGTTTTACCTAATCCAGGCGGACCGGTTAACAAAACATGATCTAAACTTTCACCACGTTTTTTTGCCGCACCAATAAAAACTTTTAAATTATCGGTAATTTTTTTTTGTCCTGTAAAATCAGAAAAAACTTTAGGTCTAATTGATTGCTCAAAGTTTTTTTCTTCATCATTTAAAACGGGATTTGTGTTTTCAGATTCTCTCATATTTTAAATCTTATTTAATAAAATTTTTCTTTTTTTGTAATCATTTATTTTTCCAATTAATTGAACAACAAAAAGCATTGAAAGTAACATTAAAATTGCAGAAATTATTGTTTCAACTGGTGTAAAACTTTTTGAGAAATATTTATACATACCCGGAAACCAAGCACAGCCATAGAGAATTATTACATGAATGACATAAAGTGCAAGTGTATGTTTTCCAGTATCTTGAATTATTTCCGGAATTGAATTTACTTTTCTTACAATAAATGCTAAAATTCCATTTAGTAAAATTACATAACCGACTCTTAACAAAATAATTCCGTTTGAAAATATCCAATTAGTAAAATTCCCGTTAAACATATTTTGAATATAAAACGTTAAAAAGGAAGCAAATATTAGCGAACTGCCCAATATTGATAAAGAAATTGAAAATCTTTTCTTCAAATAAATGCCTTCATTTCTGTATAGATAACTGCCAAGTAAAGCTCCGGATAAAACATAAACTAACCATGGAAATGCAGGGAAAAATGATCCATATGATTTTGTTAAATAGGAAGAAATTATTTGCGGTAAATAATTATTCCACTCAATTTGATTTATTACCGGACTAAATATTAAGAATAATAAAATGAAGCCAATAATAATAAAATATAATTTTACTTTTAATTTCTTGGCAATGAACAAAGATAATATTACAAATAATAATCCCAAACCAATTAGATGAAGAGCATCAACAGAAAAGAAAATATTCCATTGAGCTTGAGTAACATTTGAGAAGTCCACAATTTTTCCGGTTGGATATCGAAGCAAATAACCAATTCCAATTAATAAAAATCCTCTTTTTATTCCCTTTTTTACTCTTGGATTTTTAGAAAATTCAAAATGATCTGATTTAAGTAAATATGTAAATATTAAACCGGCAGTGAACATAAATATGGGAGCTGTAAAACCCCTCATTGTATTCCAAATGTTATAGCCTAAATAATCTGTATTTCTAAATTGATCAGCAAGTAATGTGTCTACAGTATGACCTTGAATCATCATTATAACTGCAAAAGCGCGCATCAAATCAACATAAATAATTCTTTTTGATAAGTTGTTCAAGCTGATATTCTTCATTTTAGTTAACTAATAAAGATAATCAAAAAAGAAAGGATAATAAAACCATTACAAATGTCTTAATTTAAATTAAACAGACCAAAAATTTGCTTTTACAAAAAAAAATAATAATTTAATTTTGAATTATTTAGAAATTGTTTTAAGATGAAAAAAATTATTTTCATATCGTTTTTATTTTTGTCAAGTAATTTTGCCCAGCAAAATATTTCTATCGGATTTAGAGACGAAATAGGATTCGGCTATTCAAAAATAAATAACAAGCAGTTCTCGAATTTAGCAATTATTCCAATCAACTTATATCTAGTTGTAAACTATAACATTTCTGATAATCATACATTACAGTTTAGACCAGGTTACTACATTGGTAAATATGATTTTAATGGTTGGGATATAGGCGGATACTGGAATTATTATTTTTCAGATTCTAAAATATTTACTTCACTTGGTTATTTTGTACATTTTAATAATGATAATGCCGGCGGAAATTCCGGAGGAGTAGGTAATACAATTGGTTTTACAGCGTCTGGAATTGGTTATAAATTTTCAAAGAAAGTTAATTTGGATATTTCATACAATATTCCTTTAAAAAGAAAATATGGAACATTTGCTTTGGAAGGAAAACATTATGCGAATTTTATTTCAAATTTAATAAAGATTGGTGTAACAATATATTTATCAGATTAATTAAAAATATCTTTCGGATGGTTTTCTACCCATTTTTTAAGGAATGCTACAACTTCTGTAGTTGAAGTCCCTGGAGTAAATAATTCGCCAACACCCTGCTCTTTTAACTTTTTAATATCTTCGTCTGGAATTATACCACCGCCAAATAATAAAACATCCTCAACTTCATTTTTTTTCATTTCAGTTAAAATGTTTGGAAAAATTGTCATATGTGCGCCGGAAAGGATACTAATTCCAATTGCATCAACATCTTCTTGTATTGCAGCACTAACAATCATTTGAGGAGTTTGTCTTAATCCCAAGTAAATAACTTCCATACCTGCATCTCGTAAAGCCGCGGCAATTACTTTCGCTCCCCTATCATGACCATCTAAACCGGCTTTAGCAATTAAAACTCTTATTTTTCTTTCCATCAATTTTTCCGAATAATTGTAATAAAAATACTTTCTAACTTAAATAATTTTTCTTTTTTGCAAAAGCTCCAAATATTCCGCCTGTATGAAGAAACATGACATTTGTTTTATTTTTATTTCCTATAAAATTTTCATGATAAGCTTTAAAAGCTTTTCCTGTATATGTTGGATCAAGTAAAATACCAGTTTGTCTAAAAAATCCATTTATCAAATCAATTTTATCTTTTGTAATGTTTTTATAACCTTCTGTCGAATATCCATCAAGAATTTCTATATTTTGGTAATTAACTTTTATTGGTAACTTAAAATCTTTTATACAACCTTCAACCAATGTTTCAATTTCATTAAAAACTTCTTCTTTTGTTTGTAAAACATTAACTGGAAATATTTTTAGATTTACCCCCAAAAGTGCACAACCGACTAATATTCCTGCAGTTGTTCCGGATGAGCCATTTGCTAATAAAATACCTTTAACATTTTTAAAATTAATTTGATTTGATAGTTCTTTTACAAAATTTATATATCCCCAAATGCCCAATGTTGATGAACCGCCTGAAGGAATTACGTAAGAATTAATTCCTTTGCTTTGCAATTTTTCCATTTCAGCATTCATTAACAAATTTACATTGTCATATTCTTTTCTGGTTAAAAAAATAATTTCTGCTCCGGTCAATTTATCCAAAAATAAATTTCCATCGGCATTTTGATTTTTGTTTCCCCATAAAAATAATTTTGTTTTAAATCCTAAAGAAGTGGCTGCAATAGTTGTAGCTCTTGCATGATTTGATTGATCCCCGCCGGACGTAAATACATATTCACACTTTCTCTTTATTGCATCATGAAGAAGATATTCAAGTTTTCTGACTTTATTTCCTGTTAATTCAACACCTGTTAAATCATCTCTTTTAATTAAAAATTCACAGCCTTCAAAACTGATTTTTTGCACAGGTGTTGGAATATTTGCCAGATTTAATTTTTGCGGTTCTTTCATTATAATTTATTTTTATTTTTCTCAAAATACATTCTAGCAATCATTAAATCATCTTCCGTATCTACAGAAATACTTTCAAATTCTGTAACAACAACTTTAATTTTCATTCCATTTTCAAGCATTCGCAACTGCTCCAGTTTTTCATACTTTTCTAAATCAGTTGGTCTCATTGAAGTAAATTTTAATAAACTTGGCTTTTGGTAAACATAAAGGCCTATATGTTTATAAAATTCAGCCATCCTTAATTTTTGTGTATCTGAAATTACATCTCTAACATAAGGAATTGGTGATCTGGAAAAATAAAGCGCATTACTGTTATAATCAAAAACAACTTTGGGAATTGATGGAGAATTTAATTCATCCGGAGAAGTAATTCTTTTTGCTAATGTTGAAATATTAACTTTTTTATCAAACAAAAGAGGTTCAATAGCTTCATCAATCATTTTACCCGGAATGAATGGTTCATCGCCTTGAATATTAACTATTATTTCAGCGGTCGATAATTTTTCAGCAACATATGCAATTCTATCTGATCCGGTCGGCAAATCTTTTGGAGTCATGTAAACTTGAGCCCCAAACTTTTTGGCCGCATCATAAACTCTTTCGTCATCAACTGCAATAATAATTTCTGAAAGTAATTTTGATTTTGCTGCACTTTCAAATGTTCTCTGCAGCATTGGTTTTCCGCCAATATCAACTAATGGTTTACCGTATAATCTTGTTGATTCAAATCTTGCCGGAATTATGCCAATAATCATAATAATTTTTATTTATTCTGACTTATAACTTTTGGAACTTTGAAATGTTCGGAAGTTTTATCTGGAGCATTTTTTAATGCTTCATCCCTTTCTGTTGAAGGAATTATTTTATCATCTCTAAATACATTTGTATTTTCAATTGGATGTGATAAAGGTTCAACGTTTGATGTATCTAATTCATTTAGTTTTTCAACGTAGCCTAAAATATTATTCATTTCAACTGTATATTTTTCAATTTCAGATTCCGAAAATTCTAATCTTGCAAGTTCAGCAATTTTCTTTACTTCTTCTTTTGAAACTGACATAATTTCCTCAATTTATATTCAAATTATTAATGTGGGCAACTCTATTTTTTATTGATGGATGACTGTAGAAAAACCACTCAACGAATGGATGCGGATTTTCATCACCTAAATTTTTCTCTGTTAATTTGGTCAAAGTTGAAACGAAAACATCTTTTTTATTTGTCGATTTAACAGCATATTCATCAGCTTGATATTCATGTTTTCTTGAAAGAATATTTGTTAATGGTGTTTGAACCAAACCTAAAATCATTCCCCACAAACTCAAAATAGGTAATGCAGCAATTTCTGTTATAGAAGAAAATCCAAACCAATTTAATGAATTAGAATAAAGTACTGATAAAAGATAAAACGTTAAAAAGCTTGTTACTGTACTAATTGCAATATTAATAATAATATGCTTGTGTTTATAATGACCCAATTCGTGCGCAATAACTGTTTCAATCTCATCGTTGTTAAATTCAGTAAGCAGTGTATCGCCTAAAAGTATTTTTTTTGTTTTTCCCAAACCGGTAAACGCAGCATTAGCTTTTTTAGTGTTTTTGCTCATATCAAATTGAAAAATATTTTCAATCTTTAATTTTACATTTTCAGAAAGTTTATAGATACGCTGTTTCAAATCTTCATCTTCAATTGGTGTTACTTTATAAAACAAAGGTAAAATAATAATAGGAACAATTTTAGAAAGGATAACTGAAATTATAAACATTAAAATTGCAAACGGCAGCCACCATAAATTTCCATATGATTCCAACACATAGTAGAAAAGTAAAAGAATTGGCAGACCAATAACTCCACCAACCAAAGTTCCCTTTAATCCTTCCCAAATCCATGCAAAAAATGTTTGATTAGATAATTTATATTTGTGTTCAAGTATAAAATCAGTATAAAAATTGACCGGAAAGAAAATTACAGACATTGCAAAACCGAAAACAATTACATAAAAAAGAAGAATTAAATACTGACTCTCACTATAATTTTGTAAAATGTTATAAAGTTGTTGACTATAACCTAGAGAAACAAATAGTAAAATTATAATGAATGTTACAACTGTTTTGGTTATTCCAATTCCAAGCTTAATATTATTATATTTTTTTGAATCCATTTTCTCTTATAATAAATGAAAGTGCAAAGTTACACTTTTTTTTAGAATTGTGCTTTTTAAGGTTTTTCTTTTTTTTGAAAGTATAAAGTTTATTTCAATAATTACAATTAGTCTAAATCGTAATAAATTTAGGTCGGTCAATTTTTATATAAAATTTGTAATATACTACATTTCTATTGAATCTTGTAATCTTTATATCTTATAATTTTGCAATCTTTAAATCTTGAAATTATTATTTTTCTTTACATTTCTTTTTCAGCTATAAGAATTCTATCTTTTTCAAAAACACCATTTAGAAGTGCTTCATTTCCAAAATAAACAACTCCTTTTTCATTATGTGAATCACCATAAACAGAATGCACGGATTTTAATCCACCCAAGTATTTTCTTGCATCTGATAAGTAAACCAAATCGCCAACTTTAGCTTTCATTATTTCCATATCTTCATTAGAAAAATTAATTGTATTGTCTTCATCATCTTTTAATTTCCAGGTAACTTTTACTTTTTTTCCTTCTTCATCATTAACTTTGCTACCCTTAAATAGTTCTTTGGCTTTCGCAATCGACCACACAGTTAAGCCGGAAGTATTAATTAAAGAATCGTATTTTATATAAAACTCACTTGAAATTGTAACAAATACCGTTATACTAAATGCCGAAATTATTAACAATACAAGCGTCAACAGATTAAAAAATATTATGAAAAATAAAATTGCAGTAAAGATTAGTATTGACATCATTAAATTTTTTGAATATGGCAGTGCCTTAATTTTTGCAACAATCTTCTTTTGCTGAGAAGTTGTATAAACAGCAAAAACTCCAACGCCAACACAAACAATAATATTATATAATGCACTTATATATGAATAAGGATGCGAAGCATCAAAAGGAGTTCCATGTGCAATTGGTTTTATTAAAGCTGCAGGATAGTATGATCCCAATACCATAAAAGAAGCTCCCCCAATAAATGTTGCCATTACAGCTGCTGGTGTAAATTTTTTCCAAAAAACTCCCAAAAATATAGCTGTGACCAATGGCGGGGTTAAAGTTGCGTGAAAAAATCCATGAGCTTCATAAACAGTTGGAAAAGTACTGAATGGTATTACTGCCAAAACTCCAATCAATGTAAAAAATACAGACGCTAATCTTGCAACTAATAATTCTTGTTTATCAACTTTTATGGTAAAATTATTTTTTGATTTAAGCATTTTTCTAAACGGCCTATACACATCATTTAGAAAAACTGCAGCAGTTGCATTAATTAATGTATCAACGGTTGACATTAAAGCCGCTGTTAAAGCCGCCATAATAAATCCAAAAACACCGGGACGTGATATAATATTTGCTACAATAACAAAAATGCTATCTGGATTTGACTGCGGTCCAACTAATTCGGGCTGAGTAATAGAAATTGCTTTTCCAATCCACCCGGCATTTCCAACAACAATAGCAGAAAGAGGAAGCATAAATAAAATATTAAAGACAGCTGCTTTTCTTCCTTCATCAACACTTTTTGTTGCCATAAAACGCATTACTAAGCCCATATTCATAAATAAGAATCCAACTGAACCGGCTATGCCATCCTGCCAAAAAATTCCTACAAAATTAAAATCAGAGGGTGAATTAAAATTTGCAAGCGGTAGTTTCCATGAAACAGGAAGTAAATCCCAGAAAATTTTTGTGCCTCCTAAATAATCAATGCCCAAAAAGAAAACTAAAAATCCGGCGAAAAGTAAAATTATTCCTTGAAGTAAATCTGTAAAAATTACGGCAGTTTGTCCGCCAAATGTGATATAAATTCCAGTTATTACTGCAATTACAATTATCAATCCCATTAACGTTGTTTGAAATTCAATTCCAAATAAACTAAAACTTTGCGGAAGCATTGGCAATAAAGCTTTACCCATTGTCAAGAATCCAATTCCTACATAACCAACCATGTAAAGAAGTAAAAATATGGTTGCAATTAATCTTGTAAGCGGACTAAATCTTTTTTCAAAGTATTCTGGAATTGATTGAATTTTGGTGTAAACAATAATCGGCAGCCAGCCAAAAAGAAAAAACGGCATAAAAAACCAATCATTTAAATAAGTCATCGTTGAAGAAAAGCCGTATTCAAATCCTTTGGCTGAATACTTTATAAAGCTATGGCTTCCAATTCCGGTGGCAACAATAGAAAATGCAATTAACCACCAGCTGAATCTTCTCCCCCCAAAAAAGAAATCGTGAGTGTTTCTATTATATTTGCCAAAATAACTTCCAAAAAGCATAACAATAAGAAAATAAGAGAGCATTATTATCCAATCAAAAGAAGTACCTAAGCTGTGCACATTTTCCATTATTCACCGCAATAATTAATATATTTTAGGGAGGATTATTTAGTAGAGAAATTAAAGAATCATTTATTTTACTCAGCAGAAAAATTAGTGTGGAATTAGAAATTTAGCAAGGGATATTTATTAGAAGTAATATAATTTTTTAACAAACTTTAAAATTCACAAAATAAAAACTGTTTCCAAAATTTTTTAATTTTGCAAATCTTGTAATCTTTTAATCTTGTGGTCTTAAAATTCTTTTCTACATTTCTTTTTCAGCAGTCAGTAGTCTTCCTTTTTCAAAAACTCCGTTAAGTAAATTATCTTCGGTAATATGAACAATTCCGTCTTCATCGTGAGGTTCGCCAAAAACTGAGTGCACAGATTTTAAACCTCCAAGATATTTTCTAACATCGCATAAATAAACCAAATCACCTACTTTTGCTTTCATTCTATCCATATCATTTTTTGAGAAGTTCACAATATCTTCTTCACCTTCAACCTGTTTCCAATTTACTTTAATCTTCTCACCTTCGGCATTATTTATTTTACTTCCTTTAAAAAATTCTTTTGCTTTATCAACTGACCAAACTGTTAATCCGGTTGTCTGCAGTTCTTGATCATATTTAATGAAATAGTGAGAAACGACTGAAGTTGTAAACATCATAATTAATATTGCAACGAATTGCAGAGTTAATGGCAGAAGATCAAATAAAACAATAACAAAAGTTAAAACTGCAATGGCAATCATTACATAAACTATTTGTAATCCATTTGATTTTGCTTTTAACATTTTAGAAACAGAAATTTGCTGAGTTGTAGTTACTGTAACTGCAACAGCAACAAAAACACAAACAAAAGTATTGTAAAGTGCCCGAATATAAGAATAAGGATGATTTGGATCCATCTCTATTCCATGATTAAAAGGAGTTATTACATTTGGATCATGAAGTCCAACAATCATAAGTGCAACACCGGCTACAAAAGTTGTTATTACTGCTGCAGGAGTGAATTTTTTCCAAAATAATCCCAAAAATATTGCAACAACTAGAGGTGGTGTTAATGTTGAATGAAAATAACCATGTGCTTCATAAACAGTTGGGAAACTTTTAAATGCCAAAACTGATATAACACCAAGTGCAGTAATTATAACAGATGAATATCTAGCCGCAGCTAATTCTTTTTTGTCTTCACCTTTTGTGGTTAACTCATGTTTTTTGAGAAACGTTCTTATTGGTCTGTAAACATCATTTATGTAGATTGCTGCTGTGGCATTTATTAAAGTGTCAACAGTTGACATTAAAGCTGCAGTCAAAGCTGCCATTATAAATCCGAATACACCGGGTATTGCAACAATATTGGCAACTACAACAAATATTTGATCAGGTGAAGTATTTGGTGGAACTAATTCAGGATTTGAGATCGAAATTGCCTTTCCAATCCAACCGGCATTTCCAACAACAATTGCAGAAAGCGGAAGCATAAATAAAATATTAAAAGTAGCGGCTTTTCTTCCTTCATCAACACTTTTTGTAGCCATAAATCTCATTATAAGACCCATATTCATAAAAAGAAATCCTATTGAGCCTGCAACTCCGTCCTGCCAAAATATACCAACAAAATTAAAATCTGTGGGGTGATTAAATTTTGCGAGTGGCATTTTCCATTCTTGAGGAAGAAGATTCCAAAATACATCAATGCCGCCAATATATGAAATACCTAAAAAGAAGAGGAAAAATCCAGCAAAAAGTAAAATAAATCCTTGCAATAAATCAGTAAAAATAACAGCGGTCTGCCCTCCAAAAGTAATATAAATTCCAGTAATTATTGCAATTACAATTACTGCTCCCATTAATGTTATTTGAAATTCATTTCCAAACATTGTAAAACTTTCCGGAAGCATTGGCAAAACAGCTTTTCCTAAAGTTAAAAATCCAATACCAATATATCCCAACATGTAAAATAAGAGCAAAATTGTAGCTAAAAATCTTGCGGAAGGACTAAATCTTTTTTCAAAATATTCAGGAATTGATCTAATTTTGGTGTAAACAATTATAGGAAGCCAACCAAAAAGGAAGAAAGGAAGAAAAAACCAATCATTTATATATGTCATTGTTGAAGAAATACCGTGCTCAAAACCTTTGGCCGAATATTTAACAAAACTATGACTTCCAACTCCAGTTGCAACAATTGAAAAAGCAATTAACCACCAGGCAAATCTTCTACCTCCAAAGAAGAAATCTTTTGTACTTCTGTTATATCTGCCAAAGTAACTGCCAAATAGCATAATTACAATGAAGTAAACAACCATTACAATCCAATCTGTAGAAGAACCAATGTTATGAAATGTCTGATGCATGCCTTGAGTTGAAGTTTCCATTAATCTACCAATAAAGTGCTAAAATAATAAAGAACGCGTGCAAAACAACAAAATAGAAAAAGCCAAAAATTAAAATCCTATACCAATATTTGTGACGTTTTATATTCAAATTAATTGCACCACTCTTTTTAATTATAATCATCCCTACTAAAAAGAAAAATCCCCCAACTACATATAAATATATAAATGGGAACCAAGTGTCAAAAAATGAAGGCATATAACCCTCTAAAAAAGTTTTTATAAAGTTTAATGATATTGTTAATAAAATTACACAAGGGTACATATAGTTGCAAATTATTAAATAATTAATTTCTCATTTGCTTTTTAGATTTTAGTAAATACTTAAAATTTTCACATTTATTTCTAAATCACATCTATTATTTAAAACATTGCTTTTCAATTTCTGTGTTTCTAACTTTATTGGCTAAATAATTTAAAAATGAGAAATAAAGGAGTAGTTTAACATGGGAATGATGGCTCGGATGAGAAGCTTAGCACCATGGTTTATTATTGCTGTTGGCGGACTTTTTGTGCTTTTTATGGTTTTATCAGATTCAAAGTTAACCGATGTTATTGCCAATAGAAGTAATTATGTGGGTTCAATAAATGGTCAAGAAATTTCTTACCAGGAATTTTCAAACTTAGTTGAGCAATATAGAAAAAATCAAGTTGCACAAACCGGACAAGAAATACCAGAAAGTCAAATGGATGCTTTTAGAGATCAAGTTTGGGATAATTTAGTATCTCAAAAATTGATTAGCGCTAAAATTAAGGATTTAGGAATAGTCGTAACTGATGAAGAAATTGTAAGCACAATTACTGGTCCAAATCCACCTCAAATAATTACACAGTATTTTGTTGATTCAACAGGTCAATTTAATAGAGCTGCTTACGATCAGGCAATTTTAGATCCGCAAAATAAAGAAGCAATGCTGCAGACAGAAGAACTTGTTAGACAGCAATTGATTCAGCAAAAACTAACAAGTTTCCTAAACGCATCAGTTGTTGTAAGTGATGCAGAAGTAAAAAGAAAATTTGTTGAGCAAAATGTAAAAATGAGTGCAGATTATGTGTTAGTTGATGCAAATACAATGAATGACAGCAGTATTACTGTTTCGGATAATGATATTAAAGAATATTATAATGCAAATACTGAAGAATTTAAAATTGATGCACAACGCAAATTAAAATATGTCTTATTCAGTATTGATCCTAGCAAAGATGATTCTGCAGCAATTAAAAATAATTTAACTGCAATAGTTGCAAAACTGAAAGATGATACATCTTCATTTAAAACTTATGTAGAAATATATTCTGATAAACCTTATTCTGTAGATACTACAACTTTAAGTCTTTTAACAGGTGAGGCTAGTACACTTTTAACAGAAAGTAAAGAAGGTGAAATAGTTGGTCCTGCATTATCGAATGAAGGATATGTAGTTTATAAACTTGATAAAGTACTTAATTCTAATGAAACTTTATCAAGAGCATCTCACATATTAGTAAAAAGCGGTAACGATGAAGGTGCAGCAAAAACAAAAATTGATGAAATCTATAACGAACTTATGAATGGTGCTGATTTTGAAACTGTGGCAAAAGAAAAATCAGAAGATGGAAGTGCAAGCAGAGGCGGGGATTTAGGCTGGTTTGGCAAAGGTCAAATGGTTAAAGAATTTGAAAATGCTTCATTTAACGGAAAAATTGGTGAAATTCAAAAACCGATTAAAACACAATTTGGATATCATATTGTAAAAGTTACAGGCAGAAGCAATAAAAAATATGTTGTTGAAAAAATTGTAAATGAAATTAGAGCCTCTGCAACAACTTTAGACAGAGCTTTTAACAACGCAAGTGATTTTGCTTATGTTGCTGATAAAAATGATTTTACTTCAGAAGCTGAATTAATGAAATATGAAATAAAAGAAACTCCTGCTTTCAAAGAAGAGACAAAAGTAATTCCTGGACTTGGAACAAATAATGCTCTTTTAAGATTTGCTTTTGATAGTGATGTAAATGATATTAGTTCAACTTTTAAAGTTGCGGCAGGTTATGTTGTTGCAACTGTATCCGAAATTATTAAAGAAGGTGTAAAACCTTTGGAAGAAGTTTCAGCAAATATTAAAAGCAAAGTTCTAAGAGAAAAGAAATTAGATAAAGCTTATTCAATTGCTGAAGAAATTAAAACAAAAGCTTCTCAAGTAAATGATTTAAGTGTTGCAAAAGAAGTTTATGAAAAAGCAAGAATTAACAATGCAGCAAATTTTACTGCCAATGGTACAATTCCGGGGATTGGAAGAGATTTTGCTTTTGCTCAAGCAGCACTTGATGCAGAATTAAATAAAATTGCCGGACCAGTAAAAGCCAGCCGAGGCTGCTACTTATTAAAAGTTACTCAAAGAACTGAAATTGATTCAACAATGTATTCAATTCAGAAAAACTCACTAAGAGATAATTTAATGAACCAAAAAAGAAATTCTGTTTTTACCGATTGGATTGCAAGCTTAAAAGACAAAGCTGATATTGAAGATAATAGACATCAGTTTTATAGATAATTTAAATTATTCCAGGCACAATTAAAGTGCCTGGAATTTCATTTATTCTCACAATATAACTTAATTTTTCTCTTTCCCCATTTAATATTTTTTCATATTATCAACTTCAATTATGAACAAATATTTTACATATATTTTTCTATTCCTTTTTATCTCTGCAAATTTGTTTGCTCAGTATAATGGAAGTGATTTTTCTGTTTCTACTAATTTTAGTTTTAACACAAATGCTAAAATATTTCTTTCACCGGATGCAGAAAGTATTTTTGATCAAAATAACTATTTTGAAATTGAGGATATTTTAAGTTATTCAGCAGAATTTAGATACAGATTAAATGATGCCTTAATTTTCGGATTAAGTTTAGAATATATGCAAGGAAGTGATAAAGGAAGGAATCTGCCTTCTAAACAATTTATTGTAAAAGATGGTTATGAGCTTTACCCTGTTGAACTTTCTGCTTATTACTTCTTACCATTTTCAACAGAAGATTTTAAATTTTATATGGGCGGCGGTTTTGGAATTTATTCCGGAAAACGTACAAGAGAATTTGGTAATATTAAATTTGATGATGTTGATAGTGAAATTGGTTATGGAATTCAGGTTAGTGTTGGAATGGATTATATGATTTTTAATCAGCTTTCAGTAAGAGGTGAATTGAGATTTAGAGATCCAGACTTTAAAATTACAAATAAGTACAATTCAGATAGAGTTACTTATGAAGGTAATAATTATTCAGTTACCCAAGAAAATATTACTTCTAAATTAAATGTTGATGGAATAACATTCAGAATTGGAACAGTTTTTCACTTTTCTATAAATCAATAACAAGTTGATTCAAACTTAAGACATCTATTAAAAACGTTATTTTTCCATATTAATTTTTTCTTTTATATCTTACTTCAATAATTATAATCAATAGAATAATTTATTTTCATTTAGTTATATTTCGCTTTTATTTTACAAACACAAATGCTCCATAGAATTTACTTAACCGGATTTATGACAAGCGGAAAAACTACGCTTGGTAAAATTTTGGCAAATGTTATTGGTTGGAATTTTTACGATCTTGATAAAGAAATTGAGCAAGACGAAGGTTTAAAAATTACTGATATTTTTGAAACTAAGGGTGAACCGTATTTTAGAAATATTGAATCTGAAAAATTAAAACAGATTTCCCAGAAAAATAATGTTATAATTTCTTTAGGCGGTGGTACTATAGTTAACAAAGATAATGTAAACTTTATAACGCAAAACGGGAAATTAATTTACTTACGAGTAGAACCTGAAATTATTTATACCAGAATTAAGAAAAAAACAGATAGACCTTTATTCAAACAATTTGTTTTAGCAGAAAATAATAAAGATGAGTTTATAAAAAAAATATCATCAATGCTTAATGAAAGAGAAAAATATTATAATCAAGCAGATTTAGTATTTGATGTAGATAATTCTCCAATAGGATTAACAGTTGACAGATTAGCAAAACTTGTAAACAGAATAATTCATGAAAAAAATAAAAATTAACGTTCCAGAAAAAGAGTACAATGTTTATTTAGGAAATAATACATTTCCTTCTTTACCAAATCTTTTATCAAAAGAAAAAATTAAAGGTAAGTTTTTACTTGTAATAGACAGTAATGTTAAAAAGTATTATTCAAAATTAATAAATGATACTTTTGCTAATTATTTTTACAATATTGTAATTGTAAATTCATCTGAAAAAAATAAATCTTTTGAGACACTTCAAAAAATTCACTCAGTTTTAATAAAGAATAAGTTTGGAAGAGATTCTGTTTTAGTTGCAATTGGTGGAGGAATAATTGGCGATATTGCCGGTTTTGCCGCATCAACCTATATGCGGGGAATTAAATACATTCAAATTCCTACTACACTTTTAGCTTCGGTAGATAGTTCTGTTGGTGGAAAAACCGGATTGAATTTTCAGGACACAAAAAATGTAATCGGATCATTTTATCAACCGCAAATGGTTTTAATTGATACAGACTTTTTTAATACTTTACCTAATGAAGAAAGATTATGTGGATTAGGTGAAATTATAAAATACTGTTTTTTAATTGATCAAAAATTTTACAATTATGTTCAGAAGAATTATGATGAAGTATTAAGCAATAATCCAAAAGTTTTAGAAAAAGTTATAACTGAATCTGTAAAGTTTAAAGGCGGTGTTGTTGAAGCTGACGAAAGAGAATCCGGAATTAGAAAAGTATTAAATTTAGGTCATACTTTTGCACATGCATTTGAAGTTCAGCAGAATCATAAAATTAAGCATGGGCAAGCTGTAATTGTTGGTATTACATGTGCTTTATATTTATCTCATTATTTAAATTTTGTAAATGAAAAAGACTTAGATAATTATTTATCATTTCTTTTGTTTTTCAGTCCTCAAATTAAACTTAGTAATGTTAATAAGAAGAAAATTTTTACAATTATGCAATTAGATAAAAAGAATCGTGATAATAAAATTAAGTTTGTTCTATTACAAAATGTTGGAGAAATTTTAACTGATGTTCCGGCTTCAAAAGAATTAGTTTATAAAGCTATTGCAAAAACTGTTTCACATTTCTAGAAAGAAAAATTTGAAAATTAAATTTCTTATAATCTGCATTTTATTAACCTCAAATTTTATTTTCTCCCAAGAAAGAGAAACAAGAGCTGTTTGGGTCACAACAAATTTTAAACTCGATTGGCCTCCAAATACAAAAGATGAATTAAAACAGAAGCAAAAACTTAAAGAAATTTTTGAGGATTTGAGCAAAAAACATTTTAATACAGTTTATTTTCAAGTTAGATCAAATGGTACTGTTTTATATAATTCTGATATTGAACCCTTTTCTCCATATATAACCGGAGTAGTTGGCGGCAAACCAAATTATGATCCGCTCCAGTATGCAATTGACTTAGGCAGAGAATATGATCTTGAAGTTCATGCATGGATAAATATGATAAGATGCTATTCCGGTGCAGATGATAGTTTTTTAAAACACCCAAAACATGTTAGAAATGCTCATCCAGATTGGACAGTTAGAGTTATGGATGAAAATGGAAAATTATCCTATTGGTTAAATCCAGGTTATTATAAAGCTCAAGATTATTTAGTTGATTTAATGGTTGAGCTTACAAATAAATATGATGTTGACGGAATTCACCTTGATTTTTTTAGATACCCAGGCAATGATTTTGATGATGATAAATATTTTAAAAATTATGGATTTAAAACTTCAATTGATGATTGGCGCAGAAATAATTTGACCACAATTCTTAGGAAATTTAAAGAAAGAGCAAAGCCTTTAAATAAATTCTTAAAAGTCGGAGCAACGCCAATCGGTATTAGAAAAAACCTTGAAGGTGCTGTTGGCTGGGAGGGTTACTCTTCAGTTTATCAAGATACAGAAACTTGGCTGCAAGAAGAATTAGTTGATTACTTAACTCCTCAAATTTATTGGGATTTTGAAAATAATCCGCGTTTTGATGTTCTTGCAAAAGATTGGGTTGGAAAATCAAATAATAAATTAATTGTTTTAGGTCTGGCTGCGTATAAAGAAGATATTAAAATTGAACTTAATAAAATGATCGATTTCTCAAGAGAAATTAATTCTGCGGGAATCTCTTTTTTCAGATATGCTAATATTGCTTCGGTTGAAAGCAAATATTTTGATAACCTTTCTTTGCCGCCGGATATGATTTGGAAATCAAATTATTCAAATCCAAATTTTGGTGAAATCCATAGCAATTTTGAGACAGATTTAAATGATGAAATAACAATTGTGTGGAATGATCAGAACTCAATTAAAAATAATTTTTATAGAAAGTATTTATTATTAAATGAAACAAAACCTTTAAAACTTTTAGGACTTGATCAAAACTATATTAAGCTGCGTTTTGGAAATCCCTCCAAACTAATGTATGAATACAACATTGGTAAAATTGATAGATTATGGAATGTTTCATCAATTTCTAATACAATGCCAATTAGTGTACCCTTTTTAGTAGAATTAAAGAACTCCGGATTTGTAAGTTCTAGTCCAATATTATATAAGGAAAATGAAGAACAAATTTATTTGGCAATAACATCAAATAGTACACAAAAAGCTATTATTGATTTTATTACAATAGAAAATATTGGAAATCAAAATTATTATGATTTGAATGTGGGCTTAAACATTATTCCGATAAAAGAAAATCTTAGAATTATAAAAAAATTAAGAATCACTTATTCAGAATCAAATAAACAAGAAGAAATTAATTTATTTTAAAACTGCTTCATTTTATTGAAGCAGTTTTTATTTAAATAATTACTTTAAAATGTATAGTTTATTGTTCTTGTTAAACCAGATTCAACAATTTGAATAGTCACAACATCCCTCACATCTTCTGCACCGCCTGGTATATAAAAAGTGGCTAATCCTGTAGCATCAGTTGCATAAGTTCCTTCATTGGAATATCCATCAGTTCCGGTAATACTAAAATAAATTTGAATATTTTGTGCAACCGGACTTACTCGGGCATAAACTGTAACACCAACTCCAGGGCCTGGATCTGATGGTGAAGCCCAAACTGATAAACCATAAGCCCCTTGAGTATGATCACCTTCAGGATCTGTTGAAATAACAATAATTGTTCCCATACCATCAGCAATACTAATATCTACTTTATCATTATTTCCTTCAGCATCAAAGGTTGAAAAAATCCAATCTCCGGCTGAAACTAAAATATCAATTACATCATCTTCATTAAAATCGTCATCTTTTGGATCAACGCTAATAACAACTGATGGACCATTACCATCATCATTTTTTTTCTCAGCTAAAACTATATCTGCTTTTGATCCTTTATTATCGCTATCAAGTAACTTGCCAAGGCCAAAATCTAATCCTTTCTTTATCCACTCGGATGGATCATCTGAACCCAATGTATAATCAGTTATAAATTTTATTGCATTGCCTGTATGCTCACTAATCCATTCAGAATCAACTGCCCCATCAATGTCAACAAATCCGCCAATTTTATTTGCTATAGCTGATTTCACTTCTTCTTTAATTGTATTGGCCGGATCATTATAGAGATTTTCTACTTTTTGTTTATACTCATCAGCCTTTTCAACCATATCCATTCCCTTACCAAGCGGAGTGGCGGTTTTAACTACTTCTATCATTAATTTACTGCCTTTTTCAACTCCTTCCGCTCCTTCTTTGTGAACAATTTTTTGAATGGTAAGACCTTTATCCTGAGCCATATAAGGAAAATCTGAATCTGCATTATGATAAAAATCATTATACATTTGTGATGCTTGATTATCATAATCTCCCTTATCTAATTTTTGCCAGAAATCAGATTCACTTGAAGATTTTTGTTTCCAGTCCGGTCTTAAAGAATTATAAAGTTTGGTTCTTTCGCCTTCATTCATATTAGTTGCAACTGTTAATATTCTGTTTCGTGATCTTTCACCGGAACCTGAAATCCAGCTAAAAAATCCACTTACAGCATCTCCCAATCCTTTTGTTGATCTAATATTTCCTGCTTTATTAAGACTTGTTTTATAAAGCATGCTGTTGATAGCATCTTCAACAGCTTCCTCATAACCTTGTAAGGATGCTAATTTTGCATACATTTCGTCAATTTCTGCATATGTCAAATCATCATTTTGAAAAAGTTTTTTGGTGTAGTTGTCTGAAAACAATTTTAATATGTCATAGGTAACAGATTGTTTAACTGCGGCAAATTCAGTTATTGCTTCAATTTCTGATCTTGCTTCGGTTACATTATTATTATCATGCGGATCTGTGCTGTCATCACAACTTGTAACTGGTAATATGAAAGTTAGAATTGTAAAAAACAAAAATAATTTTGCTTTGTGCTGAATTTTAGTTTTCATTTTATATCTCTATTTATTTAAAGGATTTCCCTACAATATTTATTCATAGAATAAAATAAGATTTCTTATCCGGATAAATATATCCTTTTATAAATCAGAATTATAATCGTAAGAATAATTTCCAAATTAAATTTTATGAAAAGTAGGAATGAAAGAAGTTAAATAAGATATGCTATTCTAAATAATCTTTCAGATAAGCTCCTGTAATAGAATTCTTATTCTGAACAATTTCTTCTGGAGTACCAATCGCTACAATTTCACCACCCTTATCACCGGCATCTGGCCCTAAATCTATTATATAATCTGCACATTTTATTACATCAAGGTTATGTTCAATAATTACTACTGAATTATTTTTTTCAACAAGTACATTAAAACAATTTAGAAGTTTATTAATATCATCAAAATGCAGACCTGTTGTTGGTTCGTCAAAAATAAATAGAGTATGCTTATTTTTTCTCTGGGATAGCAAGTGACGGGCTAATTTTATTCTTTGTGCTTCGCCGCCAGAAAGTGTATTTGACGGTTGACCTAAATGTATGTAACCAAGTCCAACATCTTCTAAAGCTTTTAAATAATTTACTATTCTATCATTACCTTCAAAAAATTCAATAGCCTGATCAACAGTAAAATTGAGTACATCTACAATGTTTTTACCTTTATATGTAACTTCTCGTAATTCTTTCTTAAATCTTGTCCCTTTACAATCATCGCATTCAAGGTAAAGGTCAGCCAGAAATTGCATTTCAACTTTTACAAACCCATCACCCTGACATGTTTGGCATCTTCCGCCATCAACATTAAATGAAAAATATCCCGGCTTATAACCTCTTACTCTTGCTTGAGGTGTAGCTGCAAATATATCTCTAATAATTTCATAACCTTTTACATAGCTAATAGGATTTGACCTAGGAGATTTTCCAATAGGAGATTGATCTACAATTTCTATATCTTCTAATGTAACAATTCCCTCGATTGATTCATATTTTCCAATATAATCAGTCGGCTTACCTAACATTTTAGCAACACCGCCAAATAAAATATCATGAATCAAAGTAGATTTGCCCGATCCGCTTACACCAGTTATTACTACAAATTTTTTAAGTGGAATTTCTACGTTTATATTCTTGAGATTATTTTCACAAGCTCCCTTAATTTTAATGGTATTCGTTTGATTTACCAATCTGCTTTTAGGCAATGGAATTTTTTTCTCTCCAGATAAATATTGCCCCGTTAAAGATTTGGGATTTTTTAGAATTTCAGAATATGTTCCGGAAGCAATTATTTCGCCTCCATTAATTCCAGCTTTGGGACCAATATCAAAAATAAAATCAGCTTCTTTCATCATCTCACTATCATGTTCTACCACAAGAACTGTGTTCCCAATATCTCTTAAAGATTTCAAAATATTAATTAATTTAGAATTATCACGCGGATGCAAACCAATGCTGGGTTCATCCAAAACATACAACGTACCAATCAATGAGGATCCTAATGAAGTAGCTAAATTAATTCTTTGAGTTTCACCGCCAGAAAGAGTACTGCTCAATCTATCTAATGTTAAATAACCAAGACCAACATCATTAAGGAACTTTAGTCTTTTATTAATTTCTTTTAAAATACTTGATGCAATTTCATTCTCATAATCAGTCAGTTTGAGTTCTTCAAAAAATGTAAATAGTTTTTTTATAGGAAGCTTTACTAGATCTCCCAACGACTTAAAATTTATTTTAACCTGCATCGCTTCTCTTCTTAATCTTGAACCTTTACAAGCTGCACAAGTAGTATAACCTCTATATTTACTTAATAAAATCCTGATATGCATTTTATAGGTTTTCTGCTCTAGTTTATTAAAAAACTCATCAATCCCAATAAAGTTATCAAAACCTCTAATTATTTTATTTTTCTGAACTTCGGTTAATGTCTTATAAGGTACATCAATCGGAATTTTATTTTCTTTAGAAAGTCTGATTAAATCCCTTAGATGTTTACTGAATTTTTGTGTTCGCCAGGGAGCTATTGCACCCTCTAAAATTGAAAGGTTTTCATTTGGTACAATTCGTTCCATATCATAACCCATTGTTTTGCCAAATCCCTGACAAACTGGACACGCCCCAAAAGGATTATTAAATGAAAAAAATCTTGGTTCGGGCTCATTATATTTTATTCCACAACATTCATAAGAATTGTTAAAATTATGCACTTTGTTTGATTCAGCATCAATAATAACTAACTTTCCTTCACCTTCTTTAAATGTTACTTCTAATGAATCAGCCAGTGTTTCTCTTACTTTTCCCTTTTTAACTTTGAATCTTTCTATAACAACAAAAACATCATCCTTAGATTTGGGCATAACATCAGATTCGTTCAAATCAATTAGCTGTTTATTAAAATAAACACGATAAAAACCTTTCTTTATTAAAAGGCTTATTTCTTCTCCTATTTTTCTTCCTTCATGCTTATGAATTGGGAATCCGAGATAAAACTTTGAACCGTCTTCATGTTCTTCCAGCCAATTAGAGATAGATCCAACAGAGTCTTTTCTAACAACATTGCCGCAATCAAAACAATAGGTAATTCCAACTCTGGCAAAAAGGAGTCTTAAGTAATCATAAATTTCAGTTGAAGTACCGACCGTTGATCTTGGATTTCTGGATCCTTTCTTTTGTTCTATTGCAACTGCAGGAGAAATTCCGTAGATAAAATCAACATCCGGCTTATTCATTCTTTCTAAAAATTGGCGGGCATAAGAGGAAAGACTTTCTACAAATCTTCTTTGACCTTCTGCGTAAATTGTATCAAATACAAGAGAGGACTTACCGCTTCCACTAACTCCGGTGAAAACAACAAGTTTATTTTTAGGAATTTCAAGGTCAAGATTCTTTAGGTTATGCTCTCTTGCACCTTTAATGGTAATTTTATTTTTAGAATTTGATTGCAATTTATGCGCTTTCTTAAATTTTGAACCGGGAAAATACAATCATGAAAAATAGTAATTTCTTATTAGAAAGGTGAATTTTTAAATAATAAATATTATTGGAAGTTAATCTGAAGATGAAAATTATTTCATTTTCCGGAGTGTATTAATTACTTGATTCATTTACTCTTTTTTCTAGTTGCTGAATCTCCAATATTTTTTCATCTAGTTCTTTCTTACTTTCTTCAAGATATTCAATTTGTGCATTTATTTTTGCTTCATAATCAGTTCTTGACCAATATCCTCTTTCTTCAAAATACTTTTTAAAGAGCCAATTATGTTTCAAAGCTTCCATATTTTCAGCAAATGCTTCGGTTCCAATTTTTGCTGCATATGTTGTTTTAGTCAAATTACTTACAACTGTCTTTATTGAATCATAAACACTTTCATCTGAAATAAGCGCTCCCAAAGCACCTTCACCTTGTTCAATTTTTGATATTAAACTTCTTAAATCAATGGCTGCACTATCAACATTTGCAACAATGTCTTCAACACCTGTTCCTAATCCAATAATAAATCCAGTCATTTTATCTAACCTGTCCACCATTGTATTAAGCGAAGTATTAGCAGATTGAACAATTTTTACAGCTTCAAAATAAAGTTCATCATCATTTACGAGTTTACCAATTGTACCTTCGCCTTTATTTACCTTACCTAAAACTTCTGTGAATTCCCTTGTTAAATCTTTCATGTATCTCATAATATCTTGAGTTTCTGCAATTATCTGATTCATATTAACTGCAGATTGCGACATTATAACGCCGCCATTTTGTATTGGCTCATAACTTTTAGAACCCGGTGTAATTATAACAATTTTACTCCCAATAATACCTTCAGTTTCAATTGAGGCTTCACTGTCAAGTCTTATAAATTGCTGTACATCACTGTTTATTCTCATGGTTACTTCAACTTTATATCTATTCAGCTCCATTAATTTAACGTCGCTTACACTTCCAACACTTAATCCATTTAATCTAACAGCTGCACCTGTTCGTAATCCTTCAACATTATCAAAATAAGTTCTAACGTATATATTATCGCTAAAAAGAGAATCTTTGCTCCCTATTAAAAATATTGCTACAACAAGCAGTACAGTTCCTAAGAAAATGAAAATTCCTAACTTTGCACCTTCCAAATGCTTTAACATTTTAATTCCTCTTTTCAGTGAATTATTTCATTACTAAAAAAATTCTTAAGAAACTTATCATCCGATTTAGAAAGTTCCTCAATTTTACCTTTATAAGCAATTTTACCATCTTTTAAGAAAATATTTCTATCAGAAATAATATGAGCACAATTTAAATCGTGAGTAACTATTATGGATGTCATTTTAAGTTTTTTCTGCAGATCCAAAATTAATTCGCTTATTTCTTTAGATGATATCGGATCTAATCCGGTTGTCGGCTCATCATAAAACATAATTTCGGGATCAGTAATTATTGACCTTGCCAATCCAATTCTCTTTTTCATTCCGCCTGAAAGTTCCGACGGCATTTTATCTACAGCATCTTTTAATGAAACCAAGTCTAATGTATTTACAACTTTTTCATATGCTTCATCATCAGATATTTTACTGTGTCTTTTAAGTGGAAATTCCAAATTTTCTCTAACAGTCATGGAATCATAAAGTGCCGCACCTTGAAAAAGAAAGCCGGTATTTTTTCTTATTTCATTTAAATCTTTGTTAGAAATATTTACAACACTTTTCCCTTTAATTAAAATATTTCCGCTGTCAGGTTTTAAAAGTCCAATTATGCATTTTAATAAAACACTCTTTCCGGTTCCGCTTTGTCCGAATACAACAAGGTTTTCACCTTGATAAACATTTAAGGAAATGTTATCCAATATGACTTTATTGCCAAATGCTTTGCTAAGATTTTCAATTTTTATAAGTTCTACAACGGCCATATCATTAAAGATATTTTTACTAAAACAGTATCAAACAATAAAATTATTAATGATGCTAAAACAACTGCAGTTGTGGAAGCTCTACCAACACCTTCGGTACCACCATCAGCAATATATCCTTTATAGCTTCCCACAATTCCAACAATGTACCCAAAAACAAATGTTTTGGAAATACTTGGGATCAGATCACCAAAAGTTACACTTGTAACTACAGCATTCTTATAATATTCAAAATTCATTCCCTGAGAAATTGTTAGCGCAATAAATCCGCCAATTATAGAAAGAAAAATCACATAAATTGTTAAGATTGGTAAAATCATTGTTGTGGCTATAACTCTTGTTACAACAAGATATTTAAAAGGATTTATAGCAGAAACTTCCATTGCATCAATTTGTTCGGTAACTCTCATTGATCCCAGTTCAGCGCCAATTCCGGAACTAACCCGGCCGGCAAATATTAGTGCTGTGATTACTGGAGCAAGTTCTCTTACTATTGAAATTGCCGTAGCTCCTGGTAAATAATCAGATGCACCAAAGCGAACAAAAACCGGCTCACTTTGCATAACAATTACTAATCCAATAACAAAGCCTGTAACACTAACTATTGGGAATGTTTTTACTCCCAATTCGTTCATATGCTTTTTTACTTCTGAAATTTCATATGGCGGGATAAAGATTTGCTTTAGAATTTCCCAGTTAAAAATTGTTAAACCGGTAATTGTTACAAAGAAATTATAAAGCTTCTCATTAAAACTTAAATATTTTTTAAATATTTCTTTTGGAAGTTCCACTTGCGCTTTCTTTTAACAACTTTAAAATAATGCAATATTCTAATATACTAAAATGCATTTTCAATATGGTTTATTTCGGGAGGTAAATTCTTTTTAATTAAAATTGCAATTACATCAATTCTGCAATCAATATCAGATATTTTTTTCTCATATAAATATGCTTCTGCAATTTTTCTAATTTGTCTTTGTTTATTTTTTGTAACGGCTAACTCTGGCATTCCGTATTCAAGATTTTTTCTTGTTTTTACTTCAATAAAAACTAAAATGTCATTTTTTTTTGCTATTATATCAATTTCTCCATGACCAAACCGGTAATTTCTTTCAACAATTTCATAATTTTCATTAACAAGCATTTCAACTGCTAAATCTTCACCTTTATCTCCAATTTGTTTTTTGTTTGTTTCCATTATTTAATTAATTCTTCCTGAATTTCATTCGCTAAAATTTTAGTCAAAAATGTTTTTCTATGAAAATTAGAATAACCAAACTTTTTAATTGCTTCAACATGTTTTTTAGTTCCATATCCTTTATTATTTTCCCATAAATATTCGGGAAAATCTTTAGCTGCTTTTCTCATAATTTCATCACGTTTAACTTTTGCCAAAATGGAAGCGGCAGCAATTGAAAACGATTTTGTGTCACCTTTAACAATTGTTTTTATTGGTAAATCTGCAATAAACGACTTATTCCCATCAATTAAAATTAGGTCAATTTTTCCAGATAATTTATTAACAGCAATTTTCATCGCTTTAAGAGATGCCTGCAAAATATTAATTCTGTCAATTTCAATATGATTAACAATTCCGTATGAATAATCTAAAGCAAATTGTTTAATCTTTTCAGCTAGATTTTCTCTTTCTTTCTCCTTAATTTTTTTTGAATCATTTATTCCTTCGATAAAAGTATTTTTTTTAAAAATTACAGCTGCTGCAACGACTGGTCCAGCCAAAGGTCCTCTGCCAGCTTCATCAACACCAACTAAATTAATAAAACCTTCTGAATAATATTTATTATCATATGCTTTCAGTAAATTCACATTTTGCCCATATAAATTGCTATTAAGCCAAATACCATAATTATTTTAAAACCTAGACTAATATTGGAAATTTTTTCCAAATAATTTTTGTTATACAATTCTTTGAGAAAATAAACTATGGGCAAGTTGACAAAGAAAAGGACAATAATAAAATATTCAATTTGATAAAGACCGTATATAAATGGTAAAAATGTTACAGAAATTAAAATAATTGAAGTAAGAAAAATTATTTTTTTGGATGTAGTTATTCCAAACTTAATGGGAATAGTCAAAATTCCATTTTTCTCATCACCATTAATATCTTCAATGTCTTTAACCATTTCTCTAATCAGATTAACTAAAAATGCAAAGATAGCAGGAATTATTGCATCATTAATAATATCAACTAAAATTCCGCCATAAATAAATGCCAGAGCTGTACAAACCGCAACAATAATATTTCCAATAAAAGGAATACCCTTTGCTTTGTATGAATATAGAAAAAGTAATATTATGGTAAATAATATTATTAAGAATGCTGGAAAAGAAATTTTCAATCCAATAATCAGAGAAAAAATGTTCATATTAATGTAAAAATAAATAGCTTCTTTTTTTGTGATCTGATTAGACGGCAAAGGTCTCTTCGGCCTATTAATTTTATCAATTTCCAGATCAAAAATGTCATTTATAATATTTCCGCCTGCCGCCACAAAAGCTGCCGCAAAAGCTCCCAAAATTACATCCAGAGATAAATTTATTTTACCAATGCAAATAATTGATGCAACAATTACAACAGCAATTGTTATAACTAAATTTATTGGTCGAATTAATTTTAAAAATGCAGATATTTTAGTCATAGTTAAAAATCATTAAGAAGACCAAAATGAATTAAACCATTTGATATGGAAGTTCCTTCAGCCATTGCATAACTTACTCTCATAATTCCCAAAGCTGTGTCCAGACTAATTCCCAATCCATACCCGCTATTTAAATCTGATTGACGATTTGTATTATTGGCTAAATTTTCACTAATTAAATAGTAACCTAAATCATAAAAAGTAAAAAGATACGAAGATTGTGATAATAAAAAGCGATACTCAAAATTTGACCAAATAATTCTGTTTCCGTAAAATTGATTTTCTCTATATCCTCTTAAGGAGTTTGTACCGCCAAGTTGAAAGAAATCACTAATATCATAATAATCGCCAATTACTTCTTTTGCATGAACTCCAAGTGCTAAAACTTGATTTTGGAATAAAGTGTAAAAGAAACCAAATTCTAATTCATAATTATGATATTCCAAATTATCATTTAATATACCGATTGGCAATTCATCGCTATTTATTTTTTTATTCCGGTATTTATATGTTGATGCAAAATAGATTCCACTTCTTGGAGAATAAATATCATCTCTATAATCTAATTTTAATTGAAGGCCAGTATTAAGCGATGTTGAATTCAGAATTGAATTATTTGTAATATCAATAGATGGTATTGTAGATTCTGATTCAATAATAACTGATGCAGAAATATTTTCTGTTGCTAAATATTCAATGTTTCCACCAAATATTCTTTTTACATAACTGCTATCTTGTTTACGTTGGAAAAAATTTACATTTAGATTAAAGGGCTGATCAAAAAGCCAAGGCTCTAGATATTTTAATTCCAATTCTTGAGTTAAAGTATTTTCTTGTTTCCATCTTATTGCAGCAGCTCGGCCGGTGCCAAACAAATTCAATAAACTAATATTTACAAAACCCGTTAAATAACCTTCATCTTTTGAAGATGTGGCCGGAACGTATCCGATAATTCCATCAAATGAATTTGTGTTTTTTTCTTCTATATTTAATTGTAAAATTCCTTCTCCAGCTGAATTAACCAAATAAGTGGGCGTTGATATAGATTTAAAAAATCTGGTTTTGTTCAATAAAATTGGGATTTCCTCTATTCTTTCTTGTGAATAAAGTTCACCCTTTGTTAATCTTGCAGTGTTTATAATTACATAATCTTTTGTTTTTGTATTTCCCGAAATTTCAACTTTGTCAAGTTTTCTGATCTTCTCTTTATCTATTGCTAAATAAATATCTGCAATTTTTGAACTGTCATTATTATAATTAAAAACAACTGATTTAATTTTTATACTTGCAAACGGGTAACCACTATTTTCAAGATTTTGCAAAATATTTTCAATTCTCGACTCAATTATTTCTTTTATGAAAATCTCCCCCTTTAAAAAATCAAAGTAACTTAAAATTTCTAATGAATCATTTTGAGCTAGTGAATCAACAATTACATTTCTTATGTAAGTCGGCTTTCCTTCAATAAGATCCAAACTATAAAAAATTGAATCTTTAACATTATTTGTATCAATTGAAAAATTCAAAATTTTGAAATCATAAAAACCTTTTTGTATAAATTCTTGACCAATGAATTTTATTATTTCATCATTACTTTTTGAAGAATTGTTATAAATGCATTCTATAAAAATCTGCTCACTTAATTCGTTGCAGCCATTAATATTATAAACATTTGTAACTTGTGAAGAAATAAATTGAGGAAAGAAAAACAATAAGGAAAATATTAATAATTTAGATTGTTGGAGAGTCATCAATAAGTTTTATTTTCTTACCAATTTCAAAAATTTTAATTTGTTCAAGTAAATCTTGTGCATTCTTTAAACTAACTCTGCAAGTCTCCCAACTTTGAGCATTTTCAGCACCTAAAGCTGCAGCTAATTTTACAAAATCACTAAAGACTAAAGAATTTTCAAGTCCATAAATAATGCCCGATACAAAAGCATCTCCGCTTCCGGTTGAATCTTTTTCATTTATCTTGGGAGTAGAAATTTTATAATGAAAATCAGATTTTGCTGCATAAATATCTTTTTCGCCAGAAGTTAAAAATGCTAATTTAATTCCATAGTCATAAAGCTGTTTTAGTAATTCAACTATATTTTCTTCATTATTTAAATTTATAGATAAAGAAGATTTTAATTCGTTTAAATTGTTATGAACAACTGTGGGCCCTAACTTTAAAAGATTGTTGAGGTTGTCACCATAAGTATCAAGAATTGAAATTTTATCATGCTTATGGCAAAGCTCTATTCCCTTTTCAATAATTATTGAACACTCTTTATTTGGAACGCTTCCTGAAAAAACAACAATTGACGAATTAACAATGGATTTTTCAAGTTTGTCTAAAAATTGATTTATTTCGTTATCAGAAATTTCAGAGTTGATACCAAAAAATGTTTGCAATTTCTGATTTTCTTCATCAAATATTAACACAGCTTCTCGAGTTTCACTTTTGGATGAAACTATACTAAAACTTATATTCTCACTTTCAATTATTGAACGGAGTCTTTTACCATTTGCACCGCCCAAAAAGGTTAAAGCATGATTCTGAATTCCTAGTAAATTCAACTGCCTGCTTACATTAATTCCTTTTCCGCCGGCCAAATATTCTTCTTTATAAGCTCTGTTTTTTGAATTAATTGAGTGAAAATAAAGCTTCTTTTCTAATAGCGGATTTAATGTAACTGTTAGGACCATAATACTCTAAGGACGATATCTGAACCAATCACCATAAACTGGATTTTGTAATCTGTAATCGCCAAAATTTGTTTGATCAATAAAAATAAATCTTCTATTCAATACATAATAATCCCATATTTCATATGGTTTGGAATCCATTTCATATGGTCTTCTGGTCACTTGATCCGGAGCTCCGAGAGTGACATAAACCATTCCCATATCACTTCTCCACCCTTTAAAGTATCCTGTAAAATTTGCATTTGCATATTCAACTCTTCTATAATATTCATTAAGAGTTTCATTTTCTACAGTGTTAGGCGAAGGATCTAATCTTTTCCAGTAATCAAGATATAATTTTAACTTTTCTGCATACTCTTCTGCATTTTCAATTTCATCTATTTCTGATGGCGTTGCAATATACTGCATTTGTTTTACTGCAAGATCTAAATCCTTTATTGATGATGGGTATCCGAAAATTTTGGAGGTAAATTTTTTACCGCTACCTTTTAACATATTTTCATCTTTATCAAGCAACCTTATTTCTAGCTGATAATCGCCTAAAGTAAAAATGATATTTCTTAACTCTTCATTAATTTCATTTTTGCCTTCGGTCAATTTAAAGTCTTTATCAGCAACGTAAAGAGGTTTTCCTTCAAAATTATTTATTGAATATGATACTTTTATTTCTCGCGGCTGATCTGTATATATTTCATAAAAGAAAGCTAATGAGCTATCTTTTGAAGTAACTTGATTTGATATATTTGGAACTACTTTAAGACCTTCGGGTGTCTCAATAAATTCTGACACAAAAACTAAATCACTTAATTCAATAGGATCTGTATAATCCCTAACATTTATCATTTGCTCATATGTAGAATGTTTTCTTGACTCTGAATCTTCTAATTTACATACAAATTTATAACGGCCATTAGTTAAAAGAATTGATTTGTAGCTTACATTAAAACTTGTATAAGAACTAGTCTGTTTAAAATCAGTCGTTTCTATTTTTTCATTCCAGAGTTTTTCAAATTTTAAAACATCATCGTCATCATAAATTGAAACTACTATTGAATACTTTGCGGCATAATTATTACCCGATTTTAGAAACTGAAGATTTGAATAAGGGACTTTTATAAATACATCAATTTTTGATTTATCAGTCTCCTGACTTTTATAGCTCGCAAGATCAATATAAAATCTGGGTAAAAATTGACCCATTTCATTTCTTTGGGAATATTCAACCTGAGCAAAAGTAACTGAAGAAATAAAAAGTAAAAAAATGATTTTTCTCATATTAAAAACCTTCTAATAACTTAATTTAGCAAATATATCATACTCATTACAATCAAAAATTTCAACGCTATAAAATTCCCCAATTTTTAACATTTTATCATCAGCTTTAATTAAAACTTCACCATCAACTTCAGGTGCATCTCTTTCAGATCTGCCTATAAAATATTCACCTTCAATATCATCAATTATTGCTTTTATGGTTTTTCCTACTAAATTTTTATTCTTCTCATAGGAAATTTCTTTTTGCAATTCCATTAATTCATTTCTGCGTTTTTCTTTTATTTTTTTTGAAACTTTATCACCCAATATAAAACTTGGCGTATTTTCTTCCACCGAATAATCGAATACTCCAACTTTATCAAATTTTATTTCATTAAGAAATGTTTTCAATTCTTCAAATTCATTTGCTGTTTCATTTGGATAACCAATTATAAATGTTGTTCTTAATGTTAAATTTGGAATTTTTGATTGCAATTCTTTTAATAAATTAACAGTAGTATTTTTTGTAATACCTCTTCTCATCGATTTTAAAACATTATCAGAGATATGCTGAAGCGGAATATCGATATATTTACAAATTTTTGGATTAACGGCTATTTCATCCATTAAATCTTTGGGAAAATGAGAAGGATAAGCATATAATAATCTTATCCATTCAATGCCATTAATTTTAGAAAGTTTGTTGAGAAGTTCAGCTAAATTTCTTTTTCCATAAATATCTTTTCCGTAATCAGTTGTATCTTGCCCAATTATAATTAATTCTTTAACTCCTTTTTTTGCTAAGCTCTCAGCTTCAATAATTAAATTTTCCATTGGCGTTGATTTATGCATTCCTCTCATTAATGGAATTGCACAAAATGAGCAAGGATTGTCGCATCCTTCGGAAATTTTTAGATATGCGAAATGTTTTGGTGTTGTTAATTCACGTTCACCTAAAAGCTCTTTTTTTAAGTCACCGCCAAACTCTTTAACAATACCTTCATATTCTTCAGTGCCAAAATAAACGTCAACATCCGGAATTTCTTTAATTAAATCATTTTTAAATCTTTCAGAAAGACAGCCAGCTACAACAACTTTTTTAACTTTACCAGATTTTTTAAGCTCAACAGCTTCCAATATTGTATTTATTGATTCTTCTTTTGCAGCATCAATAAATCCGCATGTATTAATTATAATACTGTCAGAATCCTCTGAACTATCTGTTATTTCAAAATTATTAGCTTTTAATTGTCTTGAAAGTCTTTCTGAATCGACAACATTTTTTGAACAACCGAGTGTAATAATTTCTATTCTATTATTTGAATTTGACATATATAAATTTTCTAATTTTACTTTAACAACAACATTTTTTTTGATTCCATAAAATTGCCAACTGTTAATCTATAATAATAAATCCCGCTTGTATAATTTGATCCATCAAACTTAACTGCATATTTTCCCGGTTTTTGTTGTTGATTGAGTAATGTTACAACTTCTCGACCAATTATATCATAAATAGTTAACTGTACATTAGCATTGTCATTTCCTCTAATGGCCGGAATCTGATATTTAATTTCTGTTGTCGGATTAAAGGGATTTGGATAATTCTGTTCTAAAATAAATTTATTTTGTAGGAAGTTTTTTTTTACCGAGTTAATAATGGAAGTTCTTTTGTAATAATAAAGATTTGCCGGAAAATCTAAAGTGATTCCATTGTAATTTACTTTTTCTTCGCTTAATGTATAATACCCAAAATCATCATAAGGTTTCCAGCAAACAGCTTCAGATTGCGTTTCATCAATTGAATTTACAAATGGAAGAATTTCCGGAGTGTTTAGTAATAAAGTTTCTGTAATAGATTTATCTGAATCTTTTTTCCAATAATAAATATTTCTATAAGATTTTAATATAATTTCAGTTCCATCAATAGAAATATCGCCGGCAGTAATGTAATTAAAAGGTTTTTCTTCCTCTGGATCATTTGGTAATGTAAATTCCGTAACTTTTTCAGCTAAAATATTTATTGAAGTAGATTGCGGATATTGTAATCGGTACAATCTTATTTTTGAATCTCTTTTGCCAACAATGTACAAATCTTTTGTAGCGGGATCAATCATTAAAGTTTCAGCATCTCTTGGGTCATCCGGATAATAAAATGATATTTTCTCTACATTATTTATTGTTTCATTGGCAGGAGTTTGGCCTACACTGATTGTTGGTTCTTCAAATCTATAAATATATTTTATTGTATATTGAGCTTCATTATCTCCAATATCACCAATGTATAAATATGATTTTTCAGCATCTGGCCCGGGACCAATTGCAATATCTTCCCAATCCCTATTTTCAATATTATTTAGAGTGAATTCTCCTAAATTCTTGCCAATAGTATCTAGTGCAAAAATTTTATTATCATTTCCGGAATCATTGTGGGTCCACAAAACGCCAATATTTTTAAAGCTTGCAACTAATCCGGAAGCTTCATCTATCTCATTGTTTTCCACAACTCCCTTAGAAACTCGCGGTCCAAATTCTGGAGGATTATCAGCCAAAATTAACAAAGAACACGAAATCATAAATAATAAAAATTTTCTTTTTTGCATCAAATATTCTACTTCTTATAATATTGCATAGCTTCAGGAACTAATTTTTTCAAATCATTAATTCTTGTTTCATTTGAAGGGTGAGTGCTTAAAAATTCAGGAGGAGCACCACCGCCTTGAGCAGCCATTCTTTTCCAAAACTCAACTGCTTCATTTGGATTATAACCTGCCATTGCCATAAAAATTAATCCCATATGATCTGCTTCACTTTCATGTAATCTGCTGAAAGGAAGCATAACTCCAACTTGAGAACCAATTCCAAATGCGGTCATTGCTAATTGTTGAGTTAAAGCCGGTTCGCTTTCTAAAGCAGCTTGCAATCCCATACCGCCAAGTTGAACAATTAAACCTTGACTCATTCTTTCACCGCCATGTTCAGCAATTGCGTGCGCAATTTCGTGACCCATTACTGTGGCAATTCCAGCTTCATCTTTACATATTGGCACAATACCGGTATAAAAAACTACTTTTCCACCAGGCATACACCAAGCATTTACTTGGTCACTTTCAACAAGGTTGAATTCCCATGAATAACCATTTAAATGATCTGATAGATTTTTTTGAGCTAAATATTGTTCGACTGATTTTTGAATTTTAGCTCCAACATTTTTTATCATTGCAGTTTGTTTAGCATCTTTGCTTAATTTGTTTTCTTTCATGAACTGATCGTATTCTTGGAAACTTAAAGACATCAGCTGCGAAGCAGGAATTATGCTAAGTTGTTTTCTGCCGGTAACTGGAACTGTACTGCAAGAATTTGAAAAAATTGCAGCTACTAAAAAAGTAATAAGTAAAAGTTTTCTTTTCATTTCATCACCTTTGATTAAAAATATTTTTATTTAACTTTCTGAATAAACTCTATTGGTGCGCCATTTTCTTCAATGAATGCAACTAAATATTCAGGAGATGGTTTATTTGGCTCAATTATAATTTTCTTTCCTTTAATTGATTTATATACATCACTAACTTCAAATGCAATATGCGGAATCTGTTTAACAATTGCTGGCAATTTACTTTCCGGTAAAATTCTCATCCACTCAATTTTGTATTCACTTTCTTCATATCCTGAAACATACATTTTAAATTCTTCTAAATAAACTTCATTTGGCTTTTCTTCATTTGTAGGAATTCCTAAATGATGATATTTGAGATTATTATTCATTACTTCTTTTCTTCCCAACCAATTAATTCACTATTCTTAAAAAAATACGTAATCTCACCATAAAACCATTGAGTAAATGTACCCCATTTTTCTTTATTCTTTGTAATTTTATCAGGCTTACCCCAACTATCCTCTAACATTTTTTCAGACATTCCTTTCCAGATTTGACCATTAACAATTCTGCTACCTATTTCTTGTCCGTATTTTTTAATAATTTTATTTGTCTTGCAAGTTTTTATTTCTTCATCTAATTCCAATAAACGCTTTTCCAAATTACTAATGTCTTCGGTCAAATTTTCTTTTTCAGCAATTAGATCACTCTTTTGATTGGCTAAACTATCAACTAAAAAATTATATTGTTCTTTTTCAATTTTGTTAATTGTTTGGGCAAAATTTGTATTTATATATAAAAATAAAACTATTATTAAAAATTTATACATTTAATTTCCTAATTTACTTTGAATTCATATTAACTATACTCTCAGAATTAAATTTAAAATTTTATTAAATCAAAAAGGATGGAAAATTTAAGAGTTATAATTCTGCAATTTTAGAGGTACTTTCTAATAAAAAAAATGTAAATAACAGTATACTGCAGGAGCAGTTAAAAATAAAGAATCAAATCTATCAAAAATTCCACCATGACCAGGAATTAATGCAGATGAATCTTTTACTCCGGCATCTCGTTTAATTAAACTTTCTACTAAATCACCAATTTGACCAATAACACCGACAATTGTTCCAATTATAATTACATCAGTTAAAGTTAAAATATCTAAAACTGTGGCTTTTGCTGCAATCATTGTTATAATTGCAAAAATAAATCCGGCAATTGCACCTTCCCAACTTTTATTAGGACTAACTCTTGGAAATAATTTGTGTTTGCCAAATGCACTGCCCAAAAAGAAAGCAGCAGAATCACATACCCAAATTGAAACCATAATTGAAATTATTAAATAACCGCCTTCAGGATATAACATTTCTGAATCTGCAAAAAATTCTCTTATCATCAAAATTGTTGATGAAAATAAACCAATGTATAAAATACCAAGAAATGTTCCGCCTAAATTCAATATTGCAGAATTTCTATTTCTGAATAATTCGTAAATCAGAATAATAATTGAGCTTACAATTAAAAGAGCAGAAAATTCAGCAAACTTGAAATAAACATTTATAACAATTATGAAAATTGTTAAAGCTCCCAGAATATAATTTGCACTTACATTTTTATTTTTTGCTAACTGAGTAAATTCCCAAAATGAAATTAATGCAATTCCAAGAACAAAAATCATAAATGGAATTCCGCCATAAATACAAGCTGCAACAATTATTGGTATTGCAATAATTGAGACTATAATCCGTACAGCAGTGTTTCCCAAGGCCATATATTATTGTTCAGTATTTATATCGGAAATTATTTGTTTTGCATCTTCTTCATCATTCTTTTTTACAAGAACTTTTATAACTGTTAGATCTCCAGTTGCCGGAAAATTTTTATCATTTTGCGAAAGAACAATTGACTCAATTTCTGCACCTTCCAAATTGGCTTTAATCATATCAGCTTCATAAGAAAGTGATGTTTGAAAAATTGGTGTCCAATCATCATGATGGATTAAATGATGTTCAAACTCTTCAACTGTAACTAATTCAGTATTGCAATCGGCACAAACTGTTACTCCTTCAACATATTCTGCTTCACACTTCGGACAAATCATTTTGTACCTCCTTATTTGTGAGTTTATTGTAGTTTCTACTGATAAAAATAACAAATCCAATAAAAAGAGCAAGAAGTAAAATAAAACTAATTGTGTGTGTTTCTATTTTTTCCACTTCAAAATTGGATTGAATAAGTTCTTCTTTACCAAAAACAAAAAAAGCAATTATCGCAATAAAATTATTCAAAAAATGAAGAACAACCGGAACAAATATTGAATCACTCTTATAAACTGAATAACCCAAGTAACCGCCCAAAGCAATTAATGGTAATAATCCATAAGGATTAAAATGATAAAGTCCAAAAAATATACTTGTAAGCAGAATTGCAGTTATTGGTTTATGTTTATATTCAAAACTTTTTTGAACAAACCCTCTAAAGAAAAATTCTTCACAAATTGCAGGTGTAATAGAAACTGTTGCTATTACAAGCAGATATTCCAAAGGATTATTAGCAGTTAAAATTTGCAAATAGGTTTCTTCAACCATTTTATCAAGCATATCAAGAAAATTTTTAATTCCACTTACAAAAGAGCTCGATTTAGATAATTCCAGAAGAATATAATTTTGTACATGAAGATAATCTTGCAACAAAGGCACTAATATTATCATTCCAACTGCAAATAAACCAACTTCTTTTGGTTTAGGAATTCTAAATCGAATAGTTGAAGTTACATCAATGAAAACTAATTTACTAAAAAGAATTGCCGGAAAAAGTATGAATAAAATCTGACTCCCAATTGTTAACAATCGCATTAAATTCATATCGGCATTATTTAGATCAAAGCCGAAAATACTTAATGTAAGTAAACCACCGCCAAATTGAAAAATAAAGAAAACCGCAATTAAACCTAAAAGTGCAGCTTTTGTAGGAGACATTGTAGGAATTTCTCTAAAGTCATTTTTATTGTCATTATTATTTTGCATATTTTCATTTTCCATGAATGAAAGATAATTAAAAGGAATTCCGTTTTCTACTTAATATAAATTTTAGATATTTAGAATAATAATGTGAAAGGATTTACAATTGGATAAAAAAAATGAATACTTAAAAAAAATAGATAACATTACTTTGGATTTTTTAAATCAGTTTGAGAATTTAAATGAAGAACAGATTAATTGGAAACCAAATTCAGCTAAGTGGAGTACTGCTCAAATTTTAGAGCATATTATAAAAACTAATGAAAGCTATTTTTCAATTCCTCAAGAAATAAAAAATGGAAGTTATAAATTACCAATTACAGCAAAAATTCCATTTCTGCCAAATATTTTTGGTAAAATGATTTTAGCCGGAGTAAATCCAAACAGAAAAATGAAATCGAAGACATTTACAATTTGGGAGCCAAGTTTTTCAAATTTTGGGAGAGAAATTTTTAAAAATTTTGAAAATCATCAAAAAGAGCTAAAAAAATTCATTGAGGAAAATGAAGATTTAATTATGCATAAAACTATTATTTCATCACCGGCAAACAGAAATTTAATTTATACTTTTGATACTGCAATTAATATTATAATTGATCACGAAAAAAGGCATTATTATCAAGCAAAGGAAACTTTAGAAAGTTTTGGTGATTAAATTAAAAAAGATACGATCTTTTGAAAAGATCGTATCTTTATTCTGATTTTAATCGAAATGAAATTTTATTTATTCTTCAAAGAAACCATTTTATTAGAAACGCCTTCAAACTTTGTAAGTTCAGCGTCAATTGAACCAATTATCACTTTTGATTTTACTTTTACGGGCATTTTAACTTCATCGTCAGTCAGCCAAATAATTATACTTCCTTCACTTTTAAATAGTCCACCTTCAACAACAAGCGGTTCAACCATAACACAATTAAATGTTCCGGCTTCAACTGTAACGGTTTCTTTGCCTCTGTAAACAACATCCAAAGGATAAACTTTGTCTTTATAAAAATTTTCTAAATGAAAACTATCGCCGACTTTTAAAGAATCATAATTAAAAGTTCTTGCTAAATAAAATGCGGAAACTATATCATTTACATTATCAGGAATATCATAGCTGCCATTTTTTGTTTTTGCAACATTTTTTCTTTGATCAAAAAAAGCTGAGAAATCCCTTGAATAACTTCCTTCTCTAATATGCTGTTCAAATCTCCAAGGAAATAATCCTTCAGTATCTAAAAAAGTTTCATATCGGTCACGGACTTTGAAAAAAGGATCGAAACTGGAAACTGTATTTACATTAAATGTTATGTGGTAAGTCTCTCTTTTTGCAATTGATCTAATTTTAGGAATTTCCATTACTGCTACACCGGCTGTGACAAAACCATACTTTACATCAAAAGTTAATTTTTCACCAACATTAAATGCATTGTTTTCAATAGTCCTAAATTCTTTTGTCTGTGCAAATATTGAACTTGATAAAATCATAAAACTTGCAAAAACAATATAGTTTCTAATTTTCATTTAATTTCCTTCTGTAAAAGTAATGTTGATTATGTTACAATAAAATTTAAACAATGTTTCAATAATTGCTTCCATTATTTTCGTAAATAATTAAAATTCTTTGAATTCAGTTTAATTTCGAACTTTTAGAAAAACATTCTTTTTATTATAATGAGCGAATTTATTAGCCTTATTCATGAGCTAAATAATCTTGTTTTAGAAATATTTTAAAGATTGCTTCGAAGTAAACTTCTCGCAATGACAAAAGTAAAAAATGAATGTTTTCACTAAAGTTAATTTTCCAAAGGTATGTAATTACTTAGCTAATTTTGAAACATATTTATTGTCTTTAATATAAAATCTCCATGGTAATTCCACAGATTTTTTAATTCCAATTCTTGTAGTCTGCACAATTTTATCACCAGGAATTTTATCTGAATTAAGAAGATAAATTTTATTTGCAATGAGATTAGTACCGTTAAATTTTCTATCTAAATTAAAAGCTTGACAAATTTTTGCCGGTCCGTTTAATAAGTTAATTTTTTCTTTTTCTGTTATTTCTCTTTTAGCAAATCTGTTGAATGCATATTTATTTATACCACTTATTGGTTCCATTCCTCTTAACAAAATCGCTGTTCCATGATCTTTAACACCTGTTACAATATTAGCACAGAAATGTTTTCCGTAAGTAAAATAAACATAAAGAAATCCGCCTTCTTCAAACATAATTTTATTTCTTTCCGTTTTGCCGATAAATGTGTGAGCGGCTTCATCTATATTACCATCGTATGCTTCAACCTCAACAATTCTTGCCATCAATTTTTCTGAATTTTCACTTTCTTGGTAAACAAAAATTTTACCCAATAAATCTTTGGCAACCGCAAGAACATTTCTTGTGTAAAAATCTTTTTTTAACTTGTTATTCATATTATTCAAATTAATTAAATTTTAATCTAGTAACAAAACAAGCGGAACAAAATGAAGAAATATACCAATTTAGTTTTTATCTCAATTCTTATAATAATTTTTTCATCAACTGTTTCTTTCTCTGAAGAAGGAATGTATCCTTTAAGTGAAATTCATAAATTAAAATTAAAGGAAGCTGGACTAAAAATTGATGCTATTGATGTTTATAATCCTAATGGAATTAGTTTAATAGATGCCTTAGTAAAAGTTGGGGGATGTACTGGATCTTTCGTATCAGATGAAGGTTTAATTTTAACTAATCACCATTGCGCATTTGGATCAATAAGTAGAGCAAGCACACCGGAACACAATTATTTAGAAAATGGTTTTTTAGCCGAGACAAAATTAGATGAAATTTCAGCAAAAGGTATAACTGTTAGAATTACTGAATCGTATGAAGATGTTTCAGAGCAAATATTAGAAGCTATAAAAAATATTGATGATCTTGCTGAAAGAACTAAAATAATAGAAGATAAAATGGATGAAATTGCTAAGGCTGCCGATGACAGTGTCAATTCAATTGAAGGAAGAGTTTCTGAAATGTTCATTGGTAAAACTTATATTCTTTTCAAATATAGAATAATTAAAGATGTAAGAATTGTTTACGCTCCGCCAAGATCAATTGGTGAGTTTGGAGGTGAAACGGATAATTGGATTTGGCCAAGACATACCGGCGATTTTACTTTTATGCGTGCTTATGTAGCTCCTGATGGAAGTGCGGCTGAATATTCGGAAAATAATATTCCATTTAAGCCTAAGAAATTTTTAAAGGTAAATCCAAATGGAGTTGAAGAAGGTGATTTTACTTTTATTTTAGGTTATCCGGGAAGAACTTACAGACATTTGCCTTCTTACTTTTTAGAGTTTCAAGAAAATTATCAATTGCCATATATTTCAAAAACTTATGATTGGATGATTGATCAGCTTGGAAAAATTAGTGCTGATAATACCGAATTACAATTAAAGTTTGCAAGTACAATAAAAAGGCTTGCTAATACAACAAAAAATTACAAAGGTAAATTAAAAGGATTAAAAAGAATAAATCTTGTTGAGCAAAAACAAAATGAAGAAAAAGAAATTCAGAATTTTATTGAGAATAATTCTCTTCTAAATGAAAAATACAAAAATCTATTGCCTCAATTTGAAGATACTTACAATAACTTATTTGACATTGCCGATGCATATTTATGGTTTAGAACATTTAATAGATATTCCAACGGTTATTTAATTGCGAATTTAATAAATGAATATGCAGATGAAATGCAAAAACCAGAAGAAGAAAGAAAAAGTGAATTTAAAAGCGATAAAATTGATAAAACTAAAAAACGTTTTAATGATTATTTGAAAGATCATAACAATGAATTTGAAAAAGTTTTCTTAAAGAAAATGATTAGTGATGCTTTAAAATTTAATGGCAAGTCTGAAATAAAAAGTCTGCACCAAAATTTACAAGATCTATCAGTTGATGATTTTGTGAATCAATTATTTTCCGAAACAAAAATTTTTGACTTAGATGAAATAAATAATTTTCTTGAAATGAAACCAAGTGATATAAATGATTCATTTTTAAATTTGGTAAAATCTTTAGATTCCGAATATAAAATTATTGACACAGAATATGACAGAATAACCGGAAGTATTTCAAAACTTTCTGCGGAATTATATGAAGTAAAAAAAGAATGGAAAGAAACTGGTTTTATTCCAGATGCTAATGGAACATTGAGATTAACGTATGGCTACATTAAAGGTTATTCTCCCGCTGACGCAGTTTATATGTCACCAATTACAACACTTGATGGAGTGATTGATAAAAGTTTATTGGGCGGAGAATATGCAATTCCAGATAAATTAAAAGTTTTATACGATGAAAAAGATTTTGGTCAATTTTATGAAGATAGATTAGAAAGTGTGCCTGTAGGGATTTTGTATAATATGGATACAACAGGTGGAAATTCCGGAAGTCCGATAATGAATGCAAATGGTGAAATGATAGGAATTAATTTTGATAGAGCATTTGAAGCAACTATAAATGACTTTGCATGGAACGAATCTTACAGTCGTTCAATTGGTGTTGATATAAGATATGTTTTATGGATTACTCAAAAATTAGGCGGCGCAGATTATCTTTTAAGTGAAATGGGTGTAAATTAATTTTTACGTAGAGACGTTGCATGCAACGTCTCTACAATTTTGATTAATCTTTCCAAATAAAATCGAAAAGCATATAACCGGCAGTCGCCATAATTACATCATAAGAAACTAACACCATTAATTCAGCATATGAATCTGAAATTAAATCACCATCCATAGCAAATTTTGTTAATTCCATTAATGTTAAAATTAAAGGCAGTAAAATGGGAAATGATAAAACCGGGTAAAGTGTTCCTTTAGTATTTGCTTTAGCAATAATAGCTGCAATTAATGTTGAGGAAACTGCAATTCCTGTACTACCCAAGAATAAAGAAAGCAAAAAGAGAGATACATTTAAAATTATATATGATTCAAATAGCAAATAGAATAGAATTACTATAGAGATATTCATAATAAAAACCAGCACCAAATTAAAGAAGAGTTTACCAAAATAAATTGTAGAAGGTGCGGCAATTAATTGAAGTGTTAAAGTTGTTCCCCTTTCTTCTTCAGAGACAAATGCACGTGATAATCCAGACATTGCTGAAAAAAATATTACAACCCAGAAAAGTCCGCCAGTTAAATGCTCGCTAACTTTTTCTTGACCAACAGAAAATAATATTACACTTATAGTAACCAATATGAACATAGCTAATGCATTAATTGCATAACGTGTTCGTAATTCTGATTGCCAATCTTTTTTAAATACTGATATTATTGTCATATGTAATTTTATTAACGTATTCGTTAGAATTAGTCATTCCCGAATGTTTTTATCGGGAATCTATCACTAAGTATTTCTAGATTCCCACTTTCGTGGGAATGACATTAAAAATTTATTTCCCTTTAATTTTTAAATTTTTCTATTTCCAAAATTTCACTGCACAAAGCAAGATCACTCTCTTCATTTGTAGCGACAATTACTAAATTTTTCTTCCCTTCATTTTCAATTATTTCATAAACTTTATCTTTTCCGGCTGTATCCAAATTTGATGTTGGTTCATCAAAAAATAAAATATTAGGTGAATGCAATAAAGCAAAAATAAATTTCATTCTTTGAAGCATTCCCGAGGAAAATCCTTTCAAATAATCATTTTTTCTATCATATAAATTAAATTCATTTAGCAAAAATTCAGCATTCTCACTGTTGTATTTCAGTCCTCTTATTTTAGAAATGTGAATCAAATTTTCTTCAGCAGTAAATTCGTTATATAGAAACAAATAAGGCGAAACGAATCCCATTTTGTTATGAAGCTTTTCCGGAATTATTTCCTTATTTTCATTTTGATGAATGACCTTTCCTTTTGTAGGGGAAATTATTCCGGCTGCAATTTTTACCAAAGTAGATTTACCTGAACCATTTCTTCCGGAAAATCCATAAATATTACCGCTGGTTAAATTTTGATTAATATTTTTAAATATTAATCTTCTTCCAAAGGTTTTGGTTACATCTTGAAAGGTTAGAGAATAGTTGGTCATTTATAAAAAATAATTCCGTATAAGTTTAGTTAATAACTACAAATTTACCTTTTTTAATTTTACCATTTGCACGTGTCGCAAAAATATATACACCGCTCGTCAGTTTTTCATTATCATTTGTAAATCCATTCCATCTAACAACAATTTTATCTGAATTAGAAATTGGTTCAACGCCGCTATATATTAAATTCATATCAATTGAATAAATAAACAATTCAGCCTTTCCGCTAATATCTGTAAATGTTGGGATAAAAATCATATTATTTAATTCATAGTTAAACGGCTGCGGGTAAACAAAATCAACGGTTGATCTTTCTTTAAAGTCAGATGCTAATTCATTATTAATAATGTAACTATCATAAATATAATTGCTGTTGGTACCGCTTAATTTTACAAAATAATAATCATTTAAAGAAGTTGAACCTGAAAAGGAATTAGTATTAATTGTAAAATCAATATTCAGACTGCTGTTTTCAATTAAAGATCCTTCAATATCAGAATTGCTCATCACTGTTACAATTGTATCCGGCAAACCTTGTGAATTATCATAAAAGGACAAATAATTTATAGAAGTTGGTTCACTATTAAACATAACCGGCATTTTTTCAGGATCTAAAGCTAAAACTGAGGTTTCTTTTACTAGCGGATAAAATTTAGCTTCTTCAAAAAATTCATTTGATTTTGTTCTTTCATCTGTAAAATACATCCACACGCCAAACTCATTAAATAATTGTGGAAAAGATTCTCCATTATTTTGTATTGAATTTGTTAATGCAACAATCGCTCTCTGTTTTTTTTCACCGATCAATTCCCAGCTATTTTTAATTATTATATCACCTTTATTTGGTGTAGAATCTTCAAACTTTTGCTTCAAAAAAAGATTCCAAACAGCCAGATCATAGCCATCAACACTATTTGCTTTTGTTCTTGTAAAACGTCTGCTTGGTTCACGGAAATAAGTATCCATATAAAAATAATAATCGTTCACTTCATCAAAAACAAATTCTTCCATTGAGGTTGAGGTAAGTTCATAATAAAAAATGTCATCATCATATCTAAGTCCAAAATTACCTAACTGAATTGCATGGTGAAATTCATGAGCAGCAGTGGCTTTTGCAGCTTCAATTCCATGTGTATTAAACCCAGCACCAAAATCATTATCTAGTACAATATAACTTGAATAGGTTCCATCTCCGCTTGAATTTTCCGGTTCGGTATAACCATAATAGCTTGTATTAATAACATAAACATCATATAATTCATCCCCACCTTCATTGTCATCACTAGGTGGTGGTGGATATCCCAAAATGTTTACTTCATAATTATAGGACGAATCGAAAGCAACAGCTAATTCTAGAACGGAATAACCGGGTTTATTTATACCGCTTTCATCAAAGTGAATTCGAAAAATTCCATCCGGCGAAACAATACTTTTTGCTAAAATTGGTCTTGAAAATATTTCTGAGATTTTTTCTTGTTTACTAACATCAAATTCATTGAAATGATTATTTATAATTGCACGTAGTCCAAATCCGCATTTTTCTGAAGAATTTTCCTCAATTTGAGCAGTAGAATATATTTGCTTAGAATTTATAATTGAATTTAATAATACATTATACAGGGAATCTAAGTTCTGGGCTTTAACACTAATCGCAATTAATATTAATATCAAAAATTGTTTTATCATTAATTCAGTATTTTATAAGTTATACAATTATTATCATTATCAGTATACACTAAATAAGTTTTATTAAAAAATTGATTTACAAAATAGTCATTGATTTCAACAGCTTCAACAGAATTACTCAACTGCAAAAATTTCTTTTTTTCATCTAATTTTAAAACTAATAATCTTTTATGCAGAGGTTTATACGCAAATATATATTTATCCTTCAATCCAATGCTATAAAATTTAATATTTTGATCAGTTGCTAAAGAATCTCCAAGTATTCGGATATTACTTTTATACAGTTCCACATTATCATTTTTTATTAAATATATTTTTTCTGTTTGGGTATCATTAAAAACAGTAATAAGGTTTTCATTTTTCTGTGATAAATCATTTAGTATTAAAGATTGAGTAGGAAAATTATCTTTGTAATTAATACTTATTAGGTTTTTAACTTCATTATTTCTTGATTTAATAAAGGAAATTCCTCTTTCGTTTCTTTTCCAGTAAACAATTTGGTTCTGGGAATTCATTTTAGCATTAAGAACTAGCGAGTCGATAAATATAATATTGTCTTGTACATAATTGTTTTCAAATTTCTTTATACTTTCAAGGAAAAGATTGCTATTTGTTTTTTCAAGAATTTTATACTTGTTCTCTGCTTCAACCATTAACTGCAATATGGGATGAGTTGTGTAAGTATAATTTTGTCTTAATGTATTAGTGCTGTCATTTTTCAGATTTATAATTTCAATTAATCTATTATCCTTTGAATATCCTATTAACTGAGTCAATGATTTTGAATAATTAAATTCGGTAAAACTATTTAAAAATGAAGTCGAATTTACTTCAACAAAAGTTCCGTTCAAATCCATTTTTAATGTGTTTACTGTATTGTCGAACATATCATGAACAAGGAAAAATGAAAAAACTGAATCTTTCCACTTTATATAATTTATTTTATTAGGTTTGCCGCCAATAGAAAAATTAAACCTTTTTCCCCATCTATGCTTGGCAGTAATCCTTTGCAGTTTTCCTTTTTTGCCTAACATTAGAATTGAACTTGAATTCAATTTCTTATTAATCTTAAAATCACTTAACCCATTCATCACATAATTCAACGGTAGGTTTTCTGAATTTATATCAGATTTAAATGAAAGCTTATTCTCAAATTTATTCATTATTACCAAATCAGGTTTTCTATCTAAATTCAAATCTGATATTATAAATTTATCTGGAGTTATATTTGTTGCAATATGAAATGAGTTGGAGTAAGAACTGACAGAATCTCCGATTAATACTTCAATTCCCTTTTCCTTTACTATAGCTATTTCAGGAAAAACGTCATCATTAATTTCAATTCTTTTTAATGAATAAATCAGATCATCATATAAAACTTCACGACTTGGATAAAATCCGCTTACTTCTGTATTTTCTAAATATGCTAAGGAATTATTTAAAACATCAACCCCTATTACATCATTTATTTCATCTTGATTAAAATCGAGTAATATTAAATCGCTAAAAACGCTTTGAGGAAAAACAATTTCTTGATTTAACCGGTATCCGTCATTTTCAATTTTAACAATTCCATTAAAATTATTGCCATAAACCAGAGCTTCATTTTTGCCATCATTATCAAAATCAGTTATTGTTAAAGATGAAGGATAAGAATTAAATTCAATAGTGTGAAGCAATTGAAGCGAGTTGCTGCTAGTAAATGAAACTAAACCGACTAATCTTTTATTTCTGGAAACAAATAGATAATAGTCATCTCCTTTTGCAGACTGATTAAAAAACTTAAAATCATTAATTGGGTAAAAGAAGAATTTCCTTTGCGGTGTTGAATATGTAGAATCTTTCAATCCCTGGTGAATTACAAAATTCTTTTCTTGATTTCCATAGAGGAAAATATCTTTAATTCCATCTTTGTTAAAATCGAGATAAATAAAATCAGTATAGCCCGGAAAAGTTTTAATAAAATTAGAAGAGCCAAAATTATTTAATAATGTTTGGGAATTAAGATTACTAAAAAGAATGAAACTTAAGAAAAGGAATCTTACTAAACAATTATCTAGATGAAAGACGATATTGGCGTCTTTGGAGAGCTTCTTCATATCTCCTTTTTTCTTCGTCTGTTTCTGGAACAATCTCAAATGTCTTTACCGGTTTACCGTTATCATCAACACCAACAAATGTAAGGTATGCAGAATTTGTATGCAAATGTTTTCCTTTAGTAAAATTTTGGGCAATAACTTTAACTCCAACTTCAACCGAAGTATTAAATGCTCTGTTTACTGAGGCTGTTAATGTTACAACATCACCTAATTTTATTGGTTGCCTAAAATCAATATTGTCAACTGAAGCAGTTACGCAAACTCTTTCGGAATGTTTACTGGCTGCCAATGCTGCACAAATATCAATCCAATGCATTAACTGTCCGCCGAGCAAATTACCTAATTGATTTGTATGCTGCGGTAAGACCAGCTCAGTCATTGTTACAATTGAATTTTTAACAAACTTCTTTTTTTTCTTAGCCATTTTGTAAATCTTGGTTTAAATCCTGTAGCTCTTCAACATGAGAATCTTTTGGATATTTTCTTAGAAAATCTGCAATATTTCTTAAGGCTTCATCATTCATCTCTTTTTGAACAAGAAGTTTTATCAAATTATAATGTGCAAGCGGTGCATATTTAGAATCATGGTAAGTATCTTTTACTAAAGTGTAGTAATCAATTGCTGCAGTATAGTATTCCATTTTTTCATAAATAACTGCACTGTTGTATTCTTTTTCTGCAAATTTTGCATATAGTTCATCAATCTTTTTTTCAGCTTCTTCTACCTTTGGATGTAACGGAAAAAATTCAATAAAAGCCTGAAATTCATCAATTGCCTTTTTTGTATAACTTTGCTCAAGTTGATAAACCGGTGAAAGTTGATAGTACGAATCGGCTAGCATAAATTGTGCATCTTGTACAAATTCACTTGTTGGAATATCTCTAATAAGTTTGCTGAATTCATAAGCAGCTAAAAGATATTGTTCGCGTTTATAATATGTAAATGCCAAAAAATATTGAGCATCATCATTAACAGAACTGCCGGCATATTGTAGTAAAACTGATTGATATTCTCTTATTGCATCTTCATAATCTTCATCAGTCATTAATTGTTTTGCATACTGAAGATGTTCTTCAGCAGTTAAAGTTGATGTATCTACAGATGATCCGCAGCTCCAAAAAATAATTGAAACTAAAATAATTATTAAAATTTGTTTCATGTTTTATAAAGTGTCCTATAAATCAAAATTGAAGCGATAAAATTACTCATTTTTTTATATTGATAGAAATTTTATCTGCTTCTAATATTAAAGAATAAATAAACTGCCACTGCAGCAGTTCCTATTGCAATTACTGGTTCGAGCGTACTAGAGAAAAAAGGTTCATCTGGTAATTTAGCCGAGGTAAATGAATACGCAATATTTTCCAACTTAGGAATTTCGGAATAAGGTACCGAATCATTAATTGTGAATGTTACCCATTTTACCTCTCCAATATTTTCATTTTGAGCTGTAAAATATGAAATACGTATTTCAGCTGTTCTATCAATTAAATATTCGCCAAATAATCCATCTCTAAACATTTCGGGATAATAAATCTTTGCTTCTTCTAATGAAAAATTCAAAACGTTATTGTTATTACCAATGCTAATTTTATTTTCCTGAAGATATTTTATTACTGTATTTTCCAAAACAGAATATTCTTCAGCAGATTTATAATTAAGCTTATATGATTCATCAACATTAATCTTTTTTGATATTTCATTTGCAGATATCTTAATTAATGAATCTATTAACTCAAAATTTGTTTTTACCTGGGCATTTGATAAAGTAAACAAGCTTAATAGCGATAATATTGTTAATGCTCTACTTAGGTGCATAATTTTAATTTTAGTGAAGCAAAATTTTCAAAAGTAAAAAGATAGCTAATTCTATTTCAAAAATAAACGAAGTTTCTATTACAATTTACTTAAAGATTTTAGAGTTTTTACCATAAAAACATTGCAATGTTCCTTATATTAAACATTTAATGCAAATTATTAGGGGTCAAAAAAAGGTAACATCTTGCCTTTAATTTATATTATCTTTAAAATCCGAATGAAAAAAAGAGAGATTAATGAAAATTGCTTTTAAAATATCCATAATCTTATTTGTTGTTTCAAGTTTATCGGCGCAATCTACATATAATTTTTTGCGATTGGATCAAAGTCCAAGAGCAGCCGCTTTAGCTGGCAGTTTTGTTGCAAATGTTGATGATCCTAATGTAATATTTTATAATCCTGCTGGAATTAGTACTTTGCAGGAAAATCCAATTTCTTTCTCATCTTTATTTTATTTACTTGATATAAATTCAGCGGCTCTTTCATACTCTCAAGAATTCGAAAATATTGGCAGATTTGGTGCCGGAATTCAATATATAAATTATGGATCTTTTGTGGAAGCAAATGATCTTGGAACTAAAACGGGAGAATTTGGTGCAGGCGAATTTGCTGCGGTAATTGGATATTCAAATGAATTAGATCAAAACTTTTATTATGGTGCTAATGCAAAATTTATTTTTTCAAGCATTGCAGACAGATCTTCCATGGGATTAGCTGTTGATCTAGGACTTTTATATACAATTCCGGATGAAAGATGGAGTTTTGGTTTCTCTGTTTTAAATCTTGGATCTCAAATTACACAATATTATTCCACAAGTGAAGATTTACCATTAGATATTAGACTGGGTATTTCAAAAACATTACAGCATTTGCCTTTTACTTTCTTTGCTTCCTTAAATAAATTAAATGAAAAATATGACAAACTTGGCGATCGTTTTCAGCAATTTACATTTGGCGGTGAGTTTAAAATGAGCAAAGTTGTTAGACTACGTTTTGGTTATGATAATGAAAAACGTAAAGAATATAAAATTGGCGGAACTGGCGGAATTGCCGGTTTTAGTCTTGGTTTAGGTTTGTTAATTTCAAAATATAATTTTGATTATGCTTTTTCTTCGCTTGGTTCAATTGGAGCTTTACATAGAATTGGCATTTCCACAGAGTTATAAAAAGTTATTAATTTAGATAATTTATCTTTTATCACATCTTGAAAAATTCCCCATTTTCATTTCTCATTGTTGAGACATTTTTCCCTTTATACGTTATTTTTAATTCAAAACTTAATACTGATTAATGGCAAGAAAGTTGACATTATCCAATGTTAACTTTTGTATAGAATTATGAATCAAGATACAAATACTGCCATTTATACAATTAGTGTAGCTGCTGATATTTTAGGCATTTCAATTCATACTTTAAGAATGTATGAACGTGAAGGCTTAATTCTTTCTTACCGAAAAAAAAGTAACCAACGTCTTTATTCCCAAAAAGACTTAGAAAGAATAGTATGCATTCAAAAAACAATTAACGAAGATAAAATTAATATTGAAGGAATTAGACGAGTTTTAGCACTACTTCCATGTTGGGCAATTATTAAATGTTCTAAAAAAGATAGAGAAAATTGTGAGTTTTATTCTTCACATACCAAACCATGCTGGATGATTAACCATACTAACAATATTTGTAAAGATAGAAATTGTAGAGATTGCGATGTATATCAAAGCTTTGGCTCCTGCGATTCAATTAAAAATAAATTAAAAGATTTATTAACCTAATCGGGTATAATTATGAAAATGAAAGCAATTTATCTTTTAACAATTTTTACAATTTCAAATTTTCTTTTTGCCTCAGAACATGGAATTTATTTATTAACCAACAAATCGGTTACCGGCAATATTGATGAAATTTCTAAAACAATTGGAACAGCGTTTTCCAATTCAGGTTACAAAGTTCAATTCAATAATGAAATTCATACTCCGGATTACGTAAGAGAAGATCAAAATGAACATTGTGGTTTTAAAGCTCAATTAATTGTTTTAACCAAAGAAGATTACTCAAATTTCTTAACATCTTATGGTTCAAAATATTTAGTTGGAGGTTTTTTAAAAATTGGACTTTTTGAAAATGAAAATGGCTTAAACATAGCAATAACTGATTTAGAAACTATTAACAGAACAATTTTTAATGATCTTTTTGAAAATGATGAAGTAGAAAAGTATAATGAAGTAATAACAAAAACAAAAGTTTACAAAAAGGAAATTATTTCATTATTACACAAAACCATAACCTCTGGTGAAAAAGTTGAACAAAACATGGAGCCAATAAGAGATGATGAGGATTTAGCTGAATCATCAAAAGATATGTTTATGATGGTTGGATCATTAACTTTATTTAATGATGAAGATCAGTTTCCAATAATTTATTCAACAGAAAATAAAAGTGGTTTTTCAGGTATTCAAAAACTGAAAAATGATTTTATAACTAATATTAAAAATTTTACTCCAGCTGAAGACGATATAGAATACAGATGGTATCAGAATGAAGAAGATTTAAAATGGAAAGTTATCTCACAAATTGAATCACCAAAAAACAATGCTATTTTATTAGGAATTACTCGTCCGCGGACCGAAGGAGTTTCATTCAATATTGCCGGCAGTTCAAGAGAAAATGACAAAAATATGTGTCCTGGTATTGATCATGCAGGCGCTTATCCAATTGAAATTCTACTTTTGCAAGAAAAAGATAAAATTAATGTTTATACTCAAAGAGAAATGCATAGAATGGATATGTATTTTTGGGATGCGGGAATGAGTGCTTTTATGGATCACATGAGTATGCCTGGAATTTTGGATGATTCCATAAAAAAAGCATTACTTGGAAAATAAATTATTTTAGGAATAAAATACCTAATTATATTATATTTATACTAACTCACCAAACATAATGGAGGAAAAATGAAAAAAGTCGTTAAACTGACTTTGAATGTTCTGCTTGTATTAGGTTTAGCTACAAGCACTTTTGCAAACGGACTTAGTTTAAATAGCCTTGGACCAAAAGCTTTGGGTATGGGCGGAGCTTTTGTTGGTTTAGCCAATGATGCAACTGCAATCTATTGGAATCCTGCTGGTTTAGCTGGTCAAAAATCAGCCTTAAATCTTTATTTTACTGGTGTTATGCCATTAGGAACTTACCAATATGCTGTTCCTGCTTTCGGAATTGATATTGATACAAAAACTGAAAGTAAAATATACCCAACCGGCGGTCTTCTTGGAGTTTATTCAATGGACAAAATGACATTTGGTCTTGGCGTTTATGTACCTGCCGGATTAGGTGCAACTTGGCCAGGTGAAGATCTTGCAGCATTTTCAGGCGGTGCAGCATTTGATTGGGAATCACAAATTGGTGTAATTTCAATTTCACCATCATTTGCTTATCAAGTTACTGATCAATTTTCTATAGGTGTTTCTGCAAATATTTATTATGCAATGTTTGATCTTTCACGTCCTGACGCAGCAGATGCAAATCAAGATGGAACTCCAGAAACTCCTGTTCAATATTCTGAAGAATCAACCGGATTGGGATTTGGTGCAACAATTGGTTTAAAATATGACATCAATAGTCAATTATCAGTTGGCGCTACTTTTAGAACAAGTACAGCTGTAACAATGGATGGTACTGCTGATATAGTTGCTCCAAGTTTAGGCAATATGACTTTAGTTGAAACTGATTTTGAACGCGAAGTTACCTGGCCATTATGGATTGGAGGCGGTATTGCTTACAAACCTACAAAATGTTTAACATTGGCTTTGGATGCTCAATATAGCAAATGGTCACTTTTAGATGAACTTATTGCTGAATATGACAAAATGCCAGATGGAGAGTTTGTTTTAAATTGGGATGATGCAGTTCAAATCCGTTTGGGTGGAGAATATATGGTTACTCCAGAAACAGCAATTAGATTAGGATATTATTATGATCCTGCTCCTGCTCCAGACGAAACTCTTAATATTTTATTCCCATCTTCAACAAATCATGTTGCTACAATAGGTTTTGGTCATTCTTTTGGAAAATATAGAGTAGATGTTGCCGCTGAATATTTACTTGGTGGAGATAGAGACGTTGAAGCTTATCCAAATCCATTGCAGCCAGATAATATGCCTGGTGTTCATCACTTAGATGTATTTGCTTTTAGTGTTGGCTTTGGAATGTGTTTATAATTCTTTAATTTAGTACAATTTCTCAAAACCCAACTTTTTATACAAGTTGGGTTTTTTTTATTTATTTAAGTTTTTAAGTGAATTTTTAGCTTTGTTATGTGAATTATTATAATCACGAATTTCTAATACCTGGTTAAAATATTTTTTAGCTTTTTCCTTTTCTCCGGTCTGATTGCTTATTCGCCCCAAATACAAAATTGCATTAACCATAAATCCCGATTCTTCTTCTTTATCTTCATCCAATTTTTGGGAAAGTTCATAGCACTTTGCAAAGCTTTTTTCAGCTAAATCTATTTTATTTTTCTGCATATAGTTAACACCCAAATAATATGTCGATTCTCTTAACAACATATTATTGTAACCGGGTAAACTGCTATCGCATTTATTTTTGATATCACTAAAAATTACTGAAGCATTTTCGTAGTTGCCTTTTTTCACAAAAATTCTTCCGACATACTTTTGAAATATCGGATTATCAGGAAATTGATTATGAAGCTGTTCGGCATAAACTAATGCTTTATTATAGTCATTTTCAAATTGGTAATAGAGTGTCATCAAAAAAAACTGCGATTCAATTTTTGCATATTTTGATTTTTCTGCCGCTGCAGTTAATTGCTCAATACCTCTTTTCTTATCACCGCTTGGAAAAAATATCATTGCTGGTTTAATAAATGGATACTTTTCCGGAATTGCTTCTGCATAATAATTGTAAATTCCAAAACCAAGTTTTACATCTTCATTTTTTGGATCTATTTCATAAGCTTCATAAACTAATGGAAGAGCATCTTTACCATCTAAAGCGGCATCAAACCATTCTTTTCTTATAGAATAAAGCCGGCCTCTAAAACCCAACGATCCGCCTTTGAAAAATATTGCATCAACATTTTCATCATTTTCATCAAGTAAATCATCACAAAAATCAATTACGCTTTCCAATTTTGTTTCAAATAATTCATCATATTGCTCATCATTTTGATCGAGCATTATTTTCCACCAAATTATCATTGCATTGAAAAATTTACCGGCGGGATGCTTTGGATATTTATTATCTAATTCCAAAAAAGTTTTTTCAGCTTCAATAAATTTGATATTGTAAATGTCATATATTCCTTTGTTTACAAGCGAATCAAATTCAGAAACTTGCGCAGTTAACTGAGTTGAAAAAATTATTAACAAGAATATATATTTTATTGATTTATATTTCATACAATAAATTGAAACCCAAATTTCTTATTTTTGCATTAAGAATTTAACTTTACGAATTCAAAATTGTTCCAACTAATAAAATAGTGAAAAAAATGAATATTCAGATTTTTGGCACAAAAAAATGTAACAATACAAAAAAAGCTCAGCGTTTTTTTAAAGAAAGAGGAATTCAAATTCATTTTCGTGATTTAACTGAAAAAGGACTAAGTCCGGGTGAATTGCAAAATATTACAGCAAAAATTGATATAAACGAATTAATTGACACTGAATCAAAACAGTATAAAAAACGCGGAATGCAATTTATGGTTTTTAATATTGAAGAGGAATTATTAGAAGATCCTTTATTGCTAAAAACACCAATAGTTCGCTTTGGAAGGGAAGCAACCGTTGGTTATGAGCCGGAAATTTGGAAAAGTTGGGAATAAAAGATTGAAAGATTGAAAGATTGAAAGATTGAAAAATAAAATTTAAAGACTGAATCATTAATTATAAATTAGAAATTTTGCAATCTTGCTAATTTTGTAATCTTGAAATTTTTTGTAATACTACAGAATATTCCTCAATTTAAATTCGTTTTCTAGATTTTCGTATCCAACAAACTGAATTCCATCCCATCCTAAAGTTTTTGCAGCGTTTACATAATCTAAAATATCATCAATAAAAATGTGGGTTTCCGATTTCTCTAGTGTAAATTCTTCGACAGCTTTATATATTTTTTCTTCAGGCTTTACTGCGCCGACTTCGTGAGAAAGAATAAGCTTATCAAAATTTTTGATGAATGAATATTTTTCCCATCCATACTTTTGGTGAATTCCGCTTGTGTTAGAAAGTAAAATTAATTTATACTTCCTTTTTAAAATTGGTAGAAGATCAATTACATTCTGGTTGAAGGTAAAAATGTTTGCATATATTTCTAAAAATTGTTCTCTGCTTACTTTATGCTCAAGCCATTCTAAGCCAATTTCAATTATTTCTTCATCACTAATTTTTCCGCTTTCATAATCTCGGTGAATATTGTAATTATCTTTAAATTTTTGATAGAATTTATCGCCAATTCCTTCAGATATTTTATTAAAATTCTCAATCCATAAATTGTGACTAAACGGGATTAAAACATTTCCTAAATCAAATACAATTGTTGTGTAAGTTCTTCTCATAATTTTTTAGTTTTATTGAATATCACAGATTTGAAATTCAAGCAAAGCTATTCTATATTAAAAATCGCATCATTAAGATCGCTGTTGTACTCTATCGATTCAACTATTAATTCCACCTCTTTATCAGCTATTTTTTGAGTCAGCTTAAATGGGTTTAAAATTCCATCAGTTAATTTGTAATCTTCTAAATCAATTTTTTGTTTATACGAACCTTGAGGAGTATTTATATTACTTTCTTCTCTAATTTTCAATCCGGTTTCTACATCATAATAATCTGTAAAAATTTTTCCATTTGGTGATGTAAGAATAATTTTGTTAACAATTTTATCATTCAAAGAATCAGTACCGGCATATTCAACTTTTACTCCGTTTGCTTCATAATCCAAAAAAGCATTTAATTTTGAAAGATATTTCAAGTCTTCAAGTTTTTCACCTTCTAAAAATTGAATTTGATTCATTCCTTCAATTTTTCCTTTTTCACCATCAAAAACTGTTGTTTGTTTTCCAACCGTAAATTCTAACTCTTGAAATAATTTATTTGGTTTTGCTTGAATAATAGTCAAAGTTAAATTCATTCCTTCAACAGAACTTTTTAACTTCATTGTTTTATTTTCAACTAACTCCAATTTTTCTCTTCCGCCAATGGCTTCAATATATTTTTCAATTATTTCATTCGCTTTCAAATCAATAGAAATATCAACTATTGCTGAATCTACTGATTGAGAAAAAGTCAGACTCGTAATTATTAAAGAAATGATAGCTGTTATAATTTTCATAAATTTTACTCAATTGCCAAAAAGAAAAAAGGGAAGATTTTATCTTCCCCTTTGTAAATTCTTTAATATTTTCTATCTAAGTTTTTCTAAAAAATAATTTAACAGTTCTTTTTTATCTAATCTGATCTGCTCCATACTGTCTCTATCTCTAACTGTAACAGTATTATCTTCAAAAGTTTGTGTGTCTACAGTTACACAGAATGGTGTTCCGGCTTCATCTTGTCTTCTGTATCTTCTTCCAACTGCACCTTTATTATCATAAAATACTTTCATAAATGGTCTTAGATCAGCCTCAATTTCTTTAGCAACTTCCGGCATTCCATCTTTATTTACTAAAGGTAAAATTGCAACTTTAATTGGTGCTAATTTTGGATGAAATTTTAAAACAACTCTTTGTTCACCATTAACTTCTTCTTCGTTGTAAGAATCAACTAAAAAAGCCATAAATGAACGAGAAGCTCCAGCTGAAGTTTCAATTATAAATGGAATATATTTTTCCTTAGCTTCTTCATCAAAATACTTTTGAGATTTACCTGAAAATTGTTCATGTCTGCTCAAATCAAAATCTGTTCTATTATGAATTCCTTCAATTTCTCCCCAGCCGAACGGAAATTCATATTCAATATCTGTAGCTTCTTTTGCATAGTGTGCCAATTTATCTGCCGGGTGATCATGATAACGTAATTTATCGGGAGTCATTCCAAGTTTCTTAAACCATTCAATTCTAGTTGCTTTCCATGCATCATAGTTTTTCTTATCTTCGCTAGGTTTAACAAAATACTGCATTTCCATTTGTTCAAATTCACGTGTTCTAAAAAGGAAATTTTTTGTATTTATTTCATTACGGAATGCTTTACCGATTTGTGCAATACCAAAAGGCAATTTTTGTCTGCTTGCACTTTGAACATTTAAGAAATTTACAAAGATCCCTTGAGCTGTTTCAGGTCGTAAATAAATAGCGTTTTCTAATTTTTCAACCGGACCTAAAAATGTTTTAAACATTAAATTAAAACTTCTAGGCGGAGTAAAAGAATTTGGAGTTCCGCAATTTGGACAATTTAAACTGCTTAATAAATCTTCACCAATTTTTTCTAATACTGATTCAAATATTTCCTCTAAATCAACATGATTTTTATAAATTTCTTCAAGTGTTGTTTGTTTATCAGCATTTTCTTTTATTGTTTCTTTTAATGTTTCAAGGGCTTTATTTTTCTTTTTTTCGGGAATCATTTCACCAAGAGTATCAACTCTAAATCTTGCTTTACATTGTTTACAATCAATCATAGGATCAGTAAAATTTTCAACGTGACCCGAAGCTTCCCAAACTTTTGGATGCATTAAAATTGCAGCATCTAAACCCTCAACATCTTCACGGTAAGTCATAGCTTTCCACCACTCAGATTTTATATTGTTTAGAAGCTCAACTCCTAATGGACCGTAATCCCAACAGCCGTTTAATCCGCCGTAAATTTCACTTGATTGAAAAACAAATCCTCTTCTTTTTGCAAGGGATACAATTTTCTCGATTATATCGTTTCTTTCATTCTTTCCGATGGTACACCTCAACTTTTTTGAAGTGCAAATATAATATTTTTTGAGATTTTTATTTTAATTAGATAATTTATTTTTGCATTCAAAATAGAAAGGTAATTATGAAAAGAGTAACAGGATTAGGCGGTATTTGCTTTAAATGTAAAAATCCAGAAATGATAAAAGACTGGTATTCAAAACATTTAGGAATACCTATGGACAGTTACGGAACAAGTTTTGAATGGCGACAAAGTGATGATCCAGATAAAAAAGGTTATACAGCTTGGAGCACATTTAAAGAAGATACAAAATATTTGGAGCCATCAAAAAAAGATTTTATGATTAATTACCGAGTTGATAATCTTGAATGGCTTGTTGAAGAATTAAAAAAAGAAGGAGTAGAGGTTTTAGATAATATTGAAAGTTTTGAATACGGTAAATTCGTTCACATACTTGATCCGGAAAATAATAAGATTGAACTTTGGGAAGCAAATGATATTGAGTATGATAAAATTGTTGAGGCCAGAACAAAATAATATTTAATTATAAATTACAGCTGATAAATAACCAACAACTTCTGATTCATCTCCAGTAATATCACCTGAATCACTTTTTGCAACAACCGAAGAAGAATTATAATTATTCATTTTTAAGGCTTTCATTAAAGCTACAATTCCACCGCCTCCGCAAGCTTCACATCTTTTTCCTTCAAGATCATTTTGTAGTTCTTCAAATTGGAACTTATTGATATGTTCCGCAACTCGTGAATCTAAAATATTAGCCTGCGATTTTGTGTAAAAGTGGGAAAGATCTGTACTTGCAACTAGTAAAGTATTATCATTTATAAAATGTGAAAGCACCTCACCCAATTCATTTACATACTGCTTTCTTTGATCACCAATGACAATTGGGACTAATTCAAAATTTGACAGACTCATTTGTAAAAATGGAAGTTGAACTTCTAATGCATGTTCAACTCTGTGTCCTTCAATACCTTCAAAAATTAAATCACTTTTCGAAATTATTTCAGTTTTCATAGCTTTGTCAATTGGTATTTCACCTAAAGGCGTTTTGTATGCATCTCCATCATAAATTGAAATTCCATGAAAATATTCTCTGTGACTTGGTGAAATAACTATTACAGTTTTGTATTTTTTATTTTGAATTGTTTTAAATCCATGTGCTGCAGTTTTTCCGGAATACATATAACCGGCATGCGGAGAAATTATTCCGGCTACATTTTTATAATTTATATCAATTTTTACCAGATCGAAGAAATCATTAATCTGTTTCTTCAACACTTTGGGATCAGACGGATAAAACATTCCTGCAACATGTGCTTCTCTAATTTTTTTCATTCCAACTCCAAATCATTTTCTGAGAAAACTGTTGCTGTAAATCCTTTTAATTTTAATTGCTTTTCTTTCCAATAATTTTCATATAAACCTGCTTTAGTACAAAGCGAAGAAAGAAAACTATCTTTATCTAAATTATGCTCAATTGGCACTTGAGGCAGCAATAATGCTCTTCTTCCCATATCTTCCAAAAGCAAACCATGTTTTCCAATAACAATTTCATCATAAGAATTTAGCGGAAAAGGTTCTGATAAAATTGATACTTCTAAATTTATGTTTTTATACTCATCAAGAGTCAATGGTGAAAATCTTGGATCATGAAATGCAGCTTGGAATGCAGCATTGCCGACAGTAATTCTTAACTCTTCATCAGAAAAAACATAACCAATGCAACCGCGTAATTTTCGATTTATTGTTAATGTTACAAAGACTCCCAACTTTTTGGCAAATATATCTGAATTAAAAATAGACATATCCAGTTTTGAATTTTTATTAAATTCTTTCTCAATAGAATGGCGAGCAAGAAGAAGGATTTGCTTTTTTTCTTGATTTGTTAAAACCATTTTAATGCTTAAAATAGTTTTGAAATCAGTTGACTAAATACTAAAGAATAAGTGATCAGATAAATTTTTGTACTAATATTTCGTTTTTATTTTTTAATAAAACCAGAAAATTCTTATAACAAAAAAAAGAGTCGGGTGATGTAGCGTTTAGATTTTTATTTATAATTTCAGAACTGACCTTTTTCTTTTTATCAATATTGTAAACTGCAAATACATTATCAAGTAAATTATTTTTATTCTTCATGTAATAATTGAATAATAAATATTCCGAAAAAATTATCGTCTCAACATTTTCTACAATCTCTTTATTCTTAATTTCCGAATTAATAATTTCTGATATTTTGTAATTACCATTATTATTGTACTTCTCAGGGTATTTATATTGCGAATAGTCTTCATTAAATTGAACAATATTAAGAATTTCATTTACTTTATTTAAATCACTTCCTAATACTTTTGTTATCTCACCGGTTAAATTATCTAAAATATATACATCCTGACCTTCAAATTTTCTTTTGAATGCATATATTTTATTTTCGTAAATTGTTAAGAAAACTAAGTCTGAATTCTGCCAAATTATTTTTTCTTCATTTATATCATATGCAAAAATTCCTTTATGTTCGGGCATATTTGGTTTTGCAAAATGATGGAAATAAATTATGTCATTATCAACAGCTTCAATTCCCAGCCAATATTTTTCTTCTAACTGCAAATCTTTAAATATTTTTTTCTCAGTAAGAAAATTATAACAATGGAAAAAAGCTTCTTTAGTTTCTGTATTGCGGGTCTCAATAATTATCTTATCAGTTTTACTAATGAGCAATCGCCAAATTTGATTTTTGTCTGTAAATGAAAATGATTTTTTTAGTTTCATATTTTAAATTTATTTATTTGTTCAAATTGAAATCAATCTGAACTACAGTTTCTGAAATTTTGCTGTAAAATGTCTCAGCATTGGAGCTTCATAAATTATTTTGTAACCTTTTAACTTTTCTCTGTTATTGAAAACATCAATAACAACCTCCGCAACATAATCAATATGGCTTTGAGTGTATACTCTTCTTGGAATTGCTAGTCTTACTAATTCCATATTTGGTGAAACTAGTTTTCCATCTTTACCATATTTACCAAACATCACACTTCCAATTTCTACAGATCTAATTCCGCCTTCTAAATAAAGCTCACAGACAATTGCCTGACCTGGATATTCATGAGGTTGAACATTTGGCAGAAATCTTTTTGCATCAATATAAATTGCGTGTCCGCCTGGCGGCTCAATAATTGGGACACCTGCATTTACTAATTTCTCTCCTAAATATTCAGTACTTCTTATTCTGTATTGAAGATAATGTTCATCAACAACTTCTTCTAATCCTCGGGCAACAGCTTCTAAATCTCGACCGGACAATCCACCGTATGTTGGAAAACCTTCTGTAACAATTAATAAATTTCTGCATTGTGTTGCTAACTCTTCATTGTTCAAAGATAAAAATCCACCGATGTTAACAAGTGCATCTTTCTTTGCACTCATTGTTGCTCCATCGGCATAAGAAAACATTTCCTGGCAAATCTCTAAAACAGATTTTTCATCATAACCATTTTCTCGCTTTTTAATAAAGTATGCATTTTCTGCAAACCTGCATGCATCTAAAAAAAGCGGTAAATTATATTTATTACAAACTGCTCTAACATCTTTAATATTCTGCATTGAAACAGGCTGGCCTCCACCCGAATTATTTGTAACGGTAATCATAACAAGTGGAATATTTTCTTTACCTACATTATTTATAAATTCTTCAAGTTTTTCAATATCCATATTGCCTTTAAAATCAGCTTTGACTTCCGGTTTCTTCCCAATTTCATTCAGCAAATCGACTGCCTCAGCTCCGGTAAACTCAACATTTGCGCGAGTTGTATCAAAATGTGTATTGTTTGGAATAAATTTCCCTTGTCCGCCTAAAATTGTAAAAAGAATTTTTTCAGAAGCTCTGCCCTGATGTGTAGGAATAATAAATTCGTGTCCGGTAATTTTTTTGACTGCTGATTCAAATTTGTAAAAACTTTTTGATCCGGCATATGATTCATCGCCTTCCATTACTCCGGCCCATTGAGATGCACTCATTGCTGATGTTCCGCTATCTGTAAGTAAATCAATTAAAACATCATCTGCATGAATAAGAAAAGGATTGTGTCCCGCATCCTCTAAAATTTTTTCTCTTTCTTCTTTTGTCGTAAACCTTATCGGTTCAACAGATTTTATTCTGAAAGGTTCAATAATTGTTTTCATAAACACCTCAAAATTTCAATGTACTAAGTTAATGTTTTTATAATACTATTTTTTTTCAAGTTTCAATTTTGGTAAAATTAATAATAATAATGTAATTTTTACTTGACATTTTGTAAAGTATACTTTACTTTTGAATTATGAACGAGCAACTTAATAATAGACTGAAAGTTTTACGCGCCGAAAAAAATGTGACTCAAGAGGAGTTGGGCAATGCTTGCGGCTTAAGCAGACAAAGTATTAATGCAATTGAAAAAGGAAAATATGTTCCTACAATTGTAAGTGCTCTTAAAATTGCAAAATATTTTAATGTAAGTGTAGAAGATATTTTTATACTTAAATAAATTGAGGTAAAAATGAAAATACGCGGTAATTATAAATTGTTTTATTTAATTGAACTTATTACTGGTATTATTCTGATTTTCTCGTTTAGCGCTTTTGGCGACAAAGGATTATTTGTACTAATTTTATTTTTTATTGGACTTTTTCTAACTCAAAAATTAAATCCAGACGAAAGAGAAATTCAATTAAATTTTCAAATTAATACGTATGAAAGTATTGTAATTGGTATAGCAATGGGAATAATTTATTTTTTATTTCCGGCTCTTAATTGGTTTTATGCATTAATTTCAATCTCACTTATTTCAAGAGGAATTATTGGATTTCTAACTTTTCAGTTTAGTTAAATGGAATTTAATGAATACAATATTTTTCTGGGAGAAATTATTATGGCATTTAGTTATTGGTATGAATTAACAGTAGGAGTGTTAACCTTAATAGCTTTGTTAATTATTGGAGAAAACGGATTTATTTTTCATATTTCATTTAGTGATTTTGCAAATCTCAGCAACCTAACAATATTTATTTCAGCTTCTATTTTTATGATTTTAATAAGCATCTTAAGACTTTTTTATTATTACAAGAATTGAGAATTTTACCTATTTGCTATAACTTTTTAGTAAATTTTGTTAGTTTATAAATATAAATTATGTCTATTCATTAGCCAATAAAATAAGGAATAAGCAAATGGACGAATTTAACAAACCCGATGAACCAATTGATGAAGTTGAGGAAGAAGAAGAATTAGGATTTACAGATAAGTTTATAAGTGTTTTAACGGAACCAGGCATTTTGTTTTCTAAACTTTCTAATTTGCCGGTAAAAACAATGGATTGGTTTATTCCAGTTCTAATATTAATCATTACCGTAATTGCAATGCAATTTATCATATTTACAAATCCAACCTTAAAATCAGTTGTCATGGATAAACAAATGGAGCGAATTGAAAAAAGTCTGCAAGAAGCTGTTGATAAAGGACAAATGACACAAGCTCAAGCTGATGAACAATTAGAAAGAACAGCTGAATTTATGGAACAAGGCGGAAGCATGCAAATTGTGTTTGGTGCAATTGGTACTTTCATTTTTGTATTTATATTCTTTTTTATTGTGGCAGGGGTATTTCTGCTTGTAGCAAAATTTGCTCTGGGAGGAACCGGAGATTACAAGGCATCAATGCTGGCTTATGGTCTACCTAATTATATTGGAGCTTTAAATGTTATCGTAATGATACTTGCATCAATATTACTTGGTAAAGTACTGGAAAATGTAAGTGTTGGAAGTTTTATGGGAATTGAAAGTGAAGGTATTTTTGGTTGGTTTATGCATAAGTTAGATCCACTTTCAATATGGTTTTATACTGTGGTTGGTATTGCATATGCAAAAATGTTTAAATCAGAGAATACAGTTAAATATATTGCGACGATTTTAGGAATTTGGATTGGTTTTAGTTTAATTATGCATTTTGTTACAAAAGCATTCCCATTCTTAAAACAATTCGGTATGTAATTATTCCAAACCTCCGAGGTTTCCCTCTAGATAAACTGGCGGGTAAGTAATAACCTCGGAGGTTTTTGTTTGACTTTTCACCTTTGACTTTTCACTTTTATTACATCACACTTTGAGGATCAATATCAAAATAAACTTTTACATCTCTGAATCTTGATTTCTGATTATAATCAACATAAGCATTCATTATTGCGTTACGCAAAATTTTACCATTCGGATCAATTCTTCTCAAACTTTTTATCATAATCTGATATCTGAAAATTCCTTTTACTTTGAATATTATTGCTTCATTTGGAGGAAGAATCTGAAGCTTATCACTAAACTGCATTAATCGTCTATGAAAATCATTTACTGCTTGTTTTACTTTTTGATCATCTTCATCTTTAATTTCAATAAGTGCAATTCTGGAAAACGGCGGATACTGACTTTGTTGACGAAGCATAATTTCTTTTTGATAAAATTCATTGTAATTGTTGTCCAAAACTTTTTGCAGAACAAAACTTTTATGATTCTGAGTTTGAATAATAACTTCACCTTCTTCTTTACTTCTTCCCGCTCTTCCTGCAACTTGAGTCAATAATTGAAACGTTCTTTCATCAGCTCTAAAATCCGGGAGCCACAAAGATGTTTCAGCAGAAATTACTCCAACTAAGGTCACATTTGAAAAATCCATTCCTTTAGAAACTATTTGCGTCCCGACTAATATATCAATCTCACCTTTTCTAAAACTGTTCAAGATAATTCCTAATTTCCCTTTTCGATTAATTGTATCAGAATCAATACGCTCAACTTTTGCATTTGGGAAATGATAAGAAATTTCATCTTCAACTCTTTGAGTTCCAACACCAAAAAATTTAATTGCCATCGATCCGCAATTTTTACACGCTCTTGGCACAGGTTTTACTGCTCCGCAATAATGGCATTTCATAATATTTTTATTAATGTGATGAACCATTGAAACAGTGCAGCTTTCACACATATCTATTTCACCGCAGTCATCACAATAAACCTGGGTTGCAAATCCACGCCTATTTTGCAGAATTATTACATTCTCTTTTTTGGTCAGTCTTTCATCAATAGCTTCAAGCAATGTTTTGGAGAAAACTCCAACCATTCTATTTTTTTTCTTTTCAAGAGTAACATCAATCAATTTTATTTTAGGAAGTTTTGCATTATCAACTCTTTCCGGAAGTTCAATTAATTTATACTTTCCAGTTTTAGCATTGTTCATACTTTCTAAGGAAGGAGTTGCAGAACCAAGAATAACCGGACAATTACTAAACATTGCTTTTAAAACTGCAGCATCTCTTGCATTATATTTTGGCACCAAATCATATTGCTTATAACTCTGATCATGTTCTTCATCAACAACAATCAATCCTAAATTTTCTAAAGGTGCAAATAATGCCGAACGCGGACCAATAACAATATTGTACTTCCCTTTTATAATTCCGCGCCAAGTATCATATCTTTCACCTAATGACATTCGGCTGTGAATTACACATACCGAATTTCCAAAATTGTTAAAAAAACGCGAAGTAATTTGAGGAGTAAGTGATATTTCCGGAACCAAAATTAATGCAGCTTTCTTTTTCTTAACGGCAAGTTTTGTAAGTTCAATGTAAACTTGTGTTTTCCCGGAACCGGTAATTCCATGCAATAAATAAGTAGTAAATTTCTGATCATTTATATTTTGCGAAACTTCATTTATAATTTCGGATTGTTTTTCAGTTAAATCAAAGTTTTGAATTTCTTCATTATAAGTTTCTTTATAAACTCGTTCAACTTCTTTCAATTCTATCTTAATAAGGTTTTTCTTTTCAAGAGAATTTAAAGAAGATTGATTTGATTTTGTTTTACTCAACAAATCACTTTGCTGAATACTTTTTTTCTTTGATGATAATAATTCTAAAAGAATAACAACTTGCTTTGGTGAGTTTCTCTCAATCTCTGGCATAATTTCATAAACTTCATCAACACTTTTATTGAGTGAAATAAATTTCACTTTTTTTATTTTGATTTTAGAATCTTCAATTTCATCAAGAATTGTAACTGCACCAATTTTTTCAAGAGTTTTTAAAACCGAGTAAATACTTTTACGCTTAACTAATTTTTGTAAATAATTAATCTTATATGTATCTCTTTCAGATAGTACTTTTAAAAGTTTTGCTCTGGTTGAATTTTCTTTTTTCTCTTTTACTAAAAGTTGGGCACAATATTCCTTATCAGAAACCACAGTTTTTTTTGATTCAACATCAAGGCCGTATGGAACAGAATTTTTTAATGCTTCGCCCAAAGAACTTAAATAATAATCAGAAACCCACTCATAAAATTTTAACGATTCTTTACTGAAAATAGGCTGAGTATCTAAAACATCTCTGATTGGTTTAATTTTCTCTTTAACTTCTGTAGTTTCTTTTACATTTATTACAAATCCCGTTAAGACCCTTTTACCAAAAGGCACAACAACTCTAATTCCGATCATAACCTGATCTTGAAACTCTGATGGAATTGAATAGGTAAACGAATTTCTAAATGGTAATGGGAAAACTACTTCTGCAAACAATTTTTACTCGACTGCATTTTCTAATAAAGTTAAACTTTTGGTGTAAGTGTTTAATCTGGATTTTATACCAAATGGCAAAGTAAATTTATTTTCTATGTGACCAAATGAAAGACCGTAAATTACCGGCACATTTAATTCGCCCAAAATATCTTTAAATACTTGCACAAGCGTAAGTGAATTTTCAAACTCAGGATCATCTTCATTTACATCACAATTTCTGAATACACCTAATGCAACACCGACACAATCTTTAAATTTACCGGCTTGTTTCATTTGCGTCAGCATTCGGTCAATTCTATAAGGTTCTTCACCTATATCTTCAAGAAAAATTATTTTGCCTTTTGTATCAATATCATATTCGGTTCCAATCATTGAAACAACAATAGATAAATTTCCGCCGACTAATTCACCTTCACCGATTCCTTCATTAAAGACAATTATTTGATCTTCTTCATCCGGCAGATTTTTCATCTCATAATTTTCTTTGGGATTCTCCAAAATATTATTGAAATGCTTTAGTGAATATTCATTATAAGTTGAAGTTCCTACCGGTCCGTGAAAACAAACTAAATTAGTTTTTTTATAAATGGCATATAGTAAAGAAGTAATATCGCTGTATCCCAAAACTATTTTGGGGTTCTTTTTAATTAAATCATAGTCTATCTTTGGCAGCATTCTTGCACAGCCATAACCACCGCGAATCTCAAAGATTGCATCAACCTCATCATCTGCAAACATACGGTTTAAATCTTCTGCTCTAGCAGAATCTGATCCCGCTAAATATCCATATTTTTCTTTTATAGTTTCATTGTATTTAACCTTAAAACCCAACTTTGTTAAATTTTCAGTTGCCTCGGCTAAATGGTTGTCTTTAATTGCACTTGCTGATGAAACCAAACCTATTGTATCACCTTTTTTTAATCTTTTGGGTTTAATTTTTGTGAGTATTTCAACATTTTCAAAATTGTTGATTTCCACAGTTTTACAGCTTAAAAGAATTATTGCTGAAATAAATAAGATTAAATGTCTTATAATTTTCATAATTACTATTTACTTTAAGTATAAATTTCTTGAAAAAATCTATTATGAAAGCTAAGTTATATAATAAGATTTTAAAAACTAAGCGGAAAACAAAAAATGAAAAAATTATTTGTATTAATTGCTGTTGTTAGTTTTTTATCAGTAAATTTATTTGCTGATGAAGCTAAAAAATATGGAAGTGAACTAACATTAACCGAAGCTACTCCAATTTCTGAAATTTTAGCTGATGCTGAAAGTTTTGTTGGGAAAAAAGTTCTTGTTGAAGGAACAGTTGTAGATGTTTGCGAGAAAAGAGGCTGCTGGATAAATTTAAGCGGTGACAAAGAGTTTGAAACAATCCGTGTAAAAGTTAATGACGGTGAAATTGTTTTCCCAATGGAAGCAAAAGGTAAAAATGCTTTAGTTGAAGGTGAAATTTTTTCAATTGTTACCGAAGGTGAAGGTTGCGGTGGTGATTGCAGCAAAGAAGGTGAAGAAAAAGAACATAAATGTGAACATGAAAAAACAACCAAAAAAGTCTATATGATTAAAGGACTTGGCGCAGTTATAAAATAATAAATTTTAAGACATTCCATATTTTCAAAATATGGAATGTCTATTCATATCTTACTTTAACAATAACATCTTTTTTGTCTTAATAAACTCACCGCTTTGAAGTCTGTAAAAATATAACCCACTCGGTAAATCTTTTGAGTCAAAAATAACTTCATAAGTTCCAGGCAATTTTACTTCATTTACTAATGTTGTTATTTCTCTTCCTAAAATATCATAAACTACTAGTTTTACATTCATGTTGTCATTATGAGGGAAAGAATTGACCGAAGTAATCACTGCAGATTGCTTCTCCGTCGGCTGACGGAAAGCAATGACTGTATTATTTGGTATTGAGTATTTTATTACCGTAGTTGGATTAAAAGGATTTGGATAATTTTGGTAAAGTTCAAATTCATCAATAATTAAATTACTATTTTCACCTTTAACAGAAGTTGGTTGTTCATAGTAAATATTTAATTCATGTGTCAAATAATGGATCTCAAATCCATCAGGATTATATACATGTATTCCATCAATATTTGACACCCAAGTATCATTCAGCCAATATTCACAGTGTGCATGATGAAAATATTTATCATTGTCATAATAATAAATTACTCTTCCAAATTTAATCCATTCATTGTTATCCCAATCATAAAAAGTTTCATTTATTTGCTGACCATATTTTAGAGTATCAATTTGTAATTTAATATTATTTTCCCATTTATTTCCATTCCATTTTTGTGAAACTAAATATTCCAATTTCCCAAAATCGTCATAATTATATATTGTTAGAAATACTTTCTGCCAGCTATATGAAGAATATTCATAAAAACGAATACTATCAATTTGCATTGTCTCATTGTATTTATATTCTATTTTAGAATTATTTTGCCAATAACGAACTTCCCATCTTTCAGTTATACTACCTTGCAAAAACTGTGAAGAATCATAGCTACTTGTTGATCTAATTTCGTTTACCCAAGCACTGTCTATCCAACTCTGACTCAAATACTCTATTTCATTACCAATCTCATCATAGATGTAAATTTCTTGGAAATTATTCGTCCAAAATCCTCCATTCCAATATTGAACTACTCTGTCTGTTAATAAGCCAATTGAATTATATAAAAGCATTGTCTTATCGTACAAATTCCATTCATCATTCCACAAAGAATATCTAAAATATGCAGAAATTAGATCATTATCATTATATTCAAACAAGATTTTAACTGAATTGTCATATATAGGTTTAGCTGTTGTTATAAGACTATCTATTTTTTTAATTTGGTTATTGGATGTTCTTTTTTTTAAAAAATGAGGATTTGTTTTCAAATTGAAAATATTTTCCGATTGATTATTATAATTAGTGTGATGTTTCTTTTGAAAATCTGAATTGTGAAGAATTATTGACTGAGAAAATAGACCAGTCGAAAATAAAACGATAAACAATATGCAGAATAACATGAATTTCATTTAATGCGATTCACTGTTATATTAAATTATTTTATTTATTAATTTTATAATTATTTTTATATAAATCAATATTAAAACTTAGAACTCCAATTTATTGACTTTGAATTTAATCCTATATTGAAATTTTTTAAATGAAAATTAGAAAACTTATCCGATTACTGCACAGAGATGTTGGTTATGTTGCTTTTGGACTAACAATAATTTATTCAATTTCCGGTATAGCTGTAAATCATGTAAATGACTGGAATCCCAATTATATAATTGGAAAAGATACCTTAATTGTTTCTTCCGGCATTGATTCAACTTTAACTTCCGAGCAAATTGTTGAACATTTAACTGAATCATTTTCTATTACAGACAGCATAAAAAGTTTTTTCAGATCAAGTCCAACTACTATAGATATTTTCTTTGATAAAAAAACACTTTCTACAAATCTGAAAACCAGAATTGCAGTTATAGAAACTGTTGAAAGCAGAACTGTTTTTCATGAGTCAAATTTTCTGCATTTAAATCACCCAAAAAAATTATGGACTTGGATTGCAGATCTGTTTGCTGTTGCTTTAATTTTTCTAGCAATAACCGGAATTTTTATGATTAAAGGGAAAAAAGGAATTTCGGGACGTGGAAAATGGTTTATTTTAATCGGCATTTTAATACCTATTGTCTTTTTGCTGCTTTATTTTTAGAACCAATCTTTGTTTTTTGCGTCTAACTTACAACGTAGAAATTTATTACTAATTAATATATTTTGTTTATGAATTATTGGAGATAATATGACTTTAAAAACTCTATTTTTCACAATTTTATTAGGTACACTGCTTATGGCTCAAACAAATTATGAAAATCGTGATGAAATTCCGGAAAAGTACAAATGGAATTTAAACGACATTTACCAAAACTGGGATGAATGGGAAAACGGCTTAAAAGAAATGGAAGCCAAAATGGAAAAAATAACTTCCTTTAAGGGAAAATTGAAGGAAGATGTTAAAAATCTTATTGCTGCAAAACAGTTAGAAGATGAAATTGGAATTCTCTCTTACAAAGTCTATAGATATCCGCAGCTGACTTTAGATACTGATACACGAAATCAAGAAGCAGCATCAAAATTGCAGCAAGTTCAAATTGCATTTGCAAAATTTGGAACTGCAACTTCTTGGGTAAGTCCGGAAATTCTGGAAATACCTTGGGAAAAAATGGAAAAATGGCTCAATGAAAATCCTGAACTTTCTCCATACAAATTTGGAATTGAAGATTTATACAGACAGCAAAAGCATGTTTTAGATGAAGAAAAAGAGACCTTACTTTCCTACTTTTCACAATTTAACGGAACACCTAGAGATATTTATACAAGTATTTCAACTACAGATGTAAATTTTCCGGAAATTGAATTATCGAACAATGAAAAAGTAAAAGCAACAAATGGAAATTACAGCAGAGTTTTAGCAACAAACAGAAATCAAGAAGATAGAAAATCAATTTTTGAAGCTCATTATGGAACTTATACTGCAACAAAAAATACATATGCTTCAATTTATGATGCTGTATGTAAAAAAGATTGGGCATCGGCAAGAGCTAGAAATTACAGCTCAAGCCTTGAATCATATTTAGAAAGCAATAATATTCCTATAGAAGTTTACAAAAATTTAGTTAACACAGTAAAAGCAAATACCGAACCACTACAGAAATATCAAAAATTAAGAAAGAAAGCTTTGGGCTTAGATAAATATTACAGTTATGACGGTTCTATTTCTTTAATTGATGATGATAAAAATTATCAATATGATGATGCAACAAAGGTTGTTTTAGCTTCCGTAAAACCTTTAGGTGATGATTATCAAAATAAATTAAATACTGCAATTTCCGGCGGATGGCTTGATGTTTATGAAAATCCTGGGAAAAGATCTGGGGCATATTCAGCCGGAGTTTATGGAGTTCACCCTTACATGTTGTTAAATTACAACGAAACTATTGATGCCGTTTTTACATTGGGTCATGAACTTGGACATACAATGCATACCTTACTTTCTCAAGAAAATCAGCCTTTTGCAACTTCGGGCTATACTATTTTTGTTGCGGAAGTAGCTTCAACATTCAATGAAAGATTATTGCTTGATTATTTCTTGGAAAGAACAACAGATCCAAAAGAAAGAATTGCACTTATTCAGCAGGCAATTAGAGCAATTACTGGAACTTTTTATTTCCAAACATTGTTAGCAGATTTTGAACTTCAGGTTCACGAAATGGTTGAACAAGGAAAACCAATAACAGCTGATGTTTTAGATGGAATTATGACAGAATTATTTAATGCATATTATGGTGATACTCAAGAAAAAGATGAATTTTTGAAATCTGTATGGGCAAGAATTCCGCATATTTATAGAACACCATTTTATGTTTATCAGTATGCAACTTGCTTTGTTTCATCAGCTAAAATATACACTGATATGAAAAATGCACCTGAAAATGAAAAAAGTAAAATTGTTGAGAATTATCTAAATCTATTAAAATCGGGTGGAAATAATTATCCTATGGAACAACTAAAACTTGCAGGTGTTGATTTAACTCAACCAGAAACAATGAATGCTGTTATTGATGAATTTGCAAAATTAGTAGATAAATTGGAAATTGAATTAAACAGACTTAACTAAAAGAGGATATCTATGAAAAAACAAAAATACTTATATGTTCTTTTTATTTTTCTTTCGTCTTTATTATTTGCTCAAAATGTAAATGATATAGATATTAAATATGAAAAATTTGTGCTGGATAACGGATTAACGTTAATCGTTCACGAAGATCATAAAGCTCCAATTGTAGCAGTAAACGTTTGGTATCATGTAGGATCAAAAAATGAAAAAATGGGGAAAACCGGTTTTGCTCACTTATTTGAACATTTGATGTTTAATGGTAGTGAAAATTTTGATGATGATTATTTCCAAGCATTAGAAAGAGTTGGTGCTACAGATTTAAATGGAACAACAAGCAACGATCGTACAAATTATTTCCAAAATGTTCCAACTTCCGCAGTTGATTTAGCACTTTGGATGGAATCAGATAGAATGGGTCACTTGCTCGGTGCAGTAACTCAAGAAAAACTTGATGAACAACGCGGTGTTGTACAAAATGAAAAACGCCAAGGTGAAAATCAACCATATGCTTTAGCTTATGAAACTATTACAGAAAACACATATCCCAAAGGTCATCCATATTCATGGACGGTAATCGGCTCAATGGAAGATTTGGATGCTGCAAGTTTAGAAGATGTACATGAATGGTTTAAAACTTATTATGGACCTGCAAACGCAGTTTTAGTTGTTGCCGGTGATATTACAGCACAAGACGCAAAAGAAAAAGTTGAAAAATATTTCGGAGATATTCCTTCCGGACCCCCAATAAAAAAACATGATGTTTGGGTTGCAAAAATGGAAGGTACAAAAAGACAAATCGCGCAAGATAGAGTACCTCAATCAAGAATTTATAAAACTTGGAATATTCCCGAATGGAAAAATGAGGAACTTGCTTATTTAGATTTAGCAAGCGATGTTTTAGCTGCAGGTAAAATTTCCAGACTTTACAAAAGATTAGTTTATGAAGACCAAATTGCTACCGACGTAAGTGCATATTATAGTCCTGGTGAAATTGGAAGTCAGTTCCAAATAACTGCAACTGCAAAACCAGGTGTTGAGCTCTCAATTGTGGAAACTGCTATTGATGAGGAATTGGCTAAATTCTTAGCTGAAGGTCCAACTCAAAAAGAATTGAATAGAGTAAAAACACAACATATTGCAAATTTTATTAGAGGAATTGAAAGAATAGGCGGATTTGGCGGCAAGTCAGATATTCTTGCTCAATGTGAAGTTTACGGTGGATCACCGGATTATTATAAGAAAAAACTTCAATGGGTTTCCAATTCTACTGTTAGTGATATACAAAATGCAGCAGTTAAATGGTTATCGGATGGAGTGAACATTTTAGAAATTCATCCATTCCCTCAATATACAGAAAAACCAGTAGGTGCTGATAGAAGTAAATTACCGGAAACTGGAACTCCGCCGGTTGCTAAATTTCCTGAGTTGCAGGAAGCAACATTATCTAACGGATTAAAAATAATGCTTGCTCAAACATCTGCAATTCCAGTTGTAAATTTTAGAATGATGGTTGATGCTGGTTACGCTTCTGATCAGTTTGGTTTGCCTGGTACTGCATCTCTTGCATTATCAATGATGGATGAAGGAACAAAAAACAGAAACTCACTTCAAATAAGTGAAGAGCTGGCAATGTTAGGAGCCTCAATAAATACAGGTTCAAATTTAGATATGTCAACAATTTCAATGTCATCACTAAAATCAAATTTGGATAAATCACTAGATCTATACGCAGATGTTTTATTGAATCCATCATTCCCGGAAAATGAACTTGAGAGGTTAAAGAAACAAGCAATTGCTGGAATTCAGAGAGAAAAATCAACACCGGTTCAAATGGCATTGCGTGTATTCCCTCAATACATTTATGGTAAAGATCATGCATATGGTTTGCCATTTACCGGTTCAGGATATGAAGAATCAGTCTCTAAAATTACAAAAGATGATTTAGTTAAATTTCACCAAACTTGGATCAGACCAAATAATTCAACCTTAGTTGTTGTTGGAGATATTTCATTAAATGATATCAAAGCTAAACTTGAGGATTTATTTTCTGATTGGGAATCAAAAGATGTTCCTCAAAAGAACATTTCTGAAGTTAATCTTAAAGAAAAATCAACTGTGTATTTAATGGATAAACCAGGAGCACAGCAGTCAATTATTTTAGCCGGCCACGCCGCTCCTCCAAAAGCAGATAAGGATGATATTGCACTTGAAGCAATGAATACAATTCTCGGCGGTTCTTTTACTTCCAGAATTAATATGAACTTACGTGAAGATAAACATTGGTCATATGGTTCCAGAACTATGCTTCTAGGCGCAAGAGGACAAAGACCATTTTTAGTTTATGCATTAGTTCAAACAGATAAAACAAAAGAATCAGTACAAGAGGTAATTAAAGAATTAAGCGGAATTATCTCTGATAAACCAGCAACAGAAGATGAACTAAATAAAATTAAACTTAACGAAACTTTAAGTCTGCCAGGTTCTTGGGAAACCGGAAATGAAATAGCTGGTTCATTAGCTGACATGGTGAGATATGGATATCCAAAGGATTATTATGATACTTATGCAAGTAAAATAACTGGATTAAGTTTAGACGATATTGATAAAGCTGCAAAAAAAGTTGTAAATCCAAGTAAAATTGATTGGGTTGTTGTTGGAGATAAAGCTGTAGTTGAAAAAAGCTTAAATGAGTTAGGCATGGATGTAAAATTAATTGACGTTGATGGAAATGTGATAGAAAAGGATTTGAAAACTCCAGAGAAAACTGAAACTTCTGCTATTTCCCAATAATATTTATTGTAGAGACGTTGCATGCAGCGTCTCTACATTTATTTCAAATTCCATTGAATTACAATTGGATCTTTCTCCAAACCATTAAAAACCATTCTATAACTTTCGTTCAAATCTTTGTTATCAAATAATCTTTTTCCATCTGCAGCAAAAGGTGAAAAAGTAATTATTACATTCAAATATCCGTCAAGCTGAATGTAATCTTCTACATATAATCCTGTTACTTCAATAACCCGACTAAAATTACCTTTCATATTTTCTAAAAAGAAATATGCATAACCATCTTCCAAAAAAATCGGTTCAAAAGGATCAGTCATATTTTCAAAAAAAACTTTGAATGAAAAACCTTTGGTAAAGGATGAATCCATATCAATAATTTTTCCAGAAACTGTATCGGCGGTAAAACTTGTGTAGGCTTCCAAATAATTTTTTAAAACTAAATTGAATTCACTTTGGTCTAATCTTTTTTCAATTACTTCTTTTTGTGCCAAAGCCTGAATAACAATATTGTTTAATGGAACTACTCTAATAAATACATCTGGATTTAAAGGTGCGGCATTGAACAAATTATCTTCATTATTTGTTACTGTGTAATAATCAATAATGTTATTACATTCTTCAAGCGACCAAGTATTTGCACTTTTAAACGTTATTGGAGTTATTGTTTTTTGATTTACATATTTTACGGGAGCGCAATTATTAAGTACAAAAACTAACATTAAACTGCAAAACAAATAGATATTTTTCATTTCTTTTTTGATAAAGAATAATTATAATTTTATTTTTTTTCAATTCATTAAATACGTACTATTTGCCAAAAAGAAATCTTAATGGAATGTGTATTCGGTTTGACCAATCCTTTTCATTATGACGACTTCCTTTTTCCAAATGGTAATAAAACGTTTCTTTGTTTAATATTTTGTTGTTTTCTAAAATACTTACCATTTTATTAAAATCATCAAGTAATTCTTTTTCTTCGGAACCACAATCAATATATAGTCTATTTTTCTCATTAAATAGATTATTGATCTTATTAACCATTTCAAACACTTCACCTTCATTAACCCAAAATGAATTTGATAAGCAAGCGGCTTTTCCAAATATTTTCGGGAAATTCCAAAATAATTGAAATGAAATTAATCCGCCCATCGAAGATCCCATCAATCCGGTTTTAGAAGCTTTACTAATAGTTTTAAAGTTTTCATCAATAAATGGCTTCAATTCCTTTACTAAAAAATTAGCATATCTTTTACCTTTAAGAGTAAAATAATTGTACTCTTCAATTCTGTCTTTGCTGTTATAAATTCCAACAATAATTATTTCATTTAATAATTTTTCTTTAATTAAACCTGTAGCAACTTCATCAACTTTCCAATCGTAACCAATAAAAGAAGTGTTTGGATCAAATAAATTTTGACCATCTTGCATATACAAAACGGGATAATTTTTTTCAGAATAATGATATGATGGTGGAAGCCAAATTATAATATCTCTTTCATTCTTAAGATAAATACTATAAAATTCGTGGATATATTTAATATCACCAATAATTTCATCACTATCTATAATATATTTTTTTGAATCTATTTCGATCATTAATACTGAAATCCTTTGAATACTAATTCAAAATTTACAAATAACTAAATCATTTTGAGTATAATTTTTCTTATAGAAAAGTTGAAAGAATTTTTCAAATAAAGCTTACAGCTTTTCTGCAATATTAAAATGAATGAAGAAGATTTGGAATAATGCCAAATCAGATATTTTTCAAAAATTATATTATCTTGTTTTTTAATTATTAAAATATTCACAATTCTGAAATTGGAGATTTTTATGGAAAATCATAATGGAAATAATCATACTGAGATTGAACAACAACTGCAAAATTCCCAAGAGGATTTATGGCGTGTTTTTAGAATTATGTCAGAATTTGTGGAAGGTTTTGAAACAATGGCGAAAATTAAACCAAGCGTTTTAATTTTTGGATCGGCAAGAACAAAGCCTGAAGATAAATATTATAAATTAGCTGAAGAAGTTGCAAAAGAATTGGTTAAAAAAGGATTTGGAATAACAACTGGCGGCGGACCGGGAATTATGGAAGCTGGTAATAAAGGAGCTAAAGATGCCGGAGGAAGTTCAACAGGAATAAATATAGAATTGCCATTTGAGCAATATGCTAATCCATATATTGATCCCGATAAACTTTTAAATTTCAGATATTTCTTTGTTAGAAAACTAATGTTTTTTAAATATGCCCAAGGTTATGTTTTAATGCCTGGCGGATTTGGAACTGTTGATGAAGGTTTTGAAGTGCTAACATTAATTCAAACAGGAAAAACAACAAGATTTCCAATTATATTTATGGGAACAGAATTTTGGAAAGGTTTAATTGATTGGGTTAAAGAATTTCAGCTAAAGCAAGGTTATATAAGTCCGGAAGATTTGGATCTATTTTCAGTTACGGATGATCCAAAAGAAGCCGCACAACTTATTTATAATTTCCATAAAGGTAAAAAACTTACACCTAATTTTTAATTTAAGAATATTTTTGATTTTGAGCAATCATTTCGATTGCTCTTTTTATTCTTCTAATTCTTGTTTCTTCTTTTTTGGCTTCTACAATCCAACGAACATACTCTTTTCTATGAGTGTAAGCAAATTTTTCAAATATTTCTTTAGCAGTTTTATTTTTATTTAATTCATTTTGAAAATCCTTTGGAATTTCAACAATTCTTGGTTCCAAATCTTGAATAACTTCAACTTCAATTGTATCACCAATATCTTTTTTAATTTTATTTCTTATTTCTTTTCTTATGCCAAGTAGATGATACTCCATTCCCATTGGGGCAAGAGAACCTCTGTACTCGGCTCCATTAAACCATGCCTTTATTTTTATTTGACCTTTTTTACCAAATTCTTTTTCAACATTATAAGGGAAGAAAACAAAAGCTCCGCTGCCATGTGATTTGATTTCAGCAGCAAATTTATATTTTTTCATTTTACTTCACCCTAATATTCATTTTATCAAATTCAAATAAATCTGATTTATACTCATAATTTTTTAACGCATGAGAAACAGTAATTGAATCTTTTTCCAATAGTTTTGCCAAGTTGCTTATTTGCTCATTACTTATTTCAACTCGTGATAAAACTCTGTTTTTGATTATACATTTCTTCATGGGATGTAATGAATTGCCGTTCAGCATTTCTGACATTTTCTCATTTGGATTTAAAATTGTAAAATTATTTCCGCAAAATTCAAAAAGCTGTTTTTCAAATATATTTTTACTGTATCCGTAGTGAGTACAAGCCAATAATACTAATTGATGAACATTTTTATTCTTTATTTTATTAAAAGCTTCAGATAAATAAAAGTTAATTAATTTTTCAACTGCTGGACTATTTGCATCATTTTGAATTTCACTTTCTAAGTTTTTGCATGATTGAGAATAGATTATATTTTCTTCAATTCCACTTTTTATCAAATCTTTTTTATGCTGGTCTGAATTTATTGTCGTTTCTGTCCCCAAAATTAAAATGTTAGCATCTTGATGATTAATTAAGTTTTCCAAAATTAAATCAATTCCATTTTCTACAATTCCAATAACGGGAATTTTTATTTCTTTTGAAATTTTTGTTTCATGATATAAAACTGATAAAGTGTTGCATGCAATTAAAATTAAATCGGGATTAAATTTTAGCATTCCTTCCAAAGCTGAATTAAATACATTTAACTTATCAGATTTTTCTAACATACTGTTGTATCCAAAATTAGAATGAGCTAAAGAATTAAAAAAAATCAACTCAGCATTCTTATTTTTTTCACTTAGTCTTTTATCGAGCAAGGCATGAACAGAAAGACCACCTAAACCCGAATCGGTTATAATAATTTTTAGATGGTCTTTGTTTTCTAAATTTGATAAATCCATATACTTAGGCTTTCATCCTTTTACCTTTTTCTTCATGAATGAAGATCCAGCTTACAACTTTACCAATGTCAATTTGTTTAAAATTATTCCAATATTTTTTTGTTCTTACATGAAGAGAGCTTGTATCATTTTCAGCAATTTGAATTGCTTCATCCATAATTGATTGAATTCTTTTTTTCCAAATTTCCATATTGCCAATTCTTAAATCAACCCAACCGTCGTGTGCCCATAAATCAATTTTATCCTTAGTTATTTTCAATTTGTTTTCTCCCCGAAAAGGTGGAATTTTCATTTCATTTCCGCGAAGTAAGGATTTACCATCTGCCATTAATATTGGAATACCAATAGATATAATTTCGCTTCTCAATTTTTCATCTTCTACTATTAAATCATAAGTATCATTTGAAAGCTGTGCAGCGTCAGCTGCAACTATTTTTTGCATTTCACCTACAACTCTTTTAATTAAATTAAGTTCATGTAATAACTTTGAAAGTCTTGGCGGACCTAATAATTCAAATGCAACACTGCTAACTCCATGAAGTTCTTCTAATTCTTCTAATTTCTGAACTGCAGTATGCTGTAAATATCCAGCTCTGTAAGTTGGTTCAAGAGTAGCATTATCTAAAGCATTAATTATATCATGACCTGTGTTTCCACCTTTAATTTCATAAATAGCATCAGAAGCTATTTCTTCGGGAGTAACGTATTCCATTTGACCTTCAGCAGATATTGCTTCAAACTCACCTCTGGAAAAAGTTCCGTTTTCACCAGTATCAATAAAAACTGATTTTAAATTTTCACCAGTTACATTAAATTTTTTGTCAAGATTTAGTGAAAGTTCATCCTTTAATGATAATATATTTTCCATTGAAGCATCAACTAATTGAATTGGTTTTCCCCTCTTGGTTATTTCATCAAAAGTTATTCTTTTCCAGGCAATTGCGCCGGTAGGTTTAATTTCTTTTGTAATAGCACCTTCCGGTGTTCTTCCCATTAAGAATAGAAGTAAAGTATGTGCACCCGCTACTGAAGATTTACTCAACAAAACTCGTGATGGTTTTTCTTCGCTATGCGTATATGGAATATTTAATCCCATTCCGCCTGTTCCGCTTGTACCAATCTTTAAATATATCTTTGTCTCTGCTTTATTCATTGAGTTATATAATATCTGCACATGACGAATTAATTGAGGGATATATTGTGTGCATAATAATTTTTCTGTCTCTGCCGCAAGAGCTTCTTTTGAAGGATTATTTTCAATAGTTTTGGTGATTGTGTGGTAAGTTGTGTAAATATCTTGATAAGCAATTCCAGTTGCTGAATTTATACTATCAACAATAATATCTGGTTTGTATTTATCAATTAATTGATATAATGCTGAAGCTTCAAGAACATCTGGAGTCATTTCTTCCATAATATCTTTCATCAGAATTTTTCTTTTTTCAGGATCATTCAGAATCTCAAAACGATCGGTGTCCTTAAATTCATTTCTTACAAAAATGTTTCCCCACCAAGGTATAAAATAATCATCCGGCAAATTTGGGAATTCCGTTCTTAATTGTTCCGCGTATCCTTCAGCTTCTTCTTTTTTTAGTGATGTTACAATAATTTGTTTCGGTTTTTCGGAAATAAATTTTCTTGTTAAGGCATTTCCGACTAAACCCCAAGCTCCCAGTATTAAAACTGTTTTGTTTTGAATATCCATTATTACCTCATAAACTTTTATAATATCTTATACTAAAAATTACCTTAATGATAATCGGCTTTCAAGTAAAATCGGAGTTAAAAATCTCATATATTATTTTTAATAGAATTGTAAATGCTCTTTTGCTTTGTTAAATTTAAATTTTCATTTTATATATATTTTTAAGGATAAAGACACATATGAGAATTTGTGAAGTTTTAAAAACAAGTGCAATAATTCCAGAATTAAAAGGAACTAACAAAGAAGAAGTGATTGATGAAATGTTAAATCTTTTTAAAAATGATTCAAGAGTTCTGGATTTAAAAGAAGTTAGAAATTCAGTTATTGAACGTGAAAATATAATGTCAACCGGAGTTGGCCATGGTTTTGGGATCCCGCATTGCAAAACAAATAAAGTTACTGAAATTTTAGCTGCTTTTGCAAAAACCAAAGAACCAATTGATTTTCAAGCATTAGACGGCAAACCTGTAAATTTACTTTTCCTTTTAATTGGTAAAGATAATTTAGTTGCTCCTCATATAAAATTATTGAGCAGAATATCTCTTCTGATGAATAAGAGTGAAGTTAGAGATAAATTAAATGAAGCCAAAACGGTTGAAGAGATTTATTCCATATTTGAGTCTGAAGAAAATAAAATTTCTTGAACAAAAAGTTTTCTTGGATTTCAGATTTAGATAATTATACAAATGTTACTCTCCTTCTAATAAATTATAGTGTTACAAAATGATTAAAGCAATAAAAGGTACAAATGATATTCTTCCTGAAGAAATAGTTGAATGGAACTATTTGATTAATGTTGTTCAGAAAAAAATGCAGTTATTTAACTATAAAGAAATACGTACTCCAATTTTTGAACATACGGCTTTATTTTCCCGAGGCATTGGAGAAAGCACAGATATTGTAAGTAAGGAAATGTATTCTTTTACTGATAGAAGTGAGAATAATGTTACTTTAAAACCCGAGATGACAGCTTCTGTTGTAAGAGCATTTATTGAGCATTCTTTAGGAAAACAATCCGGCTTAAACAAATTATTTTATATATCACCAATGTTTAGGCAAGAACGGCCTCAAGCAGGAAGATTAAGACAATTTCATCAATTTGGTATTGAAGCAATCGGCAGCCATAATCCAATGTTGGATGCAGAAGTAATTCAGGTTGCTTTTGAAATCTTACGGAATGTTGGATTAGAAGATTTGACGGTAACAATAAATTCACTTGGAATTCCGGAAGAAAGAGCAAAATTTTCAGCAGCTTTGAAAAATTTTATTGAAGATAGAAAAAGTAAACTTTCTGAGGACAGCCAAAGAAGATTAGATACCAACGTTTTAAGAATTTTAGACAGCAAAGATAGAAACGATCAAAATTTATTGAAAGAAGCGCCTTCAATATTGGATTTTCTTGGTAATGAAAGCTTAGAACATTTTGAAAATGTTAAAGCTTTACTCAAATCAGCAGAAATACCTTTTACTGTAGAACCAAAATTAGTTAGAGGTCTAGATTATTATACTCATACAACATTTGAAATTACCAGCACAAAAGTTGGTTCGCAAAGTGCACTTTGCGGAGGCGGAAGATATAATTTATTAGTTGAACAACTCGAAGGTCCTTCAACTCCTGCTGTTGGATTTGCTGCCGGAATTGAAAGAATATTATTAGCATGTAAATCTGAACAAGCTTTTACTCCGGCAAAAGAAGAAATTGATATTTATTTAATCCGACTGGATAATCAACTTGAGAAAAAAACATTTGAGATGGCTTCTTTATTTAGAGGAAATAATCTAAAAGTTGAGCTTGATTATTCAACAAGAAGTGTAAAAGCTCAAATGAGAGAAGCGAACAAATATAATGCAAGATTTGTAGTTTTTATTGGTGGTGAAGAATTTGGAAATGGTCAGATTCAAATTAAAAATATGCAAACAGGAGATCAAACTTTATTAAGTATTAAAGATTTAGAAAAAATTTTGCAGATTGTAAAATAGAGTTATTACATGCAAAAAATTTTGGGTAGAAAACCTGTCCTTGAAGCTTTAAAGTCAAAATCAAATATTGATCAAATTTATATTCAATATGGTTTGCATGGGGCAATTATAGATCAGATAATAGGTCTTGCTAAGAAAAATAATATAAAAATTTCTCAAGTATCACCTCAAAAGTTCAACCAAATTTCTGAAGACAAAAATACTCAAGGAATTATTGCTCTAAAAAGTTCCTTTAATTATTCTGGAATTGATGAAATTTTATTCCACGCTGAGAAATCTGAATTTCCGCTAGTTTTACTTTTAGATTCAATTCAAGATCCGCATAATTTAGGAGCAATTATTAGAACTGCGGAATGTGCAGGTGTTGATGGAATTTTTACGACTATTAAAAATAGTGCTTCTGTTAATCAAACAGTTGAAAAAACTTCTGCCGGTGCAACAAATCATATTAAAATTGCCAAGGTTAATAATTTAGTTCAGATAATTGAAATACTTAAGCAAAACGGTTACTGGATTGTTGGCTCAAAATTGGGAGAATCAAAAAATTATTCAGAAATTGATTACAAAGTTCCTATTGCTTTGGTCATGGGAAACGAAGAAAAAGGGATACGGCATCTTGTTGCTGAAAAATGCGATTTTCTTGCTGAAATTCCAATGAATGGTAAAATTCAAAGTCTTAACGTGTCTGTTGCTACCGGAGTTTTGTTATTTGAAATTCTACGTTCCAGAAAGTCATAAAATATGAAAATAGCTTTAGTCTCATTTATAGTTTTTATTATTAACCTTCCGTTCGGATATTGGCGCTCTACAGTCCCAAAATTCTCACTTAAATGGTTCCTTGCAATACATTTACCTGTGCCAATAATTATTCTTTTAAGAATTTATTCAGATGTTGGTTTTGAGTTTTATACTTACCCAATTTTTGTTGGTGCATTCTTTTTAGGACAGTTTTTAGGTAGTCGCTTACTTAGATTTAATTGATTTTTACCGCTAATTGGAAATATATACTTTTAATCTTGACTTTTTTGTCAAGATTATTTACGTTTTGATTTAAAAATTAAACGGAGAAGTAATGAGTGAAGAAATTCGTGAAGATATTAAGATAATTGAAGAACATACCGGGACGGAATATAAATGGGGATTTGTTACTGAAATTGATACTGATGAATTTCCAAAAGGTTTAAATGAAGATATTATTCGCCAACTTTCTGAAATAAAAAAAGAACCTGAGTGGATGACTGAGTGGAGACTAAAAGCTTATAGACATTGGTTAACTATGGAAGAACCAAATTGGGCAAAAGTTGAACACGAAAAAGTTGACTATCAAGATATTAAATATTATGCGGCACCCAAGAAGAAACCGGAACTTGAAAGTTTAGATGAAGTTGATCCTGAATTATTAGCTACTTTTGAGAAATTAGGTATTCCACTTGAAGAGCAAAAAAGGTTATCCGGCGTTGCAGTTGATGCAGTTTTTGATTCAGTTTCTGTAGCTACAACTTTTAAGGAAACTCTAGCAGAAAAAGGAATTATTTTCTGTTCAATTTCTGAAGCAATTAGAAATCATCCTGAATTAGTAAAAAAATATTTGGGCTCAGTTGTTCCGCAGACAGATAACTATTATGCTGCTTTAAATTCAGCGGTTTTTAGTGATGGATCTTTCGTTTATATTCCAAAAGGTGTTCGCTGCCCAATGGAGCTTTCAACATATTTTAGAATCAATGCAATGGATACTGGTCAGTTTGAAAGAACCTTAATAGTTGCAGATGATAATAGTTATGTTAGTTATTTAGAAGGCTGTACTGCACCAATGAGAGATACAAATCAGCTTCATGCGGCAGTAGTAGAATTAGTTGCTTTAGAAAATTCTGAGATCAAATATTCAACAGTTCAAAATTGGTTCCCTGGTGATAAACAAGGTAAAGGCGGTATTTATAATTTTGTAACCAAACGAGGTATTTGTAAAGGTAATAATTCAAAAATTTCTTGGACTCAAGTTGAAACCGGCTCTGCTGTTACTTGGAAATATCCAAGTTGTATTTTACAAGGAGATAATTCGGTTGGTGAATTTTATTCAGTTGCAGTAACCAATAATTATCAGCAAGCTGATACCGGTACAAAAATGATTCATCTTGGAAAAAACACTAAAAGTACAATTATTTCAAAAGGAATATCGGCTGGTAAAAGTAATAATTCATACAGAGGTTTAGTTAAGGTTGGTAAAAATGCTAAAAATGCCAGAAACTTTTCACAATGCGATTCAATGTTAATGGGAAATAATTGCGGAGCGCATACTTTCCCCTATTTGGAAATTGATAATAACACAGCTCAAGTTGAACACGAAGCTACTACTTCTAAAGTTGGTGAAGATCAAATATTCTATTTGAATCAAAGAGGAATTTCAACTGAAGATGCTGTAAATATGATAGTAAACGGATTTTGTAAAGAAGTTTTTAATGAATTGCCAATGGAATTTGCAGTAGAAGCGCAAAAACTTTTAGCAATTAGTCTTGAAGGAAGTGTCGGGTAAACAAGACAAAAGAATAAATGAACTGTCATTCCGGAAATTTCGTAAGAAATTATCCGGAATTTCAAAAATTAAAATAGATTCCCAATTAAAACATTTGGGAATGACAAAAGAGATTATAGAATAGAACAAAGGATAATAAAATGATTAAAATTAAAAATCTTCATGCTAATGTTGAAGGAAATGAAATTCTTAAAGGTATTGATCTAGAAGTTAATGCCGGTGAAATTCATGCAATAATGGGGCCAAATGGATCAGGTAAAAGTACTTTGGCCAATGTTTTAGCTGGTCACGAATCTTACGAAGTTACAGATGGTGAAATTATTTTTGGTGATCAAAATATTATTGAAATGGATCCCGATGAAAGAGCTCGTGAAGGATTGTTTTTAGCATTTCAATATCCAATTGAAATTCCAGGTGTCAGTAATTCAGTTTTCCTTAAAACCGCATTGAATGAAATTAGAAAACACCAAGGAAAAGAAGAAATTTCTGCAAAAGAATTTCTTGAGTTAATTAAAGAAAAAACTGAAATACTTGGAATGGATAACTCTTTAATTAGCCGTTCTGTAAATCAAGGTTTTTCGGGTGGTGAGAAAAAAAGGAATGAAATTCTGCAACTTCTGACATTAAATCCAAAGTTAGCTGTTTTAGATGAAACTGATTCAGGATTGGATATTGATGCATTAAAAATTGTAGCTCATGGTGTCAACAAATTCAAAAACGAAAATAATGCCGTTATTCTTGTAACTCATTATCAAAGACTTCTTGATTATATTGTGCCGGATTTTGTGCATGTTTTATATAAAGGTAAAATTGTTAAATCCGGAGATAAAAATTTAGCGCTTGAATTAGAAGAACGTGGTTATGATTGGATTATTAAAGAACAACCAGTTTCTGTTTAAGAGAGGATAATTATTTATGAGTAACTCAAATATAAAAAAATGGTATAGTGATAATTTCAGGCAATTTGAAAAATTAGTTGAAAGTGACTCTTTTAATTCTTTAAGGAAGGAAGCTTTATCTAAATTTGAATTGACTGAATTCCCAACTAAAAAAGATGAAGAATGGAAATACACAAGTATTTCACCAATACTTAAACATGAATTTGTACCTTCACCATTAAGTAAAAAAGAAACTAGTACAATTTCGTCAATAGAATCTTTCAAAATTCCTAATTTGGATGTGCACTTATTAGTATTTATCAATGGAATTTATAGCAAAGAGTTTTCTAATATTGGTAATCTTGAAGAAGGAATTATTATTGACAGTTTATTTAATCAACTGAAAAGTAATTCTGATTTTATAAATCAATATTTATCAAAAAAAGAAACTATTGAAAATTCATTTAGTTTACTCAATACAACTTTTGCATATGATGGATATGTAATTTACATTCCAAAAAATAAAATTGTCAATAAACCAATTCATGTTTTAAATATTGCAGCAGATGAATTAAGCAAACCATTAATACAACCTAGAAACTTAATTATAGCTGAACAAAACTCTCAAGCAGAAATAATTTCTGAATATGTTGGGAAAGACAAAGTTGAAAACTTTACAAATATTTATACAGAAATATCGGTCGATGAAAATGCAAATGTAAGATTTTACAAAGTTCAGAATGAATCAGATGCGGCATTTCATATAGACAAAACTGAAATTGTTCAAAAAGATTCAAGTGTATTTAATCATTTTTCACTTTCATTTGGTAGTAAAATTGCCCGTAATGATTTTAATACCAAACTTGATGGCGAAAATATTGAACTTCATTTATACGGCCTTTATTTAGGCAACGACGATCAGCATATTGATCATCATACATTTATTGATCATGCTAAACCAAATTGTGAAAGTAATGAATTGTATAAAGGTATTTTAGACGATAAAGCTAAAGGCGTTTTTTCAGGTAAAATATTAGTAAATAAAATTGCACAAAAGACAAACGCATTTCAGTCAAACAAATCAGTTTTATTATCTGATGAAGCAAGTATTGATGCGAAACCGCAATTAGAAATTTATGCAGATGATGTAAAATGTTCGCATGGCGCAACAGTCGGTAAATTAGATGAACAAGCATATTTTTATATCAGATCACGCGGTGTTCCTGCAGAAGCTGCTAGATCAATGCTAATAAGAGCATTTGTTGATGATGTAATTAGTGAAATTAATATTGAAGAATTTAGAGAAAAAATAAATCACACTATTTTTGAACATTTGCATAGAGAAGAATTTTAATGAACTTTGATCCGGAAGTAAAGACATTAACAAAGCAGACAAAAAATTTTAGAAAATTTAATGTTGATGAAGTAAGAGAAGATTTTCCAATTCTAAAAAGATTAGTAAATGGAAAACCTTTGGTCTACTTGGATAATGCCGCAACTTCTCAAAAACCTCAAAGTGTTATAGATGCAATAACAAATTACTATACTTACGAAAATGCTAATATTCATAGAGGATTACATTTTTTAAGCGAGCTGGCGACAGAAGCTTATGAAGGAGCACGCTTAAAAGTCAAAGAATTTCTTAATGCAATGAGTGTTTCAGAAATTATTTTTGTTCGTGGAGCAACTGAAGGAATTAATTTAGTGGCAAATTCTTTATGCAGAGCAAATTATTTTGACGATGGTGATGAAATAATTATTTCACATATGGAACACCATTCAAATATAGTCCCGTGGCAATTGCTCTGCGAAAGAAAAAATTTAAAACTTAAGATTGTGCCAGTAAATGAAAAAGGTGAATTTATTTTTGAAGAATTTGAAAAACTTATCTCTGATAAAACGAAATTGGTTTCAATAGTGCATATTTCAAACGCTTTGGGAACAATAAATCCGGTAAAAGAAATTGTTAAAAAATCACATGAATATAATATTCCGGTTTTATTAGATGGAGCTCAAGCTGTACCTCACACTAAAGTTGATGTTCAGGATTTGGATTGCGACTTTTATGTTTTTTCAGGTCACAAAGTTTTTGGTCCAACCGGGATTGGTGTTTTATACGGTAAAACTGAATACTTAGATAAAATGCCTCCATTCCAAGGTGGAGGTGATATGATTAGAGAAGTTAGTTTTGAAGGAACTACTTATGATGATCTTCCACAAAAATTTGAAGCAGGGACTCCTAATATTGTTGGAGGAATAGCTCTTGGTGCTGCCTTAGATTATTTGACTTCATTTGATATACAAGATATTTCTGATTACGAAGATGAATTACTTAAATATGCAACTGGCACTTTACTTCAAATTGAAGGTCTCAAAATTATTGGCACATCGGAAAAGAAGGCTTCTGTTGTTTCATTTGTAATAGAAGGCATTCATCCATATGATATAGGAACAATTATAGATACAGACGGCATTGCAATTAGAACAGGTCATCATTGTACTATGCCATTAATTAAGAGATTTAATTTACCTGCTACAGCACGTGCATCTTTTTCAATGTATAATAAGATTGATGAAATAGATCAATTATATAAAGCATTGTTAAAAGTTAAAAAAATGTTTTCTTAGGAAAGAAAAATGATTGATAAAGGATATTTAGAACAGAAAATAATATCAGTATTAGAAACAGTTTACGATCCGGAAATACCGGTAAATATTTATGAATTGGGAATGATATATGATATAAAAGTTAAAGATAATGCAGATATTGACATTACAATGACTTTAACTTCTCCGGCTTGTCCTGTTGCAGAAAGTTTGCCTGGAGAAGTAAGACAAAAAATTCAAGACATGGAAGAAACAAATGAAGTTAATGTTAAATTGGTTTGGGAACCACCATGGAATAAAGATATGATGAGTGATGAAGCTAAATTAAATTTAGGATTTTTATAAGATAATAAGAAAGGCATTAAAAATGTTTCAAATAAATAACCAAGCTCCAATGTACGATCCAACCGCTGTTCAGCCCATGAGGGATGAATTATTATATATTGGTTTTAATGAATTGACAACTCCTGAAAGCGTTGATGAAGTTTTATCCAAACAGAATGATGAAACAACTTTTGTATTTATTAATTCGGTATGCGGATGTGCTGCGGGAAGTGCCAGACCAGGAGTTTCTTTAGCACTTCAAAGTGAAATAATACCTGATAATATTGTAACTGTTTTTGCCGGACAAGATAAAGCTGCCGTTGCGACAGTTAGAGAAAAATATTTATCAAATTTTCCACCTTCATCACCATCAGCTGCTTTAATTAAAAATGGCGAAGTACTTTTTATGCTTCCTCGCCATCATATTGAAGGAAGATACCCTGAACAAATTGCTAGTTTATTACAACAAGTTTTTACAGAAAATTGCAATAAAAAAGGACCATCAATTTCTAAAGAGAAATATGACAAATTAGTTCACGCAAAAATGTGCGGCTCAAAAATTCCTTTGAATGAAGAATAATTTGTATGAGATTTACATCGCAAGAAGAATACGGTTTAAGGTTGCTCTTAAGATTAGGTTATGCCCATCAAAAAGGGATGGGTTTAACTATTCCGGAAATTAGTACAAAAGAGCAAATTACTGAGCACAACGTTGCCAAAATTTTAAGAGTTTTAAGATTAGGTGGATTTTTAGAAAGTGAAAGAGGCCGAATCGGTGGTTATACCTTAACAAAGAATCCGGATGATATTATTATTGGTGAAGTTATGTCAGTACTTGGCGGAAAATTTTTTGAATCATCCTACTGTGAGAATCATTCAACCGAATTGACATTGTGCACTCACACACCGGATTGTTCAATTAGATCATTTTGGAAAATCTTGCAAAGCTCAATTGATAAGGTAATGAATAATATAACGCTCAGTGACCTAATGCAGAATGAAAAGTATTTTTTTGAAGAGACAAGTAATAAAATTACATCAGAAGAAATTAATTAGAATCACTATTTTTTTGAGAGCTGCATTCATTTACAAGTTGAATAATTGAGTTGTATTCAATTCCGCTATGAAGAGATAATCCAATTTCACATGTTCTACTTGATGAGTAACCTGATTTGCAATCTTGCTTTTTTATTTCTGACTGCAAATTTATTAATGCCGATTCATTTAATTCGGGATGTGAAAAACCTCTATCACCGGCAAAACCACAACAAGTAACATCTTCAGGAATATAAACTTCACTAGCACATTTTTTTGCAATAGTTATAAGTTTATCTGTCAAATCCATTTTTGTGGTACTACACGTTGAATGAATTGCAATTCTTTGTTCTTTTTTAGTAATAGCAAGATTATCTAAAAGTTTATCAGCAATAAATTCAACACTATCATAAATATTAAGATTTCTATTCTTTATTTTTAAATAACTACGAAATGTTTTTGAACATGGACTTGTATCAAATATCATTGGGATTTCATTATTTTTACTTACTTCCATTAAAGCTTTGTAAAGTTCTTCTGCTTTTATACCGGATTGCTCAGTTAATCCTTTACTTGCAAATGGCATTCCACAGCAAAGTGAGTTTAATTTTTTAGGATAAATAATTTTATAACCGGCTTTTCCTAATAATTGCTGCATTGCTTCGGCTTGATCAATTTCCATTTCACTATCAGAATATTTTCCCATTGTTCTGCTAATACAGCTTGGGAAATAAACAACTGCTTTTTCATTATCTAGTATAACATCACTTTTAAATTTGGTTTTACTCGCCTTAGGCAAGAATTTATTCCACAACGGAATATTGTTTGAAACAACTTTTCTGATCAACTGATTAATATTGATAAGAACAGTTTCGCCGAATATTTTATTGACAATATTAATAATCTTAATTGACTTCTTAATAATCCAAACCGTTAAAGAAAAATTGCTGGCAATAATTTTAGATAAAGTTTTTTTAATTTTTGATGCATTATCTGATCTAATTTCTTTGATCAATTTTCCCGTATCAATATCAACCGGACAGCTTAATTCACAAAGTCCATCAGTTGCACAGGTTTCATCTCCATAATAATTAAATTGTTTTTCTAATTTTTGGAGGTTTTTCTTCTCTTTATTATTGGTTTCCAAACTGCCAATTTCACGCCAAACGGTAATTCTTTGTCGTGGTGTTAAAGTTAAGTTTTTAGAAGGACAAACATTTTCACAAAACCCGCAATCAATACATTTATCAATTATTGAATTAACTACCGGCGTTGGTTTAAGATTTTTAAGATGAACTTCTTTATCACTATTTATAAGAACACCGGGGTTCAATATTCCATTTGGATCAAATGCATTTTTAATTTTAATCATGAATTCATAAATTTCACTTCCCCATTCATATTTAACAAATGGAGCCATATTTCTACCTGTGCCATGTTCAGCTTTTAAAGATCCATCATATTTCTCAATTACCAATTGAACAACATCATTCATAAATTTTTGATATCGATTAATTTCATAAGATTTGTTAAAATCTTGAGCAAATACAAAATGAATATTCCCAGATAAAGCATGACCCCAAATAATTGTATTCTCATATCCATGCTGAATAAATAAACTCTTTAAATCATTAACAGCATCAGCTAATTTAGAAGTTTCAAAATTTACGTCTTCAATAACTACCGTTGTTCCTTCAGGTCTGGATTTACTGACAGATGGAAATAATCCTTTTCTTACATTCCACAATTTTAAATATTCTTTTGGATCACTTGTAAATTCAATCGGTCTTACAGTTTTAATTGAACTTAAGGCTGATCGTATGCTTTCAATATTATGTAATAATTTATTATTGCTTATTGCAGATGTTTCAATTAAAAGAGCTGCAGCTCTTTCATCTAATTCAATTAAATATTCAGGTAAACCTTTTTTGTTTTCAACTGATCTTAATGAAGCTCTATCCATAATTTCAGCTGCATCAACTTCCAGTAATTTTAATTTTGGAATTACATCACAAGCACTTTTTACATCCGGAAATAGAATAAGAGAAGTTGCTTTGTAAGGTAAAGAAATTACAGTATTAAAAGTAATTTGAGAAATGAAACCAAGAGTTCCTTCTGAACCAATCATTAAATGCTTAATAATTTCAATGGGATCTTTAAAATCCACAAATGAATTTATGCTATAACCCGTTGTATTTTTAATACTATATTTTTTATTTATTCTATTAACTAACTCAGATTTTTTATTTATATCCCAAGCAATATTTAACAGCTCAACAATCAGTTCTCTATTTTGTTCAATAAATTTAATTTTCTCTTCACCATCTGCCGTGTTAAGAATAGCACCATTTGCAAATACAATTCTCATATCAGCAACAGTATTATAGCTATTATATTTTACTCCACTGGTCATTCCGCTTGCATTATTTGAAGCAATACCGCAAACTGCAGCAGCATTTATTGAAGCTGGGTCGGGTCCAATTTTTCTATTGTATTTGATTAATTCTAAATTTACTCTTCCGCCTAAGGCAGCTGGCTGTATTGTAACTTTAGATCTATCTTCGGATATTTTTACTAGGTTCCATGATCTGTCTGCAACCATCAAAACTGAATCGGAGATTGATTGGCCTGATAAACTTGTACCTGAAGCTCTGAAGGTTATTGGTATTTTGAATTCATTACATTTTTTAACAACAAAAATAACTTCTTCTTCTGATTTTACTTTTACAACTATTTTAGGAGTAAGCCGGTAAAAGCTTGCATCTGTTCCGTAGGCTAATGTTCTGAGTTGATCTGAAAAAATTCTTTTGGTAGGTATGAATTTTTCAAACTCTTTAATCAGAGATAAATAATTTTGTTGAAACATTCTATAAATAATTTTTAACTATCACACGTTTGTTCAACTTCTTCTACTGATTTTGGTATTGGCTTACCTAAAACCTTATGTGAAGTTTGAGTTACAAGAACATTATCTTCAATTCTTACTCCGCCAAAATTCAAATATTCTTCTACTTTATCATAGTTAATAAATTCTAAATGTTTTTTCTCTTCTTTCCACTTTTTAATTAATGCCGGAATAAAATAACATCCAGGTTCAACAGTTGCAACAAAACCAGGTTCTAATTTTTTAGCAAGTCTTAAATATGCCAATCCAAATTGATCACTTCTTTTAGTTATTTTAGAATAACCAACATAATTTTCACCAAGATTTTCCATATCATGAACATCTAATCCCATCATGTGTCCTAAGCCATGAGGGAAAAATAAAGCATGCGCACCTTTGTTTACTGCATCATTAATATTTCCTTTCATTATGCCCAAGTCAGCTAAGCCTTGTGTAATAACTTTTGCGGCTTCAATATGTATTTCTTTAAATTTTACATCGGGTTTCATTAATTCTATAGCTTTTAACTGTGCATTTAATACAATGTTATAAATGTCTTTTTGTTTTTGTGAAAATTTCCCATTAACTGGAATTGTTCTAGTAATATCACTTGCATAACCCATCATTGTTTCTGCACCAGAATCCAATACAGCAATTTGACCTTCTTTCATTATATTTTCACGCGAATGATTATGCAAGATTTCTCCATTCACAGAAAAGATTATTGGAAATGAAACTCCATTCCCTTTTGAAAGAGCAATGCCTTCAACAACACCGTACACTTCCCTTTCAAACAAACCAGGTCTAATAATTTTCATTGCAACAGTGTTCATCTCATAACTGACATCTAATGCTTGTTCAATTTCTTTTATTTCTTCATTGGTTTTAATAGAACGCTGTTTTATTACCGCTTTAATTAATTTCTCTGATACATTATTATTTATTTTATTGTGCTTAATTCCAATAAGTTGCTCAAGTAGAAAAATATTATCTTGACGATATTGAGGTAAATAGTGAACTTTCCCTTTTTTTGCATATTTTTTTAAATATGATTCTAATTTTGAAAACGGTTTAACTTTTTCAACACCAACACTTTTTGATTTTTCAGAAATGGATTCATCAAATCCCATCCAAATAATGTCATCAATACTTCTGTCATCTCCAAAAATTATTTCCTGATCTTTATCAATATTTATAACTGCAGCCAAATTTGGCTGATTTATTCCCCAATAATATAGAAATGTACTATCTTGCCTAAAATGGTACGTATTTCCTGCATAGTTCATTGGAGATTCATTGTTGCCAAGAAATAATAAAATTCCGCTTTTAAAATTCTTTTTTAATTCATTTCTTCTGTCAGTATATGTTTTAGTCGAAAACATATTTACCTCTCAATTATTTTATCATACTAATTCTTTTTGAAATAACTTTTGAAACTCTCTTTTTTCTCTATTTTTCCAGGCTCCTTTATGATATGCAAAACCGGCAACTAAAGGCATAGCAATTGTCGCTTCTGAATAAACCATTTGTTCAAAGGTTGTTTCCACTTTTCCCCAAGAACTTGCTTCTTTTAAAGTTGAACCGGAAAGGGCTCCATCTCTTTCATCAGCAACAGTAATTTGAACTGCGTATTTATGCATTGGAGCTTCTTCCTGTAAAATATCAGCAGCAACAACAATATCTTGCGTGAAATTTTTTGGTACGCCACCACCGATCATGAAAATACCAGTTTCTTTTGTGTTCAACTTAATTTGAGTTAATTCAAGAAAATCTTTACCAGAATCGAATGACAAATGTTTTTCCGGATTTTTATGCTGATGCATTACAATTCCAAATCCAGCAGAGCAATCTGAAAATGCAGGAACAAATATTGGAACATTGTGCTTATAAGCTGCATAAATAACGCTATCATCAACTTTTGGGCCGCCATTATTTGCTAAGTATTTTCCAAATTCCCACAGCAATTCTCTTGATGAATAAGGTCTTGCTTCCAAACTATCAAAAATTTCAGCTGTAGTATCATCACAGACTCTTAATTCGTCTTCGTCAATATATGTATCATAAATTCTATCAATATGCAAATCCCTCAACTGATTATCATCACTAAATGGAGTTCCTAAATAATGTTTAAATCCTAATGCTTCAAAAAAATCTTGATCAACCATAATTGCACCTGTGGAAACAATTGCATCAATCATATTATTTGAAACTAAATCATAAACAACTTTTTTTAATCCGGCGCTAAATAAACTTCCTGCAAGTGTTAAAATTACAGAGCAATTTTTGTCTTCCAACATCATATTAAAAATATTTGCAGCCCTATTCAAATCGCGGGCAGAAAAAGCCATTTTTTCCATTGAATTCACTAAATCAATCACATTATGATTTTTAATATCAATATGCTGAATAGTATCTTTTAAAAAATCTTTTTTATTAGCCATTTTTAAAACTCCTTAAAAATATATTAATTTTTAACACTCATTATTTTTATAAAATTATAATCCAAAAACAAAAATCACAAATATTTTTAATTATCCCAATAATTTATTTTATTATTGAAAACTATTCTATGATTTTCCATAATTTTTGTGATATAAATTTTGTAATTTTTACTACATATAAAATTAGAAACGGAGGAAATATTATGTCTAAATATAAAAATTCTATTGTAGTTCTGATCCTTTTTCTATTTGCGGTTAATTCAAATATTGCTCAAGATAATTTTGAAGGGGAAATTAAATTCAAAATTTCTAGCGACGGCGAAGAAATGTTATTAAACTATTTTATTAAAGATGATAATCTTAGAATGGAAATGGTAGAAAATAAAGAAGCAGTGTTTATTAATAATTCCAAAGGATCATTTATTTTAATGCCTGAAGAAAAAATGTATATGGATTTAAATAATTCTCTTTTTAGTAAAATTCCCGGCATGATGGGTATGGAAGAAGATGAAAATGAAGATACCGAAATTGAGGATATTGACATTGATAAATATAGAACCGGAAAAACCATGACAATACTTGGGTACAATTGCTACCAATGGATCTTTAAAGAGGAAGAAGAAGAGGAAGAAGTTGAAGCTTGGGTTACAGATGAACTAGGCAATTTTATGTTAATGAGCGGACCAATGGGCGGCGGTTATTCTCCTGGTTGGGGATCATCTGTAAATAATAATGGATTTTTTCCCTTATTGGTGATTACAAAAGATGAAGATGGTGAAGTTACTTCAAGATTTGAAGCCACAGAAATTGATGAAAAAAGTTTAGATACTGATTTGTTTACTCCTCCTTCTGATTATAGCGAAATGAAAATACCTGGTATGTAAAACCAATAAAATAACTATATTATTAAATTCCCACACTTTGTGGGAATTTTTATTTAACATCAAATATTATTTATTTATGAAAAAATTTTTTCTCTTTTTCTTAGTTCTAATTTTGGCTGTGGTAATATTTTTCTATTGTTCAAGTGAAACTATTAATCAAATCAATAAAGAAAATGCACACTACAAAATTTTAAATGAATCCGAAATTCTTCCGATTAAGCTTTTAGGTGAAATTGCTGAAAGAAATTCAGAAATATCCGGATTGTGTTGGTTTGGCAGCAAGCTTATTCTTCTCCCCCAATATCCAAATAATTTTAAAGGAAGCGCCGGAAAAATATTTTACATCGAAAAGAATAGGTTAGATAATTATATAAATGGGAATGATACCTCTCCAATTCTCCCGGAATATTTTGAAATTGATTTAAGTGCAATCAAGGATTTTTTTCAACTTGGTTCCGGATTTGAAGCCATTACAATCATTGACAATACTGCTTATTTCACAATTGAAAGTTTAAATAACGGAAAAACGGAAACTTTATTGGTAAAAGGAATAATTGATACATTAAATAACTCTATTGGTTTGGATGAAAATTCTATTGTAAAAGATCCGGCTGATTTATTTATTCATAATATCAGTGATGAATCAATACTGAATTATCAAAATAATATTTTCCCTATTTATGAAATTTTTGGAAAAAACATTAATAAAAAACCTCAAGTTTCGGTTTTTGATAATAATTTAAAATTCCTTCAAAAAATTGATTTTCCCAATATTGAATATAGAATTACGGATGTTACATCCGTTGATGATTCAGACAAATTTTGGGCAATAAACTATTTTTATCCCGGAGATAATAAAAAACTTAATCCTGCCAAGGACGAATTATTTGAAAAATATGGAATTGGAAAATCACATCAATATTTAAATCCAGTTGAGAGACTTGTGGAATTTAAAATTTTAGATAAAAAAATAGATTTTAGTGAAAAATCGCCAATTTATCTCAAACTTTTACCTAATGATAGCAGAAATTGGGAAGGAATTGCCAGATTTGAAAATAAAGGATTTTTATTGACAACAGATACTTTTCCAGAGACAATTTTAGCATTTGTAAAGACTAATTGATCCAATATAATGGTATAGTAGTTTTTAAATAAATTATGCCAATTCTTGACATTTCTTAACTATTCAGATATATTTATAGGCTCTAAAAAAAATCTCTTTTACGGAGGATATAGTTGAAACAAGAAAAAATAACAAGATTTATTAAAACCGAAGATGCCGATAGAAAATGGCACGTAATTGATGCTGAGAATTTAGTATTAGGAAGACTTGCAGCTAAAGCAGCAACTGTTATAAGAGGTAAACATAAACCTATCTTCACGCCTAATACAGATACTGGTGATTTTGTAATTGTGATTAATGCTGATAAAGTAAAATTAACCGGTAAAAGAGAGCAAATGAAAACCTATTTCACACATTCTATGTATCCTGGTGGCCAAAAGATAAAAACTTTTTCTGAATTAATTGATAAAAAGCCGGAATATGTTATTACTCAAGCTGTTAAAGGAATGTTGCCAAAAAATAGGTTAGGCAGAAAGCTTATTAAAAAATTAAAAGTTTATGCTGGTACCAAACATCCTCATACTGCTCAACAACCAGAAGCATTAAGTTTATAAAAAATAGGAAGATAAATGGCAGATAAAATTTTTGTTGGAAGAAGAAAAAATGCAGTTGCTAGAGTTATTTTAAGAAATGGTTCTGGTAAAATTACAATTAACAAAAGAGAATTTGAAAATTTCTTCCCTATTGCAGATAATCGTGATGATGTTATTACACCATTTAAATTTACTGAAACTTTAGGTAAATATGATGTTTTAGCCAATGTTAACGGTGGTGGTGTTCGTGGTCAAGCTGAAGCCATTAGACTTGGAATTGCCAGAGCTTTAGTTGATATTGATCCTGAATTACGTGCTCTATTAAAACCAGAAGGATTATTAAGAAGAGATCCAAGAATGGTTGAACGTAAAAAACCAGGCAGACCTAAAGCAAGAAAGAAATTTCAATTTTCAAAAAGATAATTTCACTTGGTGGTTTTTCAATAAGATTAACCACCTTATTTATTCAATCATTCATACTTTTGGATTTGCCCCCTGTGTCCTGCAAAAAAAATTGGATCTAAGGCAAAGTTGAAAAAAGTAGAAGAAAAACAGGAGTAATTATGTCTAAAGTTGAATTAACTCAACTTATTGAATCTGGTGCACACTTTGGTCACCTTACCCGTCGTTGGAATCCTAAAATGCGTCCATATATTTTTATGGAAAAAAATGGGATTCATATCATTGACCTCAAAAAAACACAAATTGCAATTCACGATGCTGCAAATAAATTAAGAGAAATAGTTTCTGACGGTGGAACTGTTTTATTTGTCGGAACAAAGAAACAAGCTAAAGGAGTTATAGCTCAAGAAGCAAAAAGATGCGGAATGAATTGGGTTAGTGAAAGATGGTTAGGTGGTATGCTAACTAACTTCTCTACTATACGTAAAAGTATTAGCAGAATGCAGAAAATTGATAAAATGGAATCTGATGGTACTTTTGAAAAAATCACAAAAAAAGAACAATTATTTAGAATAAGAGAAAGAGATAAATTAAGAAAAATTCTTGACGGCGTTGAAACAATGAAAAAAATGCCGAATGCTATCTTTGTTGTTGATATTAAAAAAGAATCAATTGCAATAAATGAAGCGTTAAGATTAAATATTCCGGTTTTTGCTATTGTTGATACAAACTGTAATCCTGATCCGGTTGATTTTTTAATTCCTTCAAACGATGATGCTGCAAGAGCAATTGAACTTATTACAAAAACGATGGTTGACTCTGTTATAGAAGGATTGCAAAAATATAATGAAGTTAAAGCTGAAAAAGCTGCTGAAAAAGAAAAAGTAAAGAAACAGGAAGAAACTGAATCTGAAGATAAAAAAACTGGGAAACCTAAAATTAGAAAAGTAAAGTTTAATGATAAAGGTGAACGCAAAGATGTAGTTGGTAAAAAGAATAAAGAAGCTGCTGATAATAAAGAACCTGAAGCTGAAAACAAAGATGAAGTAAAAGAAGAAAATAAAGAAGTTGAAAAAAAAGAGGATAAATAAATTATGGCAATTTCTGCACAACTAGTTAAACAGTTAAGAGATAAAACCGGTGCCGGAATGATGGATTGTAAAAAGGCACTTACAGAAGCAAATGGTGATTTTGAAAAAGCAATTGAAGTTCTAAGAAAGAAAGGTGCATCTGTTGCCGCAAAAAGAGCTGAAAGAACTGCCAGTGAAGGTATTGTTTTAACAAACCTTTCTTCAGATGGTTCAAAAGCAATTATGGTTGAGGTAAATTGCGAAACTGATTTTGTTGCTAAAAGTGATGATTTTATAAATTTTGCAAATTTTGTACTTGATGTTGTTGTTAAAAATGAACCTAAAGATATTGAAAAATTATTAACATTAACTCAAGATGGAAAAAATGTACAAGATGAATTGACCACTATAATTGGTAAAATTGGTGAAAAAATTGAGATTTCTAGATTTATAATTGAGCAAGCTGAAAATGGCATAGTTGTAGATTATATTCATCATGGTTCAAAATTAGGTGTATTAGTTAGAGTTGATAATGTTACAAATGCAAAAGATGATTTAAGCTCATTTGCACGAGACATGGCAATGCAAGTTGCAGCAATGAAACCTTCGTATGTAAAAAGAGATGAAGTTTCAGAAGATGTATTAAATAAAGAAAAAGAAATTTATAAAGAAGTTGCCAGAAAAGAAGGTAAACCAGAACAAATTTTGGATAAAATTGCTGATGGAAAATTAAATAAATTTTTCCAAGAAAATTGCTTATTAGAGCAGGCTTCTATTAAAGACAATTCAAAATCAGTTGGTGAATTACTTAAAGAATTTAATAAAAATAATTCTTCTGAAGCAACTGTTAAGCTGTTTCACCGTTTTCACCTTAGTGACGAAAACAAGTAACTTTTAAAAAGGTCTTATTTTTTAATAAGGCCTTTTTTTTTATATTAAGGAAATAATTATGGCAGAAAAGTTGAAATACAAAAGAATTTTATTAAAGTTAAGCGGTGAATCCTTAATGGGATCTCTGGGCTACGGTATTGATCCTGAAATACTTTTATTTTTTGCTAAAGAAGTTAAAAAAGTTCATGAACTGGGTGTACAAGTTGGAATTGTAATCGGCGGTGGAAATATTTACCGTGGACTAAATGCCGGGAAACAAGGAATTGATAGAGTGACCGGAGATCAAATGGGCATGCTTGCAACTGTGATAAATGCGTTAGCTTTACAAAATGCATTTGAAGAAACCGGAATGTATACTAGATTAATGACATCAATTAAAATGGATGAAATGGCAGAACCTTATATCAGAAGAAGAGCCATAAGACATTTGGAAAAAGGAAGAGTAGTAATTTTTGGAGCCGGTACAGGGCACCCTTATTTTAGCACCGATACTGCCGCTTCACTTAGAGCTGTTGAAATTGAAGCCGATGTTATACTTAAAGGAACCAGAGTTGATGGTGTTTATGATTCGGATCCTGAAAAAAATCCTGAAGCATCATTGTTTAAAGAAATTAGTTATTTAGATGTGATGAATAAAAACTTGCGAGTTATGGATATGACTGCAATTAGTTTGTGTCAAGAAAATGAACTTCCCATAGTTGTTTTTAATATGAACAAACAAGATAATTTATTAAAAATTGCTCTTGGTGAAAATCTTGGAACCGAAGTCAATAATCAGAAGTAAATAGTAAATAAATATTTGAGGTTTATTATGAATAATGCGATTATTAAAGACGCTAAATCCAGAATGGATAAATCAATTGAAGCGTTTAGATTAGAAATTTCTAAAATCAGAACTGGCAAAGCAACTACAGCTTTACTTGATGGAGTTAAAGTTGATTATTATGGAAACCTGACACCTTTGAATCAGACTGCAAATATTAGCGTTTTGGATTCACATACTTTATCTATTACACCTTGGGATAAATCACTCGTTCAGGCTATTGATAAAGCTATCTTAGCTGCTAATTTAGGTTTAAATCCAGTAAATGACGGCACGAATATTAAAGTTCCTATTCCGCCTTTAAATGAAGAGAGAAGAAAAGATTTAGTTAAATTAGTTAAGAAATTTGGTGAAGATGCAAAAATTGCTATAAGAAACGTAAGAAGAGATGCAAATGATCACCTTAAAAAAGCAGAAAAAGATAAAGAATTAAGTGAAGATTTAAGACACGATGCTGAAGCAGATGTGCAAAAATATACTGATGATCATATCAAAAAAATTGATGAAATTATTAAGCACAAAGAAGCAGAAATTATGGAAGTTTAATTTTATTTTAAAAATTAGTGAAAAGTAAAAAGCCCAATAGAAGTTGGGCTTTTTTATTATCTATCAAATTTATTGTTATTTAAATTATATCAAATGTGTTAGTCGGGATCCAACCAATTTTACCATCGGATAATTTTATTTTTACCCAATTATTAACTTCATCTTCAATTTTAAATTTAATTCCTTCATGAATTACAAAAGCATCATTGCTGCTTTTATCAGGAGAAATTTTTGCGGTTGTTACAGAAGAAAGTAAAATTCCATAATCATTTGAAGATTCTCGTTCCAGACTTGCAAAGAAAAATATGACAGTAAATACTAACGCAGCAATGTTAAGTATTCCAAATATAAATGCATATTTTTGAATTTGAACATTTCTGACCAAAAAGTATAATGCAATACACACTAAAAGAAAAATATAAAAAATAAAAATTATAACTTGCCAGCCTGTTGAAGTAAAAGTAGTAAGCAGAACTTCCCACCATTTAATAAAGAATATTGGAGGTATTTCTTGAATTTTATCTACAGTTCTTGCATTTGCAATTCTTAAATTATATGCAGCATCTTCATTTGATGGCGATAGCTTAAGTGATTTTTCAAAATTTAAGATTGCTTTACCAACATCACCATTTCTAAAGTATGAATTTCCTAAATTATAATATAGATCACTGCTAACGTAACCTTGCATTAAAATTGACTCATAATTTTCAATTGCCTGATCATATTGCTTATTCTGATAAAAATCATTACCGGTTTTCATTATGTTTTCAAGATCTTGGGCATTTAAAAACCCAAATCCTAAAATAAAAACAAGCAAATAAATTGTAATCTTATTAAACATTTTTCTATTTTTTTAATTGTACTGAAGATGCAATTTCGTTAATAATATTTTCAACACTTTTATAGATTTCTCCACTACTATCGCTTCCAACTGCGTTTGGTGCAAATCTTGCAAATTCACATTTCTCAGATACTTTTTTAATTCTAGAAACTAAGTTTTCATCGACATTTTTTTGTTCTAATTTTTCAATAGCTCTGTCTAAAGTAAAATCAGCATTTTGAATTCCTAATTTATCACCTAAAAATCCAAACAATGCTTGAGATAAATAATTATAATATTTTACTAGATCGTTTGTTTCTAAAGATTTTGAGGCTAACTTTAGTGATTTTTTAGCACTTTTTTCTGCATTTTGAAATCTTAACAATGACAGATTTCCTGCAAGTTTATCTTGTCTTTTTCTAAAAATTATTAGAGCCAATAATCCGCTAAGCGGAAAAATTAAACCCAAAATAAAAAGTACACTTACGTTTGCAATATTTTCCCTTTTAATAAAATCAAAAGATGAAGTGTTGATAAACCTGATATCTTCGTTCAGTAATTTAATATCTTCTTTAGTATAGCCCGAAGTATTTTGAGCAAATCCGCCCTCGCCTTCTTTAACATTTATTGTAAATGGCTGAGATGTTAAGGTAACATAATTATTTTTATTTAGATCATAATATGAGAATTGTAATGGTGGTATTTCTTTTACACCCGGAATTCTTGGAACAATTATAAACTCAATATCTTTTCTTCCCGAAACTGTATTTCTTCTACTAATATTCTCATTTGTTTTAGGTTCATATTTTTCAAAACCGTTAGGAAATTGAATCTCCGGAAGTTTTAATAAAGAAATATTTCCGGTACCTGAAATTCTTGTTTTAACCGTAATAGCTTCATTTAGGTCAACATCATTTTTGTCGAGTTGAACATCAAAATCAAATTTACCAACAGCTCCGGTAAAACTGCTAGGCACATTTCCGGAAGGCAAAGGGTCAACTTTTATTGATACTTTATTTGATTTTGCAAGATGATCTATGGTTTCTGTTCTGCCAAAAAATGAATCGTTGAAAAAGTCATCAAAAATATCATTACGTGATCTTCTTGATTTAACAATTACCGGAACCTTAAGTTCAAATGGTGTTAATTCTAAAGAGCCGCTTTTTGTTGGGAACAAAGCAACTTTTTTTATGGTTGCAGCTCTAAATCTTTCCCCATTGTACATTTCAATATTAAATTGAATATTTTGCGGCGTTTCTAATTCTTCTGACCAGAAACCGCTAAATGTAGGTAATTTTGAAATCTGTGGAGACGAAATATTAGTATTTGTATAAAGCTTATAAGTAACGGTAAGCTGCTCACCTTGCATAATTCTTGTTTTATTAGGAATTGCCCTAATAAAAACACTTTTTTCCAATTCTTCTTGGCTTATTCCAAGTTTTTTATCAACTTGTTTATTTGTTGATGTTCCTTTTATAACACTTAATTTTAAAGGATCGGATGTTAATTTTGTACCGCCGTAACTTACAGAAGCACTTTCAATTGTAAAATCACCAATTTCTTGACCAACAATAATAAAAGAATATGTTAAAGAGCCGGATACTTGTCCATTAATTATTTGCATACTTCGTGATTCATTCGGTCCGCTTAATACTTTTAATCCTTTAAAAGATGGCGGTGTAAATTCGGATAAACGATTAATATCACCATTTTGAAATGTAAAATAAACTTGAAACCTTTCATTTTGGCCAACGGATGATTTATCAACGCTTGCTCCAAATTCCTGACCGAATATTACGTTGAACGAAAATATAAAAAGCAAAATTATTTTTATAAATACTTTCATTTTTACAATTACCAATCTTTTTCAACATTGGATTTTTTTGATTTCTTTTCCCGCATTTTCTTCTGTAGTTCAGCTTCATTATTCTTAAGAGCATCCAAAATTCGTTGTGCCTCATCTTTTGAGATTTCATCTTTAGGTTCATTTGGCTGAGGTTGTTGCTGCTGATCTTGGTTTTGTTCTTGTTCCTTCTGTTGATCTTCGTTCTGCTCTTGCTGCTGCTGATCTTGATTTTGTTGATCCTGGTTTTGATCTTGATTCTGATCTTGATTTTGCTGCTGCTGATCCTGATTGTTCTGCTGATTTTGCATCTGCTTTAATGCATAAGAAAGATTGTACTTCGTTTCCATATCATTTGGATTTAATTTTAATGCCTCACGATATGCTCCAATGCTTTCTTGTAGTTTTTGCGATTTGAGAAGAGTATTGCCGATATTATGAAAAATTTTTGATTTTTCTTCGTCAGTTTTAGCTAAAGTTAAACTGTTCTTAAATTCTTCCATTGCCTCTTCATATCTGCCTTGCTTGTAAATTGCATCACCAAGGTTAAATCTGGATTCAAAATTTTCAACTTCATTCTGAACACCTTTTTTAAAGTTGACTTCAGCTTCAGGAAATTTATTCTCCTCATATTGGTCAACACCATCATTTACTAAACCTCTAATTGATTGGGCATTGACAGCTGCTGCACTCAATAAAAGCAGTATTATATATTTTTTAATTTTATAAATCATGTTATAATTTTATTTTTCTTGACCGTTGTTTTCAAATCGACTAAATAATTTTGATTTTCTTTCTTTTACAAATACTTCAAATAATAAAATTAATATAGCCGGAATTAAAAAGTAATAATATCTATCTTCATATTCTGTAATTTTTGTTGCACCAAACTCAGAACCTTCTAAACTCGCAAGATCATCATAAATCATTTCTAACTCATCATCAGTACTTGTACCTCGATAATACTTACCATTTCCCTTGCTTGTTATTTCTTCTAAAGTTGTTTCATCAAGCTTTGTAAGAACAACATTACCATTTCTATCTTTTTTATAACCAATTTGCTTTCCAGCTGAATTGTAAAGTGGGATTGGAGTTCCTTGGGGTGACCCAAGTCCTATTGCATAAATTTTAACACCAACATTATTTACTTCTTCAATTACAGAATCCAAATCGCCTTCATGATCTTCTCCATCAGTAATAACAACAATTGCTTTTTGAGTTTCTTCATCCTTCTTAAAAGAGTTCATTGCAAGCTGAATTGCCGGTCCGATTGCAGTTCCGGGCTGAGGGACAGAATTTACACTTACAGCTGATAAAAATAAATTAGCTGCCGAATAATCGGTAGTTAAAGGAAATTGGATGAATGCTTTCCCGGAAAATACAATTAAACCAATTCTATCACCCTGAAGTCTTTGAATTAATTTTGAGATTTCATGCTTAGCTTTTTCTAAACGACTTGGTTTAATATCCTCAGCTTTCATGCTTAAAGAGACATCCAATAGAATATATACATCAATCCCAACTTGTTTTACTTCCTCCACTTTTGAACCAATTTGAGGATTTGCGAGACCAAAAATTAAAAAAATTATTGCCAGTGTAATTAAAAGATTTTTTGAAATGAGTTTAAAATTACTTTTAAATGGAAATAATGTTTTATGAAGTTTAACATTTGCAAACTTTGCCAACAACTGATTCTGTCTTCTAATTGAATACCAAATCAGTACAATTAAAATTGGAACGAGATAAAGCAAGTACAAATATTCGCTATGTGCAAATCTAAACATAATTTATTATGGCAATTTTCTTAAATAAGTTCGAGATAATATTAATTCAACTATTAATAAAAATAATCCCACAGCTAACCAATTATAAAACAGCTCTTTTGCTTTTCTATAGGATGTAATTTCAACTCTGGTTTTTTCTAATGTGTCAATAATCTGATATATTTCTTCTAATTTCTTGTTATCGGTAGCTCTAAAATATTTTCCATCAGTAATATTTGCCACTTCATTCAATATTTTTTCATCAATCTCTACGGGAACCATTTGGTAGCGTTTTCCAAATGGAGTTTGAAATGGATACGGAGCCTCTCCTTCTGTTCCAACGCCAACAGTGTAAATTCTAATGCCAAATTTTTGCGCAATTTGAGCAGCTGTAATTGGATCAATTTCGCCGCTATTATTAACTCCATCAGTCAAGAGAATTATAACTTTACTTTTTGCTTCGCTGTCTTTTAATCTATTTACGCCATTTGCAATTGCGGTCCCAATTGCAGTACCATCTTCAATAATTCCACTTTTTATATCTTTTAACAATCCTCTTAAAACCGGATAATCTATTGTAAGCGGACATTGAGTAAAACTTTCACTTGCAAAAACGACCAATCCTATTTTATCAGTTGTTCTTCCAGCAACAAATTCATCAATAACATTTTTAGCCGCTTCTAATCTGTTTGGCTTAAAATCTTCAGCTAACATACTGCCTGAAATATCTAACAACATTGCTACATCTATACCTTCTGTATAAACATTTTCACCGGAAGAAAAAGATTGCGGTCTGGCAAGAGCAACGATTAAAAATGTTAAACCAAATAATCTTAATATAATTGGCAAATGAATTAATCTTTCTTTTACCGTTTTCTTCATTTCAGAAAAAATTGAAAGATTAGAATATGTTATCGCCGATGATCTTTTTTTACTTTGGTACCAATACCATAAAAGAATTAATGGAATAATTATTAAAAAATATAAGACATAAGGATAAGCAAAGGTCACATTATTGAGCACGACTCACCCCCAATGGTTCTTCATCTGGCTTTGTCTTGTCAATAATTTCATATGCTTGAATCATCATTTCTTCATTAACACTTGGAATAGGAACAAATTTTGCAAATTTCACCATATCAGCATTTGCTAAAAATTTACCGGTCAAGTCTATAATTTTCTGATTATCCATAACTCGATTCAATACAATCATTGATTCTGCAGTTGTCATTTCAAGTGAATTAAAATGATACCGATCTTCAAAATATTTTCTAATAATTTCTGTTATTTCAGAATGATATTCTTTCACTTTCCCTTGCTGCCAAAGCTTCTTTTCCTTTAGTTTATCCAAGGATTTTAACGCAATTATATGAATTGGTATCGGCGGAGTTCTTCTTATTATTCTGACTTCATCTTCCGGTTTCTTAAACTTTTTATATAAGAAATAACCAATTGAAGCTAAAAGTAAAATAACTAAAAGAACAATTCCCCAAAATAGCCAGTCAAATGGAATTCTAATTGGAGCTTTAACATCTTTAATATCTGCATTGGGAATTACTTCTAAAGTATGTATAAAAACTACTGCTTCATTTGTTTCAATTGTTTGTGGTTCTGATGAATTACCATGAAAATATGTAATTGGTATTGGCGGAATAACAACCCGAGCAGAATCATAACCCGAAAGAATATAATTAAATTGCTGAATATTATTTTCTTTCTCAGCAGTAAGGGGTAAAACTTTAATTACTTCTAACATTCCAAGTTTGTCGGTAAGAGATGGCGGTGATATTCTTATTCCTTCATCAAATTCAACTTTTATAGTAAAATTTATATAATCACCAACAAGATAATCTGAGGTATCGGTCGAAGCAGTAACTCTTATATTTTGACCAAATGTACTTACAACCGAAATAAAAAATATTAGAAATAAAATCTTAAAAAATCTTACCATCTTTTCTCACGTAATTTAAAGAAATCAATCAATGGTCTAACATAAGATGATGATGTATCTATTTTAATAGTATCAACTCTACTTTTTTTGAACAAATTATTTTGTATTTCTTCTCGTTCTTTAATTTTAGTATTAAAGAAATTTTGAACTATTTTACTGTTTGTATCTAAATATCTTAATTCATGTGTTTCTGCATCTCTAAATTTTATTATTCCACTTTTTAATAATTCCTTTTCTCTTGGATCTTCAAGATGAATGTTTACAAAATCATGTTTCTTACTAACAATTTTCAATATTTTTTCATAATCGTTATCAATAAAATCAGAGATTAAGAAAGCAATACTTTTTTTCTTAATTGAATGGTTAAAATATTCCAATGCGCCTTTTATATTTGTCTTATTACCTTGCGGTTCAAATGATAATATTTCTCTTACAATTCTAAGAATATGACTTTTTCCCTTTTTAGGCGGAACAAATTTTTCAATTTCATCAGTAAATAAAATTAACCCAACTTTATCGTTATTCTTCATTGCAGAGAATGCTAATATAGCAGTTAATTCAGCTGCAATTTGCTGTTTGGTTTTTTCAACACTTCCAAAAACTAAAGAACCGCTCAGATCCACAAGCAGCATAAGTGTAAGTTCTCTTTCTTCTTCAAATACTTTTACAAATGGATGTCCAAATCGAGCACTAACATTCCAGTCAATTGTTCTTATATCGTCACCAATCTGATATTCCCTAACCTCAGAAAATTCCATTCCTCTTCCTTTGAACACAGAATGGTATTCACCGGAGAAAACTTCATTTACAATGCCTCTGGTCTTTATCTCAATTTGGCGAACTTGTTTTAATAATTCTTTTGTAAGCATTTTCTACTAAGGAACTTCAACTTTATTTAAGATTTCTTCAATAAGATTTTCCGAAGTGATTTCTTCGGCTTCGGCTTCATATGTAACAGCAATTCTATGTCTTAGCACGTCCATACAAATTGATCTGACATCTTCGGGAACAACATATCCTCTCCTTTTCATAAAAGCAGATGCCCTGGCTGCTAATGCTAAATTAATTGTTGCTCTTGGTGAAGCGCCGTAACTAATCAATTCAGCAAGATTATTTAGACCAAATTCACTTGGTGTTCTAGTTGCAAAAACAATATCTAAAATATATTTCTCAATTTTTTCATCAACATATATATCATGAATTAATTTTCTGGCTTTTAAAATGCTTTCAGGTTTAACAACTGGTTTTATTTCTGCAGGGCTCGATCCAACATTTTTATGAAGGATTTTTAATTCTTCATTTCTAGATGGATAAGTAATCTTAACTTTTAACATAAACCTATCAACTTGGGCTTCTGGTAATGGATATGTACCTTCTTGCTCAATAGGATTTTGAGTGGCCATTACTAAAAAGGGTTCTTGTAACTTAAATGTGTTTTGACCAATTGTTACTTGCCTTTCCTGCATTGCTTCAAGTAAAGCACTTTGCACTTTTGCTGGAGCTCTGTTTATTTCATCGGCTAATATAAAATTTGAAAAAATAGGACCTTTTTTAATTGAAAAATTTCCTTCTTTTTGATTATAAATCATCGTTCCAATTAAGTCAGCAGGTAAAAGATCGGGAGTAAATTGAATTCTTTGGAATTTGGCATCCATTGCATTTGCTAATGAATTTATTGCTAAAGTTTTTGCCAAACCAGGTACGCCTTCAAGAAGTATATGTCCGTTTCCAAGCAGTCCTATCACAAGTCGCTCAACCATATCTTTTTGTCCGACAATAACTTTACCAATTTCGGCAAGAAGAGTATCAATAAATTCGCTTTCTTTACTTATTTTTTCATTTAATTCTGTTATCTCCAAGTCAAAGCCCCTTTATTTATTATTTAATAATTTGATTGAGTTTTTACAATTGTTAAAAAAATTTGTTTCATAATTCATATCAAAATAAATACATCTTTAAAATATAGCAAAAATTGAAGGCAAATTGATAAATTTTCCGTTTCACATGTATTCAAACCCAAAATAGTATCTAAGAGAAAAAAAATCTCAGCTTTTCTAATATTTATACTGAAATAAGTATAAAATCCTAACTTATTTGTTGTTCTTATGAATAGATATTTTTATAATAGAAATTTGTTTTAAAAATTATATTAGATAAGATGAAGATATTAAAATTTGGCGGAACTTCTGTCGGAAGCGCTGATGCAATTAAAAAAGTTATAAGCATTATTGATAATTATTATTCGAAAAGGGAAAATATTTCTGTTGTATTTTCAGCCTTTGGCGGAGTAACTGATAAATTAATTGATCTGAGCAACCAAGCACTTAATCGTGAAGATACATATTTAGCTTCATTCCAAAATTTGCGTTTACGGCATTTAGATGTTTTTGCTGAACTTGTGACCCATCGATCAAAAGCTAAAGTACAGGCACAAATAGAAAAACTTTTTGAAGAATTAGTTGATATTTTGCGTGGTCTTTATCTTCTTAGAGAACTTACGCCAAGAATACTTGACAGTATTGTAAGTTATGGAGAAAGACTTTCTGCATTTATAATTTGTGAATCACTAAAAAGTAAAAATATTGATTGTGAATTTTTAGATACTACTAAAATAATTAAGACAAATAGTGTATTTGGCAACGCACATATTAATGTTGAAATCACCAATAAAAATATTGTTGATTATTTCAAAAAGCATAAACAAATGCAAATAATTACCGGTTTTATTGCTTCGGATGAAAATAATGAAATAACAACTCTTGGAAGAGGCGGATCAGATTTTACTGCTTCAATATTTGGGGCTGCATTAAAAGTTTCAGAAATTGAAATTTGGACAGATGTAAATGGTATTTTAACCGCTGATCCTAGAAAAGTAAATGATGCACTCCCGTTAAAAGCTGTAACTTATCAAGAAGCAATGGAAATGTCTTACTTTGGAGCTAAAGTAATTTATCCGCCAACAATGCAGCCAGCTTTTGATAACAATGTAAAAATTAGGATCAGAAACACATTTGAACCGGAATTTAAAGGAACCATAATTCTAAAAAGACAACCGGAAATAAAATTTAGTGCAAAAGGAATTTCCTCTGTTGATAATATCACACTTTTGAGAATTAGTGGTAGCGGTTTATTTGGTAATGAAGATATAACTTCAAGAATTTTTGACACTTTATCCGAACAAAAAATAAAAACTTTTTTACTGACACAAGGTTCATCGGGATTAAGTATTTGTATAGCTGTGCTGCCAAAAGATGGAAAAAGAGCAGCCGAAGCTATTAAGCAATCATTACGACTTGAAATTTTTGACGGTCAAATTAGAGAAATTGAAGCCGAAGAAAATTTATCTATAATTGCAGTAGTTGGCGAAGATATGCGTCACACTCCCGGTATTTCAGGAAAGGTCTTTAACGCTCTTGGGAAAAATGGGATTAATATAATTGCAATAGCTCAGGGTTCATCGGAACTAAATATTTCTTTTGTTATAAAAAATGCAGAACTATCAAAAGCTCTAAATGTTTTACACGATTCGCTTTTCTTAGCAGAAAGAAAAATATATAACATTTTCTTAGTAGGTATTGGATTAGTCGGGAAAGCTTTAATTCAATATATAATTGATAAAAAGAAATTTTTAGCAAATGAAAAATCTATTGAATTTAAATTAGTCGGTATAGCAAATAGTAAAAAAATGCTAATTGATTTAAAAGGCATTGATATTGAAAATTGGGTGAACGAATTAAATAATTCAAAACAGAAATCTGATATTGGTGCTTACATTTCAGAAATGAAAAAACTGAATTTAGCTAATTCAATTTTTGTTGACTGCACTGCAACTGAAGTTGCCGTGCCCTTTTATCAGACAATTTTAGAATCAAATATTTCTATTACTACACCAAACAAAATTGCTAACACAAAAGAATATAAAATTTATAAATCATTAAAAGATACTGCTAATAAGAAAAATGTGAAATTCCTTTACAGCACTAATGTTGGTGCAGGTTTACCAATCATTTCAACTATAAGAGATTTGGTAAATTCGGGTGAAAAGATTATTAAAATTGAAGGGATTCTATCAGGGACGTTAAGCTACTTGTTTAACTCCTTTACTGGTAATGAAAAATTTTCTGAAATTGTACTAACTGCAAAAGGGAATGGATATACAGAACCTGATCCAAGAGATGATCTAAATGGATTGGATGTTGCCCGTAAGCTCTTAATTCTAATTAGAGAAATTGGTGAAGAGTTAGAACTTTCAGATATCGAAGTAGAAAATCTTGTTCCTGAAAAAGCAAGAAAATCAAAAACGATTGATGGATTCTTTAAAATTTTAAAATCCACTGATAAAGATTTTGAAGAAAGAAAAATTTCTGCAGAAAAAAATAATTCAGTGCTAAGATACATTGCAAAATATGAAAACAAAAAAGCAACTGTAAAACTTGTTGAGGTTAACCAATCACATCCATTTTACAATTTAAAAGGAAACGACAATATAGTTGCAATAACTACAAAAAATTACTCTGCCCAACCTTTGATTATAAGAGGAAGAGGTGCCGGAGCTGAATTTACGGCTTCAGGTATATTTGCAGATATTTTGAGAATAATAAATTACTTAGGATAAAAAATGAATAAAATTCCAGTTGCAATTCTTGGTGCAACAGGTAGTGTCGGACAAAAATTTATAGAACTTTTAACAAATCATCCATGGTTTGAAATTTCTGAATTGGCAGCATCTGAGAGATCTGCCGGTAAAAAATATAATGACGCCACAAAATGGGTGATGGCAACAAACTTAGATTCCTCCATTGCTGAAATGGAAATTCTTGAATGTAAACCAAATCTTAAATCGAAATTAGTTTTCAGTGCTTTGGATTCATCAGTAGCTGGTGAAATAGAAACAGATTTTGCAAACAATGGCTATTTTGTAATTTCAAATTCAAGAAATCATCGTTTTGATAAAGATGTACCGCTTTTGATACCCGAAGTAAACTATGAACATCTTGAACTTATTAAAAATAAAAAAGGTGCAATTGTAACTAATCCAAACTGTTCAACTATTGGAATGGTTTTGGCATTAAAACCACTTTATGATGCTTTTGGAATTGAAACTGTAAATGTTGTGACCATGCAAGCTGTTTCCGGTGGAGGATATCCGGGTGTTCCTAGTCTTGATATTTTAGGGAATGTTGTTCCTTACATTTCCGGTGAAGAAGAAAAAATGATTACCGAGCCATTGAAAATTTTGGGATCATTTGATGGAAATGAGATAAAAAATGCAACCATTAAAATTAGTGCACAGTGCAACCGTGTTCCGGTGATTGATGGTCATTTAGAAACGGTCCAAGTGAAATTTAAAAATAAACCTGCTAAACAGGATATTATTGATATTTGGCAAAAATTCACTTCGATGCCTCAAAAATTAAGTTTGCCATCTGCTCCGGAAAATCCGATTCATTATTTTTCTGAAAATTATTTACCTCAACCAAGATTAAATAGTGCGCTTGGCAACGGTATGACAGTGTCAGTTGGTCGTTTACGCGAATGTGAAATTTTTGATTACAAATTTGTAGTTCTTTCACACAATACAATTAGAGGTGCCGCTGGAGGAACAATCTTAGCAGCTGAATTATTAAAAGCCCAAGGATATTTAAACGGAATTTTGTAAATGAATAAATCTATCGAAGTTTTTGCTCCTGCTACAATTTCTAATGTGGGTTGTGGATTTGACACTATTGGTTTCGCAATAAATGAACCAGGTGATATTGTTTCCTTAAAATTAAGAAATGATAAAAAAGTTATAATTAGAAAAATTACGGGAGATGGAAAAGTTCTTCCCTATGATCCCAAAAAAAATACTGCTACTGTTGGAATATTAGAACTTCTCAAAAATTACAAAGACAAAAGCATTGGCGTGGATGTTACAATTAAGAAAAAAATGCCAATTGGAAGCGGACTAGGCTCAAGTGCAGCAAGTTCTGTTGCTGCAGTTTACGGTTTAAATAAATTGCTTGGTGAACCATTTACAGAAATGCAAACTTTAGATTTTGCTATAAAGGGTGAATCTATTGCAAGCGGAGCAATTCATGCCGATAACGTTGCACCATGTTTGTTTGGCGGATTTATTTTAATTCGTGATTATAATCCGATTGATTTAATAAAATTGCCAGTTCCAAAGAATTTATATTGCGCGGTAGTATTTCCTCATATTGTTATCGAAACAAAAAAAGCAAGAAAGCTTATCAAAAAACAAATCCCAGTTCCAAAAGCTAGAAAACATTTTGGTAACGTAGGAGCTCTTGTTAATGCACTATATAAAAATGATATTGATTTATTAGGAAGAACCATTCATGATGAAATTTCTGAGCCGGCCAGAGCAACTTTAATTCCGGGTTTTTATGATATTAAGCAAACGGCAATTGAAAATGGAGCTTATGGCTGTTCAATTTCTGGTTCCGGACCATCAATTTTTGCATTTGCTAAAAGTAAAGCTAAAGCTGAACAAATTGGGAAAGCAATGCAGATAGTTGTAAAAGCAAATGGAATGAAATCGAATCTATTCGTTTCAAAAATAAATTCTGTGGGACCAAAAGTAATTAAATAATTTCTTCTGTCATTCACAACTTGGTTGGGAATCTAGAAAATTAAAAAACAAGATCTATAACAAAAACATATTTGAATTCGCTCAATATGAATTCGTGAATACCAAATTGAATAATGAAATACTTTAGCACAAATAATCCAAATAACACCGTTTCCTTTAGAGAAGCAATACTGCAAGGTTTAGCAAAGGATAAAGGATTATTTAGGCCTTCATATATCCCTCAGCTAACAAAAACTTTTCTAAATTCATTAAATGATTTATCATTTCAAGAAATTGCGTTAGAAGTTGCTAAAAATTTTGTTGATGGTGAAATCTCGAATTCTGAATTAGAAAATATTATAAATTCATCTATTTCATTTCCAGCACCATTAGCAAAACTATCTGATGATTTTTCCATTCTTGAGTTATTTCATGGACCAACTTTAGCATTTAAAGATTTTGGTGCAAGATTTATGGCAAGAACGATGGAGCATTTTCTTAAGACAGAAAACAAAGAAATCACTATACTTGTTGCTACTAGTGGCGATACAGGAAGTGCTGTTGCTAATGGATTTTATAATGTTGAAGGTATAAATGTTATAGTACTTTTCCCGGGCGGAAAAATTAGCAAAATACAAGAAAAGCAAATAACAACTTTAGGGAATAATATAACCGCAATTGAAATCGATGGGACTTTTGATGATTGTCAAAGATTAGTAAAATCAGCTTTTGTTGATGAAGCCTTAAAAGAAAAAATAAATTTAAGCTCTGCAAATTCAATTAATATTGGAAGATTAATACCACAATCATTTTACTATTTTGAAAGTTTTAAACAATTAGAAAATTCAAATAAAAAAATAATTTACTGTGTTCCTAGTGGTAATTTGGGGAATTTAACTGCCGGATTAATTGCTAAAAAAATGGGATTACCAATAAGTAAATTTATTGCTGCAACAAACGCGAACAATGTATTTACAGAATATATTGATTCTGGAATTTTTAATCCACGAGCCTCACAAATAACTTTATCAAACGCTATGGATGTTGGCGATCCGAGTAATTTGGCAAGAATAATTTCACTTTATGACGATGATTATAATTTGATCAAAAATGTAATTTTCTCAAAAAGTTTTGGCGATGAAGAAACCTTGAGAAAAATGAAAGAAATTAAAGATCAGTATGATTACATTATTGATCCGCATGGGGCTGTTGGCTGTTTAGCTATTGAAAAATATAAAAATAATTATGGCGAAAGCTTTAATTCAGTTGTTCTTGAAACAGCACACCCGGCAAAGTTTTTAGATGTATTTAAAAATAATTTAGAATTTGAACCAGAGATTCCAGAAAGACTTTCAGGCTGTTTAGATAAAGAAAGTAAGATTATTAAAGTCTCTAAAGATTATAAAGATTTTCAGGAGTTTTTACTTTCTTAAGTTATTTTCGTCACAATGGTTTCTGTTTTTTTCATTTCTAGTGTCTTTTAGATTTCGGCACTATGGCTGGAATGACGATTTTTCATATTTGACTTTTCACTTCTCACGTTAATTACATCTTTCGTTTTATCGAATTCAATATTTTTACTTTTCCACGTTTTTATTTTTTCCCTTGCATCAACATAAACTTTTTTCTATTTTCGTCGTCACTGAAATTAAGATTGTTCTTTAAGTTTTTAATTATCAAGAAAGGCAGAGGGATCAGGCCCTGTGAAGCCTTGGCAACCGTCGTATGAGAAAGGTGCCAAATCCTGCCCTAGTTATTAGGGAAAGATAATATCGGAATTTAATAAACCTCCTTTGGAATCTTTCCTTAGGAGGTTTTTTTTTGCTTAAAATTTATTTCAATTTAATTAAAGGAGATAGTAATGAGTAATTATAAATATGAAACACTTCAATTGCATGCTGGACAAGAACCAGATCCATCAACTAATGCAAGAGCAGTACCAATATACCAAACAACATCATATAATTTTGATGATTCTGAACATGCTGCAGATTTGTTTGCCCTTAAAAAATTCGGAAATATTTATACAAGAATTATGAATCCGACAACAGATGTTTTTGAAAAGAGAGTGGCTGCTTTGGAAGGTGGAGTTGCAGCTTTGGCAACATCATCCGGGCAGGCAGCAGAACATCTTGCAATTACTAATATTGCAGAAGCAGGTGATAATATTGTTTCTACAAGTTTTTTATATGGTGGGACTTATAATTTGTTTAAGGTCACTCTACCGCGAATTGGAATAAATGTTAAATTTGTTACTGGTGATGATCCTGAAGAATTTGAAAAACTAATTGATGAAAAAACCAAAGCAATTTATATTGAATCAATTGGTAATCCTAAACTTAATATTCCAGATATAGAAAAAATTGCTGAAGTTGCACATAAAAATAATATACCTCTAATTGTTGATAATACATTTGGAGCTGCAGGTTATTTAGTAAGACCAATTGAATATGGTGCGGATATTGTAGTTCAATCCGCAACAAAATGGATTGGAGGTCATGGGACTTCTATTGGAGGTGTGATTGTAGATTCAGGTAATTTTGATTGGGGAAATGGGAAATTTCCATTATTCACAACACCTTCTCCGGGTTATCATGGTTTGGTTTTTAATGATGTATTTGGGAAAGATTCTCAATTTGGAAATATAGCTTTTATTATAAGAGCAAGAGTAGAAGGACTGAGAGATTTGGGTCCATGTATAAGTCCATTTAATTCTTTTCTTTTACTTCAAGGATTAGAAACTCTATCATTAAGATTAGAAAGACATAACAGCAATGCATTAACTTTGGCAAATTGGTTAAATAATCATTCTCAAGTTGAGTGGGTTTGGTATCCTGGATTAAAGGATCATCCTTCACATCAAAATGCTAAAAAATATCTTCGGTCGGGTCATTATGGTTCTATGCTTTCATTTGGCATAAAAGGAGGTTTGGAAGCAGGCAAGAAATTTATAAATAAAGTTAAACTTGCAAGTTTATTGGCTAATGTTGGTGATGCAAAAACATTAGTAATTCACCCGGCTTCAACAACGCATCAGCAATTAAGTAATGAAGAACAAATTACTTCAGGAGTAACTCCAGAGCAAATCAGAGTTTCTGTAGGAATTGAACATATTGATGATATAATTAACGATTTTGAGCAAGCTTTAAATGGAAAGTAATTTATATATTTGGTATATCAGAAATAGAGATAAATAATGAGTAATCTAATTGCGGAGACAAATTTTGTAAATCTTTTTTCAGAGGATCACCCATTTAAATTTGAAAATGGTTCTGCGCTTAATTCTGTAACTGTTGCATACCAAACATTTGGCAAATTAAATTCAGAAAAGAGCAATGTTATTATGATAAACCATGCATTGACAGGTAATGCTCATATAACTGGAATTATTACTGAGAAAGAGATTAAAAATTGTAGACACGAAAAACATCTTGCTAATTACAACGAAATGTATGAAGGTAAAGAAGGATGGTGGTCTCCGCTTATTGGACCAGGTAAATCAATTGATACTGATAAATATTTTGTAATATGCTCAAATGTTTTAGGAAGTTGCTACGGAACTTCCGGACCTACAAGTATAAATCCTAATACTGGGAAAAAATATAATTTAAAATTCCCTGAAGTTACTGTAAGAGATATGATAAATGTTCAAAAAGGATTAATAGATTATCTCGGAATAAAAAAAATAAAACTTGCTATCGGCGGATCATTAGGAGGAATGCAAGTATTAGAATGGGCAATCATGTATCCCAATATAATTGAGAGCATTATGCCAATAGGAGCTTCTGTTGGTCATTCAGCATGGGCAATTGGTTTAAATGAAGCTTCAAGAAACGCAATAAAGAATGATCCCGCCTGGAAAAATGGAAATTATATTGAACAACCGGAATTAGGATTTTCCCTTGCGAGAAAGATTGCAATGTTAAGCTATAGAAGTTATGAATCCTTTATGATAAAATTTGGAAGAGAAAAATCAAATGGCACCGGTTTATTTGATGTTGAGAATTACTTGAATTACCAAGGAGAAAAAATTACAAAAAGGTTTGATGCCAATGCTTATCTTTATTTAAGTGAAGCAATGGATTCTCATGACGTTGGAATTGGTAGAGGCGGAATTGAAAAAGCATTAAACTCAATTTCTTGTAAAACTGAATGTGTAGGAATTAGTTCGGATTTATTATATCCTGCTGAAGAACAAAAAGAAATTGTTTCAAGGATTCCTAATGCAACTTATTCAGAAATAAATTCAATTCACGGTCATGATGCGTTTTTAATTGAATTTGATCAGTTAGATAAAATAATTAGAAATTTTTTGGTTTAAATCTTTCCCAAAACTGTTTCTAATTTTTTTGATACCTCTAGTGCAATTGCAGATAATTTTTCATTTTTTACGCCCTGCATAGCTTCAAATGGATTTACCATAGCTACTTCTATTTTATTTTCATTGTTTTCTTCAACAATAACATTACAAGGCAGCATTACACCAATTTTATCTTCAGAAGTAAGAGCTTTATAAGCCAATGGAGGATTGCAAGCGCCAAGGATTTTATATTTTTTATAGTCTACATCAAGCTTTTTCTTTAATGTCGATTGAACATCAATTTCGGTCAATATACCGAATCCTTCTGCTTTTAATTCTTCTTCAACTCTAACTAAAGCTTTTTCAAAATCATAATCAGTAATTTTTGATAAATAATAACTCATATTTTCCCCTTTTTCTAATTTAGATGCAAACAATCAAATTAGGTTTCATCTTTAAATCTATGAATTCCATTATAAAGTGCCGAGTAATCTTGATCTGAAAATCCTTTTTCAATTGCTTCAACTAAAACTTTTCTTGCTCCTTTTAATGAACTTGTATTAATATTTTTTTCACCAAAAGATCCTAACATTAAATCTAAATCTTTTAATAAATGTTTTAATGGAAAGTTGGGATTTGAAAAATCTCTATTAAGCATATTGTCTAATTTCTTATCAAAAGTGGAAGCGTACAATGCGCTATTTCTTAATATATCCATAAATTGATTTACATCCAGTTCATTCTCTCTAACAAATCCTAAGCTCATTGAAAATGCAACTGTTTCTGAAATAATTAATTGATTTAACGCCAATTTCATGGCTGCTGCTTTTCCGACTTCTCCAACATGTAAAATGTTATTACTAAACGAAGCAAAAAGTTTTTTCCATTTTTCAAATTGTTCAATTTCACTTCCAACTAAAACTATTAGTTCTCCATTTACAATTTGAGGAATGCTGCCTAATACAGGCGCTTCAAAATATTCGCCGCGCAGTTTTAATATTTTATTATGTAATTCAATACTTTCATTTGGAGCAATTGTACTCATCTGAATAATGATCTTGCTATCAAATTCATTTACTCCGCTATCAAACAGTGTTTCATAAATTGCATCATAATTTGAAAGTATTAAAATTATTGCATCTGATTCTTTGATCAATTGATTAATTTCCGAATATACTTTTCCACCATATTTTTCAATTTCCAATACTTTTGTTTTAGTTCGGTTATAAACATTTAACTCGTAACCGGCATCTAAAATTTTTTTAGCTAAAGGAGCTCCCATTAATCCTGTTCCAATTAGTCCTAATTTCATTGACTATTCTCCGCATAATTTTCCAATTTAATTTCTATAGCTTCTTCGCTAAAAAACGGTTCGCCATATTTTTTGCCAATTTTAAAACCAAATGTTTTAGCTCTTGCTTCTAAATATTTAACAAATTCGGGATTACTAATAAATGTGTTCGGTTCATTATTTTTTGCACCTTCTATAAAAAACTGAGTTTTGTATGCCAACACAGATTTCATTTTAATCTCAAATGTATCTGAAATATCAACAATAAAACTTGGTTGAAATTCATACGTTTGCATAAAATAAAATAAATTTTTTGGTCTAAAAGGCCTTTGATCGATACCTTTATTTTTAGTTTTTACTTTTGTAACACCGCTAAAAAACATAGCTCTTTTTATCAGTTTACTAGTTTCAATATGGTCGGGATGACGGTCATTAAAATATGGAGCAAAAATTATCTTTGGTTCATATTTTCTAATTATTTCAACTATTTTCAAAGTATTTTTATCATCTGCAAAAACACTTCCATCTTTGAAACCTAAATTTTCTCTTATGCTTAAATTCAATATTTTATTTGCTGATTTGGCTTCTTCGGCTCTTGTTTTTTTATTTCCCCTTGATCCCAATTCACCGGCAGTTAAATCTATAATTCCAAACTTTTTATTCTGCTTAATTAATTTTGCAATTGTTCCTCCCATTGAAAGTTCGGCATCATCCGGATGTGCAGCAAACGCTAAATAATCTAATTTCACAATTACCTCAAATAAATAATTATTATGACAATATTATTAAATTCTTACTGAAAATAAAATTTCTAATAAAGTAATAATTATATTTGTAAAGCAAAAATTAAAATAAAGGTACAAATTGGAATTTGAAGCTGTAATTGGTTTAGAAGTTCACGCACAACTTTTAACAGATACAAAAATATTTTGCGGTTGTTCAACAAAATTTGGTAATCCGGCAAATTCAAATGTTTGTCCGGTATGTTTGGGTCACCCAGGAGTTTTACCGGTTCTTAACAAGAAAGTTGTTGAGTTTACAACTTTAATGGGATTAGCAACAAATTGTACCATTAATGAAAAATCAGTTTTTGCAAGAAAGAATTATTTCTACCCGGATTTACCAAAAGGCTATCAAATTTCTCAATTTGAATTGCCAATTTGTGAGAATGGTTACATTGATATAAAAACAAATGATGAAAAAAGAATTCGTATAAAAAGAATTCATATGGAAGAAGATGCCGGCAAATCAATTCATGATCAAGGATATGATACTTTAGTTGATGTTAATAGATGCGGCACTCCACTTATTGAAATTGTTAGTGAACCGGATATCAGCAGTGGTGAAGAAGCTTATCAGTATTTATCAAATCTTAAGCAAATTATAACCTATTTAGGTATTTGCGATGGAAATATGGAAGAAGGATCATTAAGGTGTGATGCTAATATTTCGATTAGACCAAAAGGTGCAACAGAATTAGGGACAAGAACTGAAGTTAAAAATATGAATTCGTTTAGAAATGTTCAGAAAGCAATTGATTTTGAAATTGACAGACAAATAAATTTAGTTGAAGATGGCGGTGAAGTTATTCAGCAAACTCTTTTATGGAATGCCGAGCAAAATAAAGCTACCAGTATGAGAGGCAAAGAAGAAGCTCATGATTACAGATATTTTCCGGATCCTGATTTAATGCCTGTTATTGTTGATGAAGCTTGGCAAAAAGAAATTTTTATCACTATGCCTGAACTACCTGTAAAAAGAAAAGAAAGATTTATAAAAGATTTAAATCTTCCGGAGTACGATGCAGAAGTTTTAACTTCGCAAAGAGAAATGGCAGATTTTTATGAAGAAGTATTAACAGAAACAAATGATTCTAAAATTGCCAGCAATTGGGTAATGGGAGATGTTCTAAAAATTATAAATGAACAAAAAATAAGTTTTTCAAATTTTCCAGTTAGTCCAAAAAATCTTGGCAAATTAATTAACTTGATCAACCAAAATAAAATAAGCAGTAAAATTGCAAAAGATGTTTTCCCATTTATGCTTGAAGAAGATAGAGATCCTGAAATAATTGTAAAAGAAAAGAATTTAATTCAGATCACTGATACTTCAGCCATTGAATCTGCAATTGATAATGTTATAAATCAAAACCCTGACCAAGTTGAAGAATTTAAATCAGGTAAAGATAAAGTAATTGGCTTTTTTGTTGGTCAAGTAATGAAAGAAACAAAAGGGAAAGCAAATCCTCAAATGGTTAATCAGATTTTAAGAGAGAAGTTAAAGTAAATATTTTCTTAAATTCCTGTATTTTATCAGAAACCGGAGAGTCAAATTTTTTTTATATCATTCTCAGCATGATGAGAATTTATTGATTTCCGATTTAATCATGTTTCGACTGCGCTCAGCATGAATAAAAGAATAGCAGTTTGTTATTTAACTAACCAACAACTTTTCATAATATCTGGAAGTTCCGGTATCCAAAATTTCCCAAATTATTTTTCTAATAGCGGGACCAATTCCATTTATTCGTCCAATTTCCGATCTAATATTTGAAATACCTGTATCCAATTTTGAAATTGCATATGCAGCGTATCCATAATTGGATTTGTAACCTCTAAGTTTTAATAAGTAGTCAATTTGTTCTAAGATTACAATTATTAAATCGTTTTCATCTAATATGTTATTGAATAAATAAGCTGGAATTCTTTTAGGCACTTTATACTTTTTTGAAAATGTATCAAATGTAAAGTTTATCGTTTCGTAATATTCACTTGAAGGATTGCCCCATTTGTTTTCTCTGTAAAGATTTTCATATTCCAATTGTAAATGCGGAAAATGTTCAGCTATTGTATTCATAAAATATTCTTTTTGTCTTCCTTCTTTTAATGTCATACCACTAAATATTATAAAATCAATTCCCGCTTTTACTCCTTCTCTAATTGTTTGCTCAATCATTTTGGGTGTATCCGTTATGAAAGGGATCACAGGCATCAGAAACATTCCGCAATTAAATCCATGTTCTTTGAAAAACGAAATTGCTTCTAACCTTTCCAAAGGTTTTGCCGCATGCGGTTCAAAAATTTTGCTTATTCTTTCATCAACTGATGAAAAGCTAAAACTAATAATAGCTTTATTCTTATTGTTTATTTTTTGAAGAATATCTAAATCACGTTTTACTAAAATTGATTTTGTAAGTATGTGAACTGGGAAATTATATTCATATAATAATTTTAATGTTTTCCTTGTCAATTCATATTTCTGCTCAATTGGTTCATAACTATCTCCAACTCCACCGCCAGGCAAAATAAAACTTCTTTTAAGTGGAATTCTTTTTCTTTTAGGATCTAACTCTTTTCTTAAAATATCTATTGCATTTTTCTTTACAACAATATCTTTTCCAAAGTCACCTTTAACAAAATAATTTTCCGCTCTTCCATCACAATAAACACAATCATGAGTACAGCCTCTATATAAATTCATTCCGTAATTTGAAATAAACCACGAGTCTATTTTCTTATGTTTTCTAAGAATTGACTTCGCTTCTTGTTCATAAGTAGGCATAAAAATAAGCTCAAATTAGAATTGACAAATTATAAATAACAAATAAATCCCAAATACCAATTATTGAATTTTCAAACTTTAGTTAAAATCTTTATTTATAACTTCTTCTTTAAAAATTGATTTTTAATAATTGAGATTTATGTTTTAATTAAGGCAGACAAATTTTACCAAGAATTGTTGACCGAGAAGCACCGGTTGTCCGCGGAATATTCGTCGGATTTCCAGAAATAGTCTCATTAGCCATTACAGCAAAGCATATTGCTTCCTTAGCATCCGATGAAATGCCTATGTCATCAATTATTTTTATTTCTACAGTTTCACTAAATTCTTCCTTCAAGCATTCGTATAAAAATCTATTTTTTGCACCACCTCCACTAATAATTAACTCGTCAATCCTTGTCTCATCTTTTACAAATTTTTCATAATTTCTATGGATGCCATATGCAGTAAATTTTGTAACTGTATTTAACCAATCTTCTTTTGAAACATTTTTATATAATGACAATAAATTATTCAAAAAACTTTCTCCATAATATTCTCTTCCGGTTGATTTTGGAGGAATTCTTTCAATAAATTCATCTTTTTTAATTAGTGCATCAAATAATAAATTATTTAATTTACCTGATCTTGCAAAGTTACCATCTTTATCATATTCAAGATTAAACAAAAGTTTTGTAAGAGTATCAATTAACATATTACCCGGACCTGTGTCAAATGCTAATACGTCTTTCAAACCTTTGTCCTTATTTAATATTGTGAAATTTGATATCCCTCCAATATTAAGAAGTGCTCTATTTTTTTGATGTGAATGAAAAAGTAAATAATCAAAATATGGAATTAATGGAGCACCTTCACCACCTAAAGCCATATCTCCGGTTCTGAAATCCCCTATTGTAATTATACCAGAAAGTTTTGCTAAAACAGTTGGATCACCAATTTGCAAAGTTGATGAAATGTTATACCCAAAGTTTTTGACTTTTTTTGGTAAATGGTGAATTGTTTGTCCATGACTTCCTATTAAATCAATGTCATTAATTTCAAAGTTAATATCATTGCATAAAGTTCTGATCGCATCAAAATAAATTTTTGGTAATAAAAAATTCAACTGTGAAATATCTTCAACGTTACTTGTTTCTTTAACTGAATTCTTTAACAGTTTGGATTTCAATCCTTTTGGAAATGGATATTCCAGAAAACCAATCAACTCAAGTTTTGTAAATGTTCCACTTCCCTCAATTTTTATAAGGGCAACGTCAACTCCATCTAACGAAGTTCCTGACATTAATCCAATTACATTTTTCTTTTCTTTTTTTGTGAGTTCAATTAAATCTTTCATATTATTTTTTATAAATTGGTTAAAAGAACTTTTTATTTAACAATAATAAACTAAAAAAAACTTTTACAAAATTGGAATAATTATGACTCATTTACTAGGAGCACATACTTCAACTTCCGGCGGTGTTTCAAAAGCGATTGAAAGAGCTGAAAAATTGAATTTTACAGCAATTCAAATTTTTACAAAAAATAATAATCGTTGGTTTGCAAAGCATTTAGAAGAAAAAGAAATAATTAAATTCAAGGATCTGTTAAATAAATCCAATATTAAATTTGTTGTTTCACATGATTCGTATTTGATTAATCTTTGTGCGTCAAATACAGAAATCCTTGAAAAATCTCGTAAAGCTTTTCATGATGAACTTGAAAGATGTGAGCAATTGGAAATTCCGTATTTAAATTTTCATCCCGGTTCACATACTGGCAGAGGTGTAGAAGATGGATTAAAGGTTATTGCTGAATCATTAAATATTGTGCATGAAAAAACAATGAATTACAAAGTAAGCAGTATGTTGGAAATTACAGCAGGACAAGGAACAACTTTAGGTTATAAGTTTGAACATATTGCTAAAATAATTGAATTAGTTGAAGCAAAAAATCGAATGTCGGTCTGCATTGATACTGCTCACCTTTTTGCTGCAGGATATGATTTTAGATCTTATAAGAATTATGAAAATACTATCAAAGAATTTGATGAAATAATTGGCTTAGATAAACTTAAATGTTTTCATATGAATGACAGTAAAAAAGATTTAGGAAGCAGAATTGACAGACATGAACATATAGGTAAAGGTTTTATTGGTGAAGCCGGTTTCAAAAATATTATGAACGACGAAAGATTAATACACGTTCCCAAAATATTAGAAACACCAAAAGGAAAAGAACAAATTGAGGATTTAGAAAATTTAGAGATTTTAAGAAGTTTAATTAATTAAAACAACTTTGTCATCAACAAAGCGAAGTGATCTTTTTTTATTTTAAATTGCTACGACAAAATAAGTCTTGCAATGACTACTTAATAAAATTTAATCTATGGCTCCAAAACTCTAGCAACCATTATTCCGGTATGTCTTTTTAGACCTTTAACGTAATCGCTAAGTGGTTGTTCTGTTATTTGAATTTTCTTTCCGGCTAATGGTGCATGCATAAAGTGAATTCTGTCATCTTCCATTTTCACAGCAATACCGGTGTGAGAAATATCCAAACCTGCTGTACTTGCAGTTATCAAAATAATATCACCATTTGAAATTTCACTCTCAATACATTCTATGTCATTTTCCGGCACATAGTAATAATCCCTTGAATTAATTGAACTTTCAATTTCTTTCATTTTTTCAACAAATTCAGGATTATTTTTTAACTGCTTATATGAAGAAACATGGTTGGTCATGAAGTTAATTTTTTTTGAATATTTTATGCCGCCGATTTCTTCGGTAATATCCTTTACAATATTTCTATTATTATTATCATATAACCAATCAGCAGCATAATGAAGCCTTGAAGGATATCCTTCAATTACTCCGTTTCTATAACGTAAGTTTTGTATTTCATTTTGAAAATCTTGAAATGTAGTTTTACCACTTTTTATGCATCTCGCAAAAGCTAAAGAACTTTCAAAAAATGTATAACAGTCCAACCCCGTTAGATGAATTATCAGCTGTTCATTTTCACTTTTTTCAAGAGTATATGCTTCATAATCCAAACCTAAAAATGTTTTTCCAATTTCTACAACAACATCATTGATTGGCAAATTTTTCAAATTTTCTGAAACGGCAAATTCAAATTTAGTATTGCAAATTTCAACATCATCATCAGTATACAGTACTTGTGCATTTAATGTTAATGATACTAAAATGAACAATGTAATTATTATTTTATGGATCATATAGGTAAATCCTCTTCATCCGTAGTTGCAACAGAAGCTGCTTGCTCTTCAAATCTTGAATGGAACATATCTAAATTTTCAAAGCGAGCAAAATCTTTAATAAATTTAAGTCGTACATCGCCTGTTGGACCATTACGTTGTTTACCAACAATTATCTCTGCAATTCCTTCGGTTGATTCACCGTCAGCAAACTGTGTTATTCCATAATATTCCGGTCTGTTCAAGAAAATTACAACGTCTGCATCTTGTTCAATTGAACCGGATTCTCTTAAGTCAGAAAGCTGAGGTCTCTTATCTGTTCTAGTTTCTACGGCTCTATTTAACTGAGAAAGAGCAATTACTGGAACATTTAATTCTTTTGCCAAAGATTTTAGAGATCTGGAAATTGTTGAAATTTCGCGTTCTCTACTATCCATTCTAGTACTAGAAGACATTAATTGGAGGTAATCTATAATTACCAAACCAATATTTTTTTCAGCTTTTAGTCTTCTTGCTTTTGCACGAATTTCTAGAACTGTTTGACCAGGACTATCATCAATATAAATTGGCGCTTCACTTAATTTACCTAATGTTCGGCTAATTCTTGGTCCATCTTCAGCTTTAAATTTTCCAGTTCGAACACTGTGCGCATTTACTCTGGCTTCAGCACAAATTAATCTTGTTACTAATTGAACAGTTGCCATTTCCAAACTGAATATAGCAATCGGAGCTTTATGATCAACAGCGGCATTTCTTGCAGCAGATAGTGCAAATGCAGTTTTACCCATTGATGGTCTTGCTGCAACAATTATTAAATCCGATTTTTGAAAACCGCCCAGCATTTCATCTAAAGCAAAATAACCAGTAGGGACTGAAAATGAGGAAAGCTTTTTTGAGTGAATTGCTTCAATGTGTTCCATTGCTTCTTTAACAGCTCTATCCATTGATTTATAAGATTCTTTTAGTCCTGCCTCTGTAATTTCAAATATTTTAGATTCAGCCGAATCCAATAAATCAAATACATCCTCATTACCTGAATATGCTGTTGTAGCAATTTCCATTGAAGAGGAAATAAGCTTTCTTAAAATCCATTTTTCTAAAACAACCTTGGAATGATACTCTACATTTGCCGCGGAAGAAACATCTTGTGCTAATTTACTTATATAAGCAGGACCTCCGGCACTTTCTATTTTTCCTGCTTTACTTAATTCTTCGTAAAGTGAAACCGAATCAACAGGTTCATTGGATTCAAATAATGAAATTATAGCTTCAAAAATCAATTGGTTTTTTTTATCAAAAAAACTTTCCGGTTGTAATGATTCTATTACTTTTGGAATTGCTTTATCATCAAGAATCATAGCACCTAATATTGCTCGTTCAACATCAACGGCAGAAGGTGGTTGTTTTACCGAATTATTAATATTTTGTAAATCTTCCATTTTAGCTCAAACTATCATAAAGTTTTCTAAATTTTTGAACATCTTCCCAGCATCCTCTTTTCCAATTGGGATTTCTTAAAAGTGCTGCTGGATGGTATGTCACCATAGTTTTTATACCTTGAATATCATAAACATTGCCTCTCAGTTTTGTGAGGCTGACTTTTTGATTTAACAAACTACTTGCCGCAACTAAACCGAGACAAAGAATTACCTTGGGTTTTATCAACTCAATTTGTTTATAAAGATAGGGAGTGCATTCTTCCATTTCAGCAGGTAATGGATTTCTGTTATTTGGAGGACGGCATTTTAGAATATTTGCAATGTAAACTTCTTCCCTTTCAAAATTTATTGCTTTTAAAATATCAGTTAATAATTTCCCAGCTCTACCAACAAAGGGAATTCCTTGCTTATCCTCATCAGCGCCTGGAGCTTCTCCAATTATCATTACATCTGCAGTCGGATTACCTGTTCCAAAAACAAATTTGGTTCTTGTTTTTCCAAGTGCACATTTTTGACATTCATTTATTGTATTGTAAAGTGAATCAATAGTCTCACATTTTGCAAATTCTTCAAATAGATTGTTTGAGGGCATAAAAATTGGCTTTTGTTCATGAATTAAATTTTTTGGTTCTTCAATTCTAGATTCAATTGTAAAAGTCTCAAAAAGCTCATCTCCAAAAATTTCTTTTTGATCTTTAATAGCCTCTATAAGTAAATTAATTGTGTTATTCATTATAAAGAAGAACCTAATAATTAAACAAGAATATAACTATAAACTGAAGAAAATTAAATGGTGATACATATAATTTTGCGAAAAAAAAAGGAAGCCGAATGGGCTTCCTTTTGATAGAAAATTTCTTAATTATTCATCTACTGATTTGTATCTGTATTCAATTTCACCTTTTGTCATTTTTTCTAATGCCTGAAGATGAGCTTTTCTTCTTTTTTCGAATTCAACTGATATTTTTTCTTGTTCTGTATTATCTCTATCATCAAAATCATCATCACTATTTGGTGCAAAAGTGTTCATTAAAGCATTAAATTCAGTTTTATTATCTTCATTTATTCTTCTTGCTTCCTGGGAAGAAACAATTATAGCTTCGTATAAATTTGCAGCCTTTGCTTTTAGTACTCTTAAATCAACTGGTGATATTCCCATTTTTTACTCCTTTATGCTAATTCACTTTTAATAATTTCATTTACTTCTTTTTGTGCATCATCAAGATTATAATTAAATACATTATAATCGAATTTTTCTTTAAAATCTAACTCCATTTCAGCTCTTTCAATACGTTTCTTAAAATCTTCGTCAGATTCGGTTTTTCTATTTATTAATCTTAATTTCAATTCTTCAATACTTGGGGGAGAAATAAATATCAAAACAGAATCCGGATAGACTTTTTTGATATTTAAAGCACCTTTTACATCAACTTCTAAAACAATTGAAATTCCACTATTTATTTTTTCAAACACTAATGAATTTAGAGTTCCATAGTAGTATCCAAAAAATTTACCCCATTCAAGAAACTCATCATTTTCCACTTTCTTCTTAAATTCATCTTTACTTAAAAAATAGTAATCAACTCCCTCTTTTTCAGTAATTCTTTTTCCACGAGTTGTTGCAGAAATAGAAAATGATAATTCAGGAAAATTTTCCAAAACATTTTTAATTATTGTTGTTTTGCCAGTTCCGCTCGGAGCAGAAAAAACGAAAAGTTTCCCTTTTTTATTATTCAATTTCTACTCAATATTCTGAACTTGTTCTCTGATCTTTTCAAGCTCTTCTTTAATGTTAATGCCTAAATGCGAAATTTCTGATGAAATTGATTTACTATTTATTGTGTTAACTTCTCTATTCATTTCTTGGCAAATAAAATTTAATTTTCTGCCTACGTCCTGAGCTTTTTCAATAGTTTCGTTAAATAATTTAATATGACTTCTAAGTCTAATGCATTCTTCGGTTACATCATGTTTTTCAGATAAAATGCCTAATTCAACCATAAATCTGTTTTCATCATCAACAAATTCATCATATAATTTTTTAGCTTTTTCTTTAAACTTATCAAAATACTCTTTTGTTGAATTCTGTGAGATTTCTTCAATTTGATTAAGCGAATTCTCAATATTTTCAATTCTAAAAAGAAAGTCTTTTTTTAGCTGTTGACCTTCATCGTTTCTCATTTGAATTAGATTATCCAAAGCTCTATTAAGTGAATCTTTCAGAGTTTCAAATTCAATCTGAATACCATTATCAGTTTCATTATGTAAAAAGAATTGGTCTCTAACTGTCAATAATTGATCAAGTGTTATTTTTTCTGTTGATCCAATTTCTTTTTTAATTCTTTCTAACAATTCAATTGTTTTAGCAAATTCCGGTTCATTTAACAATTTGTTTTCATTTGAATCACTTACCGGTGTTACTGTAAATGATATTGAAACTTTACCACGGATAATTTTACTTTTTACAAATTCACGCAGTGCAATTTCATGCTGATTCAATTCTTTTGGTAATCTAACCATTAAATCAAGAAACCTACTATTCAAACTTTTTACTTCTGTTTCCAGTGTAAATTGTTCATTTGAGATAGTATCAATCCCATAACCGGTCATACTATAAAACATTGCAATCCCTTAAAAAAGAATAACATTAAATTTACCTAAAATATTGCTGGTTTTCAAAAAAACTATTTTAGAAGGCTTCTCCAATACCGATTTGGAATTCGAATGTATTAAGAAATGGTGAATGCTTTAATCTAGTGAAGAAATCTCTTCTATCGTACGGATCATATGCTTGGAAACCGAAATCAAGTCTTATTGGTGCAAAATCTGAATAATATCTAAAACCAAAGCCTGCAGCAACGGCTATTTCATCATATCTAAAATTTTTGTACTTATTCCAAACATTACCATAATCAATAAAAAGAGCCATTCCTATTTTTTCAGAAAGATATTTTCTTCCTTCTATTGAACCCTCGATAACAAAAAATCCACCCGGAGTAATATTACGAGCAAGGTTTTCTATTTCGTTTTGTGTAGGATTATCGGGTAAAACTATTTCTGTAACCGGCAGGTCATTTGCACCCCAACCTCTAATTGAGTTGCTTCCGCCAGCAGTAAATCTTTGGTTATAAGGAATATTTATTAATTCTCCATCATAATTGTGAATATTACCTAATTTTAATTTTGTACCAAATGCATCAAAAATATTATCCAAAAAACTAAAATAAAGTGTATTGTTAAATACTAATTTGTAGTATGCAGTTTGATTAAAATTATAATTACCAATTGAACTAAGTAAAAGCGGAATTGAATTTCCATCTTCAACTAAGATTGAAATTGAATAACCTTCTGTTGGAAAAAGCAGATCATCTGTTTGATTTGTTCCTAAACTTACACCCAATACTACGTTTGTATTATTACTAACTGCATCTCCGGAATAGATTTCTTTTACTATAGATGAAATTTCTTCATCTGTAGTTTCTGAATCAAGTTTTCTTCTAAAGTAGGAAAATAAAACATTTTGAATATAATTTTCCTTAAAAATATATTTTGTTCTTTGCCAATTAAAATAAGTATCTAAATATGTAAGATACGTATACTTAGGAAGCTCAAAGTTCAAATTTAGTTTAGAGCCGTAAATATTAGCATTCCAACGATTTTTCTCTTTCTGCAATGTGTAAAAATTTTCCAATTTTGTATTTATTGTCTTGCCAAATAAAAAAGGTTGTTCAATACTTACACGCGCATCTGCATAACCATACATATTATTGGTTGCCAAACTAGCTTCTTTAAGAAATTCTGTTATGTTTTGCGCCGCCGCTGATGTACTTATTGTTAATTTTCTTGCATCGCCTAAGAAATTTTTATTTGTAAATGATAAACCCAATCCAAGTTTTACAACATTTTCTTCGTTAATTAATATTATTTCGGGAGAAAGCTCATTTAGCAATCCAACACGTGTCATAATATTTACAGGAACAAAACTATTAATTGTGTCTTGAACTTGAGGAGCAATAACCGCAGACGAAAAGAGATTAGTTCTGTATAATCTTACCTGAGCTAACTTAAGTTCACTTGAATTATAAAATTTATTTGATGATATGTTCGCAACTTCTTTAATAAGTTCATCACTTACTAAATCTTCACCTTTACCCGATTTTTCAACGCTAATATCACTTATTCTAAATCTTGTACCTAATTTGTAATCAATTGTAATATTAACTCTATTCTGAATTGTATCAACCTCAACCAACGGAAGAGAAGATTCTGCCATCATAAAACCCTTATCCTGTAAAAATCCTAAAATCCTACTATTATTTTGTTCAACTAAAAATTCTGAATATTGTGTCGTCGAATCAATATCAACTAGTTCATAAAGTTCAGCATATAATAAAGTTGAAAGAATTCCCAATCCTTTTAAATTGAGCTCTTTAATAATTGACGGTTCATTCTCTTTAATTATATATTGTAAGCTTGCTTCTTTTTCACCATTTTTTTCAATACTGTATTTTGCAGATATTTTCGGTTTAAAAAATCCATTTGTTTTGTATAGATTTAGCAGAATATTAATATCATCTTGAATATTAAGCGAATCAAAATAATTTGCCGGATTTCCAAAACTTGTAAAACTATCTAGAAATTGTGAAAACCAGCTTGGGCTTTCTTTTAATGTGATTGCATCTTCAAGGTCAGAAGTACTAAAATAATCATTTCCTTCAAAATCAATATTAACTAATTCAATTTCATTTATATCTTGCGCATAAAGACTTGATAAAGTAAAAAAAACACTTAAACAGAGTATTAAAGAATATGAATTTATTTTTAGCAGGTTTTTGATCATAAACTTAATTTTTTATGGTGACCTTTGTTCCAATATTTACAACAGATAAAAGTTCATCAATATTTTCATTACTTATTGCAATTGAGCCATTTGTCCAGTTAAAAACAAAAGGTAAATTTCTAAATATAATATCATATTCTCCAATTCCTTGAATACCAATATCTGCGCCTAAAACAGTGTTTCCGGATGAACATTGATTAAAACTAAGACTATTTGAAATTTGCAAAAATTCATCCTTAGTAATTATTTTATTTCTTAATGCTTCAGATGCATCGGCTAAATTGGGAAAATCTAAATATAATTTTTTATAATACGTGTAATTTGTATCAATTTTACAAATTTTATATTTCCCGGTCGGAGTAATAAAATCACTTTTAGATAATTTTACAGAGCCGCTGTTTCTACCAAAAACCGCACTATATTGTTTCACCAAAATTGTATCAGAATATAAATTCAAAGTATAATTTCTTCTATCTACCACAATTGATGGGTTTGATATTTTTGTAATTTCTTTTTCTTCTAAAGCATCTTTTAATGGAGTTTCTCTAAGATTTATTATAACTCCATACACTATAATTCCGAAAAAAAAGAGAATTATACTGCTCATTATATAAATGACATTCCGAAGCATTTTACTTCATTTATAAGCTTAAATACAAAAAAGATTTAAAGAATAAATATACTAAAGTGAACAATGAAAATTATTTGAATAATATTACTGAAAGAGAATATCATTTAAAATAAAAAAACTTCCCTCAAATAGAAGGAAGTTTTTAAGAATTGAATCTATTTTATAAGAAGTAACTTTTTTATGACGCTTTTTGTAAATCTTTAATAAGCCAGTTGCGTGATTGCATGTAATATTTTTTAATTACAGTTTCATCAAATTCTAATGCCCAAATTACATCCGGATTAACCTGAGAAATAATTTCTTCATCATTAGCATTAAATTTAATTCTATGATAATAGATTTCGCCATCTGCTGATTTATATAAATTATGATTTAATTTATTGCTACCTCTGTTATCTATTGTCCAATCAAATTTTTCTGCTTCGTACATTGTCTCTCTCCCTTTTGAATTTCTTTTGTTTGATCTTTACTACTCAACATCAATGCCAACTTGTTAATGTTTGTTTTTAGCTCATTTTTGCACTTTTTATTCAATTTCGTAAGTCTCATAAATAATCAATATAAAGTTTTTGCCTCATTTTGAGACTCATTTTGAGATTCTTTTTAATCACTTTAGCCAAGATTTTTTCTTTTTGAGTCAGAACAACAGAACCATTTTCAAAAAAAATCGTCAAAATCAGTATGAAAAAGCTAATCTTCTATATATTTATTTTATGTTCAACATTAATATTTAGTAAAACAGTTAATAGCACCAAAGTTCTACTTCTTAATAAATTAAATACCTCAATTAAAATTGATGGAATAATTGATGACGCATGGATAAAAGCGGATTCTGTATCAGATTTTGTGCAATTTCAACCTTATAACGCACAAATTCCAACTCAAAAAACCATTGCTAAAGTTATAACAACTGAAAACTCATTATTTTGCTTAATGGTTTGTTACGATAAAAAAGAGAATATTCAGAATTTTACTGGAAAATTGGATGAATATAGTGGAGATGTTGTTTCTTTTATGATCGACACTTTTGGAGACAGCAGAACCGCTTATAAATTTGCTGTTTCAGCAGGCGGAGTTAGAAGTGATTGCAGATTGCTGGATGATGCCAGAAACAGAGATTATAATTGGGATGGTATTTGGTTTGCTCAATCAAAAATTTATGATTGGGGCTTTGTTGCTGAAATGGAAATTCCATATAAATCAATTCAGTATGATAAAACAATTTCAGAATGGGGATTAGATTTTGATAGATGGCGTCCCATAATTTCTGAAGATATCTATTGGTGTGCTTATGAAGAAAATGAAGGACAGCGAATTTCAAAGTTCGGAAGTCTAATTTTAAATGACTTTCGTCCAACAGTTTCCGGCTTAAATTTAGAAATATATCCTGTTGGAATTGCTAAAACAACTTATCTTAAATCAGAAAAGTATAAAACTAATTTTGATGCTGGAGTTGATATTTTTTATAATCCCTCTGAAGCTTTAACTTTTCAGTTTACTGCAAATCCGGATTTTGCTCAAATTGAAGCAGATCCATTCAATTTTAATATTTCCAGATATGAATCTTATTTTAATGAAAAACGTCCATTTTTTACAGAGGGTAATGAAGTTTTCTCGCCATCAGGAAAACAACGAAACACCGGATTTTATAGACCGTTAGAACTTTTTTATTCAAGAAGAATTGGCAAACTTTTACCGGATGGAACTGAAGTGCCTTTGCAAATTGGAACCAGAGCTTTTGGCAGAATGAATGATTATGAATATGGCGGTTTTTTTGCAATGACAGGCGAAACTAAATATAAAGATGATGATGAAAATCTGATTGAAAAAAAAGCTGTTTTCGGCTCAGCTAGAATTAAGAAGCAAATATTAGAAAATTCATCAATAGGATTATTATTTGTCGGTAAACATCATCAAGATGAAGATAATGGAGTTTTAGATGTTGATGGTGCTTTTAGAGGCGGAAATTGGCAATTGGCCTATCAAGTTGCACGTTCATTTAAAAATGATGAGGGGGATTTTGCCGCTTCAGCCGGGTATACACAGTTTATGGATAATTGGATTCACTTGTTTAGAAGCAGATATATTGGTAATAAATTTGATATTGATCAAATTGGTTATGTGCCTTGGAAAGGAACATCAAATACTGTTCTTTTGACAGGACCAAGATGGCAATATGATGAAGGATATACAAGAGCAATTCTTTTATATTTTGGAGGATATTTAGGCTGGGAAAAAGCAGATAATTATTCTGACTACGGTGCAATTTTAGGTTATAATATGAATTTTAGAAATAATTGGGGATTTGAAATAAATCTTGATGCCGGTAATTCAAAAGATGAATCAATATACTATTCATCTTATAGTGCTAATTTAAGTTCATGGTTCAATATTTCTCCAAAATGGAATGGAAATGTCTGGGGTGGATATCAGCATTCATATAATTTTTCACGCGAATATTTAGCCTTTTATTCTTGGGGTGGATTTGAAATCAATTGGAATGTTTTAAACTATTTAAGTTTAGGCACTTCTTACGATATGTTTATTGAAGGTAATCCAGATAATGACATTGAAGACATAACATATAATGCCAGACCTTATTTTTCTTTAACACCAATAAACGATCTGAGCATTAAAATGTACGCGGATAATGTTTTTGTTAAATCATCTGATAAATTAGAACAAGTCATTTTAGGATTTTTATTTGCATATAATTTCTCACCTAAAAGTTGGATTTACTTTGCAATTAATGAGGTAAGAGATAGAAGTGATAGATATGATGATAACAATAATTTACAACCAAGAACTATGCATGTAAAAAATAGAGCAGGTGTATTTAAACTGAAATATCTATATTATTTTTAGTATCTTCTTAAATATGTTTATACCAAACATTCATACTTTCAATCCTGCCGGAAATGTTTGTATTTTTAATTAAAGTTCCGCTGAAATTATAACCTAATTTTGAAAATGTTATATTCATTCCGGGAGATTGAGATCTGGCAATTGTATATAAAGTTTTTACTGATAATTTCTTAACTTCTTCTTCCATTTTAGATAGCAGCAACGTAGCTAAACCATTACCTCTAAATTTTGGATTAGTTGCAAAATCTGTCATTTCACAATTTTGAGAGTTTAAATCTAATTCTGATGAAGACGCTGAAACTAATTCATCGTCATAAAATATTCCAAAGTATTTAATGTAACTTTCCATCGTTTGTTCTATATAGTCAGATTCAAAAATTGGAAAAGGATATGATTCAAATACATTTTTGTAAAGATCAACTAATTTATCAATATCAGACTTTTTCAATATTCTTGTTGTAAATTTTTCATCCACATTAATTGAATCTGTTTTTACACTTTCTTTATCTGTTGCCAGTTCAATTATTTTCTTTATTTTATTTTTTCTTTCATTTGATAGAGTCTCCCTTTCACTATCTAAATATTTGGCAACAAAAAGAGCTTTAATCTTATTGTTATAAAATTTTGGAATAGCCGCCTCTTCGATAAAACCATTCTTAGTAAATTCATCTAATGCCCAATTTGGAATTTTAGCAAATATTTTTGAATAAGAATTCTTTTTAGCCAATCTATCAAGTTCTAAAATTATTTGCGGGAAATCAGATTTAGATAATTTTTGTAAATATATTCTATCATTCAATTCACCGTGCTGTATTTGAGATTTTCCAATTTTTTCTATTTTATCGTACATTTTATTCTCTAATAATTTTATAACTTAAGTAATAAACTAACCCGGAAACTAAGATTCCATAAATACTGGGATCAAAACCAAAAGGCATTTTTATTTTTGAAAATATCAGCACTAAAGTAATTATTCCGCCTCCCAACATACTGTAAATTGCAGATTTTGAGTTTTTGTGCTTACTAAAATATGCTATAAGTGTTGGCACTAATAATCCAGCAACCATAAATGAATATGCATGAAGTATTATTTCTAAAACCGTCTCAAAACTTTGTGCTAAAATTATTGCAAATGTTCCAATTACAAACGTTGTTATTTGTGATAGGACAACTACTTTTTTATGTGATAAATTTTTTAAAATATATCTTTCAATTACATCATTTAGAAAGTTTCCTGAGGAAGCAATTAAGCAACTATCTGCTGTTGACATAATTGCAGAAAAAAATGCAGCAACAATAATTCCTGTAATTCCAATTGGTAAAACTTCTGTTAAAAGTAAAGGCATTCCCATTTCAGAATTTACATCCGGAAAATGAATTTTTGCAATCATACCTAAAATCACTCCTAAAAATGCCATTATTGGATACTCAAGTAATCCAGCAATGAAAAAAGCTTTTTTTGCTTCTTTCACATTTTTAGCTGCATAAATTCTCTGATAAAGTGTCATTGCAATAAACCAAATTGGTATTATTGTAAACATCCAATTAACAAACTGAATAATTGTAATATTTGTAAATGAAAAATATTCAGAAGGAAGTGAGTCAAATAAATTACTAACCCCACCAATACTGCTAATACTTGCCGGTACACCAAAAACCATTAATCCAATAAGTAAAATATTCCACTGAATTGTATCAGTATAAATAACTGCCTTAATGCCTCCAAGAGCTGTATAAATTATTACGATTATTCCCATTAAATAAAGTGATAAATCGAGAGGATTTACAGAATCAATGCTTGAAAAAATACTTCCGGCCGCTAATTTTGCTCCGGCCAATATTTGAGCTCCAGTAAATCCCAAATAACCAATCCCGGAAATAATGGCAGCTAATAACGCTACTTTATCATTATATGAATAACGCAGAAAATCCGGGAATGTCATCATATTATTTGCTTTGTCAATTTTTTTAATTTTGGGGACAATAATGATAGCAGATATCCACGCGCCAATTAATCCGGTAAAAAGAAGCCATGTGCCTGCAATACCCATTACAAAACCAAGACCACCTAAACCTATACTAAAACCTCCTCCAACATCAGTGGCAACAATTGACATTCCAATATGAGAAGCTCCAATATTTCTGCTGCCTATAAAGTAATCTTCTCTATTTTGATTTTGTCTATAGAAATATATTCCAACGGCCAAAACTCCAAAAAAATAAATCCCAAATACGATGTAATCAATAAATTCCATAATTAAATTGCCGGATTAAGTTCTTTATTTCCAGATTTAATTAAAGCTTCTTGAATCATTTCTTGATGTTTATTTCTATCTTGCCAAAGTTTTTGACCTTCTTCCGGTAATAAATCAATTGGATCAAAGTACAAATATACTTTGTCCTCATCTACGCTTGGACTTCTATAAACACTAATCCCTGTAGTTTGATTATAATAATCATAACTATGAAGATCGCGTTTTCCTCCACCGCCTGGAGCATCTGTAACAAATAGTGGGGTATTAAATCCGGCAGTAATTCCTCTTACAGCTAATTCTAATTCAACAGAATCTGCAACTTTAGTTCTTAGTGCTTCCACGCCTTTTACCATATCATGCTGATAAACATAATAAGGCTGAACATTCATATATGATAATTTTCTTATCAGGTGAGTCATATCCTCAACATTATCATTCACTCCTCTAATAAGAACACTCTGATTTCTAACTGTAACACCTTGTTTAAATAAATAAGTCATTGCTTCATTTGTTATTGCAGTAATTTCATTTGGGCTATTAAAATGAGTATGAATAACTACTTCTTTACCCATTTTTCTTCCTAATTCAACAATATCAATAATTGCTTTAGTCCATTCTTTATCGACTAATATTTTCATTGGCATAACTGCAGGACCCTTTGTAGCAAAGCGAATTCTTCTTACGTGAGGAATATCTAAAAGCAATTCGCCAATCTGCTTAAGTCTGGCAGGAGTTAACATATAAGCGTCACCGCCTGAAACAACTATATCTTCTATTTCCGGTCGCGAAGCAATATAAGCAAAAGCTTCATTCCATTTTTTTGGCACCGGCTTAAAACTGTATTTTGTCACCAAATCAGTATCACTGCCAATTGCATAACTTCTTGTGCAAAACCGGCAATAAACCGGACAAACATCCAGAGGTAAGAATAAAGCTTTATCAAAATATCTGTGAACTAAGCCTGAAGTTGGCGAATCGGCTTGTTCATGTAATGAATCTAATGAAAGTTTAGGATGGTCTTCCAAACTTGTTGAAGCAACAGGAATAAACTGTATTCTTAATGGATCATTGTATGGATCATCCCAATTTATTAGACTTAATATATATGGTGATAATCTTAAATTCATTGGGGTTTGTTCCATTCCCTTTCGTACATCATTCAAAAATTCCTGACTAACTAAATCTTCTAACAATTCATCTAAATGATCAACTTTGGTAGCTGAATTTTGATTTTGATATTTTGTATCCATAAACTCTTCTTTGGATACATTTTTGAAGTAGGGTATTTTTTCCCAAAATCCATAATCTAAAAATTTTCTATGTACTAAATCATCAGAGTAAATCATATCTTTTTGATGATTTGGAATCTCAACATCTTGTAATTTTTCAAAGTTATTTATTGTACTAACTTTATTTGGTAGTTCAGCTATTGTATCAGCTTCTGTAAATTCTTTTATTTCTTTATTTGAATAATGCATAACATTTCTCCTAAAAATATTAATATATTTTAGCCCGGCTATATCAATGAATCGGTATTAAATATAACTTGAACAGAATTAGATTTTTTGACTTGCTTTAAAAAAAAGATAATTTTTTGAGGTTTTTTTATAAATAACTAATACAAAATTACTGAAGTTAGGTTCGAATTACAATTTAATCTTAAACTGTTAATATTTGTTGTCTGTAATACTAAATTATTTTGATAATACAGCATTTATCCAAAACTCCAATTTTTCTTTACGATCAGCAAAATTTCTTTGATTGTGTTCGGCATTTCCCATTCTACCTTTGCCGCCCAAACCACTTCTGCCACTTGGATTTTCATTATCAATATTGGGCCGACCGGTAAAATCTGGTTTCTCAAATTCACCTGAAGCAAATCCAATTTTAATATTTTCACCTGGCAGAACATCAACTAGAAAATTATTTTCGCTCTTATTTTTTATAGGAATTTTTAATTCATATACTAACTGATTCAAATCAAAATCGATTTTTACTTCTATATTAGCTGAATTAACTAATGGATATGCATTTAACGGGAAATTATCTTCGTTAACTATTAGCAATTCATTTTGATCAATTAAGAATTTATCTAACCTTGTATTTTCATTATTATTTTCATTATTATTTTCTTGATTATTTCTTTTTCTAAATTCTTCAACTTTATTGTTTAGAGGAATCTTTTTTATTGGATATTGAATACCTATTGTTTTACCATCACTATCTTGCGGATCAAACCAAACTGTAAATCCATTATTTAGAATTTTCATAATTTTATTATTATCAACTGTTGCTAAACACAAGTATAAATATTCGTTGTCATTAGAAATTCCAATACCGACTTTTTCTTCTTTACTATATTCAATATTATTCTGCCAATCGTTTCTGTTGCCATCTATAAGAATTTTGTTTTCAGTCCAATTACTTTTTATTTCAATTTCTGAACAACCAATTATTATTAAAAAAGTAATTATAAAAAGTGTTTGTATTATACTTTTATTCAATTTTAATCCTTCTTTAATGTTTATGTCTTTTTGACAAATTATTTGATGATCAAGTTTAACTTATTTTATTAAATATTTAGTTATTATATAAAGTCAGCTTTTTTCCGATAATAAATTGTAATATAATTTCACTTCAGAATTTGCGAAAAATTGTCAACGGGGGATGCAATTACTAGCAAGTCTAAATACATTGCTGTTTGGTTTCCAAGTATTCTAATTTGGATAATTGGCATAATTATTATAATTATTATGTTAATTGGGTCTGGCAAAGCAATAAATTTAATAAGTAAAACTTCTCCCTTAATTGATAAAATGCACAGTCTGAAAGATAGTACTTGTGCTATTGGCAATAATGTTAATACTTCAATAATTAGTCAAAATCATCAATCCTTTGTTTCTGAACTAAATAATCTAGATTACATAATCTTAGAATTAGAAAATTTTGTAGAAACTGATTACTTTAGATCAATTCAGGATAAACCATTAAATGAAAATACAAAAAGACTTTTAACCAAAATTAAGTTTATAAATGATAATGTTGATGATAATTATTTTTTTACAAAATCCGATGTTAGAAGCCAATTTTCAATTGCAAAAGATATTTATGACAAGATAATTTTAGATTTTGAAAAGAAAAAAACTAATGATTATAATCATTTCAAAATTTTAAGAAATATAATAATATCTTCAATAACGTTAATTCTTTTTGTCATTGGCGTTGTATTACTATTCTATAATAAAAATAAAATTTCTAATTATTACAAACTTCAAGAGACCATTGCCCAATATAAACATCAAAAATTCTACCTTGAAAATTTAATTAAAAGTACTCCAGCAGCAATTGCCGTATTAGACAGCCAAGATATTATCATCAGAATTAATGAAAAGTTTACATCTCTTTTTGGTTATACAGAAAATGAGGCTGTTGGGAAAAAATTAAGTGAATTAATTATTCCTGAGAATTTAAAGGATGAGGGCAGATTACTTTCTAATGAAAATATGTTAAAGGAAGGTAAATCTGAAAAAGAAACAAAAAGAAAACATAAAGATGGAAAATTATTAGATGTTTTTGTAATTGGTTCTGCAATTATTGTTGATGGAAAATTTGAAGGAATTTATGGGATCTATCAGGATATTTCACATCGTAAGAAATATGAAGAAGAACTTTTAAAATCAAAAGAAATGGCAGAAAATGCCGATAAATTGAAATCAGTATTTCTAGCCCAAATGTCGCATGAAATCCGGACTCCAATTAATGCAATGGTAAGTTTAGCTTCTCTGCTTAAGGACGATTTAACAGATAAAGTTGATGATGATCATAAATTAAGTTTAGAATTAATTAACAAATCCGGGAATAGAATTATTAGAACAGTTGATCTGCTTTTGAACTTATCAGAAATTCAAACCGGCACTTATCAAACAATTATCAGAGAATTTGATCTTTATTCAGAAATATTAAGTAAAATTGTTGTTGAATATAAAAGTATAGCAAAAGAAAAAGAAATTGATTTACAAATTAAAATTCTTTCAGAAAATACTAATATAGTAGCTGATTATTATACGGTTAATCAAATTTTTATGCAATTGATTGACAACGCATTTAAATACACGGATAAAGGTAAAATATTAATAAAAGTTTTCCGCAATACAGATGATCACCTAACAACTGAAGTTATCGATACCGGTATTGGTATAGCAAATAATTACATGACAAACTTATTTAAGCCATTCTCTCAGGAAGAAATGGGTTATTCACGAAAGTATGAAGGCAATGGTATTGGATTAAATTTGGTAAAAAAATACTGCGAACTTAATAAAGCAAAAATAGAAGTTGAAAGCGAAAAGAATAAAGGCTCCTTATTTAGAGTAATTTTTAATAATTCTCTTCATTCCAAATAAAATGTCAATTCATAGAGTAATATTCCTTCATTAAAATATTTTATTTAAATAATACATTCTATCCCAATATGAGATAATATAATCTTGATATCAATCTTTAATAAATTTATTTTAGAAAGTAAAATATTATTACTTTATAAGAAAAGAGGAGATCATGAAGAAGTCAATTGCATTATTAGTACTATTAACTTTGTCGGTTGTATATTTTTCAGGATGCGGTGAGTCGGCACCAGAAGTAAACAAGATGGCTATAATGGAATCTGCAAAAAGAGTATTTGCCCAATTGCCAAAATCAATGCCTGGATCTGAAAATGATATTCCAGAGAAAATTGAATTAGGCAAGAAATTATTTTTTGAAACAAAATTATCAAAGACTAACACACAATCATGTAATACTTGCCATTCTATTGATCCAGGAAAAGCCGGTGTTGATAATTTAGCAACTTCACCAGGTGCTAAAACTGGAACTATCGGAACAAGAAATTCCCCAACTGTTCTTAATGCAGGATTCCAATTTGCACAATTTTGGGATGGAAGAGCAAAAGATTTAAAAGAACAAGCATTGGGACCAATATTAAATCCTTTAGAAATGGGAATGGATAATCCAAAAGAAGTTGAAAATAAATTAGCATCCGTTCCCGAATACAAAGAAATGTTTGCAAAAGCATTTCCGGATAATCCAAAAATAAGCTGGGATAATCTTGGCGAAGCAATAGCTGCTTTTGAAAGAACATTAATTACAAGTGATCGATTTGATAATTTCTTGGCAGGTAATCCCAAAGCATTAAGTGATGAAGAAGCTCTAGGTTTAGAAATTTTTATAAATAAAGGATGTACAACTTGCCACACTGGTTCTTTATTGGGTGGCAATATGTATCAGAAAATGGGATTGTATAAACCTTACGTTGATACTGAAGATTTGGGGCGATACGCGATTACTAAAAATGAAGCGGAAAAATATTTCTTCAAAGTGCCAACATTAAGAAATGTTGAATTAACAGCGCCATATTTTCATGATGGTTTAGCTAAAACTTTGGAAGATGCAGTTACTCAAATGTCAGATATGCAATTAGCAACTCCGCTTACTCCGGAAGAAATTAAAAAAGTTGTTACATTTTTAGGATCTTTAACTGATAAAGAATTAGCTAAAGCAAATAGGTCAAAATAATTTCATTAATGTAAAAAGACTGCCTTGGCAGTCTTTTTTTTTGTTAAATATTATTTTATATTTTTTCTACAATAACGGAAGACGCTTCTCCTCCGCCAATACATAATGAAGCTAAACCATATTTAGCATCGGACTGTTTCATTGCATGAAGTAATGTCGTTAATATTCTTGCACCACTTGCACCAATTGGATGTCCTAAGGAAACTGCCCCGCCATTTACATTAACTTTTGCAGGATCTAAACCTAATTCTTTATTTGTTACCAAAGAAACAACCGAGAAAGCTTCATTTACTTCAAACAAATCAATATCTTCAATATTCATATTTGCTTTATCTAATACTTTTTTAATAGAGTCAATTGGAGCTGTTGTAAACCACTTAGGATCTTTTGCAAAAGAAGCCTGGGCAATAATTTTAGCCAAAGGTTTTAATCCTAAACTTTCTGCTTTTTCTTTTGACATTAATAAAACTGCAGAAGCACCGTCATTGATAGAAGAAGCATTTGCCGCGGTAACAGTCCCATCTTTTTTAAATACCGGACGTAAACTTTTCAATTTATCAAAATTTACATTACCTGGTTCTTCATCTGTATCAACTAAATTTACGGCACCCTTTCTTCCAGAAACTTCAACAGAAATAATTTCTTCAGCAAATCTTTTTTCTTTAATTGATTTTAAAGATCTGTTATAACTTTCTATTGCAAAATTATCCTGTTCTTCACGAGTTATATTATTTTCGGTTGCACATAATTCAGCAATGATTCCCATATGTTCTTTATCATACGCATCAATCAATCCATCATCTAACATTCCATCCACTAAGTTTTGATTTCCCATTTTAAAACCGCCACGAACATTTTTAACATAAAATGGAATTTGTGACATATTTTCCATTCCGCCTGCTATTATTACTTCTGCATCTCCTACCTTAATTGCTTGAGCTCCAAGCATAACTGATTTTAATCCCGAGCCGCAAACTTTATTGATTGTCATACATTGAGTTGATTGATTTAATCCAGCCCCCAAAGCCGCTTGACGTGCCGGCGCTTGACCTTCACCCGCTTGAATAACATTTCCCATTATTACTTCATCAACAATATCCGGTGAAATTTTGGTTCTATCCAATAGTCCTTTAATTGCAATGCTTCCTAATTTTGTAGCCGAAACTGAACTTAAAACTCCCATAAACGAACCAATTGGTGTTCTAACTGCATCAATAATGTAAACTTCTTTTAAATTTTGCATTTTTACTCCAATCTATTTCAGATAGTTCTTTTGATAAATTTAACCATTTCGTTTATGTAATTCTAAGATATTTTCAATTCGAAAAGAATTTATAATAATAAAAGTAAAAGTGAAATTTCTGATAAGTGATCTATTAAGAGTGCCGCAAAATATTACGGCACTCTTAAAGTAAATAGGATTTTTAAAATCCAAATGAGATTTGAAATACATGATTAGCTTCAAAATACTGAACATCTCTAAATGCATAATCAACTGTTAGATTTACACCTTCAACTTCATAGTTTAATCCAACTCCGGCAGATAATCCATATATATAATTTTCAGCATCAACATCTGGTGCCATTATATAACCACCTCTTATAAAAAGTATGTTATTATAGTTGTATTCACCACCAATTTTATATTCATCCGATGAAAAATTATTATTCTGATAATTACCTACTAGTTGGACCATGTTCACATTATCAAGGCTTCGAGAATATGCAAATCCCAATTCAAAACTTGATGGAAGTTCATATGCAGCAGCTTCAGTTTTATAGTATTGCGGGGGTCTATTAAGATCATTTGATTCAGCTTGTATAAGCAATCCTGCACCATCATATTTCATTTGAGGTCCAATATTTTTCATGGCAATTCCAAAACTTAATCCATTTATATTTCCCAGATCTTTATACATTACACCTACATCAAATGCAAAACCAGAAGCGTCTACTTTTCCCAATGTTTCACTAATGAATTTTGCAACTACTCCAACTGAAATCTGATCTGTCAATAATCTTGAGTATCCTAAACCAGCTGTTAACATCTGTGGACTAAAAGTAGCACCTGTTCCATCTGGATCTTGTGTTGTAGTAATTAATATTTCGCCAACAGAAAGGGCTTTAATATTAAGTGACAGCACTCCAAAACCTTCAATTTTTGCAGCAACCGCACCATATTCAATTCCAATATCAGCAATATAATTCATGTGAGAAAAAGTAACATCAACAAGTGAATTCAGGTTAGCTGCACCTGCTGGATTCCAATGTAAAGCTTCAACTCCATAAGTTGAAGCAACACTAGCTCCGCCCATTGAAATACCTCTAGCTCCAACTGGAATTAAAAGTTGTGCTGACCCGCTTGTTCCAATTCTCTGTTCACCTCCTGCGTACATAATACTCGCAGCAAAAAAGAGTAGAATTGGTATTCTTATATATTTATATACACTTTTCATTTTTACTCCTTGAGTTTTAAGTACAATTATTAAAATCTATCCAAGATTTGTTGTTCTTGAATAATAGCTAACTTAAGAATCTTAGTTTTACCCAGTTCAGGCAGTTCTATATAAGCTATATACAAACCGCTGGCCACCGGGAATCCTTTTTCATTAGCTAAATCCCAACGTATAAATTGCTGTGGGCTGTCTTTTTCAATCACTTTAACCATTGTTCCAGCTAGATCAAATAATCTGATTTTTGCTTTTCTTGGCAAGTGACTAAAGGTAACAAATCGATTATACTTATTTATCTCTTCAGAGTTTACTGCATAATATGGATTTGGAAATACATTTATTGCCTGAGTTTCTTTTTTTGCAATATTATTATCTATGTATGCGCTTGGTGCTGTAAAGGTAAATTCATCAACTCCTGCAGCATTTGGTATTGTCATTCTAATTCTGAATGTTGTTCCCACTTCTGGCAATTCATTTTCACCACCTGCTCCTTGATTTTGATTCCAATTCATTAAGCAAACTCTGGCTAAATGTTCAACCTCTAGATCACCAGATGCTCCCGGTGCAGATCTTGCAATTGCAGCTTCATATGCAGCTTCACCTGGTGCTGCATTTTCCGGCATCATGAAATATATCCAATCACTATAAGGATCATTATCTCCACCTGATGCTTCGTGATCCAATTTAAAGTCAAATATATCATTTTCGTTATCATCATAAATCCAAGGAACCATTCTGATATCATCAGCTGAATTGTCTAAGTTAGGTCCTAAATACCATATTTCGAATGGGACATCTACAACATTTTCAGTAGAAAAATACATCCAAGCTTGTCCACCGGTTTCAGTAAATCTTATTTCATAATTATTAGGAATCAATATTGGGAAATTAGCTCCATCTCTCGTCCACCTTCCAATAGCTGCTTCATGATCTCCAATTGTTTGATCTCCAGCAACAACGAAATAAAATCCGCCATTAACTTGCATCGGTTCATCAATTCCAAGAGCTCCGCCATTTGGTGATAATGCAACATCGCGGTACCAATCGGCAGAAATTGCACCAGTTATATCAACGGGAGCAGGAGTAATTTCATAAGATGCTAATCCTCCAGTAATTGGACCAGCCCCATTTGAAATTAAATCTATTGCTTTTATATCAAGTGGAGCACCAATTAATCTAAACTGTATTCCATCTGCAGTTGGTGATTCATCATTTGCAAGCTGATTTGTTTGATTTGCGAGAACTCTTACACCATCTGATCTATCAACATGCCATACTACGTTTCCATTGTCTAATTCTTCAAAGGAAACCTTGTATTGAAGGCCGGTTAACTTAGTTGGATCAACAACAACGGGATATAACATACCGTCACTTGCACCTTCAGCCGGAGTAAGATTATGTGTCACTTCAAGAGTATCAGCAAATTCAGCTCCAAATACTTCACCCGGATTTTTACTTGTTGGAATGATTGTCAGTATTGTTAACGGCGTCTCTAAATTATTTGGTTTTGCATCAGGATTTTGGCTATATGCTGTAACTGCAAAATAGTACCTGATACCGTTAATGAGTGGTTCTTGAGAGAACGCATCTCTTTCTATTTCAAGATATCTTCTTATTCCCGTATCATTTCCAAATTGGGCAACTCCTTGCGCAACTACACCCGTACCTGCATCAAAGAATTCTTCTGATATTTTACTAATACCATCAACAATATCAAATGTCGCAACTCGTATTGCTTCTGAAATTCCTGCAGCTCTATTTGGCAATTGGTAAATATTGTAACCCTGAAACATAAATCCTTTTGAATTATATGTAATTTCTGTTTCCTTAACTCTTTGAGGATCTTCGCCCCAATCAAGAACAATTTTCTTATCAAGAGCATAATAAGTTGTCTGCCCGCCTGCATCCACCACTGTGTTACCTGCAACAGTTACTTTTGGTGCCGGAGGAGCAACCGGCAGGTCAAAGAAATTATCATAGGCTGATTGAGCTTCAGCATCATAAAATTTCATTAATCCAATTGCAGAAAGTCTATCAACACCTGGAATTGCACCTGCTACTATTTCAGCAACAACAACTTCTTGTGTATCTCCAGCAGCCATTGTAAATGGTCCTGAAGCTTGACCAATTCTACGATCTCCCGGCCCTATTTGCTGACCATCAATCCATCCTGTTCTTGTAACTGGATCTCCGGATAAAGCAAATGTTGTTTCTCTGCCGGTGTTAGGATCAACAAATGTATCGCCAGATAATCCAACTTTTCCTCTAAAAAAGTTATAATACTGATCGGAACCAAGAGGACTACCTTGTGTTGGGTCTGTAACAGCTGGATCACCACGAGCGAAATAAAATGCTGCAGTCATAGGCAGATTAGTTTTTCCAATAACCCGCTGACCATTAAATATTGCAAAATCATCCGGGCCACCATCAACTATTGGCCCTTGGAAAAAGTCAAAACCAACTGCCGGAGGTGGAAGCGGATCATAGTTTCCATCCACAGCATTTGCATTATAACAATAAACTAAACTCAAAGTTGTATCGCAGCCTGCAAAATCATCTCCAGAATTACCTAGATCAACATCAGACCACATACAAACGTACATACTGTCAAATGAAATCAGCGATTTATTAATTATTTTATATTTTCTGAAAAACATATTTCCCAAAGCACCTGTTCGAGCATATGCCCATATTGTAGCCTGCATCTCAATTCCTAACGGATTAGTTCCGTATAAAAATTGAGTTCTTGTCGGATCCAAATCATTTGCTACATACCAAATTGTTTGGTCAGCTCCAGAAACTCCAGGAATATCAACTGTTGGATCATATTGTCCGTTGCCATCTACATCTGTATACTCAGCCCCATCAGTTGCGGGCCATTCAATCCAATCTTTATAATATTGAGCGATAATTTCAGATTCTGATCCTTCATTATCTGATATCTCAGAATTAACTGAACCATCTTGATAACCTTCTGGTCTTGGACCAGATGGCGGAATAATATCCGGTCGTACTCTGTAAATTCTATTTTTATCAAGATCAGGATCCTCAGCAACACCTGGTGATAAAATTTTTCCGCCTTGTAATCCGGTTCTATATGAGGATCCTCCAACTCTCACTTGCGGATCGCCGGCAACCTTGGCACCCCACATAAATCCTGATTTGAAAACTGCTTGTCTACCACTTCCTTTTGGAAAAACCAAACCGGAATTATCATCATTTACGTCTATATCTGAATATCCTTGGTTCCAAAATACTGTTGAAATATTGTTAACATTTAGATAGGTCGTAATTGGCAGACCTGATACTTTTGCTATTTTTTGCCCTTCATCCTTTTTATCCTCTTTAGCATTAACATTCACAACAAGGCATGTAATACTGAAGATTAAAAGAATAAAAAGACTAATATATTTTCGTTTCATTTATATTTTCCTCTTATTTTTTGGTTGAATATAACATGCCTAATATTCTAATCTTATTCCCAGCCTAATTTGACGAGGTGGACCGTAAAATACTGGTATAGTTAAATTACGTCCAATCTCACCAGTCTGATTTGCAACTTGCCATTGTTCATAATAATCTAAATTGATTGCTCTGTACATATCAACATAATTTTGACCTTTTGATTCAACTTCAGGTCCACCCTGACTTGGATCGTTCAACCAGCCGTCATCTTCAGTTACTCCGGTTCTTAGAAAAACATTTTCTATGTTTTTTGTATCAAATAGGTTTATTACCTGCACATAGACATTTGCTTTTAGTTTATCATAAATATTAAATGTTTTATCTATTCTTAGATCCATTTGAAAGATTGATGGTGTTGTTGATGTATTTAAGGCTTCAACCGGTTGTCTGTCACGTGCATCAACTTCTAAATCACCAGTACCTTTACCTTGTGTAAAAGGGTGACCGCTATTGAATGATATTAATCCTGAAATTCCAAATTCCTGCAGCCAGGATGGTGAATCATTTTCACTAAAGCGGTAATCAATGCTTAGATTTCCTCTTACAGAGTTATTATATTCCAGAGGAGAAACATAAGCCGGTTCAAATATTGTAACACCATCAAGAGGAGCATTAACAATACCATTATTAGAATTTGGATATGAACCAGTACCTTGAGCATCATTAAATGTAATTGTTGCATTTACTAAAAATCTTTCAACTCTTCTCATGTTAAATGAAATTTCAAGACCTTTCGTTGTAGCAAAATCTCCATTTCTAAGAATTGAATAAGCTCCGTAAGGAGATTTAGTATCCGTAAACTGCTTGTCAAAAACAATTTGATCCAGAACATCTTTATAATATCCTGTAATATCAAAGGACGCAAAATCACCGATTTGCTGAGTAAAACCAACTTCATATTGAGTTGTTCTAGTCGGTCTGATATTAAATCCTACCGGTGCAGGAATATTAAAACCACCTCTTAAATTCTCTGCAGTTGCATAGAACCCTTGATAAGCATCTCTTAATCTGGTTTGCTGAACAAATTTACCGTATTGTGCATGAAATACTGTTTGATCAGTTACTGCAAATGAAAATCCGAGACGAGGACTGATTGCTTTAAATGTCGGCACATCTTCCCAACCTTTTTCAATATATTCTCCAGTATTATAATCAATTGATTTTTCTGGTCTAAATGGATCAATCATTTGCTGGTTATCAATATCAAAATAATCGAACCTTAAACCTGCATTGATGATAAGATTATTATATTCAATCTTATCTTGAATATAACCTGAAATAAATACTGGTTTTTTTGCTCCGTTTGGACCACCTGTTCCAACCTCATTCAAATCAAGATCATAACCGTAATTATTAACCCCTTTTCCTTGTATGAGTTGATCTCTTCCAACTTTACTTGGATCATTATCTGCTAAACGTGAATCAGTTAAAATTAGACCGGAAAGTGCTCTTGCATCTTCATTAGTAATTACAAATTGCCGCAGCGTAAACAGTTGAACTTCCCCACCTAATTTTATTGAGTGTTCTTTACCAAAATCCATAGACAATGCACCAGTAAGGTTAATTTTTTCTCTTTTAAATTTGGAATAACCCGAAGTAATATCTCCCCAAGGATTAAAAGTAAATCCATATACATTTAGTAAGTCAGGAGGAGCTGATTCTGATTTCCAAACATCAAAACCTACATTCGCATTAGCAACACTATCTCCGTATAAATAAACATTATCCTTCAAATAAGGATCAAATTGTTCATCCATAAAAAATGAATATCCGCCGCTAATTTCATAAAAGGTATTTGAATTAATTATATGCGTACCTTTTATACTAAAAGCTCCATTTTTTCTTTCTTGCTTTTGAATTCTATCCACATTTAAAATATTTGCAATATTTCCTGCATTACGTGATGAAGAAAATGGATCAAAATCTTCTTCTTGTGTATAAGTACCAACAGTTCTAAATATGAAAGGATTGAAATCAAAAGTTAATGTTGCGGTTCCTGTCATTGTTTCTGCAGAATACTTGTATGGAGTTGTTGGATAAACCAAGTTAATTGAGTCACCCGTTGTAGGATCATTAATTAAACCAAGATTAATTCCCGGATATGGCTGAGGATTTTTATCATTAGTATAGTTGTAATTAAATAGTCCGAAAAATTTAATTTTTGTATCAAATATTGGTCCGCTTATTGTTCCAATCATATCTGAATAACCATACCATTTTGAGCCAAGTCTTTCTTCACCATCAAATCTATCGGATCTGCCTTTGAATGTTATATTGTCGGTAATATATTCCAAACTGGCATTCCAATATGGAGTTCCGGATTTAATTTGTGTGTAAACTATACCCGAATTTGCTCCGCCATACTCAGCGGTATAACCACCGGATTGAACTTGAATTTCTTCAATGGCATCTTGAGTAATATTTACGGAACGCCCACCAAGAACTGGATCAGTAATTGATGCACCTTCTAAATAATAGCCAACTTCATCTAAACGGCCACCGCGAATAAAAACAGCATTATCCTGAACTGTAACTCCGGCAGTCAATGAAAGAATTTCATTTACGCCTCTTACAGGTAATGCGTCAATATCTTCGCTAGTTGAAATTCTATTTGCATTTGTTGCAAACTTATTTACTAACGGCCGTTCAGCAATAACTGATATTTCCTGAACTTCAAATCCTTCTCCGGCAAGCTCAAAATTAACTTCAATTGTGAGTCCAGCATTTACACGAATATTTGAAATTGATTTTGATTGATAGCCGACAAAGGATGCTTTAACTTCATAAACACCTGCTTCAACATTTGAAATGGAATATTCTCCATTAACATCTGCTGCTCCTCCAAGTGAACTTCCCGATATAATAACATTTGCACCAATGAGAGGTTCACCCGTACCAAGTTCTGTAACTTTACCTTTGATTTTCCCCGTTTGCCCAAACAGTAAAATTGGAATGATCATAAGGAAGATGAAAATTGTTAGTTTTTGTTTCATATTAAACTCCCTTACTGATTATTAAAGATGTGAATTAAAGTTGATCTCCTTTTTTTATTATTATTTTGTTATTTAAAATGAATCAATATTTAGTAGATAATCTCAGCAAATATTCAAAATACTTCACTGATATTCCCTGAGTGCCCAAGCAGATTTTTTGGAATGATTATTTGAAGTTACAATACGTTATTTATATCTAATTTTCCTTAGAGATATTTTGTCGGATCGTTTTTAAAATAAATGATAATAAATAGAATAATTACATCTTAATTTTATGTGATGGAAAATTTAAAAACAATCCAGATTCTTTCCCCCATTTTTTAATTTATGAAGACTCTAATAAGACGTATTGAAGTAAGAAAAGTTGTGTGTTATGATTTTAACTTAATCTTATTAATTCATTATAAATTAACATTAATTACTGTCAGAAAATAAAAGATAGAAATCTATAGCTGGAGAAATTCTTTATAATTTATAAAAGTATTATTCTCGTTATCCAAATCGTTTTGGTAATTTGGTGAATAACACCTATATCCTCTTTTGAGCATTTCACTAACAAAGCAAAAAGTGAAATAACAATCTCCTGAAATACAAACTCCATTATTAAGATCAGCATTATTAAAATGCAATTTGCATTTTTCAATAAATTCAAGCACAATATTTTTAACTGTATTTTCATCTGCTGTATTCAAATTTTTAGGTAGTTCTATATCAACTATTCTTTCAAACATTTTAACAGATTCACTTATTTGGTATTGGTTCCAACTTGAAGAAGGCTGGTATGATAAATTTATTAACATAATATTTAAAATTTATTTTTTTATAATTTTATTAATTTCATCTAAATTTAAGGCCGGTGTTGCTCCGTTATTTGATGCAACAAATGCCCCCACAGCATTAGCAAATTCAATAATATCTTTATTGCTTTTATTATTTATAATGCCGTGCAGAAATGCAGCCAAAAATGCATCACCTGATCCAACAGTATCTTTTACAAAAACATTAAAACCTTTATGAAGTTCTAAATTATTTTTATTAAAAATTGCAGAACCATTAGCGCCCATAGTAATACAAACCGTTTTACAATTAAATTTTTCTACTAATTTTTTTAAACTTTGTTCAAACTTATCACCTAAGTTAAACCAACCTGAAATTTGCTTAAGTTCATCCTCGTTCATTTTTACTATATCTGCAATTAATAATGATTTCTCAATTACTTCTTTACTTATGTAAGGAGGTCTAAGATTAACGTCAAAAATATTAACGGAGCCGCAGCTTGTTAATTCTTCAATTGTTTTTCTAGAAATCTCATTCCGTTGAGCTAACGAACCATAAATTAGAAATTCAAAATTATTATTAATTTTGTTATCGAGCTCAATAAAATCCCATGCAGCAGGTTTAACAATATCATATTCAGCGTTGCCTAATTTATCAAGCTTCACATTAACAATTCCTGTTTTATACTTCTTATCAATCTGTATATAATCTAGTGGAATTCCTTTTAATTCGGCTCTAATAATTGCTTGCTCGCCTAAAGTGTCATTTCCAACTTTACTAAGCATTTTAACATTATGACCAAGCATTTTTAAATGACAAGCAACATTAAATGGTGCCCCTCCTAAAAATAATCCAGCGGGCAATGAATCCCACAGAATTTCACCAACACATAATATTTTTTTACTAAACAATAGTGACCTTTTTTGTCTCAGATTTACCAATAAATATACAAACTTATATATCCAAAGACACACATGTCATAAGCATTTTTAAATTCATGTTCATTCAAAATTTTATAAACAAAAATAATTTTAAAATAATAATTAAAAGAAAGAAATTGCTTAACATAGTTACATTTATTAATTATATAATAAAAATAATCAAATGGTTTGAGGAGAATGTATGCAGTTGAGAATTTTAGCAATATTAATCCTATTATCTATTTTGTTCCCGCCTTTGAACACTGCCCAATCTGATAAGAGAGATATGGGAGTTATGAAGGAAATTAAAAATCCTTTTTGGGAAAAAATTGAAACTTCAGTTAAAACTTTTAAAGAGGGTGAAAAGAAAGAAGAAAAATCCTTTGTAATGAATTTTGAAAATTATGATCTGCCTAATGAGAATTCTGATTTTATAAAATATTGGCATAATGATCCAGTTCCACAAGCAAATACAAATACTTGTTGGGCATTTTCTACAACTTCGTTTTTTGAATCAGAGATTTTTAGAATTATTAATCAAAAAGTAAAATTATCAGAAATGTGGACAGTCTATTGGGAATTTGTAGAAAAGGCAAGAGGATTTGTAAAAAGTAGAGGAACGTGGTTATTTACCGATGGCTCAGAATCAAATGCGGTTACAAGAATATGGAAAAAATATGGTATTGTTCCCGCTGAAGTTTATACTGGGTTACTGCCTAATCAAGAATATTTAAGCACCGGCGATATGTTTGATGAAATGGAAAATTATTTGAAATTTGTAAAAGCAAATAATATTTGGAATGAAAGCGAAGTAATAACTACAATTAAATCTATTATGAATCATTGGATTGGAACACCGCCGGAAAAATTTGATATCAACGGAAAAACTATAACACCTATTGAATATCTTAAAGAGCATCTTAAAATTAATTTAGATGATTACGTTGAAATTATGTCACTAATGCAGGAACCTTATTATCAATTTGTGGAATATAAAGTGCCGGATAATTGGTGGCACAATAAGGATTATTACAACATACCATTAAATGATTTCATGAGTACTATTAAGAACGGTATATTGAATGGCTACACTATTTGTATTGGCGGAGATGTTTCTGAAGCTGGAAAAAATAGTGAGCTGGATGTTTTTGTTGTTCCTTCTTTTGATATTCCTTCAGAATATATTGATGAAAATGCTCGTCAGTTTAGATTCAGTAATAACACCACAACTGATGATCACGGAATTCATCTTATAGGATATACAAAAGAAAATGATAAGTATTGGTTTCTTGTTAAAGATTCTGGGTCAAGTGCAAGAAACGGTAAAATGAATGGTTATTTTATATTTAGTGAAGACTACGTTAAATTAAAAATGTTAAGTTTTACAGTTCACAAAGATGTTTTGAAAGAAATATTAAAAAAGTAGATAACTTTGATATATTGGAAAAACAATAAGTTTGTTTAATCGAAATTATGAATTTCCTGAAATTTTATAGGGGCTAAGATGAATGTTAGAAAAGTAATTTTATTTTTAGCAATTAGTATAAGTTATATTTTTGCTGATACCACCAATGTTGAAATCTTTAATAATAATTACATACATTTTGGCGGTGATCTGCAGAACGATTCAGATATTTATACTGAATTGGATAACGGGCGAATCCTTGCAAAGAACATTGACTTACCAGAATTTAGCAGTTCAGTAAAAATTATTGCGCACTTAGATGTTGATTCCAATGGTGATCCTTGGGATAGAGCCGGTACAATTTTCCTTGATGTACCGGAGCAGAATAACATTGAAATATTGAAATTTATTACAGGATTTGGCGGGCACTCAGTTCTTGAACAAGATGTTACATTTTTGGCTCCAATGCTTAAAGGAAATGTTACAATAAAAGCGTTTGTTGATACATGGGTACAAAATGGCTGGGTATTTGATTTTTCTTTAGAATTTATTGATCAGGATACTTTAAATCAATCGACATGGAATTATGCTACTCTTTTTAATTCTGGATTAACAAAAGATCAAATTGATGTTTCTTATCCAAACTCACAAATAAATATTCCACCATCACAAGAAAGAATTATGCTTACCTATTATGTTTCGGGTCATTGTACAGATGGAAACGGAGCAGATGAATTTATCAGTAAAGATAATGTTATAGCAATAGACGGAACTGAAATTCACCGCTATAAACCTTGGCGAGATGATTGTATTAATTTTCGTGATAGAAATCCATCATCCGGCAGATGGGGAGATGTTTGGTCTTCTGATTTGGACCGATCCGGTTGGTGTCCTGGTGATATAGTTTATCCTGTTATACTTGATGTCACTGATCAGCTGGATGACGGTTTGCATGATATTACTTATTGGATTGAAAATATCAGACCAAAAGATGTAAACGGAAATTATGGCTATTGGAGAGTTTCTTCCTTTCTAACTGGTTGGGGTGATATAAGCAATTGGATTCCAAATAAAATCTTGTTAACCGGTCCAAATGAAAATACGTTTCCGCCAAATGCAATTATTGATTTAAGAGTAGACTTGGTAGACCAATTCGGGTATACAGTTTTTAAAACTGATCAAACAGTTGAATTTGCTGCAGATTCAGCCAATGCAGTCTTTTCAATTGATAAAGAGAATTGGAGTAATCCTTTACAAGTTAATATAAAACTTGGCACTGCTAATGTTTGGTTTAAATCTCCTGTTGAAGGTGAAATTACTGTTAGTGTTAAAGATGTTGATGCTGAACCAAATATGGAAGAAGCAGATAACTTTACAATAAATATAAAAAAAGCAGCTACAACTAGTGGAAATTACGCATTGCAGTTTGATGGTAACGATGACTATGTAAATTGTGGAAATGATTCGTCACTTCAAATAACAGGAAATAAAATAACTTTAGAAGCATGGATCTATGCAAATCAATGGGCTAGTGAAGTTTGGCAAGGATGTATTATTAACAAAGAGCAAAATGGCGGAAGTAATGATAATGGTTACATGTTAAGATGCGGTAAAAATGGGACTTTAAATTTTAATTTGGGCAGCGGTTCATGGAATGAAATAAATTCAGCTGCTGGAGAAATGACATCTAATAAATGGTATCATGTTGCTGGCACTTATGACGGTAATGTAATGAGAAGCTTTGTAAACGGTGAAGAAGTAGCAAGTGCTTCTAAAAAGTTTTCAATAAAAAATGCATTAGATATTGATCTACTAATTGGTGAATCACAAAACAATTCTGGCCGGGTATTTAATGGAATGATTGATGAAATTAGAATTTGGAATGTAGCGAGAAGTCAACAGCAATTAAAATCAACGATGAAAGATTCACTTGACTCAAAATATTACAGCACTTTAGATAGCGGTCTTGTTGCCTATTTGCGTTTTAATGAAAATGAAGGACAATTTACTAATGATTTTACTTCTAATGCTAACAATGGAAGATTAGGAAGTACAGCTGATAGTGATGCTAATGATCCTTTATGGGTGGAATCTGGTTCGTTGGTTAATGTGAATAAAAATCAAAACAATATTCCAAGCAATTATAGAATTACTCAAAATTATCCTAACCCATTTAATAATGAAACTACGGTAACAATTTCACTTCCCCAAGTTGCAAAAGTCCACGCTGTTGTATTTAATTCAAATGGTGAATTAGTTAAGCATCTTGTAAATGGACAATTACCAAAAGGTGAACATTTAATTAAGTGGGATAGTAAGAATCAAAATGGTAATTATACTTCAAGCGGAATTTATTTTCTAAATGTAAGATTTACAGAATCTTCTGGAAAGAGTTTTAACCAAGCACTAAAAATGGTTTATCTAAAATAAATGATAAAAGTAGAAGTCTGCATAAATTGTGATAGTAACCAAAGTGTTCATGAATCAGTAGGAGCTGCCTACAAAGGAGGAGCATCATCTGTTGAATTATGCGCCAATATGGAAGAAGATGGTTTAACTCCGAAAAAGGAAGATATTATTAAGGCCAGAGAAGCATTTAAAGACCGTACTGGTTTGATGGTAATGATAAGAAGCAGATCCGGAAATTTTGATTACACAATTGAAGAAATTAAATTGATGGAAATGCAAATATTAAATGCTGCCGAAGCCGGCGCTGATGGTATTGTTTTGGGAGTTGTAAAAAATAAAGTTGTTGATCTTGCTTCGCTTAAAATATTAATATCAGCAGCTAAAGAAAATAATCTAAAAGTAACTTTTCACAGAGCTTTTGATTCTGTTTCAAATAGATTTAAAACATTAGAATTACTTATAAATAACGGTGTGGATAGGATATTAACAAGCGGTACAGATTGGCAAGAAAATAAAACGGCCATACAAGGCATTACTCTACTTAATCAAATAATAGAATTGGCTAATAGTAATATTGAAATTGTTATTGGTGGAGGAATAAATATTCACAATGTAAATAAAATTTTGGATCAAATACAGAGACTGAATAATAATATTTCAATTCATTCATATTCCGGAGTACAGAAAAATGGTTTTACAAAATTCGAATTAGTAAAATCCTTAGTAAAGAAAGTAGAAAAATATAATTAAACAAAAATAGAATTTACAAACAAAACAATCATATAAAGAATGAAAAATTTAATGTTAAGTCTGCAAATAATAATTGCACTTTTTACATCAAGCTGTAATTCATCAGAAAATTCAAAAATGACAGATCTACCAAGAATAGCCATAGCTGGGTTAGCAATTGAATCAAGTACCTTTTCACCTGCAAAAACTCAAGTTGACGCTTTTCATGCTAAACGAGGTGAGGAAGTTTTCTCTTATTACCCTTTTTTAAGTATTGACTCACTTAACAGAAATCGTGCAGTTTGGTTTCCTACTTTAAGAGGGCACGCATTACCTGGTGGCATTGTAACTCGAGACGCATATGAAATTTTAGTTAATGAAACTCTTGATAGATTAAAACAAAATCTACCTTATGATGGTTTATTTTTTGATATTCACGGAGCCATGAGCGTAGAAGGTTTGGAAGATCCTGAAGGAGATTTTATTATTAGAATAAGAGAAATTGTTGGCGATAAAACAATCATTTCTACTTCAATGGATTTACATGGAAATGTTTCTTGGAGATTAGCACATAATACTGATTTAATTACATGCTATAGAATGGCACCTCATGAAGATGCTTTGGAATCTAAAAAGAGAGCAGTAGATAATCTTTTATATAGATTGGAAAATAAATTAGGTAAACCAGCTTATAAAGCTTGGATTCCAATTCCCATATTGTTGCCCGGAGAAAAAACAAGCACCCGAGTAGAGCCCGCAAAAAGTCTTTATGCAAAAGTTAAGCCAATTGCTGACCAAAATGGCATAACTGATGCGGCTGTTTGGGTTGGATACGCTTGGGCAGATGAACCTCGCAATCATGCGGTGGTTATGGTTACTGGAGACAATAAAGAAAAAGTTATCAATTCTGCAGAAGAACTTGCAAAGAACTTTTGGGAAGTTAGAAATGATTTTGAATTTATTGCACCTACAGCAACATTAAAAGAATGTCTTGATAAGGCAATTGCAAGTAATAAAGTTCCTTTTATTATTAGTGATATGGGTGATAATCCAACTGCAGGAGGTGCAGGAGATGTTACCTGGACTTTAGCACAAATTCTTAATAGACCTGAATTTAATTCCAATGATGGACCATCATTAATTTATGCATCAATACCGGGACCAGAATTAATTGAAAAAGCTGTTAAAATTGGAATTGGCGGAAAAGTTGAAGCTTATGTCGGAGCAATTGTTGATTCAAGATATTCACCACCAATAAAACTTAAAGGCATTATTAAAGCCATTAAATATGGTGATATAAATGCTGAAACAGAAGTAGTGGTAAAAGTTGGAAATGTAAATGTGATCGTTACGAAAAAACGAAAACCATATCACTTTATCAAAGACTTCACCGACTTAGAATTAAATCCAGAAAAAACAGACATTGTTGTTGTAAAGATCGGTTACTTGGTACCTGAGCTTTATAATATAAGAGCTGATTGGATTATGGCTCTTACTCCTGGCGGAGTTGATCAAGACCTTGAAAGATTGGAATATAAAAAGATTAATAGACCTATGTTTCCTTTGGATAAAAATATGGAGAATCCGGATTTATCTGCTAAGCTGGTTCCGGTCTTTTAAAAGAGTCTGTAAAATAGTTTGTGTAAATGGGATTTAGAATTATTAAAAATCATTAAATCTATCATTAAAATAAACTGAGAAATTAGAAAGAATAAGTGCCCAATTTTGAATAGGCAAAGTCCATTTTTTAGATAAATCTCTGTAAGCCAAATATAACATTTTTTTAAGGGCATCGTCGTTTGGGAAAAGATCTCTATTTTTAGTTGCTTTTCTAAATTGACGATGCACAGATTCAACGGTATTTGTGGTGTAAATAACAGTTCTAATTTCTTGAGGATACTTGAAAAAAGTAGCAAGATTATCCATGTTATTTCTCCAAGTTCTAATAACTAAAGGATATGTATCGTCCTGAAAAAGGTTGATTCTTATAGAGTATATTGTTGATAAAATTGTTAATGAAATTCATTGAAATAAATATTAGTAATAATAATTGCTTTTTTCTTTTTTTTGCTACTTTTTTTCTTTTTTGTTAACATGTTAATAACTTTCCAAGCTTAAATTTTCCAAATCATTCTGCTCAATAATCATTATTAATGGGAAGTGAAATAAAGTAGCTTCCCTTTTTTAGCATGAAGAAATTATTTACTATTTCCAATACCCATTTCTCAAATAAATTATGAAAATCTCATTATCATATCTCACTTCTAAAATTATTAAGCAAATTTTTATTTTTTGAGTGAAAATTTTAACTTAACAATAGGAAATATGATGTAATTTTATTCGGTTATAGTTTTGGACAAGAACAATTTAAAATTCCAAAAAATATTATACGCTGTTTTTTTATTATTTTATTAATTTACCATAAATATTAATTTATGACAATCTTATCTACCAGGTCATGAATGTATTGATTAAAAAATTTTTCTAGTATAAGTGAAAATTAAAGTTAAATAAAAATGAATAGAAGACAATTTATAGGTAAAATAGGTAATACAACACTATTCCTTCTAGCTGGAGGTGCCAAAATAATTGGTACTAATTATAGAAATAATAACAGTGAATTTGTTTTTCTTGAAGCCGAACAATTTGAAGATTTTGGCGGATGGGATTTAGACCAACAATCAATGGAACAAATGGGATCACCATATTTATTAGCCCATGGTTTGGGAATTCCAGTTATGGATGCGAAAACAACAATTGAGTTTCCCTCAGCTGGTATATACCGTGTTTGGGTGCGTACTCGCGATTGGGTTGCTCCATGGAAGGTGCCAGGATCACCTGGGAAATTTCAATTATTAGTAAACAATAAGCCATTAGGGGTTACATTTGGAACTAATGGAGCCAATTGGGAATGGCAGAACGGCGGTTTGGTTGAAGTTGATAATACTGCAAAAATAAATTTACATGATTTAACAGGTTTTGAAGGTCGATGCGAGGCAATTCTTTTTTGTAAAGATCATGATTTTTTACCAACCAATGATTTGGAAGCACTAAATAAATTTAGAAGAAGCTTATTAGGTTTATCTGATATACCCGAGGATGGAGGATTTTTTGATTTTGTTGTTATTGGTGGAGGTTTTGCAGGCACGTGCGCTGCGCTTTCTGCAGCAAGAAATGGCTTAAAAGTAGCTTTATTACAAGATCGCCCAGTGCTGGGTGGAAATGGAAGTTCAGAAGTTAGAGTCTGGCCGGAAGGAAAAATCCAACAGGAACCATTTCCTAATATAGGAGATATTGTTGAAGAAATATCTCCAATGCAAATTGAACCAAAATATGGTTCACGCAATGCCGTTAATGGTTATCAGTATGATGATCAAAGAAAAATTAAAGTTGTAAAATCTGAACCAAGAATTACATTATTAATGGAAGAAAGAGTGTTTAACGTTGAAATTGACAATTATCAAATTGTTGCCGTTATTTCACAAAACATAAAGTCAGGAAAACATACTCGTTTTAAGGCAAAATATTTTGCTGATTGTACAGGAGATGCTACTGTAGGATATTTAGCAGGTGCTGACTATGAAATATCCAATAATGGTATTATGGGAATGTCAAATTTATGGAACGTACTTGATGCAGCTGATAAAGAAGAAGTTTTAGAATGTGATTGCAAAGACAAAGCTGCACTTTCGCTTTCTTGTGAAATAGGTGAAACTGAGCAACCTTTCCCTCGTTGTCCTTGGGCTATTGATTTAAGTGATAAACCATTCCCTGGCAGAAGAAATTACAAAGGTCAATGGGGAAGTGATGATCCATTAGGTAATTTAGGAGGATGGTTCTGGGAAAGTGGCTTTGATAAAAATCCTATCACAGATGTTGAAATTATTCGAGATCTTAATTTTAGAGCTATGTACGGTGCGTGGGATGCTCTGAAAAATGTTGATAAATTATATCCTAACCATCGTTTAGGCTGGGCAGCATTTATTGCTGGTAAAAGAGAGTCAAGGAGATTAATAGGAGATGTTATTCTAAGTGCGCAAGATTTTATCGATCAAAAAAAATTTTCAGATGCTGCATTCCCGTGTTCTTGGCATATTGATATCCACAAACCACATAAGGATTTTAAAGAAGGCTTTAAAGGAATGGAATTTATTTCACAAGCAACCAGTGGAGAAAATTATGTTTATGAAGGAATATTTTGGGCTCCTTATAGAGTTTTATATTCCCGAAATATTGAAAATTTATTTATGGCTGGGCGCGATATTAGTGTTACACGTGATGGAATAGGTCCAGTGCGTGTTATGAAAACTTGTGGTATGATGGGCGAAATAGTAGGAAAAGCCGCATCAATATGTATAAAGAGGAAAGTTTCGCCAAGAAGAGTTTATACCGATTATTTGAATGAATTACATGATTTAATGAGAAAGCCAGGCAACTCAAGAATTTAAGATTTACATGATTTTATTAGTTTGAACAAAAGACATTTTTAGGCTCAAGGATTCCGTTATTACGAATTAATTAACATATCTTTAAATATTATTCATCAGGTTTTACTATTTATTCAAGAAACTTAAAAACATAATTAACTGTACAGTCACCGCCATAAATATTTATTCCACTAGCTCCATATAGATATTTTGGTTTTTCATCAACTATTAAAATTTGGGGTCTCTCAATTTTTGCATAATTTAAGTTGTGCGGTCCATAATGAACTTTTACTTTGTCAAAATCAACATCCACATAATCGCTTAAACGATGAAATCCTTTTTCATATCTATTGAAATTCATACCATCCTCTGAATACCATAGTATACCTCCTCCTTCCTCAATCATTCCATGATTATCAGTAGTAAGGAGACAAATCTTTCCTTTGTAATAAAAAGCAAAACCATCCTCAATAATTCTGTCATTGGACATAATACGATTTTTCTGAATTATATATGGTCCTTCAAGTTTTTCAGAAATGGCGAGCCCCATACTAATTTTACCTTGAGGTCGAGGGCCACTCATTGCTTTAAAATACAAGTAATATTTTCCATTTGGGTGTTTTATTAATGTTGGATTATTAACACCGCATCCGCTATTATAGCACCAATAAGTGCTGTCATCTGGTGGCCTAAGTAATGGCTCATCTTCATCAGGAGTTTCTTTCCATGGTCCATAAAGACTCTTACTAATTAACATACCTATTCTTTGATTTGGTCCATGATTTGATGATCCATCATTTGCAATATATACAATAATATAATTATCATCAATTCTACTTATACTAGGGTTATGAAATCCTGCTGAATTCCATTTGCTATTATGTTTACCTCGACCAATAACTTGATTAAATCTAAATGGTCCATTTGGCTTATCAGCGATATAATGAGCAATTTCACTATGAGTACGCCAACCAGGATCAACTTTCAAGTTACAGGGCCATCTTGCTGCAAACAAATGAGTTTTTCCTAGAGAATCCATTATTGGTGAAGCACCCCAAATAGTATAACCAGAATCTTGTAATGCTATACCGTTATATTTCCAGTGGTCAGCGAATTCAAGTGTATCTGAATTTTGATAAGTATGGCTATTTTCATTTAATTCAAATGTAGAATTAATAATTAAAAATGCTAATACAGTTATTATTAAAATCTTTATTTTGGGAAAAATATTCATAAAGCAAGTGTATTTATTTAACAATTTAAAAACTTTAATTTTATAAATCTTTATATCGAAACAAAAAAGAATTAAGAAATATATTATGAAATAATAATGGTTCTTGAATGTTCCTATATTTGTGCTAAAGTCTAAACATTTATTTCAAAATTAGTCTCAATTTATATACAATTCAAGGTCTCGTTTGAAATTATATTTACCTTAATAATTTTGAAGAAATTGTGAATAAAAAACGTCAAATTTAACTTTGCATTTACTTAATATATTATTTTTTATCTAATATTGAACTAAATTTTTCATCTTATATTATTAATTTAATTTTTTAAATAAAACTAGTTGAATCATGATTTATAATAATTCTATAAAAATTTTTATAGTTATCCTTTTTGTTAATTATACAATTGGAATTGGGGGGCAAAAAGATTCTTTATCTCATAATGTGTTAAAAAAATTGGTTAATTATAACGTCACGTGGGATAGTCCTAGCAACGATTTTAACGGTTCAATGCCTATTGGTAATGGAGATATTGGTCTAAATGTTTGGACTGAGAATCATGGAGATTTGCTATTCTATATAGGGAAAACTGATTCATGGGGAGATAATGGCAGATTATTGAAAATTGGTAAAGTTAGGATTAAAATTTCACCTTCATCACAAATTCCATTGAAAGATTTTATTCAAACTCTTCATTTAGAAAATTCTTCTATTGTTGTTAAATATGGTGAGCACGAAATTAAAATTTGGGTAGATGCAAATAATCCGGTTATTAATGTTGATATCAACAGTAATGTAGAAATAGAAGCATTAGCTGAAATAGAGCTTTGGAGAACTTCACAAATGGATCTTCAAAGTATTGAAGTTAGTGATGTTATGTTTGACCACAATATTGAAAATAAACAAATTGCACCAACTATTGTTGAACCCGATTCATTAATAAGAAAATTAGAGAATAGTATTGGATGGTTTCATTTCAATAGGAAATCAATTGGCCCTAGTTTTACAGCTAAACAGCAAGGCTTAGAGAATTTTTCTAGGGTGGATCCATTGTTAGATAGAATATTTGGAGCAGTAATAACCTCAAGTAATTCTAAAAAAATTAGTAATAAAAAACTTCTTTCTCAAAAATCTGATAAACATTATTTCAGAATTTATGTATCAACTGAACATCCGTCTTCACCAAATGAATGGTTAAACAATCTCAAAAATAATATTGATTCAACAGAGCAAATAAATATTGATCAAAGATTTGAAAATCATCGTTTATGGTGGGAAGACTTTTGGAATAGGAGCTGGATATTTGTTTCTTCAAATAATACAGATAAAAAAAGCAGAGAAGAAGCATTTACTGTTACACAATCTTATATTTTACAAAGATATATAAATGCTTGTAATGGTAGAGGACAATTTCCAATAAAATTTAACGGTTCGATATTTAATGTTCCTTTTAAAGATGCTCCAGGTGATGCTGATTATAGAAGATGGGGCCCAGGATACTGGTGGCAAAATTCTCGTCTCCCTTATTATTCTATGTGTACTTCTGGTGATCATGATTTAATGATGCCTCTTTTTAAAATGTATGTAAAAGATCTTTTTGATTTGTTTAAGTTTAGAACAAAATTATATTTGAACGTTGATGGTATTTTTATTCCGGAGTGTATCTATTTTTGGGGAGATATTTTTACTGCATCCTATGGAAAAATTCCCTTTGATCAAAGAGATGATAAACTTCAAGAAAGCAGATGGCATAAATATGAATGGGTTTCTGGTCTAGAACTTACTTACTTGATGCTGGATTATTATGAATATTTTAATGATGAAAATTTTCTAATAGAATATACTTTACCTTTTGCAAATCAAATAATTACATTTTTTGATCAGTATTATAAAACTGAAAATGGGAAGCTAAAAATGGAGCCATCTCAGTCTGCTGAGACATGGTGGAAATGTACAAATCCAATGCCTGAACTTGCCGGATTGCATTCAGTTCTAAATCGATTGATTAAATTAGACAATGACTTAGTTGATAGTGAAATGATAAATTATTGGCAGAACGTTAACAATAGACTACCGGTCTTGCCAACTCATATTTTTAATGGTATTGAAATGCTTGCACCAGCAGAGAAATTTGAAGAAAAAATGAATATTGAAAATCCTGAACTCTATGCAGTTTTTCCTTTTCAACTAATAAATTTTAATTCTGAAAAAAAAGATCTTGCAATCAATGCTTTTATCAATCGTCTTGATAAAGGTAATTGGGGCTGGAGGCAAGATGACATATTTGCTTCTTATCTTGGATTATCAGATACAACCAAAAAGTACTTAATCGAACGGTCTAAAAATAAAAATGCTGATTCTAGATTTCCCGCATTTTGGGGACCTAATTATGATTGGACACCAGATCAAACTCATGGAGGTGTACTAATGAAAACATTACAATCAATGATAATGCAGTGTGAAGAAGAAAATATTTATTTGTTACCGTCTTGGCCTAAAGACTGGAATGTTGATTTCAAACTGCACGCACCAGATGCAACAATTGTGGAAGGTCGATATAATAATGAACAACTTATTATTAAAAAGGTATTCCCAGAATTAAGATCAAAAAATATAAAGATTATACAGAACTAGAATATGCTAAATGAGGTATTAATGAAATTGAAATATTTAATTTTTCTAATCCTTGCAAATAATTTGTTTTGCCAGGCACAAGATGATGTTTTGCCAACTAAATCTCATATAGAATGGGCAGATTGTGAAATAGGTGTAATAATACATCTTGACATTAATATTTTTGAACCAGAAACATTTGATTTCAATAATAAAGAAACTTTACCCCGTTTAAGTAAATTTACTCCTTCAAAATTGAACACTGATCAATGGGTTAAAGCTGCAAAAGATGCAGGTGCAAAATATGCTATTCTAACGGCAAAACATTTAACAGGCTTTACATTATGGCCTTCCAAAGTACATGATTATCATATTGGAAGTACAAATTGGAAAAATGGTGATGGAGACTTAGTTAAAGATTTTATTGAGTCATGTAAAAAATATGATATAAAACCTGGTTTATATTACAATACAAATATAAATACTTATTTAGGTGCTGGTTTTAATCCAAACCTATCAAAAGAACAACAAAACAATTTTAATAATGTTGTTCTTAAACAATTAGAAGAATTGTGGACAAATTATGGCGAAGTATTTGAGATATGGTTTGACGGTGGTGTTAAATCCAATGAAATTGGTGGTATTGCAAATGAAGTAATTTCATTAATCAACAATTATCAACCGAATGCGATATTATTCCAAGGACCAATGGAATGCAGTAACTTAATTCGATGGATTGGAAATGAAGATGGAAGGGCTCCATATCCACATTGGAGTAGAGCTAATGCAGTGACTTCTTCACTGGGATTAGTTAATATTCCAAATCTTCATGGTGATCCAAATGGTAATATCTGGTGTCCTGCTGAAGCAGATTTTCCAAACATAAAACAAAATGGATGGAATGGAGGTTGGCTTTGGAAAGCAAATCAAGACAGCCTTCTCTTTTCAGTTGATGAATTACTTGATAGATATTATACGAGTGTTGGTATGAATTCAAATATGTTAATTGGAATGGCGATTGATACTTCGGGACAGTTTCCGGAAGTAGCTGCTAATATATTTTTGGAATTTGGTAAAGAGTTAAACACACGTTTCGGAAATCCAGTTGCTTCAACTAAATTTATTGGTAATTCAGTAGAATTAAAAATTTCTGAAAATCCAGTAATAATAAATAATATTATAATTCAAGAAGATATTTCAAAAGGTGAAAGAGTTCGTAAATATTTTATTGAAGCATATAATGAGGGCAAATGGGAAAATATAGGAAATGGAATTTCAATTGGTCACAAACGCATTCATAAAATTGATAATGTTAAAGCAACAAAAATAAAATTGAATATTACTGTGTATTCAGATGAACCGGTAATAAAAAACTTTTCTGTTTACTAATGAAAATTAATAAATGATTATTGAATAAATTTTTGATGTTATCGCCTTTATTCCGATTTTTACAGTTTTTTTGTTTATAACTTAAAGCATAATGTTATTCATAGTTTTTTAATGTTAATCAATGCTTCCAAGGTCAATAATTTAATTATTACCACATCAATTTCCTTTAATGAAGTTAAAGCTAATTCAAATTTGTTTCTAGTTATGCAATGGTTTATTAAATGTCTTTCTTTCTTAAATCTACAATGACAAGCCTTTTTATATAAATTATACTTCCAATTAACATTTAACAAACATTGTATTATTATGTATAAAATATTTTCTTGTCTGCGTTTTCCATTCTACATTTTCCATTTCTTAATAATCCTAATTTTACTCTTTCTCTTGATCTTTCCCAGCTGTACAGGTCAAAATACTTCACCACAAATTATTCATGATACCGTTTATATTAATTCTGCACAATTTCTAAATAAGCTAACAGTAAAATCAGTAAAAGTTGATTCAGCTTATAGTGTATTAACTGGGGATAAAATGATTGATGGAATTTCAGCATTTGTAAATGAAGATCAAACTAAAAGTAGATGGGCAGTAGAAGGATATCCGCATTTCGGCGTAATTTATTTTGATAGTTTAGTCACAATAAATAAAATCAGAATAAATCTTTACAAAGGTGATCAAGGTTATACAAATCATATTAAACTTTACAACTTCTCAGATCTCATTTGGGAAGGTGATATAGGTAATTATGAATGGAATGATATAAATATTAATTTCTATGGTTCAATGATCTACTTAGAAATAACCGGTCCATCAATTGAATTACAAGGTAAAACAAACAGTTGGACAGACATCGGTGAAGTGGAGTTTTATGGGAATTAATAAAACAAAACCCACTTGGTTATTTCGGGGGATAAAATACAGTTTTCTACGCACTGTTTATTATCTATACTGTTAAAGTAAATCGATATTTCATATTATCTTCAAACCACATCATAAAATTTGTCCCCCAGACATTGTTGTATAAACAAAAATGCATGCCTTTATCAACTTCAGGTAACTTATTGTTAAAATTTAGTAAACTCCTTTCACTTGGGGCAACCAAAGCAGCATCAAGTGATTTAATTTGAAAAAAGGTACGATCATCTTTGTATTTGACTGAATCAATTATTCCATGCAATTTTCTATTCCCATTTTTAACTATGTCTTTAGGATCAATGTCCAAACCCATTTTATCAAGGTACCAACTTCCACTACTAACTTTTGGAATAAACGAAAACCATAAAGCTTCTGGTAACCTATTTGCTGGTTTATCAAACCATTGTAATTCTATTTCAATTGATGATGTGTTTTTGAATATATATTTAGTAATAAAAATACCGGCACTATTTGTAACAAAATTTTTATTATTATCATTTATTTGTATTTCTGATTTAATGATAACGGTTTCATTTCCTTCGTCATTCTTTTTTAATATTTCTGCAACCTTAGAAAAATAAGTTTTACTTTTTATACCTAGTTTTTCAATTCCTGGTTTACCAAAATCAGCAATTGCCCAATATGGTTTCTGTGTCAAATATTGATCTTGGAATCTATCGTAATCTTCCTTTGAAAATAATTGATATGCTAAAAGACCTATAGTTGAATTTTTATCTGCCCAAATAATTCCAGTTTTAGAATTCTCTAATTTAATAATTGCCCCGGTATTCGAATCAAATTCAACATCAAAATTTTCAGTTGTAATTTTACAATCATTTAAATTTGTATATGTTTTTGTATCTGGAATTACAGGCTCATTATTTTTCAAGGATATTAATGCTTGTTGTTTCAATGTATTTGGTAAAGAATCAATTGCTTTATCAATATATGTTCTTTTTTCATTCCATGATTTTTCCATTAATTTAAAATTGTCTTTAGTTCTTGCTTTATCAAAATCATTATGTCTATAAATGTCCCAATCTTTTAAATGTGTTTTTACATCTAATCCCCAAGTATGTTCAGCAATCATCATTAAAGGTATTCCAAATTTAAGGTCTTGAATGTCACCATGCTTTATAAAACCTTTTGCTATCCATTCATTCCTTATTCTGCAAAGTTCTCTATATCTTGCAATTTTCCATGGATCACTTCCTACTCCATGAATCCAAGTGTCTCCTAATTCTTGTTTAACAATTGGGAGCGAACTACGTATTTTTTCAACATCGCTGGCAACGCTATTTAAATTTGATCCAACAAGTTGAGCATTTGGAAATTTTTTCTTTAGGTTACCATATGTATTCTTAATTGCTTCAATTGACTGAGGGCCATGATTATCACCAGTAAAATTAATTGCAACAGCAACTTTTGTATTTGGGATAATCATTATTGATCCATAATCCATTTGATACATAACAATTATTTCTGAATTATCTGGTGCGAGCCATCTGAAAAGTGGCGGTAATTCCGAAGGTGTTGATGCTGGATTAATTCCAATATGCAGAAACTTTATATCTGCTTTCTGCAATACTGGGACTATTCCTATTGAATGTGAAGGTACATCAGTCATCTTAGCTGCAATAGTAGTTTTCCCAAACCTTTTGTCTAACTCTGCAGCAAGTCTTGTCGATAAGGAGAATAATGATTTATCCATTAATTCTGAATGCATTGTAAATGGAAGCCCATGCCATACAATATCGCCATTGTTAATTGCATCTTCCATACGAATTCTTTCACCTTTAGTCGCTCTTTCCAAGAATTCATATATCAGCCAAGAACCAGTAGTCCAAACAAAATTTTCTTTTAATTTTTCTTCTCTTATTTCTTCAGCTAAAGAAAGTGCTGAGGGTATAAAACTTTTAAAATATCTCTCTACGACATTTTCAGCTAAATCAGTAAAACCAATATCTAAATGAGTCTTAAAAATCACATGTACTTTTTCTATTTCATTATTAATCTGTTCATTTTGATTATAACGAATATTACTAAATACTTTTGCGGGATTTATATACAATAAACTAGAAATTGAGAACAATGAATTAAGAAATTTTTTCCTGTCCATAATCATCTTTAATTTAATTTCATTGAAAAAATAATGTAATTAAAATATTATGAATAATAAATAAAATTAGATTCTTCAATTTTCTCAAAAATGTCCAAATAAGATTACCCTCAATTCAACAATTTTTTTTTATTTATATTGTGCGCGATTTAACAATCTATTGCTGAAAAACTATTATTTAAATAACCATTATCTAAGAAGAATTTGAACCAGGAACAATTCCCTAATTTATGTGGGCTTTATCAAATAAAAACTATTCAATTTGTTATTTTAAACGAATCATGTTCTTTGTTTCTACAAAAACCTATCCCGCACTTGATGCAGGATTACCAGCTTGTAGTATTTAGAAATATATTTCACATTTAACTTTTCTGGAATACTATATTTTATTGTCGTTGTTTGATTAAATGGATTGGAGAAGCGAAGTAATCTTTTAAAAAGTTTTAGCGTAATTCAAAAGGTGTAATTTTTAAATCTTTATTTTTAGTAACGATATCAGTAACAAGTGAAACATGACAATTTATATTTTGTACTTCATCTATTTCTACCGTATTAATATTGAATTTAAAATATAATTTTGATTTATTATCCAAATATAATTTCTCATTGTCAAAATCATAGTGGTACATTCCTATATCGCCAGCATCAAATGCCACTTGCATTTTTCTTTTACTTTCTTTTATTTGCTCATTCTGAATTTTAATTGTTTTGTAATCATTTCTTATTAGAAAAAAAATTAAAATTGCTGTAGCTATTACAAACAGTAGTCCTTTAATAGATTGTATTTGTTGAAATGTTTCGTATGAAGTAAAGAGCTGAGCAGCTATTTGATCTGAATAAATAATCCAAAGTATTGATATAATTAAATAAATAATTGAAATACGGTAATGAGTTGTTTTTATTAACTTTTTGAAAAAGTATTTTGTTTTAACTTTAAAATTCAACTTTCTCACCTTTCAAAAATGAATAATTATTTAAAAATTTAAGTGTTTTTTATTGTGTTTAAAATGAATCTCTAAAAAAATAATAATCGGTCAATTCTTTTAAATTCCATATTTCTGAATTTTATGATTGCCGTTATTTGAACAACCTATTTTGTAATCTTTAATTTTTTTTGAATACTTAGTAATTATGCGAAGTTAATTAAGATTTTATTTATGTCTGATTTTCGATTTATATTGATCCACATATTTTGGATGACTCTAAATTCAAACGCAATAAATCTTGTCAGAATTTAGCACGACTGATTTGATGATTATATTTTTTTTTATTAGTTAAAACCAATTATAGTTACATTTCCATTTTTCGTAGCCAAACTTATTTCACCTTCTCCATTTCCTAATTGACCACTTAATTTTCCACTTTGCTGACTGATATCTAATATTTCAATGTTTTCATAAATAATTGCGCCCTTATCTGTTTGTGCATTTATACTCGCTGATGTTTCTTTAGGGATCCTTAAAGTTATTGCTCCATCTAATGTTAATGCTTTACAGTATCCGCTATCAGGTATCACAATCTCAATTTCTATTTCTCCTTTTTCAGTTTCAATATCGCATGAACCACTATGTCCAACTATTTTAACATGGTCCTTAATATTCCTAGTTGTAATTTGATTAGACATATAAAATGAATAAACGCCTTCTTTCATATTACTTATATAACATGGCAGTTCGCCTGGAACATATAAATCTAAATATCCATATGTTTCTAAATAATCAGAATCGAATGGATATGAAACTGATAGATTTAATTGATGGGATGATATATTTGACTCAAGAACAATTTCATCAAAATAACTGATTGCTTTTTCGGTAGACTCTGCTTTAACCGTCTTACTTAAAACGTAATTTATTTTGTTACTTTCAATATCATTTGAATATAAAATTACACCACCCTTTATATTTTCTATGGAAACATTTTTAACGTTTTCTAAAACTATTTCACCATCAGAATCAGTTGATTGTTGAACTAACTCTATTGGATCTGTTCCATTACCGCTAGAGCAACCAATTCCAAAAAATAAAATAATAAGTAAAAAGCACAATGATTTTAAAGTCATAAATTCTTTCTCCTAAATAGATGATGCAATATTTGTTGAAATTATTTCAAAAATAATAACTTTTTTGTTTCAGAAAAATCTCCAAATGTTAGTTGATAAAAATAAATTCCACTTGGTAAGCTTTTTGCATTAAACTGGACTTCATAATTACCCGGTAATTGTTGCTTATTTACTAGCTCATCTATCTTTCGTCCTAAATTGTCAAATATTTTGATTTTCACTAATCCTTTTTTAGGTATTGCATAACTTATTGTAGTTGTTGGATTAAATGGATTAGGAAAATTTTGGTTAAGATGAAATTCATTTTTAATTATCTTATCATTTTGTACTTGAACAATATTATTAGAAATATTGACCTTTATAATATTAGCCAAACCTCCTATTGCATAAAACTCACTATCACTAATTTTACTAAAACTCCTAATACCTTTATCCTGAAAAATTGCTGGTCTAGTCCAATTTATTCCACCATCGAATGTAACCAAATTTTTTCCACTATGATCAGAAATCCAGAATACATCCTTGTTGAAAGAATAAATATCTGAAATAACGTCAAAAGATTCTCCTTGATTTACTTGAAACCAACTGTCTCCTCCATCTTCAGTTTTGATTATATCGCCATAATATGAAACTCCCCAAACTATTTCGGCTGAAGGGAATGATATTTTTGTTGGTAATATAAATGGTGCCATACTTTTTTCATATTTCAATTCCCATGATAATCCACCATCAATAGTTTTAAAAATACTTCCTAAAGATGTACAGCAAAATCCAATAAGCTCATTTATAAATTCGATATTATTAATAATTTTGTTCTCATCAACTATTATCTGATTCCAAGATTCGCCTCCATTTACTGTCTTAAAGATTTTACCTTTATTGTTGGAAACTAAGACTTTTAAACTGTCAATTACCCAAATATCCATTATCGTGTTATCTATTGTCTTAGTAATATTAAACCAATTACTTCCTGCATCAATAGTTTTATAGATATTATAATTATCTATTAAGTAACCATGAGTTATGTCTGAAAAAGTAATTTTTGAATAATTTGAATAATTAGGAGCTAAGTTTGAATCAATAACATTTATATTCCAAGTAAATAGAGAGTCTGATATTTTCACAACATTTAGTTGACCTTTTGTATCAAAACCTGATATATATCCATTTTCTTTATCTTGGAAAGTAATTGAATTAAATGTGATAGGAATAAAATTGTCCTCATTTAATAATGAATATCCTGAATCATATGATTTAAGTATTTTTCCATTATTTTCAAAATACAACATAAAGTCTTTAGAAAGAGTCAAACATTCTGTAAACGAATAACTATCACTATATGTAAATTGCTCCCAAGTATTTCCTCCATCAATTGTATAATAATTATAATTCTTTTGGCCGACTAAGTAACCAATCTTTTCATCAAAAAAATGTACGTCAATTATTTTATTATAACTGTCTAATAATGGATCAATTATTTCGCGACCTTGCCAGGTGTTTCCTTTATCATGTGAATAAAATAAATTACCTTCAATTCCAAGTACCCAAATATCATTTGGTTCTTCAATATGCACAGATACAGTATTAAAAGTAGATGCTCCGTATAAATATGGATCAATGACACTAAAAGATTCACCACCATCTTCCGTTTTCAAAATTTGATCACCAAAAGTAAAGCCAGTATCCGGAGTAAAGAAATGAACAGCTTTCATTTCAAAACCGTAAACTCTGTTATTTTTAGACCATGTATTACCTCCATCTTTAGTTTCAAACAAAACAGCAAAATCTCCCGGATAATTATCCGCTGCAATCCATCCAAAAGAATCATTTAGAAAAAAGATTTTATTAAACTTATAAGTACTATCATCAATAAATATTTTCTTCCAATTTTTTCCTCCATCTGTGGTTTTTATTATTATTCCTTTTTCACCCACAACCCATCCAATTAACTCATTAAGGAAAAAGATAGAATTTAGTTTTTTGTTTATGCCTAAAACCTCATGAATCTCTTTCCATGTCTGTCCATTATCATTTGATATGATTATTAGTCCAGGATAACCTACAGCAATAATTGAATTTTCACTTATTATCCAAGAATCATTAATTGAATTTCCTTGCGGCAAAGGATATTTCCAAGACCATACTGGTTGAGAATAATTATTTGCAAATAATATAGCGACCAATAAAATTACTTTTAGATTTTTCAATTATCATATCCTAATTTTGTTAATAATTAACTTAATAATAAGTTTTTCTGCTTAATTACTAAGTTAATAAAACGGAGCATTTTGGGGGTTAATTAAACAATCATTTAAAAACTGTATATTAAGAAAATTGAGTAGTTATATTGAAATGAATTTTAAATGCTAAAATTTAGTTACCCTTTAGCTACCATTGCATTTTAAAGTGAATTTTTAAAAATAAAAAAGCCTTTTAAGTTGTTTACTTAAAAGGCTTTAGAAAAGTGAGCGCGGGTGGTCTCGAACCACCGACCCTCTGCTTAAAAGGAAAAATTTGTAATTTTTTACTTTTTCGAAAAGTGCATTTTTAGCTCATATTCTAAGCTTTTAGTGTATTTTAGTACTCAAAAGTGATACATTTTGATGTCATTTTCACAACCTTTTTGCAAAAATAGCAACCATTTAGCAACCTATTCTTACACTATAAAGTTGTATTTTTTTAATTAACAAATATCCTGAAATAATAAATGCCTTAGTAAAATTGTTTTTTATCAAATTTATTTATTTTAATTATTCAGAAAATTTATTTAATACATATAAAATTTTTAATATCAAATTTCCATCATAGGTGAGTATTACAAATTTATTAAAAAGTCAGTTGAGAATGTTTTATTGTCAATGAATTGATATTATCACCATCAATATTAATTATATTATATGTAACTTCAGGTTCTTTCTTATCAAAATTAAAATTCAGTTCTCCGAATGAACATTTAGCATTATAACCTAATAATGCATTCTGCATCAATTCATGAGTATGAATATTTGTGAGTTTTGAACTCATAAATTCATAAAAATCATATCCATTTTCTCTTTTTATTTTCCAAGCATCTGATCTATGCCTGTCTGCAGATAGAAGTATAATTCCTTCAATTTTATTTTTTTCGATGAATTGAAATATTTCTTCTCGCTCTGAATCAAATCCATCCCAAGTATCATGACTGCCAGGTTTAGCTCCCTTTGCCCAAGGGACTGAGGAAACAAGTACCTTAAATGTTCCATTTAATGATAGTATAACAGATTTTAACCATTCTTTCTGCTTTGGACCAATCATTGATGGATCTTCTTTAAATGGGTTTGTTCTATAAAAACGACAATCCAACATGATAAAATCTACGTCACCGATAGAAAATTTATAATAGCATCCAGGTGCTTCATCAGTTCCATAAGCTGGATTATTCCAATTTATTTTAAAATGTTTGAGAGTAGGCATTTTCCATTTCGGTTTATCTAAATATGGCCCAAGCCAAACATCATCTATAGCTGCATCATGGTCATCCCAAATACTAAAAGTGCTCACATGAGAAACTAATTTTCTAAAATATTTACTTGATTGTCGTCTATAATATGTATAATCATGAAAAGAATTTGGGAATCCTGGTAGATCAATATAAACATTATCACCTAACATTAACATAGCATCTGGCTTTCTTGAGTCAATAATGTTCCATATTGACTCGTGTTCTGGAGTATATCCTGCTCCCCCACCAAAACTTACTCTAATTTTTTGTTTTTCAGTTCTTTTGGGATATGTCTTAAAATTCAAATTAGTTAGTTCAGTAATTCCATCAACTAAAATATTATAATAATATTTTTTATTTGCCTCTAAATTTGATATTGCTATAATACAAGTATAATCATCATTAGTGATTGAATTATTTTCAAAGATATTAATAGGATTTTTTTTAGAGTCTTTATCGAAAAGTTCTAATTTAATTGTAGATTCTTTAAGAGTCCGAAACCAAATTTTTACAGAAGAATCAGTTACAGATCCTAGCAAAGGTCCATGTAAAATATTTAAATTTTGCTTATTGACGATTGCTTGAAATTCAACGTTATTATATAAAGGTTCAAGTAGTTCACGTGGTCCCACTAAAAATCGTTCAATAGGAAAGCCTTTATCCAATGCCAGATTGGCGGTATTAAGTGCTTCATTAATATTTCCAATTTGACAGTAAGCAATAGTTAAAATAAAAAGTGATTCAAGGTCATTCTTATCATTTTCTATACAGCTCTTACATTGATCAATTGCATTATCAATATTCCCATCTAAAATTTCAAGTAATTGCCTTTGGTTTCTTCTCTTATAAAAATTATTAGCGGCTTTCTCAGAAAACATTCTTCTATTCCACTGATTTTCACTCCCATAATATGCAAATCTTTCATCTTCAAAGAATGCATCCTCAGGTGCATATTGACCATATTCACTTTCGGATTTATACTTTTCAATATTTTCATTATGCTTTTCTTGACAAAACGTTGTAAACAACAAAATAGGAACAATAATAAAAGGCTTACAATTTTTCATTTTTTAATTTACCTTATTCATATTTTTCTGATAATTCTTTACAAACGTCAATAGCAAATTTTATTTTTTCATCAGGAACATCCATTTCAATATCTGGCAAACCTATATCGCATGGACCTAAGTTCATGGCTATAAATTCAAAATCCTTATTTATTTCTTCAAAAGATTTATTCTTTAGATCAATTGATTTATAAAGACAGTTTCTTCTAGCGTAAGGAAATATTTCTTTTGCTTTTTTTAGGTCAGTTTCAATTCCCATATCTATATATCCTACATTTGGAATTTGAGAATATAGATCTAAATATGGTGTTGCTGTCCATGCACAATTATGAATGCCAATTACGTCAAACTTCTCAGCTATTTTTTTATCATACTCTAGTAAGGTATTTTTATAAATCTCAGGTCCTACCATATTAACTGTACAATTAGCTACTGTTGCAAATTGATAATCAATTTCAAAAGATTTTTGCTTTTCATACAATAATGTAACCCCTTGTAAATATGTATCGGATATAATATTAAGTAGTCTTCTTGCAATTTTAGTATTTGATATTAAATCAATCATAAATTCTTGCCCACGCAATCTAAAGGCAGTATTAAGATTTCCTTGCCAATTTAAAAAACCTCTTGCATTGCCTGCTAACTTATATATTATTTCAACTTGCATTAAAATTGATTGAAAGAATTTATTTTCATTTAAATTCGGTACTTCTAATTTTAATATCTCATCTTCAGTTAAATGCTCGCCATATGGCACAGGCCATCGATCCTCATAAAACTTTAATGGTCTTTCAAATATTGAATCCATTATTCCAATTCCAAAAATCCCGGTCAGTAAGTCAATTGGTTTATTTTCCAAAACTTCACCAATGTTATATCCAGGGAATCTATTTTTAATTTCGTTTTTCATTTTTTTATGTGCGTCGTATCTCACTTGAGGGTTTGTATGCCATTCTTCAGAAAAATCAATTCCGCAGCTTTTATTAAACCATGATGGATTAAAACCCACTACAGGATTTATAAATAACTCATTTCCTGTTACATTATCTCTTATTGGCGGTGCTCCAAGATTTATGTAATATTTAAGTTGCTTCATTTTGATATTTTTTTATTAATAATTCTAAAACAATCAAATGTTTTTTAGATCCATAAGAACATAATTAAATTTCAAATATCCCACTTAATTTTTAATTTATAATTAATCAAGGACAATGTTCTTCTTACATTTTTTGAAGATTGTTATATATTATTTATTAATAATGAATTCATTTTAGATCTTTCATTATATTATAAATTTCCGGAACTGATTCGTAACCAATACCAGGATATTCAGGTAATGTGACTTTACCATTTACAATTTCCATATCTTTTGAAAATTTTCCAAAAGGATAAAAAACCTCGGGATATGCTTCATTGCCATATAATCCGAGTCCAGCAGCAACATGTAAACCAAATTGATGGCCTCCATGTGGAATACATCTATTTGGAGACCATCCATTTACTTTGAACATTTTTAATATTTCTAAATATTCTATTAAGCCATAGCTTAACACTGGATCGACTTGAATAAAGTCCCTTTGGGGATTCATTCCTCCATATCTTATTAAATTTCTAGCATCAACATATGAGAAAATATTTTCGCCAGTTGCAATTGGTATTTTTGTATTTTGTGCAATAGAAGCATTTGATAAGTAATCCAAAGGATCTACAGCCTCTTCATACCACATTAGGTTTAATGGTTCAATTTCTTTTAGAAAATCTAGTGCTTGTGGTAAGGTAAACCTCCCATTAACATCGACCGCAAGATTTTCACCACTGTCTAAAATTTTTAATACTGCTTCAATTCTTTTTAAATCATCGGTTTGGGATATCGCTCCAACTTTAATTTTACAATCATTAAAACCCATATCCATATAATGCTTAATTTCATCTTGTAACCTCTGAACATTTTTACCTTCATAATAGTATCCGCCTGCAGCATAGGTATAAACTTCATTTTTATAAACTCCATTACAATACTTCTCACCCAAATATTTGTATAATGGTTTATTTTCAATTTTTGCAATAATATCCCATATTGCCATATCAATTGTGCCAATGGCAACTGATCTTTCTCCATGCCCACCTGGTTTTTCATTTTTCATCATAACCTTATAACACTTAGCAGGATCTAAATTATCAATATTATTTTCAAGTAACTCTTCTGCATTTGCATTTAATAATCTTGGAATTATTCTATCTTTTAAGATACCCTCTTGAGAATATCGCCCGTTTGAATTAAATCCATACCCAATAATTGGTTTTCCATTACTAACTTTATCAGTATGAATAGCAACAACTGAAACTGTCATTTGAGAAAAATCTATTACAGCATTCTTAATTTTCGAATTAAGAGGATAAGTTTTCTGTATTATCTGAGTTATTCGCATTTAATTCCTATATATAGCTTTTGTTCTACTAAAAAAATCTCTCGCAAATCTTCCCGATTCAGCAATTCCATAACCAGAATCTTTCCATCCCAATAATGGTAAGGCAACATCTCTATATGTAGTGGGTAGGTTTATATGTGATAAACCAGTTTCGACTTTAGTTACAATTTCTTCTAATATTTTTCTATTCTTTCCATAAACAGAAAAGGATAATCCATATCGAGATTTATTTAGAATATTTATACCATCTTTGGCATTCTTAACTTTGATTATGCTTATTACTGGCCCAAATATTTCCTCATCAAATATTTGCATATTATCTTTTATATTTGATAGGATCGTTGGTTCATAAAAATATCCGTATTTTAAATCTTCAGAATTTATTCTTTTACCACCAAGAATAATTTCAGCGCCATTTTTTTTTGCTAATTTAACTGCACTATTTGTTTTAAGTAATTGTGATTCACTTATTAATGGACCAATAGTTGATTTTTTATCCATTCCATTTCCTGGATTTAAATTATTAACTGCACTAATAAGTTTTTTCTTAAAAGTTGTAAATATTTTTTCTTCGACAAGTATACGGCCAGTACCAGTGCACCACTGACCGCAGCAAGCAAAGCTATTAGATACAACTGAACTAATTGCTAAATCCAAATTAGAATCATTTAAAATAAGAACAGTATTGTTTCCACCCATTTCGGCTTGATATTTAATTAACTTACCGCCAATATTTCTAAATATTTTTTTTCCATTTTTTGTTGAACCAGTAAATGATATTGTTGCAATTTTATTTGACTTAATAATTTGTGGAATTAATTCTGAACCAAAGCCATTTAATAAATTGACAACTCCAGGTGGAAAACCAACTTCTTCAATAATTTTGAATAAAGTTACAGAAGTTAAAGGTGTATTTTCAGAAGCCTTAACAATAGCTGTATTTCCCAATGCAAGTGTTGGTATTAGTTTTCTTAAAATAGTAGCTATTGGAAAATTCCAAGGGGTAATTAAAAGACTTGAACCTGTTGGTTCATACCTAATTTCATGATCACCAACTTTTTCAATTAAATTATTAGTTAAGAATTCTAATTGATAATTTCCTTCCAAAATAGATGCAGAAATTTCTTGTAATGACTCATTAAAAAGTTTGCCGTTTTCTAAAGTAATAATTTCAGCAAGTTGAGTACGGTTCTTATCAAGTAACCTAATTAATCTGTATAAGTATTCTATCCTTTCATTTAGTTTAATATTTTTCCACATTGCCCAAGATTTATTTGCTGCTTCGACAGCCTCAAAAGACAAATCTGCATTAGCATACAAAGAAGAAAAAATTATTACTTTTGAATTAGCTGGATTTACTTTTTGAAATGGTTTACCAGTAGGTGAATGGCACCATTTGTTATTAATAAAGTTCGATTTATTCATAAAAAATTACTTCTATTTATTTTAAATTTTATACAACATTAAATCATCACCTTTTGTGTTTTAAATATAAATTATCAATTTGCCACAATTGTATTAATCAGTACATCCATCCCTTCAATTTTAACAATAACTGTATCTCCCGGTTCAGCTATCAATGCCTTTGAAGTGCCAGAGAATATAATATCCCCTGGATTAAGCGTAAGAACTTTTGATAAATCAGATACGATTTTTTTTGGTAAATAAATCATATTTGATGTATTGTCATTGTGTTGATTTTTTTTACCTTTACGGGAATTTACAACTGTTAGATTCCATTTTCTATTTTGCCAATTAATATTTGGATAAATAAAAGGACCGAATGGAGAAAAATTATCTCCTATTTTTAATCCTGAGCTTAATATATTATCAACGGATTCATTTTTTTCTTCATTTTTCATAACATAAGAATCGGCATCACCAACTATATCATTGCCAATTGTATAACCAAATATTGCATTTTCAGCTTCTTCTTCATTAGCATCTTTTACATGTTCTCCAATTACAATAACTAATTCAGATTCCACTTTAACTTTATCAACAGAACTAGGTAGTTTAATTTCTTCCTTTGTAGATGTAGCAGAGCTTTGTGGTTTTAAAAACCAGCGGACTGTTTTTGGTGGAGCATCATTTTGCCATGCTGATTTGTAAGCCTTACTCAAACCAATAATATTTTGTGGTTCTGAAGGATTGAGTAATTTTACTTCTTTTATCAATTTAGTATCACCCGTTTTTTTATATTCAAACCATGGAGCTTTATCAATTGTGAAAATTGTATTTCCCTTAACAAGACCATAACTTATTTCATTATTATACTTATATCTACAATATTTAATTTGTTCCCAAGGCATTATTCTTTTTGTATATAACCTTCCAACCATTGCTGCTTGTTCATTACTTCCTGCACCAATCTTAACTCCTTCATCTATTCTACTTTTTACATTATCCGGTAGTACATTATCCAAAAAGTAAAGTCCATTTTTTTTACATAATTCCAAGACCTCTTTACCGGCATTTTCAACACCCTTTGGTACTGGAGGATCTGCTCGTCCTTCCAGAAAACCTAACGAAAACCCAAAATCTCTTGGTCCATGTTCAGCAAAAGCTAATCCAGGCAAAGAGAGGGTCTTAGAAGCATTTTCTAATGCTTTAGGATCTTCAATTTTAACACCCAATATTATTTCACCATCAGGATTAAGAGGCCACACATCTGCCTTTTTTAAATATTCTTCTTCTTCTATACCCCAAACCCATGCAGCAAATTTATGACTTCCCCAACCTCTTGTCCCTTCACCTATTATTTCTTCACTTTGTTTATGAATTGGATAACGAGCTGATTGAATGTATTTTACAACAGCTTTAGGATCTCTTGCCCGAGGCAAATGAATTCCATGAATACCTGTTGCTAATGCTTGCTGAACCATCCAAGATCCTCCCATAAATGAAATCTCATCAATTCCTAAAACTGGAAGTACCACAATTACTGTTGGTGTCCTGTGTCCACTTGGTGTGGGACCTCCATCTACAAGACCTGTCATAAAATCTCTTAATCTTCTAAAATCTAAAGGTTTATGTTCCATATCATAAACAATATAATCAGCCCAAGTTTGAGCCATCTCAATACCTTCTTCATATCCACCTAAGGTGTTTGTATATTTGTAATAAACAGGCTGATCCATTTCAAATAATTCAATTGTCTTGTTTACTCTTTTGGGTTTATAGTCTTGATCAGTGTAGTTTATTTGTGGAAAAACATTACCAGATAAAAGAGATATAATTGCTATTATTAAAAATAAATTGGTGAAATTACTTCTAACCATCTTTCCCTCATAAAATTATTTTTCATTCAAAGTATATGTTGGCAAAATTTGTATGTTTGTGACATTAGAAAAATCACCCCAAATTTGTATTACATTGTTTCTAAAAGATTTAATTAAACTCCATTTATTAATAGATCTTACAATTCTATTTGTTAATCCACCTAATTGATTTTTTTGGTTATTGTTAATTATTAATTCAGAGTAGTTTTGTTTCTTTAAATAATAAGAAGATAAAACTTGAAGTTCTATTCCATCATCAATAAATGAAGGTGCTATGCTTTGATTCATTTTGTTTTCTGAAAAATTATAAATTCTATTGTTTATAAAATCTGCTTCTGTTTGACTATGTGTAAAGTCCGCCCAAATGATGTTGTCTTTAATTGTAGTTTTTCCAAGACCTTTTTTTGTTTCTATGACGAGCATATTATCTAAAATTATATTATTACTTATATTTGTTTCACTGCGCTGAAAATAAATACCATTATTCTGAGCAACTATATTCTCAATGAATTCACCTCTACTTTCCATAGTAAATCTCATTGCTCCAGAATTTTTAGATGGATTTTTATTTCCGATGAAAATATTATTTTTTATAGAAACAAAAAATTTATCTTTAGGTGGATATTGATCAAGTGGTGAATCATATCTATGCTCTTGTCCACCAACAAATAAAGCACCTGCATCATCACCTGCTTCATTATCAATAAAATAATTATCTTCAATTTTGGGTGAGCTCCATAATGCTACAAATAAAGCTCCTGCATCATTGTTCGATCTAGCTTTATTTCCTAAAAAAATATTTCTTTTAATAGTACCTTTGCACCAATTAAATAATGATACAGCCCCTCCATCACTACTTCTCATTGTATCATCTAAACCAGCAATATTGTTCAGAAAAACATTGTTAATTATTAGTGGATTACAATTTCCATTAAAAGCAATTGCAGCACCTCTGCCATTTTCTGTTTTGTTATTAACAAATAAATTTCCTCGAATTTCCGGAGAAGCTCCATTACACCCATATACAGCGCCTCCATCATTAGCAGTTTCATGCCAAAATTTAGGTGCCCATATTGATGGTTTTAGAGTTATATTATTTTCAAATATATTATTTGAAATTATTGGAGATGTCCCATTACAGAAAATGGCAGTTCCATTGCCTCTATTCTTACCATTTATTATTATAAATCCATCGACTTGCGAACTATCTTTAGCAACAATTAGTCTTTGTTCGTTTTCACTAGTAATAATTGTGGAATATCTTTCTAAATCTCTTTCCCAGGTTTCCGGATTAAATCCGCCAAATAAATGAACATTTTCTTTTAATACAATAGTGTTTTTAATTGTATCTGATTTTGCTACAAGTATTGCAGTTTTCTCTATAGCCTCATCAATGGCTTTATGAATTGAATTATAAGGATTTTTCTTAGTACCATTACCAATTTCTATATTTGAACTAACATATAGGACAGTAATATAATTTGTTAAGTCAACATTTTCAGTTTTAGGTGAAATTTCATTTTTAATTGATATTAGCTGATTTTCGTTATTAAACTTTTGGCAACCATTTACAAATATTAAAAGTAGAACAAATTTAATTGATAGAGTATTTTTCAATTTCATTTTAATCCAATTTATTTTTGAATTGCATTGCATATAGTTTTGATCCTTTCATACGAAAAATAATTTTAACTTCTTTCCCTTCTAGAGAAGATACATCACTACTGGTAATTATATTATTAAATGCTTCTAAATTTTCATAGTTGTCATGTTCATAGTTTGAATTACCATCGCTGGTTCTAATCCATTCAACTTCTGTTTCAATAAAATCACCATTGATATAGACACAATTATCTATTTCAAATCCTCTTATTGGGTTATTATTTGTATCTAAAAAACCAATTTGAGCATATCCAGTTGCTTCAGTGTCGATATTTATCATTAACCTGTTACCTTTAAATAAAAGAGGCTTTGTAATAATAATTGCTTCTGTGCTATATGGAGAATCAATTGAAATAAAACCATCAATTCTTTGAATTAATCTAAATACTGCTCTTTTATCATCATATTTTATATGGGCAGAATGGTAGTGAGGTTCGCCAAAATAGTATTGCCATATTTCATTGCCTCGCTTTATCATGCCCTGAGCAATATAGGCTGTTTTCATATCATAGTTTTCATGTTTTCCTATTCCTACATAAGCTGGTCGGTAAAATCTATTCCAATCAAGACCGTTTCTGCTAACTGCTATTTGTGTTTCAATTGGTCCAGAACCCCTTTCTCTTTTAGGATTCTCTAATTCATGTCTTGTAATAGGACCATCATTATAATAATGAAAATAGACTATTGGAAATGCAAAATAAGTATCAGGCGCCCAAGGGTATTTTATTGCTTTTGTTATATATAGATCTGTTCCAATTGGATCTTCAACGTCAGGTTTAAACTTAACTGGAAATTCCTTTCCCCAATCTCCTGGTGTCAGTGGTCCATTATCCAGCCACCATGGCAAAGGATCTCTTATGCGCTCTTTTTTATCAATATTTATATATTCACTTTGCGAGAGAGGTTTATAAATTATTGGTGATAATAAATTATTTGTTTGAGTTACAACGGAAGCACGCTCAGTAGCTAATCCTGGCGTATGGTGTATGCCTGTTCTATGGTAACTAACATACAGTTGACGTTGGTCATCATAAAAGGTACAGGATTGTGTACCATTTCTAAATGGTATGAGAGCAAGTTTCATCCTTTTCCAAACAAAACCATCAGGGGAAGTATAAAGATAAGTTCCACGGCTATGATACCCAGTTATATATTTCCATTTGCCTTCACCTTCACTATTAGGATCAATAAAAGGATTGCCAAGACCTCCAACAGGTTCCAGAATACAATAATTATTATTTCCTTTTATTTGATTTCCTAAATTGGGTCTTGTAAAATTAATTCCATCATCAGAAATAAATACTTCCAAATAATCTTTCTCTGCAGAATTATAAATTCTTATTTTACCTTTTTCATCTTCAACAACTGTTAAATGTTTTCTAAACTGCCCTTCAATATCACTTATTACAACTTCTCCTTTTCTTGGGGGATTTACGACAAACTTAATACTTTCACATTTTTCAATTAAAAGATTATCAATAAATAAATGTTTTCTACTACCTATATCAAACGTATTATTCCTATTTTCAGCTAGTAAAATTGGACCTTTAATTAAACTGTCTTTTTGAGTAATATTTGTATAAGGAGATAAACTTTGAGATGGGATAAAATTAGAATTATATAACATCCCTTCTGTAAATCGCAGTTCATCTATTTTTCCTTGAAATTGTTTCTGCCATTTACAATCTCTTCCAATACTCATGTAATCTTCATCGCCAATATCAAGTTCTTTTAGTCTTATATTTTGTACTGTTGATAACTTTTTACCGTTAATGAAATGTGAAAGAGAATTAGATCTAGAATCATAGACAAAAGCTACATGTTGCCATTCATTCATTGAAAGATTTGTTTGTAGTCTAATAATATTATCAGAAGCATAATTAACTAACTTAAAGTTGGTTAAATCGTGTTCAAGTGATATTGAAGTAATATAATTATTTTCACCTCTTGGACCTGTCCCAATTTCAAATAATACTCCTTCTTCAAAAGTTTTACGATAAGGATAAAACCAGAAATCCACTGTCCAATCAAAATCTCCTAAGTTTAGCTTTGTTGTTGTTGGTTTTCTAAATCCTATTTCTTTTCGCAGGTGATTTTCTCCACTTGTCATAAATGCTGCAAATTTTGCATTGTGCCATGAAAGAGGTTCGATCGTTCTTCCTGCAGGAATTGACATTTTTTTTAAGCCAAATTCTTCTTCGCCTTTTGGTAAAGAAATTCTTTCTTGGTTTATTGGGTCAAGTGAATTACCAAATTTTCCTTCTACAATTTGTCCACCAAGCCCGAGTACCAGAGGAATATTATTATCAGAGAAATCTTCAAGGACATGGCTTGGATAAAAACCTATCTGTTCATCGAATAACCACAGAGCAGTTGTCTTATTGTTGGTTTGACAAACACTTGTAGCTATACTTATAATAACTAATAAAATAATTTGAAATATTGCTCTAATTCTTTTTAGCAATCTTAAATCCTTATAAAATATATTCTCAATCAAATTTTAATGAATAAAGTTTTGAGCCTCTCATTCTAAAAATTATTCTTACTGTTTTGCCTGCAAGTTTTGAAACATCTTTACTTGTCACTACTTTTTCAGATAATGTGACACCTATTTCTTCATTATTATTACTAATTCTTTCTATGTCATCTTTATTTTTCATCCATTCAACCTCTGTTTCAATAAAATCACCATTTATATAAATACAGTCATCAACGCTAAAACCTTCAATATCATTTCCATTTTCATCAAGGAAACCAACTTGCAAATATCCTGCTGCATCCGTATCTACATTTAATAAAAGTCGCTTTCCTTCAAAAATTAATGGTTTGGTAGTTATATAAATTTCTTTTTCATAAGGAGAATCAATCGAAATAAAACCATCTAATCTTTGCACTAACCTATAAACTGCTCTTTTATTTGGAAAAACTTCCCAAGGAGAATGATAATGAGGTTCACTAAAACAATATTGCCAAATTTCATTATCTCTTTTAATCATTCCATATGCAATGTATGATGTTTTAAAATCAATACCATCATGTTCACCAATTCCAACGTAAGCAGGTCTTGGATGTCTTTGCCAGTCAACACCGTTTCTGCTTATAGCCAGTTGAGTTTCTAGTGGGCCAGATCCTCTTTTTCTTTTAGGGTCCATCAATATTTTTCTTGTTATTGGCTCTGAATCTTCATAATGAAAATAAAGAATTGGGAATGCTAGATAAGTGTCAGGAGCCCAAGCATATTTTTGTGCTTTTGGTACATATATATCAGTTTCACTTGGATCAACAGAATCAATTGGAGAAAAAATCCACGGATATTCAAGCGAAAATCCACCTGGTGTTAGCGGTCCATTATCCAAATACCACGGAATGAGTTTTGCAACTCTTTTACCAACTACTCTTTCCTTATATTCTTTGTCCGTTAATGCTTTAAAAGGCCAAGGTTTTAGTAGATCTCTGGTTTCTGTCATAACAAAATCTCTCTGCGTAGCTCCCGATTTAGTTCTGCCAAAATCTGATCTATGAAATGCAGTATAAACTTGTTTTTGATCATCGTAATAAATATTTGCTTGTGATCCTGATCTAAAAGGCAGTACAGGTTGTTTATATCTTTTAAAGTTTAATCCATCTTCTGAATAAAATAATGAAACCGCTCTCCTATGATAATCGCTTATATATTTCCATCTCTCCTCTTTCGGGGCATTGGGATCAATAAAAACAACACCCATACCAACATTTTCATGTAATACGATATTGTTATTATTTTTATATTTTCCATTTTGTAGATCAGGTGCAGAGAAATTTATTCCATCTTTAGAAATCCATACTGCCAAATAATCGTCATCAACTGTAGTATAGATTCTTATATTACCTTTTTCATCTTCCAATACACTTAAATGTTTCCTAAAGGGTCCAGCAATATCTGTTAAAACAATTTCTTTCTTTTGAGGAGGATTTACAACAAAATCAACATTTTCACTTAACTCTAACAGATAATCATCAATAAATAAATGTTTTCTATTTCCTAAATTTATTGTTCCATTACTGTTTTCGTTAAATAATAATTGCGGCCCTTTTAATAAGTTATTTTGATTTGCACTTTTATTTATATAGGAAAAACTTTCTGGTACAGAAAAATTTTCACTATAAATATTACCTTCAGAAAATCTTAACTCATCAATAATTCCACTCAATGGTTCTTCCCAAATTCCATTTCTTCCTACACTAAAATAATCTTCATCCCCTTGGGGAAGTTTTTCTATTCTAATATTTTCAGATTTACTTATTAAATTACCATTAACGTAATGAGTCAATTCTAACTTGGTAGCATTATACATAAACACTACATGTTGCCAGTTTTGGTGTTTTAAATTGGTAGGAAGATATAATGTATTTCCATTTGGTTGATTATAAATAATAAATTGATTCTGTTCCTTATTTAATTTAAGGAAAGTAACAATTTCATTTTCGCCCCTTGGTCCAGTCCCAATCTCAAATACTGTACCATTTTCAATTAAGTTATCTAAAGGCTTATACCAAAACTCAATTGTCCAATCAAAATAACCTAAGTTCAATTTTGTTTTCGTTGCTTGAGCGAATCCTACTTGTTTTCTCAGATGTTTTTCTCCACTGGTCATTAAAGCTGAAAAATTCGCATTAAACCAATTCATTGGTTCTTGTGTTTTTCCTTCTTGTTTTAACAATTTTGTTAATCCAAAACTGACCTCGTCCTCAATTTCTAAGAAATCAAATTTTGATTGTTGCTCTGGGTGTAAAGCATTTCCAAATTTACCTTTCACAATCTTACCACCTAGTCCAAGTACCATTGGGAAATCATTGTCTGATAGGTCCGATAATACACAGCTAGGATATATACCTTGTTGTTCATCAAATGGCCAAAATGCAATTGTTTGTGCATTAACTATGTTATTAGATAAGAGTCCTATTAATAAAATTATTCTTATCATGTTGCTACTTACTACGAAATATTCTTTCATATATTTTCTTAATTTATTCTAAACTCACGTTGGGATACTTGAATTGTATTTTTTGTTGTATCAACGCCAACTATGTAATAGGGAGAATTTTCATTATCGGCAAAAGAATCTGTTTCAAATACTTTAATTGAATCGAAAATTGTATCTGTTTGCCACATATGTCCATGTCCAACAAAAATTCCTTTTATTTGATGTTTAAATTCTTCCAGAACTTTGAAAAAGTCTTGTTCAGTTTCTTCCGTGACTAAATCTTTGGGTTTGCACCAAATTTTAAAGTTATCAGTTTGGATCGGGTGATGAAAAAATAATATTGTAGGGTTATCATTTTTTAGAGATTCTTTTAAGAAAGAGATTTGTTCGTTATCAAAATTCCTACTCAAATATTTTCCTCTCATACTGTTTAATACAATAAAATTCCATCCCTTATTTTTAATTAAGTAATAAGGCTCAATACTTGTAAATTTTTTCCATAATTTTTCTATTTGATCTATTTCGGTTTTTGTAAAAGGTTCATCAGAATCTTTATTACTATCAATTTTGTAATCGTGGTTACCCAATGTTAAATAATATGGGACTTTACTCTTTTTCAAAATCGTATATAATTTTTTAACTCTATTGTTATTTGATTCAATAAGATTCTTGTTTTTATAAAAGCTAGAAACATTATCGCCGGTAAAAAAAATTGCATCAAATTTCTTAAAATATAATTCATTAATTTCTTCAACCAATTCAGCCAATCTTACATCTTTGTTTTCGTCACTACTGATATGTACATCCGATATAACTAAAAAAGAATAATCAGTTTTGATGTTTTTTATGGTTTTATTATTACAACCATATAAAAGAATACTTGTTATTATTATTGCTAAAATTTTATTTGTAACAATATTTTTTTGGGAAGTAAGCATTTTCATTATTGAATAGTATTTAATTACTTATCAAGCCTTTTACAACTAAAATTAAGATTTCCTCGGATATAATTTTAATATTACATCTTTCTTTGGGCTGAATTAATATTACATTTCCAAACGCAAGATTTTTAATTTCATTATTTATATATAATTCTCCTGCGCCTTTCAAAATAAATAAAGATTTTTCTTCATTATATTTTGTTTCAATTTCATATGAGCTACTTTTAATAAGGTACAAGCATTTAATTTCACAATTATTTGTTTCATTCTTTGTAAGTAAAATCAGTTCATTTTTTGAGTAATTAATTCTTGTTTCATCAATTAAACTTGAAAAATATTTATGTGCTTTTATATCTTCCAATAAAGTCTCTCTATCAACTTCAGATTTTCCGGTTTCAGCTTGTTCTTTTCTTATGCTTTTTACCATTTCAATATGTTCTGCAAAACTTTTATGTCCTTCTTTTTCTTTTGATTTAAAGACATTGAATAACATATAGCATAGTTTTTCTTCTGTGGTCGTAATTGTCTGATGAACTAGTCCAGCTGGGACATAGGCCAAACAACCTTTTTCTGCAGTGAATTCTTCGTTCCCAAGTTTTATAATTCCCTCTCCATTAGTAACATAAAATATTTGATCTTTATCATTATGTTTATGTGGTGGCCCATCTTGTTTTGGCGTCCAACAATTCCAACCGACTTCGCTTAATTCTGTTTCACTTCTGTCTATTAGAACAGTAATTTCATTTAAACCTGCTACATCAAGTTTTTGTCCATCTCTGTAGTACCTATATATCATTCTATTCTCCTGAAGTAATTAAATCATCAATAAAATAAATTGAAGCTGGTATCTTTTCACCACCAGCTGGCAAAGATTCATAATTCATACCTGTTTGAGCCGGCGCGCCAAATTCCATTTCTTTGTGATCAACATAATTTCTATAAGGTCCAGTGCTAAAGGTAATTCGCTCTACATTGTCTACTTGATCGGCAAATTCAATTTTTTCTTCTAACTTCTTTCCATTTAAAATAACTTCATAGTTTTTATTATTACAATTAATATTTAGAGTAACATTATACCAAGCATCTGGTGAGATAGAAACTGCTGTTGCTTTTACTTTTTTAAGACTAAATGATAACCATTCTTTATCAATTCTTAATTTAATGGGTCTATTTCCCTGTTGATCCTGAATTTCTATATTCATACTATACCCGAGTACTGGTTTGTTGACATTGAATCTGAAACTTATTTTTTTAATAGCATCTTTGGGAAATATTCTTTCAGCAAATGCACAATCATATGGATCTTCATCCTTAAGTATTAGATATTTATTTAATGTATTAGAATCTTGCCCTATTTCAATTGGGGCCCATTTATATACATAAAGATTCCAATTTGTTAATTCTGCAATAGAAGCTATCGATTCAAAATTTTGTTTAACTTCATCGTTAACACTTCCTACAATTGGCACATTAGTTTTTGAAATCCATATATCCTCCTTGTTCATACTATAAACATTCCATAATTCATCGCCCAAAGGATTTCCATTTCCTTCAACAATACCTCTAAAATATTGTGTCCCTCGATTTTTATGTATTCCTTGATAACGGATAGGAGACACTTCGCTAGTTAAGCAATACATTTTATCAAATGTATGTCCATCATCTCCAACTATTGCAACCATGGGAAAGCGATTTCTCTTTGTTGCCGATTGATTGTGAATAATTACAAAACGTTCATCATCTGTTTTTTGGCCCCAAGTTTTTGCTCCATCTGTCCAAAGTGTTTTATTTTTAACAATACTTGTCCATGTTTTACCGTTATCTGAACTCAGTGCAGAATATTGATTTTTCCACAAAGCAACTACAACACCATCGGAACGATGATAAAAGCTAAGTGCTTTTCCAGCACCTCCTGCAGTAACAATATTTTTAGAAAAATAATCTCCATCGGGGACCTGTGAAGGATCAATTGTATAAAAACCATCTTTAGCTCTATCTTCTTCCCACCATTGAAGAGTTACAAGTTTATCCTCTAACAAAGATTCACACGCCATTAAAAAATCTTTATCTTGGCTTGTTTTATAGAATGGATAATTTGTATTAAATTCATTCCATCCAGCATGTCGATTATAACGTATAAAATAAATTGGTCCAAATGTACCGTTTTTATATACTTCTCTTACAACCCTTCCAATTCCATCTCCAGCATTTGGTGAATTTCTAGGTGTCGCCGTATAACTGTAGAATCCGGATATTAATAATCTACCTTTTGGAGAAACGTAAAAACCCATTCTTTGATGCATTACAGACTTTGTTCCAGCTGCAACTAACCGCACATCATCATTTATTTCTGGTAAAGTATATTCTGGAAAAGCAATTATAGGATCACTCCATTTCATTCCATCTTCTGATGTTACCATGCATACCCTAGTCGGTGGATGATGCTCTTCAACTAGCCCTTGTAAGAATTGAAGATAGAATTTATCATTCCAATATGCTAAATAAGGTTGGTGATTATATGTGAAGCCAATTTCTCCGGGATCGGATGGGTTTTCACGATTGGCTCTAAATACTTGAAAATGGTGAACTCCAACCGCATGTGGTAATTTGCCATCATAGAATTCTTTTATTGGCTGATTGTTCCCAGTATAAATAACAGGCTCTTGTTTACTTTCCTCCAATGAAGGTGGAAGTTTTGTCTGTGCAAATGAAATATTTATTACAAGTAGTAAAATAATTTTGACTTTCATTAACAGTAAGAGATTATCCATTTATTTCTCCGTGTAGAAAAATCATAAGATCTATTAATTTTTTAATTTAGACAAAAGCCACCTTAATAATTAAGATTATTAAAATTGCAGACAATCCTTGTAACAATGTTGCTATTGTATGGCTTTTCAATGCTGTTGATGTTTCTATACCGGTAAATTGAGTTACTACCCAAAAATAACTATCATTTATATGTGAGACAGTCATAGCTCCAGCACCAATTGCTAAGACAACAAGTGCCCTAGATAAAGGAGCTTCAAGACCCATAGGAACTAACATAGGGGAAATGATTGCAGCAGTTGTTATTATGGAAACAGTTGATGATCCTTGTGCCGACTTAAGTATTGCAGCTAAAATAAATGGTAGAACGATACCAACCTGCATTTCTCCAAAAATATTTTGTATTGTATTTGAAATATCAGTCGCCCTAAGAATATTTCCAAATGCTCCACCAGCTCCAGTAATTAAAATTATGACACCAGCATTTTTTAATCCTTCAGCAAACCAATCAAAATGAGTCTCTTTATTCTGTTTTTTTATTTTAAGTGAAATGAAAACTCCAATTAACAATGCAATAATTGGATTTCCCATTATTTTTAAGAATTCAGTAAAAATTCCTTGACCAAATGGTTCGGTAGGATATTCTGCAATTGATTTTAGAGCAATAAGAATAATTGGCACAACAATTGGAGTAAAGGATATTCTTGCATTAGGCAAATCTTCAGTATCTTCTTTAATTTCAGATATTACTTGCCCAATAGTCGTATTTTTTTTTGATGAATATATTGCCCAACCTAATCCCACCAAAGAAGTTGGTATAGCAACAACAATACCTAATAAAATAACTAATCCAATATCTGCGCCAATTGTTGCTGCAGCTGCAAGTGGTCCTGGTGTTGGAGGTACGAAGACATGCGTTACATATAAACCGGTTGATAGTGCAATTGCAAGTGCTAATATAGGTATACCTGTTTTTTTGCTTAATGCCTTATTTAATGATGATAAAATTATAAAGCCTGAATCGCAAAACACTGGAATTGATACAATATAACCTGTAATATTCATAGCAAGAGCAGATCTTTTTTCACCAATCATTTTAATAATACTATTTGCCATTTGCTGCGCACCACCTGTCTTTTCTAAATAGACTCCTATAATAGTACCAAAAGCAATAATAATACCTATACTCTTTAAAGTATTTCCAAATCCTTCACTAATTTTTTCGATTATAATGGAACCTTCCAATTGCCCAACAAATCCCATAATTATAGAACTCACGATTAACGATAAAAAGGGATGAACTTTAAATTTTGCCGTAGCAATTATTAAAATTATTATGACAATTATTAGTGCCCCAATTATGATCATTTATTTTCTCGGTTAGTTTTAACTAAATTTTTTTCTTTTATGACCATTTTTAATGTCTACTTTTTAAAATTAAACTTGTGGATTATCACAATTTTTAACTGTTGCTTTTTAGGAGGAAGCTCTAAGTGATTACAGTCATTCGTAATTAATAGATAATCCACAATTTCACCAATTCATATTTTATTATTTTTTAGTCTTTAATTTCTTATACCAACTATAAATTGTTAAATCCTCATGGACTTCTTCATGTGGGAAAAATAAGCTTCCCAAATAACCAACTATGATTACAATTAAATGTGTATAAACTCCAAGCATATATTTATGATGTGTAAAATTCCATGATCCTAGATCTAATAATTTTGAGTCACCAATTTTCTGAGAAGTTAATACTGCATATGCTGTAAATATTATGCTTACAACTATTCCAATGTTGACACCTTTTTTATTAGCTCTTTTAGAAAATAATCCAAGTAAAAATATGCCAACGATTCCTCCAGAAAATATTGCATATAATCCAAAAACAATACCTAGCACTCCTTCACCCCCTAGCAATACATAAAGTGTTGCTACTAATAATGCCGCAAATCCTGAAATAACCACAACAATTTTTCCAAATTTCATTCTTTGTTCTTCTGAACTTTTTGGTTTAAATCGTAAATAGTAATCTTCAACCCCAATAGCCGCTAAACAATTTAAATCAGAATCAAGGCTTGATACTGCAGCGGCAATTAAGGCAGATAAAATTAAACCAATAACGCCTGGAGGTAACTGAGAAACAATAAAATACGGAAATACGGCATCCGGTTGAATGTCTGCAGGTAATGTCGAATTTGATAATTGATAATATGAAAACAACGCTGTTCCAATAAACATAAATAAAGTCCAAACAGGCAAACTTAAAAATACACCCATTAGTGCAGCACGAATCGCTCCCTTTTCTGATTTTGCAGCTAAATATCTTTGAATTATTGTTTGATCGGTTGCATATTTCTGTATTCCATAAAATATTCCATTTACTACCATAACAACGAAGGTTAGCTTGGTAAAGTCCCAATTATAAGGTCCAAAATCTATTTTGTTATTTTCCACTGCATTGTTAACTATTGCAATCGGGCCACCTTCAACACTAAATAAAATAACAGTTAATGCTATCAAACCACCACCAATTAGTAAAAATCCTTGGATTACATCAAGCCATATTACTGCTTCCATTCCTCCTTTCAATGTTATGAATATAATTGTAAATCCTATAAGCCAAATTATTAAATAAGTATTTACTCCCGTCATACTTGTTAATGCAAGACCCATAAGAAAAAATACGGATCCCATTTTTGAAAAGTGAGTTAAGGAAAAAGCAATAGAACTGTAAAATCTTGCAAATGCACCAAATCTTTTCTCAAAGTATTCATATGCACTAATTCCAATTACTTTACGGTACAATGGAACTACTATCCAAACAAGACCTGATAAAATTATTACAACCATGATTCCTTGTACCAGAAGAATCCAATTAGATTTAAATCCTTCGCCTGGATATGCTAAAAAGGTGATACTACTTATTAAAGTTGCAAAAATTGACATACCAACTGCCCATGATGGTATACGTCCACCCGCAGCAAAATAATTTTTTGTATCTGTTTGGCGCTTAGCAAAGAACAATCCAACATAAATTGAAACAATTAATGATAATAATATCACTAAATAATCTAACCAACTTAACGTATAACCATGCATAAAAATTCCTTTATTTTTACTTACAAACTTTTAATTGATAAATAGAAAATTTGGTAGTGGATAGCTTCCAGGTTTTAAAATTATATGCATATTAGGATTTCCCTCAACACTCATTCTTATAACTCCTTGCTCTAACTGCATTATGGGACAAAATTGTTTATAGTTCAATTTTTTTATTATGGCATAGGCAGTCGCACCGCCATCTATTATAAGCTCATCAATTGTATTCGATTTTAATATATCAGATACAATATTTGCTAAAACATTTTTTAAATGATGTGAAATATTCTTATCATTAATAACAGGCTCATTTATGCTAATCATAACCTTATCATGATTTTTAAATCCTTCTTTAATATCATTTAACCATTGCTTATAACTACTTTCTGAATTTGGTAGATTATAAAAAACATCTTTAGGCATGTAAAGAATTTTTATATTTATCCCCTTTAGTGTTTCAATTGATATTCGATTTGAACTATAGGCACTGCCTTGAACTATTAAATGTTTCTTATTTTTTGTAGGGAATTTTGATTTGATTTGATCTAGTTTTTTAAATCCTTTTTTTTCAAGTAAAGCAGCAAAAAATCCAGCTGCTCCACTAGGTAAAATGTTTGTAGTAATTTTTTCAGCCATTATTTTAAGATCACCGTATGAACCTGCCTCCCCTAAATAAATTCCATTTCCATTTATTATGCCATTTGATTGGAGACGATGAATATTAATGGATTCATCTTTTCCAATTAATTCTATAATATTACTAGTTGTAATCGGAAATTCTGGATCCTTAGCAAAACCAGTTTCGTTTAATGGAATTCCATCGATAAAATATTTTCCATCAATTATTTTTCTACCTATTTGGGGATTTGATGCAACATGTAAAATCGTATCTTGCTTTGTTGAATTCATAAATGCTTTTAATTCAGTTAAAATGTGTCCTCGAAAAACTGAATCTGTTTTTTTAAATATCCACTCATAATATGTATCATCTAACTCATTTGTTATCTGATTTATTTTTTGATATGCCTCCTCTTTTGATAAAGATCTTGTATCTGTAGCTATTATTAAAATATCTGCATCCGTTTTTCTAACTTCTTCAAGCTCAAGGGTTACTTTTAATCCATACTGTAAACCTAAACCAGCTATTTCAGCAGCGCCTGTTAAATCATCCGCAATTACAGCTATCATACAATTTTATTCCTGTATTTTTCTACTGTTAGATAGTTTTACTGCATATTTTATTGCTAATATCATTGCATCCGGACTTGCAATACCTTTACCTGCTATTTCCATAGCTGTGCCATGATCTACAGAAGTTCTAATTATTGGTAGTCCTAATGTTATATTAACTCCACTTACACTCTTCATTTTATGCAAATTATTATCCCAACTAAATCCAACTAATTTAAATGGTATATGTCCTTGATCATGATACATTGCAACTATTCCATCATATACACCACCAATGGCTTTAGGAAACAGAGAATCTGCCGGTATTGGGCCTTCTACCAAATATCCTCTTTTTTTTGCTTCTTCAACTGCTGGTATAATTTCTAATTTTTCTTCATTTCCAAATAATCCGCCGTCACTTGAATGCGGATTTAATCCCGCAACAGCAATTTTAGGATTTTGTAATCCAAGCTGTTGACAAGCGTTATGAAGCAATTCTATTGTATCTAATATCCTTTCTTTTTTTACAAGATCGCATGCGTCTCTTAAACTGACATGTGTTGATACATGAATAACTCTAAAATTATTTTCAACTAAAAGCATTCCGTATTTTTTTGTGTTAGTTAAATGCGCATATATTTCTGTATGTCCAGAATAATGATAACCGGCACGATTTATTGACTCTTTATTAATAGGCCCAGTAACTGTTGCATCAATGGAACCTGCTTGTGCCAATTCAATAACCTTTGCAACAGATTCAAATGCTGCTTTGCCAGCTTCAATGGATATTTCACCTTGTTTTAATTTTGATAAGTCAACATTATTTAAATCATATACATCAATTTTACCGTAATTATATTCAGATTGATTTATATGATTTATCCTATTCACAGAAAATGATAAATTAAGCATGTGACATGCATTTTTAATTACATTATAATCTCCAATTACAATTGGACGACATATATCATAGATCTCTTCCGATTGCAAAGCTTTAATCGCTATTTCAGGTCCAATACTTGCTGGATCCCCCATTGTAATTCCAATAATGGGTTTTGTTTTCAATATATTATCCTTAATTATTCTTTAATTCATATTTTTCAATTAATTCGGTATAACCTTTCCTTATGTCATCATATTCTTTCCCTTCAATTTCAGTAAGTGGTGGTAAAACAAATTTTTCACATAATTGTTCAGTTTCCATCATTACTTTTAATGCCGCAAGTGATTCGCTTAATAATTTATTCTTTTGATAAACTTCAGAAATTTCATCTGCTATCAATTGTATTTTTCTAACTGTGTTTATATCTTTTTGTTTTACCGCATTTAACATCTCTTTAAATAAACCTGGAGTAATATTGCCAGTACTAGGAACAATCCCATCGGCTCCTAATAAAAGGCCGTCTCCACATTTTGAACCCCATCCAATCAAAAAAGAAAAATCATTTTTTTCTTTTGCAAAATTGATTAGATCTTTTATACGCTCAAAATCTCTTTCAGAATCTTTTAGTCCAACTATTCTTTCATGCTGACTTAGTTTTTTAACTATATCTACTGGAATTGATAAATGTGTTGTTGCTTTAATATTATATAACATTAAGTCAGATGGAATTTGTTCAATTAAATTTTCATAATATTTTAGGATTTGCGAATCAGTAATTGGATAGTAACTTGGTAAATGAGCAACACAACAGTCAAAACCTAAATCATAGTATTGTTTTGCATATTCTACTGATAATTTTATATCATTGCTTCCTACTCCAGCATACAGAATAGTTTTCCCTTTAAAATTTTTTGAAACAATTTGTGCAAATCTTAATTTTTCTTCATCACTTATTGATGCGGATTCACCTGTGGTACCTAAGATAAACGGATTAACTCCAACTTTAATAAAATTTTCAATAATTTTAATTATTGCATTTTCATCAATTTCACCATTTCTTTTGAATGGTGTTATCATTGGTACTATTACACCCGTAAATTTTTTGTTCATATTATATTCACTTTACTAATATGCCATCATATAAATATTTTTAGCATCAGTAATAGTTATCTCCCTAGGATTATTTTTTAGTAATCTTGTGACGGTCATCGCACTTTCGGACATTTTATCAATTGCTTCTTTTGGAATATCTATTTGTGATAATCTTGTAGGTAAATCTAACTTTTCAATCATATTAAAAATTATTCTAATCCCATCTTCTGCTGTTATCTCAGATACTTCCATATATTGCGAACCAAGTGCTTTTGCTACATTTGAATATTTATTTATTGACGATGAATAATTGAATTGCATCACATAGGGTAATAATAATGCGTTAGATAAACCATGCGCTATGTGATATTCTCCGCCTAGTGGATAAGATAAAGCATGAACACCGGCTGTATTAACAGGCCCTAAACACATACCTCCAAACAAAGAACCTAATGCAACTTGCTCTCTCGCGTTTTCATCTTTTCCATTTAGATAAGCGTTTACTAAATTATCACTTATTAACTTAATTCCTTCAAGTGCGTACATGTCAATTATTGGATGAGCAAATTTATTAGTATATGCTTCTAAACAATGCGTTAGTGCATCCATTCCTGTTGATGCAGTTATATTTGCCGGAACTGACAATGTTAATAATGGATCTATATAAGCAACATCAGGAATTAAATATTCACTTATTACGCCTTTCTTTAAATTATCAGTCTCATCAAGTATAATTGCATTTGGTGAAACTTCACTTCCTGTTCCAGCAGTTGTCGGTAAGCATGCTAAAAAAGAATTTCTCCCACTTAAATTTCCAATTCCAAATACATCTTCAATTTTTTGATTTATGTTATGCAATGCAGCAACTAATTTTGCAACATCAAGAGCACTACCGCCTCCTATTCCAATGATACTATCAACTTTAAACTCTCTTGCTATTTTAATTGAATAATTAAGGTCCTCTTTTGTTGGTTCATTGATTATAGAATCTAAGACTCTATATTCTATTCCAGATAATTTAAAAGAGGTTAACATATTGTCAATCAATTGTAAGATAGGAGGAGTGGTAATTATAAGTACTTTCTTATATCCTAATGAAATAAAGTCTTTTGTGAATTGCTCGCTGCATCCATTTCCAAATACCACTTTTTTAGGAGATAATAAATTTATAGTTTTCATAATATTCTTTATACTTATCAATTTTAATAATATTGACCAATAGAAGCTGCGTCATTTGGATCTACAGTATCTCTCCAAAAAAGAGCTTTTTCCTGATCATAATTTTGGTTTATTGTCATTTCTTGGGCATCAACATTTTTTCGCCAATTTTTCAGTTTTATCCACATTTTTTCAGCTATATCAGTTAATTCTTCCGAAAGATCCTTTTCTTCACTTATATCTGTTTCTAAATTAAACAAAGAATATGGCTTGTCTTTTCCCAACAATGATTTTTCATACCACTCTATCAATTTATATTTTCCTTCAATTATAGCTCCAGAAGGCATATAACCAAATCTGTGATAATGTGGATAATGCCAATATAGTGTTCTTTCAGTTTCATCGGATTTCTTTAGTGTGGGAACTATGCTTACACCATCAATGTCTTGTGGTAATTTTTTAATTCCAGCTATTTCAGCAAACGTTGGGAAGAAGTCCATACCAATTACTTTTTGTCTGCTTTGAGAACCTGGTTTAATCACGCCCGGCCATCTGATTGCTAGAGGAACCCTTATTCCACCTTCATATAACATCGATTTGCCCCCTCGAAGTGGATCTTGTGATTGCAGCTTATCATATCCTCCATTATCAGACATAAATACTATGATTGTATTATCTTTTAAATTCAATTCATCAATTTTTTTCAAAATTCTTCCTATTTCTAAATCTAATCGCTCAATCATAGCTCCCATAATTGGATTGTTGATTAGTTTATCAGAATCTTCTTTTTCTTGATACTTGTAGATTAGTCCCGGATTTTCCATGATTGGCCTATGAACTATGTGATGCGCTATATACAAGAAAAATGGATTTTCTTTATTTTGATCTAAAAAATTTATTGCTTCATTGGTCAATTCTGTAGCATGATGGGCATCTTTATTAGGATCTGCATCACTTTCTGGTTTTACAGTAGCATGAACATAATCAAAGCCCTGCGATTCAGCATCTCCAAGTCTGCCTGGTTGATAATTTTTATCTTTATTGAGATGCCATTTACCTATCATTGCACTTGTATAACCTTCTCCTTTAAGCAATTCAGCAAGAGTTACTTCCTGAAGTTCAAGTCTTTCAGCCATTTTTGGTGCACGTAGTTTAGCCCATGGATAATCATCTCCTGGAATATACTCCGTTATATGAACACGTGCAGGAGCTTTTCCAGTCATTATACCTGCTCTTGATGGAGAGCATGTTGGGGCTGCTGAATAAGCTTGTGTAAAGTAAATTCCTTCTTTAGCAATTTTATCAATATTTGGCGTCTCATAAAATTTACTTCCCCCATAACCAACTTGGTTCCAACCCATATCATCAGCAAGAATGAATACAAAATTCCATTTTTCTCCTGTTTCATTAAACTTTATAGTGTTCCCAAGCAAAGAATAACTGGTTATTCCCAAAATTGATTTGCCAACTTTATTGATAAAGTCTCTTCGTTCCATTAATAAATCCTATTATCATGTTGAATGTTATTTCAAAAAATACTTAGCTATTCCATAAATCCGTTTTTAAACTCTAACTGATTTAGAAGATCACCATTTTCATCCCATTTCGTTGCTGTTCCTATTGCCCTTTTATTTCTCCAAATTGATTCAGTTTTTTTATTACCATTTGAATAATAATTAGTCCAAATACTTGTACCATCATCTTTATGATTCCATTTCCAAATTAAATTACCTTCGGGTGAGTAATAAATTTCTTCACCAACTTTCTCTCCTAAATTATAATCAACCTCCCATTGTTCTTGTCCATTCTGATAATATGTTTTTTTTGTACCGTGTAATAAATATCTGCCAGTATTTGACATGCCGGCAATCCAAGAACTTTTTATTTTACCATTTGAATATTTTTCAGAATATTTTTTTAATTCAGTAATATTAGTTTCATTAGAATATACAGTAAGACTAGTATCAGTATCATCATTTAATATCCATGCTTCATTTAATGCAAAATGGAGACATGGTGTATTCATTGTAGTTATTAAATGAATAATTCCATTAGGAGCTTGTCTTGCTACTGAATATCCAATGGTATTTCCATTTAACGATAATGCTCTATCCTTATCTTCATGAGGTAATGTTCCGGGCAACTTTTTAATTTTCCATGTTAAACCATCATCTTCAGATAATGCAACATAAGAACCACGCTCCTTTATTGTTGATGGTTGATAACCGTCTTTCCTTTGATAATCACCAGCAAAAAATAGCCTTCCGCTTTGAAGCTTTATTATTGTAGGTCTTTGATTACTTCCTAAAGATGGCAAAGGAGTTTTGCTAACTTTCCAACTATAACTAAAATCCGTAGAAATTGACTTTGGCATATAACCATTTATGTTTGTGCTTTTACCGCCCATACCTAAAATTTTATCATTTTTCAATAATGCAAATGTTGTGTGTCTTCCTCCTGTCCGGCTTCCTGTGTCTATCCATGATTTTCCATTGTTTTTACTTAACCATAAAACAGATTGTCCTCCAATTGCATCACTGGCAACATAGATATTTCCCTTTGAATCACGAAAAGCTGAGTTTATCGGTTGTGCCGAATGATCTCCTATTAAAGTTTGAAAAATTGGGAAATTAATTCGTCCCCAATTTGCACCATTGTCAGTAGAAGAAATCCATTGAAATGGGAAGCCAGGATCAAGTTTATTATGCCCCCAATAAAATTTAAGAGTATCATTATCATTCCACAATAATGGAGCATGATCATCAACATCTGCACAGTCTAAAAATATCTCAGGCATATCCCAAGAATTACTTCCGAATCTTAACCTGGATTCAATTAATGCAACATCAGGATCAATTTCCTCAACGGAGGTATAAATAATAAGTATAATATCGCCGTTTGCAGCTACTTCTAATGCAGGACTGTGATTATGGCCTAGAATTCCAGGATCAAGTCCAACAATATCAATTGATTTTAATTTATCGCCAAAAATATTGTCAGGCGGTATTGGAAGAAGATTTCTTCTTTTAAAATATGGAATGTTTTTATTTGGAGAAATTTTGGCAACTTCTTTGTTTTGTATAATAGCTTGATTGACAAATGGAATATGTTGCGGTAGTGCATTAGTACTAGGTAATTTACCTTCAACTATTCTGAAACCAACGTTATGGTACCCTTGATTGTTTGATTCACTTTTATAAAAACTTTGATAATGTTCAACTGATTCAACTTTATTTAATTTTTCTTCGTTATTAATTAAGTCAGTATTCTTAATTTGTTTTCTATTTTCTTTGTGTAATTCTTCTAAGGGTATTGGTGGAAAATTTGGTGGCATACTTGACCTATTTGCTGACCGGGAATAAAAAGGTAATAGGCGATCAAGTCCCGCTCCTCTTATTACCTTAGTAAAACCATTATCTCTCCCAATTGGATCAACTTGATCTTCACTTCCATATGGGCCATACCAATCATAAACCCATTCTGCAATATTATTTGAAACGTTTTTTAATCCCCAATTATTATAATTACTTGAATCAGGTAATGAATCTCCGCTGAAAAATAATGTAGAGGATCCGGCCCTGGCAGAATATTCCCATTCAGCTTCAGTAGGTAATCTATAATTCTTATTTTCTTTTTTACTAAGCCATTCACAATATGCATTCGCATCATACCAGCTTATTCCAGTAGCATATGGAGAATATTTTTCAACTCCTGCATAATTAGGTCGAAATTTTTTGAACTGCTCAATTGTTATTTCCTCAACAGAAATATAAAACGATTCACTTATTTCAACATTATGAACAGGATGTTCATCATAATCTCCATTATTTAAATATGCTATCCCCCCCAATTTTTGAGAATTAAATGTTTTACTTTCCCCCATTGTAAATGTCCCATTTTCAATCCTGACAAATTTTATCCCAACAGAATTGGTATAGGATTTCTCAATTTCTGAACAAGAACTATGAATGAAAAATAAAATAAGTATTATGAATAGTTTATATAGTGATCTCATACAATAATTTTTAACTTCCGTTTACAATTATGTTTTTATTAAAAATTTGAAAATCATAATTTAAAAGTACAATATTGGAATGTAGCCATTTTATAAAGCTACATCCCAATAAAATTATTATAAATCGATTTTTATACCCGAACGTAACGACCATGAATAATAAGCATTTTCTCTTGGTCTTAATCTATTGTATGTGACTCTTTGAGGTGCGTTGGTTAAATTTATTGCATCCAAATAGAATTCGAATCCATCAATAAATTCATAACTACCAGAAAAATCTAATTGCATTCTTTCATCATCCCATCTATCCTTTTCTTTGTCTGCTTCAACTTGTACAAGTACTTCAGATGTATAGTTTAAACTTAATCTCGCAGAAAATCTGTCTTTTTCATAACTTAATCCAAAATTGCCCACATCACCGGCTTGCCCAGGTAATACATCACGGTCCTCAAAATCAAGGTTTACATCTGTTTCTGTATAAGTGTAATTAGCATAAATTCCAAAACCATTTAAAAATCCTGGCAAAAATGTCAGTTGTTGCATCCAACTAATCTCAAATCCATATAAATCTGCACTTCCTCCATTTACTTTTTTCAATTCATCAAAACCATCAAAATTTCCACCTTCTAATCTTGTTGCCACTTCATAAATTACTTTATCCAAACTTTTAAAGAATACTCCAGCGTTTATTGCACCAATACCTTGGAAATAATGCCCAAACATTAAATCTAAATTCATTGATTCTGTTGGTTCTAAGTCTGGATTTCCTGCAATTATTTCATCATCATCAGGTATAATCCATCTATAAGGTGCTAAGTCAAAATAATCTGGTCTGGCTATTCCTTGCGTAAAGGCAAATCTTAAATTTGTAGTAGGAGCAAAACTATATTTTAGATGCAAAGCTGGAAATAAATTCATATAATCATTATCTATTTTGACTTGTGTGACACTCAAAACCTGACCATCAGCATCAAGTTCAAGGTCTGAACCTTCATATGATGTCTGTGTCATTTCAGTTCTTATTCCAGCTAAAACCATTAATCTACCAATATCAACATTAGACATAACATATCCAGCATATATATTTTCTGTGGCATCATACTTACCGCCAAGTCCATCAAAATCATCTGTAATCGGTTCAACTCTAAATCCATTATCTGGATCAATATTAGATTTTAGAAAATCTATCATTTTTTGTCCATCCATTATTGGACCCAAAGTATAGTGCCCTTGAAGAAAATCTTCTATTACCTCACTTGTTGCACCAACGGTCATAAATATATCGTCACCGCGCCAATTGTAATCCCATCTCTTGCTATCTCTGTCTTTTTGATCCAATTTCAGTTTAATACCTGCTTTAAGTTCTGCCTGATTATTTCCAATACTATAAGGGAATTTTAAATTAACAAGACCTGTTATGTTTGTATTTGATCCTAATCTTTCTCTATAATCCTGTCCATCTTCTTGCCAATTATTTGGATCAAACATATAAGCTTGATCTTGATTTGTAATATTAATTCCAGGGAAATCAACATCACTCAAATCTAATGCATAATCTATTCCTCTTACTTGCCATTCAGACTTTAACTGACCGTCATCTCCCGTTTTTTCATTTCCATAACTATATGAAAGTGAATAATCAAGATTTACACTTCCTAATAAATTATTTCCACCTAAAGTTGCAGAATATAAATTTTGTATTTCATCTCTAAAACTTAATTCAAACGCTGCTCTTGCATCACTAATTATTTCAGGTGTGATGTAATCCCCTCTACTAGGTCTATACCTGATCATATTTCTGGTTTGATCGTCATTTCTTTTATTATACATACCACGTAAATAATATCTATTGTTATTATCTGGTCTAAAATCTAACTCAGCATTAAATCCTAGATGATCTCTTATTGTTTCATAATTGTACATTCTATAATCAACTAATGCATTTTTAATTTCATTATTATTAACGTCATCTACATCATCCCAATCAAATTCATTAGAATGTGCTGTTATACCATTTCTGTACCAACTTGCACCAACATTAATTCCCAATTTGTTATCAGCAAATAAATTGCTGTAATTTACTGAGCCTTGATAATTTGGATCACCAGCTAATTCTGAATAACCTCCTCCGATACTTAATTTTAACTTAGATCCTTCATAATCAAAAGCACTTCTTGTTACTAAATCCACGGTTCCACCAATTGCGTCGCCATCCATATCTGGAGTATTTGCTTTTGAAACTTCAATTGATGCAAGCTGACTTGAATTGATTACGTCTAGTCCCATATATCTATCTTGCTCTCTTGGAGTAGCAAGTCGTTGTCCGTTAACAGTTATATTTGTTAACCTTGGCTCAGTTCCCCTTAAGTATATAAACTTTCCCTCTCCCAAGCTTCTAGTAATTGCAACTCCAGGAATTCTTTGCAAAACTTCAGCAGTATTCATATCTGGAAATTTTTCCATTTCTTCTCTGGATAAAACATTTTTAATATTATTTGCTGTTAGTTGCTGATTTAATGCTTTTACTTGGCCTTGTCTAAGTCCAGAAACAACCACATCTTCTAAATCAATGGCTGAAAGTGATAATTTTATATTTTGCTCTAATGTTTTTCCGGAAGATACTGTTACATTAGATGTAAATGCATCATACCCTATATAGCTTACTCTTAAAGTATAGTTACCCGGTGGGACGTTATCTATTCTGTAAGTTCCAAATCTATCTGTAGCTGATCCAAAATTTGTCCCTTCAAGAATAACATTTGCTCCAGGAAGAAAATCATTAGTATTTGAATCGGTTATTGTCCCAATTATTTTACCATTACCTTGCGCAAAAACTGAAGTAAAGAATAACAAGCTTATTAAAACAATGAATCCTGATAGCGGTATTTTTCTTTTTTTCATGAAACCCTCCGATTGGTTCTTTGTTAGTTAGTTTAAAAGCATAAAACTATTTTTTATAAAATCTCATTATTTTATGTAAACCATAGTTTTCACTTTTCTATTACTACTTGTTCTCAATTCATATAAATAAAGACCACTTGAAATATTGTTTAAGGTAGTCTTTATTTCATGAATTCCAGCTTCATATTTTTTGTCTGCCAATACTTTTAGTAGTTCCCCATTAATACTAAATAGTGAAATTTTTATATCATCAGCCTCATTTAAATAAAATAAAATATTGGTCTGGCTATTAAATGGGTTAGGATAATTTTGCCATAGCTCAATATCATTTAAAACTAAATTATCTTCAAAAAGCTCTTCATTTATATCTGAAATTACACCATCACCATTCATTTTTAGAACATAAATATCTGAGCTTTTACTATAACTAGAAGTATTGCCGTTAATTATATAACCACCATCATTAGCTCGAAATATTTGTCCTGCACCATCAGATCTATTACCTCCAAAATTGCGCGACCAAATCATATCTCCATTATTGTTTGTCTTTACTACTAGTACATCTGTATATTGCTTTTGACCTTCTTCTAGAAATTCTGTCACTGTGCTTCCGACAGAAATAAAATCTCCATTTGTTGTTTCTATTACACCACCAAAACCATCATCATGAATATCTCCAAATATTTTTGACCATATAAGTTCTCCTGTTGAATTTAACTTTGCTAAATATGCATCTTTAGCTCCACTACCTTCGCTAGCAGTAAATCCGCAAATGATTAATCCGCCATCTTGAGTTTCACGAACAGAACTTCCTTCTTCAAATAATGAACCGCCAAATGTTTTTTCCCATATTACATTTCCATCATCATTTACTTTAACTAAATATATTTGTCTGTCATCACCAATTGCTATAAATCCAATAAAAACTAAATTGTTATCGGCAAGTCTGATTATATCAGATGACTGATTGCCTAACTCATTTCCATAATATTTTTGCCATTTTTCATTGCCTTCATTATCAATTCTAATAAGCATAGTATTTTTACTTATCCCGGATGTTGGAAGCGTTTGGGCAAGTATTATGTAATCCCCATTTAAAGTTGTTACCATCTTAGAAGCAAAATCATCCTGTGTTGTACCGTAGTATTTTTTCCACTGATATTCTCCAACTGAATTAAATTTTACAATCATCAAATCATTACCACCAAAATTTCCCATTTTTTCAGTGTTTGCTAACACTAAATACCCATTATCATCGGTTTGAATTATATCCACTCCATTTTCAATACCATTATCATCTCCATATTCGGATGTCCATTCAACCATTCCATTATTATCAGTTTTTAACAAAAAAATATTTTCAACATCATACTCATCATTAAAAGTGCTACCAATAAATATAAATCCATTATCATTGGTTTGAATAACATTGGCCGATCTATCAATTTCGGGAGTTCCCAATATTCTTTCAAAAGGGAATATGCCGGCTATTGATTGATTACCAATTCCTTTAAGAGTATCAATAAAATTTCCACTACTGCTACTAATATTTAAAAAAGCAATGTTTTCAGACGGATTAATTGGAGAGTATTTAATCTTTATTATCAAACTCCTTATTGGCCCAATACTAGTGCTTCCTGGATCGTTTTCAATTGAAAAATTTGTAGCATCAGGACCTGAAATACTTATTGAAGAAATATTTATGGACGTAATTGTTGAATTAAAAATTACTATTTCACGTATTGAATGACTTCCTATTGGAATGCTTCCTAAATAAAGAGTTGTTGGTGATAATATTAAATCTTGAGATATAATTGGCAATGAAAATACAAGAAATAAAAAAATAATTTTATGACTCAGAGATTTCATTCAGAACCTCTTTTATTTTTTACACCTTCATTCATATTAGGTAGTTTTTCGTTCAATTAATTGCGTTTTCAAAGTAACCTTTGCACATGTTTTATTTGGTTCATCAATCCTGTCTAATAGCATACGCACAGCACTTCTCCCTATTTCATATCCTGGTTGAAATATTGCAGTGAGAGGAGGGTTTAAGGATATGGACCATGGCATATCATCAAAACCTACAATGGCTACATCACTTGGTATTTTTAGCCCTAAATTATGTATTGTTTCTAATGCTCCAAGCGTAATTAGATTATTCCCGCAAAATAGTGCTGTTGGTCTATTTTTTTTACTTAATAATTTTTCAGAAATAATTCTTCCACTTTCACTTTTTGAATTTCCAAATTCAATTAAATCTTTATCTACTTTAATTTTATATTTTTTATGGGCATCTAAATATCCCTGGTATCTAAGCTTTGAGGTTGGGATTTCCTTTATACCACCAATGTAGGCTATTCTTTTATGTCCTTTACTTATTAATAATTCAACCGCATTACTGGCTCCCTTTCTATTATCTACTTCTACCATGTCAACGTCAATTCCAGGAATTCCGCGATCTATTAAAACTATTGGTAATGCATTTTTTATTAGCTCTTTAATCTTACCTACAATATGTATTGTTGGAGCAATAATTAAACCATCAACTCCTTCTGCTCTCATTATATCTATATACAAAGATGCCTTTTTTTCATCTTGGGCAAAGTTGCACATTATTACTGCATAATCATTTGCATATACCATATCTTCAACACCCCTTACTACATCGACATAAAATGGGTTTTGAATATCTGGGACAATTAGACCAACTAATTTTCTTTTACCTGATTTAACTCTTAATCTTTGAGCAAATTTACTTGGCCTAAAATCAAGTTCTTTTACAGCTTTTAGTACTATTCTTCGAGTATCAGGATTTACATTTTTGTTATTGTTTATAACTCGTGAAACAGTTGTTATTGAAACATTTGCTTTTTGCGCAACGTCTTTTAGGCTTGCCATATTCTTTATTCTAAAACAATTTTATGAAAACGTTATCTAATTTATCTAAGAAGTTTTAATTTATTGCTTGTTATATATGCTCTTTTTCTTATGAAAACGTTTTCAATATAAATAAAATTACCTTTCATGTCAATAATAATTATTTTTGATAGTTCTAAGATGCAAGGTTCTAATTTAAAGGCATGCGTAGAAGATTACTGTGTATTATTCTTATAATATGACTAATTATTAGAAGAAATTTTATATTTGTTTATTTCTTGAAAACTACTTTTAAATTGCTTGAGTAATTTTCTATACCGTGATTCTGAATTTTATTCATTTCTTCATCTCCAAAAACCTTATTTGCCTCATTACCCAACCTCTTTAAATCAGCATATGTATAATATTTCATTGTAGTGCCAACATTTTTATGACGCAATAATTTCATTGCGTCAAACACTGAAACATTTTTATTTACCAATCTTGTTGCAAAAGTTTTCCTTATTGTATGAAGCGTATATTTCATTTTCAATTTATTCATTGTTCTTCGCCAAAACCTGAGATTTTCAGTACTTTGATAAATAAATATCTTACCTTTATCTTTCTTAAATGAATGTAAAAATTCTTTTAACGCGTAGTATAATGGGAATTCATCTTCCCTTTTTGCTTTTTTGTTGTTAAGTAATATTCTATCATTAATGTAATCAATATCTTCCCATTTAATATTTACAGCTTCACTAATTCTAAATCCTGTCAGTTTCAAAAATTTTATAAATCTATATTGCTCAATATTACTACTATACAAGTAATGTAAAATTATTTCAAAATCTTCATCTGTAATTGTGGTTATTGGTTTAACTTCTTGTTTGATTCTCCAAGTAACTTTTTCAGTAGCTAATTTTTCTTTTATCATCCAGTTCCAAAAAGTATTCAAATCTTTAAAGTAACTAGCAACCGTATTCGGTGCCATTTTTAATTCAATTCTAAGATAATCTTCAAATTCTTGAATATTTCTTCTCGTAATATCTTTTATGATCGCTTTTGGACTAACTACTTTTGTAAAATGAATAAACATTCGATTGTAATTATATCTGGTTTTACTGGCAGTATTTTTTTTGCTTGCTAAAAATAATTTGAACGTAGTTTTAAGATCTAAATTGTATTTTAGAATTGGTTCATCTGGTTTCATCAATTCCAATTCCTTTTCTCGTTTAATCAAGTTTGCAAGCTTTCTATTTGCTCTTGTGTCATTCATCTTCAGACTTTTTTGAACATGTTTCTTTTTACCAAAATTATCTACAATATAATAACCAAGAAATAATGT
>JACKAA010000004.1 GCA_020635275.1 Ignavibacteriales bacterium
AAAATGCATAAGCATTTAATATGCCTGGATAAAATAATTCAACAGAGGTGATATTGAATTCTCTTAAAGATTAATGTAATATGCGGATTGAAAAGCAGTGACGAAATAGTGACAATTTAGTGACAACTAAACATGAAAACTATGGAATTCTTAAAAAATTATGTAAACTATAGAAAGACGAAAATGCTGATTTTGAAATAAAAATGAGATTTTGTATTAAATTGGGAACGTTAGGAAAGTAGCGCGGAGAGGGAGGGATTCGAACCCTCGGTACGGTTGCCCGTACACACGCTTTCCAGGCGTGCCAGATAAGCCACTCCTGCACCTCTCCATTAAATTAGAAATGTAAATATATGATTCTTATTCCTAATTAGAAAATAAATGAAAAATTTATTTTGTAAGTTTACTTAACGAAAAAGTTAATTCGAAACAAAAGGAAAGATGGCAGAGTGGTTGAATGCGGCAGTCTCGAAAACTGTTGATCGCTTTTTGCGATCCGGGGGTTCGAATCCCCCTCTTTCCGCATAATGGAATTATTTGTCTAAACTTTCTATAATATTAATTTTCAATAATATTTTTGTTTTTAATCTTAAAAGAAAGAAAAAATAAAGTACTGCAGATAATTAGCATTACAATTCCCGAATAAAAATATGTTTGGTTTATATCAAATAAAAAAGTAAATAAATAAGGTCCAATTGCACTTCCTGCAACTATCCAACTCATATTAAATCCGCTTATTTCTCCCAAATATTTAGTTCCGTAAAATCTTGGCCAGCTCACGGTTGATAAAACACCAAACAAACCGCCTGCAATTCCATTCCCCAATATTATTAAATAAAGTGGTAATCCTTCTGATAAAAAGCTTAAGCCAACCATTGAAAGTAGCATACCAAATAATTGTAATCTAAGTAAGTGTTTTAATCTTATAAAATCAGCCAGATATCCGCCGCCTATTTGAAATACTACGGCAATTATTGAAACAGGAAGAAATATTAAAATTGCATCGTCTCTGCTCAAACCGGCTTTTGTGAAAATATCAACAATGTTAAATGTTAATGCTGTTACATATAATCCCTGCAATGCAAGCGTTAAATTAAAAATCCAAAAATTATACGTTTTTCTGGCTTCACTTAAGTTAAAATCCTTAATAGGGCGGAATTTGGTCTTATTTATTTTACTAATTTCTATTTCTTTTCCGTCAGGAATTAATCCAAATTGAACCGGATCATCGCGAAAGGTAAGCAATGCAAATACAGTAAAAAATACACCTACCAGCAAAGCTATAAATAACCAAGCTCCTTGCCAGCCATAATTATTAATCAAATCATCAAAAATTTTTGGAGAATAAGAAAAGCCAAAAGAAATTGCGATTCCCATAATAGCACTTGCAAAACCCCGTTTTTTTTCAAACCATTTCATCACCATATTTTTTGAAGACATTGTTAAAGTACCTTGACCAAAAAATCTTACAAAAAAGAAGCCAATTACAAGAAGGATAAGAGTTGTAAATGTAATATCAATATTTATTTTTGAAAAAATTGATACAAGCTGAGGCAAATTGGCTAAAAATAAAAGTGAGATACCTAAAAATAGACCAGCTAAAACTGAAGTTATTTTTGCACCATATTTATCATAAAACTTACCGGCATAAGTTAAAAATATTGAGCTGGCAAGTGTACCAATTAAATACGTAAAACTTAATTGATTTCTTGAAATTCCTAAATCCCTAATTAAATAATCTGTAAATACTGATATACCTATTGTTTGACCGGGAGCGCTAAATAGAACACCAACTGTTCCGGCGAAAATAATAATATAACCGTAGAAGAAAGGAAATTTATTAACTAAAGATTTTTTTTGCATTAAATATCCATTTTGAAGTGCAAATATAACCTTAAATGTTTTACATAAAAACAGAATGCAAAATTTATATTTTATTGAAATAGTAAAAATATTATTCTATTTTAATTAAGTAGCATTAAAGCAATGGATCATTTATGAAAAAAATAATTTTAACAATATTTCTTATTGTGAATGGTTTTATTTTTGCTAACGAAGGTAATAATAACAGGTTAGTTCCAAAAAATGACAGCACAAAATTTAATATTGAGAATTGTGTTAATCAATTTTCATTATTAGATACGGTAAAAACAAAAGTTGGATATCAATATTGGTTTGTTGATAAAGATTTTCTTGATGGCAGAACATTAAAAATGAGTGCCGTGGAACCGCATAAAGCAACTCATGAACCACATAAACATTTAGAAGATGAATTCTTTTTTGTGTTAGAGGGAACTGCAGAATTTAGTTTAAATGGCAAAACAGCAATTGGCAAACCGTACTCAAGTTTTTATTGTCCTCCTGGTTCTTTACATGGAATTAAAAATATTGGTGATACTGAATTAAAATATTTAGTAATCAAAAAATACATTTTAGATTAAATAATTTTTCGGGATTGATGTAATGAAGATTTTTTTATCAGTTTTATTAGGATATTTATTTTTTAGTTTTTTACCCATTTCACCTCTTTATTCTCAGCTTGATTTGAATAGGTTTATGGATAGTGCCCATCATTGGTATGGCATTAATGATGAAGACAGAATTATTCAGCCATTACCAGATCAGCCTAAATATAATGCAGAGGAATATCAAAATATTGCAGATAATATTTTACTATTTCAAAAAGAAAATGGAGGGTGGGCTAAGAATTTTGATATGCAAGCAATTCTTGATGATGAGCAAAGAGCCAAAGTTCTTGCTGATAAACCTATTGAAAACACTACTTTTGATAATGGAGCTACACACTCTCAACTAAGTTATTTGGCAGAAGTATATACAATCACAAAAGATGACAAATATAAGGATGCATTTTTAAAGGGTTTAGATTTTATTTTAACTGCACAATACCAAAATGGAGGGTGGCCTCAATTTTTTCCAGATACTTCAGGATATAGAAAATATATAACATTTAATGATGGTGCAATGATGGGTGTTATTAAAATTCTGGAAAATATTGTTAACAAAAATTCAAATTATCTTTTTATTCATGATCCAAAATATCAAGAAGTTAAAAATGCATTTGAAAAGGGGATTGATTGTATTCTTGATATGCAAATTGTTGATGAAGATCGAACGACAGTTTGGTGCCAGCAGCATGATCAAGTTACATTAAAGCCCCAGAATGCACGTACTTTTGAACCTGCTTCAATTTGTAATGGTGAAAGTTCTGAAATAGTATTGTTTCTTATGAGTTTGGAAAATCCAAGTGATAGAATAAAATCAGCAATAATAAATGCTGTCAGTTGGTTTGAAGATTCAGCTATTGAAGGAATTCGTGTTGAAGTAATTAAAGCTCCCAAGGAAGAATATAAGTATCACACAACAAGTTTTGATAGAGTAGTAGTTGAAGATGAAGATGCGCCAAGAATTTGGACACGTTTTTATGAACTTGAGACTCATAGACCAATGTTTTGCAGAAGAGATGGTAAAATTGTTTACTCTCTTGCAGAAGTTGAAAGAGAAAGAAGAACCGGTTATGGTTATTATAATTATGCACCGGAAGAAGTTTTATCTTATTTTTCGGAATGGAAACAAAAATGGGAATAATAGGTATTTGTGAAAATTGCTTGGGATCAATTTTCTTAAGTTGCTACTTTTATAATTGTGACTCATTCAATAAATGATCAGCATTTTGAAATTAATTAAAATTGCATTAGTTCTTTCATTCCTTTTATTTAGTTCAGTAAATTTTCATGCTCAACACCTTAAAGTTGATATAAGTGCGTTTGGCCAATCTTTAGGCGAAGCCCCAAATTTTACTCAATGGATTATGCCGCTCAATAATGGTGGAAAGGTTTCCCAAACTTTCGATTCAATTACTGTTGAATTAGAAATGATAATTCCGAATGCCGATCAGACACATTATATGAAATGTCAATACGCTAATAAAGATGGACAAACTTATAACTTTAAACTTTCCTATGATGGAATTTGGCCGCATTGGAAAGACGATTCAAAAAGTGTTGATATGCCTTATCCCTTTGGCGGTTCAATACAAATGACTATTAAGGGTCTTCCGACTGGCGAACACAATATTATTACTTATCACAATAATCCATTTAATGAAACAAAAAATTGGACATTCAATGATAGTATCTTTACTAGTGAAACGAGTGATTGCATTGTTAGTGTTAATGATGAATATGTAACAACAATTTCTCCAACAGTTAATAATAGAAATGATGCAACATGTGCATATACTTTTTTTACTGTAAATTCAATTGAGGGAAATCCGGTTGTAATTAATTTTATTCCTGCACATAATCGATCAATGGATAATATTTTTCTTAACGGTTTTGAAATTGATGCTCCATCAGAACCATCTTCTATTGCTTCAAATCCTACTCCCAATAATGGTGATATGCATGTTGATGTGAATAATGATAATCCGAAAATAGGTGAAGAAAATATTGGATATACAAACTTAAGTTGGAATCCTTCAACGTTTGCCGTCTTACATGATATCTATTTTGGGACTGATGAAAATGAAGTATTGAATGCAAATAATTCTACAACAAATATTTATAAAGGAAATATTGCTGATACAACATATCTTGCTGAAAATCTTTCAACTCATAAATTATACTATTGGAGAGTTGATGAAATTGATGCACAAGGAAAAATTGCTAAAGGTGAAGTCTGGAAATTTAGTCCGCGTCGTATTGCTTTCCCAAGTGCCGAAGGTTGGGGAAGATTTGCTCGTGGTGGAAGGGGCGGAATAGTTTATCATGTTACAAATTTGAATGATAGCGGTCCCGGTAGCTTTAGAGAAGCTATAGAAGCAAATGAACCGCGTACAGTTATCTTTGATGTATCAGGAATAATCCAACTGGAAAGCAGACTAATATTATCAAATTCATATTGTACAGTTGCTGGGCAAACAGCTCCTGGGAAAGGAATTTGTATTAGAGACTATGATTTTGGAACTCAGGGTGGTAGCGATTTTATTATTAGATATGTTAGAGTAAGAGTGGGCAAAATTGCCGGAACAGATAAAACATTAGGTGGAATGGGGATGGGAAGTACAGATCATTCCATTATTGATCATTGCTCAATCAGCTGGTCACAAGATGAAGCTTTTAGTTCACGTCAAGCAAAAAATATAACTTTGCAAAGGACACTTATTTCAGAAGCACTTCATGTTGCTGAGCATAAAAACTATCCCTCAGGAACTTCACATGGATTTGCCGCTAGCATTGGCGGTGATATTGCATCTTTTCATCATAATTTGCTTGCTCATTGTGAAGGCCGAAATTGGTCTTTAGCCGGTGGAGTTGATCCAAGTGGAATACACACTGGAAGTTTAGACATTCGTAACAATGTTGTTTATAATTGGGATGGGCGCACTACAGATGGCGGTGCTCAATATGTTAATTTTGTTCGAAATTATTATAAACCTGGACCTGCTACAATTAATGGTCCTTTTACAGAATTAAATCCACAATTTGAGAACCCGAGTTTTGGACCTCAGCAATATTATGTTGAGGGAAATGTTATGGAAAATCACCATGGAGCTGAGGGACCATTACCGCCTTTTGAAGGTGTGAAACCACAAGGTACACAATCTTGGCCAGTGACAGTTGAATTGCCATTTTTTGAAAACTTTGTGAAAACTCAAACAGCACATGAAGCATATGAAAGTGTGCTTGCGAATGTTGGTTGCAACAGGCCAACACTGGATGAGCATGATCTTCGAATTCTTCGGGAAACAAGTGAGGGAACTTTTACTTTTCGTGGAAGTGTTACAAATCGTAAAGGATTGATAGATAATCAAGAAGATGTTGGTGGTTGGGAAATCTACCCTGAAGAACAAAGAAGCGCCGACTATGATTCTGATCTTGATGGAATGCCAAATACTTGGGAAATTGAAAACGGCTTAAATCCTAATGATCCAGAAGATAGAAATAATATTTCTATTAATGGTTATACAAATCTTGAAAATTATCTTAATTATACTGCCGGTGAAATTACTTCAGTTAGTGATTTTAGTAAAAGTAGTATCAATAAATTTAAACTTTATCAAAATTATCCCAATCCATTTAATCCAACTACAGAAATTAGATTTAATGTTCCTTATAGAACAAATGTACAAATAGTTATTTATGATATACTTGGGAGAAAAATTTTAGAATTATTGAATGAAGAAAAATCTGCCGGAGTACATTCTGTTAATTTTAATGGTATGAATTTAAGTAGTGGTGTCTATTTTTACCAAATTAATATATTAGATCAATCAACAATAAAAAAAATGATAATGATTAAGTAACCATTATCATTTTAATGAATAGTAAAATAAAGATTTTTAAAGTTCAATATCCATCATTGGAACACCTCTTTGACAAAGCTGTAAAGGCACTCCAAATGGATCACGCAGCATAACTAAATGCGATCCATCTTCTAAATGCAATTCTTCAAAAAATGTTGCTCCATTTGCAAGAAGTTTTTGTTTTGTCTCTTCAGCATTTTTTACCATAAATGCAAAATGAAATTCCAACGGATGTTTTGAATTTAAGTCAATAATTGCAGCCGAATCATTTTTGTAAATCTCAATTGCTAACCTTCCAGTTTTATCAGCAATAAAATGAGCGTAAGGTGGTTTATCGCTTCCTCTAACAATTTTCATTTCACAATTTTTAACATACCAATTTGCTGCTTCAATTGGATTTTCTACGTTTAATGCAAAGTGTTCAAATACCATAATTATTCCTTTTATTCTTTGGTTGTAAAATGCCAGAGCGGACCTTCAACAGCTGCTCCGTCTACAATTTCGTCTATTCTCCAATAATATGTAGAATTTTTTTCTAATGTTTCTGGATTAAAATATTTTTCTGTTTGATTTTTTATAAAAATTGGCTCACCCACTGCACTTGGGCCGTCTTTTAATTTTTCACCATTTTCTAATGCTTGAGGAAATTTTGATTTCCAAAAATAAATGTTAAAAGATTCTGCGTTTCTGGAAGGAATCCAATTTAGTATTGTTTCCAAAGTGATGTCATAACTTCCATTTCTTGGTTTTGGTAAATAAACATAAGGTAAAACAGAAGGCATTTCTTTTTCTGGATTCCACATACCTGAAAATGTCCATGCTGCAGTTATTTCAGAGGGTTCAGGATTTCCCTCAGCATCCTCCAAATTATCTTCAAACCATTTATAATCTCCACCAAGTCTATGGTTATTATAATAGTAATGTCTTTGACCCCATTCCCAAATTTGTGCATTTTTTGATACTGGCCAAAAAATTGGAACATCAGCCATGTTTCCCGAAAATATACAATCGAGTAAATAAAATTGTGCATCTGAATGATGTCTTCCAAGAGGAAAACCTGGAATTCCGTCAAAGTAAGAATATCTTATTACAAATTTTTGATCCTTATCTCCAATCCCTTTATGCCATAGCGATGCAGTTAAATTGTGTCCGTAAAATTTACTATCCGTTATATAACACCAACCGCGAGGACAAACATAATCAACCCAACCTTCAAAATAACAATTGTTGTGATAATACATTCCATCTTCTTGAGCCCACAAACTAATGGTGTCACCGCCATCAGCAATTACATTGCAATCTAATAAATAGACTTTTGTTCCTAATCCTAAAATTGCAAATTGATGATCATGATCGCCGTGCAAGCTGCCATAATTATTATGTATCGTAAGATTTGCAAAAGTAATATTAGAAGTGTTGCTGTCTATATTAACAATAGCTGAGCCGAAACTATCAGAGTTTTTTTCAATCCAATTACTCCTTAATTCTGCAAATCTTATAATGGTACTATCTCTATTTTCGCCAACAATAGAAATGTTTGAATTATGAATAAAAAGTTTTTCGTTATATAATCCATTTTTAACATAAATAATTTTATGTTCTTGATTGTTTTCTTTAATAGATTCGATTGCTGATTGTATTGAGTTAAAGTTTCCACTTCCATCTTTAGCAACAATAATATCTGCTTTTTCTTTGGCTATTAATAAATTTGATAGAGTTAAACAAAAAAAGAAGTAATAAAAGATTTTCTTCATTTTAATTTTCTAGTTTATTAAAGTAATGTCTTAAATCTAAATTTGATTTCTTGATATCATCAGCAACAAGTTTTGCAATTACTTCTGCGCCATGGTCGTTAAAATGTGTATTATCATCCTTACCTTCCGGGTAGTTAGGTGAATCACCTGGTTTTAAAATTAAAAATATTTTTTCTGTTTCTTTTTCACCTAATTTGATAAATAAGTCTTCACTGGATTTGCTTAAATCGATTAGAGCTACATTCATTTCTTTTGCAACCTGTCTTATTAAATCTGGATAAATCCCGTGTACATCGTAAAATGTACCATTCTCATTAAATCTTCTTCTCATAACCGGTGTAATTAATACTGGAATGGCATCACGTGAACGTGTTTCAATAACAAATTTTCTATAATTATTTTTGAAATCTATTGGATGTGTATATCGTTCACCTTTTGTTATAGATTGATCATTATGTCCGAACTGAATAAATACATAATCTCCCTTAGAAACAGAGTCCATTATTGCTTGCCATCGTCCTTCATTTATAAATGATTTAGTGCTTCTGCCATTTTTAGCATGATTTTTAATTTTGATATTTTCACTAAAAAAGATTCCTATTTTTTCACCCCAACCAGTTTCAGGTCTTTTCTCTAATAGTTTTTCAGCAATCGTTGAATCACCGGCTAAGAATATTGTGATATCTTTATTTTGGAATGTACTACCTACTATAAAAGTAAAAAATATTAGTAAGAAAATTTTTTTTATTCGCATATTTTCCCAAATCTATTTTTAATAAATAAAATTTTAACTTGACAAATATATAAAAAATTACAATCTTTAGTAAGCGTTTAAGTAAATGATAAAGTAATCGGTTAATATTGCTTTAATAATTTTTTAATAAATATTTCAAAAAACAAAATTCTGAGAACTATTGAATAAAGATAACTCTCCAAATTATTTATTGTTGAAAGCTTTTAGTACAAAAAGTAGTCTAAAAATTAGTTTTGCGTTTTTGGAATTTTTGACTTCCATTATTATTAAAAAATTTTTAATTTGTAATTACACTCGGAGACATTCTCATTCACATTATAATAATTTTAATATCGTCAAACGAATTAAATTATATTTCATTCCTTTTAAGAAGAAAAAATTGAATCACGTAGTTTTTGTTTTTAAATAATATTTATTTAAGTTTTTATAATCGGAAATAATATTAACTAACATGAGAGACAGAATATGAAAAAAAATCTTTTACTACGTTTATTATTATTATTTATTTCACTTACCTCAATTTCTTTTGCTCAAGGATCCTTAGTTGGTACTGTAACTGATTCACTAAACAATGATGGATTGGTCGGTGCAAATGTGTTTCTTGTAGGAACATCTTTAGGTAGTGCAGTAGATATAGATGGGCATTATAGAATTACAAGGATTCCTGAAGGTCAGTATACCGTTAAAATTTCCTATATCGGTTACACAGGAAAAGAATTTAATATAACTATTGAAGATAATAGAACTATTGAATTAAATGCTTCTTTGGCTCCACAGATTCTTAGCGGTGACGAAGTTATTGTTTCAGCTCAAGCCTTAGGTCAGGCTGCTGCTATTAACCAGCAATTATCTTCAAATACAATTGTGAACGTAGTTTCAGAACAGAAAATACAAGAATTATCTGATGCTAATGCTGCTGAAGCTATTGGGCGTTTACCTGGTGTCTCATTGCAACGTTCCGGAGGTGAAGCAAATAAAATTGTTTTAAGAGGATTAAGTAATAAGTATTCTACAATAACAGTTGATGGAATTAGAATGCCGGCAACTGCAGAAAATGATAGAGGTATTGATCTAAGTACTTTATCTCAAGGTTCATTAGCTGGTATTGAGTTATATAAAGCCCTTACTGCTGATAAGGATGCTGATGCAATTGCTGGTACAGTTAATCTTGTCACTAAAAGAGCTCCCGAAGACAGATTAATTAGATTTGATGTTAAAGGTGCTTATAATAAAATAGACAACGATGCAGGTCAATATGATTTTGGAGTTAGATATGGGCAAAGATTTTTTGATAATTTATTCGGAGTTCAAGCAGCTGCACATGCTGAACAAAAAATTAGAAGCAGAGAAAATACAAATATCAATTATGATCAGAGTTTATATGCCCCTGGTTCAACAGAGCCTTATACAGATTATCAAATTACAGACTTTATTGTGTTATATAGAAACGAAACTAGACAAAGACAAGGCGGTGAATTAATTCTTGATTTCGATACGCCGGATGACGGAACTATAAAGTTCAGTAATAATTACAATAAAACTTCCAGAGATTTTATAGATTATTCAAGGAATTATCCAACAGCAGACGCTTCTGGAGTTAGATATTTAGCAAATCCTCAAAAACAGGATATTGACATTTTCCAAAGTTCACTAACTGGTGAAAATTATTTTTTAGGTTTTGAAGCTAAATGGGGAATGTCATTTGCTCAATCTCTAGCGGATAATCCATACAATTATGAATTTCAGTTTACAGAACCTTCTTCTACAAATTCTGCAGGCGAAATTATATCCGGCATGTTACCTATACCTAATGATATTCGTAGCAGAGGACCGGTTGAGGATTTAATTCCTTACGCAGTAAATAATTTTTCTTCTGCATATGCATGGGGTGCTTTTTTTACAACACAAAGAAATCTTGATCGTGAAAAAACTGCTTACCTTGATTTGAAAAGTGATTATACAATTAGTAAAAATTTAACCGGTTCACTTAAATTTGGAGGTAAATATCGTTGGAAAAATAGGTATAGAATCCGAACTAGATTAGTAGCCGACTACTATTTGGTGACTTCTCCACAATATGCAAGGGCAGCAGACGGTTCTCTCGTACTAAAAGATTTTTCCGATTCCAAGTACTTTAGTAATTATGATATCACTCAAGATAGAACTTTCTCAAAGTACTTTATAAATGATGATTTTAGTGCAGAAGATAGAAATGTTTTTGATAAATACAAATTATATCCATTATTAAATAGAGACAAAATTGAAGAATGGTGGAAATTAAATAAAAACGGTGTTACAAATGATGGAACTAGGGAATATCTAAATGATTCTGAAGCAAATGCAGTATATTATAATGTAACTGAAGAAGTTGCGGCTGGTTATTTAATGAATACCTTGAATATGGGAGATTATTTAACATTTATTGCCGGTTTAAGAGTTGAAACTGAAGATAATTTTTATAAATCAAAAAATGCACCTTTTGGTCTTTCCGGTTTCCCAACTCCAGCTGGAATAATTGAGGATACATCTTCTACACATATTGAAACTCAATGGTTGCCTAATTTTCAATTTTTAATTAAGCCAAGTGATTTCCTGAATATTAGATTAGCAGCCTACAAAGCTTTGGCAAGACCTGATTTTAATTACCGTTTAGCTCAATTTATACCAAGAAGCGGAGGATTTAATATTGATGGTGCTTATGCATTAACTGTAGGGAATCCTGGTTTACTCTCTGCTAAGGCTTGGAACTTTGAAATTAACACTTCATTTTATGGCAACGAAATCGGCTTATTTTCGATATCAGCATTTTATAAAGATATTAGTGATATGTTTCGTTACCTTAATGGAGCTACAGTTCAAGGACAAAGTATTCTTGATAGCTTGGGAGTACCAGGACAAAATATATATCCAGCATCTGTTAAATATGATTTATATTACCCGTACAATTCAACAAAACAAACAAGAGTATGGGGTTTTGAAATTGAGCATCAAGCTTACTTAGGATTTTTACCTGGCCTATTAAAGAATATTACACTCAGTTACAACTTTTCTATTATTAGATCCGAGGCTTATACTCCTTATACATATATTAGAAGAATTGAGACACCTGTTCCAGGTTCTCCATTCCCCAAAATTGAATTTAAACCAATTTTAATTGAGAAAAAGCAAAAATTGGAAGGACAACCTGAGTTTTACGGAAACTTTGCTATTGGTTATGATATTGCAGGTTTCTCAGGAAGATTATCTGTTTTCCATCAAGGAGAATACTTTAGCAGCTACTCTGACGACGGGAGAGGAGACAATATAAGAAATGCATACACAAAAGTAGATTTAGCTCTTAAGCAGCAAGTTACAGATTATTTATCTGTTTTATTGAATGTAAATAATCTTACAAATACAAAAGAAGTAACAACAATATATAATAGTAGACAAGATTGGAGATTAGAAAATACAGCTGAAATATATGGTCTTTCTGCTGATCTTGGAGTAAGAATTACATTATAAATATTTTATTAACTAATATCGTTAAGCAATATGCAAAACGAAAATCACAAACAATAATAAGGAGAAGACTATGAAAAAAGTTTCCACACTCTTTTTTTTAATAACCATACTTCTATTCTTGGCTAATAACATCTTTGCCCAGCGTGAGGTTGTAATTCCTCCAGCAACTGGAATTGATGATGTATTAAATCTAACCATCATGAATGATGATCATTCTCAAAACACCACTTATATTCTTCAAGATGGAATCTATTTAATAAATGGTGCTATTGATAACGATAGTTGGCCTTTAACAATTACTGCTGAAGCGGGTTCCGAATTAAAACCAGTAATTATTTCTATTCCCGATGCTGAAGGTAATTTAACAGGCAATTTTATTAACATGTATAACAATGTTACAGTTAAGAATATCCGTTTTCTTAATTATTATGAAGATGTTTACCCAGAACATCTCGCTATAGCAACAGGGCAATTCATTAGAGCCAGAGCAGCTGGTTTTGATATGGTAGTTGAAAATTGTTTTGTTTCTTGCCGTGCTATACTGCACACCGGTTCAGCTTGTAGAAAAGTAGAAGTTAAGAACTCCATTTTTGCAAATATGTTCAGAATGGCCGGTGCAAATAACTGGGGTGACAACAAATGTATTGATTTTAGAAATTCATCATGCGACTCAGTAATTATCGTAAATAATACATTTGTTAATGAACAAGATAGAATTATTCGTCAACGTGGTGCTGGTGATGGAACAAATATCGAACATTTTATATTTAACCATAATACAATAGTTAATAATTATGGATATCATGGAATGATTGAAATTGGAAGAGCTGGTCAATCAGTACAAGTAATTAATAATGTTTTTATGAATCCATTTGCATTTGGAAATGATACTGATATTGTACGTCAGTCTGAATTTGAAGATAACCTCGAATTAGACCAATTTGGTCATAACAAAATGGCGTTGATTACAACAATACCAGATGATACTGTACAATATACTATTAGAAACAATTTTGTTGCTACAACTCAACAACAAGATGATTGGTATGCAAAATGGATGGACGCTAATGCTTCTCCTCGTTTACCATTCGATTCCGGCTTACCTCCATACGTAACTGATGAGATCGCTGGTAAAATTGATATGGGCGCTGCATTTACTACAGAGAAACTCAATATGGGAGCTATTCCTGGTCTTGGAACAGATATTATGGATCTATATAGACTTCCAATTGATCAAGGCGGCGGCGGTAAAACAAAAATTAAAGAACCATATATAGATTTTACTACTTATGATTGCGATAGAATCTCAATGGATTATATTACAAATACTTTGGATTGTTCTTACAATACTGATGCTGCTGCATATACAGGTGCAGATGGTGGACAACCAGCAGGTGATTTGAGATGGTGGGGAATACCTTTAGCAGTTAAAGAAGTTGCTGGCGCAGTTCCAACAGAATTTAGTTTAAATCAAAATTATCCTAATCCTTTTAACCCTGTTACAAATATTACTTATTCTGTACCAAAAGAAGCTCAAGTAACAGTAGAAGTATTTGATATGCTTGGTCGTTCAGTTGCTAAATTAGTAAACGAAAAACAAAACGCTGGAACTTATAATGTAGATTTTGATGCATCAAAACTATCATCAGGAGCTTACATTTACAGACTATCAACTCCAGAATTTACACTTGCAAAGAAAATGTTGTTAATGAAGTAATTTAACTGACTTCTGTGAATCAAAAAAGCCCGATGAAATATTCGGGCTTTTTTATTTTCATTTCGTTAATATCAGCAATTTTTATTTTCGTGTTTTATCTAAAATTAACTTTTTAATTTTAATTTTCACTATTCTTTAAATACTCAATTAATCTTTTCATATAAAAAGAATAAACAGCAGTAGAAATATATTTTTGATCACTTTTGTCCCGATAGGGAGAAGTGTCAAATTTGTCACCAACATTAGTTGTCATATATTCTTTGGAATTTGAATCTCCATCATTTGCATCTCCAATATATGGATTTGATGTATTTAATCCACTTACCAACCATCTTCCTCTATCATCCAAAGCAGAAATTATTTTTTCAATCATATTTTCAGATGTTGTGATAGTATTATTATCAAAATCGGAAAATTCTAAAAATTCAGTAACTTCATCAAATTTTTTAATCAAAGAAAAATTATCATTATAAATTTTGAATAACGGTGAGTTTGAGATAATTTTTTCGGAATCCAGTGTTAAAATATTTTGATAATCATCTTTTAGTTTTTGCAAATTAATTAATCTAAAATTACGATAATGACCTGGAGTTTTTGAACTGTCTTCATTAACATAATAATGTCCGGAATTAACATTTGTTCCTAATCTATGGGTAAAAAGAGGCTTCCCACTTTTAGGATCAACAAATTTTGCATAAACAAAAATTCCTTCTCTTGACGTTGATTTTAATTTAGCTTCATCTAACCAATTTATTGCATCAGGAATTCTTTCAAGATATTTTTTTTCACCGGTTAGCTCGTAACATTTTAATAATATTTTAATATTTGCTGCTGTGTATTGCGGATCAAGTGATTCTGGTTCATAGGTCCTGGCACCTGCAGGTTCTAAATCCATATTGTATTGTTGACTCCAACCGGCAAAAGGTTTTGGCTGCTGTGATAGTAATATAAAATCCATACCTCTTTTAATTGCATCAATTAATTGCTGATCACTTACCAAGTCAAAATCTTGTATGGATGGTAAAGTAGAATAGCACGCAATTAAAAATTTAATATTTTGCCAAATTACATTATCATTAAAAGTATAATAGGAAGTGTAATCCGGATGACCATCTTTAACAAAATCGTTCATTAACGGAAATCTTTGAGGCCAGCCACCAAGCGGGTATTGACTTTTTAATATTAAGCTAATTGCTGCTTCAAGTGGAGGCCTGATAGTAGAATCAAATTTAGTTAAATAAAATCGGAGCAGGAAAAAAGCTGCACCGCTTGTTGTTTCATCATCAAAAGTTGCGTTGCCGTAGTAATGTTGAAATTCTTCCAATCGCCAAGCATTTTTACCAACTGTGTTGTACCAATTTATTGTGGAATTTTCATCATCAAAATTAATAAAATAATTCCAGCCCCCGCACGATAATTGGCCCAATTTCAAAGCGTTGGCAGCTTTCTTTGCCTGCAAATAATAATACTCATCATTCGTTGCAAAGTATGCATCAAGAAAAGTATTCCCCATACTTACTGTTCCGGGATTTTGTGTCCATACCATTGTTGGGTAAGCTTCAAGCTCACCCCAACGACGTGAAAGATCAGGCAAGTAATGTGAAAGATAACCGCCCTTTTCACTTATGCTATCTGCAAAAAATTTCGTTGCATGCTTCATAGAAAGGATGATTTCATCTTTTAATTTATTATCATATTGAGCAATTAAGATATGCGGTAAGATTACGATTGATATTACTAATAAAATTAATTTACGAATTGGCGGGTATAAATTTTCATTTGATTTCAATCAACATCTCCAAAATTTAAACGTGTAAGACTATTTTTGTTGTATAAAAATAATCAACAATTAGGAAAGTTTAATGAGTAATTACAAATAGATATTATGGAATTAAAAATTCTTCAGTTCGTAATGCTCTTTTTGTAAATCTAATTGATTGAATACACCCCTTAAACCATGATTTGGGATTTTGTCTTGCTCCGATTGAAATTTGCGCATCTGGTAATGGATTAAAAAAAACATCACCTTGAAGTTCTTTTACTCCATTTACATAGTTTGTTATTTTGTGATGTTTGTAAACAAAAGCTATATTGTACCATTTTCCAGCCGAATGCAGCATTTCTGTGCTTAAGGTATCAAGTAATATTGATGTGGAACTATCGGAACTTATACAAGAATCAAAAGCCCATTTTTGATTTTTCTTTAATAAGCGAATTTCCATAAGTATTCTTGATTTTGTTCTTGGTGTATTCCCAACATGAAGAAACCTTTGTTCAAGATTTATTGGATTTGTGGATGAATCGGGTTTAAAGATAACTTCAATAGTATATTCTTTTGCATCGCCTAAAGGATTATTTTTTATCAGCATTGCTTGATCAATGCCGTTAAATAAAGCTGCCTTACCTTTAGAGGTTTCAACAATACGAGGTAAATCAGGAAGTCCTTCTACCGGAAATCCGCCAATGGTATCAGTTCGATCAATATTCCAAATAATTGATTCTTGTGCGTTTATTGAGGAAATCAAAATTAGAGAAAAAATAAAATGGTAAAAAATTATTTTAATTTTCATAAAAACCCTTTGAAAATATTAGATTAATAAATTCATACTATTTAGAGTTATATACATTTCTCAATTTTTATTTTGCATTGCCATTTCTAATGCAGCAGTAGTAGTATAATATTTAGCAAGCATGTTTGGAATTTCCCAATCCGGAAGTTTGCCATCTATCAAATATTGTAAATATCTGCTTGTAACATCTGCAAAGTGAGCTTCGTGTCCAACATCATAAATACTAGGAATTTCAACTTCCCATTTTGTATCTAGTTTTTTAAGACTTACACCTTTATATTTTTCACTTATTATTTTAAAATTTTCAGCAAGAACATTTTCAAATAAATTAATATCAATTCCCTTAACCGGTTGAATATAAAGAGTGGGTTTATAATTTTGTTCTTTTCCTTGAAGAATTATTAGATTTGATTTTGTTCCTCGCATTAAGGCATACACTGCATCACCAGCATCTTCCGGTGAACGGTAATTCCATACAATATAAACTTTTGCATGAACCCCTTTAATTTTATAATTAATCTCTCCATTACAATAAACATGCAGAGTATCATTATGTAAATCCTTTTTGAGAAATTCGGGAAAATCATTAATTCCAGTTACTGTATTAAATTGTTCACTTGTAATTTTTGTAGGCCATCTGTTAGCTGATAAAATTTGAATATCATTTTTATAATCCAAAATTTTCTCAGGAAAGCACTGCCATTGAACAAGATCTACTAAATGTGTTGTAATATCTGCAACTCCTTCACCTTGTTGTTTTACGTCAAAAAACCAAGCTGGTCTCTTTAAAACTGAACCGGAAACATATTTGTAAAAGTTATGAATACTTTCTCTAATCACTGCCGGATCTTTTTCAGAACCATATTCTAGCGAGCCAAAAATTTCTGGAATTAAAGAAATTTCCTTTTGAAGAATTGTTGTAATCTCAGAACGTTCAGTCATTATATCGTAAAGTAAAACATTATTTTCTTCAGCAGTTTTAAATGCATTTTTCAGTAATTCAAAATTTTCGATATCAATAACCATCGGTTTATCAGCTAAAACATTCATTCCTGCTTTAATTGACTCCATAATATATTCTGTTTTTTTTCTGTTATTGCCTGAAATTACAACTACATTTCCCTTTTTTTCATCCAGCATTTTCTTAAGAAAATCATCACCTGTATAAACGTTCTCATTCCAGTTTGTTGGATTCTCATTTCTTGCGTTGTAACTATTAATCAGATTAAGATGAATCTTTACATCTTCACTTTCAGGAGCGTATACAAAAACGTTTGGATCAATTTGATCATGCATTACTTTCTGAACTAAAGCAGCATGAAAGTGGCCTGGATCAAGAGTAATAAGTTTCACTTCATCATTTGTTCCCAAAAAATTATTTTTAGTTTGTTGAGTACACGAAATTGTAATCATTACAATTAGTAAAAAGAAGGGGATTTTTATTTTCATAATTAGCACTTTTCAGTTAAAATTGATTTTCTAATTTAGAGTTAAAATTTTATAGTAACTTAAAATTAACGTGATATTTATATACGATCATTTTAATGATATTAAAAAGTTTACTGCAGCATTTGCAATAACTCCGTCTTGAGCTGAGCTTGCGCCGCTTACTCCAATTGAACCAACAATTTCACCATCAACAATAAAAGGTAATCCGCCCTCCAAAGGTAATGCATTTCTCAATCCAATCATAGCATTAGCACCTTGTTCAATTCTTTCCTGAAAAACTTTGGTTGGACGTTTAAATAAAAGTGCAGTCTTTGCTTTTTCAATTGATACTTCAATACTACCTAATTGTGTCCCATCCATTCTTTCCAAAAAAATTAAATTTCCTCCATTATCAACAATTGAAATTACAACGGTTAAATTATCATTAATAGCTTGTTCCTCAGCAACAGCAGCCAATTTTTTGGCTAGTTCAAGTCCAATTGTTTTTTTAGTCAATATTTGAGCATTTGCATAAATGCTAGAAATGAAAATAAAAACTGCTACAAAAAATGATATCTCTCGATTTAAAATTTTCATAATGTTCCCCAACCATTTGTGAATTTTTAACTTATTTATTCCAAAATATTTTAGTATATACAACTTGATATATAGCTAAAATTAAGAAAATGAGTAATCAATAGCTAACATTTCTGAGGTTCAATTTATCTTTACTTTTGCATAAAATTACCTTAGCAGAAGAAAGAATTTATTTATTGTTTTAGAACTTTATTATTTTGCGTTACAAATAAATTTTTTTACCATTCACATGAAAAATATTATTAGAAGTTATTTAACCCGAGCTAATACAAGTAACCAAGAAAAATTATAACAATCAACTTTTATATTTTACTTCAAATAAAGATGGCGTTCGCTCAGTTTATTATATTGAAGTCCCTGAAATTAAATGAGAAAAATTTTAATGTTTTTAATCAGTAACATTTATAGATTATAAACTCTATTTCAATTTAATGCAAGGTAAAGATTATGAGTTTTGACAGACGTAATTTTATTAAAACTTCTTTGGGTGCTGCAATTTTGGCTCCAACGACAAAAATCTTTTCATCTACTAAATATAACTCAGCTCAAGTTAGTTCATCAGTTTTATTCAAAGAATTAGAGTCAATTGCTTTAAAGCCCGTGATTAAAATTAATATTATTAAAGAACCTGTAATTGTTGAATCCCTTGAACTATTAAAAACTTATGACCATTATATTGTAAGAGCGCGCTCAAAAGATGGAGCAGAAGGAATTGCATTTACCGGAAAAAAAATTATTTATTTATATCCAATATTACTTCAGCAGGTATTTCCAGTATTTATTGGTAAAGATGCGAGAATGCTAGAAGAATTGCTTGATCAAGTTTATGTTTATGACAGTAATTATAAAATGCAGGGCTTAGCTTTTTGGTGTTGTGTTGCGTGGGCAGAGTTTGCAATTCTCGATTTACTTGGTAAAACTGCGAATAAGCATATCAGCTATTTCTTTGGAGAAAGAGTAAGGGATAAAGTTCCAATTTATACTGCCAGCGGAAATCGGGGAACTTCTCCTGAAGAGGAAGTTGAGATACTGCAAAAGAAAATGGAAGAAACCGGAGCAAAAGCAGTTAAATTTAAAGTCGGCGGAAGAATGAGTCGTAACCGGGATGCTATTCCAAATAGATCTGAAAAATTAATAGAGCTATCTAGAAAAACTTTGGGTGATGAAATTACAATTCAAGCAGATGCAAACGGATCTTATGATGTTAAAAATGCAATTGAAATTGGTAAACGACTAGAAGGAATTAATGCTTATCTTTTCGAAGAACCGTGTCCATTTGATTATCTCGATGAAACTAAACAAGTAGCAGATGCATTAAATATACCAGTTTCCGGAGGTGAGCAAGAATCCAGTGAATATAGATTCAGACAAATGCTCGCAGAAGATATTGTTCAAATTTTACAACCGGATTTACATTATTACGGCGGATATATTAGAACAACTAGAGTCGCAAGAATGGCAGAACATTTAAATGTTCCGTTAACTTGTCATATTTCTAACGATAATACAGGTTATGCAGATATGGCAAATCTTTTTAGTTTTGTTCCAAATATGGGCCGTTTTCAGGAACTAAAAACTGATTATGAATTTACTGCACCAATGTTTGAACCGCCAATAGAAATAAAAGATGGATTTATTAATATTCCAACCGGACCAGGTAATGGTTTAGTTCACACAGAAGATTTAATTAAAAAAGCAACGGTTATAAAAGAATCAATCTAAGAATATTTTTTTAATCAATTTAATTTTTTGGTAAGTATTTAAATTTAGTGAAAGAAAAATGTATAATCCGGAGTAAAAATGTTGATTCACTTATGGGAAATTCTGTTATTTTCTTTTTTAATTTTATTAAGTAATCCTTTTGGTAAAATTATGGCACAAGAAAAAAAGCAAAGTCTTTTTATTTACGTTTCTTTAAGAAACAGCAATGCAATTGTTGTTTATAAATTTGATGATCAAACATCAAAATTGAATTTAGTTGACAGCTTAACCGTAAACGGCGGACCAGCGCCAATGGGTATGGACCCAACTGAAAATTATCTTTACGTTGGACAAAGAGAAATCAATACATTATCTTCATTTAAAATTGATGATCAAACTGGGAAATTATCATTCATAAATTCCATTCCGGCAGCGGATAATATGGCTTATGTTGCAACTGATAGAACCGGAAAATTTTTATTAACTGCATATTATGCTTCGGGTAAAGCAGCAGTTTACCCAATAAATTCAGAAGGGCAACTTCAAAGTAAAGCTGTTTTAATATTTGATAATTATGTCAATGCTCATTCAATTTTAACAGATCCAAATAATAAATTTGCATTTATTGCTGATAAGGGCGGAGATAAAATTTATCAATATAAGTTTGATGAAAACACTGGAATGCTTACTCCAAATGCGCAGCCTGAGATTGGTACACAAAAGGGCACAGAACCAAGACATTTTGTTTTTCATGGAAGTAAGGATATTGTTTACTTTGTTAATGAAACCAATAACACTGTTACAGCATATGATATTGACAAAGAAACTGGAACATTAAGTTCCTTCCAAAATATTTCTACAATCCCGGAAGATTTTACAGAATTTACAAAAGCTGCTGACATTCATATATCACCTGATAACAGATTCTTATATGCCTCCAATAGAGGACATGAAAGTATTGCTGCTTATAAGGTTGATGAACTTAAAGGAGAATTAACAACTATTGGATATTTCCCAACAGAAGTAAATCCGCGATCTTTTGCAATCGAACCTTCAGGAAATTTTTTATTTTGTGCTGGTGAATCGTCAAACAATTTGGTCTCATATAAAATAAATCAAGAAACCGGTGAGTTAGAGAAAATAGAATCTTTTTTTGTTGGGGAAGTACCTTCCTGGGTTTTGGTAAAACTAAATTGAAGTGGAGATTGACTGATTTAATCTGAGTAATTTATTGACGAATATTAAAATGCTCTGAGTTTCATTTTTGTTTCAATCATATATTTTTGAATTTTATTTTGATCTGAACAATTTAATATTCCGAATATAAAATTTTTCTCAATTGCCAATGTAATCAATCCATTATTTTTATCATTTATTTTGTATCCATTATCTTCAAATTGAGAAATATTTTCAGCACTTTGCAGATTGATAAATTTTTTCAACGTTGAATCTGCATCTTCAGAAGATTTCAATCCTATAATAAATAAAGTAAAAGTTTCAACAGAATCATATAAAACTGTAGTTACTGAATTTAAAAAACTATAGCCAAGAAAATTTCTTGCAATATATTTTTCACTATTTATATTTTTTTCTTCTTCAGGAAAAATGTTTAAAATATTTGGAAATGAATTATCCTGCCTCAATGATTTTTCTATGTTCTGAGCAATTTCTAATAATAAATCTTGACCTAATTGACCTTTTGTATATGTTGATAATTTTACATAATAAACTCCACTTAAAAAATTAAGTATGTAATCATCAATATATCCTTGTGTCCCAATTTCTATAAAATTATATTCCGGATTTCTTTCTTGTGAATATATTCCGAATGCATTTATTGGGTTATTATGGTGATAGATTTCGACTTTTACTTCTTTATTATCTTGAGTTTTGTAACTGCCGACACGAAGTTCAATAAAGGAATATTCAAGGAATAGATCAGCTGCTCCATTAATTAAATCCCATAAATTGTTTGAATCATATATCTCTTTATCCTCAGATAACTCCCAGTTTTGAATTTCTGGAAAAAATGAGTCTTGAGAAAAAACTATAATTTCTGTGAAGAAAAAAATAAACACTGCATATTTTATTGTTTGAAATATCGTTTTCATTTGACATTAAAATTTATGATAAAAATTCAGTTGGCACTTTAGTTAATCTCATTACATCAGTTATTTTTTTAGTAACGTTAAAATTTTTTGCACACGATACGCTGCAGTTTTTGCAATCACTGCAAGGATTATCATTTAAATTTAAGCTCATCAATAATTCATGAGCTTTTTTACTATCATTATATCCATATGTATACATATAAGCGCGCATAATTTCAGGTATTGGTAAACTTTTTGTACAATGTTTTTTGCAGGATTCACAACCTTGACAATAAAGTCCGCCTTCTAATTTATCTTCAAGTACGAGATCAATTTTTTCTTGCTCAGTCATGGTCAAATCATAATTTATACTGGCATTCATATTTAATTGATCAAAATTTGTAATGCCGGGTATTGAAGTGGTTACGTTTTCATCTTGTAACACAAATTTTAATGCAGCTTTACAATTAATTGGTTTGGTTCTTTCTCTATCATGAAATCCGCCAGCCATTGTTTTCATTGCAACAATTCCTATACCCACATTAGCTGCGTCAGCAATTGCACTTTTCATTTCCTTATAATGATCTTGCTTGAAATTAATTGCGGTAAGTACAACTTCATAAACTCCACTTTCAATAACAGCTTTAATTACTTCCGGTTCATTTTTGTGAGTCGATACACCTACATGTCTTGCTTTGCCTTGTTTTTTTGCCAATTTAACAGCTTCCAATAATTCCGGGTGAAGAACTGCATTCCTTGATGAAAGTGCGTGTACATATAAAATATCAACATAATCTGTTTTAAGTCTTTTTAAGCTTGTGTCTAATCTTTCAAGAAAAACTTCTTTTGTTGTAGCCGGTCCAATTTCTCCGGTATTCCTATCAATTTCCTCTGGTTTAATTTTGGTTGAAAGAACAATTGAATCTCTAGGGATATCTTTGAAAACCTCACCGATCATTTCTTCGTTGTTTCCGCCTTGATAAGTATGTGCAGTATCAAAATGAACTATGCCTTTTTCAAGTGCTGCTGTTAAAAGGGCAGGGCTATCTGCCCGCATTACACCGTAACTTACTATTGGTAACTCAATTCCAGTTTTGCCGAGTTTACGCTTAATTATTGTATTTTCATTTTTAATAATATTTTGGGCGTGAGAATTATAAAGAAAAGATGATGAAACCAAAGCTCCAGTTCCACCAAGAATAGATTTTTTTATAAAAGTTCTGCGGTTATATTCTTCCATCTTTTACCTCAATTTAAGTATCAAGTTCACCTTTTGATTGCTAAAAAATATATTATAAATACTAATTGCAATTTTTCAATTCTTCCAAAATTGTATTAGTAAAACAGTACTTTGTTAAACCAATTTATTCTCTAAGTTCTAGAACTATTTATCTAAAGATTATTCACTAATTAATTTGAGAAAATTATTTTCTCGAGTTATTTCTGTTAATTTTTCTTCAGGATCAATTTGAATACTTAGTGAATTTAAGTTTATTCCATCCGGAATATTTAAAGTAACATCAGCAATTTTAGGAATCAAATCATTTGGAGCTTTGATTTCAGGAATATAAGCTTCACTAACAATTTTTCCCTCTAAACTCTTTAAAACAATATTTGTTTCCCTTGAATTAATTGCTCCTAGATTATGAACAGTTATGTTAACTATTTTATCATCAATTTTTATATCGTCTTTACCAACAGCAAGATCACATCTTTCAGAATAATCCAAACCTTTTTGAACAAGTTTCAAATCAACAATAATATTTTTATGTGATGGAAAAATAAATTCAATTGGCTTTGATCTTTCAAAAGTAATAGTTCTTGAACTAATTTCAGTTTCAGCAATTCCATCATCGTTTGTGTCTATTCCTTGAGTAACTTTCCAATTACCGGGTAACAAATTCCAACTATTACACTCTACTTTGATTTTATTTTCATCCATATTAAAAACTTTCATATGTACATCAGTATTTGTTGCAGAACTTATGGCTATTGCAATTTGGTTAGCAATATTAGGATCTTCAAATTTCCAACTAACAGCATTTCCAGGGAAAATGAAACCGCGAGCAATTGCAATTCCACCTAATCTTGCTCGTTGAAGTTCATCTTCATAAGTAATTACTCTATCTGTCCACAGACTTCCGGTTGTATTAATATAATCTAAAATTGAGTTCCACTGAATTTGATTACTATAGCAATCTTCAAGATAATTGTTGTTTCCGGTTAACTGCCATGCCAAATGTTGTGCTAAATCATTTTCTTTATCTGAATTTGCGATTGATATAATATCTTTGCCCCATTCATCATTCAGATCTAAAATATTAATTATATCAGGATTGAGTGTTCCAATTGAACAGAATTTCATATCAAGAAGTGGTTGGAGATATTTTTTATTTCCTGTCCATTTATATGAAGCCCACAAAGCATGAATAGCAGCTGATGAGTTGCCTCTTGAAAAAATTCTACTGCTGCAAACAGAATAGGGAGGTGCAAGAGGCGAATTTCTGCTTTCATCAGTATTAAAATTTATATCGGTATCAATAATTATTCTACCATTTTCATCTTTTCTAGCATGAGCTAAAAGTCCATCTACAATATTTATTACCTGATTTCTAGCAGCTTCATTTCCATAATATTCGCCCAAAAGTATTGCGGGGTGTAAAGCTAAATAAACAAAGTTTGATGAGTAAGCCCACACACCTTCTTGAGCAACTTTAGTGGCACTAAAATATTGTGATCTAAAATGATAATGGTCTGCATTATTTTTTGCAATAATTAATTCATTAAGTGATTTAGCCGATTCCATCATTCTTTCAACATTTTTAGGATCACCAAAATTATTCATATTTACTTGGGCTAAAACATTAATGCCCTCCTCATATTGATGAAGTCCATCAGTTTGAATTGTTGTAATTCCTTTTGTTAACATTCCATTATTATAAATAGCTTCCATCATATCCTGGTTTGATGCTTTAATTTTTTCCGGTTGATAACCCATCAAAGCCAAGCCAGGCCAAGTATTTTCCAGGTCACTGTCATCAGAAAGTCCGCCGCCTAATCCTTCGTTTTGAATTTCTCGATTGTCAATATACCAGTCAACAATATTTTCTAATCCTTTAAGATTTTCTACCTGAAGAAATGCCCAAAGCGGAACATCTTTTGGTGGTAACGGTTTTTGATAAGCTGGTTTCGGTTGCTCACGATTATAAATATACCAATAATTTCTGCCTGGATAATGATCAGGTTCAACTTGCAATAAACTCGTCATATCACTTTCAAACTGAACATATTTATTCAATCTTCTATCTCTCGTATGTTCTTCAATTATCATATCATAATTATCTCTTACTTGGGTAAAGCGATCAATAATATGTTCTTTTTTAGCTTCATTCCACGGTTTAAATATTAATTTAATTTTTGCACCTTCCAACATCTCAGCTTTAAAGTCTTCACCGGATGCAGCAATGGTGAAATATAAAGGAGTATTGTTTGGTAAAATTCTGTCTCGAAGATCAATCCACAATGTTCTTGCTTCATTTGGTTTTACGGAAAATGAAAAATCAAACATATTTCTTAATGGCCAAATTGGATCCTTAACTTGAATATTTAATGGGAAAAATTCACTAATAGTCGGTTTTACATTTAAGGCAGGAATTTCAATTTCAATTCCATCTAAACCAGCATTTAAGTTATCCCAAGTATAAGAATAACCACCTCTGGCGCTTCTTTTAGCTTCAATGCTTCTAAAACCGCTCGGAATAATTACATGAATTATTGGCAATCCTTTTTGAACAGATTTTCTTTCGATACTTGGTGCGCCAGATGGTAAAGCCAGCATGGTAATTCGTTCATCTTTTGAATATCTGCCGCTGATATAATCTTTAATATCTCTAATATTAAGATTTTCAGGTTGAATTGCTGTTGTTAATTCATATTCAAGACTTCCCATACCTTTAGGCGAATTACCGGACTTAATATTAAATACATTTATTTCTCCTATTGGAGTTTCTATCTCATCATTTTTAAAGATTAGAGTTTTTCCTTGCACATCTGAATTTAATTTGTGAAATGTGCGTTCTTGGTTTTCAGACCGATCGAATAAAGGAGTAGAGTTTAATCCATCCTGATTATCAGACAATTCTATATTCCCAAATGCTGCACCTTGAACTTCAAAGTAATTCCAAGTTTCTTCAGGCATATTAAAACGAATTGATTTACCTGAAGAAGGGTAACAATCCCAATCAGGCAGTTGGAAGTAATCATTTCTTCCCAGAATTCTTGAACGATTATAAACAGCGGGCCAAGTTGTTTCTCTTATTCCGTCATTGGCTTTCCACCACCAACGCTTCAAATCATAAACTTCATGAATTTCAACTTTACGAACCGATGTTTCTTTATCTTTTAAATAAGGTGGATAATCTCCAGTCCTATTCCAACCATATCGCAAGTTCCATTCATCTTTCCATTGAGAATTTGATAAATTTCTTTCAACTTGCGGACTTTCTAAAGATTTTCCATCTGCAATTTGTTTTACTTCATTTTCAGTTAGAGCATGATCATAAATCTTAATTTCATCAATATCACCGCCTCGGATAAATTGATAAGCACTCTGAACTTGGTAGCTGCTAATGATTCTTGAATGCGGACCGAACTGATCTAAGCTGGAATATAAAACACATGCCGTATCTTTCTCAGCAACTTTATTTCCGTTAATGAAAAATTTAATTCCGGTAGTTTCATCCCAAGCCAAAGTAAAATGTACCCATTCAGTTGGGGAAGGAATTTTAGGTAATGTATAGGAAACTCTTTCTCTTGCTAAATTGGCATCTGTAACAAATGCATCAAAACCATTTCCGTTATAATCAATTCTAAGCCAAACCATATCCCAGCTTGAGTGATCTGAATACCCAACCCTAAAAATTACAAACGGAGTTTTGCCATAAGGATCACGAGCACGCCAATAAAAACCGAGTGTTCCTCTTTCTGCAAAAATATTTCCAGCTGCCATATATGAAAAAAGCTGAGTATTTCCGCATTGAAAACCTTTGCCTTTGGCCCCATCTTCAATTATTTCAATTTCACTTAGAAAATTAGGTTCTCCATCTCCTGCAGAATAATCAGCAGTATAACCATTTTCACCCGATAAATAAAATAGAAGTCCGGTGTTTGATGTATCACTATCTGATGTACAATAAATAATTTTGTTACTTCCCAAAAGGAGTATAAAGAGTAATAAAATTCTTAAATATTTTAACATATGAGCCTCCAACTACATTAAATATTAAGAAGAAATTGAGAACAAAAGTTTACAAAATTCAATTCCTTATTTTAATACTAAACCAGCACTTGTATTTGCATATTCAAAAGAATATTTTTTACCAGCTTTTTTAAGTGCAATTGAATAATTTCCATTTTTGTCGGTTGAGTGTTCAATTGAATTAGCAATACCTTGAGCTTCATTATTATCATCAACAGGAAGAATAACTGTCGCAATTATTGTGTTTTCACTTTCAGCTTTTAGAACAGTTCCAAAATATGGTTCCCATCTAAATCTTATTTCTCCATCAACAGGTTGAATTGCATGCTTTCCATCTCTAATTTCAAATTCAGTTGCAACAACTGGAATAAGAGCCATTGTTCCTTCTTTGCCTTTTAACAAAACATATTTACCATGATTTTCTTCTTCACATTCTGTATGGAAACGTGCTTCTATTTCAGCTCCCTTTGCTGATTTTACTTCATCTAATACTATGGCAATTTGAGGTTTTTCATAAACTATATGTCGTCTCCAATTTTTTAATTCCTTTTTAGGATAAGCATTTGTCGGATCCATAATTACATAATCTCTTTCAGGCGAAGTCTTGAAGTCAAGAACTTTGCCGCCAATACTGTAATCCCACGGTTGATCTTTATATTTAGCAGAAATTTGTTTTTCACCATTTACAAAAATTACATTATGACCAACACTTGAAGCAAATGGATACTCCCATCTGGCTTGATCAAAATATTTTTCATCGTAATGCATTCTTCCCATTTCAGAAATGTAGTATTGATTTTTCCATTGAATGACAAATTGACCAACATCTAAATGACCGTGGTGAGGATCAGTATTCATTCCTGCTTTTCCTGCAACTGTAACCTTTTCTGGATTATTAAATTCACTTCGCATTATCCACCAGTCAATTGTTCTAAAATGTTTTGATGGATTTTCTGGAGCTTCCGGAGTAACGGTTGGTCGTGGCCAAATAAGATCAAATGGATCATCACCTTCGCCTAAAAACTCTTTACGATAATAAGCAGTTCTTTTATCGCCGGTTTCTGTAGCTAATTTATTTATAAAATAGGTTTCGCCTAATGTTCGGCTTCCTGAATCTTCAAAATATAAAGATGATCCTGGCTGCATTGTTATGTAAAGTGGAAATGTTGTTGGATTATTTTTTAATCGTTCATTATTAAAAAGATTGTATTTGCCTTTTGTGATTCGCTTTAGAGCATCGGCAAAAAATGTAGAAGTGGAAGTACCGTAAACCCAATAACCGCCGCCTTCTTGCCAACCGCCATCTTCACCTAAGTTGGATAAAAGATTATCAATTCTATTATATGATTCTGCAACAACATCTGTTAATTGAGGATCTTCAGTTAATAAAGCAAGTGCAGTTAAACCTAAACCTGAATTACATACTCCGCACCAGTTGCATTTGTATGATGTTGCCCACCAGTGATATTCATAATTTCCTCGAACTCTTGTTATTACTTTTTCTAATAATGCTCCTCTAATTCTATCACGTTGAGATTTATTTAGTGCTGGGTAAAGCCAATCATAAACAGCTGCCATCATCCTGCCAGAATCTCCGTTGTAATGATCAAAACTAAAATTGGTCTGATCATCATCAACATTCCAAGGCCAAACTCTTGTATAAATTATTGGAAATTCATGTGCCCTTTGTGTCCAAGTAGTTAAATCACAAAAAGCATCTGCAAACTCAAAAGCTTTTATAGCATACTTTTCATCACCAGTCATTTGATAAACAAAAGCCAATGTAAATGCATTCCCCCGCATCTGATTATAATAACGTCCATATTTTCCATCACGATCTTCGTCAGTCCAGCCGGCACGTGTATTTTTTCCTTGGATTGGAATATCATAAGAAACCGGCATAGCCATAAGTTTATTTGCTTCAGCTAAAAGCATCTGCATAATGTAATTACTTTCTTTATCATTTTTGATTCTGTCTTTTATGGCAGGCTTGTCTGAATCACTAAAATAAAGATAGGGATGTTTAAGCTGAGATTTGTTAATTGCATTATCAATATCTTTTTTTACGACTTGTCCAAATGAAAAAAATGCAAAACTTACAAATAAAATAGCTGTTAGAATTTTAGTATTTATCATTGTTTACCCCTCATTTAGAATATTTATAAATATTTAAGTTCCAGGTTGAATATATTTTACAGGTGCGAATAATTTTCTTTCATTACCTCGTGGATCATTTTCTACTTTTGATGGTAAATCAAAAACCATTGTTGGTCTATTTTCTAATTCAAATCTTGGCCAATGCGGAATATTTGGTGTATCCGGATTTCCAGTGCGAGCAAATGCAATCCATGCTTCGCTCATTATATCAGCCATTTGCTGTGCTTCGGGACTAACACCAGTCATTGATTTCCCATATTCAATATTATTAAAAACTAAGGGGATGTCTAATCCGTGCGGAGCTTTCCACTTTCCGCCATCGACCGGTGATTGCCAATCTAATTGAAAAATATATGTTGGTGCAACATTTTGTTTTGCTCTTAGTTCAGATTCAATTACCATTCCTTTCCATGATCTTGCTGCAGTAGTTGCTGCAAAAAACACATCAGTTGCAGAATAATTGGGATACCAACTTTTATATTTGTCAATAATTGTTTCCGGTTTTAGATCCCCAATAAATTGTTTTACATGTTCTGTAATTTTATTAGGTAACTCTTCCCAAGTTAAATTAAAAGTAGTAGAATCTCTACCGCCAATAAGAGTTCTTGTCTCATCGTGATTATTTCCCATAATCATTGGTATATCAGCTGATATTGGAGATGCATCTGGCGAAAATGGATCTCTTGGCAAAATAATTCCATCAGTAACTGGAGTAAATGAATTTCCTTTCATAGCTGAAATTAATTTTTCCATCGAAACATTTTTAATTTCTTCAATATTTTCTGGTGAGATATTTAATGAAACTAAAATATTTTTTGCAGTTTCGGTTGCGTGTTCTTTTGTCCTTCCGGTTAACTGTTGACCGCTTTGTGTAATAACTTTGTGAAACAAGCCTTTTGCTGAAGGCATTCCCATAAGTGTTGCACATTTTGCACCACCGCCTGATTCACCGAAAATTGTTACATTTTCCGGATTACCGCCAAATTCAGAAATATTTTCTTTTATCCATTTTAATGCTAAAACCAAATCCAACATTCCAACATTACCAGATGCTTCATATTCCTTTCCGGCAATTTCACCAAGATACAAATAACCAAATCCATTAATTCTATGGTTTACAGTAACCACTACAACATCACCTTTGTTGCAAAGGTTAACTCCATCAAAAAGATCTAAATTACTTGTCCAACCGGAATATCCGCCGCCATGGAAGGAGACCATAACCGGACGTTTTTTCCCATCATTTAATCCTGGTGTCCAAACGTTTAAGTTAAGACAATCTTCACTCATTGCTAAATTGGTTGATAATGGAAAAAATCTTGACTTACCTAACGGTTGTTGGGGAGCAATTGGACCGAACTTAGTTGCATCTTTTATATCATCCCATGGCATAGGCGGAACAGGTGATTTGAATCTTCTTTTTGCAGTATTATCACCATAAGGAATTCCTTTAAAGGCATTTATTCCTTTATCAAAATATCCTTTTACTTTTCCATATTTAGTTACTGCAATTGGTGAATTGTCTTTTTGTGAGTTGTTTAAGTCTGATTTACACTGAGTAAATAAAAGCGATGAAATTAAAATGAAAGTGGAGTTGAATAGGATGAATAATTTTTTTATGATTTTTTTTGAGTGATTTCTTGTAAAAGTAAACCGCATCTTAGTTAATCCTAATTTTATTAATAAGAGTCGCGCTATTTATTCTTCTTTTATATCAACTTACTTCTTCTATTATTTAAATTATTATAATTTCGGTTTTAACTCTAAGTAAATACTGCAATTATTTTTTTTATGATCTAACAAAAAATTTAATTATTGACAATGTACGAAATATTTTTGATTTTAGTTACCGATTAAGTTAATGTTAAAGTAAAATATTTTTACGCATTAATTCGTTGAAAATTATCAATTTAAATGTAAATCTGAATTGAATTTTGGAAAAATCAAACTTATAAATTTATTCAGATTATCCAATTTCAAATTTCTGTGAATCTTGTTTACACAAAAATTATTTTTCACATTAAATTAAAAAAATCTATGAAACACAGTTTTATTATTTTCTTTTTAATTTCAATTAATTTTTTTGCTCAAATTTTTGTTTCACCGGATGGTAATGATACAAATTCCGGAACAATTGATTCTCCTTTGGCATCTATTGTTGAAGCGATGAATTTAATTCAACCGCAAGATACAATTTATCTTCTTGCAGGAGTTTATAAAGTATCAGAAAAAATAAGTATAACAAAAAATGGCTATGCAGATAGTCTTTATTGTTTGTTTGGATACAATGGGGAAAGAGCATTATTAGATTTTTCTTCCATGGAAGTTAATAGTAGCAATAGAGGAATAAGTTTGAGCGGAACATACTGGCATATCTATGGGATTGATGTAAAAGGAGCTGGTGATAATGGAATGCATGTTTCAGGCTCGTTTAATAGAATTGAGTTTTGTACTTTTTATGAAAATAATGATACCGGATTACAGATTGGAAATGGTGCTTCAGATAATCAAATAATTAATTGTGATTCATATTTTAATGCGGATCCGGGTCAAGGTAATGCAGATGGATTTGCCCCTAAATTAGATGTCGGTTCAAATAATTATTTTTATGGATGCAGAGCATGGCAAAATTCCGATGATGGTTGGGATGGCTACATGCGTGGAAATGATGATGTTTCCACGATTCTAGAGAATTGTTGGAGTTTTAAGAACGGCTATCTAAAAAGTGGAAACGCAAGTAGTGGTAATGGTAATGGATTTAAGTTAGGTGGAAGTGATGACAAAACGTTAATGCATAATTTTACTTTAAAGAATTGTGTTGCTTTTGATAATCGTATTAAAGGTTTTGATCAAAATAATAATAAAGGTTCAATGATTTTATACAATTGTACTGCTTACAGAAATGGCACAAATTATTCAATTGTTTCTACTTTGAATGACGGAAAAATTGCAAACGTTACAAATTCTATTTCTTTAGGTAATTATGGAACTTTGGATAATTTTGTTGAACAGCAAACAAATAGCTGGTTTACTCCTTTTACAGTTACAGAAGAAGATTTCATTTCAATCGACACGCTTGGAGTTAGAGGACCGCGTAAAAGTGATGGGAGTTTGCCAGATATTAACTTTTTACATCTTGCAAATGGAAGCGATTTAATCGATGCCGGAATTGATGTTGGAATTTCATTTATTGGAACTACCCCAGATCTTGGAGCCTTTGAGTTTGATCCAAATATAACCGGTGTTTTAACCAATGAAAAAATAAAAAATGATTTTACTCTTGAGCAAAATTATCCAAATCCATTTAATCCAAATACATCAATTAATTTTTCAGTTAAAAATAAATCTTTTGTTAAGTTAGAAGTTTTTGATGTGGTTGGTAGAAAAATTAAAACTTTAGTAAACGATTGGAAAAATTCTGGAAATTATAAAATAAACTTTGAAGCCAAAGAACTTTCTAGCGGAATTTATTTTTACATCCTTAATGAGAATGGACAAATTCAAACAAAAAAAATGACATTGGTTAAATAATGAAAAAAATCATTTTAATAATTTTCGTATCGTCTATTTTAATATCAGCCCAAACAAATAAAATTATAAAAGATACATCTTACACAGTTTACAGTACTTTCAATAAATTGAAAAAAGATTTCCCATTTATAAAACCGGTAAAGCCAATATTGCCAAATGAGGTAAATGCTTTAAGAGAAATCACATATATAAATTATGGCGAAAGAGAATTAAAACTTGATTTATTTTTTAATCAACCTGGGGAGATTCTAAAACCGGCAATTATTTTAATTCACGGTGGCGGCTGGAGAACCGGAGATAAATCGTTAATGTTTCCAATGGCTTTACAATTTGCAAAGAAAGGATTTGTTGCTGCAGTAGTTGAATACCGTTTAGCTCCTGAAACAATTTTCCCTGCAGCAATAATAGATGTAAATAATTCAATAAAATGGTTAAAGCAAAATTCATTTAATTTTAGAATTGATACAAATAAAATTGCTTTGCTTGGTTGTTCTGCCGGAGGACAAATAGCTTCCTTAATTGGATTTGCAAATGATGAAAAAGAATTTGAAGATTCAGTTAACTATAAAGACATTTCAAATAATGTTAGTGCAATTCTTAACATTGATGGACTTTTAGATTTCTTAGGAAAAGAATCTGAAGAGTATGATGAAAATCCAAATAATAGTAAACCAAGAGCTGCTCATCAATGGTTGGGAGCTTCACAAATAGACCGACCCGACTTATGGAAAAAAGCTTCCGGAATAAATTATATTAAAAAAAATTCTCCGCCAATTTTATTTTTAAATAGTTCGCAACCAAGATTTCATGCTGGACGTGATGCTGCGATTGAGAGTTTGGATAAGTATAATATTTACAATGAGGTTCATACTTTAGAAGATTCTCCTCATTCTTTTTGGTTGTTTCATCCTTGGTTTAATGAAACTGTAAATATTGTTGATCAATTTTTAAAAAAAGTACTGAATTAGGTAATTATGAAAATAAAATTATCACGAATCGTAATGACCATTATTTTTTTCACTCTTAAAAATATTTTTTCACAAGTTGGTGATAAAGTATCTCAAGAAAAACCAAACATTATTTTTATTTTAACTGACGATCAGCGATGGGATGAAATTGGATATGCTGGAAACAAAATCATTCAAACACCGGAAATGGATAAATTAGCGAAAGATGGAAATTACTTTAACTATGCATTTGTCACCACTCCAATATGTGCTGCAAGTCGCGCAAGTATCATGACCGGACTATATGAGCGAACTCATAAATTTACTTTTGAGACACCTCCGCTAAGAAAAAAATATATTGACTTATCTTATCCAAAATTATTAAAGGAAAATGGTTATAAGACTGGTTTTATTGGAAAGTTCGGAATGAGTTTTGAAAATAATATTGATACAATGTTATTTGATTATTATAAACGTCCCAAAGAAATAGGAACTTCAAAAAGTTATTTCAGACTTTCTAAAGATCAAACAAAACATGTTCATTTAACAAATCAAATTGGAGAATTAAGCACTGATTTCTTAGAACAATTCTCTAATAAAGAACCATTCTGTTTGTCAGTTAGTTTTCACGCCCCACATGCCGAAGATCAAGATCCGAATCAATACATATATCCACTTGAGCTTGATTCATTATATCAGAATATTACATTTCCAAATCCTTTAATGTCTGAAGATTATTATTTTCTAAGTCAACCAAAGTTTGTAAGAGAAGGACTTAATAGAATAAGATGGCATTGGCGTTTTGATAAAGGTGAGAAGTATCAAAAAATGATTAAAGGTTATTATAGAATGATAAGTGGAATTGATAAAGTTTTGGGAAATATTCGAAATAAATTAAATGAATTAGGTATAGAAAAAAATACAATAATTATTTTTATGAGCGATAATGGATATTTTTTAGGTGAGCGTCAATTTGCAGGTAAATGGTTAATGTATGATAATAGTTTGAGAGTTCCTTTAATTATATATGATCCAAGAAATAAAGAACATAAAAACATTGAAGAGATAGCTTTGAATATTGATATTGCTCCAACAATTCTTAGTTATGCGGGTATTTCTATCCCGACCCAAATGCAAGGAATGGATCTTAGAAATATTATTGCCGGCAGAACAAAAACAAAAAGAACTGATTTTTTATGTGAACATTTATATAATCATCCCATGATTCCTAAAAGTGAAGGTATAAGAACTGAAAAGTTAAAATATTTTAGATATATAGATCATAAAGATTTTGAAGAATTGTACGACTTAGCAAATGATCCTAATGAAGAACATAATTTAATATTAGATGAAAAATATTCAGATAAACTAAATGAATTAAGAAATAGGTGTAATTTTCTTATTGAAGAATACTCAAATTAGTTTGATGTTTAAAAACAAGCCAATATGATTTTTACAATAAATTTGATTTAAAGATTATGATGAAAAAAAAATATTTTGTCTCTCTATCAATTGTATTTCTAACATTCCTTTTTTTTACAATTTCCTGTTCAAATATTCACAAAATTGAAAATAGCAAGTACTATGATTTAGTTGTTAGCACTGATAAAGATCGAATCATAAATGATGCTGAAAAATACTTGCACTTAGAACCTATAACAATTACTGCCTCATTTTCTGAAAGAAGTCTTGGAACTAAACATGATTTTTATTCTGAAGGTGATTACTGGTGGCCGAATCCAATTTCGCCTGATAGCCCTTATGTAAGAAGAGATGGACTAACCAATCCAGATAACTTCAAAGATCACCGAATTGCAATGCGGAACATGAGTATTTACGTTGCAGCTTTGACTGCAGCATTTAAATTAACTGATGATGCAAAATATTCAAATAAAGCAACTGAACATCTAAAAGCCTGGTTTGTTAATCCAGAAACAAAGATGAATCCGAATATGAATTTTTCTCAAGCAATAAAAGGAATTTGTGCAGGCAGAGGAATTGGTTTGATCGATGCTATTCACTTAGTTGAACCTGCAAGATGTGTTTCAGTATTAAAAAATCTAAATGCAATTAGTAATGAAGATTTTAATTCAATTAAAAAATGGTTTGAAGAATTTTTATATTGGATGAATAATAGTCAGTTTGGAATTGATGAACGAGAAACGCTTAATAACCATGCTACAGCTTGGATTATGCAGGCTTCAGAATATGCAAAATTGACTGAGAAAATTGAAATTCTGGAATACTGTTCAAAAACTTTTAAAGAACGAATTATTCCCACTCAAGTTGCTGCTGATGGAAGTTTTCCATTGGAATTAAAAAGAACAAAACCTTATGGTTACTCACTTTTTAACATGGATTTATTTACAACAATTTGTCAAATTTTATCAACGGAGGAAAATAATTTATGGGAATTCCAACTTGCTGATGGAAGAGGAATGAAGAAAGTGATGGAATTTATTTTTCCTTATATTGAAGATAAATCGAAGTGGATGCTTCCAGCAGATGTAATGTATTGGGATGAATGGCCTGTTCGTCATCCATCTTTATTATTTGCCGGAATAAAATATAATAAAGCGGAATATTTAAACATCTGGAAAACCCTACTGCCTTTGCCCAAAACAGATGAAGGAATAAGAAATTTTCCGATCAGGCAACCAATTCTTTGGATTGATTAAACTCAGTTAATATAAAAAGGAATAATTATATGAGACTTACAAATTTAATTTTCATCTTGATATTTATAATTCTTTCAACTGAATTATTTGCTCAAATAAATGACAAATATTTGGAAAATATTACAAACCAAATAATTCAGAAGGATGAAACTTTTGATGGTAGATATCCTGAAGTTACCGTTGATGGAATATATAGTTACAGAGAGAAAGTAAATTGGTTTTCAGGATTTCTCGGTGGTGAACTTTGGAATTTATATGATATTACAAATAATGAAGAATTGAAAAAACGCGCTTTGATTCAAGCTGATGCGCTTCTGGATTTTGCAACGATCGATTATACTCACGATATGGGATTTATATTTTTCCCAAGTGTAGTTAAAGCCTACATTGAAACTGGTGATAAAAAATATAGAGAAGCCGGAATTACTGCCGCCAGAATGTTATTAAAGAGATTTAATAAAAATGGTAATTTCATAAAAGCTTGGGGTGCTTTAAGTGATACAAGTAAAGCCGGCTGGATGATTATTGATACAATGTTAAATCTTGAACTTCTCTTCTGGGCTTGGCAAGAAACTGGTGAAGTTGAGTTTTATGATGTTGCATACATGCATGCAATAACTTGTATGAAAGAACATGTTCGGGATGATTTTTCATCTTATCATGTAATTGAATTTAATCCGGAAAGCGGTGAAGTTACAAAAAGAAGAACACACCAAGGTTGGCAAGATGAAACTACTTGGGCGCGCGGTCAGGCTTGGGGCATTTACGGATTTGCAAATGCTTTCAAGTATACAAATGATGAAAGATTTTTAAATACTTCAAAAAAGATGGCTGATTTTTTTATTCAAAAATTACCAAGTGATTTTGTCCCTTATTGGGATCTTGATCTTTCCGGTGATGATGTGGTTAGAGATGCATCAGCCGGAGCAATTGCTTCATCGGGTTTGTACATTCTTTCAGAGCAAGTTAAGCTAAAGGAAGATTATCAAAAATATTCTTCAGCTGCTGATAAAATTGCAGAATCTCTAATTAACAATTACACTTTCTTAAATTCTAAAAGAGAAAAAGACGAAGGATTGTTGATTCATACAGTTTATAATTATCATAAAAATTGGGGAGTTGATGAGTCGTTTCCTTGCGGTGATTATTACTTTACAGAAACATTAGAAAAGTACAACGCTGCTCAAAAAAAAAAGTTAAAAAAAACTGAAAACCTAAGAGGTCAAATTTTACTAAATGAAAATTGGTTTTATCTTGAAGATAATATTCAAAATAGAGAAGATTTAGTTAACTCAACTAAAAAATGGGAGAAAATTAATTTACCTCATTCATGGAATAAGTTTGATGCAGTTGATCCAATACCAGGTTATAGAAGAGCAACAAGCTGGTATGAAAAAGAATTTACAATTGATGAGATTGACAATTCCAAATTATACAAACTTTATTTTGAAGGTGTTAATATTTCTTCTGAAATTTTTTTGAATAATCAAAAAGTTGGAAGTCATGTTGGCGGTTATGTTGGTTTCGATATTGATATTACTAATGAATTAAAGATTGGCAAAAATAAATTATTAGTAAAAGCTGATAACTCAATCAATTTGGATATTATCCCATCTCAAGTTTCTGATTTTTTTATTTATGGCGGAATTACAAGAGATGTTTGGCTGAAGGTTTTACCTAAAACAAATTTTAGTCATCTCAAAATTTCTTCTCCAAAAGTTTCAAATGAATCAGCTTCAACAAAAGTTGATTGTGAAATTGAATCTGACCAGGAAGTAAATTCAGAAATTAAAATTAGTATTATTGATAAGAACCAAGGGGAAGTTCTTACTTCAAACCACAAAGTATACATAATAAAAGGGAATAATAAGCTTAACTTTGAATTAGATGAAATTAAAAATCCGGAATTGTGGTCACCGGAAAATCCAAACTTATACAAAATTAAATTCGAGTTATTTGCTAATAATAAAAAGCTTGATGAAACAATTGAAAAATTTGGATATCGCTGGTTTGAGTTTAAAGATAACGGTCCATTTTATCTTAATGGAAAAAGATTGGTTTTGCGTGGAACTCACAGACATGAAGATCACGCAGGATTAGCAAATGCATTAACAAATGATCAACACAGAAAAGATATTCGAATGATAAAAGAAATGGGTGCGAATTTTGTAAGGTTGGCACATTATCCTCAAGATCCGGAAGTTTACAAAACTTGTGATGAACTTGGATTATTAGTTTGGGATGAATTGCCTTGGTGTAGAGGCGGAGTGGGAGATAGTGAATGGAAAGAAAACACAAAAAGATTATTTGTTGAAATGATAAATCAAAATTATAATCATCCTTCAATAATTATTTGGTCTGTGGGAAATGAAGTTTATTGGCTACCGGAAAGAGAAAACGGCGGCAATATTGATACTCTGAAAGAATTCACAAATCAGTTGGTAAATATCGCACATGATTTGGATCCTGGTAGAGTTACATCGATTAGAAAATTTTATGAAGGTGCTGATATTGTAGATGTTTTTTCACCATCAATTTGGGCTGGCTGGTACAGTGGAGTTTACAAATCATATGAAAATGCAATTGCCGATGCACAAAAAAAATATAAGAAATTTTTTCATGCTGAATATGGAGCAAGCAGTCATATTGGAAGGCATTCCGAAAATCCAATTAACGGAGAAGGATTTGTAAATCCTGATGAATGGTCAGAAAATGAAAATCAAGTTAAGGTTCAAAATATTGCAAAAATTGGTGACTGGAGTGAAAATTATGCCGTCGATTTATTTGATTGGCATCTAAAAACTTCTGAGACAAATAAAAATTTTACCGGAAATGCTCAATGGGCTTTTAAAGATTTTGGAACTCCGCTTCGTCCTGAAAATGCAATTCCTTACATGAATCAAAAAGGTTTAGTTGATCGGGAAGGAAATCCAAAAGATGCATATTATGTTTTCAAAAGTTACTGGAATGAATCAGATAAATTTGTCTATATCGAAAGTCCAACTTGGGATGAAAGAAGCGGACCGGTAAATGTACAAAAAGAAATTTGTGTTTTCAGTAATTGCAATGAAGTTGAATTATTTCTAAACACTAAATCGTTAGGAAAAAAGAAAAAAGATATCACAAAATTTCCGGCAAGTGGTTTATCATGGGAAGTTAGTTTTGTTTCCGGTAAAAACGTTATTGAAGCAATTGGTTTTGGAGGAAACGAAAAAATTGCAGAACATAAAATTGATGTAAATTATTCATTTGAAAAAAATCTTGCGGCTGAAAAATTTGAATTATCTTCTGAGAGATTATCAAATGGTAATTTTTTGGTTACAGCAATTGCTGTGGATAAAGATAATAATCGCTGTGTAGACTTTAATGAAAAAATATATTTCTCATCCGAAGGTTCCGGAAATTTGATTTGCAACTTTGGAACTCCAACTAAAAGTTCAATAATCGAAATGGCAAATGGCAAAGCACAAATAGAAGTTAATACTAAACCATTCGAAAAAACTACTGTTGAAATTAGAAGTCAAGATCTAAAAGGGAATTTTTTAGTTATAAATGGAATTATAGAATAACTTATAAATTGCAAACACTGAAAGTCATTTTAATTAACATTTTTTTTCATTTGTTCCTTAGGTTTTTAGTAAAACGTCACTTTTGAAATGAATTCTTTCATACGCTTCCTATTATTTATTATATTAATTAATAAAAGTAGTTTAGTATCCTTAAATAATTATTTGATTTATTAAATTTATTTCCTAATTTTAAGTAATCAATAAAGTTAGCGATTAAGTTACTGTTAAAGTTAATTTACTTTACTAAAGAAATTCGCGTTCTAAATTTTCATTCCAGATGAATTTATAAAGCAAATATTGAGTTTAACATGTTTAATTCATAATTGTATTTGAATAACTTGAAAAAATTAATCAAAAACATATAGTTAAAATTATGGTAAATAAATCCGTTAGACTGAGTGATATTGCCGAGAGACTCAACGTTTCAACGGTTACAGTTTCAAAAGCGCTAAGAAACCATCCGGATATTTCTCCGCAAACAAAAAAAATAATTTCAGATGTTGCTGCAGAAATGGGGTACACTCCAAATTTTATGGCAAGAAATTTATCTTCCAGAAAATCAAATACAATAGGAATTGTTGTTCCTAAAATTGCACACTTCTTTTTTGGATCAATTATTGAATCAATTTATAATATTGCCTTCAAAAATAATTATGAAATAATTTTAACTGTTTCTCAAGAAGATGCCGAAATAGAAAGAAAACATATTCAGACTTTACTTTCAATGCGTGTAGATGGAATTATTATTTCAATTACTCAAGAAACAAAAGATTATTCAATATTTGAAACGGTAAAATCGCGTGGTGTTCCAATCGTTTTTATGGATAGAATTCCTCAAATTCCAAATATTGATACAGTATTTGTTGATGATAGAGGTGGAGCTTTCAAAGCAGTAGAACATGCAATAAAATTAGGCTATAAAAAAATTGCACATTTTGCTGGATATACAGAAATAAATATTGGACAGTTGAGATATTTAGGCTTTGAAGATGCTATGAAAAAATATAACCTTCCTGTTAATAAAGATTGGGTTTGCAGAGGTGGATTCGGTGAGAAATATGGATATGAATCTTTCATGAAACTTTATAGAGAAAATAATTTGCCCGATTTAATTTTCACAGTTACATACCCGGTTGCGTTAGGTATTTATATGGCCGCGAGTGAATTAAATCTGAAAATTCCAAATGATATTGATGTAATATGTTTTGGTGATGCTAAAGTTCAGAAATTTTTATCACCGCCTTTAAGTTGTATTACTCAACCAACAAATTTAATTGCTGAAAAATCAATGGAAATCTTGTTAGAGAAAATAAATAAGACTGAAGAAATAACTTACAAAAGTATTGAAATTCCGACTGAACTTATGCTGAGAGGAACATGTATAAACTTCAATAAAAAGAAATAGATTTAAGAAAAATTCAGAACACAAATGAAAAATTTTAATTTAAAAATATTCTTTACTTTTTTGATTGTCCTTATTTTTCAGAGCTGCACTAATCATAGTGAGTTCGATCAGAATTGGAAACAAATTGACAATATTTTAGATACTATTGTTGAACCTTCCTTTAACAATGTTGAACTCAATATTATTGATTTTGGAGCAAAAGCCGATTCAACATTTGACAGCAATGAAGCAATTCAAAATGCAATTGATGAGTGTTCTAAAAATGGCGGTGGAAAAGTTATAATTCCAGAAGGTAATTATTTTTCAGCCGGATCAATATTCCTGAAAAGTAATGTTAATCTTCATTTACAAAATGCAAATATTAATTTTAGTACAAATTCACAAGATTATCTCCCGGTAGTTTTTACTCGTTGGGAAGGAATTGAACTTTACAATTATTCCGCTCTCATTTATGCAAAAGATCAAGAAAATATTGCTATTACCGGAAAAGGAATCTTGAATGGAAATGCAACTAATGAAAAATGGTGGCCATGGAAAGGAAGAACGGAATATGGTTTTATTGATGGAATGCCTAGTCAATTAGATAGTTTATCAAGACCAAGATTATTAAGAATGAATATTAGTCAAGCTCCGGTTGAAGAAAGAATTTTTGGCAATGGATATTATTTAAGACCAAACTTTTTCCAAACAATAAATTGCAAAAATATTTTAATTGATGGAATTACATTTAAAGATTCTCCGATGTGGTTTTTGCATCCAGTACTATCAGAAAATATAATTGTAAGGAATGTTAAAGTTGAAGGTCATGGACCAAACAATGACGGTCTTGATCCTGAATCATGTAAAAATGTTTTAATAGAAAATTGTGAATTTAATACTGGTGATGATTGCATTGCAATTAAGTCGGGTAGAAATGCTGATGGAAGAAGAATCAATGTTCCTTCTGAAAATATAATTGTTAGAAATTGCAAAATGCTTGATGGGCATGGCGGAGTTGTAATTGGAAGTGAAATTTCGGGCGGATGTAAAAATGTATTTGTAGAAAATTGTGAAATGGATAGTCCAAATTTAGATAGAGCAATTCGTATTAAAACAAATACTATTCGCGGCGGAGTAGTAGAAAATATTTTTGTCAGAAATATCAAAATCGGTGAAGTAAAAGAAGCTGTACTAAGAGTTAATTTGCTTTATGAGCCAAAAGAAATTGGTGAGAGAAATTTTATTCCAAAAGTTAAAAATATTTATTTAAGTGAAATTAAAAGTAATAAAAGCGAAAGAGCATTTTATTTGGAAGGATTAGAAAATTCTACTATTGATAATATTTCGATTTCAAACTCAGCACTTAATGGTGTTGGAAAAGAAAATATTATGAACAATGTAAAAAATTTCTCTGCTGAAAATGTTTATGTAAATAATGAATTATATAAAAATTAAATGGTGATAATGAAATGAAAAAACTAACAAACTTATTTGTTTTCTTACTTACATTATCTTTCATACTTAATGCGCAAGACCAAAAAGAATTTAACTTTTTTGATGAAGTAAAAGTTAGTGTCACAAATCCGGCAGATGTTGAAAGAAAAGATGAACTTGTTTCACTTAGTGTGGATAAACTAAAAAGTAGAGCAGAAAATTTTAACAAAGAAGCTTTCATTATTTATTTGGGCGATAAAGAAATTCCTAGTCAGCTTTACAATGATGGACTTAATTCCCAAATAGTATTTGCATGTTATTTCAAACCTAATCAGTCAAAAGAATTTTCTATAAAATATTTGCCTGATGGAAAATTAAAAAGAAAATATGATAGCAGAACTTATGCAGAATTAGCAATGAAGTTTGATGCTGTTTACAAATATGATCCTCTTGATAAAAGAAATAAATACACCAGCGATCATTTTGAAAATTTCACAAAAGTTGTTGTTCCGGAAAATCATACTGATCACGATGCACTTTTCAAATATGAAGGACCAGGTTGGGAATCAGAAAAAGTTGGTTATCGTTTTTATTTAGATTGGAGAAATGCTACAGATATTTTTGGAAAAACAATTAACAAATTAGTTTTAGATGATGTTGGTACAAATGATGTAACTGCTCATGAAGATTCATATCATGAAATGCAGGATTGGGGAATGGATATTTTTAAAGTTGGAAATACTTTAGGTATTGGTTCAATTGGAATGATGAACGCTGACAGTATTTACATGGTTTCCAAAACTGATGAAATTAGTTGCGAAATTAGTTTTAACGGACCAATTTTATCTGAAGTTACCACAAATTACAAAGGCTGGTTAGTTGGTGAAAATAAATATGATTTAGTTTCAAAATTATCAATTTCAGCTGGAAGCAGAATTACAAATGCAACTCTCAAAGTTTTTGATAATGCTTCAAACATTACAACTGGCTTGGCAAAATATAAAGGTACAGATTTTATTAAATCTTCATCAACTGGTGATTGGCAATATATTGCTCTTTGGGGAAAGCAGACTTTAAATGATGACAATCTTGGAATAGTTCTTTTTTATAAAAAATCTGCTTTGATAAATCAGAGCGAAAATGATTTGAATTATTATGTTGAGCTAAAACCAATTGAGAATAAAGTTAATTATGGTTTTGCTGCTGCTTGGGAAAAAGAGCCGGATGGAATTAAAACTAAAGAAGCATTTGTAAAATATATTGATGAAGAAATTATAAAATTAAATAGTCCATTAACTGTTGATTACAAATAGGTGTAAAAAATGAGTGAATGTATTTTACACGAAGATCGTTTTTTTGATTCTGATCCTTCAATTAGAAATGCAGCAAGAGAATTATATAATGAAGCAAAAAGGCTTCCAATTGTAAGTCCGCACGGACATGTAGACCCAAAAATATTTGTGGATAATAAACCATTTCCACATCCAACAGAATTGTTTATTGCTCCCGATCATTATGTTTATCGAATGTTATATTCTCAAGGAATTAAACTTGAAGAATTGGATATTCCACAGAGAGGCGGTAAAACTTTAGGTGTTGATCCAAGAAAAGTTTGGCAATTATTTGGAGAAAATTATTATCTCTTTAATGGTACGCCCTCTGGCGTATGGCTTGATTATGAATTCAACATTGTGTTTGGAATCAAAGAAAAACTTAATGGTGAAAATGCTCAAAAGTATTATGATACAATAAATGAAAAACTTCAGACAGAAGAATTTTTGCCAAGGAATTTATTTAAACATTTTAATATAGAAGTCCTTTCAACTACTGATGCTGCTAATGATCAGTTGGAACATCATAAAGCAATAAAAGAATCTGGATGGGATGGTAGAATTGTTCCGGCTTTTAGACCTGATGCACTTACAAATTTAGATAATCCAACATGGCGCGAAGATATAAAAGTTTTAGAAAGTTTGGTTGGATTTGAAATTTCTAAATATCAAGATTTTATAAAAGCTTTGGAATTGAGAAGAGAATATTTCAAGGAAATGGGAGCGACTTCTACAGATCATGGAGTTCTAACTCCTTACACTCATAAATTATCAGATGGTGAAGTTGAGGCAATTTTCTCTAGAGCTTTAAGAGGCGAAGTTTACGAAGACGATCCAAAATTATTTACTGCAAATATGTTAATGGAAATGGCAAGAATGAGTTGTGATGATGGTTTAACAATGCAAATTCATTCCGGTTCGAACAGAAATCACAACAGTGTTATTTACGATAAATATGGTTTAGATAAAGGCTGTGATATTCCACAACAAACTGAGTACACAAATAATCTTAAAGAATTATTAAATGCTTATGGTAATGACACAAACTTTAGAGTAATTGTTTTTACTTTGGATGAAACAACTTACTCAAGAGAACTTGCACCTTTAGCAGGTCATTATCCCGCAATGAAATTAGGTCCGGCTTGGTGGTTTCATGATAGTATTGAAGGAATGACTCGCTACAGACAAATGGTTACAGAAACTGCCGGATTTTATAACACAGTCGGCTTTAACGATGATACACGTGCTTTTGTTTCAATTCCGGCAAGACATGATGTTGCAAGAAGAATAGATGCAAACTTTTTAGGCGGCCTGGTCGCTCGCCATATTATTAGTTTAAGTGAGGCAAGAATAATAATGAAAGACCTGACTTACAACTTGGTTAAAAAAGCTTATAAATTATAAAGGTATACAAGATGTTATTAAATGAAGTAAAAAAGATTGAAGATGATGCTTCAAAAAATGAATTAGTGAAATTAGAATCATTACTTAATGGTGAAGTTTCAGTTTATCCAAAATCGATAAATGCAAAAAATGGAGTAACATTTTTTATTGGTAAAAAAGGAATAGAAAAATATCTTTATCTAATTTCTGAAAATGGTTCAACTTTATTTGATGAATTTGAAGGTGAAATTATTGATTCATCAGATTCAAAAGTAAAAGAATGTCCGCAAGTTCATGCTAATGCTGTTAAGCTTCAGGAACAATTTGAGTTTACAAAACCAATTTTATTAGGATTAGATAATTCATTTGGATTTGGAGATCGAATTGGATTAGCTAATCCAGCACATTTGCGCTCTTTAGAGGGAAGCGAATTTAAACCAATAGTTGCTCAGCAATCAATTCGCGAATTAACTCGCACAAACCGTAAACCAGCTGATGTTATGGATGCTGCAATTTGGGCTGTTTTTCAAGAAGGTTATAAAGATGGATTTGGTTCGGATGCTGATCACTTGAAAACTAAAGAAGATATTGATTTGATGATCAATGCTGGATTTACATTTTTCACTTTTGATCCAAGCGAGTTTGTAATCAATGAAGCCGATTCTATTTCAATTACTGAACTTGAAGAAAAAGGTAAAACTTTAAACTGGAAAGTTTTGGATGATGATTTTGATAGTTTCATAAAAAAATATGATAATGTGGAATTTGATTTAAAAGAAGGTTTAGTAATTAAACCATCTTATGAAGATGTTTTGAGAGCCACAGTAAAATATGGAAATGCAGTTGCTCATATCAAAACTTTGTATGATCACTTAAGTTCAACTTATTCTAGTCTTCCTTACGAAGTTGAAATTTCTGTTGATGAAACAGAATCGGTGACAACTCCTTTTGAGCATTTCTTTATGGCTTCTGAATTAAACAGACTTGAAGTTAAGTTAGTAAGTTTAGCACCAAGATTTATCGGCGATTTTGAAAAAGGAATTGATTACAAAGGTGATATCGAATTATTCAAACAAGAATATTTAAAGCATGTTAAAATTTCAGAATATTTTGGATCATATAAAATAAGTCTTCATTCTGGCAGTGATAAGTTCGGAGTTTACAAAGCTATTGGACAATTAAAACGTGGTTACACTCATGTTAAAACTGCTGGAACAAGTTATTTGGAAGCTCTTAAAGTAGTTGCGTTTGCTGAACCGGAAGAGTTTAGAAAAATTTTAGATTTTGCTAGGGTTGAATATGAAAAAGAAAAACATTCTTATCATGTTTCTGCAAAATTAGAAAATGTGCATTCTTCTGATAAATATTCTGATGAGCAATTATTAGATTTATTCAATCAAAATGATGCTCGCCAAGTATTGCACGTAACTTTTGGTAAAGTTCTTACTACTTTTAAAGTTGATGGAACTTCATTATTCAAAGATAAAATTTACAAATGCTTAAAAGAAAATGAAGATGTTCATTACAATTACATAATTAACCATTTTAAAAATCATTTAAATCCATTCAAATAAAATGACAAGAGAAGAAACAAGACAATCAATTTTAGAAAGAAAAGTATTATCAGTTGTAAGGATGAAAAATCCTGCACAACTTATTCCTGTAATAAATGCCTTAAAAGAAGGCGGCGTAACCGGAATTGAATTAACAATGACAATCCCAAACGCAATTGAAGCAATTCGAACCGCGAATGAAGAATTTGGCGATTCAATTTTATTAGGTGTTGGTTCTGTAATAGATCCGCAAACAGCACTTGATGCTATTGATGCTGGAGCAAAATTTGTTGTTAGTCCAATTTATAAGAGAGATGTTGTTGATGCTGTGTTATCCAAAAATATAGTAGTTAGTCCTGGTTGTTTTTCGCCAACTGAAATTCAAACAGCTTATGAACAAGGCGCCGATTTTATAAAGATATTTCCGGCAGATAATTTGGGAATGAGTTATATAAAATCAATCAAAGCTCCATTGCCGCATTTAAAAGTTATTCCAACTGGCGGTGTAAATTTAACTAATGCAATTGACTGGATAAATGCTGGAGCAAGTGCAGTGGGATTAGGTTCTGCACTCGTTGACAATAAAGCTATTGAAAATGAAGATTATGCTAAGTTAACTGAAAACGCTAAAAAACTTTGTGAAAACTTAGGATTAAATTAGGAGAAGAAATGCAGAATTTATCATTTGATGATTTGAAAGATAAAGTTGTTGTTTTAACCGGCGGCGGCGGTGTTATTGGTGCTGTGCTTGCAAAAGGTTTAGCAAAAGTTGGAGCAAAATTAGCAATCCTAGATATTAAAAAAGAGTTTGCTGATAAAGTTGCAGATCAAGTAAGAAGTGAGTTTGGTACTGAAGTTATTGGCGTTGAAGCAAATGTACTTGATAAATCGTCTTTACAAGAAGCGAAAAAAGTTGTATTAGAAAAATATCCACAAGTTGATATTCTTATAAATGGTGCGGGCGGAAATTCTCCAAAAGCTACTACTAAAGAAGAATTTATAACTGATGAAAATATTAATTCTTTAGAAGATACTTTCTTTGGTTTGGAAATGGAAGGATTTCAAAAAGTTTTTGATTTGAATTTTTTAGGAACACTTTTGCCAACTATGGTTTTTGCTCAAGAAATGGTTGAAAGAAAATCTGGTGTAATTTTAAATGTTTCATCTATGAATTCTTTTAGATCACTAACAAAAATTCCAGCTTACTCAGCAGCCAAAGCTTCAATAAATAATTTTACAGAATGGCTTGCAGTTCACTTCGCTAAAATGAATGTTAGAGTAAATGCAATCGCTCCAGGATTCTTTTTAACAAATCAAAATAGATTTTTACTTATTGATGAAAACACAAATGAATTAACAGCAAGAGGTAAAAAGATTATTGATAATACTCCAATGGGAAAATTTGGTGAAGCTGAAGATTTGTTAGGTGGAACATTGTTTTTGCTTTCAGATGTTTCAAGTTTTATAACTGGAATTGTTCTCCCAATTGATGGTGGTTTTAATATTTACAGTGGTGTTTAATTCAAGAAGGAAAAATAATTAAATGAAGATGATTCAAACATGGAGATGGTACGGACCTAATGATCCTGTAACATTGACAGATATTAGACAAGCCGGCGCTGTTGGCATTGTTACTGCACTTCACGAAATTCCAATCGGTGAGGTTTGGACAGTTGAAGAATTAGAAAAACGTAAAAGAATGATTGAGTGGGATTACTCAAAAAATCCACCAAGAAGAAGAGGTTTGCATTGGAGCGTGATTGAAAGTATTCCGGTTCATGAAGATATAAAATTGGGAAAACCAAATCGAGATATGTGGATTGAAAAATATCAGCAAAGTATTAAAAATGCTGGCTGGGTTGGTGTTCACAATGTATGTTACAATTTTATGCCTGTTGTTGATTGGACCAGAACAAATCTTGAATTAGAATTAGAAGATGGTGCAAGAGCTTTAGCTTTTGATATGGTTGAGTTTATTGTTTTTGATGTTTATATGCTTAAGAGAAAAGGAGCTGAAAAAAATTACGCAGAAGAAATGTTGGAAAAAGCTCGCGAACGTTTTGAGTCAATGTCCGATGAGCAAAGATATGTTCTTCAAAAAAATATTATTGCAGGATTACCAGGTGGTCAAGAAGGATATTCAATTGAACAATTCCAGAAAAAATTAGATGAATATAAATATATAGATTCCACAAAATATAGAGAGAATTTAGCATATTTCTTAAAAGCAATTATACCTGTGGCTGAAGAGGCTGGTGTCAAAATGGCTATTCATCCCGATGATCCCCCAATTCCATTATTTGGTTTACCAAGAGTAGTTAGTACTGAAGAAGATTTGTCTTATTTACTAAATTCGTATGACTCAAATTTTAACGGATTTACAATGTGTACCGGATCATTTGGTGTTCGTCCTGATAATGATTTAGTTGGAATGATTGAACGTTATGGAGAAAAACTTAATTTTGCTCATTTAAGAAGTACTCAAAGAGATGGAAATGGTAGTTTTCATGAAGCCGGTCACTTAAGAGGTGATGTGGATATGTTTAATGTAATTGCTGCAATTTTAAGAGAGCAAAAGCGAAGACATTCAGCACATCGCCAAGATGAGCAAATTCCTATGAGGGCAGATCACGGTCACACAATTTTAGATGATCTAGGGAAAAAGACAAATCCCGGTTATTCTGCAATCGGTCTGTTAAGAGGAATGGCTGAGCTGCGTGGATTAGAAATGGGAATTGAAAAGAGCGGAATTATTTAGGAAAAATTTCTAAAAATCAATATTGATGTTTTGTCATTCCCACGAAAGTGGGAATCCAGAAAGTAAAATAGAATCCGCTTATGTTAGATGTCATATTGAATAATTAAAAAAGTAAAAAAAATAGAAATTGGAGAGAAATAAAATGTCACGTAAAGTAGTAACCTTTGGCGAAATAATGTTAAGATTATCTACTCCAGGTTTTACAAGATTTGTTCAAGCACAAAATTTTGATGTTACCTATGGTGGCGGTGAAGCAAACGTAGCAGTAGCTTTATCAAACTATGGATTGGAAAGTTACTTCGTTTCCAAATTACCCAAACACGAAATTGGACAATCAGCTGTAAATCATTTAAGAAGATTTGGTGTTCACACTGATTATATTGCTCGTGCTGGTGAAAGAGTTGGAATTTACTTTTTGGAAACCGGTGCAAGTCAGAGAGCATCAAAAGTTGTATATGATCGATCAAACTCTGCGGTTACTGATGTTAACTTAGATGATTTTAATTGGGATGAAATTTTTGATGGTGCTGAGTGGTTTCATTGGACTGGAATAACTCCGGCTTTAGGTAAAAAAGCTCAAGAGGTTTTGAAGAAAGCTTTAGAAGTTGCAAAACAAAAAGGAGTGAAAGTTAGTTGTGATCTTAACTTTAGAAAAAAATTATGGACAACTTCAGAAGCACAATCTGTTATGAAACCTTTAATGGAATATGTTGATGTCTGTATTGCAAATGAAGAAGATGCAGAAAAAAGTCTGGGTGAAAAAGCCGGTGAAACAGATGTTGAGAAAGCAGAAATTGATGAGGAAGGATATTTCAAATTAGCAAAACATTTAAAAGAAAAATATAATTTGGAAGCAGTTGCAATAACATTAAGAGAAAGTTTTTCGGCATCAAGAAATGGCTGGAGTGCAATGCTGTTAGATGATAAAGATTGTTCAGAGCCTTACAGATCAAAAAAATATGATATTCAAATTGTTGATAGAGTTGGAGGCGGAGATTCTTTTGCCAGCGGATTGATTTTCGGATTGTTGAATTATAACGACACAAAAAAAGGATTAGAATTTGCAGTTGGTGCATCTTGCTTAAAGCAAACTATTCCTGGAGATTTCAATTTAGTTTCGGTTGATGAAGTTGAAAAACTTATTGGTGGCGATGGCTCCGGTAGAGTAGAAAGATAATTTTAAAATAAAAATTTAATAGGTTAAAAATGGGCATCGAATTAAAAGAAAATTGTAAATATTCATTAGTCGTACCAACCAGTATGGGAGTTAGAATAACTCCAGCGGAAAAACAGCCGGTACATAGCAGTAACAATTTTGTTTTGCAAGTTACAAGTGCTGAAACTAATGTTGCAAGCATATCTTCTTATTTAGGATTACCGGTAAAAGTATTAACCACTTTTGTAAAGGGAAGTCCGATTGCAAAATTAATTAAAAGTAACTTGCGCAGTCGTTTTATGGATTATGAAGGAGTTGATGTTGATCAAGGCGGACCTTGGGGTTACAGACATCAATTTAATATTGCCGATAGTGGATTTGGTCATCGAGGACCCAGAGTTCATAATGATAGAGCCGGTGAAGTTGGAAGAACATTAAATGTAAAAGATTTTGATTTAGATAGAATTTTTGGTGAGGAGGGTGTTCAAATTGTTCACTTATCAGGATTGATTGCGGCACTTTCTAAAGAAACATCAACCTTCTGCTTAGAGCTCGCAAGAGCTGCTAAAAAATATGGAACTAAAATTTCATTTGATCTTAACTTTAGAGCTTCCTTCTGGAAAGGCAGAGAAGAAGAATTAAGAGCTGCGTTTACTGAAATTGCTTCGGTCTCAGATATTTTAGTTGGTAACGAAGAAGATTTTCAATTGTGCTTTGGAATTAAAGGTCCGGAAGCTGGTGGTGAAGGACTTGATGAAAAAATAGAAAACTTTAAAGAAATGATTGGAAGAGTGAAAGAGCAATTTCCGAATGCAAAAGTTTTTGCTACAACACTTCGTGAAGTTGAAAGTGCTTTAAAACATAAATGGGGCGGTATTATGTTAGCTGGTGATGAATGGCATGTCGTGAAACCTCGCGATATTGATATTATTGATCGTATTGGCGGTGGTGATGGATTTGTTGGCGGAATGCTTTATGGAATTTTGAAAAATTGGGATGCTGAAAAGTGGATTCAATTTGGATGGGCAACTGGTGCCATGGCAACAACTTTTCATACAGATTATGCTCAGCCGGCAGATGAAGAAATGGTTTGGAGTATTTGGGAAGGCAACGCGAGAGTTCAAAGATAAGAAATCTGGTCTTTCGTAATTCCTAATTCCTAATTTATTTATGATCTAAATTAGAAAATCATATAATTAAATAAGACAATGAAAATGAAAAAGAACCTTTTTCAATTAATTATCGTATTAGTGATTTTTATCGTTAACAATTCATTTGCATCAGAATTTAATTCAGATACAACATATTCTCGTTGGATAATAAATTCTAGAATGAGTGATTTTAGAAATAAATCAGAAACCATACATTTTAAAACTTCTACGACAGAAAGAAATATTCAATGGGATTATGTTCCTGGTCTAGTTGCTAAAGCAATTTTAATGACTTGGGAATACTACCAAAATGAGTCGTGGAGTATTCCATTATATGAAGCTGTTGAAGACTATGCAGATAATATTAAAATGAGGATTGAAGAAAGTAATATTGATGACTTAAATGCAGGGAAAATCTTTTTTGAATTGTATCGTGGAGCAAAAGCTAAAGGTCAAAACGATAAAGCGGAAAAGTATAAAGAAAATGCAACTATCTGTCGTGATAAACTTGTAAATGATCAAATTCGTATTGCTGCACCATTGCCAGGTGCCGGAGGCTTTTGGCACAAAAAAAAATATGTAAATCAAATGTGGCTTGATGGCCTTTATATGGGACCGGCTTTATATGCTGAATGGCAAGGAAATTTTGGTATAGAAAAATGTAAAAAAGATAATTATAAAGCTTGGGATGACATTGCTTTGCAATTTGATACTGTGTTTGCTTATACTTGGGATGTAGAGAAAAAACTTAACTATCATGCATGGTCTGCTGAGCCGGAAAATGAAGAGTCCTCATTTTGGGCTGATCCTATTACCGGACGATCACAAGAATTTTGGGCAAGAGGCATGGGATGGTTTTTCGCAGCGCTAGTTGATGTTCTTGAATATATGCCTGAAGATCATTCTGCTAGAACTCGTATAGAGAAATATGCAAATATGGTTGCTGATGGTTTAAAAGATCGTCAAGATTCTAAGTCGGGCTGTTGGTATCAACTTCTTCAATATGATAACACACTGTCCAGTTCATGTGGAATAAATAATTATTTAGAATCTTCAGCGTCATCGATGTATACATATGCTTACCTTAAAGGAATTCGTTTAGAAATTTTAGATAAAAACAAATATATGCCGGTAGCTCAAAAAGCTTATAAAGGTTTAATCAACAATTTTATTGTAGAAGAACCGAATGGAAAAATTAAAATTGTTCAAAGTTGTGAATCGGCAGGTTTAAGTAATACTCGCAAAGGTGATGCTGATTATTATTTATGCGGTAAAGATGTTAAAATAAATAATGATACTGAAGGAAAGGTTTTGGGACCGTTTATTATGGCTAGCTTGGAATTTGAAAAACTTAAGAAATAAAATTTATTTAAATAGAAAATAAAATTGTTAGGGTAAATTAAGTGCTATATTATGCTAAAGGCTCAGAAAACGAAGTTATAAATTCGCAAGAATTACGGGAAGCTTTATTCACAGTTTTTGAAAAAATTGGTGAAAAGAAAAAGGTTCTAGCACTTCCACCAGATTTTACAAGATATCATTCAAGAGCGGGAGAACTTACCACTTTTGTGTACGAATATTTCAAAGAAAAACTTACAGATGTGTTACCGGCATTAGGCACTCATTTTGCAATGACTGAAAAAGAAATTGATAAAATGTTTCCTGGAATTCCTCATGATCTTTTTAGAGTTCATAATTGGCGGGAAGATTTAGAAACTTTAGGATATGTTCCAAGTGAATTTGTTAAAGAAGTATCAGATGGAAAAGTTGATTATGATTGGCCGGCACAAGTTAATAAACTTCTTGTTGATGGAGGATTTGATCTGATATTATCAATTGGTCAAGTCGTTCCACATGAAGTTGTGGGAATGGCAAATTATAACAAAAATATTTTTGTCGGTACTGGAGGTTCAGAAGGAATTAATAAAAGTCATTTCCTTGGTGCTGCGTATGGAATGGAAAAAATGATGGGTCGCGCGGATACACCGGTTCGCAAAGTACTAAATTATGCTTCAGATAATTTTGCAAAACATCTGCCAATAGTCTACATTCAAACAGTTATTGGAAAAGATGAAAACGGCAAACTGGTTGTAAGAGGATTATTTATTGGAAATGATTTTGAATGCTTTAAGTTAGCAGCTGATCTATCATTAAAAGTAAATTTTGAAATGTTAGATAAACCTCTGAAAAAAGTTGTAGTATTTCTTGATCCTACAGAATTTAAATCAACATGGCTTGGAAATAAAAGTGTATACAGAACCCGCATGGCTATTGAGGATGATGGCGAACTAATTGTACTGGCTCCAGGATTGAGAGAGTTTGGTGAAGATCCAGGAATTGATAAATTAATTAGAAAATATGGTTACGTTACAACTCCGGAAGTTTTAGAATTAGTCGATAAAAATGATGATCTGAAAAATAATTTAAGCGCTGCTGCACATTTGATTCATGGATCATCAGAAGGTAGATTCAAAATTACTTATTGCCCGGGTAAATTGACAAAGGAAGAAATTGAAAGTGTTAATTTCAATTATTCTGAATTAGATGAAATGTTGAAAAAGTATAATCCTGAAAAATTAAATGATGGATTTAACACAATGCCGGACGGTGAAGAAATATTTTATATCTCTAATCCGGCTTTAGGTTTGTGGGCTTGGAAAGAAAAATTTATTGATTAAATATTGATATGTTTCATTTTTAGCAACACTCAAAATGAAAAATTATTTTTTTGTCATTTCGAACGAATGTGAGAAATCTCATTGATGAATAATTGACTGTGAAGAATAAAATAAAAATAATTGCAGATGATAAAATTCCTTTTCTTAAAGGTGTTTTAGAACCTTATGGAAATATTGAATATTACCCTGGAAAGGAAATTACTAAGGATAAAATAATTGATGCTGATGCCTTAATTATTAGAACCAGAACAAAATGTAATGCTGATTTACTTTATGACACAAATGTAAAATTAATTACAACTGCCACAATTGGATATGATCATATTGATACAAACTATTGTGAAGAAAATAATTTAAAATGGTTAAACGCACCGGGTTGTAATTCATCATCGGTTCATCAATATATTACAACTGTTCTTTTACATATTGCAGAAAAAGAAAATATTGATCTAACTCAAAAAGTATTAGGTATTGTTGGTGTTGGTAATGTGGGATCAAAAATTCAGAAAGCAGCTAATGCACTAGGAATGAAAATTTTGCTGAATGATCCGCCTAGAGAAAGAAATGAAAGTAATTCAAAATTTGTCTCATTAGAAAAAATTAAAGAAGAAGCTGATATTATCACATATCACGTTCCATTAAATAATGATGGTATTGATAAAACTTATCACTTAGCTGATGAAAAATTTTTTAATGAACTAAATAAAATGCCAATAATTATAAACTCATCTCGTGGAGAAGTTGTAGAAACATCGGCGATTAAAAATGCAATCAAAAATAAAAAAGTAAGTAATGTTATTTTAGATGTTTGGGAAAATGAGCCGGAAATTGATTTGGAACTTTTAGAAATGACGGATATTTCAACTCCGCATATTGCCGGTTATTCTGCAGAAGGTAAAGCAAATGGAACATCGGTTTGTGTGAATGCTGTTAATAAGTTTTTCAATTTAGGTATTCAAGAAAATTGGTATCCAACAGAAATTCCTTTATCCAAAAATGGAAATGAAATTGAAATAGATTGCTCAAATAAAAATGATCAGCAAATTCTGAGTGAAGCAGTTTCACAAACTTATGATTTATTGTATGATAGCATTTTGCTAAAAAAATCTCCAGAGACTTTTGAAAAACAAAGGGGAGATTATCCAATAAGAAGAGAGTTTTCGAATTATAAAGTGAAATTAAAAAGCAATAATTCAAGCGTTGAAAAAAAAATAAAGAAGCTTGGATTCAAAATTTTAAATAATTAATTTACATAAAAATTAAATAGGTAGAAAATGGAACAAAAAGGTGATATTGGAGTAGTTGGTCTCGCTGTTATGGGCGAAAATTTAGTTTTGAATATGGAAAGCAAAGGATTTACCGTCTCTGTTTATAATAGAACGGTAGAGAAAGTTGATAATTTTATAAACGGCAGAGGTAGTGATAAAAATATAATTGGCACTCGATCAGTTGAAGAATTTGCTGCTTCATTAAAAACACCAAGAAAAGTAATGATAATGGTTAAAGCAGGGAAACCGGTTGATGAATTTATCGATCAAGTTATTCCTTATCTTGAAAAAGGTGATATAATAATTGATGGTGGAAATTCACATTTTCCAGATACAATAAGACGAACTGAGTATGTTGAAAGCAAAGGATTACTATATATTGGAACAGGGGTTTCTGGAGGTGAAGAAGGTGCATTGTTAGGTCCATCAATTATGCCTGGCGGTTCACCAGAAGCTTGGGAACATGTAAAACCAATTTTTCAATCAATTTCTGCAAAAGTCGAAGACGGCAGTCCGTGTTGTGATTGGGTTGGTGAAAATGGTGCTGGCCATTTTGTTAAAATGGTTCACAATGGAATTGAATATGGTGATATGCAATTAATTACGGAAGCATATCAAATTATGAAAGAGCTTTTGGGAATGACTTCAGATGAAATGCACGAAGTATTTAAAGAATGGAATGAAGGTGAGTTAGATAGTTATTTAATTGAAATCACAAGAGATATTTTAGCATACAAAGATGAAGATGGTGAACCACTTGTAGAAAAAATTCTTGATACTGCCGGACAAAAAGGAACTGGCAAATGGACTGGGATTGCAGCTCTAGATTTAGGTGTTCCTTTAACTTTAATTGGAGAAGCAGTTTTTGGCAGATGTTTGTCAGCTCAAAAGAAAGAAAGAGTTGAGGCATCAAAAATATTAAGTGGACCAACTCCAAAATTTGAAGGTGATAAAAAAGAATTTATAGATGATTTAGAAAAAGCACTTTATGCTTCCAAACTTGTTTCTTATGCGCAAGGCTATGTTTTAATGAGAGCAGCAGCAGAAGAATATGGGTGGAATCTTAATAATGGCGGAATTGCTTTAATGTGGAGAGGTGGATGTATTATCCGTTCAGTATTCTTAGGAAAGATTAAAGATGCATTTGATAATAATCCAAATCTGACAAATCTTTTACTTGACCCATTTTTCAAATCTAAAATTGAAGAAGCTCAGGTTAGTTGGAGAAAAGTAATTGCTACAGCTGTTACAAATGGGATTTGGGTGCCTGCATTGAGTACCGCTCTAAATTATTTTGATGGATTTAGAAATGAAAGATTACCTGCAAACTTGTTACAAGCTCAAAGAGATTATTTTGGTGCTCATACTTATGAAAGAATAGATAAACCAAGAGGCGAGTTCTTCCATACTAATTGGACAGGCAGAGGTGGAGATACAGCCTCCTCAACTTATAATGTTTAGTAATTTAAATGATATAATTATGCAAAAAATAAAAATTATTGTTCTAGTTGTTTTATCAATATTTGTTTTATCGTGCAGTAAAACATCTAATGTAAAAAAGCTTAAAATTGGTCACGGCTTAGATCAATCGCACCCAGTTCATAAGGCAATGCTTTACATGGCTGAGCAAGCTGCAAAAAAATCAAATGGAACTTTACAAATATCTGTTTATCCTAGTCAGCAATTAGGAACTGAAAGAGAGTGTCTTGAACTACTCCAAATAGGAAGTTTAGCAATGACTAAAGTTTCTTCATCTGTACTTGAGGGATTTGCACCAATCTTTAAAGTTTTTAGTTTGCCTTATATTTTCAAAAGTGAAGAACATAAATTTAATGTTTTTGAAGGTAAGGTTGGAGAAGAACTCTTATTAAGTCCGCAGAAATTTTGGTTACGCGGTTTGTGTTTTTACGATGCCGGCAGCAGAAGTTTTTATACCAAGGAAAAACCAATCAATACTCCGGCAGATTTAGCTGGTTTAAAAATTAGAACTCAGGAAAGTGCAACTTCAGTAAAATTAGTAAATGCTTTAGGCGGTTCTGCAACTCCAATTTCGTGGGGTGAGCTGTATACAGCATTGCAGCAAGGTGTTGTTGATGGAGCAGAAAATAATCCGCCGAGTTTTTATTTATCAAGACATTATGAAGTTTGTAAATATTATTCCATTGATGAACACACGGCTGTTCCCGATGTTCTTTTAATAAGCACAATTATTTGGAATGATCTTACACCTCGAGAGCAAAAATGGCTGCAAGAATCTGCAAATGAATCATATGTATATCAGAAAAAACTTTGGAAAGAAAGCACCATGGAATCATTGAAAGCTGTGGAAGAAGCTGGCGTAGAAATTTCTTATCCAGATAAAACTCCTTTTATAGAAAAAGTTCAACCACTTCTTGAAGAATATAAAGAAGAAAAAGATGTTTACGATTTAATTCAAAAAATTAAAAATGTAAAATAGTTATGATGACATTAAAATTAAAGATTGATAAAGTATTAAAATGGGTTTTGGTTATAATAATGGCCGCAATGACTATTAACGTTTTGTGGCAAGTATTTACAAGATTCATTTTACAAGATCCAAGTTCATTTACTGAAGAATTAGCACGTTATATGTTAATTTGGATTGGTATTTTAGGTGCAAGTTACGTTGCCGGTCAAAAAATGCATTTGGCAATTGACCTCCTATCAACAAAATTGACGAGTGTTAAAAAAAGCTACTTAGAAATTTTCATTCAATCTATGATATTTCTTTTTGCATTTTTTGTGATGGTGATTGGTGGAATTAGATTAGTAAATATTACTCTAACTTTAAATCAAATTTCTGCAGCGTTGCAAATTCCGCTTGGCTATGTATATTCAGTTGTGCCGTTAAGTGGAGCACTAATGATGTTTTATTCTTTGGCGTTTATTATTGAAGAATTTGGTAAAAATAAATCTTCTTAAAAGATTATATCGGGAAAGTTCATGGAAATTTATGAAATATTAGTTTTAGTTGTTTCGTTTATCTTATTACTTTCAGTTGGAGTTCCAATTTCTTTTAGTATTGGAATTTCAAGTTTGTTAACAATGTTGTTAAGCATAAACACAGTTCCTTCGTTAACTACCGTTTCGCAAAGAATGGCAACGGGTTTGGATAGTTTTGCACTATTAGCGATTCCATTTTTTATTTTGGCTGGTCAATTAATGAACAGTGGTGGAATTGCCCGAAGATTGATAGACTTTGCAAAAGTGTTGGTTGGTAAATTACCTGGGGGATTAGCTTTTGTAAATATCTTAGCTGCAATGTTTTTTGGTGCAATATCCGGTTCAGCAGTTGCTGCGGCTTCTGCAATCGGTGGTTTTATGACACCCGTAATGGAAAAAGAAGGTTATGACAAACCATTTTCTGCAGCTGTAAATATAACTTCGGCAACTACGGGATTAATTATTCCTCCTAGTAATATTTTAATTGTTTACTCACTTGCCAGTGGTGGGGTTTCAATTGCAGCATTGTTTTTAGCTGGTTATATTCCTGGAATTATTTTTGGTTTAGCACTTATGGTAGTAGCATTTGTTCATGCTAAAAGACGTAATTATAAAGTTAATTTAGAAATATCTTTCAGTGAAGCAGTAAAAAAATTCTTTGATGCAATTCCAAGTTTACTTTTAATTGTAATTGTGATTGGGGGAATAGTTGCCGGATATTTTACTGCTACAGAAGCGTCGGCAATAGCTGTTTTATATGCTTTTATTTTATCCGTTTTTATATATGGTGAAATAAAAGTTAAAGACTTACCGGAAATTCTGCTACAAAGTGCTTCAACAACTGCAATTGTAATGTTATTAGTTGGAACATCTATGGCAATGAGCTGGGTTATGGCCTATGAAAATATTCCCCAAAATGTTGCTCAAGCTTTATTGGCACTTTCAGAAAATAAAATTATTATTTTAATCATTATAAATTTAATTCTACTATTTATTGGCACTTTTATGGATATGACTCCTGCAGTGTTAATTTTTACTCCTATCTTTTTACCAGTTGTTACTCAATTAGGAGTAAATCCAATTCATTTTGGAATTATGATGGTGATGAACTTAAGTGTCGGTTTATGCACACCGCCAGTTGGTAGTGTACTTTTTGTTGGTTGTTCTGTTGCTGATTTACCAATCACTAAAGTTATTAAGCCTCTAATTCCAATGTTCATTGCTATGATTATTGCATTGTTATTAGTAACATATATTCCAGAATTAAGTTTATATGTACCACAATTTTTTGGATACTAAAAATTAAAGGAGAAATAAATGGAAGTAAGATACTCACCAGACAAAGATGGCTTTAAGAGAATGAACTCGGAAGAATTAAGAAAAAGTTTCTTAATTGATAGTCTATTCGTAAAAAATCAAATTCCAATGGTTTACTCAGATATTGATCGATCAATTACCGGATCTGCAGTGCCTTCAGGTAAAACACTAAAGTTGACTGCTTCAAAAAAAGAAATGGCTGCAGAATATTTTGCAGAAAGAAGAGAAATTGGAATTATTAATATCGGCGGTAAAGGAACAATTACTGTTGATAAAAAGAATTATTCAATGAATAATATTGATGCACTTTATGTTGGTAGAGGAGCAAAAAATATTTCATTTAAAAGTGCAAGCAGTAAAAATCCTGCAATGTTCTATTTTGTAAGTTATCCTGCACACTCTGCTTATCCAGTAAAACAAATTAAATTAGAAGATGCAGAATCAGTAAAATTAGGTAGTTTAGCTGACTCTAATGCAAGAACAATCCACAAATATATTTTACCTGGTAAAGTTGAAACCTGTCAGTTGGTAATGGGATTAACAATTCTGGAAGAGGGTAGTGTTTGGAATACAATGCCAGCTCACACTCATCAAAGAAGATCTGAAGTTTATATGTATTTTGGTTTAAGAAAAGAATCTGTTGTTTTTCATATGTTAGGAGAAGCAGAAGAAACACGACATATTGTTATGAGAGATAAACAGGCGGTTCTTTCAACAAGCTGGTCATTACACTCCGGTGCTGGAACTCAAAACTATTCGTTCATTTGGGCAATGGGTGGAGAGAACCAAGCTTTTGATGATATGGATTGGATCCCAATGACAAAACTTAAATAAATTCCGAGATAATATTGATTATTGAATCTAGAGCTTATGCAAGAGCTGGTCTCCTAGGAAATCCATCGGATGGTTATTTTGGAAAGACCATCTCAATAATTGTTAAGAATTTTGGTGCTCATATTTCATTATATGAGTCGCCTGAATTAATAATTGAAGTTTTAGAACAAGATAAAAATGTTTATAAGAATATTTATGATCTTGTCGATAGAATAAAACTTCACGGGTATTATGGTGGTGATCGACTTATAAAAGCTGGTATTAAAGCTTTCTATGATTATTGCAGTAAAAATAATATTAAACTGAAGAATAAAAATTTTTCTGTACGTTATAATTCTTCTATCCCCAGACAAGTAGGGATGGCTGGCTCAAGTGCAATTCTTACTGCAACAATGAATGCATTATTTAAGTTTTTTGATGTAAAAATTAAAAAAGAGTTATTGCCAACATTAATCTTATCAGCAGAAAAAGAAGAGTTAAGTATCAATGCCGGTTTACAGGATCGCGTAGTTCAAGTTTATGAAGGTGTTGTTTACATGGATTTTAATAAAGATTTTATGATGGAGAATAATCATGGAAAATATGAATATTTGCCAATAGAAAATTTACCCAAGTTATATTTGGCTTATAAAGATACTCTTGGAAAAATTTCCGGTGTAGTACTAAATGATATAGCCAGCAGATTTAAAAGAGGTGAAAAATTAGTTATTGATACTTTAAATGAAATTGCTGAATTAGCTGAAGAAGGTAAAAAAGCAATATTAAATAAAGATCATGATTTACTTTACGAATTGATGAACATGAATTTTGATCTAAGACGAAAAATTATGAATATAAGTGATGAAAATTTAGAAATGGTTGAAATTGCAAGAAAATGCGGTGCTTCTGCAAGGTTTGCAGGATCTGGCGGTTCAATAATTGGGATTTATAAAAATGATGAAATGCTTACAAAATTAATAATGGAATTAAAGAAAATAAATGTCAGGGTTCTCAAACCCTTTATTTCTTAGGAGAATTTTATGATTAAAAAAGCTGTAATTCCCGCTGCAGGATTAGGTACACGATTCCTTCCAGCGACAAAAGCACAGCCTAAAGAAATGCTGCCAATTATTGATACACCCACTATTCAGTATGTAGTTCAAGAAGCTGTAGATTCTGGAATTGATGATATTTTGATTATTTCTGGAAAAGGGAAGAGAGCTATTGAAGATCATTTTGATAGAAATTATGAACTTGAAGCAGCCCTTGAAAAAAAGAATGAGCAAGCATTAAACGAAATAAAAAATATTTCTGATCTTGCTAAAATTCATTATATCCGTCAAAAAGAATTGAATGGTTTAGGTGATGCAATTTACCATGCAAAACATCATGTTGGTAATGAACCCTTTGCAGTTTTATTAGGTGATACAGTTGTTCGATCAGTAATTCCCGCGACACAACAACTTATTGATATTTACGAACAGTACAAACAAATTGTGATTGGTGTTGAAGAAGTTCCAAAAGAAAAAGTGCATCGTTATGGAATTGTTGGTGGAGAAAAAATTAATGATTCTCTTTACCAGCTTAATGAAATGATTGAGAAACCAAGTATTGATGAAGCTCCATCAAATTTAGCTGTTGCCAGTAGGTATATTTTAACTCCAGATATTTTTAAAGCTTTGGAAGAAACTAAGGTCGGTAAAAATGATGAAATTCAATTGACTGATGCTCTTAAAATTTTTCTTTCACGTGGAAGTGTTTATTCATATACTTTTGAAGGAAAACGTTATGATATTGGAGATAAGTTAGATTACTTAAAAACTACTGTAGAGTTTGGATTGAAAAGAAAAGAGTTTAAAAAAGACTTTTTAGAATTTTTAAAAGAAATTATTAAAGAAAGTGAGGAAAGATAATGGTTTTAGACAAATTCAAATTAGATGGTAAAACTGCGCTTGTTACTGGTTGCAATCAGGGTATTGGACAAATGTATGCAAAAGCATTAGCTGAAGCTGGAGCTGATATTATTGGTGTTTCTTATACTGATGACTTTGTGGAAACAGAAGAAATAATAAAAACTACTGGACGAAAATTTAAATATTATGTAAGTGATTTTTCTGATCGAGAATCAATGTACAAATTTGTAAGTGATGTTAAATCAGATTTTGAAAAAGTTGATATTTTAATTAACAATGCCGGAACAATTTTACGTAAACCAATAGCTGAGCATCCTGATGAATATTGGGATAAAGTTATTGAGATTAATCTATCAGCTCAGTTTATTCTTACCAGAGAGTTTGGAAAAGAAATGGTAAAAAATGGATACGGGAAAGTAGTTTTCATTGCTTCTCTGCTTTCATTCCAAGGCGGGATTACAGTTCCTGGTTATGCTGCTTCAAAAGGTGGTGTTAAACAATTAACAATGGCATTTGCCAATGAGTGGGCATCAAAAGGTGTAACTGTTAATGCTATTGCCCCTGGTTATATTGCTACTGCTAATACCAAAGCTTTAAGAGAAGATGAAGTTCGCAACAAAGCAATATTGGATAGAATCCCTCAAGGAAGGTGGGGAACTCCAGAAGATTTAATGGGGACAGTTGTTTTCTTAAGTTCAGATGCATCTAGCTATCTTAACGGGAGTGTTGTAACAGTTGATGGCGGATGGATGGGAAGATAATTCCATATGGAAAAGTCATTTAAATTTGTTATTTATGGCAGCGGAAATATTGCTAACACGTATGTTTCCGCTGTAAATAAAATCGATAATGCCGAAGTAATTGGTGTTATTTCAAGAAATCAAAAATCACCTTCCAAATATCCTGAATTAAATTCTTATAAAAGTATTACGGAAATTTCTGAATCATTTGATGCTGTAATTATTTGCACGCCTAATTATTATCATCATGATAATGCAATTGAAGCTGCAAATTTAGGTAAACATGTTTTATGTGAAAAACCAATTGATATTCAAATTCATTCAATTACTGAAATGATTGAAATCTGTAAACAAAACAAAGTTAAGTTAGGTGTTTCATATCAAAGGAGATTTAGTTCTGATAATCCAATAGTGAAAAGATTGATTAGTGAAAATAAATTAGGGAAAATATTTTCAGTTGATCTCTGTATTAAAAATTATCGCGATGATGCATATTATAATTCTGGAGCTTATCGGGGAACATATGAGATTGATGGCGGAGGTCCGTTTATTCAGCAAGCATCTCATTATATTGATTTGTATTACTGGTTTTTTGGTAAACCTAAAAAAATTGTAAGTGCGCTGGATACATTTGTTCATGACATTGAAGTTGAAGATCATGGAGCGGCAGTTTGTGTGCATGAAAATAGATTGATTTCAACGATAACAGCTTCAACTGCAACTAAACCTGGTTTCCCCGCAAAATTAGAGATTTATACTGATAAAGGATTTTTAATTATGGAAAATGATGGAATAACACATTGGGAAATTGATGGAATTAAAAATCCTTCACAACAGAAAAATGAAAATTCTCATACTGGATCAGCCTCAGCTTCTGTTGAAGATACTACAAATCATGAATATGTTATTAAAGATTTTATTAGTGCGGTAAAAGAAAATAGAGAACCATTAATAAATGGTGAAGAAGCCAAAATTGCGACTGAAATTATTTTAGAAATTTATAAAAACAAAATTTAATTTATGCCATCTTTAACTCAAAAAGAATTATCAGCAAAATTTATTGAAAAACTCCTTATGTTTAATTTTTCAGAAGAAGATTCTGAAACTCTATCAAGTATCTTTACAGAAAATACATTGGTCGGAGTTTCATCTCATGGAGTTAATAGATTTGCTGCTTTTATTGAACTAGTTAAATCTTCGCATATTAACCCCAAAGCGATTCCAATTAAAACAAATGCTTTTAATGCACTAGAGCAATGGGATGCTCAGCAAGGAGCAGGACCATTAAACGCAATAAAAATGACTTCACGAGCAATAGAACTCGCTGATGAATTTGGGATCGGATGTGTCGCTCTCAAAAATTCTAATCATTGGATGCGACCCGGTTATTATGCTTGGGAAGCAGCAAATAAAGGTTACGTTTTTATTTGTTGGACAAACACTATCCCAATTATGCCTCCATGGGGTGCAAAGCAACCAAGAACCGGTAATAATCCTATTGTTTTCGGAGTTCCTAGAGATAAAGGAAATATAGTTCTTGACATTGCACTTTCTCAATTTTCTTATGGTAAGTTAGCAAATTATAGAAGAGAAGGGAAAGAGCTTCCATATTTTGGCGGTTATGATGAAGAAGGAAATTTATCAAAAGATGCAGCTCAGATTTACAAAACCATGAGACCTTTACCAATTGGCTATTGGAAAGGTGCCGGATTATCTTTGCTGTTAGATTTAATTGCAACAATTCTCTCCGGCGGAAATTCAACAAAAGATTTAAGTAAGACCAACATTGATTCTGCTATGTCTCAAGTATATATAGCAATTGATCCTAATAAATTTTCATCAAAAGAAATTTTAGAAAATTCTGTAAATGAAATTCTTAGTTATTATCTAAGTGCTAAAAATATGCAAGATGAAGTAGTCTCGTATCCTGGTGAACGAATTATAAAATCACGAGAATATAATCTTAAAAATGGAATTCAAGTTGATGAAATAATTTGGAAACGAATTTTGGAGTTGAAAGTATCATGAAAAAAGTTAGATGGGGAATAATTGGTGTTGGTGATGTTACTGAAGTTAAAAGCGGACCAGCTTTCAACAAAGTTGAAAACTCAGAAGTCACAATGGTGATGAGAAGAAATCTTGAAAAAGTAAAAGATTATGCTGAACGTCATTCAATTACAAATTACACAAATAACGCAGATGATATTTTTAACAATTCGGAAATAGATGCTGTTTACATTGCAACTCCGCCTTCTTCTCATGCAGAATATTCCATCAAAGCTGCAAATGCAAAAAAACATGTTTATGTTGAAAAGCCCATGGCTACAACATATGCTGAATGTTTGCAAATGATTGAAGCAGCTGAAAAGAATAATGTAAAATTATTTGTTGCATATTATAGAAGAGAATTAGATTATTTCAAAAAAATAAAAAGTTTAATTGATGAAAAAACTATTGGAGAAATTAAATTAGTAAATACACAATTATTATTGCCACCTAATGAAACTGATTATGATAAAAATAGTTTGAGCTGGCGAGTTAAAAAGGAAATTGCCGGCGGCGGATATTTTTATGATTTAGCATCTCATCAATTTGATTTTTTTGATTATTTATTTGGACCCATAAAATCAGCACAAGGAATTTCTACAAATCAGCTAAATTTTTATGATGTTGAAGATATTGTGTCAGCCTCATTTTTATTTGAAGCAAATATAATTGGTAGCGGAACATGGTGTTTTACAATGCCAAATAATGAAAGAATTGATCGAACAGAAATAATTGGTTCTGAGGGCAAAATTGTTTTTTCATTTTTTAGTCAAAATCCAATTGAGTTGCATAAAAATGGGAAAGTAGAAAAATTCGAAATTGGTTATCCTCAACATGTCCAGCAAAATTTAATTGATTCGATAGTAAAAGAAATTTTGGGTAATGGCAAATGTGTAAGTACAGGAATTTCCGGATCTAGAACAAATAAAATTCTTGAAGAAATATTGACTTAACATTATATTAAACAATAACTTATAGCTAATTCAAATCATAAAAATGCAATTGTTAGAATCCATTCTTTATTTTTTATTAAACCATAAATAAGTTTTAAAATAATATCCACTTCATTTTATGTATTTCATTTTAGGAATTTTTTTATTTATTTGCTTTGTAATTCCTCAGAAAATTTATTGACCCAATAGAATAATTAAAATTGTGATTGTAATCACAATATTGTTAAATCAGATACAATATCATTAGTATAGAATAATAAATACTTAATATTAATTGATGATTTCCAAAAAAATTAAATATATTCTTTTCATTTTTGCTTTTGTACTTTCTTTAAAAGCTCAAGTAAATGTGTCTTTGCCCGATACCTTATTGATAAATGAAAAAAGTATTTCAATACCTATTGAAGTTTCAAATCTGACAGGTTATGGAATTAGATCTTATAGATTTAGACTAAAATATGATGATAATGTTCTAAAATTTAAATCTGTTAGTGACAACAAAACTCTTTCAGATAGAAGGTCTTGGGATGTTGATTATTACTTTGATGATGAAGAGTTAGTTATAAGAGCCGATGGATATTTTAGTTTATCTGGGAGTGGAACATTATTATATATTAAGTTTGATATCATTAAAGAAAATGCATCAACGGATCTTACTTTTAACTCCTTTATTTTTAACTATGGTTATCCTCCAGTCAATCTTAAAAATGGAAGTTTTAGCAATATTAGCGAAGTTTTAATTTATTTTAAAAAATCTGGTAATGGTGATGGGAAAATATCCATTGATGGTGTAATATATAATTTACCTTTTGAAAAAAAATTATTTAGTGGTAAAACTTATACATTAAAGTCACTGCCTGAAAACTCAAGTATTTTTAATTTTTGGGAAGGAATATTTCAATCAGTTCAATCTCAAACTGAATTTACTGTTACAAATTCTGCTGAAATTATTTTAGTATTCACGCTTAAAACTTTTGCCGTGTCAGCTCAAGTTAATCCAGCAGATTATGGAATAGTTAACGGTGTTGGAGTTTACAATTTTGGAGATTTGGTTACTGTGGAGGCAAATGCTTATCCCGGTATGGAATTTTCAAGTTGGACTGTCAATGGATCTGAAGTAAGCAGTGATCCAAATTATCAGTTTAATGTTTACGAAGATGTTGAAATTACAGCTAATTTTATTCAGAGTCTTTTCCAAATTAATGTTAACCTAAATCCACCGGAAGCGGGACAAATAATTGGAGCGGGGTACTATTATGCTGATCAATTAGCAACTTTAGAAGCTTCAAGCAATGATAATTGGAAGTTTACTTGCTGGACTGAATTTGATGATACAGTTTCGACTGATTCAATTTATATTTTTGAAGTATCCACAAATAGGAATTTGATTGCAAATTTTGATTTTGTAACAAATATTCAATCGAATTTAACTCTAAATAATTTTGATGCAAACTATATTGATAGTCCTTATCCAAATCCGTTTAATCCGGCAACAAATTTTATTTTTGGAGTAACAAATACTTCCCAAGTGAGTTTATTGATTTATGATATTACCGGTGAAATGGTTGACAAATTATTCTTAAATGAAATATTAAGTAAAGGAACTTATCAGAAAAGTTTTAATGCTTCTAAATTACCAAGCGGAGTATATTTTTATCAGTTTATTACTGTTGATTTAGAAAAAAAAGAAAAATATTTTAAAAGCGGAAAGTTGATCTTATTAAAATAGAAAAGCTGTCCAATAACTGAACAGCTTCTAATTTTACATAAAATTATATTTTAGTTAGCAACTTCTGATTTAAGAAGTACATTATTGATTGCTTCAATCAGAGCTGGTTTAGGTAAAGCACCTTGAGCCATTTGCGGTTTTTCATCCTTTGGGCAAAATAGCAATGATGGAATACTTCTAATTCCAAAAGCTGCGGCAAGCTCTTGTTCAACTTCAGTATCAATTTTGTAAACATTAATTTTGCCAGCATATTCTTCGCTTAATTCTTCAAGAATTGGAGCAACCATCTTACAAGGACCACACCAATCGGCATAGAAATCTATAATACATGGCAATTCGCCATTGAAATTCCATTCTTTATTTTGTTCATAATTAAATACTTTGTTTAAAAATGTTTCTTTTGTTAAATGTTCGGTCATTATTTCCCTCGTTTTTATAAAGTTGGATGCTTTGTATGAAAAAAGGATTCACAAAATGTGCATTTTTTTTATTCTTAGTAACAAATTATAATTTAATTGTATAACTTTTATTGTTTTTTTAAGAGATATTAGAATTGAAAGTTAGAAATTCACAAATACAGTTATTTTTATTAATTCTTGCCAACATGATATTTGGTCAAAGTCAAATTACTACTTCAAAAAATTATCGATTTCAGAAAATTGGAATTGAACAAGGTTTATCACAAAGTTCCATTTTGGCAATAACGCAGGATAAAAGGGGATATATGTGGTTTGGAACTGCAACCGGTCTAAATCGCTATGATGGATATGAATTTGTTGTTTACACGCATGATTTTAATGATTCCTTATCAATTTCTGATAATGAAATTACTTCTTTGTATGAGGATGATGAGGGATTTTTATGGGTTGGAACAACAGAAGGAATTTTAAATAAATTTGATCCTAAAACAGAAACGTTTTTACATTTTGATATTGCTAATTCAAGTGATTGGTATAGTACAGTTGAAGAAGAATTATATGATTACCCGATAACATTTTCAAGAAATCAAAGCAGTACTATTACTTCTATTACGCAAGATAAATTTGGAAATCTTTGGATAGGCACTTGGGGAAAGGGAATTGTTAGATTAAATCCTGAAACAAATAATAGAAAATATTACTATTATTTTAAACATAGAGCAAACAGTCTTAGTTCAAATAAAATAGTAAAAATATTAAATGATAATGAAAATAATTTATGGATTGGCACTTTTGGCGGTGGATTAAATAGAATTTCTTTTGATTCGGAAAATGCTGATCAAGTAATAATTGATATTTTCAAACATGATTCAGGATTTCTTTTTGGTAAAAGGATAACATCTTTATTTGAAGATTTTGATGGAAAAATTTGGATAGGAAGTTACGCCGGCGGAGTTTCGGTAATTCCTTCAAATCAAAAAATGCAAAGTCCTAAAGCAATTCAATATCAGCTATTGAATAATGAATTTAAGTCATTATCCGGTGATAAAATCCTAAATATTATGTCTATTATAGAAGATTTTAATTCAAAAATATGGGTTGGAACATATGGTGATGGATTGTATTCATATTCAAAGCAAACAAAAGAAACAAACCACTTTGTAGCAGAATCAAGTGATCCTAACTCTTTAAGCGAAAATGAAATTCAATCTTTATTTGTTGATAATTCAGGCATTTTATGGATTGGAACCCAATTAGGCAGTGGAATAAATAAATACGAAGTTAATATAAATAATTTCAAAACTATCCCAGTTTTAACTGAAAAAAATAAATCTCTTAATGATAATATTGTTTGGGCAGTTCATGAAGATAAAGAAAACAATATCTGGATTGGAACACATCGAGGCGGATTGAACAAGTGGGATAAAGAAAAAAATGAATATACTTATTTTACAAACCAGCAGAATTTACCAGACAATCATATTAGAGCAATAACCGAGGATAAAAAGGGAAATTTATGGATTGGAACATACTCAGGTGGATTGTCCTATTTTAATAAAGAAAAATCTACTTTCAAAAATTTTACTAAAAACGATAATTCAAATTCTTTAAATGCTGTTCAAATACAGTCTTTTTATAATGATAATGATTCTGTTTTATGGATTGGAACATTTGGCGGCGGTCTGAATAGATTAGACCTAAAGAAATTTTACACCAGTGGTATAGCTGATTTTAAATCGTATATGCATAATCCTGCCGAATCAAATTCAATCAGTGATGACAGAGTCTATATAATTTTTAAGGATTCACAAAATATTTTTTGGATTGGTACTCACGGTGGGGGATTAAATAAATTTGATCCTAAAAATGAAACATTTACAAATTTCAAATCATCTTCAGAAATAAAATATTCCCTTACAGATAATAGAATTATGTCCATTCAAGAGGCTCATGATGGCAAATTATTGATTGGAACTTTTGGAGGAGGCATTGATATTTTTGATAAAGAAACATTAAAATTTGAAAACCTATCTAAAAAATTAGCTCTGAATTGTTCTGACGTTTATGGTATTCTAATGGATAATGACTATGAATATTGGTTAAGTACGGACAATGGTATTTTTAAAATTGATTCAGAATTCCGTTCTTTTAGGCAGTATGATATAAGTGATGGTTTACAAAGTCTTGAATTTAGCGGTGGAGCTTATCTTAAAGGGCATGATGGTATTTTCTATTTTGGCGGGATTAATGGTATCAACTTTTTTGATCCACAAAAAATTAGAATAGATAATTACATACCACCAATTGTTATTAGCCGTATTAAAGTTTTTGACAAACCAATTCGTGGTGAACCCAGTATACTCGTCTTTGGAAGAGATCAAAATTATTTTTCTTTTGAATTCGCTTCATTAGATTATAAAAATTCTAACAGAAATAAATATAAATTTATACTTGAAGGATTAGATACAAAATGGGCATATACTGATGCAAATGATAGAAGAGTATATTATACTAATTTAAATCCTGGACAATATAAATTTAGAGTCCAAGGCACTAATAATGATGGAATTTGGAGTCCTTTTGAAGCTAACGTGGAAATAACAATTCTTGCTCCATTTTGGATGCAGTGGTGGTTTATTGCTATGCTGATTTTATTGATTGGCGGAATTATTACATTTTTTATAAATCAGCGCTTTAGGTATTTGGTTGCACTTGATAAATTAAAATCAAATATTGCCGCCGATTTACATGATAATGTAGGAGCTGGACTTACAGAAATATCTATTCTTAGTGATCTTGCAGTTAATGAAATTGAAAAGCCAAAAATTGCAACAAAACATCTTGGACAAATTAGTACATTATCAAGAGAATTGGTGGAATCAATGAGTGATATTGTTTGGGTTGTAAATCCTAATAGAGACTCACTTTATGATTTGATTGTAAGAATTAAAGATACTTATGGTGAATTGCTTGCTGATATGGGAATAAAACTGAGTACTTCAAATTTGGAAAACATGAACGAAATAAAATTGCCAATGGATTACAGGCAAAATTTATATTTAATTTTAAAGGAAACAATAAATAATTCCATAAAACATAGTAAATGCAATTTAATTACTATTGATATAAATCTGAATAAAAATGGTTTAATTGTTAAAGTACAAGACGATGGAATTGGATTTGACATAAATAAAAAAACAAACGGAAATGGTCTATCAAATATTATTGAAAGAGCCAGGAAAATTAAAGCAAGATTGAATATAAAATCTCAAAATGGCGAAGGAACACTTACTGAATTTCAAGGAAAATTATAAATGATTAAGGTTGTAATTGTAGAAGATAATCAGAATATACGAGAAGGAATAGCTTCATTAATTGATAAGACGAATGGTTATTGTTGTGTGGGGACATTTGGTAATGTTGAGGATTTTTTAATTGAACTACCTGAGTTAAATGTTGATGTTGCTCTTATGGATATTGGACTTCCGGGAATGAACGGAATTGAAGGAGTAAAAAAAGCCAAAGAAATTGATTCAGATATAGATATTCTAATGCTAACAGTTTATAAAGAAAGTAATGTAGTTTTTGAAGCTTTATGTGCCGGAGCATGCGGTTATTTGGTCAAAAACACACCTCCTAATAGATTACTAGAAGCTATAAAAGAAGTTAGTGAAGGCGGATCGCCAATGAGCTCATTAATTGCCAGACAAGTTATTACAGTTTTTCAGCAAAATAATACAGAAACAATTGAAACTGAAGAATACGGCCTATCGCAAAGAGAAAAAGAAGTGCTTAATAAATTATCTGAAGGAGATAATTATCAGCAAATTGCAGATTCACTTTTTATTAGTGTTGATACAGTAAGACATCACATCAGAAATATTTATAAAAAACTTCATGTACATTCACAATCAGAAGCTGTTGCAAAAGCCATACGAAAAGGTTTAATATAATTATCAATAAAATCTTCATAAATAAATCAAATTCACAATTTTACCTAATAATATAAAACCGCATATATATGCGGTTGTATAATCCTTCCAAAATTCTTATTTACAATTTAGAAATTACAAATTCTTAATATTATTCAGGAGGCATTATGTTAAACGGGAATATCATAAATACAAATGAAAATCCAATCCCTGAACTAATAAATGATGATATTTATGATTTATTAACCAGCAGGGGATTAATAAATGAAAAATCTGTCAGAGACTATTTAATAAAAAAAAGATTCAGAGATATGCGTAAATCAAAAATGCGGGCAAGTGAGGCAATTGATCAATTACGTGCAGAATATCCTTATTTACAATTTGATACAATTAGAAAAATAGTATATCAGACATAAATTATGAACATAGAGAAAAATGTGGTCATCAGGTTCAATCTATCATTGGGGAGCAAAACGAAAAGGGTAGCCCAAATCCTTTTCAAAATATAATAGAGTTTGTAAAAAGGTTAACCTAATTACAACTCTATAATGATGGATTTATAAAATAATGATGGCCACTTTTTATTTTAAAAAATCCATTATTCCTTTTTATCATCAATAAATTCATCATCATCATCAATTTCAAAACTTTTATTTTCAACTCTTGATTCTATAATATTCTCCTCAACCTTTTTGTTCTTTTTCTTAATAAAGTACATGCTGATGACTATAATAATTGCAAGTAAAATTATTATTCCATAAATAAAATAGGATTTTGATCCGCCGGTACTTTCTTTCCATTCAACTAATTTATTATCAATTCTTGTAATTTGATCTGTTGTAAAAAGATTTTCAGATATTAATAAAGGAATCCAATTTGCTTTTATTTTTTCGTTCCAAACTCTATCAGCAAAATAAACATAGGTTTGATCTTCTTGAACACCGGAATTTGTACCGGAATCAATTTGATTGTTAATATAATCAATTGCAGACTGTTCGAATTCTGCTCCATTTGAGAAAGCATTAAGTTCTATAGTATGAGATTTGAAAATATCATTAATGGATTTCCAAACTGAAAAATCCAATGAAGAATTCCAATTTGAAATTAACGTATCAATTTCATTTAATTTATCTTTATTTTTTTCATCAGTTGAATAAATATCAAAAAGTTTTGGCCCAAAATGATTCCATCTTTGATCAAAATCTTTATACTCACTTTTTAAAGCAGTTAAATCTTCTGAGGTAAAAATGCTTGCATTTAAGAATTCAATATTATCACTAATTAGATTTCGGATGTTATCAATTAAACTTGTACTTTGAATTTTTGTAATAATATTTTTCTTTTCGGCATCGTCTAAAGATTCTAATTTATGTTCAGCCGTCATGAAAATATTATCCATAATTTCCTGAATAAGAGTATCTCTTCTACTTATTCCTTGTTTTAATTGAGTAACTAAATTTCTTAAGGAGTCAATTTCATTTTTAGAACCGCCGTAACCAGATTGGAAAGCTTTCAATTCTGTCATTAATCTGGCGTTTGTGTTTTTTAATGAATTGACTTCACTTGACAGTTTTTTAACTTCATCAGAAATCTTTGCATAGTCAGATTCAATTCTTACAACTTTTGTCTGAAGTTCAGAAATCTCAGATAATTTCTTATTTGTATATTCTATTTTTTTATCAAGAGTAGAAAAAGAAGATTCAAAATTACTTGGGTAAAGTGCTCTGTTTAATAATTCTTTATTACCTTTAAAATCATTTCTAAATTCATTTATTTCTTTTTTAATTTTACTTAATTCTTCAATTGTTTTGGCATACTCAATTGCAATTTCAAAAGATCTGTGCCGGCTTTTAAATTCTTGTGTAATTCTATAATCCGACTGTGCAATCAGCAAAGATGAGAATAATAAGAAAAATCCTATATTTAAAAGGTTTTTAGTAATCACTATTCTTCTCCTTTAATACCATCTGAATTTAAATAAACTAAGTGTTGTTCTCCTTCAAGAAGTTCAACATATGGTTTTCTCTGATTAAATGCGGGCAAATCTAAACCAAACTCAGAAACCACAAATTTATTATGTAAAATCATTTTACCGTTATCTGCCTTAAAAATATAAACATTTTTAAATCCTGTTGAAATCATGTAATAATATCCAGCTTGATCTCTGATTATTCTCACCGAATTATTCCTATAGGAATTAGAATCTTGATTTTCGGCATAAAACATTTGTTTAACATTTGTTGAAAAGGAATATCGGGTTTCCTGAACTAAACCATCTTCATCAATATTTAAAACTGTTTCAATTGGCCAAGCAAAATCAGAAGGTTCAAGCACAATGCTTGCACAACCAACCCAAAATATAATACCTATAAAAAAAACGATATACTTCATTTATGCCTCGTAAAAATTATAAACTTTTTAAATTCAATAATATTTGAAACGATAGTGAGGTTAAATTTAATTCTATTATATTTATAAATAAAGCTAAAAATAGTTAATTGTAAAGAAGATTTTTCCGATAATAATATACATATAATCTGCAATTTTTGTGTTTAAAGGTAAAATTTGGATATAAATAGTAAAGATAATAACAAATCAGAGTATAGTTCATCCGAAAAAACAATTGAGGAATTGCTTATTCTTGAGGAAGCAAGAAAGCTTAAAACTGTTTTTCTTGATAATATGAGTCATGAACTTAGAACTCCAATAACCGTTATTTTAGGTTACGCCGGTATTCTTTATGAAGAAATCCAAGATCCCGAACTTAAAGAAATGGCCGAAATTGTGTTAAAGAGCAGTAATCGGTTAACTGAATCTCTTAATTTACTTTTAGATCAAAGCGATGTAGATTCAAATAGATTAAAAGTTGCATTTGAGAAAAAGGATTTAAAGCTACTTTTAACAGAAATATATAATATATATAAACCTATTGCTGAAGATAAAAATCTGGAAATTTTCTTTAATACTGAGTTAAATCAAGCAAATTCTAATATTGATGTTAAAATGTTCAATAAAGTTATTACAAATTTGCTGAATAATGCTGTAAAATTTACAGAAAAGGGCAGAATAGGTCTTGAATTATTTTCAGATAACAGTAATGGAACTAACTTTTATTGTATAAAAATTAGTGATACCGGAATTGGAATACCGGAAGAAAAAAGAAAGTTAATATTTGAAGCATTTCGTCAAGTTAGTGAAGGTATGAATAGAATTTACCAAGGCACTGGATTAGGACTTTCGGTTTCTAAAAAATTTGTTGAATTAATGAATGGAGATATTACAGTTGAAAGTGAAGTAAATATTGGATCTAAATTTACATTAAAATTCCCATCTATACTTTAGCCAAAAACATTTTTAACTTTTTCCCAAATTCCTTTTCCAATAATATTATCAATATTAATCAAAATTCTTTTTACCAAAATTAGTACATCAGTTTCACCAACCCAATTTCTTTTAATAATTTGTGGATCAATTGTATTGATCAAATCATTTAAAACAAATGCTGCAACTCCCAAATCATCTAAATAACCCAATGGACCCAGTAGTGCTTCAGGTAAAATATCAATTGGGGAAATAAAATAAGTAATTGCAGTAACTAATTTTACTTTTTTACCGGAAGGAACATCCGGATCTTGAAGCAATTTTACTAGTAAGTAAAAAATATCCGGAACTACCATTAAATATTCTCTTGATTTATGGCTCATATGAGCTTTTTTATCAAGCCAATTGCTAATATCTTTTCTAAGTTTTAAGTAAAATTTTTCTTCTTTTGGTGACATCAATAATAATTTTTAGTGAATTCGATTCAATCCGTTTAATGCGGCAACTCTGTAAGCTTCTGCCATTGTCGGGTAATTAAAAGTAGTATTGATAAAGTACATCAAAGTATTAGCTTTTCCATCTTGAGCCAGAATTGCCTGACCAATATGAACAATTTCAGAGGCTCCGTAACCAAAACAATGGACTCCTAAAATTTCTAATGTTTCTCTGTGGAAAAGAAGTTTTAGCATTCCAGTTGTTCTTCCGGTAATTTGTGCTCTTGCAAGATGTTTAAAATGTGAATGTCCCACTTCATAAGGAACTTTTTGTTCTGTTAATTCTTTTTCTGTTAATCCAACAGAGCTTATTTCCGGAATAGTATAAATTCCAGTTGGAATATATTCAACTAATTTGTGTTCACAATTTCCATTAACTATGTGTGTTGATGCAAATCTGCCTTGATCATAAGCAGCACTTGCCAAGCTTGGATAACCAATTACATCTCCAACAGCGTAAATGTGAGGATGAATTGTTTGAAAATTTTCATTGACCTCAATTGATCCTCGAATGTTGCCTTCAATCCCAATATTTTCTAATCCCATATTTTGTGAATTACCGGTTCTGCCCTGAGCCCAAAGTAAATAATCACTTCTAATTTGTTTATTTGAATTCAGGTAAACTGTAATGCCATTATCATCTGGAACTACTTTTTCATATTCTTCATTGTGTCTAATTAACACACCATTTTCACGTAAATGATATGCCAAAGCGTCAATTATTTCATCATCTAAAAATGTAAGTAATTGATTTCGTGTATTAATTAAATTTACTTTGATCTTAAATTCCCGGAAAATTGAAGCGTACTCACAACCAACAACACCTGCACCATAAATTGTTATTGTACGAGGATGATCATTTAAATTTAGAACAGTGTCACTATCTAAAATTCTTGGATGAGTAAAATCAATATCTTCAGGATGATAGGGACGGGAACCAGTGGCAATTACAAAAAAATCTGCTTTATATTTTTTTCTGTTTCCTAAATCATTGATAACTTCAATTTCATGATCATTTATAAATGAAGCTCTTCCATCAAGAATATTAACTTGATTTCTTTCATAAAAACTTTTTCTAAGAAGATATTGATTATCAATAATCGGCTGAATTGATTTAAGAACCTGTTGGTAATTTGCAGTTTTAAATGAATCAGTATCAGAAATTATTTGGCTGGCATGTCTTAATGCTTTACTTGGAATGGTTCCTCTATGTGTACAGCTTCCTCCAATTTGTTTAAAATCATCACAAATTGCAACCGATTTTCCTTCCTTAACAGCTTTCATGGCAGCGCCTTCACCACCTGGTCCGCTGCCAATAACAATTACATCATATTTATTTGACATAAACTTTATATCTCAATATTATAAAGCAAAGATATCAAATTTAGTAATCAACTTTTTCAATTTATTTAAGCACAATCATTTTTTTTGATGTAATTCCAAAATCAGATTCCAATGTATACATATAAACTCCGCTCGGCAAATTTACAGCATTAAACTTATATGTATAATTACCTTTATTAAGATATTCCTTATTTATTACTGTACTTACTTGCTGTCCTAAAGAGTTATAAATTCTTAAACTAATTTCTGAAGCTTCAGGAATAGAAAAATTTATATTTGTTACCGGGTTAAATGGATTAGGATAATTCTGCTCCAATTGAAACTCTGTAGGGATAAAACTATCTTTAACTGTAACAGGCTTAACCAAATCCAAAATAACTATTGGGAATCTTTCACATGTTGCACCATTGGTATAAAGAATTTCTAATTCCGGATCTTCATCTAAATTTGCAACTTGAACAATATCATATCTTCCGGCATTTGCAGTAGGATAAAGTGAATCAATAACAGAAATTTGGTAACTGTTGGAATCAGAAATATCGCCGCCAATATATTCCATTCGTAAAATCGAAACAGATGGTTCGGTTTCTCTGGTCCCAAAAATAAAATCTAAATTTCCATCATTATCAATATCTCCATAAGCATCATGTCCGCCATTAATTCTTCCGGTAGAGCTTATTAAGTTTTCAAAGTTTGCAATTATACTTTTTTTAATTATGGTCGTTTCGTCTTCTTCAAGTAAAAACACTTTGTTGTGTGAATTTGTTGAATCAACCTGCCAACCTCCGACAACTATTTCCATATTTCCATCATTATTTATATCAACCGTATTTGCTGATTTCCAAGATCCGCCGGGAATAACATCAGGAATACTTTCTAAAATATTATAATTTGATCCATCAAATCTGACGGGTGTAACATTTCCATCAGAGTGAAATAAGTAAATTGTGTTATTAAGAACTGCCATATCATAAATTGAATTTTCCGGTAGAACACTTTCAATACCGGATGCTTCTAAGGTCCAAGTTTCAGATCCATTCCCATTATCTGGAATATCTGTAACTGAAATTACTCCAAATCTATAATTTGATTGTCTATCTGCAAAAATTAATTCTTCAGTTCCATCATTATCAATATCATTTATAATTAAACGAAATGGACGGACTTCAAAATTATCTTGATCAGTTATTGTCCATTGTGCACTCGGAGTTTCAAAACCAAAATTTGCTTTACCAAGTTTATCATCTCCATTTGCTTCCCAAACCATAATTCTTGGAGGATTTTCATTTCCTTCAATAAAATTGTTAGCAGGAGACCAAAATATTTCTTGTTTTCCATCATTATCAATATCACCATAAGTTGTTGGTGCCCAGCTGTTTTGCTGAACAATATCTCTGCTGTATTCATCCCAAACTAAGCTCCACTCTGTACCATCAAATTCATACTTATAAATTCTTGGAATTAATTCATTCCCTCCAATATCATTCATATTATTAACAACATAAATTTCAGTTTTTCCATCTCCATCAAAATCAACACCGGCAATAATTTCGCCTAAACCACAATTTTCAATTTCAGGAACAAGAATACTATCCATTCTTGTAAAAACATCAGATTGCGCAAGTAATATATTTGTAAAAATAAATAGTAAAATGATTGCTTTGAAAAATGTAAAAATATTTTTCATAGTATCCTCTTTATTTATATAATGGAAGATTCAATTAGAATGATTGGATTTGAATATATCAAAAAAAAAAATTGCAGGCAAATTTATTTGAGGGAGTAAAACATTTATTGAATAATAATTAATAAATATTACGATAGGTGCATATAACAAAGAGAGTCCAATTTAATTTAGACTCTCTTTATTAGAATCTAATTAACAGAAATTAATTCCATTTCAAAAATTAGTGCTGCATTTGGACCAATTGTAGGACCGCTTCCACGTGGGCCATAGGCTAAATCTGAAGGAATATAAACTTCCCATTTATCTCCTTCTTTCATAAGTTGAAGTATTTCAGTCCAGCCTTTAATAACTCCTGTAACTTTTGTTTGAAATGGTGCACCCCTTTTATAAGAATTATCAAATTCAGTGCCATCTAAAAGCCTGCCTGCATAATGAGCTTCAACTGTGCTGCTGAGTTTAGGAGTTTTACCGTTTCCGCTTTTTAAAACTTTATACTGCAATCCGCTTTCAAGTGTAATAACACCTTCTTTAGTTTTATTTTCAGCAAAGAATTTATCTGCTTCTTCTTTATTTTTTAATGCTGCTTGTTCATTTTTAGCTTGCTGCTGATCACGTAGTTGTTTTCTAAAGTTTGTCATAACAACTTGTAAATCTTGTTCACTTAAGAGTGATGTATCTGCCATAGCATGTTTAATTCCTTGTAATAAAATAGCAGGTTCAATCTCAATTTCTTGTCTTTTAAAATTATTGCCAATATCCAAACCAATACTATAACTTACGGAATCTTTTGCAGTTGTCATCTTTAAATCACTATCGGAAGTTGTTTGGCTGCAAGCAATAATTGAAAAAAGTGTAATAAACGAAACTATTAAAATTTGTTTCATATTTAATCCTTATTTTGATATTCAAAAAAAACTATCATTAAAGTTACAGTTATTTATTGGGAATGCAAACCAAAACAAAAAGAAATATTACACTTATTGACTTCAAAAGTCATATGAACTCAACTATTAAATTAGCTATTCCAGTTTCAATTGGTCAGCTAGGACATATTATGTTGGGTGTTGTGGATAGTTTTATGGTTGGTAAGTTAGGAGCTGAACCGCTTGCTGCTGCCGCTTTAGCAAATGGATTGTTTTTTTTAGTAATGGTTCTTGGCATTGGAATGAGTCATGCAATTACTGCTCTGGTAGCAATTGCCAAAGGTGAAAATAAAAATGAAGAATGTGGTATAATTGTAAGGCAAGGTCTAATTGTTAACTTAATTTTCGGTTTAATCCTTACACTGGCAACATACTTTTTAGCCAAAATTGTTATTTATCTAAATCAAGAACCTTTGGTTGCGCAATTAACTGAATCTTATTTATCAATACTGAGTATTTCAATTGTTCCATTTATGTTGTTTCAAACATACAGGCAATTTGTAGAAGGATTATCTGATACAAAAACACCAATGTATATTGCAATTTTTGCAAATATTGTGAACGCATTTAGCAATTGGGTATTAATTTTTGGAAATCTAGGTTTTCCTGCACTTGGATTAGATGGCGCTGGTTTTGCAACATTAATGACAAGAACTTTTATGGGTTTGATCATGATGCTGATTGTTTTAAAATCAGTTAAATATAAAGATTATGATCCTACATTAAATTTCAGATCAATAAATTGGAAAATGATGAAGAAAATAATCAGAATAGGATTTCCAAGTGGTCTTTCTTATTCATTTGAAGTTGGAGCATTTTCTTTTGCATCAATAATAATCGGGTGGTTGGGAAGTGAGTATTTAGCTGCTCACCAAATTGCAATAAATCTAGCCTCAATTTCTTACATGGTAGTTTTAGGCATTTCTTCTGCTGCAACTATTAGAGTAGGTAATGCTTTTGGGGAAAGAAATTTGATTAATATAAAGTTGGCAGGTTATTCTTCAATTTTTCTTGGATTTTTATTTATGTCATTTACGGGCATAACGTTTATTCTATTAAATGAATTTTTACCTTCGTTATATATAAATGATTTTAAGGTCGTTGAAATTGCTGCATCACTTTTAATTATTGCTGCGTTATTTCAGCTTTCTGATGGAATTCAGGCTGTAGGTTTAGGTATATTAAAAGGATTAACTGATGTTAAAATTCCTATGACAATTACACTTTTTGCCTATTGGATTATTGCTTTACCAATTGGTTACATTTTGGGCTTTTATTTTGAAATGAATATAATAGGAATTTGGCTTGGATTACTTTTAGGATTAACAGTTGCAGCATTTCTTTTTGTTTTGAGATTTAGGCATAAACTAAAATTTATAGATAAAATGCTAGGTGAAGTCAACAAAATAACTTCACCTTTATAACGCATAAATATTATTCGAATCTGCCGCCCGATTTCATTGGATCACCTTTATAACCTAATTTTTCCCAGTCCAATCTTTTTGTACCTTTTTGACCATGACATGATGTACATGATAATGCTTCATCAGCACTAACAACCATATGGTTAATTGGCCAATACATTTCTGTCTCAACAAATGCCTGTTGGCCTGAATAGGGTAAATTTACAGATTCCATTCCTAATTTTGCCGCAGCATTCCAATCAAAAGTTTTCCAATATCCGCCAGGTCCAAACAATTTTGGAACTGCTAAATAATTATTACCTGAATCATAAATTTGTTTTCCGCGCATAACTTTAAAAGGAGCTATCTTAGAATTTGGATCTTTAATATCACCTAAAAGTGTATTTAATTTTACAACTTTATTTGGATCAATTTTATCACCCAATTGATAATAATCAGCTTTTCCGTTATGCCAGCTATATTCCGGTACAACATTCATTTCCCAAACAAAATCACCTTTTTTCTTATCATATTTCGGCATCCCAAACTCATCTTTTTCAACTGTTTTATCTTCACCAGCAGTTGACCAATCCCACCAAGTTTTAGTTGCCATTTCTTTGGCAAATGTTGGAATGTGACAAGTTTCGCAAGCAACAGAAGCAACATGATTATTTAAAATCTTTTTTTCGTGAGGCTTTTCAGTATGACAGTCAATACAATAAATATGGTTTTTACCTTCAATTAAAGAACCGTGACTTGCACCTAAAATTTGATGATTCTCACCGGCATGACATTCTGAACATTCAAAACCTGCGCCACCCATATGTATATCAAGTTCAGCTGAAGGATTCAGTAAACTTTCATCAAGATCGCCGTGTTTCACTCCTGTTCCGCCGCCGCCGTTAAAATGACAAGTACCACAATTAGCTTTTTTAGTAGGGCCTACACTTTGAGCAACCTTTACTAAATCAACACTTTCGTCAGGCATTCCGGCTCCGGTTGGAGTCTTTTTATAAGTTCCTGACTGATCATGACACACCAAACAATCTATATTGTTTGGGTCTTCAAAGTCAAATGTTCCATCTTTCCAGCCAAAACCAATATGACAGCTTGTACATCTCGGTTCATTTGAGGAAGTTGCGATACAAAAGTTATTAATGATATTTTGCTTTCCAAAAGTAACCTTTTCACCATGTTTGTTTTCAAATTCATCACCTAACCATTTCCAATGTCTGCTTTTCATAATATCAGCTTCAACACCTTCATGACACATTAAGCATGTTTCTGTTACTTCTTGCGGAGTAGAGAAGGGTCCTTCAACTAATTCTGAGTGATCTTCTTGCGCAATATTGTAGATTGAAAATAGAAAGAAAGTTGTAATAATGAATAATTTTTTCATAATACCCTCATTATTAAATAAGATAATCATAACTTAATATATTTTTCTATATTAAGCAAACTTTATACTATAAAGGATTTTTTACATTTAAGCTTTATTGATCGTAAATTAATAATTCATTAATTTTAATAATACTTTCGAGGGGATTAATGGAATACGAAAAACACGCCAGGGTTGGGGATTTAGTTACACTTAAATTTAAAGGTAAATTAGAAGATGGTACATTATTCGATCAATCAAAAGAAAATGAACCGTTAAAATTTAAAATAGGTAGTGGGGAAGTAATTCAAGGTATTGATGAAGCTGTAGTAGGAATGAAAATAAATCAGGATAAAGTAATACATATTTCTTCTGATAAAGCTTATGGAGCTATTGAAAAAGAACTAGTAATTGAAATAAGTAAAGATGAGATTCCAACTGACATGGAAATTGAACTGAATCAAGAAATTCAGATTCCTAATGGAGATGGTGATTCTATTAATGTTAGAATTACCAAAATTACAAATAACACAATAGAATTAGACGGAAATCATCCTTTAGCAGGCAAAAATTTAATCTTTGAATTAAAGCTATTAGATATAATCTAAACTATTCAGGACTTTCTTCTTGTTTCTTATCGTTATCTTCAACAAACTTTTTGATATCATCAAAATATTCTAGAATTGCTTTAGCTTTGTTCAAACCAAAAGTAAATGGATATTTTGTACTTCCGGCAACAGGTAAAGAAATAATTGCGTTTCCTTTGTACTCACTAACTGTAGCTGGTAATTTTTCTTCTGACATTTTAGCTCCAATTCTTAAAAAATGTATATAATAAAGTAATTAATTATAAATTATTAGAAAATTATTTATTTTGCAAATGATTTCTGAATTTAATAGTGAGTTTTTAAATAAATGATTTGCGTTCTGGGTTACAATAATTCTGAATCTGAATTTCTCAACAATATAATTTCTAAGAATAATATTGAATTTCAATATTCATTAATGGAAAGGGAAATATTAGCTGCAGATAAAATAATTTTGCCTCACCCACTAAACTTTAATTTAGCTTACCGCAGAATAAGCATGATGAATTTATTCAGCTTACTCCGGTTAATTAAAAAACCAATTTTGGGTATTAATGATGGTTTTAAGTTTATGTGTAATCAAATTTTAAGTAAACAAAAATGCGGTTTAGGTTTTTTCCCTATGGATCAAAGCCAAAAAGAAGAAACAGAAATTGATCTGAATTTTGTGGTTGGAAAAATAGAAGTTAAAGAAGGATCTAAATTAGTTAGTAATTTGATCTCTGATAAATCACTAAAATTTAATAATGAAACACAATCTTTAATTTGTCAATATGCTACTTCTACCATTCTTTATGAAAAAGTTTTATATTCATTAACATGTGAATTAAAAAATTATTATTCTCTTGAAATAAATTTTGAAGAAAATCCTGAAGTAAGTGAAATAATTGTTCAAAATTTTCTAAATTTATAAACGTTCCTTAGCTAAACCAATTTTCAACAATACTTTCTAAACCTTCATCATTAACGTGGTGGTATTCATTTGTGGAAATATCATATATGTAATCTTTTTCCCAAATTTTAATATTTGCAATTATTTCTTTAATTGCATTTAAAATTGTAATTAACTCGTCATTTGTCATTGTTGGATGAAGCGACATTCTAATCCATCCTGGCTTTTCAGAAAGGTCACCTTTGGAAATTTTATCAGTAATTCTTTGAGATCTGGTTGGATCTACATGTAATAAATAATGACCGTAAGTTCCTGCACAAGAACATCCGCCTCTAACTTGAATACCATATCTATCATTTAATATTTTAACTGCTAAATTATAATGAATATCTTCAATATAGAAAGAAAGAACTCCTAGTCTATTTTGAATTTCACTTGCAAGAATATGTAATTGTGGAATTTTTGAAAATTCTGAAAATGCAATTTCAACAAGTTCTTCTTCTCGTTTCAAAATATTTTCTGCGCCCATTTCATCTTTTAATTTTATGCAAAGAGCTGTGCGTATTGTTTGGAGAAAACCAGGAGTTCCGCCATCTTCACGAGCTTCAACATCATTAACATATTTGTGTTGACCCCATGGATTTGTCCAGTCTACAGTTCCGCCTCCAGGGTGATCAGGAACGCTGCAAGTATCAAGATTTTTATCCATAATTAAAACTCCGGCTGTCCCCGGTCCGCCTAAAAATTTATGCGGCGAGAAATAAATGGCATCTAATTTTTCAAGCGGATCTTCAGGATGCATATTAATTTTAACATAAGGTGCAGAAGCAGCAAAATCAATAAAACATAATCCGTCGTGTTGATGCATTATTTTTGCCAATTTGTGATAATCAGTAGTAATGCCCGTTACATTTGAAGCCGCCGTAAAAGCTCCGATTTTTATTTTTCTGTCTTTATACTTGTTCAACAAATTATTCAAATTTCCTAAATCGATCAATCCTTTATTATCTGGTTCAATTATTTTCACATCGGCAATAGTTTCCAGCCAAGAAGTCTGGTTGGAATGATGTTCCATATGTGTAATAAAAACAATAGGTTTATCTTCATCTTTAATACTGATACAATCTTTATATCTTTCAGAAATTCTTAAACCCAAAATTCTTTGAAGCTTATTTACAACTGCTGTCATTCCAAAGCCAGCAGAAATAATTATATCATCCTGACCTGCATTTACATGAGATTTTATTACTTTCTGAGCTTTATGATAGGATGAGGTCATTAAATTACCGGTAATACTTGATTCTGAATGCGTATTGCCAACAAAGGGGCCGAACATATTCTGTATTTTTTCTTCTATTGGGCCAAAAAGTCTGCCGCTTGCAATCCAATCGGCATATATTAATTTTTTGTCACCGAAAGGTGATTTAAAATTTGCATCAATTCCTATTATGTTATTTCTGAATTTCTCAAAATGTAATTCTAAATTGCTCATATTTTATTTACTGATTTGGTTAATAAATTGTAAAAATAAATTTATCCAATTGGAATCATTATTGCCAAAAAAACAGGTTTTTGATTTTTAATGAATAACAAAAAATAAATTGTTTGATTATACAATACCTTTGTCTTATTTTTATATGCTATAAAATAATTTTAAATCGCAACCAAAAATTGCAAAGAACAAATCATTTTAATCAGTTAGTATTCTACATACTTTGAAACAGAGAAAATAATTATGGGTGTTATTAGGATTAAAAAAGGTTTGAATCTGCCTATCAACGGCGAACCCTCAAATACTATTGATGAATCCAAAACAGTTAAAAAAGTTGCTTTATTAGGAAATGATTACATTGGATTAAAACCGACACTTGCCGTTAATATTGGTGATAAGGTTAAACTTGGTCAATTATTATTTACCGATAAAAAATTACCGGGAGTTAATTTTACTTCACCTGGAGCAGGAACTGTTGTTGAAATTAACAGGGGAGAGAAAAGACATTTTCTTTCTATGGTAATAGAACTAAGCGGAAGTGAAGAAGTAATTTTTAAACATTATTCTGAATCGGAAATCCCTTCATTAAAAAGTGATGTAATAAAAGAACAACTAATTAATTCAGGACTTTGGACATCATTAAGGGAACGTCCATTTAGTAAAGTTGCTAATCCTGAAATTTCACCAAAAGCAATATTTGTAACAGCAATTGATTCAAATCCTTTAGCTCCATCAGTTGAAAAAATTATTTCCGGTAAAGAATCCAGTTTTAAGAACGGACTAAGATTGTTATCCAAGTTAACTGAAGGTAATTTATATCTTTGCAAAGAAGAAGGTGAAAATATTCCTGATACTCAAATTCATAATCTAAGAGTTGAAGAGTTTAGCGGAGTTCATCCTAAAGGTTTAGCTGGAACGCATATACATTTTCTTGATCCCGCAAATAGAAATAAAAAAGTTTGGTATATAAATGCTCAAGATGTTATTGATATTGGTTTATTATTTACAACCGGTAAAATAAATGTTGAAAGAATAATTTCATTGGCGGGCCCATCTATAAAGAATCCAAGATATCTAAAAACAAGAATTGGCGCCGCAATTAGTGATTTAACTGAAAATGAATTAAGTGAAGGAGATTGCAGAGTTATTTCTGGGTCAGTGTTAAGCGGCAGAAAATCTTCAAAAGAAGAAGGATTTTTAGGAAGATATCATAATCAAATATCTGTTATTGAAGAACAAAAAGATAGACCATTTCTTGGCTGGATTACGCCAAGTTCAAAATTATTTTCAGTAAAAAAAGTTTTATTATCAAGTTTAACACCGTCTAAAAAGTTTAACTTTAGCACTGCAATGAACGGCGGCGAAAGAGCAATTGTTCCTAGCGGCAGTTATGAAAAAGTTATGCCCTTAGATATTTTACCAACCTTTTTGCTAAGAGCACTTGCAGTAAATGATGTTGAAGATGCTGAAAAACTTGGTTGTTTGGAACTTGATGAAGAAGATTTAGCATTATGTACTTTTGTATGTCCATCAAAAATAGATCATGGAATAAATTTAAGAAGAAATTTAACTTTAATTGATAAGGAAGGATAGTGAAATTCCTGAGAGATATTTTAGATAAGTCTGAAAAGCAGTTTGAAAAAGGCGGAAAATTAGAAAAGCTATTTCCACTTTATGAAGCCATTGATACATTTCTCTATTCTACTGCAAATCGAACAAAAAATGATTCGCATGTAAGAGATGCACTGGATTTAAAGAGAATGATGGTTTGGGTGGTTATTGCTTTAGTTCCCGCAGTTTTAATGGCACTTTTCAATACCGGTTATCAAGCAAACTTAGTGATCTCAAAAATTGCTGATTTCCAAACCACTAATTGGCAGCAGGATTTAGTTCTTGCTCTTGGACTGGATTTTAATCCAGATAGTATTTTCAGCAATATGATACATGGAGCATTTTATTTTTTCCCGGTATATATTGTTACTTTGGCAGTTGGTGGATTTTGGGAAGCATTATTTGCTTCAATTAGAAATCATGAAATAGCAGAAGGATTTTTAGTAACAAGTTTGTTATTCCCATTAATTCTTCCTCCAGATATTCCTTACTGGCAAGTTGCTTTAGGAATTTCTTTTGGAGTAGTGATTGGTAAAGAAGTATTTGGCGGTGTTGGAATGAATATTCTTAATCCTGCCTTAACTGCAAGAGCATTTCTGTTTTTTGCTTATCCTGCACAAATTTCGGGCGACAAAGTGTGGGTAGCTGTTGATGGAATAAGCAGTGCAACTCCACTAGCTCAATTTGCTGATCATTCTCTAACTGTTACAGCTGGTTGGTGGGATTCATTTATTGGATTAATTCCAGGCTCAATGGGTGAAACTTCTACTTTAGCAGCATTGATTGGTGCAGTAATTTTAATTGCTACAGGTATTGGTTCTTGGAGAATAATGTTAAGTATTTTAGTCGGAATGATTGGAATGTCTTTAATATTTAACACTGTTGGTAGTTCAACAAATTCAATGTTTGAGGTAACTCCATTGTGGCATCTGGTTGTAGGAGGTTTTGCATTTGGAACTGTTTTTATGGCTACTGATCCAGTTAGTGCGGCAATGACATCAGAAGGTAAAATTCTCTATGGAATATTAATAGGAATACTTGTTGTTCTAGTTAGAGTAGTTAATCCTGCTTTTCCTGAAGGCATGATGTTAGCAATCTTGTTTGGTAACGTGTTTGCTCCTATAATTGATAAAATTTACATTAATAAAAATATAAAACGGAGACTCGCTAGAAATGGCCTCTGAAAGTATTAGTAAAACAATTGGTGTTGTGGTTGCTATATGTTTTGTTGCTGCCATTTTTGTTTCTTCTGCTGCAGTTGGATTAAAGCCAATACAGGAAGAAAATAAAAAAATAGATTTATTAAAAAATATTTTAATTGCTGGTGATCTTTATAAATCTGAAGAAACAAACGTAAGCGAAACATATAATTCAAAAATTCAGCCGGAAATTATTAACTTAGAAAATGGTGAAGTTGTTCCGGAAAGTAATTTTGATGATGTTCTGAATATTGAAAATTTTGATATAAAAAATGTTGCTAAAAGTCCGGAACATGGTAAGGCAATAAATCCAGAAAAAGATATTGCCAAAATTGTTAGAATGCCGAAAGAGATGGCAATTTATCAAGTAAAAGATGGTGAAAGCGTTGAAAAATATATTTTACCAATTTATGGTAAAGGTTTATGGTCAACTCTATATGGATTTATTGCACTCGATAAAGATTTACACACCATAAAAGGATTCACTTTTTATGAACATGGTGAAACACCTGGTTTGGGCGGTGAAGTTGATAATCCTAAATGGAAAAGTCAATGGATTGGAAAACAAGCATATGATGAAGATTGGAACTTAAAAATTGAAGTAATAAAAGGTCAAGTTGATCAAACAAGCGAAAAAGCTAAATACCAAGTTGATGGCTTATCAGGTTCAACATTAACAACTAGGGGAGTTAGTAATTTGGTTCGTTTTTGGCTTAGTGAGGAAGGTTACAAACCTTTCATTACAAAATTGAGAGAGGAGGGAAATAGTGAAAAAATATAGAGAAATATTACTGGATCCTATTTTCAATAATAATCCTATTGCTTTACAAATTTTAGGTATTTGCAGTGCGTTAGCAGTAACTTCAAAACTGGAAACAGCTTTAGTAATGGCTATTGCAGTTACTTTAGTAACGGCATTTTCAAACTTTTTTGTAAGTCTTGTAAGAAATCATATTGCAAGCAGTATAAGAATTTTAGTTGAAATGACAATTATTGCTTCACTAGTAATTATAGCTGATCAGTTAATTAAAGCATATGCGTATGATGTAAGTAAACAATTATCTGTTTATGTTGGTTTGATTATTACAAACTGTATTGTAATGGGTAGAGCCGAAGCATTTGCATTACAAAATAAACCTGTTGTTAGCTTTTTAGATGGAATAGGAAATGGAATTGGTTACAGCTTTATTTTAATTGTTGTTGGATTTATTAGAGAATTAATTGGCTCAGGTAAATTACTTGGATTTTCAATTTTACCATTAACAAATGAAGGCGGCTGGTTTGTTTCAAATGGATTATTTCTTATGCCCCCTAGTGCGTTTTTCTTAATTGGACTAATTATATGGGCAATAAGAACCTATAAACCAGATCAAGTTGAAGAGGGTTAGAAATGTTAGAACATTACTTAAGTCTTTTTATTAAATCAATTTTTATAGAAAATATGGCCCTAGCATTCTTTTTAGGAATGTGTACTTTTATGGCAATTTCTAAAAGAGTTGATAGTGCTATAGGATTAGGAATTGCTGTTGTTGTTGTTCAAGCAGTTACAATGCCTGTAAATAATCTTATTTATAATGGGATTTTGAAAGAGGGATCATTAGCTTGGGCTGGTTTAGAAAATGTTGATCTTACTTTCTTAGGTCTGTTAACATACATTGGTGTAATTGCTGCAATGGTTCAAATATTGGAAATGACTTTAGATAGATATGTTCCAAAACTTTATAATACTTTAGGAATTTTTCTTCCTTTGATTACCGTAAACTGTGCAATTCTTGGTGGTTCTCTTTTAATGGTAGAAAGAAATTATACTTTCCCTGAAAGTGTTGTTTTTGGATTTGGATCAGGTATTGGATTTGCTTTAGCAGTTATTGCTTTAGCTGGAATTAGAGAAAAAATGAAATATAGTAATGTTCCTACTGGTTTAAGAGGTTTAGGCATTACTTTTATTACAGTTGGATTAATGGCAATTGCTTTTATGCTGTTTTCTGGAATTCAATTATAGAGGTTTTTATTAATGGATGGCATTAATTTAGTTATTCTTGGCGTTATAATGTTTACAGTAGTAGTATTACTATTAGTTATGGTAATTCTACTGGCAAAATCACAATTGGTACCTAGTGGAAATATTACAATTTCCATAAATGATAATCCCGAAAATTCACTTACAGTTCCAATTGGCGGTAAATTACTAAATGTACTTGCTGATAATAAAGTATATTTACCTTCAGCCTGCGGTGGCGGCGGAACTTGCGGTGAATGTAAATGTGTTGTTCTTGAAGGTGGCGGAGATGTTTTGCCTACGGAAACTTCAAAATTAAATAGAAGGCAAATCAGAGAAAATTTCAGATTGTCTTGTCAGGTTGCTGTAAAAAATAACTTGAAGATTGAAGTTCCTGCCGAAGTATTTGATATTAAAAAATGGGAATGTACTGTACGATCAAATAATAATGTTGCTACATTTATTAAAGAATTGGTATTAGATTTACCAGAAGGCGAAAATGTTGATTTTAGAGCAGGCGGATATATTCAAATAGAAGCTCCGCCTCATGTTGTTAAATATTCTGACTTTGATATTGAAAAAGAATACAGAGAAGATTGGGATAAGTTTAATATGTGGAAATTCGTTTCTAAAGTAAACGAACCTGTTTTAAGAGCTTATTCTATGGCAAGTTATCCTGAAGAAAAAGGGATAATTATGTTAAATGTTAGGATTGCATCTCCACCTCCAAGAATGCCGGATGTGCCCCCAGGTCAAATGTCTTCCTATATTTTTAACTTGAAACCCGGAGATAAAGTAACTATTTCAGGACCTTATGGTGAATTCTTTGCAAAGAAAACTGATGCTGAAATGGTATTTATTGGTGGTGGTGCTGGTATGGCTCCAATGCGATCACATATTTTTGATCAATTAAAGAGACTGAATTCAAAGAGAAAAATTTCATTTTGGTACGGTGCCAGAAGCAGAAGAGAATCTTTTTATGATGATGAGTTTGATCAATTAGCTAAGGAACATGATAATTTTAAATGGCACTTAGCTCTATCTGAACCTTTACCTGAAGACAATTGGACTGGTTACACTGGGTTTATTCACCAGGTTTTACATGATAATTATTTGAAAGATCACCCGGCTCCGGAAGATTGTGAATACTACATGTGCGGTCCTCCAATGATGAATAATGCAGTAATTCAGATGTTGGAAAATCTTGGTGTTGAAAGAGAAAATATAATGCTTGATGACTTTGGCGGTTAATTTATTTTATATAAATTTTTAACTAGAAGGGAGTTAGCATGGAAGAAATGGGTACTGAGCAATTCGGAGATTCTAATAGTCAATCTCAAGCTACATCAAAAGATGAACGAACATGGGCAATGATTGCTCATATTTCAGCAGTTGCTGGTTTTATTTTTCCATTTGGAAATATAGTTGCACCTTTGCTTATTTGGATGCTTAAAAAAGATGAATTGCCATTTGTTGGTGATCAAGGAAAAGAAGCACTAAATTTCCAGATTAGTATTACAATTTATGTTCTTATATCTGTTGTTTTAATTTTTGTGGTTATTGGAATTCCATTATTAGTAGTCTTAGGTATATTTGCATTAATTATGACAATAATAGGTGCGATAAATGCTTATGACGGCAAGTATTATAGATATCCACTAACTATTAGAATTATTAAATAAATTACTTTCATCCAAATTGGAAGGAGATTACTATGTTAACAGCTGGTGAAATTTTAGAAAATAAAGGTAATCAAATTATTTCTGTTGATATTGAAGCGACAGTTGCTGATGCTTTAAAGCTAATGTTGGAAAATAGAATTGGATCAGTTTTAATTACTGAAAATGGTGAAATTAAAGGAATTTGGACAGAAAGAGATTTAATGAAAAATGTTGTTACTGAGGGCTTCTATTCCAAAACTACAAAAATAAAAGAAGTTATGACTACAAATCTAATTTCTTCTTCAGTAAATGATTCTGTTTATCAATTGATGGATAAATTTTTACAAAAGAGACTTAGACACTTGCTTATTGAACAAGAAGGTAAATATATAGGAATTCTATCTTCCGGAGATATTACAAGAGCTCAATTAATGCTTAAATCTCAAGAATTAGATGAATTGAATAAAATGGCTGACTGGGATTATTATGAAAATTGGAAATGGAATAAAAAACAGCCTTAATTCAAAAAATTTTAAATTAGTTTTACTTTTTTTATTTTCACTCCTTTTAAATTTTTGCACAAATTCAAGTTCTCAAAATGTTGCCTTAATTGAAGGCAGCACAATGGGAACTTCTTATTCAGTCAAAATTGTTGACACAAAAGTTTTAAATTCGGAAATACTTAAATATCAAATTGATAGTATTTTAGTGTTAGTAAATCAGCAAATGTCAACATACATCAATGATTCTGAATTATCAAAATTTAACACTTCGTTGGATACTAATTGGATAAAGGTTTCAGAAGAATTGTGTTCTGTAATTAATGATGCAATTAATATAGGTAATGAATCGAACGGTTTTTACGATGTAACAATTGGACCGGTTGTAAATCTCTGGGGATTTGGTCCGGATTTCAAACCATACAAAATTCCATCACCTGAAGAAATTAAATTTGCAGAAGATAAAGTTGGAATATCCAAATTAAAAGCAGATGTAAAAAACTCTACTATTAAAAAAAATATATCTGATTTATATTGTGATTTATCAAGTATAGCAAAAGGTTTTGGAGTTGATAAAGTTGCATTATTTATTGAAGAGATCGGATATACTAATTACATGGTTGAAATAGGAGGTGAAGTTAGAACAAAAGGGAAGAATGACAAAAATGAAAATTGGAAAATTGGAATACCGACTCCATTAGGAAATACTTTACAAAAAATTATATCAATTTCTGAAGTAAGTGTGGCTACATCAGGTGATTACTTAAATTATTTTGAAGAAGACGGTATAAGATATTCACATTTAATTGATCCTAAAATTGGCAAACCAATATCTCACAATTTAGCCTCCGTCACTGTTATTTATGAAAATTGCAAAATTGCAGATGCTTTAGCAACAACAATTAATGTAATGGGACCTGAAATTGGATATGATTTTGCATTGAAAAGGAAACTTCCTATTTTTATGATTGTAAGAAAAGATAATAAGTTTATTGAAAAAGTTACACCTCAGTTTGAGGAATATATTTACGAAAGGGATTAATGATGTTACAATTTTTAGCAATTATTGGATTTATGATTTTAGCAGTTGCCATTTTTGCAGGTGGATTACATTTTAGTCAGTATAAAAAAAGAGCAAATGCCGGATGCTGCGGCGGCGGTCACTGTGATTCTGGCGGAAACCAACATTCATGCTATTCCTCAAAATCAGATTTTGTTGATAATCTGGATAAAATTAAAGCAGAGAGATTGGAAGTTAAGAGTTAGAATTTATAATGTAGTTAATAATTTGTTTTAAAACTTAAGTATTTTTAATTTAAGTATAACTTTTCAATTAATTGTAAGATTTAATTCTCAACTTGTTTTACAAAACCGTTAATTCCATTTCGCTTCAATTCATGTAGCAATTCTTCAGCTTCATGAATTGAAATGAATTTTCCAACGTAAACTCTAAAGTAGGTTTCTTCATTTATATTTGCCTTTACTACTCTGGAATCATTAATATTTCTAGCAAAATTTATAGCATCATCCATAAATTTATAAGATCCAACTTGAACGGTAAAATTAGGTTGAGCTAAATTGTTTGGTAATTCAACATTATTGAGTAAAAATAATTTTACTCTGGCAGTACCATTCCTAATTATATCTAATTCTTCAGCGGCTTTTTTCGAAAGATCAATTATTCTATTTTTTACAAATGGTCCGCGATCATTTATTCTGACAATTACTGAACTACTGTTTTCAGCATTGATAACTCGCAATATACTGTTGAAAGGTAAGGTTCTGTGAGCTGCTGTTAATTCATTTGTATTAAATCTTTCTCCATTAGCAGTTTTGTTTCCATGAAAATCGGGACCGTACCAACTAGCAATTCCATCTTCAATAAAATTCCCTTCAATATTTTCATATTCAGAAAATTCTCTAGTGCTGGAACATGCATTAAAGATAATAATCATAATTCCAAGTAATATTATGTGAAGTAATTTTATCGAAATATCATTGCCGAATTCATTCTTTGCTTCTCTATAAATCTCAGTATTAGCTCTTTTGAAGTCTGCTCCTATTGCGAAACTAGATCCCCGCTTTCGAGGGAATGACGGTTCTTGTACTTTCATTTTTTAAAGACTGTAATAAAAATAAAATTTAATCACCAGCTATAGATTTTTTAGCTAATGTTTTACTTATCTGTGTTACTTCCATTAATGCTGCCGAACCATACCAAGGGTGTAATTCCATTTCTAATCTTCCAGCTTGAATAGCAGGGTCAGTTGCAGTTAAAGCTTTTGCCTCTTCAACAGTTTCAACATTAAATATGTATATACCTCTAATTTCACCGTCATCTAAAAATGGTCCGGCTAAAATTAAAACACCTTCATTTGCCATTCGAATAATATTTTTTAAATGAGCATTTTGAAGTTCAGCAGCAGTTATTGAATCTTGATCTCGATTAGGTCCTCTTTTAAGAAAAGCCATTACATAAGATTTCATTCCATAATCATCTGCACCATATTTTATAGCTTTAAGATTATCAAAAACTGCAGTAACTTTTGACTCTGTGTTTTCTGGTACTTGTTTTGTGCATGCAAAAAGAACTAGAGCGGTAAATAATAGTAATATATTTTTCATTAGTAATCCTTTTATTCCAATTTATTTATTAACAATAATTGATTCGAATCCATTAACATATATTTCTTGATTCTTGCTTTTGAGTGAATGACAATATTGATTTAGTCAACTGATAATAATTTAAATCTTATTCTCAAAACTCCATTATCAAAACTTGATGAAACAATTTTAAATTCACCAATTTCACTAGTATTAGAAACATGCTGACCAATACATGGACAAGCATCATAATCCCCAACTTGAATAATTCTTATTTTGTCTCCAACATCTTCAGGTAACCTCTCCAAATTAAATTTACTTTCTGCATCTTGTCTTGAAATAAATTTTTCCGAAACATCTAAATTTTTTTTAATAATTTCATTTACTCGAGATTCTATTTTTTTCAATTCTTCTTCATTTAAATTTCTTGTAAAATGAAAATCAACTTTGGATTTTTTCTTTTCAATATGGGTTGTAAATGATCTTTTTTCTGTATGAAACTGCAGCATTGTTTGATTAAGAATGTGCTCTGCAGTGTGCATTGGTTCGTAATATGTTTTTGCCATTATTATTTTTTCAAGTTTATGAAATAATGAATTTATTTTATTATTAATTGAAACAAATTATATAGAAAAATTATTTTCTGCAATTATCACAGTTGCCGCAAGGTTGCTCATCAAAGAAGCCAAAATATTCAGAAATATAAACTCTTCTGCAATTTTCTGTTTTGAAATAATTAACAATAGCTAATAATTTTTTGTTATCGTTCATTAATTTTTCCTTTAATCTGTTCTCATCACAAAGTTCTTCAGGTAAATCAGATTGAATTATTAAATTTTTATTTTCCAAACTTCCTTCAGTAACTCCGTATCTATCTAACATTGCTAAAACAGTTTCAACTCTAAAATCATTTTTATCTTTAAAACTCATTTGCTCTCTTAAATGATCAATTCCCAAAGAGTTTGATTTTGAAATATCCTCGCTTATTAATTCATATATTCTATTATAGTAATCTACATCCGGATTTGCCCATTTAATAAATTCCATTTGAGTGTAAAGATCTTCTTTGTTATATAGTAATTTACAAAGTGAATGTTCACCGTCTCTTCCAGCTCTTCCTATTTCTTGGTAGTAAGATTCAATTGATGAAGGAACTTCTGCATGAATTACAAATCGAATATCCGGTTTGTCTATTCCCATCCCAAAAGCATTGGTGGCCAAAATTATTTTTTGATTTCCCGTAATAAATTCTCTTTGTATTTGTTTTCTTCTTTTGGCCTCAAGTTTGCCATGGTAAATTGTGTGTGGAATTTTCTTTGAATTTAAAAGCTGGGAATATCTTTCTAACTTTTTAATTAATGAAAAATAAATAATTCCTGAGCCATTAAAATTTTTAATTGCTTTTTCAATTTCATTCATCGTTTCAGTTTCATCATAAACATCAGCGGTTTCCAATCGTAAATTTGGCCGTTGAATTCCTTGATGAAATAATTTAATTTTTTCATTTGTCAATCCCAGTTTTTCAACTATATCTTTTTGTACTTCTGCAGTTGCCGTTGCCGTTAATGCAATTGTTAAAGGATTTCCTAAAATTTCTCTAAACTCAGCAATTCTGGAATAATCCGGTCGAAAATCATGACCCCATTCCGAAATACAATGTGCTTCATCTATTGCCAACAATGAAATTTTTATAGATTTAATTTGCTCAACAAAATCTTTTTTTCGAAACCTTTCCGGGGTAATGTAAAGTAATTTGATTTTCCCTTTAATGAAATCATTCAATCGGGTTTGTCTATCTTTAGAACTAATCGTTGAGTTTATAAAATTTGCCGAAATATTTTTCTTTTTTAATGCATCAACTTGGTCCTGCATTAAAGCAATTAGTGGACTTAAAACAATTGTGCCGCCATCAAATAATAAAGCCGGAATTTGATAACAAATTGATTTGCCAGCACCGGTCGGCATTAAAACCAAGCAATGATTTTTATTATTTACTAATTCAAAGATGATTTTTTCTTGTTCACCTTTGAAATTATTGTGTCCGAATTTTTCTTTTAAAATATTTAAAGCAAGCTTTTCCAATTATTTCCTTAAAATTAACTTTGTAAAAATAATTATTTAATCAATTCAAAATTGGGAATTTAAATTTACTAATAGTAATTTTGAAGCTAATTTTATAAATGTAAAATACGTTTTTAATTCCTAAATAATAATTGAGTTGTTAATGGTAAATGTAATTTTTGTATGTATGGGAAATATTTGCAGATCTCCAAGCGGTGAAGCAGTTATGAACAAATTAGTTAAAAGAGTCGGATTGGAAAATGAAATTCAATGTGATTCGGCTGGAACAATTGCTTACCACGAAGGTGAACAAGCAGATGCAAGAATGAAAAGACATGCAATTAGACGCGGTTATAAACTTACAAGTATTGCTCGCAGATTCAGGAATATCGATTTTGAAAAATTTGATTACGTAATTGCAATGGATAAAGCAAATTATGCAGATTTGATTTCTTTTGATACTGAAAAAAAATATAAAGATAAAATATTCATGATGACAAATTTTTCCTCAAATGGAAAATTTGATGAAGTACCGGATCCATATTATGGCGGACCGGAAGGATTTGAAACTGTCTTAGATATTTTAGAAGATTCATGCAGCGGATTATTAGAAGAAATAAAAAGTAAGTTATGAAAAATTTTGAAGAGAAAATAGAAGCTGAATTATTTCAAAAAGTTATTTCAGTAATTCCACTCGGAGGCGGCTGCATTGGAAATGCTCAAAAAGTAACCGTAGAAAACGGAACAAGCTATTTTGTTAAACATTATGAAAATGGTAAAATTCATTTTACTGAAGCCAACGGACTTAATGAAATAAAAACAGCAAATGCAATTCGTGTTCCTCGTGTGGTAAAAGTAAACGATAATTTTTTAATTTTAGAATTTATTGAATCAGCTCCGGCAGTTAAAGATTTTAGTGAAAAATTTGGTCGGCAGTTTGCACAATTACATAAAACCAACAATAGTTTATTTGGATATTTTGAAGATAACTTTTGCGGATCAACTCCTCAGAAAAATTTACCTCAAAATGAAAATTGGACCGAATTTTATTTTACCAATAGAATTTTATTTCAATTTAAGCTTGCTGAAAAGAATGGTTATTCAAATTCCGAATTAAGAAGTGGAGTAAATTTTATTGAGAAAAATTTAGAAAATATTCTTAAAGGAAGTGAAGAACAGGCATCACTGTTGCATGGAGATTTGTGGGGAGGAAATTATATTACAGATCAGCGAGGCAATCCATGTTTGATTGATCCGGCAGTTTATTATGGACATAGAGAAGCAGATTTAGCAATGACAAAATTATTTGGTGGATTTGATTCAAAATTCTATTCTGCTTACAATGAAGAATTTCCATTTAAAGATGGGTGGGAATATAGACAAAATATTTATAAACTCTACCACATTTTAAATCATCTTAATTTATTTGGAACCGGATATTTAGGTCAAGCCATTTCATTAATAAAATCTTATCAATAAATTTTCACTTGACAAATTTGAAAATTCAAATTAACTTTACGTAAGAAAATGACTAATAGTCAGTAAATCAATAAAATATAGAATTATGGGAACAGCTGAAAGAAAAGAAAGAGAAAAATTACAGAGACGCCAAGAAATTATTTATGCGGCAGAAAAAGTATTTTTCAGTAAAGGATTTGAAAGTTCAACCATGGATGATGTTGCCTCTGAAGCTGAACTGAGTAAAGGCACGCTTTATATTTATTTCAAAAGTAAAGAAGAACTTTACCAAGTATTTGTAATTAGAGCAATTTCAAAACTTCACGAACTTTTCATTGAATTTTCCTCAAAAGAATCTGATGGAATATCTAAAGTTAAGGCAATTGGGGAAGCCTATATTAAGTTTTACTATGATTTCCCTAACTATTACAAAGCTTTAATGTATGATGAATCCAAGACACTGCCCAAATTTTACAGTGAAATTGAAGTAGATGATATTATGAAAATTAAAATGGAAACCAATACAATTTTCATAAACACAATAAAAGAGGGAATTGAAGACGGATCAATTAGAGCAGATTTGGATCCGGTAAAAACTTCACTTATTCTTTGGGGTGAAGTTTTGGGCGTGTTACAATTGGTTACTCTTAAAGGAGATATCCTTTGCGAAGCGATGCAATGTTCTTCTGAGGAATTAATTTCTTATTTCTTTGAATTTACATATAAAGCGTTAAAACCATAAAAATTTTTAACAAATTATGACTATTAGTCATTTATTGATTAAAGTTTAGTGAGGATGTATGAAAAGATTAATTTTATTACTGATTTTGTCAGTATTCCAAATTTCAATATTTGCACAAAATGAAACTCTGGAAAACTATGTAAAATTTGGTCTTCACAATAATTTAGCATTAAAACAGAAAAATTTTGATTATGAAAAAAGCAATTCAGCATTGGCTGAAGCGAGAGGATTATTTTTACCATCAATTGGAATTAATGCGAGATTTACAAGAGCTGGAGGAGGGAGAGATATTTCATTTCCTATTGGTGATATTTTAAATCCAATTCATGGATCTCTTAACTATTTGCTGCAGCAAAATTTATTTCCAACAAATGTACAAAATGAAAATATTCCATTCTTAAGAGAAAAAGAACACGAAACTAAAATAAGTTTAGTGCAGCCAATATTTCAGCCTGCAATTTATTTTAATTATAAAATTCAAGACAAAATGCTTGAATTAAGTGAACTTGAAAAAAATAATTATGCAAGAAATTTAGTCGCAGAAATTAAAAAAGCTTATTTCAATTTTCTCAAAACAAAAAGTATACAACAGATTTATGAAAACACAATGGAATTGTTAAAAGAAAATTTACGTGTGAATGAAAGTTTATTTAAAAATGATAAAGTTACAATTGATGTTGTATATCGCGCGAAAGCAGAAATTTCTGAAATTGAACAAAAACTTTTTGATGCGAAAAAAAATAATGAATTATCAGGGTCATATCTAAATTTTATTCTTAATAGAGAATTGGATTCTGAAATAATTTTTGATACATCATCTTTCTCGCAGCGGTTAAATATTGACTTTGAAAAAAGTTACGAAACTGCAGTAAAGCATAGGGAAGAACTCAAACAATTAGATTTAGTTGCAGAAGTTTTTAGCGATAAAGAATCAATTCAATTATCTAAATATTTACCTGGAATTTCTTTTGCAGCCGATTACGGTTTTCAAGGTGAAAAATATCAATTCGATAAAGATCATGACTATTGGATGGCTTCGGTAGTTTTACAATGGAATTTATTTAATGGATTAAGAGATTATTCTCAAAAAGAACAAGCTGAGATTGAAAGAAAAAAAGTAGAAACTCAAAAAGAAGAATTGAAAAAACAAATCGCATTGCAGATTAGAGAAGCATATAAAAATTATGAATCGGCGTTTAAGTCAATAAAATCAGCACAAGAAATGCATGTCAGTTTAAAATCATCATTCAGAATTATTGATAAAAAGTATAAAGAAGGCATGATAAGTTATATTGAATTTTTAGATGCGAGAAACAAATTAACACAATCAGAAATTGGTGAAGTTCTTGCTGTTTATGATTTTCAACAAAAGATTGCAGAATTGGAAAAAGTTTCAGCATTGATAAATGTTGATGAATATATCAAAAATGATAAACAATAAATTTTGGGGAATAAATGAAAACGAAAATTTTAATAGCAATAATTGCAATTTTATTCTTAGCAAATTGTTCAGATAATAATAATGAAGATAAAGTTGAAGAAGCCATAAACGTTAAAATTGTACCGATTGAAGAAGTTAGTTATGCGAAAATTATTCATTCAAGCGGAAGATTAAAATCTGCAAAAGAAGTAAAGCTTGCTTTCAAAACCGGCGGAATAATTCAAAAAATATTTGTTTCAGATGGAGAAAAAATTCGTAAAGGACAAATATTAGCTAAGTTAAATTTAGAAGAAATTGAATCACAAGTAAATCAAGCAAAAGTTAACTATGAAAAAAGTCTGAGAGATTTTGACCGTGTTGAATCACTTTATAAGGACAGTGTTGTTACACTTGAACAATTTCAAAATGCAAAATCTGGTTTAGATGCCGCTGAATCGAGTTTAAACATTGCAAAATTTAATTTAAACTATTCAACAATAACTTCACCGTTTAATGGAAAAGTTTATAAAAGATTAGTAGAAGAAAATGAAATGGTATCACCCGGAATGCCAATATTTATGGTAGGAGCAGCAGAAAATCAATGGCAAATAGGTTGCGGTTTAACAGATAAAGATATTGCAAAAATACAATTAGGCGACAAAGCAAAAATTAAATTTGATAATTATGACCAAAAAATTTCTGCAAAAGTATCTGAGATTGCTGCAAGTGCTAATCCGATTAACGGATTATTTGAAATAGAATTAACATTAGATTCACAAAAAAATAATTTAGTTTCCGGATTAATTGCCTCAGTAGATATTTCCACTTCAGAAAATCAAACATATTTAAAAATTCCAATTCAAGCTTTAGTCGATGCAAATGAAAATTCTGGTTATGTGTTTGTACCCGAAAGTAATAATTCAAAGGCAAAAAAAGCTGAAGTAAAAATTGTAGAAATCCTTGGAGAATCAGTATTAGTTAATTCTGAAGAAAAAATATCTCAAGTTACTACGGACGGTGTCGAGTTTTTACGCGACAGCAGTGCAATTAAAATAAAGAATTAGAACGAGAAGATCATGAATTTTTCAAAAGCAGCTTTAGAAAATCACCAGTTTTCAATAATCATCATTTTAATTTTACTTTTACTTGGAATTGTTTCTTTTATCACAATGCCGAGATACGAAGATCCTCAAGTTTCGCCGGCAGCAACTTCAATAATAGTTGTTTATCCTGGAGCAACTCCAAATGATGTTGAAGAATTGGTAATAAATCCAATTGAAGAAATTCTGAATGAATTAGAAGATATCAAAACAATAAAGAGTTATGCACGTGATGGCTTTGCAAATATTTCAATTGAGTTTTTAGCAGGAAGTGACCCCGATGATAAATATTCTGACGTAACACAAAAAGTGAACAGCATAAGAAATAAACTGCCGAGTGAAATTTTAGATATTGATTTAATAAAATGGACAATTGCCGATGTTAAAATTCTTCAACTTGCATTAATTTCTGAAACTGATGAATACAGCAGAATGGAAAAGGAAGCAGAGCAATTAGAAGATGTTTTAAAAAAGGTAAGCGGAGTAAGAAGTATAAAAGTTTCTGCATATCCTGAGCAAGAAGTAAGAATAGAAATTAATTTGGAAAAATTATATCAGTATAAAATTGCTTTGTCTCAAGTAATAAATATAATTCAATCGAATAATGCAAACATTCCCGGTGGTGATATTGATTTAGGAGGAAAAAATTTCAACATTCAAACAAGCGGAAGTTTTAAAGATTTGAAAGAGATTGAAAATGTAGTTGTTAATTCTGTAAACGGACAAATACTTTTTTTAAAGGATATTGCTAATGTTTGCAGAACTTATGAAGATCCAAAGTACATTGCAAAATTTAACAATAAAAGAGCAATATTTATTTCTGCCGATCAAAAAATTGGAACTAACATTTTTGATGTTTCTAATTCACTAAAAGAAAAAGTTGAAGAATATAAATCAAAACTTCCAAAATCAATGAGTTTAGAAACAGTATTTGATCAATCACAAAGTGTTGATAAAAGATTAACCGGATTCTTTTTAAATCTTTTACAAGGATTAATTCTGGTTGGAACAATTTTATTTTTAGTCGTTGATATACAAACTGCAATAATTGTAATGCTAGTAATTCCAATTTCTATTTTAATCGGAATTGGTTTGCTGGATTTATCCAGATTTGGATTGGAGCAAATGTCAATTGCCGGATTAGTAATTGCACTTGGACTTTTAGTTGATAACGCAATTGTTGTAACGGAAAATATTTCTCGTTACATTCAGCAAGGATTATCAAATTTTGAAGCCGCCGTAAAAGGAACATCTCAAATTACTTGGGCTATAATTAGTTCAACTTTAACAACAATTTTAGCTTTTGTTCCAATGATGTTAATGCAGGATATTACTGGTGATTTTATTAGAAGCATGCCGGTTACTGTTTCTTATACATTATTGGCTTCACTTTTAATTGCATTGACTTTAACGCCTTTGCTCTCAGAAAAATTTATGAGCAAAAATTCAGTTTCGAAAGAAAGAAAAGCTAGAAAGTTTTTAAATAAATTTGTATCAAATACATATAAACCTAAATTACAATTTGCTCTTGATCATCCTAAAACAATAATAATTTCTGCAGTAATATTCTTTTTAATAAGTCTATCACTTTTTCCCTTAGTTGGAATTAGTTTTTTCCCAAAAGCTGAAAAACCTCTATTCATGATAAATATAAATTTGCCGGAAGGATCCAGTATTTCCAAAACGGAGAAAGTCGCAAATTATGTTGAAGAAATTTTAATGAAAAAAGAAGAAGTAATAAACTTCACGACTAATATTGGCAATGGAAATCCAAGAATTTATTATAATGTAGTTTCTAAAACAAATGCAGATAATTATGCACAAATTTTTGTTGAACTTAAAGAATATAATTATGATGAATTCAATAATTTCTTAAGTGAATTGAGAAACGAATTTGATGATTTTGCCGGAGCGAAAATAGAAGTTAAAGATTTTGAACAAGGTCCGCCGGTTGAAGCACCCATAGCAATTAAAATTCTTGGAGATGATATTTCTTCTTTAAGAAAAATATCTTTAGATGTTGAAAATATTTTCATCAATACTGAAGGGACAGTAAATGTTAACAATCCTTTATCAACAACTAAAACTGATTTATATGTTAACATAAATAAAGAGAAAGCAGCAATTTATGGAGTTCCAATTTTTGAGATTGATAGAACAATAAGAGCATCAATAAATGGCTTAACAATTTCAACTTACAGAGACAAAACCGGAAAAGAATACAATATTATTTTACGTTCACCAGAAGGTGAAAAAACAGATGTAGAGAAGTTTGATAGAATTTATGTTTCATCTATAAGTGGTGGGCAAATTCCACTAAAGCAATTGGCAAAAATTGAATTTAAAACTTCTCCACTTACAATTAACCATTTTGATTTAGCACGAACTGTTTCGCTTACTTCGGATGTATTAAGTGATTACTCAGTAAATACTGTAACTAATGAGATTGTGGAAAAATTGAAAACTTATCCTTTCCCAAAAGGTTATTCTTTTTATATTGGCGGGGAATTAGAAAGCCAGCAACAATCATTTGGCGGAATGGCAAAAGCAATGATTATTGCAATTGTTGGAATTTTTGGAATTCTTGTTTTACAATTCCGTTCTTATAAACAACCGTTAATTGTATTTAGTGCAATTCCTTTAGCAATTATTGGCTCCATAATTGCTTTGCTTCTTACAGGGAATTCTTTTTCTTTTACAGCTTTTGTGGGATTAACAAGTTTGATAGGAATTGTTGTCAACAATTCAATTATATTGGTTGATTATACAAATAAGCTTAGAAGTGAAGAAGGGTTGAGTATTCCTCAAGCATTAATAACTGCGTGCGAAATTAGATTTATTCCTATAATTTTAACAACTGGAACTACTATTGTTGGATTGTTTCCGTTAACACTTGGAGGTGGAACGATGTGGGCTCCCATGGGATGGACAATAATTGGCGGATTAATTATGTCAACATTTTTAACGTTAATTGTTGTGCCTGTTTTATATAAACTTTATACTAAATAATTTTGGCAACTATGAATTATAAAATAATATTAGTCTTTGCATTTATTTTTACTTTAAAAATTTGTGGTCAAAATTGTAAACTAACAGTAAAGGTTTATAATTTAGAAAAAAGAAAAGGGAATATTTCAATTGGTTTATTTAATAAGCCTGTAGGATTTCCGAAAAAAGATTCCGGCAGTATTGGTATTGAAATTCCGATCAAAGATTCTTTTGTTGAGCATACTTTTCTAAATTTAGAATATGGAAAATATGCACTTGCAATTTATAATGATGAAAATAAAAATGGAAAATTGGACAGAAGTATTTTTGGCTGGCCAATTGAAGATTATGTTTTTTCAAATTATGCAAAAGGAAGTTTTGCACCGCCAAGTTTTGAAGATGCAAGTTTTCAGCTTAGGGATTCAGTTTTAATTGAACTTGAGTTTAAGTAGAACAGTGAAATTTATTTAGCTTTCCAATCATCCGGAACTTGAACAACTATTACTTCACCTTTTGCACAAATTTCATCTTTAGCAAAAAGAACGGTTTCAACAATTACTTTTCTTCCTTTTACTTCTTTAATTTTTCCGCGTAATTCTAAAGTGCAATCAATAGGTGTTGGCTTTAAATAGTCAACTTTTAAAGATGCTGTAACACATCGAGGATAATTATCACTTTTACTTTCTTGAATTCTGTAAAGTGCTGCAGAGCCACTTCCGGTCGAGTGACAATCAATTAAAGATGCAATCAATCCGCCATAAACAAAACCGGGAAGAGCAGTGTGTTCTGGTCTTGGGACAAACTTGCTTACAGTTTCTTCGTCATCCCAATATGTTTTTAGCTTATGTCCAAATTCATTATTTGTGCCGCAGCCGTAGCAATGACTAAAATCATTAGAATAAAATTCTTGAAACGCTTTTGGGTTATCTTTCATCTAATTCTCAAATTTATTTAATTTATTTAGATAAATATATGAATTACTTCATTGTTTATTTCTATTAAAAAAGTTATGTTTTAATATGATATTTACTCCTAAATACATTAGAAAATCCTCAAGACTATTTTTAATAGTTTTTCTCACTTTTTTAGGATTATCATTTTCGCACGCGCATAAAATTAATTTTGTTACAGATTCACCCTTAGAATTTGGTATTGAGAAACATGTTTTTTCAGATCCGCTTTTAGATTCATCATTAAACTGCACAATCCAAACTTTTAATAATTCAATTACGTTTTCAAATGTTTTTGAATTAACAAATACAAAAATACATAGTTCAGATGAAATTTCATTTTACCATTATATTTATCATTCCAACAATTCACTTGTTTGCACTCAACTTAGGGCTCCTCCTATATCTTAGTTTGATTTAATAATTACTCAATTATTTTAAACTTTTTAGGAGATGTTATGAAAACTAATATTCTTGCTCGAATACTTATATTATTAATAATTACTATTTCTTTTTTTTCATGTAAGGATGATGATCCAATAACTCCTGCAGAAGATCATTTTGAAGCTATTGGAACAGTTATTTATGATGCAACCGGAGCCTTAGCTGTATCAATTTTACGAGGTGAAACTAATGACACACTTAGAATTACAAACGGTGAAAGATCAGATCATTTTGATGTAAAATTTTATGATGATAATGAAAATATTGTTGATCCGCCTAATAACGAACATACTAAACTAAGTTATGAGATTGGTGACTCAACATTTGCATCATGGTGGCAGCATGAAGGTGAAGAAGGTGGTTTTGAGTTTCATTTAGATGGCAAAAAAGTTGGCAAAACTACTTTGCAATTATTTATTGTTCATGAAGATCATAATGATTATCGCTCCGGGGAAATACCTTTGGTCATTGAATGAAAATAAGAATAATATTCTCAATTTTATTGCTTGGAATAGTTTCTAATTTATTTGCTGCAAGTAAAAACATTCAAATAATTGTTATTGATTCAGAAACAAATTTGCGTGTTCATCATGCAACGATTAAAATTGTTGAACTTGGAGATGTTTACACTTGTAACGACAGTGGTGAAGTAGCGATACACAATATTAAATTCGGCACTTTTACTTTTGCTATTAACCACATTAGTTATGAAGAAAATGTTGCACCAATTATTATAAATGAAAGCACTAATAATAAAATTGCATTTTACTTAATACCTAAAACAATTCAGTTAGATCCGGTTGTAATTTCTGATTATAAGTCTTACTCAACTTTTGATGATTTGAACGAATTATCAAATGTTTTAAAGGGGAAAAATCTTCAGAGACAGATGGGTTTAACCCTTGCGTCAACTTTAAAAAATGAGGCTGGTCTTTCAATGCGTTCAATGGGACCAGCCCCATCGCGTCCGGTTATTAGAGGTTTAGGCTCAAACAGAGTTGTAATTAGTGAAGATGGAATTAAAACTATTGATCTTTCTGCCACTTCACCGGATCATGCTGTTACAATTGATCCATTTTCAGTTGAAAGAATTGAAGTTCTACGCGGACCAAAAGTTTTGACCCAGACTTCTACAACAATTGGCGGTGTAGTAAACACAATTAGAAATGAAATTCCCACAACATTGCATGATGATTTAATAGGTACAATTGGTGGATATGCAGAAACTGTTAATGATGGATATTTGGGTTCGGCAATGCTGGAATATCCAATTTCAGATTTTGCGATAAGAGGTGAAATTAGTAAAAGAAAAACAAATGATTTAAATACACCAATTGGAAAATTAATTAACTCTTATTCTGAAAACTTGAATTACAGTATTGCCGGAAGCTACTTTACAAATTTTGGAATTATGGGATTATCCTACAGAGATTTTGAATTAGATTATGGTGTTCCTGGTGGATTTATTGGTGCTCATCCTAAAGGTGTTGATATAAGTATTTCAAAAAATCAAATCAATTTCTTGAACAAAATTAATTTTAATGAAAGTATTCTAAAGGATTTAGAAATAAGTTTGAGTAAAGTTTATTATCGCCATAAAGAGTTTGAAGCAAGCGGGGCAATAGGTTCTGAGTTTGAACTAAATAATTATTTGGGAAAAGTTGAATTAAACCATAATAATTTTGGAAAAATTTCTAACGGAATTTTAGGCGCTGAATTTGAATATGAGGATTTTAATATTGGCGGATTTGTATTCACACCTCCTTCAACATCAACAAATTTTGCAGCATACTTTTTTGAAAATATTGATTTAAGCAGAATAAAATTTGAGTTAGGCGCAAGATATAATTATGATAAAATTACTCCAATTAAAGAAAATGAAAATTCAAAAATTGGAGATATTAGAGAAAGAATTTTTAATACATATTCTTTGTCATTTTCATTTTTGTATGAAATTTCCAACATAGTTTATGTAGGCACTAATTTAAGTAAATCTTCGCGCACTCCAACAATTGAAGAATTATTTTCTCAAGGTCCGCATTTAGCTGCATATTCTTATGAAATTGGCAATCCAAATCTTAAAGATGAAAATGGATTTGGCTCAGAAATTTTTATATATCACAATTTTGAAGATTTGTATTTTAATCTAACTTTTTTCAGAAATGTATTAAGTAATTATATAATTCCAAGAAATTCCGGTGAAATAAATTATGCAACTTTTCTTCCAATTTATCAGACAAGTGGAGTTGAAGCAGAACTTTTTGGCTTTGAAAATCGAATTGATTGGAATATTTGTAATTGCCTAAAGCTGTCGAATACAATAAGTTACACAAATGGTAAAATTAAAAATGAAGGTTATTTACCTCAAATTCCACCAATGAAAGGTTTGATTGAAGTAACTTACAAAACTCATAATTGGAGTTTAGGATTATTAAATGAGTGGGCATTAAAACAAACCAAAGTCGATGAATTTGAAGAACCCACAAATAGTTATTTTATACAAAATTTATTTTTCCAGTATGCCTTCACAACAGACGAATACGTTCACAATTTTTCATTGAATTTTGATAATATATGGAATAAAGAATATCGCAATCATCTTTCCAGAGTCAAATCAATTCTACCGGAAGCAGGAAGAAATGTTAGATTATTATACAAGCTTTACTTCCATATGTGATTTTTGTCATTTCTTTTTAGCAAAAATTTTAGATAGTTTGTCTTATTAAATTATTTCAGTAAAATATTTAAATGAATAAAATACTTTTTATATTATTTTTTATCTCAATTTCTAATAATTATTTTCAAACATTTAATGCGACTAATATTAGTCGAGACAAATATCTATACCTGCTTTCACCTCAAGGAACAGAATCATTTGATGCCCATGAAGATATTATTATATCTTGGGATTCATTTAATATTGACAAAATTGATATATCAATATCTAATGATGGAACTAATTGGATAGCAATCATTTCAAACTATCCAACATCTAATAACAATTATTTTTTATCATGTGATTCTATTAAAGTTAATAATTTCCTATTAAGAATAACTGATTCAAATGATAACACAATATTTGATCAAACAAATTTTTATATTCAATTGTTAATGCCGCAATCCAATTTAAAAACTATTGCAAAAAATGAATTGGTAAAAAATATTACCATCCCAATTTTTAAAATTATGCCTTTAGGTGATTCAATTACAGATGGTTATTTATTACCAATTTCATCAAATGAGCGCGATGGATACCGTAAACATTTACAAGAAATTATCATAAACAATGGACTGTTATTTGATTTTGTTGGTTCAGTAGAAAGCGGAACCTTTATAGATAAACAACATGAAGGACATGGAGGTTGGCATGCAAGGCATTGGTATCCGAATTTTAAATATGATATGAATAGCCATATAAATTTATTTCTTAATTTAAATAACCCAGACATTATTCTTTTGCATATCGGAACAAATGATATTGGTGAATATTATGATAACAGAAATGATAATAATATTGATACTACAGTATCAGATGTCAGCGATTTGATTGATTCAATTTATGTTTTTAATCCTGAAATAAAAATTATTTTAGCAAAAATTATTAATCGCACAGATGACATAAATTCAAATATCAATGAGTCAATTACTACTTCACAATATAATAATGCACTGTTTAATATGATTTTGGCAAGACAAGAGTACGGCACAAAATTATTTATAGTTGATCAAGAATCAGCATTAAATTATCCAAGTGATTTATCTGATGGTGTCCATCCTAATCAATCCGGTTACGATAAAATGGCGAAAGTTTGGTTTGATGGAATAATTAAAATTTTACCAAAATTAGATGCGAAAATATTTTTGGAAGGCACATATATTGATCAAACAAATTTAAATTTCCAATTAAACCTTTCCGGTGCAATCCCTTTTGCTCAGCCATTTAATAATTTCCCTTGGAATTTTAGTGGAACTGAATTAGCTCAAAATATTCCAAATAATATTGTCGATTGGGTTTTAGTTTCATTAAGGAGCGAAACTTCTGCATCATCTGAAGTTGCAAAAAGAGCTGGATTTTTAAGAAATGATGGTAAAATTGTTGATCTTGATGGAACTTCTCCTTTGGCCTTTGTTGTTGAAAATGGTGATTATTATGTTGTTGTTGAACATCGTAACCATTTGTCAGTTATGAGCAGCTCCAAGATTACTTTTTCTTGGTTAAATTAATTATTATTGTCAGGAACAAATAATTAATTTTTTGTTATAAGTTGTACCAAACTTTTCAATTATTATTCTAGGACTTTATGGAATTTAACTATCAAGATAAAGGAAATTATTTCAGAGGGCTACTAATTTTAGTCGGTAAAGATAATATTATTGAACAAAATGAACGAAAAACTATTTTAAGTTACTGTGAAAAATTAGGTTTCGAAAAAAGATTTTGTGAAGATGCTGTATCAAATTTCTTAGAAAATAGTTTTATTGATAAAAACCCACCAAAGTTTTCCTCAATTGATTTAGCAAAAAAGTTTTTAGAAGATGCTATCAAATTATCACTAGTTGACAATGATTTTCATGTTGAAGAGTTAGAGTGGTTAGAAAATGTTGCTAAAGTAAATTTAGTTGAAAAGGATTGGCTCGATAAGAAGATTCAACAGAATTTAAACTCAGAAATTGAAGTTAATCATATTATAGCATTAAAAAATAATATAGGATAAATAGAAAGGAATTTTTAAAATGGCTTTTACTTTGCAAATTGGTGAAAACGCAAAAGATTTTTCTCTACCAGCTACTGATGGAAAGACTTACAGTTTATCAAATTTTAATGATTCAAAATATTTGGTAATATTTTTTACTTGTAATCATTGTCCTTATGTTATTAACTCAGATGAAATTACAAGAAAAACCGTTGAAAAATATTCACCAAAAGGAATAAAATTTGTTGGAATTAATTCCAATAGTAAAAATACATACGAAGATGATAGTTTTGATAATATGGTTGTGAGAATGAAAGCAAATAACTTTCCATGGCTGTATTTATATGATGAAACACAAGAAATAGCATTAGCATATGGCGCTTTAAGAACTCCTCATTTTTATGTATTTAATGAAAATAGAAAATTGGTATATACAGGAAGAGCTGTTGATAGTCCGCGCGATCCTTCGAAAATTAGCATAAATGATTTGGAAAATGCTCTTGAAGAACTATTAGCAGATAAACCAATAAGTGTAGATGTTACAAATCCTATTGGCTGTAATGTTAAGTGGGATGGTAAAGATGCACATTGGATGCCAGCCGATGCGTGTGATCTAGTTTTTTAATCAACCTCAGATTTTGTATTATTCTCACAAAGTAATAATATTGATGAGTTTTCTTTTGTAATTATTTCTACTGAAAATTTTGCAGCATAACCGGCAATAGCACTAATTGCAGTAACAATAGGCGCTGCAATTGCAATAACTGCAAATACAATTACAGGTAATTCAATGAAAGCATCTCCTTTATGATCACGAATAATTATTCTTTTTAAATTGCCTTCTTTTATTAATTCTTCTATTTTATTAATCATTTCATTTGCAGTTTTATAAACTTTATCAAACATTTTTACCTCTTTTTATTCTTTAGATGTTTTAATAATACAATTTGTTCCATTATTTTTTATTTTTACTAAAAACTTCATTTAAATTTGAAAAGATCAGTAAAAATATTAAGCCTAATTTTTCTATTTTCGTACACTAGCTATGCATTTAGAGTGTTATTTCCTGTTATAGATTATGTACTAAATTTTTCTTACATAATAACTGAACTTTGTGAACAAAAAGATAATCCTGAAAACATGTGTTTAGGCAAATGTCATTTGGCAAAAGAAATAAAAAAACAAATTGATGCTGAAAATACTGATAGCAAAATGGTTAGTCTTGAATTTATTAAAATTCCTCATTTTTATTTTACTGATATAAAAGTTCCAAAAAATATTATTAATGCATATAAATATTGTTTTAAAATCAATTCTAATTTAACATCTCCATCTATTGAACCTTTTACACCTCCACCTAAATTTGGATAATTTATAAAATAACAAACAAATATTTATCCAAATTAAAAGGAATAGTCATTTATGAAAAATGAAATTTTATTGTTTTCATTTTTAGGATTATTGTTTTTTATTCACATAAAAACATATTCTCAAAATGAAGATAGTGTTAAAAATTATTGGCTTAAGCAAATTGAGATTAATGAAAAGAAAATTAATTTAGGTGAGCTTAATAATAAAATATCAAAAGATAATTTAGAGAATATTTTTGATAGAAATGGTTTTCACCTGATACGAAAAGGTGTATTTTTTGCTCAAGACATATATGTAGATGGACTTAAAAAAGGTGATTTAAATGTCGTAATTGATGGTGAAAGATATCATTCGGCATGCCCAAATAGAATGGATTCTCCATTAACCAGAATAAATCCATTAGATCTTGAAACAGTTGATTTAGTTAAAGGAAGTACTAATATACAGTCTGGCTTAGGCGGAGTTGTAATGTTTAACAGATCTTTACCGAGTTCTAATTTGGGAATAAAAGCTGATTTATCAACAGTTGCCGGCTCGCAAAAAGGGATTGATTTTTCAACAAGCAGTGATTTTAAAAATCACAGAATTTCTTTAAGATATTCTAAAGGGTCGCCTTATAAAGATGGTGAAAATAACAGCTTTGCAGATAGTTATAATTTTAAAGAAAATTATGATTATCAATTAGCAGAAATATCTTTTTTAGGTGGAGTTGAAAATATCGCATATGGCGGATCTTTTTCATATACCGATAATGTTTCTTTTCCATATTTACTAATGGATGAAAGATACAACAGAGTTTTTAGTGCTCATTTACGTTATAATAAACACAAGGTTTATTTTAATTATACTGATCATATGATGGATAATGATTTGCGAATTAACACAATGTTGATGAGAACTTCTGTAACAAATTTAACTATTGGTGCAATTGGTGATTTCTATGAAGTAGTTTATAGAAATTGGAATGCAGAAAACTTTTTCAAAAATCCAATGATAAATATTCAAAATGACTTAATGCCAGATGTTAGTAATTATATTTTGAATTTGTTTAAATCTTATGATTACAAAAATATTAGAATTCATGGGAAAGCCGGATTTTCTTATCAAACAGTTGGGAAAAAAGAACGAGAAGAATTTTATAAACAATATTTTAATGATGTAAAACTCGAAAGGTTTTTTCCAATTTTTAGTGCTGGAATTTCCTATTCTTCAATTATAAGCAATCATATGGGAACTGGAATAATGTTGGAAGTAAACAGTGAAAGTCCGGAAACAGAAAGTTTATTTATAGCAGTTAAAAAGCCTGGAACCAAACCTGCCTGGAGTGGTAATCCAAATTTGAATCAACCGATTAAAGCCGGCCTGAGAGGATTAATCTCGTTTGATAAATTTAACTTAGAATTTTTTGCTGCTCAAGTTTGGGATTATAATAATTTGACAAATAAGAAAGTAAATGATTCTAGTATTCTTACTTTTGAAAATGTTGATGCTATATTAATTGGATCAAACCTAAATTTCTCAAATGAATTTATAGAATTTGGTGCATCATATACTTGGGCAAAAAATACGTCCAAAAATTCAGCTTTGGCAGAAATATCTCCATTAAGTATAAGAACAAAATTACTGAGTCCGCAATTATATAATTTTATTGGATTTGTTGAACATACATACAACGATGCACAATTAAGAATTGATGAAACATTAAATGAATCAACAACAGCTGCATGGAATAAATTAGATATTGGAATTAGTTATTTATGGTCAAGCGTTAATTTGTCTCTTGAAGTTGAAAATTTACTTAATACTAATTATTATCAGCATTTATCATATTTAAGAGATCCTTTTTCATCGGGCAGCAGGGTGTTTGAACCCGGAAGAACTTTTAGAATTACATTTAAAACCTCGCAGCTTTTCTAATCTATTAATCATGCTGTGAAATATTTTATTATTTTGCAGCATGAATTATAACTATTAAATATATTATGTCACATGATCACAACCATCATCATCACATTGATGGAAATTACAATAATAAATTCAAAATTGGAGTTGCTCTTAATTTAGCATTTGTCCTAATTGAGTTCATTTTTGGTATTCTCAATGATTCTCTTGCCTTAATTGCAGATGCCGGTCACAATTTAAGTGATATAATAGGATTGCTGATAGCTTGGGGAGCAAGTTATTTAGTTTTAAAGAAACCTACAAAAAATTTCACTTATGGATTTAAAAAATCATCAATTCTAGCTGCTCAAATAAATGCACTAATTCTTTTAGTAGCAATTGGAATAATAATTTGGGAAGCTGTTGATCGAATAAAATCACCTCCGGAAGTGAATGGTGAAATATTAATGATTGTTGCTGGCATTGGAGTTATAATTAATGGCATCACAACATATCTTTTTTTATCCGGAAAGGATACGGATCTTAACATAAAAGGAGCATATTTGCATATGTTAGCCGATACCTTGATTTCATTAGGTGTTGTTTTATCCGGTTTTATTATTTATATGACAAATATAAGTTTAATAGATCCTATAATTAGTATTGTTATAGCAATAATTATTCTTTGGGGAACTTGGGGTTTATTAACTGAGGCAACAAAATTGTCATTAGATGCAGTCCCTCAATCAATTGATTTGGAAAAAATTCGCAAATATATACAAAGCATATCTCAAATAAATGAAATTCATGATCTGCATGTTTGGGCTTTAAGTACAACAGAAAATGCTTTAACAATGCATATTATTGTGGAGAAAAAAGAAAATGAAGATAGTCTTATTAAAAAAATTAATCATCATCTAAAATCAGAATTTAACATTACTCACACTACAATTCAGATTGAAGAAATAAAATGTGAAAGCGGTTGTTAAATAGATAGGAATCACAAAATGGATTTATCAAAAAAGAAATGCGTGCCTTGTGAAGGTTTTTCAGAACCTTTATCAATGGATGACGAAAATAAATATTTGGCACAAATTAAAGGCTGGCAAATAAATAGAGATGATATTCATAAAATAAATAAAGAATACAATTTATTACATTTTAAGGATTCAATGAGTTTTGTAAATCAAATTGCCGATCTTGCCGAAAATGAAGGTCATCATCCAAATATTTTAATAATTTTTAATAAAGTTAATATTGAAATATTTACACATGCAATAAGTGGATTGAGCGAAAATGATTTTATTCTAGCTTATAAAATTGATGAAATCTTTGAATCGGAATATAAAATCTAATTACTAATTTATTTCAAGTTTTATTTTAGTAATATTTTGTTTTGGCTGAATAAGAATTGGCTGATCATTTGAGTTTGAGTAAATTTTATCTTTGGAAGGGTACAAGGTTATACTAAAATCAAAAAATTTATTCATCTGTTTAGAAAAAATAAAAATCTTATTGTAATTATCGTTATTAATTATTTTTCCAATATAATTGGATTTAAGATCAGTAAAAGTATCAGTTGTTATTGTCTTTGCTTCTTTTTCCGAGTCAGCTGCTAATACTAAATAATCAATATCAGATTTTCTTTTAATTTTCTCCAAAATAATTTCATTTGATTTAGTTTGTTTATCAATCTTTTTATAAATCTTATCAAGAATATCATCTGAAACTTCTTGTTCAACATTACTTTTTATTGATTGTAATAAATCAATTTGCGACTTATATTTTTCAAAATTTAATTTTATAAAATCATATACTTTTTTATCCAAATCTTCTGGATAAAAAACAAATTTATATAAATCTTTTTCTGAGATGTTTTCCATAAGTATAGAAAAAATAAATAATTATCTATTCTTTTACAATGATAAATTATAAATTTTATTAAAAGAACCTTTACTTGTGATATTATTCATACTAATTGTATTATTTACAGACATTTGTGAAAAAAATTGCAGATATTTATTAAAAATTAATGTCTTTAGTAAGATTTGTTTTAAAACGTGTTAGCAGATAATTCATAATATGATGATATTTTGAATAAAAAATTTCTCGTGATATGGTCTTATTTTTATCATTTATATAAAAATATAAACTGTCATGCATTCCGCCGTTCAGCATATCTTTTGAAATAGATTTAAAAGCTGCATAAATCATTTCAGCTTCTTTATCTTCAAGTTTATTTTTTGTTACATAATAAACATCCAGTTTTTCCTTCACATCAGATAAACTGGTTTTAATAACTTCAGTAAGAGAAATCTCATCAATAGTATGAGCTGAATTTTCATTTGGAGATTGAAACATTTTGGTATGGAAATATTTAATTCTCTTTACAAGCAGATTTAAAGGTATTGCCGGGTAGTAATTTGTTTCATTAATAATATATTCAAAAAGACTATTAAAAAGTTCGGATTGTTTTAAACCAAATAAATATTCTGGAATTAAATTAAAATTATCTTCATCAATAATTTCACCAAAAGGTTGTGTATTTGAATCTTTAACAATTAATACCGTTCCAAAATATCTAAGTTTTTTATAAGGGTTATTTCTTATACAAATATTTAAAGTTTTTAAGATTTTTTCAAAAATCGGATCTCGCTCCTTCAAAATTTTAGTAAATGTCTGATCAACTCTTCTCCAAATAATCCGGGAAAGGAAATAATCAGCTTCCGATGCAGATTCAATTTTATCATTCCATTTTTCCAATGATCTTTTTAATCCTAATTTACCATCTGGATTTTTAACAAAAAGGGGAATAATTGAATCCATTGCTAAATCTTGAAGATTGCTTTCTTGGCTTCGTATACTATTAAAAAAGAATTTGTACTTTGCTTTAATAAATGAAAGAGATAGTAGGTATGATTTCTTTATTATAAAATTAAGCTCTTCTCTGTTTAGTTCTGAGGTTTCAATTTTTTTTAGAAGTTGAACAATACAATAGTCAAATGAATTCATTCAGTAAAAGATTAAGTTTAATTTATTTTACATAAATACTAAAAAAATAGAAAATAATTGTGACTTAAATCAATAAATATGCTTTAATTCCGAACAAAAATGTATTTAAAATATACATTACGAAAAAGAACTTTTTTAATTTAGCAAATATTAATTAAATATGAAATAGTCTTTATATATAGTATTTAGAATTTATTATGTACTTTCTAGTAGAGTGTTGAATAAGTAAAAAATAAAACAATTTAAACTTTATTTCACTTGCTAATTATTATTAAAATACGTTTTTTGTCATTGATAAGTAAATAACATTTTGTAACATCATGCAAAGGAAACAGCATAAAAATTCTTTAACAAGAGATTATGCAGAAATTATATTAGATTGTGTTGCGGATGGTGTATTTACTGTTGATAATAAATTAATTATTACCTACTTCAATAAAGCCGCAGAAAGAATTTCCGGAATTTCTAAATCAAAAGCAATTGGTCAATTCTGTTTTGATGTTCTAAAATCAAATATTTGTGAAACTGAATGTCCGATCAGATTTTCTTTTTCTACAGGTAAAGAAATTATTGATAAGCATAAAAATATTTTACGAGTCGACGGTAAAAAAATTCCAATTACAATTAGTGCATCAATACTGAAAGACAAAAATGGTAAAATGATAGGTGGAGTAGAAACTTTTAGGGATTTATCAAAAATTGAAGCACTTGAAAAGGCAATCCATAAACAATATACCTTTGAGGATATAATTTCTAAAAATCATAAAGTAAGACAGATATTTAATATTTTGCCCAATATTGCAGAAAGTGATTCTTCAGTTCTAATACAAGGAGAAAGCGGTACCGGAAAAGAATTATTTGCCAGAGCTTTACACAATTTAAGCCATAGAAAAAATGGACCATTTATAGCTGTAAATTGCGGAGCATTGCCTGATAATTTACTTGAATCGGAATTATTTGGTTATGTAAAAGGAGCATTTACTGATGCAAAAAAAAATAAGCCCGGTAGATTTGAATTAGCCAATGGAGGAAGTATTTTTTTAGATGAAATTGATAGCATGCCAATTTCAACTCAAGTAAAATTATTACGAGTTTTGCAAGAAAAAGAATTTGAACCTTTGGGAGCAACCCATTCAATAAAAAGCAATGTGAGAATAATTTCTGCTACAAAATTTGATCTTAATAGATTAGTACAAGAGAAAAAATTCAGAGATGATTTATTTTACAGATTAGATGTTGTAAAAATTGAAATTCCGACCTTAAAAGAAAGAAAGGATGATATTCCTTTACTTGTTCAACATTTTATTGAAAAATTTAACCATCACATGCATAAATCAATTATTAAAGTTTCAGATGAAGTAATGAAAATATTATTAAATCTAAATTTTGAAGGAAATGTTAGACAGCTTGAAAATATAATTGAACATGCTTTTGTAATGTGTCAATCAGAAGAAATTACAATTGAACATTTACCAACTGAATTAATTGAATCAAACAAAGAAGAAAAAAAAGAATCAAAATTTCCGGTTCCATTAAAGGAATCTGAACGCAGCATTATTATTAAAACGCTTGATAAAAATCATTGGAACACTTTGCAGACTTCTATAGACCTCAAAATTCACCGCTCCACATTGTGGAGAAAAATGAAAAAATATGACCTCTTTAATTAAAGTTGCAATATTGCAAAAATCTTTGCACTCAGTTGCATTTCCGCAAATTTTGGAATACTTAAAACTCTAAAAAAATAGTTTAGGCAAGTTTTTTACAAGTAGTACATTGGCTTACATTTTGCTCATGTATAATTAATTATAAAACAGTTTTATGAAAACAATTTTAATACCGGTTTTTGAAAATAGAATATCTTCAAGGTTAGATTGCACAGAAAATTTTCAAATTATTAAGACTGAGGAAAAGAATATTACAAAAAGTGAAATAATTAAAATAGTAGCTAAAAATCCTATTGAAAAGCTAAATGCAATAAAATCATTAAACCCTAGTACAATAATTTGTAATGGATTGACTGATTTTTATAAAGAAGAATTAATTAAAAATAATATTGAAATAATAGCTTGGATTCATGGAAATATTGATGAAATAATTTACAGTTTCTTAAACGGAAAATTGAAAAGTAAAATTGAACTTTAAAATTTGGTTGAATTATAATAACTGAGATTACATATGTAAAATTTTAGACAATAATACTTTATTGGAGTCTGAGGAGATGATAAGATGGCACTAAATAAAAATCCCAAAATTGATATAAAAAGAAAATATACAAAATGCTGTGAAATCGGATTAATACTTGCTTTAATTATTACAATTGCAGCTTTCCTTTATTTCCCTGAAATTAAAAGAGCTGAACTTATAATTCCAGAATCGCAAGAATTGGTAGACATTGAAGATGTTAATATTACAAAACAAGAAAGTGCTCCGCCTCCTCCACCACAGCCTATAATTCCAATTGAAATTCCTACTGATGAAGTATTAGAAGATATAATAATTGAAGATACTGAATTGGATATAACTGAAAATGTTGAAACTCTGCCTCCTCCGATTGTTGAAGAGAAAGAAGAAGAAGTTCAGCCAAATTTCTTTATAGCTGTTGAAGAAATGCCTGAACCAATTGGCGGAATTGAAGGAATTCAAAATAAAATTGTATATCCTGAAATTGCAAAAAGAGCAGGCATCCAAGGGAAAGTTTATATTCTTGCTTTTGTGGATGAATTTGGTGATGTAAAAAAAGTTGAAATTCTTAAAGGAATTGGTGCAGGCTGCGATGAAGCAGCAGTTAAAGCAGTTCTTCAAACAAAATTTAAACCTGGTAAACAAAGAGGCAAACCAGTAAAAGTTCAAGTTTCAATTCCAGTTAGATTTGTACTTAATCCTAGTGTTTAATAACAAAACAGTAGGTGAGCTATGTTAAAAATAAATAAAATATTATACCCGACTGATTTTTCAAATTGTGCAAAACATGCACTAACGACTGTAATTAATTTTGCAGAAAAATATAATTCTGAGGTTCATATTTTGCACGTAAATACGGTTTTACATAACAATTATTATTTAATAAATGATTATGCAAATTCCAGATTTATTGATGAAAAAACTAATGATTATGTTAATGAAGAATTCAGCAAAATTATGGATAAAGTTTCAGATCGAAATTTTAAATTTATAACTACTCAGAAAAATGGTATATCGCCGGCTACAATAATTTTGGAATATGCGGAAACCAAAGATATTGAGCTAATTATAATGGGAACACATGGAAGAAGAGGAGTTGGTCATTTAGTCTTGGGAAGCATCGCAGAAGAAGTTGTTCGTTTAGCCAAATGCCCGGTTTATACTATTAAGGAAAATATTTCTGATGAACAGATAAAAACTGTGAAAAATGTCTTAGTGCCTATAGATTTTTCAGAAAGATCATATGTTTCAATTAAATATGCTGTTGAAATTGCTGAAATCTATAAAGCAAGTATACAGTTACTGCATGTTATTGAAGATAAACTTCCGGCAGTTTATGCATTAGCAGGAAAACTTACTATATATGACTTAATTCCGGATATTGAAGAAAAAACAAAACAGAAACTTGAGGCAATATTTACTGAGCGTGGATCTTCGCGTATTCTTCATCAATGCTTTGTAAAAAAAGGGCATGCTGCAAAAGATATTTTAAAATTTGCAAAAGAATATAATTCAGACTTAATAGTAATTGCTACTCACGGAATAACGGGATTTGAACATTTATTTATTGGAAGTGTAGCTGAAAAAGTAGTGAGAATGTCATCTTGTCCTGTATTTACTTTAAAGTCTTTTGGCAAATCAATTATAAATTAAAAAAAGAGGAGACAAAAGATGATTCCATTAAGTGGTTATGCAAAAGCAAAAAAATATGTGGATATTCATTCACAATTGACTGAGAGAGAAATAATTCAATTAAAAAAAAGAAATCCGGGACCTTGTTTAACTATATCAAGGCAAAGTGGAATTGATACGCATAAAATATGTAATGAATTAGTTTCGCAGCTTAGTCAGCATTACAAATCGGATTGGGCATTTTTTGATAAAGATTTGATAAGAAAGGTTATTGAAGATCATCAATTGCCTGTACGTTTTCAAAAATTTTTAACTGAAGAAAGAATTCCAACCATAAGCCAAATGTTAAATGAACTTATGGGTATTCATCCGCCTATTATGAAATTAGTTCATAAAATGGCTAATACTATTTTAAATTTAGCAGAAATAGGGAACGTAATTCTAATCGGAAGAGGATCAAATGTTATTACTTCCCATTTGAAAAATGCATTTCATATCAGGTTAGTTGCGCCAATAGATTATAGAGTCAAATTAATGCAAGAATCAAAAGATATTTCTAAGGAACAAGCTAAAACTGAGATTATAAAAGAAGATTCGAATAGGAGAGATTTTTTGATCAGGACATTTAAAAAAGAAATTGATGATCCTTTACTATATCATTTAGTTCTAAATATTCAGCAATTTAGTTTTGAACAAATTATTCAAAATATTACAAATTTAGTTAAAAATAATAGACCTTATATTCCAAGAAAAGTAATACCAATAACTCAATATGAAGATATTTCAATAATTTAATTGGATTAACAGTCACATTCAAAAATACTAATCATTTACTTAATTATAGGTGTTTAAATGAGCATTTCAAAAGATGAAGCTTTAAACTATCACAGCAAAGGGAGAAAAGGGAAAATTGAGGTAATCCCAACAAAACCATGTTTTACATCAAGAGATTTATCATTGGCCTACACGCCCGGAGTTGCGGAGCCGTGCAGAGAAATTCACAAAAACGATGACGATGTTTATAAATATACAGCAAAAGGAAATTTGGTTGCTGTAATTAGTAATGGAACCGCTGTTTTAGGTTTAGGAGATATTGGTCCGCATGCTGGGAAACCAGTTATGGAAGGCAAAGGTGTTCTCTTTAAAAGATTTGCAGATATTGACGTTTTTGATATTGAATTAAAATCAAAGGACACAAAAGAAATAATTAAAACATGTCAAGTTTTGGAACCTACATTTGGGGGAATTAACCTTGAAGATATAAAAGCACCTGAATGTTTTGAGATTGAAGAAGAATTAAAGAAGACAATGAATATTCCTGTTTTTCATGATGATCAACATGGAACCGCAATAATATCTTGTGCAGCTTTAATAAATGCAGCAGAATTAGCTGAAAAGAAATTAAAGGATTTAAGAATTATAGTATCCGGTGCCGGCGCCGCAGCAATTTCATGCTGTAATTTATATATAATGGCCGGAGCTAAAAGAGAAAATATTTTTATGTTCGATACGAAGGGATTAATTCACAAGGAAAGAACAGATTTAAATAAATATAAAATGAGTTATGCAACTGACAATATTTTCTCATCATTAGAAGATGCATTGAATGGTGCAGATGTTTTTATTGGATTATCAGTGGCAAATGTTTTGAGTAAAGATATGTTAAAGGGTATGAACCCAAATCCAATAGTTTTTGCAATGGCAAATCCTGATCCGGAAATTGCCTACGAAGATGCAATTTCGGTTAGAACAGATATAATAATGGCAACCGGAAGAAGTGATTATCCAAATCAAGTAAACAATGTCTTAGGATTTCCATTCATATTTAGAGGAGCTCTTGATGTAAGAGCAACTGCAATTAATGATGAAATGAAAATGGCAGCAGTAAAATCTTTGGCAAGTTTAGCAAAAGAGAAAATACCTGAATCAGTTTTAAGAGCTTATGGAGGCAAAGAGTTTTCATTTGGAAGAGAATATATAATTCCCAAACCATTTGATCCAAGAGTTTTATGGAATGTGGCTCCAGCTGTAGCAAAAGCTGCCATTGAAACTGGAGTTGCACGGCATACAATTGCAGATTGGTCATCTTATAAAGATGAACTAAAAGAAAGATTGGGATACTCTCAAGAAATAATAAGAATGATTGTACACAAGGCTCAGAAAAATCCTAAGAAAATTGTTTACACAGAAGGTGAAGAAGAAAAAATAATAAGGGCGGCTCACACTGTATTTACTGAAAATATTGGTAGTCCTATATTGCTTGGAGATAATAAAATAATTGAGAGAAAAATAATTGATCTTGGCTATGATATTAAAGATTTCACAATTATCAATCCATCTAATTCAGACAAATCTGAAAATTATATTAAAGCTCTTTACGAGCACCGTCAAAGAAAAGGTGTAACCCTTAATAAAGCAAAATCATTAATTGTTCAGCCAAATTATTATGGCTGTATGATGTTGAAAATGGATGATACACAAGCGCTGATTGGAGGTTTGGGCCATAGTTATCCAAATACTATTCAACCAGCGTTACAAGTAATTGGTGTTAAAAAGGGAATAAATGTTGTTTCAGGTTTGTACATAGTAATAATAAAAAGAAAAGTATTTTTCTTTGCTGATACCACAGTTAATGTAAATCCAAATTCAGATCAGCTTGCAGAAATAGCTATTTCAGCCGCTGACACAGTAAAAGAGTTTGATATTGAACCAAGAATAGCAATGCTTTCGTTTAGCAATTTTGGAAGTGTTAAACATCCTGAAGCTAGTATGGTTAAAAAAGCAGTTGAAATTGTAAATAATTTAAGACCGGATTTAGAAATTGATGGCGAGATGCAAGCGGATACTGCAGTTGTACCGGAAATATTATTTAGAGATTTTCCATTTTCAAAATTAAAAGGAAGTGCCAATGTTTTAATATTTCCTAATCTTAGTGCAGGTAATATTGCATATAAGTTATTTGAAAGATTAACAGATGCCACAGTAATTGGACCAATTTTAATGGGAATGAAAAAACCGATTCATGTTTTACAACGTGATGCAACAGTTGAAGATATTATCAATATGTCTGCAATTGCAGTAGTAGAAGCAAGAAATAAATAATTTTATTTGTTAAAAAGTAGAGACGTAAGAATTTGCGTCTCTACAATAAAACTTAATGTAACCTATAACTTACAAAAGCAACATTTTTGCTATCCGGTGACCATGATGGAACATTAATAGTTCCCTGACCGCCGAATAATTTTACTAAGACATCAATTTCACCAGTTTCAATCGACATAATTCTTATCATTACATCTTTGTTAGCTGGGTGACCAACAACATCTTTATCATAAGTTAAAAACACCAGCCATTTTCCGTCTGGAGAAGGATGAGGAAACCAGTTATTATATTCATCATCGGTAATTTGTATTTGATCACTGCCATCAGCATTCATTCTCCAGATTTCCATTTTACCTGTTCGTATAGAATTAAAATAAATATATTTTCCGTCTGGTGAGTAGTCCGGACCATCATCTAAACCTTCAGCATTGGTTAATCTTTTTTCAGTACCGCCATTTACAGAAATAGTATAAATATCAAATAATCCATCTCTTTCTGCGCAATATGCTAAAGTATTTCCATCAGGAGACCAGCCATGCCAATAACTTGGTCCATTTTTAGTAATTAATTTTGGAATGCCTCCTTCAACCGGTAAAATATAAATTCTGGATTTACCATCAATACTTGATTGATCACTTATAACAATTTGCTTATTATCAGGAGACAGACCATGATCATTGTTGCATTTTGTAGATAGATGTGTATTAATTTTTTCCGGTGTTCCGCCTTCAAGTGGAATCTTAAAAAGCAAACCTTCACTATTATAAATGAAGAACGAACTATCACCTGACCAGTTAGGGGCTTCAATGTGCTTATTAGTAGAATAAATTATTTTTCTGTTTTTTGTTTCAATATTTACTATCTCTAAAGTACTCTGTAAATTGCTATTTTCTTCTTTCATTTTACTTTTCTTTTTAAGTGATAAATTTGAAAATTCTGCACTTTCAATAACATTATTATCGTGTGAACAAACACCAATTCCAATAAAGAATGGATTTGAAATTTTTAATTTAACACTGTTTCCTGCAAATTTTATATCTTCATTTTCATTAGCAGTTGATAAATAAAAGAACTCTCCTTCTTTTTGAAGATTTATCCTTTTTGGCATTTTTACATTTGACCGTACTTCATAAGTAATACCATTTGGAATTTCACGGTATTGAATTGAAGTGAGACCATCGCCATGAATTACAGCATCAATATAAGGTGATCCTGGAGTTAAATCCTGCCTAATTATAATTCCCGCTTTTCTGTGAGCATTTTCACCTTTTCCAATCCAATCTAAATTTGTAGAAAAAGAAAAATCGCCTGAAAAAGATTTATAAACATAATGATATTCATCTTTTTCAAACCACATATTTTCACCGCTTCCGTTTAAAATATATGAACTATCTTTTTTATTAAACACAGCGTTTCCTTTCAGAGCAACATTTCCTATATCATTGCTAAAATCAAAAATTCCTAAGTTAGAATTATTATTTGAACAACTACAAATAAATAAAATATTAATAAATAGAATTATTAAAATGTTGTGAGGTTTCATACTTTAGTTACCTAATTAATTTGCGGTTACAAATTATTATTTGTTAAAGTATTAAAAAAAATAATAATTAGCATTTTTTTTGAATTAAGAAATGAATTATCTGTTAATAAATAATTATAATTATTGTTAATTTAATAGCAGGATCGATGAAGTTTTGTAAACAAATTTTTCTTTAATATTTAATCAAAAAATTGTTAGTCAGTTTTTAGATAAATATGTTTGACTTAAAAAATAAAAGGGAATTATCATGAAAAAACTTAGTAGAAGAAGTTTTATTCGAAATAGTGCATTAGCAACTGCAGGAATTTTCTCAGCTCCCACAATTTTGCCAGCTGGAATTTTAAAATCAACTTATACTCCAAATAATAAAATTAATATTGGTGTTATTGGTTGCGGCAGAATTGCTAGAGGACATGATATTCCACTGACACTAAAAAATGATTCGGCTAGAATAGTTGCTGTGTGTGATGTAGATAAAAAGAGAATGAAAGAAGGTAAAGAATTAGTATTAGAGCTCTACAAAGAAAAAACGGGCAAAGATAATTATGTTAATGTAAAAATGTATCAAGATTTTCGTGATATGTGTACAGACAAAGATATAGACGCAGTAATTATAAGTACTCCGGATCATTGGCATTCAATTCCGGCAATTGCTGCGGCAAGATCTGGCAAGGATATTTATTTGCAAAAACCTGCTTCACTTACAATTGAAGAAGGTCGTGCTTTAAGTGATACAATAAATCGAACTGGAAGAATATTGCAAATTGGAAGTCAGCAAAGATCACAGGACCCTTGGCCGCATTTCCATAGAGCTTGTGAATTGGTACGTAATGGAAGAATTGGTGAAATTCACACAGTTAAAATTGGTTTGCCAGGTGATCCATCCGGTGATGAAGAAAAAGAAATGCCAATTCCAGAAAATTTAGATTATGATATGTGGTTGGGATCAACTCCAAATGTATACTATACAGAAAAAAGAGTTCATCCTCAAATTGATTATTCCAGACCTGGTTGGTTGCGTTGTGAGCAATTTGGTGCCGGAATGATTACAGGTTGGGGTGCCCATCATGTTGATACTGCTCATTGGGGAATGGGAACTGAATATACCGGTCCGATTGAAGTTGAAGCTACAGCAGAATTTCCTAAAAGCGGTTTATGGAATGTTCATGGTGATTTTAATGTTAAAGCTAAATATGAAAATGGAGTCACAATGTTTATTGGAGGGAACAATCCCAATGGAGTTAGATTTGAAGGTTCGGATGGATGGATTTTTGTTTCCCGCGGTTCAGTTACAGTAACGTCTTCTGATCCCGGAAATCCTGAATCAACACTTAAAGCTTTAGAGGCAAGTGATCCTAAAATATTAGATTCGGTAATTGGACCTGATGAAATTCATTTATATAAAAGTCCGGAACAGCATTTAAATTGGTTAGAAAGTATTAGAACAAGACAACAACCTGTTGCTCCCGCTGAAATTGGACACAGATCATGTTCAACATGTTTGGTCAGCCATATTGCTATGAAGCTTCCAAGAAAATTATATTGGGACCCAATAAATGAAAGATTTAAAAATGATGATGAAGCTAACTCAATGCTTTCCAGACCTATGAGATTACCTTGGCGTAATTATGTTCAATAATTTTAATAATTGGTTTATTATAATTTTAGGGAATCAAATGAAAATTATTTCAAAAAATCTGATTGCATCAATTTTTATTTTAGCAACTTCTTTAACTGCTCAAACAAATAATCTTTCTGCTGAATTGCAGGATGATATGATAATTGTGAGAATTGACAATGTAACATTTACAAGTTACAGATTTGGTGATGGTCAAAAATATCCTTATTTCTATCCTGTAAATGGACCTGAAACTGGACTTTCTGTAACTACAGAATCAAGTTTACCATACCCTCATCATCGCTCACTTTGGTTTGGTTGCGATAGAGTTAATGGAGGAAATTATTGGCAAGAAGGAAATGAAAGAGGACAAATAATTTCTAAAGGTGCTCAAATAGTTGAAAATGACAGCACAAAAATTTTAATTAAAGATGAATGTGTTTGGAAACAGCCAGATCAAGATCCAATAATTTCTGATGAAAGAAACATAATAATTACGGCTCCATCTGATTCAATTAGAATAATTGATTTTAAAATATCACTACTAGCATTAACTGATTTAACAATATTAAAAACCAATCACTCACTTTTCTCAGCAAGAATGGAAGAAAATTTATCAGTAAAAAAAGGCGGAACATTAGTCAATGCTGAAGGAAAAATTGGTGAGAAGAATACTGCGGAAATTCAATCAGCATGGTGCGATTATTACGGTGAAAGATTTGGAATTGTTGAAGGATTATCAATTTTTGATTCTCCAAAAAATGTTTGGTTCCCAAGTAAATGGTTTACTCGCGATTACGGTTTTTTTTCACCCACAAATCTTAATTGGATTAACGAAGATATTCAAATTGACAAAGGTGCAAATATTGAATTTCAATATCGTGTAATTGTTCATTCTGGCGATACTGAAACTGCAAAAATTAAAGAACATTTTACTGAATGGACATCTAAAATTAAATAATACTTTATTTATGTTTTACATTGAGGTTAGCTTTATGAAATTTTTAATTAAGAATGTTTTATTAGTATTTGTATCAATTTTATTTTTTTCAAGCTGTAAAAATAATGGAAGTGAAAAAATGCAAATTAAATTGATGACATTAGATCCTGGACATTTTCACGCGGCTCTTGTTCAAAAAAATCAGTATGATCAAGTTTCATCTGATGTATTTATTTATGCCCCTGTTGGAGAAGATGTTGAAGATCATATGAATAGAATTATTAATTACAACAGTCGATCAGAAAATCCAACTAATTGGAATTTGGATGTTTATAAAGGAGCTGATTATTTTGAAAAAATGATTAAAGATAAACCGGGAAACGTTGTTGTAATTTCCGGTAATAATATGAAAAAGGCAGATTATATTTTAGGATCAATTAACTCTGGATTAAACGTTCTTGCCGATAAACCAATGTGCATAAATAAAGAAGGATTTGATCTTTTATTAAAAGCTTTTGAATTAGCAAAACAAAAGAACGTTTTACTTTATGATATAATGACTGAAAGAAGTGAGATAACAACAATATTACAAAAAGAACTAATAGAAATTCCTGAACTATTTGGTGATTTGGCAAAAGGGAGTTTAGAAGATCCGGTTGTAGTAAAATCAAGTGTTCATCATTTCTTTAAATATGTTTCCGGAAATCCTCTAAAGAGACCAGCATGGTTTTTTGATTCATCTCAACAAGGTGATGGAATTGTTGATGTTACTACACACTTGGTCGATCTTGTTCAATGGGAACTGTTTCCGGAACAAATACTTGATTATAAAAATGATATAAAAATCGTTGAATCAAAACATTGGCCTACTATTTTAACAAAACAAGAATTTAGTGCCGTAACAAAAATGGACAAATATCCAGAATTTCTTAACAAGTTTGTTAATGAAGGGAATCTTAATGTATACAGCAATGGTGAAATTAATTACCAGCTTAAAGGTGTTAATGCTAAAGTAATTGTTGAATGGAAATATCAAGCACCTGAAGGCGGCGGCGATACTCATTATTCAATTATACGAGGAACTAAGTCCAATATAATTATTAAACAAGGAAAAGAACAAAATTATAAACCTGAATTATATATTGAAAAAATTAATGAAATATCAGAAGATGATTTTGAACAAATAGTAAGTTCAGCAATTAAAAATTTGCAAAATAAATATCCTGGCATTTCTGTTGAGAAAGAAAAAGATATTTGGCATATATTTATTCCTGATAATTATAGAGTAGGACATGAAGCACATTTTGCACAAGTTATGGAAAGGTATTTGGAATATTTAGAAAATGGTAAACTTCCGGAATGGGAAGTGCCGAATATTATAGCTAAATACTATACAACAATTCAAGCACTCGAAAAAGCAATGTAAACAATTTTTTGATTGATGAAAAAGTGCTATGAATAATAAACCAACTTTGTTAATTCTTGCTGCTGGTCTAGCTTCTAGGTATGGAAGTTTAAAACAAATAGATAAAATTGGACCTTCGGGAGAACGGATAATTGATTATTCGGTTTACGATGCTATTCGTGCCGGATTTGGAAAAATTGTTTATGTAATAAGAAAGAGTTTTGAAGATGAATTTAAATCTGAAATACTTAACGTACTTCCAGATTCTATTGAAACTGATTATGTATTTCAGGAATTAGATAGTTTTAATAAAAATATAAATTACAATCCTGAAAGAGTTAAACCTTGGGGAACCGGTCATGCACTTCTTACATCAGAATCAGTTATTAAAAATCCCTTTGTCATTATTAATGCTGATGATTTCTATGGATTTGAGTCATATAAAATTGCGTATAATTTCCTAATTACAAAACCAAATGAAGCAAATACCTTTGCATTAATTGGTTTTGAATTGAGTAAAACATTATCAGAATACGGTTCTGTTTCGCGAGGGATTTGTGCCACTGATGAAAATGATTATTTAAAATCAGTTGTTGAACGAACTGAAATAAAAAAAGAGAATGAAAAAATATTTTTCAAAGATGAATATGAAAATTGGCAACATTTATTTGGTAATGAAATCTGTTCAATGAATATGTTTGCTTTTAAGCCCTCAATATATACAGAAGCCAAACCGATTTTTTTTGATTTCCTTAAAAAAAATAAAGAAAATTTAAAATCTGAATTTTATTTACCTGCTTTGGTCGATCAATTAATAAAATTGAATAAAGCCAAAGTTAAAGTGTTAAAAACCACCGATCAGTGGTTTGGGCTAACATATAAAGAAGATAAAGAAATAGTAAGAAGTAAGATTCTTAAGTTAACTAAAGATGGTAAATACCCAGATAATTTGTGGAAATCATTTTGAAAGATTACGAATCAATTTTTAATAATTTTCAAATTGAAGGAACATTTCTTAATGCAATACCTTTCGGCAGTGGTCACATTAATGATACAATCCTTGTCACTATTGATCAATCAGAAAAAATTATTAAATATATTCTCAGAAAAATTAACAGTTATGTATTTAAAGAGCCTAAATTAATTGTTGAAAATACAGTTTCTGTAACAAATCATATTGAAAAAAAAATATTAAAGAGCAATAAATCAGAAACGCTTAACCGAACTTTAAAATTGTTCAAAACAAAAAATGATGATTTCTATTTTATTGATAATGAAGATAATTACTGGTGTGTTTTCAATTTTATTGAAGATGCAATAACTTATGATAATGTTAATACAGAAGATCAAGCATTTGAAGCAGCAAAAGAATACGGCAAATTTCAAAAATATTTATCAGATTTTGAAATAGTTAAATGCCATACAACAATACCGGATTTTCATAATCTGTCAAATCGACTTGCGAAATTCTATAACCTTCTTAAAAATCATAAATATAAAAGGATAGAATCTTCTGAACGCGAAATACAATTAGTTGAAAAATTTAGGCACATTGAAAAAGAATTCTTACAATTAAAAAATCTAAACATTCCACTTCGAATAACCCACAACGATACAAAAATCAATAATGTTATGCTTGATGAAAAAACTAAAAAAGGTTTATGTGTTATTGATTTAGATACTGTTATGCCTGGAATTATATTAAATGATTTTGGTGATATGGTTAGATCATTCGTTAGTCCAACTTTAGAAGATAGTTCAGATTATTCAAAAGTAAAAGTAAGACTTAATATTTTTGAAGCACTGGCAAATGGTTACTTGAGTGAAACGAATAATATTTTAACAAAAGATGAAAAGGAAAATCTTTTAGTTGGAGCTAAAATTATTATATATGAACAAGCTATAAGATTTCTTACAGATTATATAGAAGGTGATGTTTATTATAAAATCAATTTTACAAATCATAATTTAGTTAGAGCTAAAAACCAATTTGCTTTATTAGATGACGTGGAATTAAATCTTAAAATAATGGAAGAAATTCTTAAAAAATATGCTAAATAGGACAATAGATTTTAATGCAGTATAGTGTTGCTAAAATTAATTGTGATTCACATTCATTATTTGATCAAAAAATACTTGATGAAGTTGAACCGCTATATATCGAAAATTATTTATGGATGAATAATAATTATAAACCAAAAGTTGAAATTAAACTTTGCTGTAATGATTCTATTTTACTAATAAATTTTAAAGTTTTTGAAACCGAAGTAACAGCTCAATATGTAAATATAAATGATCCTGTATATAAAGATAGCTGTGTGGAGTTTTTTATAAATCCTTTTCCCGAATTAACAAACGCTTACGTTAATTTTGAAATTAATGCTATTGGAACTTTGTATGCGGCCTATGGAGAAATAGGAAACCGATGGAAATTAGAAATATCTGATATTAAAAAAATTAAAGTTGAATCCACACTAGTAAATCCATTTGTTGGTAAAATAGATGAAAAATTTTGGGAAATAAGGTTGGCAATACCTTTTGATATTTTTGAAAAATATTTTGACCAAAAAATTAAGTTTGAGAGTGCGAAATCAAATTTTTATAAATGTGGTGATGAAACTAAATATGAACATTACGGGTGTTGGAATAAAATAATTTCTGATAAGCCAAATTTTCATCTTCCAAAATATTTTGGTGATTTATATTTTAAATAAAAAATCTGTATTAATTTAGTTCTAAATCTGGAGTTCTTAATGAATTTAACGATTGTTGATATAATTCTAATAGCTATCTATCTTATTTTAATTTTCTTCTCGGGAACTCTAGTTAAAAAGTATATAAAGGGAATTGATAACTTCCTAGTTGCAGGAAGATCTATGGGATTTCATTTGGGCCTGTTATCACTTATGTGTACAGAAATTGGAATGATTACATATGTCTACTATGCTGAATTAGGTTACAAAGCTGGATTGGCTGCACTTATTGTTGCTTTCCCTCCAGTAATTGCATATATATTTTTAGGGAGAACCGGATTTATAATTAAGCCCTTATTAGAAATGAAAATTAGCACAATACCTGAATTTTTCTCAAGAAAATTTAGCAAAGGCGTAAGATTTTATATTGGTATTATAATGGCAATTGGAGGTATTTTAAATTTTGGTGTTTTCCCAGGAGTAGAAGCAAATTTTATAAATATAGTAACGGGAATTCCAAAAGAATATTTACTATTAACAATGGTTGTAATGTTAACACTTGTGCTGATTTATACTGTAGTTGGGGGAATGGTTTCTGTTATTGTTACTAATTATATTCAGTATATTCTTTTGAGTTTTGGAATGCTGTTTATTACTGTATTTGGAATTTTATATGTCGGATGGGATAATATTGTAAATTCTGCAACCACTGAATTAGGGGAAAAAGGGATCAATCCATTTACTCCAACAATATTAGAAGGTGAATTTGGTATTGGGTTTATTGTATGGCAAATATTATTGTGGATAGCATTATTAGTAGGATGGCAAGCAATTTCAATGAGATTATTTTCTTCAAAAGATTCTAAAATTGGTCAAAAAATTTATACTTGGTCTGGACTTATGTTTTTATCAAGAGGAATAATGCCAATTTTGTGGGGAGTAATTGCTTTGGCTGCAATAGGAAAAGGAATTGATTCTTTAGAAGCTCTGCCATTATTATTAGTTAAAATTGTACCTTCCGGTTTACTCGGAATTATTTTTGCTGCTTTGCTTGCCGCTTCAATGTCAACATATGCAAGTTATCTACTTTCCTGGAGTTCAGTTGTTTCACAAGATATAATAGGAAGTATAGTTGGTTATTTAACAAAAAAAGAAATGGATTCTAAAACGCAGCTTCTTGTAAGTCGAATAACAATGGCGGCAGTTATGTTGTTCATTATTTGGTGGTCTTTATTTCATGAAATGGAAGGGTATTTATATTTTTATTTAAATATGACGGGAATGTTATTTATACCTGGAGTTTTAATTTGTGTTACTTTTGGAATTTATTGGAAAAAATCCAGAACATTGGGAGCTTATTTAGCAATAACATTTGGAGCCATTTTACCAATGCTTTATTTAATTTGGCCAAACGAAGTTCAAGAATATGCTTCTGAAATTGGATGGGGAGGATTTGTTGTTTCATTACTTGGAATGTTAATTGGATCGGCAATACAAAATATTTTTCAACCAAAATTAGTAGGAGAGAAATAAATGAATTTATGGGAATATTTTTGGTTGAGTATTATTATTTTCTCAATCATTTCATTTGCGTACATGTCAATTAAAGTTATTTATAAAGGATTTGCAGAACTCAAAGAAATGTTCAATAGTTTGAGTAAGTAAAATTTATTGGGAACTTTTTGTTAATTCCTTCAAACTTTCCCAATGTCCGTCTTTCATACTATGATATGCAAATAATGAAACTCCATCTGCATTTGCTTCTATTGCTTTTGTTATTGTTGTTTTAAATTCTCTGGGATCAAACGAATCAACCATTAGACCGCTAAATAATTTTGTAGCTGAATTCAAAGATTGCTTTCCTTTAATTATATTCTTAACAATCCACTCAACATTTTCATTATAGAAATCATTATATAACATTGGATGAACACCATCTAAATTCCATTTAGACCATTGCTGACGGACATTTTCCCAATTTGGAAAAACCGCTGCAGTAATTACTTTATTTTTTTTCTTTGCAGCCGGAATAAGTTTATTATTTATAAATTTAGTTAAACTATCATATCTAAATTGTTTCCATAAAATTTTTGTTTCTGCATTTTCATCTTTACTAATATCTATTCCGGATTCATCTTTAAATAATTTCTTACATGTTTCACAATAACAATAATCATATTCCGGGTATTCTTTATCCTGAACAATGTCATATTTTTTTTGAAGTCTTTCTGCAAGAATAACATCTGGATACCTAACATAATCAAGATGAACTCCGGTCAACTCAGAATAATTTGACAATTCAGTCACTGTTTTTGTTATGAATTCTTGGACTTCAATATTGTTTGGACACATAAATCTGTAATAATTTACATAGGCTGGTTTTTCAATTGTTGATTCTCCATTTCTATTTACTGCAAACCAATTTGGATGCTTCTCCAAAATATTTTCAATGTTGCATATCATAGTCCACATCCAAGCGTGTACCTCTAAACCGGATGATTTTGCAAAGGGCAGAAGTTTTTCTAATAAAGGTTCTGCATATGGCAAATGTTGACTAGTATATAAAGCTCTCCAACTGCCATAAATATTTGGTAATATGGCATCTATTCCAGATTCTTTAATTTTATCAAATCTTTTCTTGTATTCGTCATCAGAAATATTATTCCAAGGGTGTAACCAAAGCCAATTTTTTATTCCCTTTTTTTGAGGTGATGCAATGGAAGTAGAAAAATTTAATTTCCCGAATAAATAACTATAGACTCCAAGCTGTAATGTTTGTAAAAATTGTTTTCTGGTCATAGAAATTAAATTGCTTTTGGTTATAGATATATTAAAAATAAATTGGTAAAAGAAATAAATATAGTAAAATCGAGTTTCACTAAATAATCATACTAAAATAATACTTTTTAAAATAATGATTTAAGCTGCTTATAATCATGAATGTTAAAATAGATTCTTTTTTTGATAAAAGTATAAAGCACATTTTTAAAAAAATGACCTTAAATAATTTTTAATAAAATCTGCATTATAAATATTAAGCTTAAAAATAGAATTAATTTAATACCTTTTTTTAAGAAGACTGATTTTAGTGCAATTTTATAAAATATAATTGTATATTTTTCCGATTACAAAGTACACTCATATTATCATTTTAATAATTTCATAAGTCATATTCTATGAATATTAAGAATTTCTTTTCAAAAAGGTCGTTTTCGTATTTTTTTATCTTAGGACTAATTTCAATCCTAATATTTATTTTTATTTATTTCTCAATTCCCATTTATTTTTTTGATTTTAATAAAAACAAAGAAGTTGTAATAACTTACGCAGATAATATTTCAGCTGCTCATCAAATAGTTGTTGATAAGTTTAATGAAGAATACAAAGGTAAAATAAGAGTAGAAACTATAAACCTTCCGTTTTCAAAATTTAGTACAAATGAAAGAAAAGAACTCTTAACCAGATCATTAAGAAGTAAAAGTGCAAAACTGGATGTTTTTGCAATTGATTTGATTTGGTCGGCTCGTTTTGCAAAATGGGCTGAGCCATTAGAAAAATATATTCATGAAAATGAAGTAAAAAAACTATTGCCTAAAGCTTTAGAATCTTGTTTAATAAGCGATACGTTAATTGCATTGCCAATGTACCTTGATATAAGCATTTTATATTACCGTAGAGATTTAATACAAGCGTTAGAAAATGGAAAAATTATTGAGGAAAAATTAAAAAATTCAATTACTTGGGACGATTTTTTCACATTAAGTAAACAATTTAAAAATGAAAAAAATCCATTCTATCTTTTCCCAGCGGATAATTATGAAGGATTAGTTTGCAGTTTTATTGAAGTTCTTCTTAATCAAAATCCCGAATTTTTTCATTCAGATACATTAAATTGGCAATCTGAAGAAATAAGTAAATCATTTTCACTTCTCAATAAAATAATTAATGAAAAGAATCTTACACCTCAGATTGTAACAGATTACAGAGAAACACAATGTTATGATATGTTTGTTTATGACGACGGTATTTTTCTCAGAGGTTGGTCAAGTTTCCCAAAAGATTCAAAGGCACTTTTAGAATCAATTCAAAAAGGAAATTTAATAGAACAAGCCGCGTTGCCCCATATTAAAGGTTCAAATCCAATGTCAACTATTGGTGGTTGGAATATAATGTTATCAAAATATAGTGAGCATAAACAAGAAGCATTTGAATTTATTAAATATATCGTAAGGGAAGAATCACAAAAAATATATTATAATGAGGGAGCTTTTATGCCGGTAATTTCCTCAATTTATAAAGATGAACAATTTTGTAAGGAACATCCAAATTTGCTTAAAACAAAAGTTTTTTTGGACCATGGAATTCATAGACCATTTTTAGATAACTACACAAAAATTTCTGACGTAATTTCTTATTATGCCAATAAAGTGTTAAAAAACCAATTGACTGTTGAAAAAGCTGTTAACAATACTTATCAATCTTTGATATCCGGAGAATTGATACTGAGATGATTAAAAAAAATATATCAGCGAAAATTTCAAAGTACAAATTTGAATTTAGGCACATTACAGTTTTGCTTGTAATTCTAATTTCATTTCAAATTATACTTTCTTTTATCCAGAAATCTTCGCTTCAAAGTTTTCTTGAAAAAACTCAAAAATGGTATCAGCAGGATTCAGCAGAAAGAATGGCAAATTTGAGTACAACTTCATTAGAACTTCTTGTGGGTAATATGCGAAGTCAAATTCAAAGAAGTGAAGAAGAAAAACAAAAAATAGTGCAGTCGTTTAATATAATTTTTAGTCAGCAGTTGCTAGAACCAAACGTTGAAGAAACTTGTCTTATTATATTAAAAGATAATAATCCGTTTGTAATTAATGAGGGTATTGATTTTTATAATTTTTTAACAGATAGAAAAACTGTTGAAAAACCCAATAATAATTCCTCTCACGCATTAAGATTATTTCAGGAAAATTTAAGTACTTTAAAAAAATCAGAAGAGATTTTTACTGTTCTTGATCAAGATAATACTTTTCACATTCTTGTACCATTTATTCCTTATGGTGAATTTGTTGGTGTGTTTTATATGAAAAACAAACCTAATTTCGAATTTATTACTAAGGAAGTTTTAACCAGTTACGATGAAGTGGCACTTATATACACTTCACTAATAATTTTAGGTTTAATGGCAATGTACTATATCTCGTCATACACTGTAAAAGAACGTGATGAAGCCAGACACCTTTATTATGAAGAACAGGAGCAGCATTTAAAAGATACCATTGATCATGAAAAAGAATCTTTATTCACAAAAAGAATTTATCATACTCATCATAAAGCTGAAAAAGTTATGGGCTTTATAAAAGAAGATTTACGGCTGCTGAATGTTGAAAATATTGAGGATATTAAAAATAGAGTTTCAAAGTATGCAAATTTTGTATCTAGAGTTATTTATGATATGAAATGGTATGATCCGCCAGTTCAGACAATAAGGAATCAAGCATTTAAAACAAATGTTAATAGTGTTATAAAATTTATTGTGAACCATCTATTTTTAAGACTATCTAATAAAACAGATTTTTTTAAATTTGAGCTAAAATTAGATGACCGAATACCGAAAGTTCACATTAATGAATTTGTTATATGGGAAATAATTGAGCCTCTCATTCAAAATAGTATAGATCATTCAACGCGGGAAAGTATATTAGTTACAATTGAAACAAAATATAATCCTGAAACAAATAAATCTTTGATACTTATCTCTGATACTGGAACAGGTATTGCGACAGAATTATTAGAAAAAGATCAAAAGGGAATTAAAAAAATATTTAGTGAGAATGTTTCAACAAAACAAGTTAATCAGAGAAAGAGCGGTTACGGATGTTATATTGCTTATCAAATGGCAACTGTTAGATGCGGTTGGTTAATAGACGTTGAAAATTTAGATGAAGGTGGATGCCGTTTTATAATTGAATTTTAAAAAGGATTATTAATAATGAATGAAATACGAATTTTACTAATAGAAGATGAAGATTTTGATGCTCGAAGAGTAAAAAATACAATTGCTTTAATGGGTAATAAAATTAGAATTGTAGAAATAGTATCAAATGGAAATGATGCTTTGAACATTCTTAAAAAAAATGTAAACGGATTTGATATTATAATAATGGATTATCAAATAGTTGGTGGTTTGCGTGGTGAAGAACTGATAAAGCAAATAAAAAAAATGGATCCGACCTTACAAATAATTGTAATTACTAAGCTTACAATTGATATGACTGATTTTGATTTTGCGAACAAATTAATTGAAGCCGGCGCATTTTGGTATTGTACAAAATATCCCGGAGATATTGAAAAATATATTTACCAGCCGACAGATTTCTTAATGAGCATTTTTAACGCATTTGAGAAAAAAAGACTTGAAACAATTAGTCATAATTCAAATAGAAAATTAAATCATAATGTTGAGCAAATCTTAGAACAGAAAAAGTTAATAGGAAGTAGTGAAGAGACTAATGATCTAAAAGAGAAAATAGAAAGATATTCTAAAACTGATGTAAATATTTTGATTTATGGAGCTTCAGGAACCGGAAAAGAACTTGTTGCAAATAATATCCATTATAAAAGTAATAGAAAACTTGAAAAATTCGTTCCAATAAATTGCGGCGGTTTGCCAAATGATTTAATTGAAAGTGAATTATTTGGTTATGAAAAAGGAGCTTTTACCGGCGCTAACACCAAAAAATTAGGACTTTTCGAAATTGCTAATAATGGGACAATTTTTTTAGATGAAATAGCTGAACTTCCTCAAACTGCACAAGTAAAACTACTAAGAGTAATTCAAGAAGGTGAAATTGAAAAAATTGGAAGAACTGATAGAATAAAAGTAAATGTTAGAATCATTGCCGCAACAAATAAGAATTTGGCAAATTTAGTTAGTCAAAATTTATTTAGAGAAGACTTATTTTACAGATTAAACGTTGTTCCAATTCAGATTCAGACTCTTTCAAATAGAAGAAAAGATATACCGGATTTGGTTGAACATTTTCTTGAAAGATTTTCTTGGGATATGGGTATAAGAATTCCTGAATTAGGAGATGATGCAAAAGAATATTTGGTAAATTATTCTTGGCCTGGAAATGTGAGAGAATTAAAAAATGTTATTCAGAGAGTATTATTTTTAGATAAAAAATATATCAGCTCAAACGAAGTAAAAAATTCAGTTGTCTCAATTCCAAAACCAATAAATAACGATAATCAGTTATTTAATTTCACTACACTATCAGAAGTTGAACCATTACGTGATATTGAAAAAAAATTCAGACAAGAATATTTTGATTATGTAAGGGAGAATTCAATTTCTGATGCAGAAGCTGCTAAAAAATTAGGTTTAGCACCTCCCAACTATTATAGAATGAGTAAGGAATTAGGTCTCAAATAATTATTATAATAATCATGTTATTATTTTAATAACTTATTTTTCTTGATCAATTCTAAAACATTAATTTTTGTGAGAAAAATTTATAAAAATTAAAGGTACAAAATTTGTACTATTTAGTTTAAAAAGAAAATTATGAAAAATTTACACTCCCTCTTTAAAATTATTGTTTTAACTTTTTTTATTATTTCAAACCATACATTAGCCCAAGGATTCTTAAGAGTTGATGGCGAAAAGATTATTAATGATGTAGACCAGAATTTCATATTGAAAGGTATGGGATTAGGCGGTTGGCTAGTTCAAGAAGGTTATATGCTAAAAACCGGGAAGTTGGATGCTGAATATCAAATTCGTAATGGAATAAGTGATTTAGTTGGCGAAGAAAAAACAAATGAACTTTATAATATTTATTGGACAAATTACGTAAGAAAAGTAGATATAGATAGTTTAGCATCTTGGGGATTTAATTCAATTAGACTGCCAATGCATTATAATAAATTGATGACGCCACCATTTTTTACTTACAATGAGGATGGATTTGAACAAATTGATACTTTGCTTAATTGGTGTAAAGAAAACAAAATTTATTTGATATTAGATTTACATGCTGCTCCAGGTGGACAAAGTGCCGGCGGAATTGCAGATTATAATCCATCATTTCCTTCTTTGTGGGAAAGTGAGCTAAATAAAGATTATACTGTTGAGCTGTGGAAAACTTTAGCAGAAAGATATGCTAATGAAGAATGGATTGGAGGATATGATCTTATAAATGAACCTGCTTGGGAATTAGGTGCAAATGCACCAGCACTTCGAGAACTTTACATAAGAATAACAAACTCAATTAGAGAAGTTGATACAAACCATATTATTTTTATTGAGGGAAATTGGTGGGCAACAACATTTGATGGTTTAGTTCCGCCATGGGATGAAAATATGGTTTATAGTTTTCATAAATATTGGAATGAAACAGATCAAGGAACAATTAATTATCTTACAAGTCTTCGTTCAACACATAATAGACCTTTGTGGCTAGGTGAGACCGGTGAAAATTCAAATGACTGGTTTAGGGAAAATGTGAAATTAATGGAACAAAATAATATTGGATGGGCATGGTGGCCTCATAAAAAGATTGATAATATTTCCAGTCCGCTTTCAGCAGTGCAAGTTAATGGTTATCAAAAATTACTTGATTATTGGAATGGAAATGGAAGCAGACCAACAGAAACAGAAGCATACAATATTCTTAAAGATCAATTCAATGCATTAAAACTTCAAAACTGTAAAATTCAGCCGGAAGTTCATAAAGCTCTATTTCAATCACAACCGGAAATTTCTCAGCCATTTAAGAATCATGAAATACCGGGAATAATATTTGGTTCTGATTATGATATTGGCGGGCAGTTAGTCGGTTATTATGATAAAGATTATAAAAACACAGGCAGCGGTTCTTATAATCAAGGATGGGCATATAGAAATAATGGAGTAGATATTGAAAAATGTACAGATAATAAAACTAATGGTTTTAATGTTGGATGGATTGAGACTGGAGAATGGCTGCAATTTACAATTAATGTTTTAGAATCTGGTGAGTATAATTTTAATTTCAGATTTGCTTCAACTGCAGATAATGGCAAATTTATGGTGGATTTAGATGAGCAAAATGTTGTTGCATTAACGGAAATTCCAAATACAGGTGATTGGCAAAATTGGCAAACCATACCAATAGAAAATATTACTCTAAGTAGTGGTGAGCATAAACTAAAAATAAGATTTTTCTTTACCGGTTATAATTTTAACTATCTGGAAATTATTCCATTTATGACTGATATTAATGAAAAAACATTAAATCCAAAATCATATAAAATAAACCAAAATTTTCCCAATCCATTTAATCCTTCCACAAAATTGGAATATTATATACCGGAGCTTAGTGATGTAAAAATTACAGTTTATAATTCTGTTGGTCAAAAAGTATTAAGCACAATTAATAAAAATATAGCATCAGGCGGTTATGAATATGATGTAGATTTAGATAATTTTAGTTCTGGAATTTACTATTGTAAATTTGATGCAGTTTCAGTTGTTAGTAATAAAAATTATAAAAAAACAATAAAGATGATGCTTCTTAAATAAGAGGTAAGCCGTGAAAAAAATACTCCTTCTAATAAATTTTGTTTTTTATTCATTAAACTTCAGCCAAACTGCAACATTAGAAAAAACGCTTGAATTAAAAAATATTAACAATATTGTAATTCCTTTTCAAAATGAAATACCGCTGCCAAGTTTTGAAAAACAAGAACGGGCAACAGTTGATCTAAAAGGAAATTGGAAGAAAAAAAGATTTCAAGCTGATCATAATTTAACTTTAGCAAATAGATCAAATGACGCATATAACGCAATTATTAATGAATCACCCGATTACTATTCAAAGGATTTTAATGATAACGATTGGACGACAATAAATATACCTTCCGTTGAAAATGAAATGTACGAATTTCCAAATGTTCCTGAATATTATCAAGATGGTGTTTGGTACAGATACAACTTTAATGTTTCTGATTCACTTTCAGAAAGCTTTGTTAAGCTGATGTTTTATTCAGTTAATTATGTTGCAGATGTTTGGCTTAATGACGATTATTTAGGATATCATGAAGGAGGATATACTCCTTTTGCATTTAATATTTCAAATAGTATTTCATATTCATCTGAAAATGTTTTGGCAATTAGGATTGATAATCCGCCTTGGGGTTCAAGAAAAGATATTGTGCCATTTTACAGATGTGATTGGTTCAATTATACAGGTGTTATCCATGATGTTTACTTGGAATTTTCGAATAAAGCATCAGTGATTAGAGCCGATGTAATTCCACAAAATATTAATGGAGATATTACTTCTAAGATTGTAATTTTTAATTCAGATAGTATTACCAAAAATATTAATGCTACTATTGAAATTTTTGAAACTGAAATTAATGAGTCTAACATTAAAACGGAATTAGCCAGCAGTTTAATATCCAACTTATCTGAATCTAGCGGCGACAAAGAATTCAATTTTAATATTGAACCAAATTCTTCTCATGCTTTTGTCAGCAATTTAACAATTAACAATCCTAAATTATGGTCATTAACAAATCCAAATTTATATGTATTAAAAGTTACACTTAAAGAAAATAATGAAATTATTGACGAGTTCTATACTCAATTTGGTTTAAGAACAATTGAAACAAATGAAAAGAAAGCTCTTCTTAATGAAAAAGTTATTTTCTTGACCGGTGCTGCTAGACATGAAGATCATCCGGTTTATGGCAGAAGTGTGCCCAAAGATGTTATTTACGATGACTTCTCAATGATTGATTCGTCAAATATAAATTATATTAGAACAAGTCATTATCCCAACCATCCGTATACATATTTAATTGCAGATAGAATGGGAATTGCAATTATGGAGGAAATACCTGTTTGGTGGTTTGATAACGAAGAGGAATGGTTAATTCAAAATAATGAAAGAGAAATACATCAGCAAATGTTTAGAGAAATGGTCTTTAAAGATTTTAATAGACCATCAATTTTATTTTGGAGTACTTCAAATGAGTGCAAAGAAGAAACTAACAGAATAATTTATAATGAGAGAATAGTTGATGATTTAAGAACAAATTATAATGATGGAAGATTAATTACACAATCATCTGCCGGTGATAATCCTGGATCAGGTGATATTACTCAAAATCCATTAGATGTTGCAGGCTGGACATTATATTTTGGTATCTTTCATGGCAGTACTTATTACAATGGAACGTTAGTATTTTTATCACAAGCTTCTGCATTAAATGCAAATAAGCCAATAATCGATACAGAATTCGGATATTGGTCTTCTGAAGATAATTCGAGCTATGAAAAACAATTGACAGTTTTCGATGAAACTTTCAAAGCGCTGAAATTTTTTAGTCCCTTAAAAGAAGATGGTTCCCTAAATAGCAATGGCTCATTAGTTGGAACTACATGGTGGTGTGTTTTTGATTGGTATTCACATCAACACCCAAACGGTTTTCAAAGCATGGGTTTAATTTCAATGGATAGGCAGACTAAAAAACCGGTTTATAATTTGCTTAAAGAAAAATATGAACCTTATTATTCTCGCGGTGGCGTAGTTATTACAGACATTGTTGATCAGAAAAAACCAGTTAATAATAATTTTCAATTGAACCAGAATTACCCAAATCCATTCAATCCTTCAACTAAAATATCATATACAATTCCGAAAGATAGCTATATTGAATTATCTCTTTATAACACTTTAGGTGAAAGGATTTTAATATTAGATAATTCTGATAAGAAAGCCGGAAATTATGAATACAACTTTGATGGTAATTTTTTAAGTTCAGGTGTTTATTTCTGTGAATTAAAAGCTAATGCATTTGAAAACAGTAAACAATATAAATCAACAATTAAACTTTTGCTTCTCAAATAGAATTATTAGCTAGAATTTTGACAAGAAAAGAAATAAAGAAATATCCAGTTTGGTTTAATTTTGTTTTATTTATAATTCCAGTTTTTATAATAATTGCTCTTGAAGTAATATTAATCTTATCTAATTTTGGTAATGACTATTCAACATTTGTAAAAATCTCTGATCAGTTTGAAAATTATAAGTTTTTCAATCCAAAACTGCCGGAAAAATATTTTGGTAATTCTTCAATAACTCCTGCCGTAATTCCAGACGGTTTTAAAGTAACAAAAGATAAAAATACTTTTAGAATTTTTGCTCTTGGCGGAAGTACCACTGCAGGATTTCCTTATCCTCCGAATGGTTCATTTCCCAGATTATTAAAAAATAAATTAAATAGGGAATATCCGGATATAAACTTTGAGGTAATTAATTTAGGAATTTCTGCTGTAAATTCAATTACAATTAGAGATATTATTGATGATGTTTTATTAGAAAAACCCGATCTGATTATATTTTATGCCGGGCATAATGAATATTACGGAGCAATGGGTCTGGCCTCAAATGCAACAAATAATTATGGAATTGACATCACAAGTTTTATACTAAAACTTAAAAAATTCAGAACATTTCAGTTTGTTGAATATTTAATTGGAGAAGTATATTCAATTTTTTCAACGGAAAAATCAGAAAATAAAACCTTAATGAGCCAAATGGCTGGAGAGAATCTTGTTGAATTAAATTCTGAAATTTATATAAAAGGCATTAATCAGTTTAAATCAAATTTTGAAACAATTGCGAAAAAATGCCAAAATGCAAAAGTTCCATTTTTTGTCGGAACACTTTCTTCAAATTTATTGATTGAACCGTTGTGTAAATTTTCCGGTTGTGATTCTTTAGTCGGGCAGTATCAACTTTTGATAAATAATTATGACATTTTATCGAAAAAGGATTTTTATGATATTAAAGAAAAAGACGCATTAAGATTTAGAGCTCCGGAACAGTTTAATAGTATCATTAGATCTAACTCATCTGCTTATAAATATGAAATATTTGATATACAGCAAGAGTTTGAATCAAGAAGTAAATATGGAATTATTGGTGATAATTTAATGTTAGATCATTTGCATCCAAATTTTGAGGGGAACAATATCATTTCTGATTTGATTCTGAATCTAATTAGGAATCAGAAAATCTTAGTAAATGTTGAAAGAAAAAATGATCAAAAAAATAAATTATTTGAGGATTTTAACAATTACTATTCGCCTTTGGATTATGCTTTTGCAAACCAAAGAATTGCTTATCTGAAGAATGATTTTCCATTCAAACAAAAAGAAGTTAATCAGAAATCTAAAATAAATTACATTATTAATTCAGTTGAAGATTCGCTTGCAAATGAAATAATTCAAGGAAATGTAAGTTGGGAAAATGCACATTTCCAATTAGCAGAAATATATTTTCAAAGAAAAGATTATCAAAAATATTTTGATGAGATTTCAGTCTTAATAAAGGATAAGCCTTTTGATAAATTCCCTTATGTTGAAGCAATTAAAAAATTGGAAAAAATAAAAAAAACTGAATTATTAAAAATTATTTTAATCAAATACTATAATGTATATCCTGAATTATTCGTAAAACAAAAACTGGCGGATATTTATTTTTCTGAAAAAAACTATAATAATGCAATTAAGTTTTATAAAGAAGTAGTAAGTGAAGTACCGAATGATGCAAGAATTTATTTTAATCTATCGGCTTCTTATTTTGCTCAAAAAGATTTGCAGAATTCACTATCAAATATTCAAAAATGTTTAAAAATAAATCCCACATATCCAAATGCTCAAAAAATCTACAACGGATTAAAAGATATTTACAGTTCAAAAAAATGATTTCTCTCATCATTTAACATTATTAAAATAATAACGCCATTATTACTCTAATAACTTAAAAAATGTAAAAAAATGAATAAATCCAAAAATAAAGCGTTAAAACATTTTTTTGTTCTGGCATCAAATATGCATATATAATTTACTAATTAAATTGTGACCCATGAGCAATCAATTAAGTTTTTTGGACAATTTTCTGGTACTGATTTATTTTGCAATGGTACTTTTCATTGGACTAATTGTTTCAAAAAACAAAGATAAAAATATAAAAGAGTATTTCTTAGCCGGCAAAAATTTAGGGTGGTTTGCTATAGGAATGTCACTTTTTGCTACCAATATCTCAAGTGAGCATTTAGTAGGTTTAGCTGGCGCTGGTTCAATTTATGGCTTAAGCGTTGGTTATTTTGAATGGTATGCGGTCATAATTTTAATTTTTCTTGGATGGTTTATTGCTCCCATTTTTATTAAAGCAAATGTTTTTACTGTACCACAATATTTTGGAAAAAGATTTGACGATAAAAGTAGGTTATATCTAACAATAGTTTCCATTTTTGTTTATTTAGTTGTTAAGATAGGTGTAACTATATTAGCCGGTAGTTTTGTACTTAGTGAAGTTCTTGGCTGGAATATGTTAGCAACATCAATTTTGATTGTTTTATTGACAGGATTATACACAGTTATTGGCGGATTAAATTCAGTAGTATACACACAAATTTTTCAAACTGTCCTTATTATTTTAGGTGCCGTTTTATTATCTGTATTTGGATTGTTTGAAATAGGCGGTTTTTCAACATTATCAGAAAATCTTTCCGCTGAATATTTTTCTATAATCAAATCATCAAGTGATTCTGCTTTTCCATGGACTGGAATTTTATTAGGAGCTCCAATTTTAGGAATTTGGTATTGGTGTGCTGATCAATACATAGTGCAGAGAATTCTTGGTGCTAAAAATATTCAAGAGGCTAGGAAAGGTACTTTACTTGCAGCATTTTTAAAGATAATTCCAATTTTCTTTATAATTTTCCCGGGTTTGGTAGTTGCGGTATTGTATCCTTCATTAAAGGGTGATTCTGCATATTCTTTACTTTTAAGTGGAAATATTTTACCAATTGGTATTAAAGGACTTGTTATTATTGGATTTTTATCAGCAATTATGTCTTCTTTATCAAGTTCATTTAATAGTGCTGCTTCATTATTTGCGCTTGATATTTATGGGCTTTTTAAACCTAACACCTCAGAAAATGAAATTGTTCTCGTAGGTAGATTAACTACCATGTTTTTTGTAATCACAACAATTGCACTTATACCTTTGTTAAGAAATATTAACAATCATATTTATATAAACATTCAAGCTTTACAAGCCTTTATTGCTCCTCCAATAGTTAGTGTATTCCTAATTGGAATTTTTTGGAAAAAAGCCTCCAGCAAAGGAGCAATATGGGCTTTAACAATTGGAGGTACATTGGGTTTATTAAAAATTGCCCTACTTTTTATTGACGAAGTATGGATTAATACCTATATCTTTTTAAAAATATTTTATAAGATAAACTACCTTCATTTTGCAATTTTTCTTTTTCTTTTAAGTTCAACAGTAATTATTAGTTTCTCTTTATTTAAAGTTAAAGAAAAATATGAGGGTCAAAATGATAACATATTAGATATTAGTAACAAAGGAGATGATGTGAGATTTTCATCACCAGCTAATAATTACTTTAGCAAAGAAGTAAAAATTAACAAAACAAAAGTGAAATCATTCACAAACTAATAACAAAAATAGGGAGGCACCTATATGCAAAAAGCTTATTTAACAATTTTGTTTTTCTTGTTTGCTGGTTTTCTTTTTGCTCAAGAACAAACAATTAATAGTTTTGATACTGCCGATCCGGATACAAATTATTGGCAGTATTTTGATAACCAAGGCGGTCAACATTATCAAACAAGTGATAATGCTGATTCAGCTAAAGGTTGGATTAATGTTACTTATCCTACAGCAGATGTTGCTGAAGGTTCTGGTGCAATGAGTCTTGATTATAGTGCACATAATATTGAATCTTGGGGTGGTTATACAAAATTAGAGCATTGGAATCCTGATTCTAATGGTGTATATGATTGGTCAAGTTATGACACTTTATCATTTTGGTATAATAATGTTACTCCTCAAAGTGAATCTGGTAGAGTACATTTAAGAGTAAATTTACATGACGTAAGTGATGCTGCTTCTGGTTATAACACTTACAATGTAACAGAAACAGAATATTACTATTCTTTTGAGTATATCTTAGATGACGAACCAGGTTGGAAAAGATTTGATATTCCTATAGTTAGCAATGCTAGCTGGGATGGCAACGGTTTTAACTTAACTGGTTGGTCAGGAATTCAAGGAAATCAAACACTTGATAAAGATAAAATTAAAGGATATTCATTAGAATTTTCAATTAATGGCGGCGGAGAAGATGATTTTGTGACTGGTAAAATATTAATTGATTACCTTCACTTAAGAGGTCTTTCGGAACGTCCATGGTTAATTTTCAATGGTAAATCTGTAAATACTTCATTTTCTCAATTTACATGGGGGCAATCATCTCTCGAAGTTGTTGAAGGTGGTGGAATTGATCCAGCAACAAACGCTTTACTTTGGACACAAGGGGATGAATGGGCAAATGGATGGAGCGGAGCTGGTTGGAATATTGATCCGCCTCAAGATTTAGGTTTTAGATGGCCTTTAGATTCTTTAAAATTTGCTTTAAAAGCTGAAACCGGTACAAATTCTCCAATCAGAATTCAATTTGAATCTCCCGGAGATCCTGGTGGAGCATGGGGAACTGCTGTAGAAATTATTGCAGATGATCAATGGCATGAATATTCACTAGCATTGGCTGATATGTATAATACCGATGGAGCTTTGCCAAATTGGGATTCGACTAATATTACGGTTTTACAATTTATGGGCGAAGGTAACGCAACTGCTGGTAAAAAATTATATTTTGACTATATGTGGACAGGCAGTCCTGAAATTGATGTAATTCCACCACAAGCACCAGCTTTAGTAACTGCAGCCGGTGGTGAATATGTTAATTTAGTTACATGGATTGATGTTCCCGGTGAAAAAAATGAAGTTTATGATGTATACTGCAGCATGGCACCTATTACTGATGTAAAAGCTAGCGGAGTTGAATCTGTTGCTCTTGGTGTTGCTGAAGATCTAAGTGTTACTGAACATGTTTTAAGAGCTCCTGTAGTTGATCAAGAAGTTACTTATTATTATGCTGTAGTTTGTAGAGATGCTGCTGGTAATGAAAGTCCAATTAAAACTGCCGATGGAGCAACTACAAATACTGCAAAAGGTGTAACAGTAATTCATCCAACTGCACCTGTTGCATTTAATGCAGATGGTGATCTTTCTGAATGGGCTGGAATAGTTCCTTTTAGAATGTTCCCTGATGATGGTAGTGGTACAATTGTTACAAATCAATCAATTGATGGAGACGACGATCTTTCAGTAAATGCTTATGTAGCAATGGATGATGACAATATGTATTTTGCTTTTGATGTTAATGATGATATTTTCTCAAATGATAATGCTACTTCTTATCTAAGAGATGGTTGTGATTTATTTATTGGATTATATGATTGGAGAGGTCCTGAACATACAAGTTACAAATTAGGTGATGAACCTGATTATCATTTTAGATTTGTCGCTGATTCAGCTATGTTTGATCAATTTGGTGGTTTAGGTTTCGCTTATCCTGGAGATGGAAATTATGCATTTGTTGAAAAATTCCCATCAGGATATGCAATTGAAGGAAAAATATCTTTTGCTGAAATAGCTGCTGCTTCCGATCCGGATGCAAAATTATTTGAACCTTTAGTTGGTAAAAGATTGAAAATTGACTACTCAATTAATGACGCTGATGCTACTGGTGAAAGAGAAGGAATTATGACATACTCCCCTAAAAATGAAGATCAATCTTGGGCTGATGTAAGTAGATGGACATATACTTGGATTGGTGATCAATTTACCGATGTTGATGAACAAGGTGGAATCCCAGTTCAATATGAACTTTCACAAAATTATCCAAATCCTTTTAACCCGAGTACAGTAATCAATTATAGCATTATGAAAAAAGGTAATGTTTCATTAAAGATATATAACCTTTTAGGACAAGAAATAAAAACTTTAGTTAACCAAGAACAAAATCCTGGTGTTTATCAAGTAACATTTGATGCATCAGAATTGGCAACCGGCATGTACATTTATCAAATTCAAACTGGTTCATTTGTTTCAGCTAAAAAAATGTTATTGGTTAAATAAGAATAACATTATTTGGGCAGGGCTTAAAGCCTTGCCCAATTTGATTCCTTAAAAATTAGGAGATAGTACTTTGAAGTTTAATAGAATAGTTAGACTGTATATTCCAATTATTATATTGAGCATATATTCTGGCTTATTTGCCGGACAAACTGGAAAATTATCTGGTAAAATAATTGATAGAGAAACTCAAGAGCCGGTAATTGGTGCTAATATAATAATACAAGATACATATTTAGGCGCAGCCGCTGATTTAGATGGTTACTATTATATAAATAATATACCGCCTGGAGAATATGTTGTGTCTGTTACTGCAATTGGTTATAGAAAAACTACTGTGACACAAGTCCAAGTAAGGATAGATCTTACGACAAATTTAGATGTTGAATTAATTTCAGAAGCAATTGATTTAGGTCAAGAAGTTGTAGTTGTTGCTGATAAACCTTTAATCATTAAGGATCTCACATCTACAAAAGAGACGGTTTCTTCTGAAGATATTTCAATGATGCCTGTTGAAGATATTGGCGCAGTTGTTAACCTTCAAGCTGGTGTAATGGATGGACATTTCAGAGGTGGAAGATCCAATGAAGTCGCTTATTTAATTGATGGTATTCCGGTAACTGATGCATTTAATGGTGAAAATTCAGTTGAGATTGAAAATGGTTCTGTTAGAGAATTGGAAGTTATAAGCGGTACTTTTAATGCTGAATATGGTCAGGCTATGTCTGGAGTTGTAAATATTGTAACTAAAGAGGGTAGTCAAAAATACGAAGGAAGTGTTTCAGCATACTTTGGTAATTATATTACACCTGATGATGGTATTTATCAGAATTTGGGCAACTTCAATTTTGATGGAGTAAAGGATATTACATTTTCATTAAGTGGACCAACAAAAATTTTAGACGATTTAACCTTTTTCTTTACCGGTAGATATTTTGATGACGGCGGCCATACTTTTGGCAAAAGAGTTTACAACATAGAAGATTCTTTTCCTTTTATGCCAACCGGTGACGGTGAATTTGTGGCTATGGATCCTTGGAAAAAGATGTCAGCTAATGCTAAGTTAACTTATAACATGCCAAGTTGGAAATTCAGTTATTCATTTTTTGGCGATACTGACGAAAGATCATACTATGATCATGATTATAGATGGACTCCGGATGGAATCATGAATCATTTTAATGATAATATGATTCATAACCTACAGATTTCTATAATACCTTCTCAAAGTACTTTTTCTTCATTAAAATTTTCTGCTAACTTCCACAATTTTGAAGGATACTTATTTGAAGATCCATATGATTCAAGATACGGCTATCCAAGCCAAGGCCAAGCACAATCCGATTATACATACAGAACTGGCGGCACAAATGGCGATAGATATGAGAGAAATACAAACACATTAATTGGACAATGGACATTAGAATCTCAAGTATCAAAACAGCATAAAGTGAAAGTTGGTCTTGAAGGTAGAATGCACAAAGTAAAAAATCACTGGAGAACTATTAGAAATCTTGTTGAAGGTCAATTGGATGAAAATGGAAATCCTTTATTTGAATTAGGTTACAGTGCTGCTCATACAGAGTATAATAATTCTTATGAAAAAACTCCGTTTGAATTTAATGGATATATTCAAGACAAAATGGAATATGATATAATGATAATTAATGCCGGTTTAAGATTGGATTATTTTAATGCAAATGATTATATGATTTCAGATCTTAAAAACCCATTAAATAATTCAGCTTTTCCTGGATATAATGATAGTGTAAAAGTAGATGCAAAATATCAATTAAGTCCGCGTTTAGGTGTTTCATTCCCAATGTCTGATCAAGGTGCAATTTACTTTTCTTATGGTCACTTTTTCCAAATCCCGCCATTAGAAAACCTATATTACAACGATGAAAATTTAATTAATCAAGGTGCTGCATTATCTTCCAGAACTGGCAATCCGGATCTAAAAGCACAAAAAACAATTCAATACGAAGTTGGATTACAACAAGTTTTATTCCCAAACATTGCTTTAGATTTTTCAGTTTATTACAGAGATATTAGAAATTTGTTAGGCGTTGAAATTATAAATACTTACGAAGGATTTAAGTATGGTAGATACATTAATAAAGATTATGGAAATACAAAGGGATTTATCTTAACTCTTGATAAGAGATATGCTGATTATTTTAGTGCAAAAATTGATTATACTTATCAAATAGCAGAAGGTAATGCTTCAGATCCACTAGCAGTTTATAATGATAATCAATCAGATCCGCCTGTTGAATCTGAAAAACATTTAGTTCCATTAGATTGGGATCAGACCTCTACAATAAATCTAACGGGAACAGTAGGAGTTCCAGGAGATTGGACAGTTGGGCTAATTTTTCAATACGGTTCAGGTACACCTTATACAGAAGATATAAGAATATCTAACGGTGTAAGATTTGAAAATGGCGGCAGGAAACCATTCTTTTTTAATACAGATTTAAAAGCAGATAAATTTTTTGATATCGCAGGAATAAATTTTCATGCCTATTTATTGGTGTACAATTTATTTGATATCAGAAACGAGTATGGAGTTTATTCAACTACTGGTAGAGCTAATTCAGATTTGAATGTTAAGTTTGCCGGGGAAGTATTTGGATTAAACACTATTGATGAATTTTTAAAGAATCCGGGTATGTACTCTGCCCCAAGACAAATAAGAGTTGGCTTAAGTTTAGGATTTTAAGAAATAAAGGGAGGAGAGAATGACCCGTCATTTTCTTGTTTTAATACTAATATTATTTACCGTTCAATTTTTTGCTCAAGTTACACCTGAAACTCAAGGATATCGTGATGATGAATATGGAGATATCCAATATAGAAGAGAAGGTGTTATGGATGGTAACCTTGTAAGAACATTATTTTACAATAATGGTGAAGTTGGTCAATGGCCTTTTCAACCATCTGGTGAGTGGCCAAAAGGAACCGGACACAGTTATTTAGATGGTGTTGCAGTTTTAATAGCGGCTCAAGTTTTAGCACCAGGTAACCAAACTGTTATCACGCCGTTAGAAACATCTTACAGAGAATGGATGGATAAAGATCCAGTTACCGGACGTATATGGGGTTTGGAACCAGTTCCTGGATATTCAAACGTTAGCTCTACAAATCCAGCTATTAGTTCTGATCCAAATTCTTGGCCAGATCTTTGGCCTAGAGCTTTACCAAATATTAATTCTAATTGGGATGGATTTTGGTATGGTTATTTTGGACGAGGTGTAATTAATAGTGATTTTGAAACTTTCTTTGTAATGGATGATTCCAAAGATGGAGAATTTACACGTGCACCTTATAATTATTACCCAATCGATTCGGATAACCAAAGGGGCGGTCTTGGATTAAGAACGGAAGTAAGAGGTTTTCAATGGTCTCACGTACTGGCGGAAGATATTATTTTCTGGCATTATGACATCATTAATATTTCTGATCATGATTATGATAATGCAGTATTTGGATTTTATACTGACTCAGGTGTTGGTGGAACAAATGATAGTGGTGATGATTTCGCCTCATTTGATACTAAACTTGATTTAACTTATGCATACGATGATGATGGATTTGGAGTCCCTGGAAGATGGATAACCGGTTATTATGGTTATGCTTACTTGGAGAGCCCTGGTATTGGAAGCAACGGTATTGATGACGATGAAGACGGAATTGTGGATGAAAGAAGAGATGACGGAATTGATAATGACGGCGACTGGGTACCTTATCTTGATATCAATGGTAATGGAAAGTGGGATGCTGCAGAAAACGAACCGTTGAATAATGATGTTGGTGTTGATGGTGTTGGTCCTTTTGATCCTCAATATGATCAACCGGATGAAGGTGAAGGTGATGGAGTTCCTACAAATGGAGAACCAAACTTTGATAAGACTGACATCGATGAATCAGATATGATAGGATTAACAAGTTTATCTATTTACAGATTAGGTGATGGCGGTACCGGAGGTGGATGGCCAAAAGATGATCAAACTATGTGGCTGAAAATGAATTATGCTAATTTTGATACTTCTTTACAAAATGCAAATATTAGTATGGTTTTTGCATCTGGACCATTTCCACTTAAAAAGAATCTTCGCGAACGTTATTCAATGGCCTTGGTTTTTGGTAATAATTTAGAAGACTTAGTTTTCAATAAAGAAACTGTGCAGCAAATCTATAATGCCAATTATAATTTTGCAAAACCTCCATTAAAACCAACTTTGACTGCGGTTCCAGGTGATGGTAAAGTGTTTTTATATTGGGATGGTGTTGCAGAAGAATCTAGAGATCCTTTCTTAGGTTACGAAGGTGGTGATCCAACTCAAGGATACAAGAAGGATTTTGAAGGTTATTTAGTTTATAGAAGTACAGAAGCTGAATTTAACGACATAAAATTAATTACCGATTCGAAAGGTGAGCCTAAATATTGGAAACCGATTGCTCAGTTTGACCTGGATAATGATATTTCAGGTCCGGACCCAATTGGTGTAAACGGCGCAAGCTTTTGGCGCGGAAGTAATACTGGACTTCAACATTCATATGTTGATGAAGATGTTAAGAATGGTCAAAAGTACTATTATGCTTTGGTTTCTTATGATCAAGGTGACCCATTATTTGGAACAAAGGGATTGACACCTTCAGAATGTACTAAAATTATTACTGAAGACTTTACTGGGACTATTACATTTATTGATTATAACTGTGCTGTTGTAACTCCTAATGCTCCTTCAATTGGATATGTGCCTGCAGAAATTGAAGGTGATATTAGTTCGCTTGCTTCTGGAATTGGAACGGGCAATATGAGTGTTAATATATTAAATTCCAATGAAATAATAGAGGGTGCTAATTATAAAGTTATGTTTGAATCAGAAGGTGAAGTATCAGATTATCAAACTTCTGCTTACAGAATTATTCGTTCTCTTGCATCTGATGTTGATACCTTAATTAAAGTTGAAGGCGCCGATATTAGTTCATCTGCTGCATCTCCTCCTTTTGATGGAATGACCGTTACTATCAGCAATGATACTAGTGTTGCGGTTGATTTTAATGAAACCGGATGGCTTGTTGGTGAAAGTAACTTAACTATTTTGGTTTCACCTGATAGCAGTGCTCCGGCAAGGAATGTAAGTTGGCCAAGTGATTACAAAATAAAATGGTATGATGAAGTAGTTGCTACAACGCCATTCTTTAAAATTCCCGTAAATTTTAAGATTACTGATATTACCAATGGTGATTCTGTTGCTGTTGAATTGTTTGATAACGACGGAAATAAAGAATTATCAATTGGTGATTTATTGGTTATTATTCAATATCCTGATCCAACTGCTCCAAGTAAATATTTCTTAAGCTGGAAAATAGAATTTTTCCAACCTGCTGGAATTGGTTATCAACCTATATATCCTCAGGCTGGAGATGAATTTTTCTTAAAGACTACAAAACAGTTTGCTACTGGTGATTATTTTGCATTTTCAACAAAAGCTTCATCAGTAGATGAAAATCAAGCTAAAGAAGATTTAAAGAAAATCAGTGTTGTCCCAAATCCTTATATCGGTCAAGCTTCTTGGGAAAGAAGAAATCTTAACCAAACCGGTAGAGGTGAAAGGAGAATTGATTTTATAAATCTACCAGCAGAATGCACAATAAAAATATATACGGTTGAAGGCAGTCTAGTTAAAACATTAACAAAAACTAGCGGACCTACAGATGGAACTGTTTCTTGGAATCTAGTAACTGAAGATGGAATGGACGTTGCTTATGGTTTATACGTGTATCATGTTGATGCGCCTAAGGTAGGTGAACATATTGGTAAATTTGCTTTAATTAAATAAGGAATGATACTGCAATGAAAATTAAGAATATAATACCTGTAATTATATTAGCTCTAATGCCACAGTTATTATCTGCGCAATTTGTTTCGGATGTTTCAAAAAGGGGAACAACAGCGGCACCATTTCTTAATATTAGTCAAGGTGCACGTGCTGCCGGCATGGGTAGTGCATTTGTAGCAGTTGCTGATGATCCTTCTGCTATTTTTTGGAATCCTGCTGGTCTTGCAAGATTAAATAACCATGGTGTAACTTTTGATCATACACTTTGGTTTGCAGATATAGGTTATAACTTTGGAACTGCTTCATTTAACTTAGGTGATTTTGGTGTTCTTGGTGCCAGTTTTATAGCTTCTGATATAGACGAAATGAATGTCACGACAATTACAGAGCCGAATGGAACGGGTGAGACTTTTAATGTACGGGATATGGCTTTTAGTATAGCTTGGGCTTTTAATTTGACAGATAATTTCTCAATTGGTTTTAATCCAAAGGTTGTATATCAAGGAATTTGGAAAATGTCTGACTATGCTTTTGCTATAGATTTTGGTGTTCTTTATAATACACCATTTGACGGCATTACGCTTGGTATGGCAATAACCAATTTTGGATCAAAAATGAGTTTAAGCGGAACTAGTGCGGTTGTTTTATATGATGAAGATATTCAAAATACCGGGAACAATGGAAGAATTCCTGCTGAATTAGAAATGGAAAGTTGGGATTTACCGCTCGGATTTAAAGTTGGTGTTTCTTACAGACCATTTAAGTTGGGTGATCATGATATAATTCTTAGTATTGATGCTTCACATCCAAATAATAATTATGAAAGTATTAACGTTGGAGGAGAATATACTTTTAACAATATATTTTCTATTAGAGGCGGATACAAATCTTTATTCTTGGAAGATTCCGAAGAATCATTTTCATTAGGCGCTGGATTCCAGCAAAAATTGTTGGATAATGTTAGTATTAAATTTGATTACGCCTATGCTGATTTTGGAAGATTAGATAATATCCAGAAATTTTCGATCGGAATTTTATTTTAATGGTTAGAATAATATTATTTTTTATAATAGCCATTATCCTAAGTGGAAATTTTCCAATCTTAAATGCTAAATCCTATAAGGGCGCTGAATATAGGACGAATGAATCATTTGTTTACGGTAGATTTGAGGTTCGATATAAGCCTGCCAATAGGGAAGGTGTTGTTTCATCATTTTTTACTTATCATGATTTTGATAACACTACTGGCTGGAATGAAATTGATTTTGAATTTATTGGTCGTTACGAAAATACGATACAATTTAATGCTATAACACCAGGGCAGCAATTTCATATAAGATCTCAGGTAATTGATTTTGACGCCTATGCCGATTTTCATAATTATGCTTTTGAATGGACACCGGATTATGTTGCATGGTTTATTGATGGGGAAGAAGTCTATAGGCAAACTGGAGAACATATTTCTACTCTTCAGTATCCTCAAAAAATTATGATGAATATCTGGAACCCAGTTTTTACAAACTGGGTTGGATATTTTGATGATGTGTTTTTACCAGCTGTTTCAATTTATGATTATGTTAGTTATTCTTCTTATACACCTGGTACTGGTAATTATGGTACTGGGAATAATTTTACATTCGAATGGAAAGATGACTTTGATAATTATGATGATGTAAAATGGTCAAAAGCATCGCATACATTCAGTGGGAATATGGCCGATTTTGATCCAGAGAATATAATTTTTCAAGATGGTTATCTCCATTTATATTTAACTGACGAGGATTTTAAAACTGGAATTGATAATGTTGCACCTCAAATTATGTGGGCAATGGCAAATTATGATAGTTCAATAACCTTAAAATTATCAGAAGAGATTACGATTGAGAGTGGTGAAAATATTTCTAATTATCTTTTACCGGGAAGTATTATAACTTCTGCCAAATTATCAGAAAATAAATTGTTTGTAACTCTCACAACTGAAAATTATAATCCTTACCAGTTGATGAATTTGATTTATTCTAAACTTGTTGATTTATCATCAAATAATAATAGTACTCCAACAAAAGTTGTTCAATTGAATAATGTTGATTCGATTTCATTTCCAATAAAAGTAAATGTTGGAGGCGGTGAATATTTAAATTATTTACCTGATCAAGAATGGAATAGTTCCGTACAATACGGATACCTTATGGGAGATGCAAATAGTTCGCACAATATTGATTTTATTGGTACAGATGATGATGAAGTATTTGAAACCGAAAGAAAAGGTTTAGTATCATATAAATTTAAGGTCCCAAATGGCCTTTATGATGTTGCTTTAAGTTTTGCGGCAAACAGTCAAAACACAACATGGAATGGAATTTTTAATGCTTATGCTGAAAATAAAATTATAGAAAGTAATATTAATTTAATTTCTGATGTTGGCTATGACAATGTATATACCGCCAATTCACAAATTGAAGTTTATGATGGAATTCTTGATTTAAATTTTGAAGAAGTGATTGATAGTGCATTTGTTAATGCAATTGAGATCAATAAAATTGTAACTGGAGTAAATTCAAGTAACAATTCTAAAATAATAAATCAGATTGAGTTGAATCAAAATTATCCTAATCCATTTAATCCTACGACAGTTCTAAGTTTTAATATCCCGGAAAAATCTCATATTAAATTGAACATATATGATAATATTGGAAATAAAATATCGACTTTGGTCAATTCTAATATGGATATTGGATTACATGAAATAAATTTTAATGCATCAAATCTTTCATCAGGAATTTATTATTATCAGTTAGCTAGTAATGATAAAAAAATTGCTACAAAGAAAATGGTGCTGCTAAAATAAATTAGCTGTTTCTCAAATTATTGTTACGCATAGTGCAATTATAAATTAATCTTTATGCTAAAATTTCTAAAAAGTCTATTTATAATACTAATTATATCATTATCGGTTTTTTCTATGTTACAAAATTCTTCAAGTGATAAAAATTCTAATCAATCAAATGATTTTACTTTAAAAGTAGAAAAAATTCTAAGCCAATTATCTTTGGATGAAAAAATTTCATTGCTTCATGGTAATTCAAAATTTACAATTTCCGGAGTAAAAAGATTAGGAATTCCAGAATGGAAAATGTCTGATGGACCACATGGTGTGCGAGAAGAAATAAATAGAGATAATTGGGAACCTGCTAATTGGGAAAATGATTACTCAACATATCTTCCAACTGCAACAGCTCTTGCAGCAACTTGGAATGCAGACCTGGCTTATAAATTTGGAGTTGTGCTCGGAAGAGAAGCTCGTGCCCGGGATAAAGATGTGATTTTAGGACCAGGAGTTAATATACACAGAACTCCTTTATGCGGCCGTAACTTTGAATATTTTTCGGAAGATCCTTATTTCTCTGGGGTGATGTCTGTACCTTACATCAAGGGAGTTCAAGAGCAGGATGTTGCCGCATGCGTAAAACACTTTGCATTAAATAATCAAGAATATGAAAGATTTTTTGTAAATGTTATAATAGATGAAAGAACATTAAGAGAAATATATTTGCCGGCATTTGATGCAGCTATTAATGAAGGCAAAGCAATTTCAGTTATGAGTGCTTATAATAAAGTTGATGGAAAATGGTGTAGTGAAAATCCTGAACTACTTAATAATATTCTAAAGAATGAATGGAAATTTGATGGTGTCGTAATTTCAGATTGGAATGGAACTCACTCAACCATAGAAGCAGCTAATGCCGGTCTTGATATTGAAATGGGAACTGAAGTTGAAGAATATAAAAATTATTTTTTTGCTGATAAATTAAAACAAGCTGTTATTGATGGAGAGGTTGATATTCAAACTATTGATGGTAAAGTTAAGAGAATACTAACCGCTATGTTTAAAACAAAAGTTTTTGATACTAATAGATCTAAAGGTGAATTAATAACTATAGCTAACTTTAAAGTAGCTAAAAAAGTTGCTGAAGAAGCAGTTGTGCTGCTAAAAAATGAAAAAAATACTTTGCCATTTAATAGCAAAAATCTTAAAACCATTGCTGTTATTGGAGAAAATGCAATAGCAAAACATGCAGCAGGAGGTGGTAGTTCAGGAATAAAAACAAAATATGAAATAACTCCTTTAGAGGGTTTGCAAAATAAATTAAATGATGAAATAAATATTGTTTTTGCTCAAGGATATATGGCCACAACTATTTTTGATTGGCAAAAAGGAGTAATTGATACTGGAGAAAGTGTAATTGAGAAAAGCATAGAATTAAGAAATGAAGCCATAGAAATTGCTAAAAATGCTGATGTTGTAATAATATTTGCTGGATTAAATCATCATTTTGATAATGAAAGTGTTGATCGGGAAAACATGAATCTGCCGTACAACCAAGATGAACTTATTAAAGAAGTTGTAAAAGTAAATCCTAATACAGTTGTTGTTTTAATAAGCGGATCTCCTGTTGATATTACTGAATGGGTTGATGAAACACCGGCAATAATACAAGGATGGTATGCTGGTTCTGAAGCTGGTAATGTATTTGCAGATGTTTTATTTGGAGATGTAAATCCCTCTGGAAAACTTCCATTTACTTTTCCTAAAAAATTGGAAGATTCACCTGCTCATGTTTTTGGTGAATACCCTGGTGAAAATTCAACAGTAAAGTACAAAGAAGGAATATTTGTCGGTTATAGATACTTTGATACTTTTGATGTAAAACCTCAATTTGCATTTGGGCATGGGTTATCCTACACAAATTTTCAGTACAATAAAGTTAATCTAAATAAAGATCAAATCAATGAAGAAGAAAATTTAAATATAACAATTCAAATAGAAAATGTTGGTAATGTAAGCGGGAATGAAATCATTCAATTATATATTGAGGATATTGAAAGCTCAGTTAAGAGACCAAAGAAAGAATTAAAAGGATTTAAAAAAGTTTTATTAAAAAAAGGTGAAGTAAAAGAAATTGAATTTCAAGTAAATAAAAAAATGTTATCATTTTATGATGTAAATAATAAGAGTTGGAAAGCAGAACCAGGTAAATTTAGACTGCATATTGGGAGTGCTTCCGATGATATAAGACTTACTGCAGAATTTGAACTAGTTGCTGCAGTCAACTAAATTATTAAGAGGGAAATAATGGAGCAATTAGGTCAAAAACTACAAATTAAAGAAAAAGTTGGTTATGGTTTAGGTGATTTTGCAGCAAATATTGTATTCCAAACTGTAATGATATTTCTCATGTATTATTACACTGATATTTTTGGAATACCTGTTGCTGCTGTTGGTACCTTATTCCTTTTATCTAGAATTTGGGATGCTGTAAATGATCCAATTATGGGAGCAATTGCTGATAGAACAAAATCAAAACACGGTAGATTTAGACCTTGGATAAAATGGACCGCATTGCCATTTGGAATTGTTGCTGTTCTCATGTTTACAACTCCCGATTTTAGTGTAGACGGTAAAATTGTTTATGCTTATGTTACCTATATTTTAATGATGATGATATACACTGCAAATAATATTCCTTATGGTGCTTTATCTGGAGTTATGACTTCAGATTCTATTGAAAGAACAAGTCTAAATTCATATAGATTTGTTTTTGGTCAAAGTGCCGCTTTAGCTATTCAAGGATTAACTTTACCTTTAATAGCTTTATTGGGTGCAGGAAATAAAGCTTTAGGATATCAATTAACAATGGCATTATTTGCTGTAATAGCAGTTGGTTTATTCTATATTACATTCTATACAACAAAAGAAAGAATTGAACCTGCAAAATCACAAAAGACACCAATTAAAGATGATTTAAAAGATTTAATGCAAAATAGACCATGGATGATTTTATTCTTTATGGGACTTGTTACATTCATTTTCCTTTCTTTAAGAATTGCGGTAGGACTTTATTATTTTCAGTATTACGTTGGAGACGAAAGCCTATTCTCAATGTTTGCAGTTCTTGGCACAATTGGTTTAATAATAGGAATTCCACTTTCAAAACCTCTTACCAGAAAATTTGGAAAACGCAATACATATATAATGAGTAACATCTTATCTGGTATTGCTGTACTAGCATTATTTTTACCTACACCTGAGCAATGGAAGATTGCTTATATTATTTCAGCACTTGTCGGATTTTTCAATGGTCCTGGTGTACCAATACTTTGGGCAATGTATGCAGATACTGCTGATTATGCAGAATGGAAATTTGGAAGAAGGGCAACAGGAATTGTTTTTTCTGCTGCTACATTTGGTCAAAAATTTGGATGGGGAATTGGAGGTGCAATTACAGGTTGGTTATTAGCAATGTTCAATTATGAACCCAATACAATTCAATCGTCAGAAACTATATTAGGTATAAAATTAATGTTAAGTATTATTCCAGGTGCATTAATGATTCTTTCTGTTATCCTCTTGTTCTTTTATAATTTGACAGAACCAATGATGGAAAAAGTACAATCTGAGCTTGCTGATAGGAGATTAGTTAATGAGTAAAATCATATTAAAAATTTTACTGCTGTTATTTTTACTTTTACTTAGTACATGTTCAAATAAAAATGAAGAAATATCTGAACCAAAAATAAATATTTTAGATGAAGACAATTCATATTGGGCAATTGCATATTCAGGATATAGAAAAGGTCAGAATCCACAAGAAAAAATTTATCCTACTCAAGATCAGATAAAGGAAGATTTAGAAATAATTGAACAAAATTGGAATTTAATCAGAACTTACGGTGCTGATCAGCATGCTTATGATATTCTACAAGTTATAAAAAATGAAAAATTGAATATAAAAGTAATGCTGGGAATTTGGTTGGATGGTGAACCAGAATACATTGAAGATAATAAAAATCAAATCGCTTATGGAACTGAATTGGCAAATGAATATAAAGATATTGTTATTGCAATTAATGTCGGCAATGAATCTCAAGTTCATTGGAGTGATCATAAAGTTCCAAGTCAAAACTTGGTATCATATATAAAAGAAGTGCAGTCAAAAGTGAATGTGCCAGTTACTACTGCTGATACTTGGGATTATTGGACTAATTTAGAAAAAAGTCAAGATGTTATTAATGCTGTTGATTTTTTAGCAGTTCATATTTATCCAATGTGGGGTGGAGTAGATATTGATAATGCTTTTAATTCAACATCTGAAGTATATAACAAAATAGTAAGTACTATACCTAATAAAAAAATAATAATTTCTGAAGCCGGTTGGGCATCTTACACAGTTGGAGAACTTCATGCTCCAAAAGCGGGCAGTGAAGAAAAACAAATGATTTATTACGACCAATTAAAAAAATGGGCTGATGAAAATAAGATTACAGTATTTTGGTTTGAAGCATTTGATGAACCTTGGAAAGGAATTGGGACAGAAGGTCATTGGGGACTTTTTTCTGAAAGTAGAAATGCTAAGAAAGCTATGCATGAACTTTATCCAAAATTAAAAACTGAAGAGCCGACTTCTCCTTCTTATGAATAAATAGGTGAAATTTAGTGAGTAAAAATTCCGCATATATAAAGGACCAAAAAATACTTTTAAATAACGATGATGTTAAAGGTGAATATGTAAATATTGAAGATGAACAATTCTATCGAATATCAAATTATGATAAAATGGATCCTTTCTTAATGACCATTGTTAGTAGTTCTGATCATTGGATGTTTATATCAAGTAATGGTGGACTAACAGCCGGAAGAAAGAATCCGGACAATGCCTTGTTTCCATATTATAATGATGATATCATTCACTCTTCTAATGAAATTACAGGCAGTAAAGCAATTTTACAAGTTAGTATTGATAATAAGCTTCAGATTTGGGAACCATTCTCAAATTTTTGTAACGGTATTTATAAAATTAGCAGAAATCTTTATAAAAATATTTTAGGTAATAAAATCATTTTTGAAGAAATCAATCATGATTTAGGTTTGAATTTTTGCTATTCATGGATGAACAGTGAAAAATATGGTTTTGTTAAAAAGTCATCAGTAAAAAACATAAACAATAAATCTATTGAAATTAATTTAATTGATGGAATACAAAATATTTTACCATATGGATTGTATCAGAAATTTCAAAATGAATTTAGCACATTAGCTGATGGTTACAAGAAAAATGAATTAATACCAGAAAACGGAATCGGTATTTTTTCACTTAGTTCAATTCCATCTGATAGAGCTGAACCGAGTGAATCACTAAAAGCAACTGTAGTTTGGTCATTAGCTCCAAAGGTAAAAAAATACCTCTTATCATCACGTCAATTAAATAAGTTTAGATCAGGTTTAGAAATAAATAACGAAACTGATATTAGAGCTGCTAAAGGTTCATATTTTATTAACAATTCATTTAAACTGAATCCTGAAGAAAATGAAGAATGGTTAATTATAGCAGATATAAATCAAGACTCTGCAGATTTGGCAAAGACTATATACTATTTAGAAAATAATAATAATCTTAAAAGTGAGATTATTAGTGATATTGATAAGTGCGGTGAAAAATTAATTAAAATAATAGCGAATGCTGACGGTCTTCAAATTAGTGAAGATAAACTTTGCACTTCTAGACATATTTCAAATGTGCTATTTAATGTAATGCGAGGAGGTATTTTTGATAACTCCTATAAAATCGATATCAAAGATTTCTCAACTTTTCTCCATACAGCAAATAAAACTATTCACAAAAGATTTACAAATAATTCAAAAGATTTTGAAAACGAAATTAATTATTATGATTTAAGAAACTTAATTATTGAAATGGATGATCTGGAAATTTACAGATTATTTATGGAATACCTTCCATTAACTTTCGGAAGAAGGCATGGAGATCCCAGCCGTCCTTGGAACAGATTTTCTATTGACATTAAAAACAATAAAAACGAAAAGGTACTAAACTATCAAGGTAATTGGCGAGATGTTTTTCAGAATTGGGAAGCTCTGGCATTATCATTCCCGGAATATTTAGAAAGCATGATAACAAGATTTTTGAATGCTTCAACTGCGGATGGTTACAATCCTTATAGAATTACTAGAAACGGTTTTGATTGGGAAACTCCTGAACCTGAATCTCCTTGGGCAAATATTGGTTATTGGGGAGATCATCAAATTATATATTTATTAAAATTACTGGAATTACAGTTCAAGCATAATAAAGCGGTATTAAAATCAAATGTTACTAAACCAATTTATACTTATGCAAATATTCCATATAGAATAAAAAATTATAATGATATTTTAATAAATCCGCATGATACAATTGAATTTGACCATGATCTAAATGAGGAAATTCTAAAAAAGGAAAAAGAACTTGGGACTGATGCAAAATATGTATTTAATAATGATCAGTCATTATTACAAGTAAACCTGTCGGAAAAATTATTAGTTACACTTCTTTCCAAACTAAGCAATTTTATACCAGGCGGCGGTATTTGGATGAACACACAAAGGCCTGAGTGGAACGATGCTAATAATGCTTTAGTCGGAAACGGCGTTTCAATGGTAACATTATATTATTTGAAAAGATACGTAAATTTTCTAATTAGTTTTTTTGAAGATGTAAAAGTCAACTCAATTGAAATATCTGAAGAAGTTGTTAATTTTTTAAAGAATATTTCTGAAGTAATGTCGCAGCATCAAGATTTATTAAATGATGAAATATCAGATAAAAATAGAAAAGTTATTCTTGATGGTTTATCAGTTGCTGGAGAAGATTTTAGAACAAAAATATATAATAATGGATTTTCTGAAAAACTGGAAATATTAGAATTAAAAAACTTAATTGAATTTTTATCGCTTTCCAATAAATATATTGATCATACAATTAAATCAAACAAACGGGATGACGCTTTATTTCATTCTTATAATTTAATGTCTCTTGAAGGAAGAGATGAAATAAAAATTACCAATCTTTATGAAATGCTTGAAGGACAAGTTGCAGTATTAAGTTCCGGATATTTAGAACCAAAAGATTCAGTATTATTATTAAAATCATTACGCACAAGTAAATTATATCGAGAAGATCAAAATAGTTATATTCTTTATCCTGACAGGCAATTACTATTATTTGTTCAAAAAAATATTATTCCAAAAGAGTTAATTATTTCATCTCAATTATTGAAATCCCTTGTTGAATTGGGCCATGATGAAATTGTTAATGTTGATGTAAGTGGTAATTATCATTTTAATGGAGAAATAAGAAATTCCAAAATATTGAAAGAAAGATTAGAATTACTTCAGAATACAGAATTAAATAGTTTAGTAAATGAAGAGAAAGATGAAATAATTAAAATATACGAGTCAATATTTAATCATAAAGCATTTACCGGTAGATCAGGAACATTTTACAAATATGAAGGATTGGGCTCCATTTATTGGCATATGGTATCAAAGTTGGCATTGGCGGTTCAAGAAACTTACTATGATGCAATAAATAAAAATACCGATTTAGAAGATTTAGAATTCTTAAATAAATTTTACTATGAAATTAAAGAGGGTATTGGAATATATAAATCGCCGAAAGAATACGGCGCATTTCCAACTGATCCTTATTCACACACACCTTGTTTTTCCGGTGTACAGCAGCCGGGTATGACAGGACAAGTAAAAGAAGATATTATTTCCAGATTTGGTGAACTTGGTTTATTTGTAAATGATGAAAAAATATTTATCAAGAATTCGTTAATCAAAAAAAATGAATTCCTGAAAAAAGATTCTTCTTTTGAATATTATGATGTAAATGATGAAAAGAAAAAACTGACAATTGAAAAAGGTTCGTTAGCATTCACATATTGTCAAGTACCAATTATTTATAATATCTCTCAAAATAATTGTATGGAAATTTATTTTACAGTTGGACAAAAGCATTTTTTGAAGAGTTTAATATTAGATGAAACATTAAGCAGCTCAATATTTAGGCGTGAAGGCAAAATTGATAAGATAATTGTATCAGTCAAAATTTGAAATAATTTTAATAAATATTTTAAAGAAAACTAAGGTTAAACAAATGATGAATAAAACAAGAAAGTTTATTGGCTTGTTTTACATAATATTATTAACAATATTTTCAACAATTTTAACATTCTGTTCAGAAGATAAAAACAATCCGGTTAATAATAATGTTGATGATTCATTAAATATTGATGGTTACAAATTAGTTTGGAATGATGAATTTGATAACTCAGCAATTGACTTGAACAAATGGGAACATGAAGTTAACGCAAATGGCGGCGGTAATAACGAACTTCAATATTATACTGCCAGACCTGAAAATTCATTTGTTAAAGAAGGGAATTTACATTTAGTAGCTTTGCAAGAAGAATATACGGATGACGGCGAAACAAGATATTATACTTCAGCTCGCATGAGAACTGCAACTAACGGGGATTGGACTTATGTACGTGTTGATGTAAAAGCTAAATTACCTTATGGTCAAGGACTTTGGCCAGCAATATGGATGCTCCCGACTGATTGGCAATATGGAGGGTGGCCAGCAAGCGGCGAAATTGATATAATGGAACATGTTGGTTATGATCCTGGAAGAATTCATGGTTCAATTCATACTGAAGCTTATAATCACAGAATTGGTACACAGAAATCCGGTACAAAAGTAATACCTGATGCGAATACGGAATTTCATATTTATTCAATTGAATGGACTGAAGAGAAAATTATTTTCTTAATAGATGGTGAAATATATTTTACTTTTGGAAATGATAAGCAAGGTAAATACGAAACTTGGCCTTTTGATAAAAGATTTCATTTATTGCTAAATGTTGCGGTCGGCGGTGATTGGCCTGGCAATCCTACTACGCAGACAATATTTCCGAAAGAGATGGTAGTTGATTATGTAAGAGTTTATGAAAAGATAAATTAAATTTCCTATTATCTGGATATGAAATATAGCTTTGTTTTAGTAAAAATATAAATTAAGATGAAAAGCATAAAAATTACAATCCTCTATTTAATCATTTTTGTATTTCTATCCTGCAATAACTCAGATGGAATTAATGATCAGGATAATAATCAAAATAAAACTGTAGTTAATAAATTTGGACAGTTATCGATAGATGGATCAAACATTCTAGATGAAAGCGGAAATGTAATTGTACTGAGAGGAATGAGTTTGTTCTGGAGTCAATGGGCACCAAATTATTTTACTGAAGAAACTGTCAAGTGGTTAATTGATGATTGGAAATGCACAATTATTAGAGCTGCAATGGGTGTAGAAAATGGCGGTTATCTTGACAATCCAAATACTGAATATGAAAAAATATCAACTGTAATTGATGCGTGTATAAAACTTGGAATATATGTTGTTGTTGATTGGCATGATCACAATGCAGAAGATCACCTTGAATCAGCTAATGATTTTTTTGATAAAATATCAAAATCTTATGGGCATTATCCTAATGTTATTTACGAAATATATAATGAACCTCTTGATGAATCCTGGAATAATGTTTTAAAACCGTATTCTGAAAATGTAATTAATGTTATCCGAAAAAATGACCCCGATAATTTAATTATTGTTGGTACGCCAAATTGGTCACAAGATGTTGATGATGTTATTGGTAATTTAATAGATAGTAATAATATTGCTTACAGTCTTCACTTTTATACTGGAACTCATAGGGAGTGGTTAAGAGAAAAAGCAAACAAAGCTATTCTTGCTAACATTCCTTTATTTATAAGTGAATGGGGTTTAAGTGAAGCAGATGGAAATGGAATAATTGATATTGCTGAGACAAATCTTTGGGCTGATTTTATGGAATTAAAAAATCTTAGCTGGTGCAATTGGTCAGTTAACAATAAAGATGAAACATCTTCAATACTCCTTCCTACAACTACAGCTATAAGCGGATGGAACGATAATGAATTGTCTGAAGCTGGAAAAATAATGAAAGATTATTTAGTTAAGATGAATTCAGAGATTTTCGATTCTTTAAGCGAGTAATATTTTATCTATTAATTGTCAGTATATTAAAATTGGTTTTGTTCAAGGGGAACTTTGCATAATTCATTTTATAAAATAAGTCTTTTATTATTATTTACTTTATCATCCCCATTAAGAATATTTTCTCAAGACTTAGTAATTAATGAAATAATGACTTCCAATATTACTTCTTATACAGATGAATTTGGATCAACACCTGATTGGATAGAAATTTACAATAATTCTTCTCAGTCAATAGATTTAGGGAAATATTTCCTTTCTGATGAAAAAGTAAATTTAGATAAATGGAAATTGCCTTCGATTGAATTAGCTTCACACGAGTTTTTGTTAATTGCTTTGTCAGGTAGAAATATCAATAATATTGCTTCCGCTTGGAAAACAGTAATTAAAGAAAACGATATTTGGAAGTATTTTATTGGAGATCAAGAACCACCTTTACTATGGAAGAATAATGAATTTAACGACTTAAGTTGGTTTTCAGGTTTTAGTGGTTTCGGATATGGTGACGGTGATGATAATACTATTATTGAAAATGTAAATTCCATTTATTTAAGAAAAAGTTTTGATATAAATGATGTTAATAACATTTCCCAAGTAATGTTTAATATTGATTATGATGATGGTTATGTTGCATACATTAATGGAATAGAGATATCAAAAGAGAATATTGGAATTTCAAGTGACCAAATAACATACTTGACTAATGCCGATATGTCAATTGAACCAAGGTTAATTAATAATCAAAAACTAGATGCCGTTTTCGTTAATAACTTTCAATCATTTTTAGTTAATGGCAGAAATATACTTTCAATTCAAATTCATAATTCCAGTATTTCTTCTTCCGATTTATCTGCAATTCCTTTTTTAACATTGGGATATAAAGATCAAGCAGAAACTGAAAATGTTGCAGATGAATTAATATCTTTGTTACCAAAAGCTCATGCAAATTTTAGTGTTGCAAACGGAAAAGAGAGTATATATTTATCTTCAAGTGAAGGAATAATTGTAGATTCTGTCGGACCAATTTTAATACATGAAGATATGTCTTACGGAAGATATCCGGATGGAAGTAATTCTTGGTTTTATTTTATTGAACCGAGTCCGGAAAATTCAAATCCGAATACATTTTTTTTAGGTTATGTTGAAGAACCGCTTTTAGATTTTACTCCTGGTTTTTATAATGGTATTTTATCACTTCACATAACAAATAACAATGGTTTAAATTCATATTATACTTTGGATGGATCTGAACCAACTATAAATTCAAATTTATATCAAAACGCAATAACTCTTTCCAAAACAACAGTAGTTAAAATTAAATCATTTGAAGATGGGTATTTACCTAGCATCACAAATACTTCAACATTTTTTATAAACGAAAATGTGAATTTACCTGTTGTATCAATTAGCACGAATCCGGAAAATTTATGGGATTATGATAATGGTATTTATGTAATTGGTCCAAACGCTGAAAGTGAATTTCCATTTTTTGGTGCAAATTTTTGGCAAGATTGGGAAAAAGAATCCAATTTTGAATTTTTCGATTTGCAGAACATCAGGCATGTAAATGAAAATTGTATGATTAAAATATTTGGCGGATGGAGTAGAGGCAACGATCAGAAATCTTTAGCAGTAGTACCGAATAAAAGTATAAATTTTAATTTTTTTGATGAGATTGATATAAATGAATTTAATTCATTAGTCCTTAGAAACTCTGGTAATGATTGGAATTTTACAATGCTGCGAGACGGTTTTATAAGTAGAATAGCAGATTATTTAAATGTCGATCATTTAGCATATCAGCCGACAGAACTTTATTTGAACGGTGAATACTGGGGTATTCATAATTTAAGAGAAAAACTTAATTTGAGTTATATAAATTCGCATCATGATATTGATAAAGATAATATAGATTTGCTGGAATTGAATGGTGATGTAATTGATGGAGATAATGAAGAATATTTTCAACTTATAAATTATCTGAACACCCATAATTTAAATAATGATGAAAATTATAATTATATCAAAAAAATAATTGATGTCCCAAGTTTTATTGATTATCAGATTATAGAGATTTATATAGCTAATATTGATTGGCCTGGCAATAATATTAAATTTTGGAAAGAGAAGGGCGAATTAGGAAAGTGGAGATGGATTTTATTTGATACCGATTTTGGATTTGGTTGGTTATATGGTGAAGATTATGATCATAATACATTAAGATTTGCACTTGAGACAAACGGTCCCGATTGGCCAAATCCACCTTGGTCAACATTTATTCTCAGAAAATTAATGGAGAACGCAAACTTTAAAAGAGATTTTATCAATAGATATTCTGATTTAATTAATACTTCTTTTAAAACTGGAGAAATATTACAGATTTTTAACAATGTAACTGAAGAAATAAAACTTGCAATTCCACGACATTCAGAACGCTGGAATCAGTTTACTTATAATCAATGGTTAGATAATCTTAATGTTATTAAAAGATTTATTGAATTACGTACTGTTTATCTAAATTATTATTTCATGGAAGAATTTAATCTTAATGAACCAAAAGAAATTGAAATAAATGTTTCTTCAACTGCCGGTGGTAAAATTAAAATAAATTCACTTTGGCCCGCAACTTATCCTTGGAAAGGAAAATATTTTAAAGATCATATAATTCAGTTAAAAGCAATTCCCAATCCGGGATATTCATTTATTGGTTGGTCGGGTGCATCTAATTCATTATCAGACTCGCTTGAGTTTTCAATATCTGATTGGTCTTCAATTCAAGCTAATTTTTCTAAATCAGCAGAATATCCTTCAGTTGTCATTAATGAAATAAATTATAATTCGAGCTCTACTTTTGATACTGAAGATTGGATTGAATTATTTAACAACTCAAACTCTGATATTGATTTAAGTAATTGGGTTTTAAAAGATGAATTAGATACAAATATTTTTGTGATTCCGGAAGGTACTTTACTTAATTCAAATGATTATTTAATTATTAGTAGAGACACATTAGATTTTAATTCACTTGTTGGATTATCACAAAAAAGAATTGGCGAATTTGATTTTGGATTAAATAATAGCGGTGATTTAATTAGACTCTTTAATAGCGAAATGATATTAATTGATAGTGTACGTTATGATGACAGATTCCCTTGGCCGACTGAACCAGATGGAAGCGGACAAACATTGGAATTAATTAATCCATCTCTTGATAACTCAATACCATCAAATTGGAACTCATCTTTAGACTTTGGAACACCGGGTTACCAAAACAGCAGTTTTGTTGTTGAAGTTAAAAAAGAAAAAGAATTACCCAAAGAATATTCGCTCAATCAAAATTATCCAAATCCATTTAATCCTAGCACCACCATTGAATATTCAATTCGCCAAAGCGGTAATGTTGAATTAAAAATTTATGATGTATTAGGAAATGAAATTAAAACAATTGTAAAGGATAAAAAAGAACCAGGTATTTATTCAGTTGATTTTAATGCCTTCGGATATTCAAGTGGTGTTTATTTTTATCAATTAAGAGTTAATGATTTTATAGAAAGTAAAAAAATGTTGCTATTAAAATAGGATAGTCTAATAAAAAAAATATGAAAAAACTAACACTCAGTTTAATTTTAGTACTTTTAGTATCAATTGATGGATGCGGTCAAAACGTTAATGAACCATCGACTAATAATGAAAATAAGGTAGTTAAATTTTGGCTGACAGACGCTAGTAAAGGAATTAAATTTCAGCAGCAATTTAATAATGTTGATACCGGCAGAGTCAGCAATGAAACCACGATTAAAATTAATAATGGTTTTTTAGGTCAATTTATGGATGGCTTTGGATTTGCTTTAACCGGTGGAAGTGCAAAGCATATTCATAATATGTCAACTACTAGCAGAAGTAAATTACTAACAGAATTGTTTGATGTTGATGACAGTAATATTGGAATTAGTTACTTGCGCGTAAGTATTGGTGCGTCAGATTTAGACGAATATGTGTTTTCTTATAATGATCTTTCAACCGGAGAGACAGATGTAAATATGGAGAAATTTTCTTTAAGTGAAGATCGAAAACATTTAATTCCTGTACTAAAAGAAATACTAAATATTAATCCAAATATAAAAATTATGGGATCTCCTTGGTCAGCTCCTACTTGGATGAAAACAAATAATAATAGCATTGGTGGAAGTTTAAAATCAATTTATTATGATGCTTATGCAAAATATTTTGTAAAATATATTCAAAGTATGACAGAGGAGGGAATTACTATTGATGCAATAACGGTTCAAAATGAACCGCTTCATGGAGGGAATAATCCAAGTATGGTAATGCAGCCTAATGAACAGGCTACATTTATAAAAAATAATTTGGGACCAATGTTTAACGATTCCGGAATCAATACCAAAATAATAATTTATGATCACAATGCGGATAGAACAGATTATCCAATAACAGTTTTAAATGATCCAATGGCAAAACAATATATTGACGGAACTGCATTCCATCTTTATGGAGGCACTATTGATGATTTGAGTTTAGTTCATAATGCTCATCCTGATAGAAATTTATATTTCACCGAACAGTGGATTGGTGCTCCGGGTAATTTTGAACAAGATATCAAATGGCATGTTAGAGAACTAATAATTGGTGCAACAAGAAATTGGTGTAAAAATGTAATTGAATGGAATTTGGCAGCGGATGAAAATCAAGAACCGCATACACCTGGCGGATGCGATAGATGTTTGGGTGCACTTACAATAACAGGCAACCAAGTTACAAGGAATCCTGCATATTATGTAATTGCACATGCATCAAAATTTGTTAGGCCTGGATCTCAAAGAGTCTATTCTTCTGTATCAATAGAATTGCCAAACGTTGCTTTTAATACATCAGAAAATCAATATGTAATTATTGTACTAAATGATACAAATGAACAAAAGTCTTTTAATATTTCAATTGAAGAAAAAGTAATTAATTCAACTTTATCTTCTGGTGCTGTGGGAACTTATATCTGGGACATAGAAAATTAACTTCTGAGAATAATATGAAATACAATAAACTTATTAAAAATAGTATAGCAGTTTCAGAAATTGGATTTGGTGCTTGGCAATTAGGCAAAAGCACAGATTGGAAATCAATGACAGATAATGAAGCTATTGAATTAGTTCATAAAGCTTTGGATTTAGGAATAAATTTTTTTGATACTGCCCCTAATTATGGTTTAGGAACAAGCGAAGAAAGGCTTGGGAAAGCTCTTTGTAATTATGATAGAAGTAAAATTGTAATTAATACAAAATTTGGTCATTCAGAAAAAGGAGAATTAAATTTTTCTTCAGACATTATAAAGCAATCATTAGATGGCAGTTTAAAGAGATTAAAAACTGAATATGTGGATTCGTTAATTATTCATAATCCGCCGTTTGAATATCTTGATGGAAACAAAAATGATCATTATGAAATTTTGGAAAAATTGAAAGAGGAAGGAAAAATTAGAGCTTATGGTGCATCATTAGATACATACAAGGAAATGAAAACTTTTATTACTACAACTAATTGTGAAGTGATAGAAGCATTTTATAATATTATTCATCAAGATGCAGCTAAAGCATTTAATTTAACAAAAGAAAAGAATATTGGTATAATTGTAAAGATCCCATTAGATTCCGGTTGGTTATCCGGAAAATATAATGAGCAAAGCTCGTTTGATGATATTAGAAATAGGTGGAGCAAAGAAGATATAATAATTAGAGCTGGTTTGGTTAATCAAATTAAAAAGTTAATTCCAGGTGATTACGATCTTGCACAGACAGCAATTTCATTTTGCTTGGCAAATAATGCTGTAAGTACAGTTATTCCAGGAATTAAAAATAATGATCAATTACTAAAGAATATTGAAAGTGCAAATAAGGCAATATCAAATGAACTTGTTTATAAATTAGAGAAATTTTATCAGGAGGAAATTGAAAAACTTAATCTTCCTTGGTAAGTATAATAATAGCTCAGTAAATATTTAGACTTATTTTAAAAGCATCATTTTCTTTATATCAAAAATATTTCCTGCTGTTATTTTATAAAAATAAATTCCACTTGGATAATTCGTTGCGTCCCATTCAATTTCGTAAATTCCCGGTCTTTGTTGTTCATTTAAAAGTGTTTTTATTTCTCTACCCAGCATATCATAAATTTTGATTTGTACATTCACATTATAAGCCAGATCTTTTTCAGGGATCTCTGAATTGCTTTGATGCTGAAAGGAGTTCAGTAAAACAGTGCTTGAAGGAATTCTGTATTTTATTGTAGTTACCGGATTAAAAGGGTTAGGATAGTTCTGATAAACAATAAAATTATTAGGTATATTATTATTTTCTGTTTGGTCAATTTGTGTTAAAAGATCAATGTTAGTATCCATCCACATTAATCTCTTTAAAATCCAGCCTTTTAATTGAAGAATTTCATCTTCGTAAGTTGAAGATAAAATTTCTGGCCATCTTTGAAAATTTCTTAGTCTTGCTTCTTGAATATAACTAGCAGTACTATCAATCACTTTGAATAATGTATTATGATCAAGAATATTATTTCTTAGCTCATTCCATCTTGTTTTAACTTTACTGCTAAATTCATTATCCTTTAATAATTTTTTCCACCAGAATGGAACCTTAAATGGATCATCAGGATGTAATACGCTATAATCAATTTGCCAACCATCGGAGAAACCTATTTCCCCAGTAATCCATGCATCACCAAAAGTTAAATTAAAATCCCAAATTGGTCCGGCAATTAATTTATTATTTACACTATCCTTATCTTTGTACATGTATGCACTTAATCTATAGGCATCAACATTTTTACAAAATTCATTAAGTAAAAAATGATCGACAAATGAATCTATATCAATAACATTTCTGTAACCTGTTTCAGGATCATTATAATTATCACTGTTCATCAATTGTTCAAAATCATTAAAATAGTTGATAATATATTCTTTCTGCTGAGGTGTAATTTCATCATCTTTTGGATATTCATGCTGATAAGGTGTTCCAAAATTTGAATACCAATAACCAACACTATTCCATTCAATTCTATCAATTTTTACTAAATAACCTCCTGTTAGTTCATCTCCGGAATTATCCAATTCAGTTAATTTTGAAATATCGACTCTATCATTATCTCTTTTTATTTTTTCCATCAAAACGTAAATGCCTAAGTACTCATAGTTTACAAAAAGTTCACAGTAAACTGTTCTGCTTGCGTACCTGCCTAACTGATTTGACAATTTGTATGATAAAACATTTCTCAATAAAGATTTATCATTATAAGGTCCATACAATATCCAATCATTTTCAGTTGGTAAATCACACAGCGAAACATTAAGATTATCACCTAATGAATCTTGAGTCTCAATTCTGTATTGAGGTTTTGGATATGCTGAAGAAGAACTTCCTCTTAATTCAATAGCGATAAGCCCATTGTAATTATTAAATTCATCTGAAATATTATTTCTTACTCCATTGCCGTTATCAATAATTCCCATTTGAGCTGTTATACGTTCTTGATCCTTAATTGTCTGTCCGTCCGTGTTAATAAATACAAGAGGTAAGTTTGAAGAAGCGATGTTTACATTAGAAATTTTGTTTTGCGAAAATGCATTCTCTAAGTAAAAAAAAATAATTATTAAAAATGAATTAAATAAGATTTGTCTGAATTTCTTAATGCTCATATAGAATTTTTATTTTTAAAAATAAATTATATACCAAAATAATGATTAAATTAAGAGTTTAAAAATATTTGTTTTATATTCGGAATAATTATGAGAGATTTGAAATATCTGCTTTTGATTTTTATAACTTTCCATTCAATTATTTTCATCGGATGTTCTGATAACGGAAATAATCCAATTGTTAAAAATTCAGGAATTAACGGTCACGTTCTTTATTTAGATGGATCAGTAGGGAAATTTGCACAAATTCAATTAAGGAAATTATCAAGTAGTCTTTTATTGTATACAGGTGCTGACGAAAATGGTTTTTATCAATTTGATAGTCTACAAGCTGGTAATTACAAAGTAAGTTTCCTAAGTAATAATGAAGATATTTATACATATGAAGTTGAATTATCAGTTTCGGAAGATGAGACATATGAACAAAATATATACATTTTGTATAAGAAAATTGATGAGTTTAATGCATTAAAAAAAAGTACAGATGTATTCTTAATCAAGTTTGAACCTGAAGGTGGTAAAATAGGTGATAATTATCAATTTGTGGATTATTTAAGCGGAACTTTTATTGGTGATGATGCAAATAATTTTACCCTTTCCAGCGATATTTATTTTGCTCCAGAAAATTTAAGCTGGTCAGGAGCCGATTCATTATTTGCCCCAGATAATATTAGACAAAATTATGAATTTGTTACCTCAATAACAGAAACAAGTAATAATGGAAATCATGAAATACGCTTTAGCGGTGAAGACATTTCAAAAATTTTATCAAATCCTATAAATGGATTCATTTTTGTAAAAAATGAAAATGAAGATAAAGAATTAGTAATTCCATGTGTTGATTTTATCAATAATGATTTTGGTCTTATAATACGTTATAAATAGTTTAACCTAAAAATTTAATTAACTTCATTGCTCACTTTTCATATAGATTTATAATAATTATTAAAATAATAATTCATTATTAGCTTAATAACTTTTATCAATTATTAAGTATTAAAATTCATTATAATCCCTATCAAATACTGGTGTGATTTTTGCATAAATATCTACAATAAAGAAGCACTAATTTATTACCAAATTAAATTTCATTTTGTTTACTTCACAAGGACAACTATTATGAAAATCGTTCTTAAGATTTTTTATATCATTTTACTATTTACAGCATGCAGTGATAAAAAGGAAACACAAAAAATGGAAAACAAATTTGCGGTTGAAGGCAAAAAAGTTTTGACTTATACTACGTCAGAAAACACAGATTTAAGATTGACTTCCAATGGAATAGGTGAATTCAAAAAATTTGATCAGGCAGTTGAATCTGAAGTATCGATATTTGTTAATCCTAACAAAACATTTCAAACTTTTTGGGGAATTGGAGGAGCGATAACAGATGCTTCGGCAGAGGTTTTTGCAAAGCTTTCTGAAGAAAAACAAAACGAATTATTAAAATCATATTATGATCTAAATGATGGGATTGGCTACTCACTTGCACGTACTACAATTCACAGTTGCGATTTTAGCAGTGGAAGTTATACTTATGTTTCTGATGAAGATAAGGACCTAAAAACATTTAATATTGATCATGACAAACAATTTCGTATTCCACTTTTAAAAAGAGCAATTGAAGCTGCCGGTGGTGAACTTCCGCTTTATGCTAGTCCTTGGAGTCCTCCGGCATTTATGAAAAGTAATAATAATATGCTTCAAGGTGGAAAATTATTACCTGAGTTTAATGAAAGTTGGGCACTTTATTATACAAAATTTATAAAGGAATATGAAAAAGAGGGAATGCCAATTTGGGGTATAACTATTCAGAACGAACCAATGGCAACTCAAAGATGGGAATCTTGTATTTATACAGCTGTTGAAGAAAGAGATTTCTTAAAAAATTATCTTGGTCCTATTATGGAACGTGAAGGATTATCTGAAAAAAACATTGTGGTTTGGGATCATAACAGAGATTTGATAACAAACAGAGCCAACACTATTTTTGAAGATCCTGAAGCTTCTAAATATGCATGGGGAATTGGTTTCCACTGGTATGAAGTTTGGGCCGGCGGCGAATATATGTACGAAAATCTGGCAAGAGTAAAAGAATCTTATCCTGATAAAAATTTATTATTTACAGAAGGATGCGTTGAAAGTTTTGATGAAACTCAATATCAAAGATGGTCAAATGGAGAAAGATATGGTCAATCAATGATAAATGATTTTAACCGGGGAACAGTTGGTTGGACAGATTGGAATATTTTATTGGATGAAACCGGAGGTCCAAATCACGTCGGTAATTTCTGTTTTGCTCCAATTCATGCTGATACCAGAACAGGAGAATTAATTTATACTCCCTCATATTATTACATTGGTCATTTTTCAAAGTTTATAAGACCGGGAGCAAAACGCGTAAGTACAGCTAGCAGTAGAAGTCATTTGTTAACTACTTCTTTTATAAATGAAGATGGTAAAATGGTTACCGTAGTTATGAACAGAAGCGATTTAGAAATTAAATATAATTTATATATTGAACAAATGGCAGTTGAGCAAAATATATTACCTCACTCTATTCAAACATTAATTTATTAAAAAGTTGAAAAAAATATGAGATTAAAAATGATCGTAAGAAACGGAAATAATTATTTATTAAAATTAATAATTGGAGTAATTGTACTTATTTTAATTGGTTGCAGACAAGTTTCGAATACAGAAAATAATATGGTGAATCTTTTAATTGAAAAATCAAAGGATTTAAAACAAAATAAAAATGATCTATTAAATGGTACGTTTAAAGCTATTTGTTATTCTGGGTTCAGAGAAGGACAGCATCCAGATCGAGGAGATGGTGAAGTAAATCCGACTTACCAAGAAATTCTGGAAGATTTAGAAATATTATCTAATGACGCAAATTTTTCATTAATAAGATTATATGATTCAGGTAAAAATTCTCAGATGGTTTTAGAAGTTATTAAAGAAAATAATATTGACATAAAAGTAATGCTGGGAATTTGGTTAAATGCCGAATTAAGCAATCATGAAGGTTGCCCATGGTTAGACAAACCAATTCCAGAAGAAATACTTAATAAAAATAAAGAAGGTAATTTGCTTGAAATAAATACAGCAATAGAATTGGCAAATAAGTATCAAGAAATAATAATTGCAGTTAATGTTGGCAATGAAGCTTTAGTTGATTGGAATGATCATTTAGTTAGTGCAGATACAATTATTACTTATGTAGAAAAAGTTAAAAATTCAATTGAACAGCCTGTTACTGTTGCAGATAATTTTAAATGGTGGTCGCAGAGTGGATTGGCCTTATCAAAAGTTGTAGATTTTATTTCAATTCATGTTTATCCGCTTTGGGAAGGACAAGATATTGATACTGCGTTAGCTTTTTCTATTGATAATATAAAGGAAGTTGCAAATGCACTTCCTGAAAGTAAAATTGTTATTACAGAAGTAGGATGGGCAACGGTTGCTTCAGAATTTGGCGACAGAGCAAGCGAAGAGAAACAATTAAGATATTATAATGAAATAATGACTTGGGCTGAAGAAATGAATATTACGACGTTTTTCTTTGAAGCTTTTGATGAACCTTGGAAAGGAGATCCAAATAATATGATGGGTGCTGAAAAACATTGGGGAATATATACAGTTGATAGAAAACCTAAATTAGTAATGCAATAATTCTCAGTTTAACACTTGTATCTAAAATCAAAAAAAATATTGAAAAATAAATGTAATACTGATTATGAATAAAAAAATCATTCTTGTATATCTTTTAGTATCAATAAGTATAACCTTTGGACAAGATTACCAAATTATTTGGTCAGATGAATTCAATGGAAGAACTTTAGACGAAAATATTTGGATTAGGGAAACCGGTGGAAATGGATGGGGAAATGAAGAAATTCAGTACTATACTAACCGAGATACAAATGCATACATTGAAAATGGTAAGCTAATCATTAAAGCATTAAAGGAAAGCTTTCAAGGGAAATCCTATACCTCTGCCAGGCTAATAACAAAGGATAATAAATATTTTAAATATGGTAAAATTGAAGCTAGAATTAAACTTCCTTATGGACAGGGAATTTGGCCGGCTTTTTGGATGTTAGGTCAAAATATAAATTCTGTCGGTTGGCCAGCTTGCGGAGAAATTGATATAATGGAAATGATTGGCGGCGGAATTGCAAGAGATAACAAAATCTATGGAACGGCACATTGGGAGCAGAATGGTCATGCCAGTTATGGCGGAAGTTATACTTTAACAAGCGGAATTTTTGCCGATGATTTTCATACTTTTACCGTTGAGTGGTCACCTCAATTTATTAAATGGTTTATTGATGGCAAACAATACCATGTTATTGATATTACTCCATCTGGACTTTCAGAATTTCATGAAAACTTTTTTATAATATTTAATATTGCAGTAGGCGGAATCTGGCCCGGTTATCCTGATAGTACAACTGTCTTTCCGCAATTGATGGAAGTTGATTACGTAAGAGTGTATCAAAAAACTTCAAGCCTGCCCAATATTACGTTAGTTGAACCGCATTCAAATAATTTTCTAGAATTTAGTGATATCAAAATATCCACAGAAGTTGAAGCTAATAGCTCAATTGAAAAAGTTGAATTCTTTCAAGATCAGATTAAAATAGGAGAGACTTCAGTTGAACCTTACGAAATGATTTGGAGAAATATATTTTCTGGAAAATATAATATATGGGCAAAAGCAATTACAGATGAAGGATTCAGCAGCAATTCAAATCTCATTGAAATATCTGTCGGCGATGTTGCAGATCATTCTCCATACTCTGGTAGTGCAATAATAATACCTGGTAATTTTGAAGCCGAAGATTTTGATATTGGCGGAGAAGGTATTTCATATCATGACAACTCATTAAATAATGAAGGATTTTCTTATAGAGAAAATGAAGGTGTCGACATTGAAATCTGCTTAGATGAAAATGGTGGATTTAATATTGGTTGGACCGAACCTGGCGAATGGTTCTCATATATTATTGATACTAAGCAAGAGGGTGAGTTTGAGCTGACAATTCGAGTGGCATCTCCAAATGAAGGAGGCAGTTTTAGTATTGCTATTGATGATCAGGTTTTAGATCCCATAATAGTTGTCCCAAATACTGGAGATTGGCAAAATTGGATTTCAGTTAAAACTAATATTGTGTTAACGACTGGAATACATAACTTTAAAGTAATTATAGAAAATGGTGATTTTAATATAAACAGTTTTGAATTGTACCAGCCGGGAACTACTCCAAGTATAAATCTAATTTACCCAAATGGAGGAGAGAATTTTGAAGTTGGCTCAATTCAAGAAATAAGATGGAACCAATTAATGATTGATAATATTAATCTTGGTCTATCTTTGGACAATGGAAATAATTGGTCATTTTTAGCTAAAGACGTAAATGCTAAATTTGGTTCTTACAGATGGCTGGTTCCTGATACGCCATCTGACAATTGTATTATAATGATTGTAGATGAAAGTAATACTTCAATAAATGATTTGCCAAATTCAACTTTTTCAATAGGAAGTATAAATTCCACAGATAATAAAGATAAAATTATTGATGAATTTTATTTATATCAAAATTATCCAAATCCTTTTAATCCAGAGACAACTATAGAATATTCTATACCGTTTAGTGGAAATGTGAAGCTGAGCCTTTTTGATAATATTGGACAAGAATTAAAAATATTAGTTGATGAATATAAAAGTTCAGGAAAATATTCTTATAAATTCAAAGGTAATATGTTATCCAGCGGTATATATTTTTATCAACTGTCTGTTGGAGATTTTAAGCTGAATAAAAAAATGTTACTTCTTAAGTAAATGTCAAGGGTTTCTCTTCATTATAAAATTTATAAAAAAAGTTGCCAAGTTGAAATATAAATCAGTACCAGAATTCGTCTTAATTTAATTGCAAACAAAATAAAATGAAATATTGTTATTGAGGAATTATGCAGCTTCATTTCATTGATGTTTTAATTATAATCTTTTATCTATTAGCTACTATTTTCATCGGTTCATTTCTATCCAAAACTGCCTCAAAAAACATGGGAAGTTATTTCTTAGGCGGGAATTCTCTTCCTTGGTATATGCTTGGATTATCTAACGCTTCAGGCATGTTCGATATCTCCGGAACAATGTGGCTTGTAACATTAGCTTTTGTGTATGGATTAAAAAGTATTTGGATTCCTTGGCTTTGGCCGGTTTTTAATCAGATATTTTTAATGGTTTTCCTTTCAGCCTGGCTTAGAAGATCAAATGTAACCACAGGTGCACAATGGATTGAAACTCGTTTTGGTAAAGGTAATGGAAGTTCACTTTCGCACGGAATTGTTGTTGTATTTGCATTAATTAGCGGTTTGGGATTTCTTGCATATGGTTTTATTGGTCTTGGCAAATTTATGGAGATTTTTATTCCTTGGGAATATGTTAATCAATTTTTGAATTTAAATATTTCTGCAGAATATGTTCCTCATCTTTACGGAATTGTATTTACAATGTTTGCTGTGTTCTATACTGTTTTAGGTGGAATGACAAGTATTGTTTGGGCAGATGTTCTTCAATATACAATTATGACTATTGCATCTGTTGCTATTGGAATTATTGCATTTAACGCAGTTGGATTGCATGGATTAAATGTTCCGGATAATTGGATGAATCCTTTCTTTGGTCAGACACTATATATCGATTGGACATCCATAATTGCAGATGTTAATAAAAAAGTCGCTGAGGATGGATATTCGTTATTTTCTGCAATGTTCATGATGATGTTATTTAAAGGTGTACTGGTGAGTTTAGCCGGACCAGCTCCAAACTATGATATGCAGAAAATTCTAGCAACTAAATCACCTTCAGAAGCTTCAAAAATGAGTGGATTTGTTTCGGCTATTTTAATGCCTATCCGATACATAATGATAGCCGGCTTTGCAGCTCTTGGAATTATTTATTATGATCAGTTAGATTTAATTGTTGCTGGTTCTTTAGATTTTGAACAAATATTACCTTCTTCAATAAATTTATTTGTTCCAACTGGACTTTTAGGAATTTTACTTGCCGGTCTTCTTGCTGCTTTTATGTCAACCTTTGCTGGAACTTTAAATGCTGCTCAAGCATATGTAACAAATGATATTTATCTAAAATATATAAAACCAAATGCCAGTCAAAAAACTATAAAAACTAGTAATTACATAATTGGAATTACAGTAGTAATTATAAGTATTATTTTAGGTATTCAAGCTAAAAATGTTAATCAGGTGTTACAGTTACTTGTTTCAGCATTGTGGGGAGGTTACACTGCAGCCAATGTTCTAAAATGGTATTGGTGGAGATTTAATGCTCAAGGTTATTTCTGGGGAATGTTTTCTGGTATAATTATTTCAGCAATTCCAATGGTATTTCCTGAAACTCTCGCCAACTTATTTCCTGACTTTGCTCCGGATATAAGGATTTTGTACTATTTCCCAATTATACTTTTTGGATCATTAATTGGATGTCTAATTGCAACGTATTTGACGAAACCCACAGATATTAAGGTTCTGAAAGAGTTTTATAAAAATGTGCGTCCATGGGGATTTTGGAAACCAATTCAATTACAAGTATTGAAAGAGTTTCCGGAATTGAAAAAAAATGATAACTTTTTTCGAGATATGTTAAATATTGTTATTGGTACTTTATGGCAAACTTCTTTAGTTGCTCTTCCAATGTACATTATATTTCATGAATTTACGGCCGGTGCTGTAACTTTTATTATTGCTGTAACATTAACTTTAATACTTAAAAAAACTTGGTATGATAGATTGAATGAATACGACAATTAATATCTTCTAATTAAACTGGTTTTAACATATACATTTCCAAAATTATGTTTTTAAATAATTTGCCCTTCTTAGTCAATTTCAATAGAATTATAATAATTATATTAGCAAAAGAAAATAATGATTATTATTTCGATGAAAATTAATTGAAAAAATTTCTTTGCTTTGAATAAAATTGAATATTTGATGTTCATTTAATAATATATAACTTTTCCTAAACGTAAATGAGAATGCCATGAATTATTTTATGTTAGCTAAAAGAAATTTTTTTTCACTTTCCATATTTTTTATAATAATCTTAATTACCATTTCAACTCAATCGTGCTCTATGGAAAAAGAATACTCAAAAACTTTATTAAATAATTTTAAAAGTTTTGAAGATGAATTTAAAGATCCATCTTCAGAATTTAGAAGTGTACCACTATGGGATTGGAATGACAAAATAACTGAAGAGGGTATTGCATTTCAGATGGAACAGTTTAAAGATGCTGGTATAGGTGGCGTATTTGTTCATCCTCGACCTGGACTAATAACAGAATATCTTTCTGAAGAATGGTTCCATCTTTTTGATTACACAGTACAAAAAGGCAAAGAGTTAGGAATGAACGTGTGGATTTATGATGAAAATTCTTATCCTTCGGGTTTTGCAGGCGGACATGTTCCCGCAGAAATGCCTGAATCATACAATAAAGGAACTGGTTTAATATTAGAAAAGCAGAGTAGTTTAAAAATTGAAAATAATGATTCCATTGCTGTTGTTTTATTAAAAACAAAAAATGGATTTAAGGATATTTCAAATTCAATTGATAAAGAAAATGGAAAAAATGGTGATTACTACATTTTCAGAAAAACTTATCCCCAAAATTCACTTTGGTACGGCGGATTTACTTATGTTGATTTATTACATAAAGGAGTAACTGAAAAATTTATTGATATTACAATGACTAAAGGATACGAAAAGAATAAGTTAGATTTTGGCAATACGTTATTGGGAATTTTTACCGACGAGCCAAATTTAGAAGCTGCAATGGCAAGAGGTACACATCTTAGGTGGACACCTGATTTATGGGATGTTTTTCAAAATCGCTGGGGATACGATCTAAGAATAAATTTACCTTCACTTGTGGAAGAAATTGGCGACTGGAAAAAAGTACGTCATGATTATTATGAAACTCTTGTTGAGCTTTTTGTTGAAAGATGGTCAAAACCTTGGTGGGAATATTGCGAAAATAATAATTTAGTTTGGACCGGACATTATTGGGAACATGGATGGCCTTACCCAACAGATGGAATGGATGAATCAGCATTTTACATCTGGCACCAAATGCCCGGTGTTGATATGTTAGGAAACGAATTAATTGAAAAAGGTCAGGGTGGTCAGTTTGGAAATATACGTGCTGTACGTGAATTAAGAAGTGCCGCAAATCAAGCCGGACGAACAAGAACATTGAGTGAGACTTATGGCGGCGGTGGATGGGATATGGATTTTAAAAAATTTAAACGTCTTGCTGATTGGCAGGGTGTTTTTGGCGTTAATTTTGTAAATCAACATTTATCTTATTACAGCTTAAAAGGTGTAAGGAAGTTTGATTATCCGCCTTCATTTTCTTACCATGAACCATGGTGGAGTAATTATAAATATATGGGTGATTATATCGCTCGTTTAAGTACAGCAATGTCTGCTGGAAATCAGATAAATTCTACTCTTGTATTGCAGCCTAACACAACTGCATGGATGTATTTCTCACGAACAAAAAATCATCCGCGTTTAGCTGAAATACAACATAACTTTAAAGATTTTGTTTATCAATTAGAAAGAAACCATATTGAGTATGATCTGGGATCTGAAAATGTTTTAAAAACTTTGGGAAGTGTGGATAGAAATAAATTAATTGTTGGAGAAAGAAAATACGATATTATTATTATTCCCGAAACAATGGAAAACATTGACGAATCTACATATAAACTTATTGAAGAATTTATGCGTTCGGGAGGAAAAGTAATTTCTTTCCGTGATAAAATTTTGCGAATTGATGGTATTGAAAGTGAAAAATTTACAAATCTTCAAGAGCTCTATTCTGATCAATGGATTTTTGTTAATGATTTTAACGATCCAAATTGGATGTCACATTTAGTTTCAGATCAATTTACAATAATTGAAGATAACATAAATGGCGAACTCTACCATCAGCGAAGAATATTAGAAGATGGTCAATTAGTTTTATTTGTCAATTCTGATGAAAAAAAATCTGCTGACGCAAAAATTTCTGCGATCGGTAAAAGTGTTATTAAAATGAATTTTGCAGATGGATCGACAAGTTTAATAACTGGAACTAATGAAAATGGAAAACAAATATTTAACATTCATTTAGAACCAATTGGCAGCGCTTTATATTTTATTTCTTCTGAAAAATTAGATGCTGAATTATATAAAGAACCAAATCACACATGGGAAGTTGTAAAAACTATAAACAAAACTGAAGTGAAACCTGATGAAGAAAATATTTTTGTTATAAATTATTTGGATTTATCTACCTCTAAATCAAAAATGACTGACACATATTTTATGACAGCTCTCACTGCCTTATTTCAAGAAAATGGAATTGAGTTTGGTAATCCTTGGCAGCATAAAATTCAATATAAAACAGATTATTTGGACCTTAATAAATTTGATGAAAAATCTGCTTTTCAAGTAAACTATAATTTTTATATCTCAAAAGATTCTGATCTTACTCTTTTATCTGAGATTAAAGCTGTAGTTGAAAGACCTGAATTATGGACTGTTAGCATTAATGGAAATTTAGTTGAGAATGAAAAAGATGAGTATTGGATTGACAAGGATTTTCCTAAATATAGAATAGGGAAATTCTTACAGAAGGGAAAAAATACTGTTACAATCAATGCGCAAAAGATGTCAATTTTTGCTGAAATAATGCCAGTCTATATTTTGGGAAATTTTATTGTTGAAAAAAATAATGGTGTTATGGAATTAGCAAATGGTGATATTTCTAAATTAGGTTCTTGGAAGGAAAATGGTTATGATTTTTATTCGAAAAAAGTATCATACACTCAAAAATATTCAATAGAAAAAAATGAAAGTGATTTTAAAGTAAAATTAAATTCTTGGAATGGTACAGTTGCAGAAATATATGTTAATGATGTAAAAGCTGGAATAATTTCTTGTGTTCCGCAAGAGTTGGATGTTAATGAATTTATTGAGGAAGGGGAAAATATTATTACCGTCAAAATTGTTGGCAGCTTAAAAAACACATTTGGTGAATTTTATAGAAAAGATAAGAGTTGGATTTATGGACCTCATGGATGGAATAATGCTCCGGAACACCAGCCGGATTATAGTGAGTATATTCTGAATGATTATGGACTTTTTGAACCGTTTGAACTGTTACAATCAAATTGAGATAAGATAGATTTTATTTAAAAAATGTTAACTGATTCTTTTAACTAAATATAGTTCGTAAAGTAAAATTTATTATTCAGTAAGATTGAATTGAAAAAGAAAATTAGGGGAATTTTTAATTTAATAAGATTTGAACTTCCATTCTCCGCCGGAGTCTGTGTTGTTTTGGGGCAAGTTTTATCTAGTGGAGAGTTCGCTTCATTAAGAATCACACTTTTAGGATTTACTTCAGTTTTTTTTATTTCAGCTTCCATCTTGGCATTTAATGATTATTTTGATATTGAAAGTGATAAGGTAAATGCACCTTTCAGACCAATTCCATCAAATTTAATTTTACCTTCTGAAGCTCTTTTATTTGCTGTTTTGTTATTGTTAATTGGGCTTGTTCTTAGTTATAAAATTAGTTTTGTGGTATTGATAATTGCAATTGGATTAGCTCTTATTGGATTTCTATATAATCGTTATTTTAAGAGAAGCGGACTACTAGGCAATCTGATGGTGAGTTTTTCAGTTGGAATGACATTCTTATATGGTGGTGCAACGGTTGAATTACTTTTTAATAAAGTAATAATATTTTTTGGAATAATAGCCGCTTTAGTTGATTTAGGAGAAGAAATTGCTGCTGATTCAATGGATATGGAAGGAGATAAATTAATAAACTCAAATTCCGTTGCAATAAAAAGGGGAAAAGCTGAAGCTATTAAGATAAGTTCCTTCATTTTTATTTTAGTAATTCTTTTAACATTTGTTCCATTTTTACTTAAGTGGTTCTCACCAATCTATATTATTCCAATAGGAATTATGGATTTAGTAATTGGGTATTCAACTTATGGATTGATTAAATCTAAAAATAATGAAGGGAGAAAATATATTCGAATTCTTTATCTGGGAGCTACACTCGGACTAATTTTATTTTTAGTTATAAGATTATTTGAAACTTGATTTATAAATTCAGCTCAAAATTATATCATTTAATTTTATTGCCATTTTAATAAACTCAACTATTAAATTCCGAATTAAGAATAAACGAAACGCCTCTATATTTTTAGGTGAGTTTCTGTAAGTTATTGATTTATAAGTGAAAGAGTGGAATTCACTACTTCTAAAAAAAAAATCTATTTCTCTTCAATAAAAACTTTGCAAATAAATATATATTTATTAACTTAGTATACCAAGTATAATCAATTACAATGAAATTACACCCTTATATATTGTTGATCATTATTTTTACTCAGCATTTATTCATTTTTGCTCAAAATGATAATTCAGTACTTATTGTAGAATTTGGAAATCAAATATTGGTTAACAATAAAACTGATAACACAAAAATTAAAATTCTTACCAAAGATTATGAAACTTTTGAAGTCGAATCAAAATGGGCAAACTTTCAACCATTTTTAAGTAATGGAATAAAAAACAAGAACGAAATTAAGTTTGAAACATTTCTTAATCCTGGAAAATACTTTATTGAACTGATAATGCCTGGTGGAAAATTTGGTAAATGGCAAGGCAAAATTATACTAAATGATAATGCAATTCCAATGGAATTATTTTCATTTACTGCAGATCCAGAATCAGATGAACCTCCAAAATATTGGTCAACTTTAATTGAATTAGAGATAATACAAAAACAAAATATTTTTTCAATTTCTGCTGAAAATCAAGAAACTGCTCTAAACTCAATTTCTTTCTATCCCAAAAGGGAAGATAAAATATTTTTGAAAGATGGGAAAATTCAATGGTCCGATCAATTTAATTTCCCAAATCTTGAACTTGCTATTGATCTTATAAATAATGGTAATGTAAATGAAGCTGAAAAAATAGTAAATGCAGTTCCAGATAAAGATTATTGCTTTGAAAAAGCACTTCTCAAAATGGCTATTGCCGGAAGATTAGAAACAGAAAATCCAAAACAACTTATTGAAAATGCAAAACATCTTCTTACCACTGAATCAACGGAAAATCCTTCTGATGAAGTTCTCTGGAATTTAAGAATTGCTGAATTATTTTCTTATGGACTTGAATCATATGAAAGAAGAGGTTGGGATTGGAACAAACAAATTACAGAATCCGGAATTTTTGATCATATAAATTTTTCGGGAATGGCTTTTGAAGAAATTACAAATATTGAAAATCATCCTTTAAATATAAGAGCATCATATGAATTAGCAAAAGTCTGCTATTGGAATTGGGTTGAACAGCATGGAGAAAAGTTAATTGTAAATGCAGATGAACATTTTAAAAAAGTGAGGAAGTTTTATCCAAATAATAAAATATTAAAAATGTATATGGGTGAAAATATTCAGACAAATGAAATCCCTAATAATATTAACGATGTTCCAGAATGGGCATTTTTGCAAAAAGCAGCCTTAGATGGAGTTGTTGATATCATTCATTATTGGGTTGAAAACAGACAAGCTAATAATGGTGAATTTGGAGGCAAATTTGATGACGATGTTGAAATGATGAGATGGTGGCCGGTTGCAAGAACTGTTGCAAAAGATTCTTTAACTTTGGTCGGAATGGAAAAACTGGTCAACGGAATTTGGGAAAGTGGATGGATAGAAAATGGCTTTTCAAAAAAGTTAAGAGATGTAGAACATTCTTCTGAGCCGGTTGCTGATACTCAGCCGATGATGATTGCTCTCGATTATGGAAATCCAATTTATGTTGAAAGGTGTATGCAGAGTTTGGATAAAATTGATTTGTGGACCGGGATAAACAAAAAAGGTCATAGACATTTTAAATCAAGCTGGTATTCTGCGACTGAAATTGATACAGAAAAACCAAAGGATTGTGATGTTGAGATGAATACCCGAACTGTTAAGGCAATCAGATGGCTTGCATGGTACAATAAACATCCTAAAGCGATGCAGTTTCTAAGAGAATGGAGTAATTCTTGGCTTGAAGATTGCATGAGAACAGATAAGGGAAAACCAGAAGGAATTGTTCCTGCTTCAATTCATTATGAGGAAGATGGAATCGGAACTTACACTGATAATTGGTATGAATCGGGAATGTTTTGGCATTACTATGATTATACTGGTGGAACCAAAATGCTTAAAGAATTTCTCTCAAGCTATCTATTATTTAATGATAGAAAATATCTTGAACCAATTGAATTGACGTTAAAATTAATTGAAAGAAACATTAATAAAAATTTAGATCAAGTTGAAAAGGGAAGTGAAGAATGGATCACAAAAATGTTGTTGGAATCAGATAATTTTGCGGAGACTATTGAAATATGGAGATTATTAACAAACAATAATTCTTATGATAAATTAATTCAGCAGATCGGTTCTGATTACATTAAATATAGATTAAGTGGAGAAGTTGCACATCTTGAAAACGGAAGTATGAATATTATAAATTATACTTATTTTAATCGCGATCTTTTGACAACTGAAGCTTACTTTACAGATAGAGTTGAAATTAAGAATTTACGCGGTGGGCAAGATATAGGGACATCGCATATTGAAGCAATGTATAACGGAAGTTCATTTGCTGATATTTTCTATCCATTTTCACCAATCTCTTGGAAAAATGTAAATAAAAATTTATCTGCTGTTGTAAATGAATCTTCAGATTCAGCTTTATCAATTATTGTTTTTAATCATTCTGAAGAAACTATTTTTCCAACAATCGTATTTAATCATCTTAAAAATGGATTATACAATTTTGATTTAATTGAAAAAAAATCTGGCAAGACTATTAATACTAAAAATTTTGAAATACAAAAAAGAAACTCAGATTATACTTTTGAGTTAAAAAGTAATTCAGAATATTTTGTTGAAATAAAATTGATAAAAGCTATTCAATCGCAAGAAATTAATTTGGCAGATTTAGCAATTACAGATTCAGAATTAAAAATATCTAATATTAATAATGATGAAGTAAAATTAGAAATTCCTATTCATAATATAGGAATTGTGGATGCAACTGATTTTAACATTAAACTATACTTTACCAATAATAGTGCTGATGATTTAATAGAAAGTAAAAATATAAAATTGATAGATGCACCTTTAGATTTAGAAATTAAGAAAGAAAAAATAGACTTTTTAATTGATAAGAAAATTGGTGAATACAAAATCGTAGTTGATGATGAAAATAAAATTAATGAGATTACTGAAATTAATAACAGCATCAATTTTTACCTAAACTAGTCTGGTGAATTATGAAAAAGTTATGTGAAATTGCATTTATAATTATCATTTTAATTCCTTACTCTATTTTCCCTCAAAATAAAAATACTGATGAAATAAATGATAAAATTATGCAATCAATTATTAAAGGTGCGGATTATTCAATAGAAATTTTGCTTGATGAAAATGGAAAAAGCCGATGCGATTACGACATAATTGAAGGCAAATGGCATGATTACGAACCTCCTTGGCACACTGGGCAAATCATTTATGCACTTACCAGAGTTTATGATATAACTAAAAATGAAAAGTATATTACCTCAGCAAAAAAAGCAGGTGACTGGTGGATAAGTTTAGAGATTAAAGATCATCCAAAATTGAAAGGTATGATCCGGGCAATTCACGGAGCCGGAGTTGATTATATCATTTATGCAACAGTGACAGATGGATCAGCTGGATTATTCAGATTATATGATATTACGAAAGAAGATAAATATGCTAAAATTGCAAGTCAAGCTGGTGAATGGATGAGACAAAATATGTATGAGCCAAATTCTAGAATGTTTTATGATGCAGTTGATCCTGAAACCGGAGAAGTTAAAAAAGAATGGAGTCCCTTTTGGTCAGACCGAAAAAACCAAGTTCTAAATGATGTTGCCAGACCAAATAATGAAGGCTCAATTTATAAGGATATGTTTGAATATACTGGGAAAGAAGAATATAAAAATCTCTTTATTGATTTATGCGAGAGTTTAGTTGAAAAACAAGGTGAAGAAGGTTTGTGGATGGATTTCACTCCAAATGATAAAACAGAAGGTTCATTTCATCCAAGGTTTAATATTTGGTATGCCGAATCACTTTTAGAAGGCTATGATTTAACTGGTGATAAAAAATATCTTAATGCAGCACTTAAAACGGCAAAATTTTATAAAAATTTCCAGCAAAAAAATGGAGCTTTCTTTTATAAAAATTATATCAATGGTGATAATGATCCTTATTCAATCAGCGGATCTACAACTGCGTTTGCTGGAATTTTATGGCTAAGATTATTGAAATATGGAGTTGGTAAAGAATTTAAAGATAATATTGAAAAATCCTTAAACTGGATTTTAGAAAATCAAATAAGTGCCAATCATTCGGATAAGAATTTGGCAAGAGCATTTCCAGAAATTCGTTCCAAATCTAAAAAAGGGATACTCAATGTTTATAATAGAGATGTTGGAACTTCTTTTTGCCTTAGATTTCTTTGCGATTATTATGATTATCTAAACAATCAAAAGTAAAACTCTTTAAATGTTTATTCGAGAGATACAATGAAATCGAATCTTATAATAATACTTTTTGTTTCATCAAATTTTGTATTTGGAAATTTATTAAATACAGATTTAAGTAATATTCCCGAAGAAGATACTTCAAGTTATGTCGGCAAAAAAATATCCTCAGAATTTAAAACATGGCAAGATAAAAACTCCGGATATGAAATTACTCAATGGACTTCAGTAGGATCAAATTCACATCCATATTTTACAATCAACTCTTTTATAGATAAAGAAAATGTTTTAATCTTCTCTAAAAGATCCGGTGATAAACAATTATATAAATTAAATCTCATCTCTGGAGAAATGATTCAATTAACCAATCTAAAAAGACTTAGAAATATTGAGCATTTACCAGATTTTAAAAAAGTTTGGTTAATAAGTGATAATAAACTATATGATTTGGATACAGAAACATTTGAACTTAATGAAATTTATAATTTTGCAGATTTCCCATATATGGTTGGGTCATTTACAGTAACATGCAATGCAAAGTGGTTTGTATTTTCGTCAAACAGAAAAGAACAATCTGATGGCGATTGTGAATATGGACCATATGAAATTTATAAACTTAATTTACATGATAAATCAATTATTCCAATAATACATATTACCGGTTTTAATATTGGTCACTTGCAAGCAAATCCAAAAGATCCTAATTTAATTTTATATTGCTGGCAATGGGAAGCTCTTGGTAGACCAAAATTAGTAGGTGATACACCAATTAGAATGTGGTGGATAAATATTGATGGAACTGATGGTGGACCTTTTAAACAAGCATTTGGATTACATGCAACACATGAGGCATGGACACCGGATGGAAAATATGTTACTTATTCAGGAGATTTTCGATTTGGCCCGAATAAAGGAAAAGAAATTTTGGGGATGCAATCTTTGGATGGAGAATTTAATAAAATGTATGAAGCTTCTGTTTGGCACGCTCATCAAACAATGTTTAAGGATAATAAACATTGGATTTCAGATCTTTATAATCATGACGATCGAAAATTAGTTATGTTCACTCGCGGTGAAAATGAAATGGAAAAAACAGAAATTTTATTTGAACATGAATCTAGTTGGGAAGGTCAGGATTCACATCCGCATCCAAGATTTAGTCCAAATGGAAAATACGTTATATTCAGTACAGATAAAACCGGTGAAGCTCAAGTTTATACTGTTAAAGTAAATTTAAATAAATTAAAATAGTAGATCATGCTGCAATAAATATTTTACAAAATTGTAGGATAGCATTAATGAAAAAAAATATTTTTCTAACATTATTATCGATATCAATTTTCTTTATTAGTTGTTCTAATAAAGAAAACATTAGTTTTCAGTTAAAACCTGAGTTATCAAAAACTCTGCTTGTGTTAGATGATGCATTAATAAATCTTCAAATTAAAGATTCTACTCAAACTGATTTTGGTTCAATTAAATGTCCGCACTGTAATATTCTTCATACACGAGCAGCTGAAGCAGTTTATCCATTGACCATTGGATATAAAATAACTAACGATAACAAATATTTGCATTCAGCAATTAGTTTAGGAAATTGGTTAATTGAACTTCAAGAAAAAGATGGATCTTGGAAAGAAACTCCTGAAGAATGGACGGGCACAACAACCGATCAACTTTTGATGCTGCTGCTTTCATATCCAATATTGGAAAATCATTTATCCCAAAGTGAAAAAGAAAAATGGCAATCCTCAATGAAAGGAGCAGCAGATTATTTAACTGAAGTTATGTCTCCGGAATTTGCAAGTATTAATTATGTTGCCACAACAACAGCAACTTTGTCTGCTGCTTACAAATTATTTAATGATGAAAAGTATCTGAACAAGGCAAAAAGTTTAGCTCACAGAACAATATCAAAAATGGATGAAGATGGTTTCATTGAAGGAGAAGGAGGCAGAAGTCTTAATAATAAATATGGTGTGGATTTAGGGTATGATATGGAAATGTCACTTTGGGGTTTAGGTTATTATGCTAAACTTACTAATGATGCGATGGTAAATGATTACGTTAAAAAAGCATTAGCAAATCATATATACTTTGTTTATCCCGATGGTTCTCTAGATAATTCTTGGGGAATTCGTTCAAATAAGTGGACGAATTTTGGAAGTGCAACATCAGATGGTATGCAAGTTTTAATGGCTTTATACAAGGATGAAAATCCAATTTACGCAAATGCATCAAAGTTAAATTTAGAATTTCTTAGAAAAAATATAAGAGATGGAATAGTAAGTTATGGCTCGCTTTATTGGGAAATATTTGATAATCCGCCATGTATTTATCCGACATTTGCTAAAGCTAAAAATTTAGCAATGGCTTATGAACTTGATAATGACCAACCTTCTGAAATTAAAAATATACCTACTCAAAACAAAAATTGGTTAAAACAATTTAATACATTAAATGTTACGATGGTTAGAACTGAAAATATTGTCTCAACAATAACTGCATATAATTACAAAGATTATGAGAAAGTTAATAAAAGCAAATATATGTTCAGGCCAGCAGGAGGTTCAATTTCAAACTTGTGGATTGAAGATCATGGTTATTTACAAGCCGGCTCTCAAACAGAATACCATAGGTGGGAACCAATGCATTTCCCCGAAGCTGAAAATGTAAAAGCTTTAACTCCAAGAATAGAGCTAATTACAAAAGGTGATTATTTCACAAATTTATTTGAATTTGATGCGCGAATTAATTCTGAAAAATTATCAGATAATAATTTTCAAATTACTACTAACGGCGAATTAAAAAATAAAAAGTGGGAAGCTGTTGGCATTGCTTATAAACTTACTCACACTTTTACTTCTAATTCAATAATAAAAAATATTGAATTAAGATATCATGATTATTCAGATACAGTTTATATTGTTGAACCAATCATTGATTATCCAAATATGGATTTTAAAAAGCTTGATGCAAATTCAGTTAGTATAAAATCTCCAAATAAAAATTTTGAATTCATTTTAAAAGAAGGAGATTATGAAATAATAATTGGCAAAGATAAGGAAAATTACTGGTCACCTTATCCGGCTTTACGAGCATATCCAATTGTAGTTGTAATTCCTCCAAACCAAAACGGATTTATAAATAATGTTGAATTTGAAATTAAAATAAAATAGGATTTTTAATGGAAGAGTATTTAATAGATAATTTAAATGTAAGTGTATATTCAAATAGAAATGAAATGGGAATTAATGCTGCGAATGAAATTATTGAGAAACTAAAAACTTTACTAAATGAAAAAGTTGAAGTAAGAATGATTTTTGCAGCGGCTCCTTCGCAAGATGATATGACCGAGGAATTAATTAAACATGATGAAGTAGAATGGAATAGAGTTATCGCATTTCATATGGATGAATATATTGGGTTGGAGAAAGACGCTCCACAAAAATTTGGAAATTATTTAAAGAAAAAAGTATTTGATCATCTTCCGTTTAAAGAAGTACATTATATTGATCAACCCAATTTATCGCCAGAAAGAATTTGTGAACAATACGAACTAAAATTAAAGGAAAAAAACATTGATATAATATGCATGGGAATTGGTGAAAACGGACATATTGCTTTTAATGATCCTCCTGTTGCTGTTTTTAAAGACAATAAATTAGTAAAAATTGTTGAGTTAGATAATATTTGCAGACAGCAGCAAGTTAATGACGGATGCTTTAATACTTTAGATCAAGTCCCAACTCGTGCTATAACATTAACAGTTCCAGTTTTTATGAATGCTGATAATTTATTTTGTGTTGTTCCAAATGAAAGAAAAGCTGAAGCTGTTAAAGCTACTTTAGAAATGCAAATATCTGAAAAGTGTCCATCAACAATTTTGAGGTCACATAAATCAGCAAAATTATATTTAGATCAAAATTCAGCAAAATTATTGCATAATAAATAAGGATTTATTTTATGGTTTATAGAAATAAACTATTAGTTCTATTATTTATCTCAACCATTTTATTTGCAAATCAAAATGGAATTATAAATGTTTTAGATTATGGAGCAATTGGTGATGGTCAAACTTTAAATACTGAAATATTCCAAAAGGCGATTGACAAATGTTCCATAAACGGTGGCAAAATTATTATTCCGCCCGGAAAATATTTAACCGGTTCGCTAATAATTAAAAGTAATGTATCGATTGAAATACTTAACGGAGCAGTAATATTAGGTTCAACCAATCTAAAAGATTATAAAGAACATGTTCCGGAACTTCAATCCTATAATGATGTTTTTTTAAGATACAGTTTATTTTATGCAGAAAAAGCTGAAAATATTTCAATCTCTGGTGAAGGCACAATAGATGGACAAGGCTCATATTTTGTTAGACAGACAAGTGAAAAACCACAAAGGTACATGAATCGCCCTTACATAATCAGATTTGTAGAATCTAAAAATGTTACAATTGAAAATATAAATATGCAGAATTCTGCAATGTGGATGCAGCAATATTTAGCTTGTGAATATTTGACGATCCGTGGGATAAAGGTTTATAATCACGCAAATTATAATAATGATATGATGGACATTGACGGTTGCAAAAATGTTATTATTTCTGATTGCTTTGGCGATACAGATGATGATGGAATTACTTTAAAAAGTACAAGTAATAGAATTACAGAAAATGTTACCATAACAAATTGTGTTGTAAGTAGTCATTGCAATGCAATAAAACTGGGCACAGAATCAATTGGGGGATTTAAGAATATCACAATTTCAAATATTGTTGTAAAGCCATCCGAATCAAAAACTAAAATTACTGGTCACTATGCAGGAATTAGTGGAATAACACTTGGCATGGTTGATGGAGGAATTCTGGATGGGGTGATGATAAATAATATTAGAATTGATGGACCTCAAGTTCCAATATATTTAAGATTAGGCAATAGAGGTAGAACAATTAGGGAAGATATGCCAAAACCAAATGTTGGAGTATTTCAAAACGTAAGTATATCAAATATTGTTGCGACAAATACCGGTCAAATTGGATGTTCAATAACTGGGATTAAAAATCAACCAATAAAGAATATTTCTTTATCTAATATTAACATTGTTTTTAAAGGTGGAATAACTGAAGAAATAAGTTTGGATGTTCCGGAATTAGATGATCATTATCCTGAAAGTGATATGTTCGGCATTTTACCGTCGTATGGTTTTTATTTTAGACATGTTGAAAATTTGAAAGTGGATAATATTAATCTATCTTTGGAAGAAAGTGATACAAGATATGCATTTGTATTTGATGATATTAATGGCGTGAAACTAAGTGATATCATGCTTCGAAATAAATTAGCTCAAAAAAAGAATTATTTTATCAGAAATGTTAAAAATTCGGAATTAGAAGATTCGATGATCATTCATTAATGATTTTTTAGAATTACACTTTTAGTCCGATTTATCAATTTTATTTATAAAAAAAAATTTGAATTTATAATTTTATTTCTTAACTTGGTATACCTAATATATGCTATAAGCTGTTTATAATATGTTAAGTAAAGTATAATAGGATTAAAAAATAAAAATTTTAAAGAGGTAAGAAATTGAAAATTGATATGAATGATCCGACTCCGTTTTATGAGCAAATTCAGAATATTCTGAAGTATGAAATAAGAAATGGATCTCTAAAAGAAGGAGATAAAATTGGATCGCATAATGAATTAGCAAAAAAATATAATGTTAGTTTAATAACAGTAAAAAAAGCCCTATCCAATCTTATAAAAGATGGAGTTTTAATAAGTAGAATCGGCAAGGGTACTTTTGTTAGTTCAGGTGAAAATAAAATTGATATTTCCAAACATAAAAGCATTGGCCTAGTACTTAGAGATTTAAATCATCCTTTCTTTTCACCAATTGTAAAGAGTGTGGAAAAAAAGGTTTCTGAACTTGGGTATAATTTATTGTTAGCAAGTTCTTCTGGAGATAAAGAAAAAGAAGAAAATCAAATTTCACATTTTAGAAGAATTGGAGTTAGTGGTTTAATAATTGCATCAACTACTTTAGATTATAATGCCTCAGATTATATAAAAAAATTACAAGTTACAAATTTTCCATATGTAATGATTTCTTATATGCATGATCCTGATTATTGGTATGTGGGAATTGAACAAGAGCTTGGCGGTTATATGGCTACAAAACATTTAATTAGTTTGGGTTACAAAAAGATTGGCTGCGTTCATGGTGGAAAAGGAAATTTATTAGGAGAGATACGAAAAAACGGTTATGCAAGAGCACTTTCTGAAAAAAATATCCCATTTAATTCAAAGTACATTTATTATTTAGATCAAAGAAAGAGTCGATTTGAATCTGGGAATGATTTTGGGAAAATATTTTTAGAAATAAAAGACAAACCTGAAGCTTTATTCTTTTATACAGATTCCGCAGCAATGGGATTTCAGCAGGCAGTTGTTGAACGTGGAATGAAAATACCAAATGATATTGCAATGGTGGGTTTTAACGATATTGAAATAGCCAAATTTGCAACATCTCCATTAACAACAATTAAACAGGATGCATTTAAAATAGGAAAATTAGCTGCTCAAATAGTAGTAAATAGAATTGAAGGAAAAGAACAGCCAAACAGAATGATACTTAATCCTGAGTTAATTATCAGAGAGTCATGCGGTTCTAAAAAGAAATCTACTAAATCAAAAAGAAAAGCTTAACATAATTAGATTTAATAAAGTTCGTTATATAGAATGGGAGTATTTTTTCTCCCCAAATTAAGGAAATAGTGATGTTAAATCTTCAAGTAAATTCATTTAGAAAGAAAAATAACCTTTGCGGTATTTGGAATTTTAGGATTGATCAAGAGAAAATTGGTGAAGCAGAAAAATGGTATAACTTATTAAAACCAGAATTAGATATTGCAGTTCCGGGTAGTTGGAATGAACAGTTAGAAGCTGAAGGATTAATGAATTATATTGGAGATGTTTGGTACCAAAAAGAATTATTCATTACAAATGAATTTAACGAAGGCAACATTTTCCTAAGAATTGATTCAGCTGATTATTCTTGTAAAGTGTGGATAAATGGCGAGTATGTTGGAGAAAATCATGGTGGATTTTTACCTTTTGAATTTGATATAACAAGATACATTTTTGTAAATAAAATAAACCTTATTACAATAAAAGTTAACAATGAACTTAATTGTAATACAATTCCCCAAGGAATTACAGCTGAAGATTATGAAATTGAAAATAGAATTCGTGAAGAAACTTATCCGCCGGCTCGTTTTGATTTCTTTCCGTTTGGCGGAATAAATAGACCAATATATATTTATTCAACTCCACAAGAATTCATAAAAGATGTAAAAATTCAAACAAAATTAATTGGTGATACATCAGCTAAATTAATAATTGATACTAATATAAATTCAACCAATTTTGATCAGATTAAATATGAAATTATTGATGATAACAATGTTTTGGAATTCACCGAAATCGGCAATACTCATCTAGTAAAAAGTCAACTGACTATTCAAAATCCTAAACTTTGGAATCTTGAAAATCCTTTTCTATACAAACTTGTAATAACTCTATTAAAAAAAGATTTACCAATTGATCAATATTCTATGAATTTTGGAATAAGAGACATTAAAATTGAAGGAAATAAACTTCTCTTAAACAATAAACCAATATTTTTAAGAGGATTTGGTAAACACGAAGATTTTCCAATATTTGGAAAAGGATTAAATCTTCCTCTTTTAGTTAAAGATTTTACTTTGCTAAAATGGATTAATGCAAACTCATTTAGAACAAGTCATTACCCATATGCTGAAGAGTGGCTTGATTATGCTGATAAAAAAGGCATCTTAGTTATAGATGAGATCCCAGCCGTAAGTCTAGATTTCAGAAAAACTACAGATCAAACTTTACAAAATCACAAAAATTTTATAAAAAAATTAATTGATAGAGATTATAATCACCCTTGTGTGATAATGTGGGCACCAGGTAATGAGCCGAATATAGTTGGGGAAGAATCTTACTATAATGGTTCTGGTGAAAAGTATTGGAATGAAATTTATGACTACACAAAATCACTTGATGATTCCCGACCTATAACGATTCCTAATTGTCAAAGGGCTGGAGTAGACGATCCCGTATTCAAATTTTCAGATGTAATTTCGCTTAACAGATATTATGGGTGGTATGAAAACCCAGGAAATCTTGATACAGCAATAATCAGAATGGAATCAGAAATGGATTTAATTGCAAATAAATATCAAAAGCCAATTATTGTTACTGAATTTGGCACAGATACGGTTCCTGGTTTGCATTCAATATCTGATCAAATGTTTACTGAAGAATATCAATCTAAATTTTTAGAACTATATTGCAAATTAATAGAATCAAAAAGTTATACAATTGGTGAGCATGTTTGGAATTTTGCTGACTTTAAAACTCCACAGCATTTTAGAAGGGTTGTAAATAATTTAAAAGGGGTATTTACAAGAACAAGGGATCCGAAACAAGCAGCATATACACTCAAAAAAATATGGTCTGTTTCTAAATTCTAAGTTCTCATTTCAATCTTAAATTGAGAGAATTAATGTTTGGATTAAGTTATTTAGATATATCAGTAATAGCTTTATATGTTTTAATTATTACATATTTAGCATGGAGAATTAAAACACAAGTCTCTTCTTCCGGCGATTATTTTATGGGTGGAAGAAAAGGCAGTAAATTTATGATGATTGCAAATGCGCTTGGTGCCGGCACACATACTGATCAGGCAATAGCGGTTTCTGGAGCTACTTATCAAATTGGATTGGCTGGTATTTGGTATCAATGGGTTTGGCTTTTTGCGACCCCGTTTTATTGGCTTATAGCTCCAATATATAGAAGGCTGAGATATATAACTACAGGGGATTTTTTTGAAGAAAGATATGGCTCAAAATTAGGTGCAGCTTATACAATAATGGGCATGTTATATTTTATTATTAATATTGGATTAATTCTTAAGGGTACTGCAACTGCAATTGAAGCTGTAACAAAAGGAGCAATTTCACTTGAAGTAATTGTACTTCTTTTGACTATATTTTTCTTACTTTATGGAGTTTTCGGTGGTTTATCATCTGCTTTAACTATTAATATAATTCAAGGAATGTTTATTCTTGTTTTATCATTTTTACTAATTCCCTTTGCAATTTCAACAGCTGGCGGAATTTCAGAGATAAAAAATAACCTTCCGGAACATATGTTTAGTTTTGTTGCTCCTGAAGAGGTAACACTATTTTTTATAATAATGATAATTATAAATGGATTAATTGGAATTGTAGTTCAGCCACATCATATGGCTGTCGGTGGTTCTGGTAAATCTGAATATAATTGCAGAATGGGTTGGACATACGGCAATTTTACAAAAAGATTTGCAACATTAGGATGGGCATTCGTTGGTGTTTTTGCTGCGGCATTATTTCCAGGATTAGAAAACGAAAACAGAGAATTAGCTTTCGGTACAGCAGTTGTAAACTTATTGCCTTCGGGCTTAATTGGCTTGATGATTGCTGCAATGGCTGCTGCAGTTTTAGCTGCATGCCATAATTTTATGGTTGGTGGTTCAGCTTTATTTACAAGAAATCTATACAAAAAATTTATTGATAAAAATCTATCTGAAAATGACGAACTAAAAGTTGCAAGAATTGCTTCAACAATTATTGTAATTGGGGGAGTTACAATAGCATTAACCATTCCTTCCGTGGTTCAAGGATTAAAATACATGTGGATGATAACTGCATATTTTGGCATTGCATTTTGGATGGCGATAATTTGGAAAAAATCAAACAGGTATGGAGTTTGGGCAAGTTTAGTAACAACATTACTTGCAACATTTGCAACTGGTCCATATTTCTCATTTGGTTTGGGCTGGTCGCTTGAATATCAAATTGCAGTATACCTTCCAATTGGATTTATAACATTTATTATTTTCAGCTTATTGACTAATGAAGAACCGAAAGAGCAGCTGGAAAAGTTTTACACTTTATTGCATACTCCAGTTGGTGAAGAATATAAGTTGAAAGAAAAAGGGATTGAAATATTACTAGAAGGACAATCAGAAGTTAATACTGAAATTAATAAAGATGATATTTCTTTAGAAGAAAAAGGTCATGGTCTTATTCTAGTTGACCTAATGAGTTTAGGTGAAAAATTCAGATTTAATAAATATAGTATTGATATTAAAGGATTTGGCATAGCAATTCTATTTGTTTTAGCAATATTTGCATTTGGAATGTTAACGGCAAATATAGGTTAAAGAAATATCCTTTGGTAAAAATAAAAGATAAACAATAGTTAAATAAAGACTATACGATCTCAATATAAATATTAAAAGATAAAAATTATATGTTTAAGAAAATCGTAATATTTTTAGCGGCACTTGGACCCGGAATTTTTCTTGTTGGTTATAATATTGGAACCGGAAGTGTTACTTCAATGGCTTCTGCCGGAGCTAGTTATGGAATGAATTTAACTTGGGCGGTTCTTCTTTCATGCATATTTACTTACATACTAATTGTAACTTTTGGGCAATATACATTAGTAACCGGAAATACTGCAATTCAAAGTTTTAAAATTAATTTTGGGAAATTTCCCGCTCAAATAGTTTTATGGTCTTTAATAATTTCAGAAATGGTTTCCAGTATTGGAGTAATGGCAATTGTTTCTGAAGTAATTCATGAGTATTCGAAATCTTTTACAAATTCCGGTGAGGGAATCAGTACAATTTTAATCACAATTGTACTTGCAGTTATATTAATTGGTCTTCTTTTTAACGGTAAATATTCACTTATTGAAAAAGTTTTAATAGTTTTTGTCACAATCATGGGTCTTAGCTTTTTACTTACTTCTTTTATTGTAATTGAAAATCCATCTGATGTTTTAATTGGAATGATTCCAAATATTCCAAATGAGGCAAACGCCGGTTTAATAGTTGCCGGTATGATTGGAACAACAATGGGTGGTGTCCTTTATGTTATAAGATCTGCAACAATAAAAGAAAAAAATTGGACAATAGCTGATTTGAAAAATGAGAAAAAAGATGCTTTTGTTTCTGCTCTACTAATGTTTTTATTAAGTGCTGCAATTATGTCAGCAGCCGCTGGCACACTTTATCCCAAAGGATTAAAAATTGATAATGCAATTGATATGGTAAAACTGCTTGAACCTTTAGCGGGAAAATTTGCAATTTCTCTATTTGTTGCTGGTTTAGTTTCGGCTGGAATTTCTTCATTATTTCCGCATTACATGCTTGTTCCTATGTTACTATCTGATTATCAAAATACAAAGTTAGATTTATCTACTTTTAGAAATAGGGGAATTGTGATTTTCTATGCTTTGCTTGGATTGGTAGTTCCAATATTTGGAGGCAGACCTGTACTGGTAATGATTATTTCTCAAGCATTAGCTCTAATTGCAACGCCATTAATTTTAACACTTATGTGGATGCAAATCAATAATAAAAAATTATTAAAGGAACATTCAGCAAGCATGTTAAAGAATATTGTTATGGGCCTAATTACTTTATTTACAATTTATATTGCTGTAATTGGCTTGATTGGCATAATTGAATTATAGTTAATGATAAAATGAATAAACTAAAAAAATATTTCTACATTAATATGTTTTATGCAATTTCTGTGATAGGTATTATATTATTTACCTTTAGCTATAATAGTGTTGGGACAGATAGATCGGCCTCACAAATTGCACGATCTATTGCTGATAGGATAATTAGCGAAAGTACTTTTGAAACAAAAAGTGTTACATTACAAAATGAATTAGGCATTCAAGTTTTAGACTATAATGAATTTGATAATCAAGAAAATTCTGAATTTTACTCAATTACAAATATTTACTCTTCTCAAGATACAGCATTAAAATTCGGTATTAATTATTCAGGTGTTGCTGAAATATATTTTAATAAAAAGAAAGTATTTTATGGTGAAAAAGCTAATGATTCTTTCTTAAAAGAAATTGCATATGGAATTTTTGATTTTACTGATACTTTTACTGTTGATCTAAGATTTGGTCAAAATGAAATATTGTGTAAAATAATTTCAGACAATCAAAGTCCTAAAATATTTTTACGTGAAATACCTCAATTTGCTGAAGATGAACTAACTGCAGAATTTAAGCTAAATATTTTAGGTTATAAAAACCTTCCTAATCAATGGGTGAATATTGGTCCAATAACAAAATCAAATAGTATATTTAATGAGATATTAAGTAACAAGCTGCAGAATAGTTATAAGAATGGAAATGAAACTTTAACTTGGAAATTGTTTAAGGAAAAATTTGTTGAAGAACTTGTCATTTCAGAAACCAATACATATCAAAGAGAATCATACTTAGAATGGCATTACGCTAATGGGACAGTATTATTTGGATTACAAGCTCTTGCCGATGTATTAAATGAATCAAAGTATTCAGATTTTGTAAACAAAGCTATTAACTATACTTTAGAAAACTTCAAATTGTTTAAAGATCAATATTTCTCAAAATATGCTTTTAGAGGCAGTAATCATCGTTTGTTTAGAAGAACAATGCTAGATGATACCGGAGCACCTGCACTGCCGTATTTAGAAAATTATCTTGAAACAAATAATGCAAAATTAAAATTTCTTATTGATGAAATGAGTGAGTATGTAACGCAAAAACAGATGAGATTAAACGATGGTACTTTTTGCAGACCCGAACCAACAGAAATGACAATTTGGGCAGATGACCTATTTATGAGTGTCCCGTTTTTATTAAGAATGGCAAAATTAACAAATGATTATCAATACTATGATGATGTGTCCACTCAAGTAATAAATTTTTACAAGTATTTATTTGATGAAGAAATGAATTTGTGTAAACATGCATGGTTCAGTTCAACAAATGAGAAATCATTAGTTTTTTGGGGGAGAGCAAATGGATGGATGTTATGGGCAGTTTCAGAAACACTATTGAATCTCCCTCATAATCATAAAGATTATAATAGAATTTTAGAATTATATCAAAATCATATTAATGGAATTAAGAAATATCAAAATGCAAATGGGATGTGGCATCAAGTATTAAATAAAAAAGAATCATTTGAGGAAACATCATGCACAGCAATGTATATTATTGCAATAAGTCGAGGTATTGAAAACAAGTGGTTAAATAATGAATATAAAGCAGTTCTTGAAATTGCTTGGATGGCCTTAAAGAATAATATTAGTGATAATGGTATTGTAAAAGATATATGTCGCGGAACATCTGTCGGATTTGATTACGATTTTTATTTCAATAGAAAAAGATTTGATAATGATCCAAGGGGATTGGGAGCTGTTTTAACAGCATGTTCAGAAATGATAAAATACGGGTATTAAAAATTTAATTACTTTCCTTTCAATTCTGGGGGTTGTGAAAATAATAAGAAAAAACTTAGACTTGACAAAAAGGTATTATTTAACTAATTTACAACTTGGTATACCTATAATACCAAAAAAGCTAGGAATACTATAATGCAATTAATTAAGTGGTCAGTTATGAAAATAAATTTCGCAGTTATTCGTTTACTTTTATTATTTCTGGTATTTTCAACCAATATTTACTCCGCTGGTAAATTAAAGGGTGTAATAACAGATTCATTGTCAAATGGTCCTTTAGGTGGAGCAAATGTATATGTTCTTGGTACTGCTTTTGGGGATGTAGCTGATTATGAAAATGCAACTTATGAAATTGTTGGCATACCGGCTGGGACATACCAAGTCAGATGTTCATACGTTGGCTATAAAACAAAAACCATATCCTTAAAAATAGAAGATAATAAAACTCTAAATTATGATTTTTCTCTCGTTTTAGATGTATTAGAAGGTAATACTGTAGTTGTAACTGCACAAGCATTGGGTCAGGCTGCTGCAATAAATCAGCAATTAAGCTCAAACACTATTACTAATGTAGTTTCACTTGATAAAATTCTTGAAATACCGGATGCTAATGCTGCTGAATCAGTTGGCAGATTACCGGGAATCTCAATTCTTAGAGAAGGTGGTGAGGGAAATAAAGTTACTATACGTGGATTAGCACCAACTTATAATTCAGTTACAATTGGTGGAGATAAAATTCCTTCAACTGATTTTAATGATAGAAGTGTTGACATGAGCATGATTTCTTCAGAAATATTAGCTGGAATTGAAGTAACAAAAGCATTAACACCAGATCAAGAGGCTGATGCATTAGGCGGTACAATTGAGTTTAAACTTGCTGAAGCACCCGAAGGAGGTTTTAAATACAATTTAAGATTTCAAAATGGTTATAACAACCAAAGAGATGAATATGGTCAATATAAAGGAAGTCTGACATTAAGTAATAGATTCTTTGATGATAAATTTGGAATTATTGTTACTGGAAATGCAGAAAGTGTTCAACGTGGTTCAGATCAATATAGAGTTTCTTATTCAATGTTAAGAGAAAAAAGAGATGATGAAGATTTTGCACCGCTTTCAGCAACAAGTGTTCGATACAGATTCATTGAAGATGTCCGTAAAAGATTGGGATTTACTGTCTTAATGGATTATAAATTACCGAATGGCAAAATTCTTCTTAACAATTTTATTAGCAGACTTGATAGAAGTAAACAAACTCAAGAAAGGAGATTCGCATTATCAGGTAATTATCAATATCACAATTGGTTTGATGAAGATACTCAAATCGATATTATGACTAATTCAATAAGTGGGGAGCACGAATTTTCTTTGTTAGATGTAGATTGGAGATTATCAAGATCCCAGTCTTATTCAAGATTACCTTACAGCAATTCGGTTGAAATTAGAGAACAAAGTGCATTTGATTATTCTTTAATGTCTGAAGTAAAAACTCCAAATGATATTGTAAATGCAGCAAGAAATGACCTTGATGAAACTTACCTGTATGAACTTTGGTTTGATAATGAAAAATCTTTAGAAAGAGATTTAGCAGCACAATTAAATCTAAAAATGCCTTATAGTTTTTCTAATTCAATTGTTGGCAAAATAAAGGCCGGAGCAAAAATTAAGGACAAAAGAAAAGAAAGGGATAGAGGATCATTAAGTACAAGATTGGATGAACGAGCATATGGATCAAGAATTGCAGAACATCTTTCTAGACATCATACTGAATATGGAAATGAAGGTTTTGAATATAAATTTACTTCACAAGGTTATGCGCAAATCATAAATTATACTGATCCTAATTTTAATGCTGATGGATTTTTAAATGGTGCTCGTGAATTTGGAATTGGTGTTGATGGTGAAGAACTTAATCATGCTTTATCAGCATATATTCTAGATTCGTTAACTCATTCTTCAGCAGTTAGAGACATAGATGATTATGAATTGAACGAGCAAATAAGTTCTGGTTATATTATGACAGAATTAAACTTCGGTCAATTTTTAATGTTTCTTCCCGGAGTAAGATTTGAAAATACTTTTGTAGATATGACGAGCCGTAAAGGTAATGTTCCAGATGACTATTCTGATATTCCATTAGATAGCCCTCCTCAAATTACAGATACAAGCGGAAGTCTATCATTTTCAAATTGGTTTCCAATGGTTCATTTAAGAATCAAGCCAACTGACTGGTTTGATATAAGACTTGCTTATACTGAATCAATTTCCAGACCGAGATTAGACTATCTTTTACCAAAATTAAGATTAGACGGAAGTTCAAGAAGAATAACTTTAGGAAACCCAAAACTTAAACCGCAAATTTCAAACAATATTGACATTTATCTATCTTTTTATTCAAATAATATTGGGCTTTTAACTGGTGGAGTATTTTTCAAGAAAATTGAAAACCTAATTTATAATAGAGAAGGAAGATTATTACTTGATCCGGTTGCGGATGGTTATGAAGAAAATTGGAAAGGATATTATTTAGATAAACCTGAAAATAGTCCTTACACAACTGATATAAATGGATTTGAAATTGAGTGGCAGACAAACTTTAAATGGTTACCAAGTCCATTTGATGGTTTTGTTTTAAATATTAACTATACACATGTCTGGTCAGATACCAAATATCCAAGAACCGTCGTAGAAAAAACAGTATTGCCTGTGTTCCCTTATGTTACAACTACGGTAAATGATACTAACCGAACTGGTAAAATGATAAATCAAGCTAATGATATTGCAAATATTTCTGTTGGTTATGATTATGCAAGTTTTTCTGGAAGAATATCAATGCTGTTTCAAGGAAAAACATTAGCTGAAGTAGGAGACAGACCAGAACTTGACAGCTTTACAGATGATTATATTAGATGGGACTTACTACTTAAATATAATTTTACTAATAATATAGGATTGTATTTCAATCTTAATAATTTCTCAAATTCACCTGATAGAAATTATACGTTATCACAGATTTATCAAACTGCAGAGGAATATTACGATTGGACAGCTGATTTAGGATTTAATATTCGTTTAAAATAAACATTAAGTTAACAACCAAGGAGGCAATAATATGAAACAAATGTTGGCATTTTTAACTTTTTTATTACTATCTGTTTTTATTTTTCAAAATAATCTATATGCTCAGGAATATGACTATTTGGATGTAGCACCTGGATACGAAACTCTAAATCTAGCTATTTCTGGAGATACTACTGCGACAGGTGATCCTGTTAGTGAAAATAGAGTTTATAGATTAAAAAGAGGAGACGTTTATTTATTAAATGGTACGATTGAAAATGTTGGCAGTAGTACCCTAAGGATATTTGCGGAAGAAGGTGATGGCCCTCGTCCAATGATAATGGCTACTGCAGACGATGCAGGAACAAGCTACAGACCCTTTGCTCCAACCGCGGATGCTCACTTTATGAATATTTATATTTCTGGCCGCAATAACCTTGGCATTTATACAGATGATTCAAAAGATATGCTGCGTTTGCAAGATGAAGGAATAACATTAACATTAGATGGTTGTTTTCTTGAGCATGAATGGAAGGATTTTGTCAGAATGAATGCCGATAGCCAAACAGTAATTATTAAAAATTCAATTTTAAGAAATGCTGGTGATCTTGCTGATGGCAGTGATAATCAATTTATTGACACTCGTTCAAATAAGCAAGAATTGATAATGGCACAAAATTCAACATTTCATACTTCAACTGGTAGAGGTTTTAGAACTGGTGGTGGTTCATTCTTTAAAAACTTCGTTCTAGATCATTGTACTTTCTATCAAATTGGAAACGGTGATGGTGCTAGAGGTGCAGTTGATTTTGAAGAAACTCCTTTATTTTCTGTTGAACGTGCACAAAATGTATCTGTAACAAATTGCCTATTTATGGATGTTGTATTTCATGGTGATGAAATAAATACATATGAAGTTGATGATACATTGGATTATCCAATTTTCGGATTCTTATCACTTGATGATCCTGAAATACCAGATGATACACGTAATATAGTTGTAAGAAATAATGCACATGGAACTACCCAAGCATTATTAGATTATTATGCTTCTGTCGATACTGTAAAACCCCCGGTTTTATTGAATTCATATTCAATAAATACTTTCTTTAATAAGTATCCACAAACCTGGATTCAAGAAAATAATTTTAACGAAAATGTAGTATTTACCGATGCTCCATCACCGGATCCAGTTGTAGCTTATGCTTCATATAGAAGAGCAAATGATTTTACAGAAGAAAATGTACCTGAATTTTGGGCTGATAGAAATGGCATAGGTGAAGATCCTTCTACTTGGGGGCCTGCAGAAAATGAGTATGATTTTAGTTATAATACTTCATCAGCAGCTTATACTGCTGGTGATGGAGGTTCTCCATTAGGTGATTTAAATTGGTGGCCAGAATGGATAACAGATGTTAATAATAACAGTAATGTTATTCCGACAGAATTTTCATTGGAACAGAATTATCCAAATCCTTTTAACCCTTCCACAATTATTTCTTACAATTTGCCAAAAGCTAGTAAAGTAAGTTTAGAAGTATTCAATATATTAGGTCAAAAAGTTATAACTATAGTTGATAATTTAGTTCAAAATATTGGTACTCATAAGGTGGTTTGGAGAGGAAAAGATCAAAATGGAAATTCTCTTTCCAGCGGTACATATTTTTATAGACTTTCTGCTGATAATAATATTATAACTAAAAAAATGCTTTTACTTAAATAATCTTGTTTACGTAGCAGGTATTGCATCTGCTACGTTTTAATTAAATTCTTTCAAGAGGTTGTGATGCATAAGTCCTTATTAAAATATTTGATATTACTTTCAATGTTTATTACAGAAATACTTGCACAAAATTCCAATTTGAACGTACAAATATTTGGAATTGGCTCAATCCCTATAGGAGAATTTAATAAAAAAATTGGAAGTTCATTTGAAATTACAAGAAAGAGTGGATTTGATTATGGCACCAATATTGGGTTAGCAGATATTGGTTATGGAATAGGAACTGAACTAAATATTCCTGTTTTAATAAATGGACTAGCTTGGCAATTTAGTACAAAATTATTATTCAATCCTACTGATAATTCAAAGATTACAGAAGCCTTTAATAATGATGAAAGAATAATCGACGAACTTATTTTTGATACCGGTAATTGGTTAAATGTTCCAATAATGTCTGGATTTAGTTACGGTTTAAAACTTTTTACCGGTATAAATTTTTATGTGCAATTGCAGGCTGGCATCAATATTAGTCATCAACCAGAAAGAAAAGCGACTTACCAAAATGTTTTAGTTGAAGAAGTTAAATATAATGATCTAGTAGATTTTGCAATTGAACCTGCAATAAGTTTTGACTACAATGAAATCTATACATTAAGTTTAAGATATATTAATTTGAACTCACCCAGATTTGAAGGAACCAGATATATAAATGAAAAATTATTCCCTGAAATATCAACTAGGGATTATAAAATTGCAGCAGAAGAAAAATCAATTGAAATGTTATTAATAACTTTTGGAATTAAACTGTAGAAGATATTGTGACGAAAAATCTTACAATAAATGATTTAGCAAATAAACTAAACTTATCAATTGCAACGGTTTCAAAGGCATTAAGTAATAAAAATGGAATTGCTGAAGCTACAAAATTGCATGTTTTAAATACTGCTAAAGAATTGGATTACAAACCAAATTATTGGGCAAAAAGTTTAGTAAATCACAAATCGAATATCATCGGATTACTTGTTCCAAGTCTTAATGAAAGCTTTTATAGAAATTTAGTAGATTCATTTTTTGCCACTGCTGAATCCAAAGGTTTGAATATTTTATTATTTATAACCGGAAATAATCAGAAAATTGAACATCAACAAATTTTACGTGTATTATCATATAATCCTCAAGGCATTATATTAACTTCTTCAACAAATGATTTTGAAAATCATAAAGTTTTATTAAAGAAAATACCAAAAGTTATTTTTATCGATCCGTATTCAAAAAAAGATAATTTTAGCTCAATTCAAATTAACCATGCAAATTCAGTTTATGATGCAATTGACAGTTCAATTAAACATGGCTATGAAAAATTTGCTTGTTTTTGCGAAGAAACTAATGAGCTATCGGAGAATCAAAAATTTTCTGGATTTATAAATGCGCTGATTGATAATAACAAGGAATTAAATCCGCTGTGGATTAATTACGGAAAATTTACTTTTGATGATTTGTTTAAAATTGTTAAAGATTTAAAAAAGAATAATCAATTACCAGAAATGATATTTGCGTCAAATGAAAAATATTCTCTTAAACTGCATTCTATTTTTAATAAACTAAAATTAAAAGTTCCAGAAAATGTTGATTTTATATGTTACGATGATGGTATTGAAAATTTGACATACGATTTTCCTTATTGTGTTATAAAGCAGCCTATCGCTGAAATAACAGAACATGCAATAGATATAGTATTAGAAAATGTCTTAAGCAAATCTGAAATTGCTCTTAATATTAGTCTGATGAGCAATAAGATTTTCAGATTAAAACCTAATTAGTTTTATCCCATAATTAGCAATAATTATTTTTATGATAAAAATATTATTAAATATTTTTCTATTGGCAGCACTTATTCTAGGGTGTAATAATATTGAGATTAAAAAAAATATTATTCCTCAAAGAATTATCTTAAATCTTACGGAACAACCAACTACTGAAATTGCAGTAACATGGATGACAAATGATTCTGTTATAAATTCGCAGATAGAAATTGCCGAATCAAAACCTTGGCTAAATTTTATCGATTCAACAAAGTTATTTGATGCAAACTCGGAAAAAGTTATCACAGACAAAAACAAAAATATTTTTTTCCATTCAAGAATAGTCTCAAATTTAAGACCGGATACAAAATATATTTATAGAGTTGGCGGCGATTCTATATGGAGTGAATGGAATCAATTTAAAACTGCAGATGACAATTTATCAGAATTTTCATTTACTTATTTTGGAGATGTTCAACATGATGTTAAGGAATTCAGCTCACGTATTTTTCGAGAAGCAATTCAAACATTGCCCCAATCTGAGTTTTGGCTTTTTACCGGTGATTTGATAGATAGAGCAGAATTTGATTATCAATGGCAGGAGTTTTTTGATGCTGCCCAATTTATTCCAGCAATAAAACCAATTGTTTTAACTGCCGGTAATCATGAATATGTTGATACTTTAATAAATTCGGAAGAGATTGAATTTTTAGCAGATTTATGGAAAGTACATATCACGCAGCCAAAATCAGATATAGCTGGATTGGACGAAACGGTATTTACATTTGTTTATCAAGGTACAAGATTTATTATTTTGAATGGAAATGAAAAACTTAATGAGCAATCAAAATGGCTTGAACAAATTTTAAATGAAAATAAATCAAAATGGACGATCATCTCAATTCATCAGCCTCTATATTCAATGAGCAAAAACAGAAATCAGATTAAAACTAGAAATGCTTTTTTACAAGTTATTGATAAGTATAATGTTGACTTAGTATTGCAAGGTCATGATCATGTTTATGCAAGAACTTATAAATTACACAATGGTAAAATTGTAAATGAAAATGATAAAGGTACTATTTATATTACATCAAATAGCGGAACCGATTCATATTTTTTAGAAAGTGTTAATAAAAATCTTGCTGTTAAATATGAGAATAAATTACAGCTTTTTCAAAAAATTACAATTGATAAAAATATTCTTAATTTTAAAACATATACTGCAAACGGAGAACTTTTTGATTCGTTTGAATTAATTAAATAAATAATAATTTTTATTCCACAATTATTATTAACTGATAAAAAAGATATTTTATAACGAAAAGGGATGTGTTTATGAGATTCAAATTTATTTTAATTTTTGCAACATTGCTGCTAATTAACGGATGTCAAAAAACTGAAGAAACAATTGATATTATACCTCAAAGAATTGTGTTAAATATTTCAGAAAGTCCAACAACATCAATTGGATTAACATGGATGACCAGAGATGCAGTTTCACTTTCTCAAGTGCAAATTGCTGAAGCAACTGTATGGACACAATTTTTAGATTCACTTAAAACTTATGATGCGACTTCCTCAGAATTTATTACTGACAAAAAAGAACAAATATTTAATCACGCATTACTTTTAACAAATTTATTGCCAGATACTAAATATGTTTACAGAGTGGGAGGTGATTCAATTTGGAGTGAATGGATTCAATTTAAAACTGCAAAAATAGAAAATGAACCTTTTGAGTTTACATTTTTTGGTGATCCGCAAAATAATAATAAAGATCATGTTTCAAGGGTATTTCGTCAAGCATTTAAACATTCACCAAATTCTGAGTTCTGGTTATTTTCCGGTGATATAATTTCTGAACCGGAGGATACTCAAATTTCTGAATTTTTCTTTGCCGGTAATCCCTTTTTTAGCTTTGTTCCACTTGCATTAGCACCTGGAAATCATGATAGAGCGTATGAAACGGAGAATGGTGAAATTGTACGAAATGAAAAAGGTAAAAAACAAAGATTAGATGTTATTGATAAATACTGGAATAGTTCATTCACTTTACCTGAAAATGGTTTACCGGGCTTTGAAGAAACTTCATATTATTTTGATTATCAAGGTGTAAGAATTATTATGATAAATTCAAACAATGAAGATATGCTTGATGAGCAAGCTGTTTGGTTAGATGAAGTACTTCAGAACAATAAAAATAACTGGTCAATTGTTTCATTTCACCATCCAATTTATTCCGCGGGAAGAGAACGTGATGATGATGAAACTAGAGATATTTTCATGCCAGTGTTTGATAAACATAATGTCGATTTAGTTTTAACTGGTCATGATCATGCATATGCGAGAAGTTATAAATTAAAAAATGGCAAAAGAGTAAATATCAATGAACTGGGAACTGTATATGTAGTATCGGTATCCGGACCAAAAATGTATTCAGTTAATTCCATTTATAATGATATAATGGCTAAAACCGGCGGAGAAGTACAGCTGTTTCAAGTAATTAGATTTGAAAATAATAAAATGATTTATAACGCATATACTGCGTCTGGTGAACTTTACGATTCATTTGAATTAAATAAGTAATTCTTAATTAGGATCACTAATGAAAAAAATAATATTGTTTATTCTATTTTTGTCAATAAATGCTTTATCACAAAATAAAATAAATCTACGTAGTGAATATTTAGTAACACTTTCTGATCTGGCAAATGCATTATTAGCTCTTCAAATAAATGAAACGAATAACTCAAATTTTGGAGCATTGCAATGTCCATCATGCAACATACTTCATACAAGAGCAGCAGAAGCAGTTTTCCCGTTTACAATTATGTATGAGGAAACCAAAGATAAAAAATATCTAACTGCTGCAATTAATTTGGGTAACTGGCTTATTGATCAACAATTAGAAGAAGGACAATGGAAAGAAACTCCTTGGGAATGGACCGGAACAACTGCAGATCAACTTTTAATGATTACGTTAGCTTACCCATTGATAGAAAATGAACTATCAGACTCTGAAAAAATAAAATGGAAGAACTCAATAAAATCTGCAGCAGATTATTTAGAAAAATATATGAGTCCGGATTTTGCAAGTATTAATTATAATCCCACAACTGCAGCATGTATGATGACAACTTACTCATTAATTCCGGATGAAAAATATAGAGTAAAAGCCAAACAATTAGCTGATTGGACAATTGCTAAAATGGATGAAGCCGGTTTTATTCAAGGAGAAGCTGCAAGATCTTTCGGTGTAAAATATGGTGTTGATTTAGGATATGAAATGGATATGTCACTTTGGGGTTTGGAGCTATATTCTAAATTAAATAATGATAAAAATGTTCATGAAATTGTAAAAAGATCATTAGAGAAAAATCTAAATTTTGTTTATCCAAACGGAGCGATAGACGGATCGTGGGGAAGCCGATGTTATAAGTGGACAACTTTCGGAAGTAAAACAGCTGATGGAAGTCAAATTTTATTTAGTCTTTTTGCAGATGAAGATGAACGATATGCAACTGCATCAATAAGAAATTTAAATTATTTACGGTCAATGATCAAAGATGGATTGATTGGAAACGGTCCGCACTTTTGGGATATAATGGCAGATAAATTGTGCAATTACCCAACTTTTGCAAGAGCAAAAAATTTGGCACTTTCTATATTTTATACTGAAAACAAAGATTATAATTTGCCGGAATTACCTTCCGATATTTCTGGTTGGTATAAATATTATCCAACAATAAATACTCTAATTACCAGATCAGAAAATTTTATGATGACGGTAACCGGTTACAATTATAAAGATCTAACGTTTACAAATGGCGGTCAATATAATCAGCATCCAACTGGCGGAACAGTTGCAAATATTTGGCTTAAGGATTTTGGATTTTTACAAACTTCAAGTCAAACTAAATACATTCGGGGCGAAGTAATGCACATGCCAGTAATGAATGATACTGTAATTGCACTGACTCCAAGAATAGAATTTTCGAATGAAAATGGATATTTTACAAACCTCTACGAATTTGAAAATAGAATTCAGATTGAAGAGATTGAAAATAGTTTAGTAAAAGTTAAAGCTGTTGGTGAACTTAAAAATGAACATTGGTATCAAGGCGGAGTTGGATATAGTTTAGAACATATAGTTAATGATAATTATATACAAAAAAATGTTGAGATAAATTTTCACGATAGAAATCCAATTGTAAAAATTATTGAGCCGATTGTTCAAGATAAGGTAACAGAAATTAAAATGATTTCACCAAAAAAAGCTGAAATAATTAAGGATATAAAAAAGTTCTATTTTGAAATTATTGAAGGAGATGTTATGCTTTCAATTGCAGATCAAGCAGATAAATTTATATTCCCATTTCCGGCAATGAAAGTATTTCCGCTTCAAATAATTGTAATTAAACCTGAGAGTGGATTTATACAAAAAATAAAATATAGATTAAGTATTGATTAAAAAAATGGAGAGATTTTTAATGAAAAAAAAAGTTATTGTTTTTCTTTTAATTTTCTCTCCAATATTTGCACAGAACAAAACAATTAACTCAATATCATTATTTCCTCAACCACTAAAAATTGAATGGCAAGACAGCTCATTCTTATTATCAAACAATACAGTAGTTCTTGAATCTGTAAACTCTCAAAAAGCTATAAACCTCTTTAAGAATCAATTAAATTTTGATATTTCCTCATATGGTGTTCAAAATAATTATGAAAAAAACATCATAAAATTTTTAGAAGATACTGAATTAAAAAAATACGGTAATGAATCTTATAAGCTGAAAATTACAACTTCGGAAATATTAATTTTTGCAAATGCTGAATCGGGATTCTTTTATGCTGTTCAAACTTTACTTCAAATAATCTCAAATATTAATTCAGAAAAATATAGCTCCATAAAAATTCCTTGTGTTGAAATTCTAGATTATCCAAAATATGAGTGGAGAAGTTTTCTGCTTGATTCCGGCAGACAATATCAAACTGTAGAATTTATAAAACGTTATTTGAATTATTTATCAATGCTCAAAATCAATAAATTCCATTGGCATTTAACTGAAGGTCAAGGTTGGAGAATTGAAATAAAAAAATACCCAAAACTGACAAGTGTTGGTGCTTTTGTTGCCGATGGAAAAGAGCAAAAAGGATTTTATACACAAGACGAAATAAAGGAAATTATTTCTTATGCAGAAAACCTCTGTATTGAAGTTGTACCCGAAATTGATGTTCCCGGACATTCGGAAGCCGCTTTAATAGCTTATCCGGAATTGAGTTGTACAAAGAAAGCTCCAGAATCAGTAATGGGATTTTCTGCAAATCTTTTTTGCGGTGGCAATGAAGCAACATATAAGTTTCTTGAAAATGTTTTAGATGAAGTGTGTGAATTATTCCCGAGCAAATATATTCATTTGGGAGGAGATGAAGCTCCAAAAGATAATTGGGATAATTGCGAAATTTGTAAACAGAAAATATTAGAGGAAAATCTTAAAAATTCAGATGAACTTCAGTTATATTTTTCTAAAAGACTTGCTGAGTATCTAAAAACAAAAAATAAAGAAGTAATATTTTGGGGAGATATTATTGAAAATGAAGTTTATGAACTTCCGGAAAATACTGTAATTTATTGGTGGAATTATAGAAAAAATAAAGATAAAGCTTTTAAAAATGCCTTAATGATAAATAGAAAAGTAATTTGCGGCACAAACCAATTTACTTATCTTAATTATCCGGTTACACCTTGGTCAAAGTATAAAGAAGATAGAACTTTTGATTTGCGAGATATTTTTGAATCAAATCCATCAAACATTGAAAATCCCGATTCATTAGTTTTGGGGATGGGATCAAGTTTATGGACAGATTGGAATGTAAGAATGGAAATGATTGATAAAAGAGTTTTTCCAAGAATATTAGCTTTGGCAGATCAAATGTGGTACGGTAAAAACAATGATGAAGATTTTAACAAATATTATGAAAAAATAAAAAGTTTCTATCCAATTTTAGAGAATTTAAATATTAGTTATGGACCAGCTTTAAGAGAAGAAACTCAAACTGATTATAGCTGGGAATAAATCAATTATACTATTGAGAAAAATATGAAAACATTACTTAGTAAAGTAAATTACTTTGAAATTAGTAAGAATAATCAAGTATCAAAAGAAAGAATTATTTCTGTGGATGCTCTACGCGGATTTGATATGTTTTGGATAATTGGAGGTAAACAAATATTCAAAGGATTGGATAAAGCAGCGGATAATTCTGTAACAAATTTTCTTTATGAACAACTTGATCATGCTAAATGGTTAGGTTTTACTTTTTATGATATTATTATGCCGCTATTTCTTTATTTAGTCGGAATATCAATGGTGTATTCATTCAGAAAAAGACTAAGTGTTGATGAATCGAGATCCAAATTATGGAAACATATTTTAATTAGAATTTTTTGGTTATGGGTTTTGGGAATGATGGTTCAAGGTAAATTATTGACTTATGATATTGAAGAAATTAAATTTTACAGTAATACATTGCAGGCAATTGCAGCCGGATATTTAATCTCAGCTTTATTAATACTTAATCTAAATGTTATAAAACAAATAATTGCAACCGCATCCTTGCTGGTTTTATATTGGGGGATTATGACTTTTGTTTCAATTCCCGGTGTCGGTTCAGGATTTTATTTACCTGAAACAAATTTTGCTTTATACTTTGACAAATTAGTATTAGGAAGTTTTCAAGATGGTACAACTTATACATGGTTAATATCAAGTTTAAATTTTGGTGTAACTACAATGTTAGGAGTTTTCACTGGGTATTTGCTTCAATCAAATAACAATGTAAAAGGAAAGTTTTATAATCTAGTATTGTTTGGAGTGGTAACTTTTATTTTAGGTATAATTTGGAGTTTTTGGCATCCTTCAATTAAACATATTTGGACGAGCTCATTTACACTAATTTCCGGGGGAATTTGCATTCTTTTAGTTTCTTTATTCTATTATTTTATAGATGTTCTAAACTTAAAAAGATGGACCACTTTTTTTGTAATAATTGGTTCAAATGCAATATTTGCTTATGTAACAGCTCATATATTTGATTATAGATTAATCGCAGAAGTTTTCACCAGCGGTCTTGAAAAATATTTAGATAATTGGTATCAGTTTATTTATGCGTTAGGCGGATTTTCAGTTCTGTATCTTTTACTTAAATATATGCATAAGAATAAAATATTTATAAAGATCTGATTTTCTAGTTCATAAAAAGTAATATAGTTTCCAAAAAATATTACATCAATATTTGGCGTATTTTCATACTTTTTAAAAATAAATCACACCACGTGTCACTTTTTATCTCCTTGTGTATACTAATTCTGTAAATAACACAAACACACAATCAAACGGAGGTAACAATGAAGACTCAAAAACAACAAAACGCATCGAGAAATTATTATAACCACTTAATTTTAGGTTTCGTAATTCTCTTTTTTACATCTTTTAACATTTTTGCTCAGCAAGAAGTTGAAGTAAAAGGTAATATTACTGAATTAGGAAGTGATTATTTAGTTGTACAAAATCTGCAATTTTTTGTAGATGGGAGCACGGAATTCCGTGATAAAAATAATAATGGATTCAGTTTTTCAACTCTTGAAGTTGGTCAATTAGTAGAAGTAAAAGGTTATAGTCGTGGAGATGGAACTTACCGCGCTGATAGAGTTAGTCCGGAAGATGATATTTCTGGAGAACATTCATCTGAATTTGAAGTAAAAGGTTATGTTACAAATTTAGGCGATAACTCAATTGAATTAAACGGTTATGTTTTCTGGGTTAATGCAAATACAGAATATAAAGGAAGAAGCGGTTCAACATTTACTTTTACTCAAATTAGTGTTGGTGATTATCTAGAAATCAAATCATATAAGTCTGCTAATGGTGATTTGGTTGCTGTTAGAGTAAAAATGGAAGATGAACACGATGATAATCATCATGGTAATGAAGTTGAAATAACCGGAAATATTGACAATATTCTTGAAAATAAAATTGTTTTGGGATCATGGGAATTTACAGTAAATGAGCTAACAATTATCATGGATAGAAACAAAACATTAGTTTCATTTTTAGATTTAAATGTAAATGATTTTGTTGAAGTTAAGGCTTACAAACAAGTTGATGGATCATTTCTAGCTGTAAGAATTAAATATGAAGACCATAGCGGTTTTGGTGAAAACAGCGAAATTGAAATAACTTCACAAATTGAAGCAATTGATGCCACATCACTAACTGTAAGAGGAATTACATTTAATTATGACTTAAATACAACATTTTTAGATCATAACAGAATGGCTGTTGATGCAGCATCTTTTTCAGTTGGAATGTTGGTAGAAGTAAAGGGTTATAGAAATTCCGATGGTTCATATTATGCTTCAAGAGTTAAAATAGAAGATTTCTTTAACAATGAAGTTGAACTTAAAGGAAATATTGAAGAATTAACAGATTCATATATTATAGTAAATACGGTTAAATTTTTGGTTAACAGTTCAACTGCAGTTTTAGATAATAACAATAATTCAATAGTTTATTCTTCTTTAACTATTGGACAATTAGTTGAAATAAAAGGTTATAAAACTAATGGAACAGATTTAACCGCAGTAAAAATAAAAATAGAAGATGGGGAAGACGTAGAACTTTATGGAAGCATCACAGCAATTTTCCCAACATATTTTGAACTTGATGGGTTAGCAATAAATGTTGATAATGCAACAAGTTATCTAAATCACTTAAATCAAAATATTAGTTATTCTGATCTGCAAGTTGGTTATTTTGTTGAAGTAAAATATATCGTTAATCCAGATGGATCAGCTAAAGCAATAAGAGTAAAAATTGAAGATAGACCTGGATTTATGACAGTAATTGGTTCAATTGGATCAGTTTCAAACTCAAATATTCAAGTTGAATTATCAGATTTCCAAATAAATGAATCAACCGTTGTATTAGATAAAAGCTATAACGTTATATCTGCAAATGATTTAACATCTGGTAATGAAGTAACAATTTGGGTTGATGCTTCAGTAACATCTAGTCCGGTTGTATTGCAAATTTTATCTAAAACAAATTCAGTTACATCAACAAAAAATGATGCAGTAATTTCTAAAACTTTTGAATTGCATCAAAATTATCCAAATCCTTTTAACCCAACAACAAACATTTCGTTTTCTTTACAGAATAGTGAATTCGTTAGCTTAAAAGTGTTTAACGCAATTGGTCAAGAAGTTAAAACTTTAGTAAGTGAAAATATGTCTGCGGGAGCACACACTGTAACATTTAATGCTTCTGATTTAACATCAGGTGTTTATTTCTACAGATTAGAAAGTGGAAATACAGTAAGCATCAAAAAAATGATGTTAATGAAGTAAGCATCTATCAAAAATAAACAATATGGAGAGTGGTTTCTTTAAATCACTCTCTTTTGTATTCTATAAACACTTTTTTAATAAAATTAAAAACAACCTAAATTACTATATAAAATAAAAGCTAATAAGTGTTAACTAAAATATTATCAAAATTTGAACTTAATAATTTATCCTCAACAACAATTACTTTAAAATAATGATACTAAAATATTCACGTTCCGATAAAAGAATCTACAAAGATTTAGGCACAGTAAAAATGCATTGTTTAGTAAAGGACAAAAATAGAAATAAAGATAATTTCTTTTTTATTTTAAATGATATCAAGATTTTTGAAAATTCTAATTATCAATCTCGAATAGCAAACAAATCCGATGTTATAATTCTTCCATTAGATCATAGACTTAATTTATTTAATGATGGAGAATTTTTAGATTCACTTAATTTAAATGAAATACATGTTCTCTTAAAATCAAATAATAACAATATTACTATTCATAATCCGAATAAGCATTTAGCAAGTTTTCTTGAAATTAGATTGCCTTCAAAAAATTATTGTAACCAATTGGTCCATTATAGAAAATATTATAACCCTCAAGAAAAGTTAAACAAATTTCAAGAAGTTGTTAAATCGGCAGCGAATGAAGACTTAAAAACTTCTACTAATTTTAATGTTTTTATTGCACAAATTGAAAATCAAAAAAAGATTAATTATATAGTAAAATCTAATTTCTCGGAAGTTTGTATCACAAATATTTCTGGAATTATATGCATTAACGGGTATAGATTAGGAGCCAGAGATTCATTATGGATGCGTGGAATTGATGAATTCCTAATTGAGGCTGAAGTATTGAGTAATCTTTTATTAATTGATTTGTTTTAATTACTGAATTTTCAATAAACTTTTTTATTTCTTTCTATGGATTTCATCCAAAGTTTTACCATTTTTGTATTTCCAGTCTACCCAACCATTAGAACTTCTTGCTAGAACTGTACCGGAAGCTGCACTTGGCGATTGGAATAAATAATCAGAGGTAAATTTATATACTTCGTTTTCTTTTTTCAAAATGCCGGAATCTATTAGTCGCTTACGCATGTTAATTAACCAAACTGCAGCGGTTTTCACTTCTTTTACATTTGCAATAGAACCAGAAAAAACCAGTAATCCTTCATCTGTAAACTGACCAATTGCGGAGGCATCTTTCCCTTTGCAATAAACAAAATCAGTTTTGTGTAAGGACTTAATTTCATCAAAAATAGGGAAGCCCAAGGTTGATACAAGAACTTTAATTGTATCAAAATTATCATTAAGATCTGCTTCCATCCACTCTGCTACAAAAGGCATTGTTGGAACTGTATTGTTATCGAATCTATATCTGCCTATTCTTTCTGCCTCTTTATACATATATGATTCTAAAAATTTGATATGAGTTTTTGTGAAATAATGAGTTTTAGAAATAATTACAATTGCGTAATTCCAAAAATCTTTTGAGTTATTATGCTGTTTTAACCTGACTTTGCAATCCTCGGCTTCACCAATATATAAAATTGGTTTGGCTTCGTCTTCAGGGTTACCTATTAAAAAATAAACGCCAACGTTACTTAATTCATTACGAGTTAAAATAAAGTCTAACTTAGATCTTGGAATTAGTATAGCTTGGACAGTTCTACTTGTAATTTCAGCAATTTTAACACTTCGCGGATTTCCATCTGGTAAAAAGATTTGTATTGTTTTACCTATTGTCATAATTTTCCTCATTAATTATTGACAACAAAATCAAGTACTTAATATAATAAATTCTTCATAATTAAATTTTTAATAAAATATAAAGTTGGAAAGAACAACAAATAATTTCTAATTTGAAGTAAATAAAAAACCTCTAACTTATTATAATAGAATGAATTAGAGGTTTAAGGTAAAATGATATTTTACAAAACTACTTTAATAGTATAGCTTTATGGATTGAAATATTTTGAGAACTTTCTAATCTAATAAAATAAACACCCGAACTTAAATTACTGCCATCAAAAGTGAAATAATGTAAGCCGGTTTTTAGGTTTCCATCATAAATTGTTTCGACTTTTTCACCCAAAATGTTTAATACATTAATTGTAATTCTTTCTTCTTCAGGTAGGAAAAGTTGAACATTTGTGCTCGGATTAAACGGATTTGGATAATTTTGAAATAAGATTGGAGCATTGGGAATTTTAGATTCAGAGTTAATTGAATTAACCAAGAAATTTATTTCAATACTGTTTAATGAAGTTTTGGTCAAATCAATTGTGTAGGTTTCTTCACTCTCATAATCAAAATTGCCAAATTGATATGCAATCAATTTATAATTTCCAAAAGGAAGATTTATAATATTAAAATTGCCTAATGAATCGGCGAAAGAATAATTTGTAAAAGTATTGTTATCAACATTTTTGGCAAATACAATAAAATCAGAATTTAGTGCTGGTTGCGAATTTATAAAAATTTGTCCATTTAATTTTCCAGCTCCATAAGCTGAATCGCGCACAACAAAAATATCTTTATTAATAATTCCGTTATCTATAAAAACAGAATCAGCATCTTGCCACAAAATTGCTGGTAAATTTTCATCGTTTGCATAAGATGGAGTGTAGAAATCCGGAAAAGCCTGAATGTAGTAAAATCCCGGTTCAATTATATTTTCAAACGAGAAAGTTCCATCTGTTTGAATTTTTGTTGAGTAGGTAAAATCATTATTTAAATTTGCCGAAAAGGCTGATCTTTTAGTTGGTGTGTGTTTTCCTTTTCTAACTACAATAATCCCTTTTCTAACTGCTGCGGTTGAAATGTAATCAAATACGTTGCCAGTAAAAACACTATTTGTTTCAAGAATTTTTTCAATTTTCCAACTAATTGAGGTCGTAGAATCATGATCAACATAAAATTGATTTGCATCATAAATATCAAACTTATTTTTGTAGTAAGTAAAATAAAATCCTTCTTTTAGTGCTGAGGCAGTATAAAAACCTTCGGGCAAAATTTTAGTAAAATTTCCGTTAATATCTGTTAAAAGAGAATCATACAAATATTGTCCATCTCTAAAAATATAGATTTTAGTATTTTCTACTGATAAACTATTATTTTGAATTTGTCCGGTTAATGTCCCATATTTTTCATCATCATCAAAAAATCTAATTCTAACTCTTAAATTTTGATCCTTAACCGGATTAGAAGTAAAAAATGAAATTGTATCTGTAGTATCGGCGGTTGTTACAGTAAAATAATTTGTTAAGGTAACATCCATATTTATTGAATCATCGGGAATAATTTGGATGGGAAATTCAATCGGTTTATCAAAAGTAATAAAAAATAAATTCTGCTTGAATGCTATTGAATTGATTGTTAAAATATCCTTTCCTTTATTGAAAAGTGTAACAGATTCAATTCTGTGGAATTCATCTTTAAAATCCACATTTGATGGTTTTATATCTAATTCGCCTTGTGCGAACAAAATTGTGCTAAAACTTAAAAGTATTAAAATTAGAGTTTTCATATAAAAATTTATTTGTGATTTTTATATTATTAGTATTCAAATTAAGTAAAAAGTGACATTTTTTGTTGAAAAAAAAATCATATCATTATTCTAACTTTTCTAAAGATGAATTAAATGAGCTTTTAGAGAAAAGTAAAAATGGCGAAAGTCAGTCATTTACTTCACTTTCTTCCATTATTCGGGAAATATCATTTACATATTTTGAATCGAAATATAAGTTAGGAAAATTAAATTCCACTGACGATGCAGAAGATTTGGCTCAAAATATTTATATCACATTTTCTAAACAATACCAAAATATTGATAAAATTGAGTTCTGGCTTAGGAAAGTTTTATTTCTCACATTTGTAAACTTTTATAAAAAGAATCAGAAACAAAATCATTTTGAGTTTAATGAAGAATTTTATGAGCAAAAGGAAGAAAGTGATTTTGGTGAAAATGTTGATACGCAAAAAATTGTGGAAATTATAAATCAGCTTGATGAAAAAAAACAGACAATTATCAAATTAAGATTTTGGGGCGGACTAAAATTTTCTGAAATTGCTGAAAAAATTGAAGGAAACGAACCGGCAGTAAAGAAAATGTTTTATCGGACAATTGAAGAATTAAAGAAAAAACTTTGATGTCACTTTTTAATGAATTGCAAATACTAATACAGTATAACAAAGAGTTTGAGAAATGGAAAATAATTTAGAAATATACGATCTTCTGGAAAAGGAAGAACTTACGAGTGAAGAAAAAGTAAAATTTGAGAAATTGATTTCTGAAAATCCGGAAATTTCTGAGTTTGCAGATTTTTACAGAAATGTTAAAAATGTTGTAAAAAATTCTTCTCACATTGATTTGGATTTGCTTGGTGAATATGTTCTTTATCAATCTTCAAATGAATTTTCTGATGTTGTAATTTCTAAAGTTGCACCAAAAATTGAAACTCATTTAAGAGCTTGCAATGATTGCATGAAAAATTATAAAATGCTCAGCGAAGAATATCAAGATGTAAATGATTTTGTGGAAAATTCAATAATAGAAAAGCCGGTAATTACACAAACCAAAATAGATTTTAATCCGACTTCAATTTTTCAAAATTCTATTTATAAATATGCATCAGCATTTGCGGCTATTCTAATTATATATGCGGGCGCTTTAGTTTTTTCAAATATTTCGATTACCAATTATCAATCTAAAGTTTTAGAATTTGAATCTGATTTGAATTTTAATTTTAATTCAAGAGGCAGAACTACTGAACAATTTTTAATTGCAATTTCTGAAATGGAAAAGGGAAATGAAGAAAATGCAATTGTCGCTTTACAAAATGATTTGAACGAAAACAGTAATTCTCAAACAATTTTTTATTCACATTTTATTCTTGGTCAAATTTATTTGCAAAAAGCTTCAAATGATTTTCTTGGAATAAAATTGGGATTTGATGAAAACTCACTAAACAATAGCATTAGTGAGTTCAATAAAGTAATTCAAACAAATCAAGATCAGAGATTTGCGAATATTAATTTAGATGCAAAATATTTTATTGGTCAGGCTAACTTACTTTTGGAAAATATTGAAGAAGCAAAACAAAACTTAAATGAAGTTGTTGATCAAAAAGGTAAATATCTTTCTCAAGCAAAAGAGTTGTTAAATGAAATTGAAGGTGAATAATGTTCCGTTCAATAATTTTAACAATTATAATTTTGCTTTCTATTTGTGCAGAAAGTTTTAACGCACAAAAAATCAGAAATGTAAAATCAGAAATTTCTCAAAAGGGAATAACTGAATCAAATTTTAATTCCTATCTAAATTATTTATTAAACTCACAAATAAATTTTGATGAAGAAAAGAAATTTGTAAATCAAAATATTAAAAATAATTTACAGCAAAATTTCGCCGAAGCTATAATTCTAAAGAAGCAGAAAAAATTTAATGAAGCTTTTAAGAAAATAATTTTACAATTAGATAAGAAGAAAAAGGATTTTAAATTTTATCAAGAATTAGTATGGCTTGCAAAAGCAAATGATAAACATACGCTGTTAAATAATGCAGAAATAAATTCAGAAGATAAAAATCTTTTAAATGGATTGATCAATTACAATAAAGGGAATTACGAAAAATCTCTAAAAGATTTAAATGAATTTGAAGAACAAAATAAATCAACTTTTGAAATTTACTTTTACAAATCTTACTGCCTGCGGTATTTGGGTGATTATCAAAATGCACTTCTTGAGTTAAACAAATCTGAGAAACTTTTAGATTCCAACTCATTTCATCTTTCACAAATATCAAACGCAAAGGGAAGTCTTTATTATTTGTCTGATAATTATGAGAAAGCCAAAATCTTTTTTCAAAATGCTAATAATCATTCAAAGAAATTTGAAAATAATATTGAACAAATAAAATCCTTAATAAACTTAGCAATTTTAGAAGATGAAAATGGTCAGCTGTATGAAGCTAGAAAACTATTGACCGATGCAAATAAAATTGCAAAAAATATTAATGCTTTTGATTTGATTGGAACAATAAATTCTGAACTTGGCGTTTCTTACACTTATGATGATCAATTAACAAAAGCTGAAACTCATTATAAAATTGCACTTGAGGAATTTAATTTAATAAATCAATTGGATAGAATTTCTGTGCTTCATAATAATTTGGGTAAAATCTATTTGACTATGTTCAGTTATAATTCGGCACTTGAGCAATTTGAGTTTGGACTTAAATCTGCAAAAGAAAATAAGCGGTCGAAAATTCTAAACTTAATTTCACTTGGAGATGTTTATTCTAATTTATCCAATTATTCAAAAGCATTAAAATATTATGAAGATGCAAAAAATCTTTCAAAGGAAATAAAAGAAATTACACTTGAGTTTGAAGTTGAAATGGGTTTGGGAATTCTTGAATATAATTTGGGAAGATATAAAAACTCTTTGCGAACTTTTAACAATGCAAAAAAACTAATTAGCAAAAATGAAAATCCATTTTTATATGCAAACGTTCTTCACAAAATTGGCGTGAATGAATTTACATTAAACAATTTTAACAAAGCCGAAAATAATTTTCTTGAATCATCTGAGTTGTCTCAAAATCTTGGAGATATTTACACTGAGTTAACAACTAAACTTGATTTAGCAAATCTTTATTTTGAGAATAAACAAATTGCAAAAGCAGAAAAATTAGTTAAATCAATTCAGCCAATAATAAATGATTATAATCTGGAATATCTTTTTACTGAAAGTAAATTTATTTCTGTTAAAATATTATTAAAAAAAAATCAAAATGAGTTGGCTAAAAAAGAATTGTTAAATGTTGCTGAGTTAAGCAAAAAATTAAATGAATATAGTTTGCAAATAGAAGCCAATTATGGGTTAGCAAAAATATTATCTTCACAAAATAAAATTGAAATTGCAGAAAAATACTATTTGGAAGCACTAAATTTAATTGAAGAAAACTCAAATGAATTGTTCAATAATCAGAATATTCAGATATCACACTTTTCTAAATATGATGAAATTTATTCTGCTGTTACTGAATTTTATATAACAAATAACAACTTTAAGAAAGCATTTGAAATTATTGATAATTCACGATCACGTAATACTTTTCAGAATTTATTATTTCACAAACTTTCAGCAAATAGTGAAGATAAGAATTTGCTGAATAAATATTTTGAATTGAATTGGCAGAATAAAAATTTAAGTTCAGAGGAAAGTAAAGATTCATTAGCTGCAGAAATGGAAAAGCTGAAAGAAAAATTCAAGAAAGCAAATCCAACTTTGCAAAATTATTTTGAAAGTAATTCAAGAAGTAATATTGCAGATAAACAAAATAGTTTAAAGGAAGATGAAGCTTTTGTTACAATTTATATTGATGATGAAAGCACACAATTTTTTACTGTTTCAAATTCTGAAATAACGATTGAAAAAATAAATGTTGGTAGAAATGAAATTGTAAAATTGATTTCAGAAATATCTCCTTATTATTCTAGTGATTCCACAACCACAGAAATAATTTTTAACCAAGATTTATTTGCTTACAACTCAAAAAAATCAAATGAACTTTACCAAAAAGTTTTCAAGAAATTGTTTGATCAAATGGAGAAGAAAAAAATAATACTTTCACTTCCAAATGAATTATTGAATTTTCCACTTGAAACTTTAGTCACAAATTTTAATTCAGAAAACAGTGCTTACGAATATGACAAAATGAATTATTTAATTGAGCAATTTGAAATTTCTTATTCGCCATCTTTAAATATATTTTCAACATTACAGAAAGTTAAAGAAAATGAGTACGCTAACAATTTATTAGTCGGTGATCCAATTGTTGATAACAATGATTTTTATGTTAGTTTCAGAAGTTCAATTATAAATGAAAATCCTGGTTTCAGCAGAAGTATTAAGCTTAATCCACTTAAGTATAGTGAAGAAGAAATAAATTCAATCAGCTCAATTTTAGAGAATTCAGAAAATTTGATTTCGCAAGAAGCGACCGAAAATAATTTTAAGAAATTTGCGCCAAACAGTAATATAATTCATATTTCGAGTCATTCATTTTTAATTGATCAGCAGCCGTTTATAGTTTTCTCAAAAGATAATGATGAAAATCAAGATGGTTATTTAGATAAAGGTGAAATTCTTGAACTTAATTTGAATTCAAATTTGGTTGTTTTAAGTTCATGTAAATCCGGTTTGGGTGAGATTGATAAGTGTGAAGGTGTGCTTGGCATGCAGAAATCTTTTTTTGATGCCGGAGCAAAAAGTGTAATTGTTTCTTTGTGGGATGTTAATGATAAATATACTTATTTGTTTATGGAACTATTTTACGAAAATCTTTCAAATGGTTTAAGCAAAAGTGAATCATTGCAAAAAGCAAAAGTTGAGTTCATTAAAAAATATTCTCCCAATCCTTATTATTGGGCATCATTTGTATTGAGTGGTGATGTATCTAAAATTAATATTGAGGAAGGATCTATAAGTATTAAGTCTTTTTACTTTTTGGTTGCCATAGGATTTATTCTTCTTGTTTATTTCATATTCAATTCTAAATTATTAAAAAGAAGTTAAAATAAAGTTTTCAAAAAAAAATTTTAGACTTGAGTCTCAAAATTAAAAAGCCCGAAAACAGCTTAAATTCGCTATAATCGGGCTTTGAAAAATACGGGCGGAGAGGGCGGGATTCGTTGAAATCTTAAAAAAATTTTAAAAATAGCTTAAAAACGAAACATTCCAAAATTTGATGTATAAAAAGTATCCAATGCATAATTTTTAAGTTTTGTAATAATTCGTCAAATTTTTCGCAATAAATTCATAGACAAAGTTGAAAATTAATATATGAAAATTTCATATTCAAATAATATAAATTTATTTGAATATTATTTACTTATTAAATTATAAACTTACTTTTCCTTTTCGGGATTTCCACCATAGATAATAAGTTAATAAAGCACTTATTAAGGCCATTGAAAGCAATAAAATTAGTATGGGAGTTAATTCTTGATTATACTTTGTGTACAACCAGCCAATAATTTCTTCTTGGAAAATTGGCCCAATTGAACCAGTTCCGTTTATAATTCCTGCAGCAGTAAGTGCACCTCTTTTAGAACCTACATCAATTGCACCAACACCAGATATCAGTGAGTCGGGACCGTATAACATAAATCCGGCAATTCCTAAAGATATAGTAAAAAATAATAGGTCTGATTCACCTTTTAAATACATTAAAATAAATGCAAATGCCATAAGAGTAAGCATTATTGCTGAAATTAAAGATCTTCTTCCTTTAAATATTTTATCAGAAGCGACACCGGCAAATAGAACCCCAGCAAATCCGGCTAAATCAAAAACAACTGATAAATAGCCTGCATTACTTGCTTCCATTGCAAAATTTTTATTAAGAAAAAATGGAACCCAGCTCCACAAAGCATATCGTAAAAATTTAATTGTAAAGTAAATTAATCCCATTGTAATTACAGTTGACCAAACATCTTTCGACCAGCCTAATTTTCCTGATGGATCATCATCTTGTTCACAAGAGTCATCATTATCTTTAATTGACTCAAGTCCAACGTCCTCGGGACGATTTGGATGCATAAATAATACAATGAACCAGATTATTAATAATACTATTGAAGCTCCAAAAAAGGACCATCTCCATCCAAACTCACCAAGCATGTAAGCAGCAAAAGAAGTAGAAATAACAGATCCAACTTGATAACATGTAGCCCAAAATCCCAATATGGTTCCGCGTTTTTTCCTGCTAAACCAAAAAGCCAAAGAGCCAATACATCCCGGCCAGCCTGTGCCTTGGGCTAATCCATTTAATGAAAGAAAAAGTAGAATGGTCCAAAAACTATTTGAAATTCCAAATACAAAATTACATGTTAGTGAAATTCCCATACCAATAAGCAATAATAATTTTGGTCCAAGTTTTCTTCCAAAATAAGCGCTGGAATATTGACCAACCATATAAAAAATTAAATATGCTGTCCCGAGATGAGCTAAATCTAAAGCTGTAAAATTTAATGAATCTGCAAGCGGACTTTTAACAACGTAGAATGCTTTTCTTGCGAAATAATAACCGACATATGCCAGCCATGTTGCACTAAAGATTTTTATTTGCCAATATTTAAGCGAATTTTTTTTAACCGATATATTTTTAATCAATATTATTCTGATTTTTTTGAATGAGGAATAACAATTTTATTTAACCAATTTACAAATTCAAGCTGTCTTATTTTATCATCAATCACATCTTCATCAATTCCATATTTCCAACGAAGATCTTTATTATTTTTGTTTTCAAAAATCTTTTCTAAATCATTAACAAAAACCATTAAATCTTCTTTTGATTGAAAGTAATTTTGCTTAATTAATTTTTCTTCACGTGCAATTATTAAACGAGCAACTTCATGCAGATCATATTCTGGGTGATATTGAGGAGCCCAAAAAATTCCTTTTTTATGTTTTACCTCAACAGCCTGCACTTTAGTAAAATCATTTGAGGCAAGCCATTTACCTCCTTCAGGAAGTTTTGTAATTTCATCATCATGACTGATAAAACCATCAAAAACCGGAGGCTTTCCTTCATACATCGGATGATTAAGACCTTCTTCTGTTAAAAAGACTTTCCTAGCTAATCCCATTTCTCTTCCTTTTGGATTAGGCTTAACTTCACCGCCGGCAGCATACACAGCTATTTGAGCAGCCCAGCAACTTCCAAATTGAGGAACTCCAACTTCATATGAATCTTTGCATAAATCAACCATTTTTGTTACTCTTTCATCATGATCATGATACACTGTTAAATTACAGCCTGGCCATAAGACTCCATCATATTTATCTAATTCTTTACCTTTAGGTAAAACAACACCGGGATCACTTGAATAAAATATATCATATTTCGCATTCGGCATATGTTGTAATAGTAATTTTGCATATAACTCACCGGCTTTCGTCATACCCACTTCATCAAATTGATCTCTACTTGGTTTAGGATATCCATCTATAATTAGAAAACGTAATTGACTCATAATTTTATATATCCTTTAATTTTTCAATTAATTTTGGTAATTCTTTATAGTTCTCAAAATATCCATCTGGTCTATTTCTATCACTGCCGCGATCAAGTGCTGCAAGACATAAAATTGAATGCATTCCCATTTTTTCCGGACCTAAAATATCATTATGCTCTCTATCTCCGATGTGAGCAATTTCATTAAATTCTAAACCCATATTATTCTTAGCAGCATGGAAAACACACTCAGCAGGCTTTGAACAGCCAACTTCATCAGAAAAAATAAATGTTGAGAAGTATTGTAAAAGTCCTTCATCTTCAAGAAGTTTTCTTAAAGCTCTGCCAGGACTAAATATTGCATCTGAAATTACACCAAGTTTATAATTTTTACTTAATTCCTTTATTGCCTCATGAACTCCATCAATAAAATTTGGTCTGAATTCCAATTCCATTTCTTCATGAAGTTTAACAAGCTCGTCTAATTCATTTGAAGGCAAAGTTACATTTATACCTTTTAAAACAATTTCAAGTCGTTCTTTAACTTTCCAAGTTATATGATGTTCATGCCAAACTTTTCTAAATGCAGCATCTTGTGCATCATAAGCTGCGTTTACTTTTTCTTGCGAAACACTTTGATGTTGATTTACAAATTGATGTACTAATAATCTTCTTTCAACAGCTTTTGTTGGTCTGCCGGCTGCTTTTCTTTTAGGTTCATCGGAATCGTCAATAAATACGGTATCCCAAAGATCAAATGTAATTCCTTTGATCATAAATTTGTATTCCTCATTAGATTAATTTTTTAATTATTTTTGTTACGTCACCAGGCATAACTGGCTTTGGGTTTAAAGGTTTACAAGGATCTTCCATTGCATAAGCTTCAATTCCTTCAATATCTTCTTCTTTAACTCCAATATTTTTTAGGTCTGTAGGCATTCCTACTTTTACTAACCAATTTTCAATTGCTGAAATAACAGAATTTGCATTATTTTCAACACCAAGTAAAGTTCCAAGTGATGCTAATTTTTTGTTTACTTTTTCGTCAGTTGCATTAAACTTCATTACCTCAACAAGAACAGCAGCATTTGCCAATCCATGATGAGTATCATAATATACACTTAATGCGTGAGCTATCGAATGGTTTATTCCAAGACCTTTTTGAAATGCAGTTGCTCCCATTGCAGAAGCTAATAACATTTCGCCTCTTGCAGCAACATTATTTCCATCTTCAACAACAATTGGTAAAAATTTGAAACATTTGTAAATCCCTTCTTTAGCTATTGCATCAGCTATTGGATGAAATACATCCATTATGTAAGCTTCAAGATTATGAACGAATGCGTCAACACCGGTTGCTGCTGTAAGATTTTCAGGCAATAGCAAAGTTACTTCCGGATCAAGAACAGCAATATCCGGCATCATTTTAGGTGCAAAAATAATTGTTTTCTTATTTGTTGATTTTACAGTAATTACACTGCTTCTTCCAACTTCACTTCCAGTTCCGGCGGTTGTAGGAATTGCAAAAAAGGGAGGCATTTCATTTACTATATATTTATCACCACCTTTTGAATCATCTAACTTTTCTAATGGCTCATTATGAGTTGCGGTTACTTTAATTGTTTTACCAACGTCAATAGGTGAACCGCCTCCAAGTGCAACAATAAAATCACAATTATTTTGTTTATAAATATAAGTTGCATCAACTACATTTTGTTCTGTTGGATTTGAAACAACATCACTGTAACTAAAAATATTAATATTTTGTTCTGAAAAATATGATCTTAATTTTTCAGCTAATCCAATCTTCTCAATTCCTTGGTCAGTTACAAGCAATCCTCTTTTTAAACCTTTACCTTTAATAATTTTTGGTAAATCGGCAATTGCGCCAGGACCATACTCAATTCGAGTTGGGTAATTATATGTGTGTCTTAAAAGTGGCATATTATAGCTCCAAATAAAATTTTATTCTAATGTTTAATTTTTAAATGATATGATTTTGGTCTTGTTAATTGTTCGTATCCGACTTTTGAAAGTGAACAACCTCTTCCAGAATCTTTAACTCCAACCCAGCTTAAGTATGGATCAAGATAATCACAGCGATTCATAAACCATGTGCCGGTATTAACTTGATTTCCAATTTTTATTGCTTCATCTTGATTTTCTGTCCAAATTGAAGCTGTTAAACCATAAGGACTATCATTCATTAATTTTAATGCTTCATCATCATTTTTCACTTTCATAATTCCAACAACCGGTCCAAAAGTTTCATCATACATTACATTCATTTTATGATTTACATCTAATAAAACTTGCGGGGCAAGATAATTTGTACCAGTTTTTGCATTTGGAAATAATGATTCATCAATCATTGCTCGTGCACCGGCATCTTCAGCTTGTTTTATATGTTGTCTTACTAATTCAGCTCCACTTCTTTTTGCAACTGGGCCCAATGTTGTATCTGGATCAAGAGGATTTCCTAACTTATAAGTTTTGGTTAAATCAATAAATCCTGAAACAAATTTATCATAAACTGATTCATGAACATAAATTCTTTCAATACCGCAGCAAGACTGACCAGAATTAAAGAAAGAACCATCAACTAAATTTTCAACAGCATAATTTAAATCAGCATCTGGCATAACATATGCAGGATCTTTTCCACCTAACTCCAAACCAACACCAATAAATCTATTTGCTGCAACTTTTTGAATTTCGTATCCTCCTTTGACTGAGCCAGTAAAAGCGACAAAATTAATTCTTGAATCCATAATAACTTTTGAAGTATCTTCATGAGTTAAATGTAAATATTGAAATAAACCTTCAGGCAGTCCGCTCTGTTTAAATGCTTCATAAAATCTTTCAGCTACTAATGGAGTTTGTGCTGAGTGCCTTAGTATTACTGCATTGCCCGCTAAGAGTGCCGGAACAATGCTATTAACAGCAATTAAATAAGGATAATTCCAAGCAGGAACAACAAATACAATTCCCAAAGGTTCACGTTTTATGTATCTATTGAATCCTTCTTTTTCTTCAACAAAAATATCAGTTAAAGATGATTCAGCTAAATCCAACATTCCAAGAGTACGTTCTATTGTTCCTCTAACTTCTCCGGGAGAATATTTAATAGGTCGACCCATTTGCCAAGTTAATTCTTCGCAAATTCTTTTTTCATTGTTTTTAAATGCATCAACAAATTTACTAATGTAACTTTTTCTTTTTGAAATAGATGTTTCTCTCCATTCAAGTTGAGCTTTTTCCGCTAATTTCAATGTTGTCTCAATGTCACTGCTATTATGAAGTTTGCCTTCATAATATATACTTGAGTCGATAGGTGAGATAACTTTAAATGTTTGTTCCATAAACAATTTCCCTCTAATTATAGATCTAAACTACTTTTTCCTTTTTGACAGTTTATTTTTAATTTCCTGTAAAATCAATTCCAATAATGCTAATTGCGAAATTCTTGACTGGCAAGAAAAACTTCCTAAAAGATTATCCGGCACACTTGTGTGCAAAACATATTTTGCATATTGTGTAAGTGGCGATGATAAAAAATTAGTTAATGCAATTGTTACCAAATCATATTCATTTGCTGCTTTTAATGCTGAAACGATTTCATTTGTTTCGCCTGAATGTGAAATTGCAAATACAACATCCTTACTATTTAAAGTAGGGATAATATTTTGTATTATCGATCGATCACTAATATAACTGCTGTAAATGCCTAATACGCAAAGAGAATCATTAAAGATATAGCCAACTCCGGCTGCTCCTCCAATACCAACAATTATCATTCTATTTGACTTTATAATTTTATCAGCAATAATTTTTAATGTGTCTGCTTCTAAATTGTTAATCGTAAAATCAATTTGCTGCTTTAAGTTATATAAAAACGCTTGAGTAGTACTTTCAGTATTGCTGCTTTGTTCAACTTCTTTTATTAAACTCTTGCCGCTTCTTAAAAGTTCAGGAACTAATGCTGTTTTAAATTCATTAAAAGTCTGGTAGCCAATAGAACGGCAAAATCTAATAACGGTTGCATCACTTGTTTTGCATCTTTCGGCAATTCCTTGCGTTGTTAAAAGTACAACTTCATCAATATGTTTTTGAACAAACTCAGCAACTGTCTTTTCACTTTTGCTAAGGTGGTTAAATCTTTTGTTGATCAAGTTTAACGGACTATTCATTGTAATATTCCAATATATTTTTTTGAATTAAATACTACATACAAAATCAATAATTCTTTATAAAGGAAATGTAGTAAATACAACAAAAAAAAATAAAAATTGTAAAGACTGCTACAAAATAATAACTAATATTATTACTGTCAATGAACATTAATTATTCTATGAAGGAATTGTAAACTGTGAAAATATTAACAATTATTTGTTAATATTCATGTAATGTGTTAAGCTTACTTCTCAGCTTCATTTTTATAATGAGTTTCTCTCATATCATCTTCATCATCCATTGCCGGACCTTGTTCAATTTTTCTCCAGTCAATTGTTTTATTATATTTTTTCATTGATAGTTCAGCATCAAAAACTCTACCGTCATGCATTTCCAAAGTGTACGGCGTAAAATCCGGTTCATCTGTAAAAAAGTCTTGAAGTAATGAAGCAGTTATATCAAAATGATTTACGTAGGGAACATTTAAAATATTGTAAATTGTTTTTAAGATTGATCCAAAATTAGCATGAGTATGTGATACATAACCTTTTTTAACATAAGGTCCAACCATCATAAGAATTGAGCGGTGAGCATCAATATGATCAACACCGCCTTGTGGATCGTCTTCTGTTATTATTATCAACATATCTTTCCAGTACTTTGTACGTGATAAAAAGTGAAGAATTCTACCAACTGCTAAATCGTTATCAACCATAAATGAGTGAGGATAAAAATAACCATCTTCAGGTCTTGGACTTGAACCATGATCATTCGGAATCATTACTGTTACTAACGGCGGCATTTCTTCAGTTCCATTAATCCATTTTTCAGTAAATTCTTTTTCAAACTGATCCATTCTATATTGATCTGGAATTGAAGTATTATAACCGGCGTAGTTATGACTTGTTCTAATGAATAATGCATTTTGCATAGGTATCATAACACCATGAGCCGCTCCGGTAGCTGTATCATACCATTCTTCTCGTTCGTGTCCACTTTCATTTGCCTGACCAAAATTATAAAAATCAACTTTGCTTCTTTCCATTGCTTCCCAAATTCCGCCAATTTCTGCGTAATCTTCAGGATCAACACTGCCAATTGTTTTGGGAAATCTTCTTCCTTCAGCTTTAGAAAAAGGCATTGCAGTTTTACTTGTACTAGCATTTGTTTCAACCCATTCATTTGGAATAACTCCAACAAGCCAATGATGACCGTGAACTGAAGCATCGCTATCGCAATAATAATTATCAGAAAATGCAAATTGTTTTGCTGCTTTAATATGATTGGGTGAAATTTTTAATCCTGGAAATTTTGCTCGATATTCTTCCGGCAAAGTATATTCATTGTTTATTCCATATCTTGCAAGCGTGCTATCGCCGGCAGCATTTTTTAGTTGACCAAAAACTTCATCATAAGTTCTATTTTCCTTTGTAATATAAACTACATGCTTAATTGGGCTTTTTCGTAAACCGGGCAAAGGAGGCAATGGATTTTTTCCATCATCATCAATTGTAGTTTCAATAAAAGTATCTTCAATTGTTTGTTTAGTGTATTTTGACAATTCTTCATCAGACGGCATGTTTACTATTTGAAAGCTTCCTAATTGAATATCTCCAACATAACTGCCTTGCACTGGACTTACAAATCCTTCGCCGCCATTTGGCCCTGCACCTAAACCACGACAAGTAATAATGTAAATTTCATTTTCATCTTTTGATAACTCAACTCGAGTTGGACCCCATCCTGAAGGAATTAGACCTTTTGTTGTTCTTGATGGAATATCAATAACAGCAACAGCATTAAAGCCAAGAAGTGCTACATATAATGTTTTTTCATCTTTGCTCATTGTAATCCCAAAAGGAAGTGAGCCGCGAAGTTTATCAATCCTTGAATCAATTTTTATTGGAATATGATCAACAATTTCCTGACTGTGATAATCAATAATGGCAATGTTATCATTTGTTGCATTAGTAACATATGCAAATTGCTTTCCAACAGCTATTGAGTTTGGGCTTGCTCCCCCAATAACTTCAGCGTCTTCAACAGTTTGTCCAATTTGATATCCGGTTTTGAATTTGTTTATTACGTTGTTTGTTTCTAAATCGATTGTGAATACACTCATTGCATCCGGATGAAGGGGACTTCCGAGTCCAGGAATTTTTCTTCCTTCAACAACCGTTCCTTCAATTGATTCTTTAGTATTGTGGCCGTATGGATGATGAGGAATTCTTAATGAATCATAATTTTCCGGAGTGGCTCCTTCAATAAGAGGATATGAATACAATCCAACGTTAGCTACAAAGGCTTGTTTTTTATCGGGACTAATTGCAATTCCAAATGGCTGGCGCCCAACTTTTACTGATGCGGTTATTTTGTTATTGTTCAAATCAATTCTAACCATTCTAAAATTACCTCTGTCGAGAACCAGTAATTCATTTTTATCTTCGATCAACAATAAATCAGAAGTAAAACTATCTTGATAATCCTTGCCATCAACAATTCCATTTAAAGAAATTGAATCAACTTTTTCAAAATTTTCAATATCATAAACAATTATTGCACCATCATCACCACCGCTTAAATAAACATTTTTTGAATCAGACGAAAATGCAACGCCAAGAAAAGAACCCTTAGATAATGGGGACTTTAATTTTTTATCGTAGCTGGGAATTCTTGTTGCTTCCATTGAGCTAATTTCAATTATTGTGAAAACTCCATTGTGAAGAGTTACAGCTTTTTTACCATCTGGAGATATGGCTAATCCATAAGGATCATGCGTAATTCGTAAGAATTTTCCAACTGGAGTAGCATAACGGCCGCTTGGAAGAATTGCAGTATTTGTGTTAGTATCAATTTTGCAAAATTGGTCTTTCCCTGGAACTTGAAGAACTTTGACATTATTTGTGCAATTAAAAAGTAGTAAGCTTAAAACAATAGATAATGCGTATGCTGTTTTCATTTGTTTTCTCTATTGGATGGTAAATTAATGTTGATAGTATTATAAAAATAGTGAAAATATTAAGCAGTAAAAACAGATATTAAAAAAAATACAATTTTATAATATTGCATAGATTATTTGAATATGTACGTGCAAATTGAAAGAGATTAGTATTACTTAATTCTAGAAAGTGGCTTTAAGTAGATTTTAACAATAATTATTAAATATTTATTAGGTATTGAAAGATTATTTTTAACGCGGTAAAAGTGTGGAAATGATATTTTATTTTTTACAGCATAATTTTTTGCTTAAAATTTATGTCATCAAATCGGCGTTCTAGTTCCAGAAGTTCATCTTGACACAGTTAAAATTTCTTCTCTAAATTTATAACAATATTCAACCTGCCAAAATTTTCCATCTAATTTATTAATCCAAATCATGAAACCTAAAATAAATATTTTATAGAAAGTTTATCATCACAATTCTAATAAATTGATAAAAATGATTTTGAAAACTCCATACCTTATAAAACAGTAAAAATATGAATATTATTGAAATTAATATATTGGAAATCTTTTTTTGAGAATACTTATAAAAGTGATTTGTCTATACAAATTACGCTTTTAATTCATTTTTGTATGTTATTTATAAATTAAAACTGTAAGTTGTTGTTTATAAAGGAAAGAACGGAGAGGGCGGGATTCGTTGAAACTTCAAAAAACCTTCGTAAATAGGCTAAAAACAAAACATTTCTAAAATTGCTGCCCAAAAAGTGCCCAACAAATTTTCATTAAATAATTGATATTAATTCCAATTTTCATCTGCAGACTTACAATTTATGAAAAACCTAATTAAAGTAATTCAACTACAATGAAATGAGATTATTTATATAGCTTGAAATATTTCTTGAACTTTACTTCCAGAATTTCCATGTAATTCTACACAAATGGAGTTTTGGATAGAGGTAAAGTAGTATTATGAACAATCTTTTGAGAATATTGATCTATTTAAATTATATTTTAACAAAAAACGTTAATATTAGCTTATTATCCATTTATCTTATTTAATTAAAATAATTTACGGCACTTATTATTTTTTTATTGTCTTGATTAAAAAAAATGGTATTTTAAATAAAAAATAAAGACATCTAATCCAATTAAATCACTTTCTAATAATTTGAGAAAAATATGAACCAAAATATCAAGTTAGAAATTAAGCTGCCAAACGTTACAGATATTGAATTGGTTGCCCTTGAAGGACTGCAATTAATGGGCCGGCACATGGGAATATCTGAAGAAAAAATTGGTGAGGCAAAAATAATAGTAACAGAAGCAATAATAAACGGACTTGAACATACTGGTCAAGAAGATCCTTACGTAAATGTTGAATTTACTATGACAAAAGAAAAACTAATAATTCTTGTTACCGATTTTGGACATGGATTTCAGCCGGAAAATGTTGAAGATCCTAATATTGAAGAAAAAGTTGGAAGTAAAAATAAAAGAGGCTGGGGATTGAAACTTATGAAATCTATGTCGGATGATTTTTTGATTGAAACTGGAATAAATGGTACAAAAATTACTTTAATTAAAAATTTAGTTTAAGAGGGAATAAATATGGTAACCGATTTTAATTTGGAAACAACTAAACAAGAAAATTGTCTTGTGATGAAAACATTTGGGTATATAAATAATATTGGTGGTCAGAAAATAGTTGATGTGTTTAATGAACATAAAGATAATGGAATAAATAATTTTATTCTTAACCTATCAGAATCAAAGATTGTTAATTCAATCGGAATCTCATATTTAATAGAAGTAATTGAAAAGCTTAATAATTCAAATGGTAAATTAATTTTTACAAATTTGGATCCAACAATTGAAAAAACATTTACAATTATGGGCTTATTTCAATTTGCAGAAAAAGCTGATACTGTTGAGGATGCGTACGGACTTATTTAATCTGATAACAATAAAATATAATTATGACTACATCTTACCAAAATGAAATAGTAACAAAGCTATCATTGCAAGTATCTTCTTTTCAGGAGGGTTTTAAAATACTTGCAAATGCTACATCACTTCAAGAAATTGGTAGAAATTTTAATCATATCCTAAGAGGCTCATTATTAATTACAGATATTAACATTTTCTTCAAATTAAGTGCTGAAGATTCTTGGCAAGAAATTTATATAAATAATAAAAATTGTAAAGATTGCCTAGATTATATTAGTGATCTTAAGAGACAGCAAATAGTTCTTCATAATAATGGGTCGATGAAAATTTCTGTTATACATCCAACAATCGACGGTTCATATTTTGGTTTATTAATTGGCGATAAACTAGATAAGATGGAATATAATGAAGAAGAAAAAATTGTTCTTCAAATGTTTTTGCAATTACTGGATAATGCGTACCAATCTTATATAAGCCTTAAAAAAGAAAAACAATTAATCTTTTCACTTAATCATAGATTATTACAACTCAATACTTTAATTGATACGGGTATTGAAATATCTAAACTTGAAAATAGAAACGTATTATTGGAAACTGCACTTGAGAGGGCAGTTGCTTTAACAAATGCTTCAAAAGGTCTAATTGAAATTTCTAGAAACAAAAAAGTTTTAGGAATTATAAGGTTACCAAATAACTTAAATTTGGAAGAATTATCATACGCTCAAAATAAAATTGAAACAAAAGTTGAATTTAAAGGTTTTCAGTATTTTGTAAAATTAATAGATAAAGAAAGTAGAAATGGATTTACTAAATTTGATGATACAGACGAAATTTTATTAAATGCTTTTGCTAGACAAGTACTCGCTGCAGTTGAAAATGAACATTTGCATAAAGAAGCACTGGAAAATGAGACAATAAAAAAAGAACTATCAGTTGCTTCATCAATTCAAAAAAAGATTATACCTGAAAAATTACCGATTATAGATAATTATGATTTATCCGGAATTAATATTCCATCTAAAGAAGTTGGCGGAGATTATTACGATTGCTTTAAATTGACTGATGGAAGATATGCATTTATTATTGCTGATGTTGCCGGAAAAGGTGTTCCTGCTGCTTTACTTGTCAGCACTCTTAATGCATCTCTAAAAGCTTACTTAGATATGAATTTACCACTTTCTGAGCTTGCAATAAAAATTAATAAAATTATTTATAATGCTTCTCCGCCGGATAAATTCATTACATTTTTTATAGCTTTACTAAATCCTAGTTCCGGAGAGTTAGATGTAATAAATGCCGGACACAATCCTTCATTAATTTTAAGAAATGATGGGTCACTTGAAAAAATTGAAGCAGGCGGAGTAGCTTTTGGAATGTTCGATATGGGTTTACCTTTTGATGGTCAAAAATTAAAATTAAATCCCGGAGAACGAATGCTATTATTTACAGACGGCATTCCTGAAGCAATGACTATGGATGAAGTAGAGTATTCAGATGAAAAATTAGAAAAGTTCTTTATTAAGCATAACAAAGAAACCGCTCAAGAATTTATTGAAAAATTAATTTTGGATGTAAAGAATTTTACTCTTGATACGCCTCAAAGTGATGATATAACAGCTTTGTGCGTTATTAGAAAGTAAAAAAAATTTATTAAAAATAAGACACAATATATTTTGTGAATCTTACAAGTTTTATTCAATAGGGGGAATATGAAAAGAATTATTTTTACTCATTCTTTTAATCGCAATTTATTTCTATTAACATTTTTTTCAACTCTTCTATTTGCTCAGGAAACAATTCAAACGGAATTTCTTTCAATTGGGGATGGGTTAAGTTCTGCAACTGTTCAGCCTATTATTCAAGATAGTTATGGTTTAATATGGGTAGGCACAGATAATGGACTTCATAATTATGATGGTTATAAATTTACTCGATATAAAAACATTCCCGGAAAATCAACAAGCTTATTGAACGATGTTATTTGGGGATTAGCTGAAGATGCTGATAAAAATATTTGGATAGGGACTGACGAAGGAATCTCTAAATATGAACGCATAAATAATGAATTTGTAAACTATGATTTTTCTGAACTTTTTGGTTTGGCTTCAGAAACAGGAGGCAGAGTATTTAATATTTTTGTTGATAGCAAAAACAATATATGGGCTGCTTCTCTTGGACTACATATATTATTATATGATAGAACTAATGATCAATGGAATCGAGTTCCAATACGTTATAATAATGAAACTGATGATATTTTAACTGGCGGTATAACACTAACTATTATAGAGGATAAAAATGGAAAAATTTGGGCAGGTTCAAGATCTTATGGACTTGTTTCATATAACATTGAAGATAGCTGTTTTGTTAGTGAGGATATAAAAACTGAAAATAGTTTAATTGATTTTACAACAAATGAAAATTATATAACTGATATTTACGCAGATATAACTAATACTTTATGGATAACAACTAGAAATGGAGTATTTAAATACAATCAGGAAACACATGAGTTAAAAGTTATTCAAGAATATAATTATGCAAAATTATTATTATGGAATAATTGGAATGAAATCCTTCCAGATCAATCAGGCAATATTTGGATTGCAAATAATTATAGAGGCATATTAAAATTTGATGGAGTCTCTGATGAATTTACTGAAATAAATATTAATGGCAGAGAGAAAAGAAAAGATGGCAGTTCAGATATAATTTTTACAAGAGCAATGCTTGATAATACCGGAATTATTTGGTTCGGTTCAACTATTAATGGTATTATGAAATATGATGCAAGCAGAGAACCATTCATAAATTATAAATATTCTGAAACTGATAAAAATAGTATAAGCAGCAACCAAGTTTTTTGCTTATTGGAATCTAAATTTAAAAAGGACAATATTTATGTTGGAACCAGAGGCGGTGGATTAAATTTATTTAATCAAAAGAAACAGACGTTCAGCAAAATTAATTATAATGTAATTAAAGATCAGTTTGGCGGATCTGTGCGCAGTATAGCTGAAGAAGATGACGGTTCTTTATGGCTTGGTACTTGGGGTGATGGTTTAATTAATGTTGACAGAAATTATAAAGAGATCAGCCGTTATACTTTAGATTCATCATCGTTCAATAGTTTATCTGATAACTCTGTTAGAGTAATTAAAAAAGATAATTATGGAAATTATTGGATAGGTACAAATCAAGGACTAAACCTATTAAATCCCAAAACAAAAAAATTAAAAAGAATATCAAGTTTACTAACAAGAACTTATCCTCAAGAATTATATGAGAAATCCTCCAAGTTTATTAAAGAATTAAAATATACTGCAAGAATTGAAAAAGTAAGTGATAGCCAAAATTTATCAAAACCATTTAAAGTTATAAAACCAAGAAAATATCTTGTTATAAGTGGAGGAGAAGGTGATAATAACGATAATTTAATGTATGATTTCGGATGGATACAGAATTCAAAAAATGATACAATATGGAAAATAAATTCTACTTCAACAACATACCACTTAGGAGGAGCTTTAAAAAATAGAATTGTAATTGATATAATTGATCTAAAACCTGGCGAATATAATTTACTTTACAAATCTGATGATAGCCACAGTTATAATAATTGGAACCAAGATGCTCCTTTATTTCCGGAATTCTGGGGAATAACAATTGTTGAATTACCAAATGAACAACAAGTCGTTTCATTTGAATCTTTTTTGAATGAAAGTGATGACGGAATTCTAATTGAAGGCAACAATATAAGATCAATACAAATATCAGGCAATAATGTTTGGATTGGAACTGATGCAAATGGTTTAAACAAAATTAATTTAGAAGACAATTCAGTAAAAATTTATAACTCAACAAAAGAAAAGGAGAATTCACTAAGTAATAATTCAGTGCAGTTTATTTATGAAGATCCAGAGGGGATACTTTGGCTTGCAACAAATTTGGGCTTGAATAAATTTGATCCCGTTAATGAAACTTTTAAAGTTTATACTGAAGATGATGGATTGCCAACTAATTACATAGCGTCAATATTACCGGGCGATGGAAAGGATTTGTGGTTAGCTACGAGAAATGGTATTTCAAAAATGGTTACGGATTTGGAAACCGGACAGGTAACATTTGTTAATTATGATACAGAAGACGGTATTGAAGGTATGGATTTTATTGCTCTTGTTGCACTAAAAGCTAGCAATGGTCAATACTTCTTTGGAAGTGAGCAAGGACTAAGCGCATTTACTCCGGGTAATTCCAATACAACAGAACCTGATCTAATTTTTTCAGATATTAAAATATCTAATAAGTCTGTTAAATCTTATGACATTGAAGATAGACCATTTAAAACTTCTTTACTTGAATTAGAAAATTTAGCCTTATCATATGATCAGAATGACTTAACATTTTCTTTTGCCGCTCTGCATTATTCTAAACCAAGTAAAAATCAATATGCACATAAATTAGTCGGTTACGATAAAGATTGGGTCTATGATAATAAAAGAGAAGTTACCTACACCAATCTTGATCCAGGGGACTATACATTTTCTATTAAAGGTTCTAATAGAGATGGTGTTTGGAAATCAACTCCTAAATCAATTAGTATTGTTATTAATCCACCTTGGTGGTTTACTACTTGGGCTTATATTGGATATGGATTTTTATTTTTAGGAATCATCTTTATAGTTGATCGTGTACAAAGAAAAAGATTGTTAGCCAAAACTAAAGAACGAATGAAACTTCAAGAAGCAGAACTAAGAGCTGAATCGGCAGAATTGCAGGCTAAAGCTGCTGAAGCTGAAAGAAAATTATTGGAGGCAGAAAACTCACGCAAAACCGAAGAATTAGAAGAAGCAAGAGCTTTACAACTTTCAATGCTTCCAAAAGAACTGCCTGTATTGCCTAATCTTGATATCGCAGTTTATATGAAAACAGCTTCTGAAGTTGGCGGTGATTATTATGATTTTCATATTGATATGGATGGGAAATTAACAGTTGTATTAGGTGATGCCACAGGTCATGGAATGAAAGCTGGTACTATGGTTACTACTACAAAAAGTTTATTTAATGTGTTAGCTCCTAATCCAAGTATTGTAGAAACATTTCACGAAATGACAAGATGTTTAAAAATGATGCAATTAGAGAAGCTATCAATGTGTATGACAATGTTAAAAATTACAGAAAATAAACTCCAAATGTCAGCAGCCGGAATGCCGCCAGTTTTTATTTATAAAAGAGAAAACCAAGTAACAGAAGAACATGTTATAAAAGGAATGCCTTTAGGTACGTTTAGTGAATTTCCATATACCTTAATTGAAAGTAATATTAAAAGTGGTGATGCAATATTATTAATGAGTGATGGATTACCTGAACTTGTTAATTCAGAAGATGAAATTTTTGGATATAAGCGTGTTCGTAATATTTTTGAAGAAGTTGCCGGAAGTTCACCGGAAGAAATAATTAGAAAATTAAAAGATGCCGGTTCTGACTGGGTTAAAGATAATGATCCCGATGATGATGTAACTTTTGTAGTAATAAAAGTTAAATGAAATATTTTTGATAAAGAACTGTAAAAAAATAGTAAATGGTAAAATATGAATAAATACAATTGGGCGTTAATTTTTTTAATATTCATAGTTCTTAATAGGATTCAAGCGCAACAGAATTATCATTTTAAAAATTTCAGTGAAATTGAAAAACTATCCAATACTAGGATTAATGATTTTTTTCAAGATAGTTTTGGTTTTATGTGGATTGCAACTGATGATGGTTTAAACAGGTATGATGGGAAAAACGTAAAAATTTATAAAAATAAGCAGGGTGATCTAAAATCCCTTCCAGATAACGCTGTTATGCAAGTTGTTGAAGATAAAGATCACAATATTTGGGTTGCTTGTTACAATGCCATCGGGAAACTTGATACAAAAACTGATAAGTTTAAAAAATATAGTTTAGATAATCTTGGATTTAAAAGTCCGCCCAGAATTACTAGTGCTCTACTTGATCAGGAAGGAAGAATATGGTTCACAGCTAGTGAATTGGGAACAATACGATTTAATTATGAAGCAGATCAATTTATTGAAGTTGTTTTAAGTGAATTAAATGATAAAAAACTTTGGGGTGAAGTTGCAGATATATTTCAGCTAAGAAATGGATTAATTCTTGTCTCAGATGTTTCTTCGGGTATTAAAGCATACAATTCATCAACTGATAAATTTGATCCATATTTTCTCAAACCAAATTATAGCCCAATTAAAATCTACAATATTTATGAAGCAACAGATGGATCAGTTTGGTTTGGTGGGTCAGATAAACTCATTAAATATTCACCTATTCAATATTCTGTTAAAGAAATTAACTTACTTAATTATAGTAAAATTAATTCTAAATATTCTGATCATAATGGAATTGTTGAGGATAGTCATGGATTTTTATGGGCAGGTGTATATACTCATGGAATTTTTAGGTTTGATAAGCAGCTCACACATTTTGATCAATATATTAACAATCCAGGTAATTTAAATAGTCTTCCGGATAATAAGATTGGTGGAATCTTTATGGATAAATATGGAATTATCTGGATTACGACTTTTATGTCTGGAGGAATTATTCAAATGGATCCAAATTCAAATCCTTTTGATTTGTATTCTATTAATCTTCCTAAAAAAAATAATAATCAAACACTTGTTAACAATATTGTCAAATCTCCATTTAAAGATTCTAATTTACTGCTTGGCACAAATTCAGATGGTATATTAACTTATGATACTAGTACAAAACACAGTTCAGTTATTAATATTCAAGATGCTTCAATAAAAATTGATTCTAATAATTCAGTAAATGCTCTTGCAGTTGATTATCAAGATAATATTTGGTACTCAATTAATAATAGCCAATTAAAAAAATATGATATTAGAACTAAAAAAATAGAAACAATCAATTCTCCGCATAATAATAAAACGGCCCAACCTTTAAATATCGTTTCAATTACCGTTAGTCCTGATAACAAAATCTGGATTTGCTCAAATTATGGTGTTGATAAATATGATCCAATTACAAAAAAATTCTTTTCGGTTCCTAGAATAATGAACAAAAAAATGAGTGTGGAATTGAGAAATAGTTTAGAGAATGTGCGGAACACAAGAAAACCAATAAGTTCAATATTAGAAGTAGGCGGCGGACAAAATTTAGAAAAATCCTTAACTGTTGATAATAATTCAAATGTTTTAATTGTGAGTGTCGGTGAAGGCAGGGCAATTGGAGGAATGTTCGATCTTGGCAGAATTGCAACTAGCGATGGAAAAATAATTTGGGAAATGACTGATATTTATAAATCGTTTTATGATGGCGGGGGATTTAAAAACAGAATAGGATTAAATGCAATAAAATTAGAAAAGGGAAATTATCAGCTGATCTATTCTTCAGATATCGGTCATGATTATAAAAATTGGAATACATTGGCTCCTAGCGATTCAAATTATTGGGGAATAGAAGCCTATGAACTTAATGATAATGAGTATGGAAACATCAGTGAGCTTATTGAAAATGATTTGCAAAATAATAACTATCTGCCATTTGAATTTGGAAGGACTGTTGAATTCAGTAAATCAAACTCAAATACAATTTGGATAGGAACGGCCACAAATAGTTTTTTCCGTTATGATCTTAGTTCAAATACTTATTCTCAATATAATTTTGATAAAACAAATCTTTCAGATGCGAGCCATTATATATTCTCGTTCTATGAAGATTTAGATGGAATTATTTGGGTTGGAACTTATGCAAGTTTAGTAAGACTTAATATAAACAATGGAGAGTTGAATTCCTTTACAACTACGGATGGATTGCCTGGCGGAAATATTTATAATATTACTGAAGATCAAAATGGAGCATTATGGATTTATTCTTCAGGGGGATTATCAAAATTAAATAAAAATGCACCAATTAAGGACTATTCTTTTGTAAATTATGATACACAAGATGGATTGGATGGATTAGCAAATTCTACAGCAATTTGGAAAGATGAAAATGGAAGATTATTCTTTGGAGGTAAAGGAGGAATAATTACTTTTATTCCTGGTAGTATAAATACAGTGCTGCCAGATATAACTGTACACGATTTTAAAATTGATGATGTATCAATATTTGATGATTCAACTAGTTTTAGTCTAGATCAAGGCATATTAATTACAGACAAAATAGATCTCTCATATAATCAAAATGATATTTCATTTGAATTTTCAGCAATTCATTTTTCACGTCCTGATAAAAATAAATTATCATATCAAATGGAAGGGTTTAATAGTAAATGGTACGAAACAGATAGGAATTTTGCATCCTTTACGAATTTAGATCCTGGCAATTATACATTCAAAGTTATTGGCTCAAATGGTGACGGAGTATGGAATAGTTCGGGAAGATCAATTAATATAATAATTCATCCGCCTTGGTGGTTAACAACTTATGCATATATCGCGTATGGATTTCTTTTTTTACTTCTGATATTTTTTATTGATAGAATTCAAAGACGACGATTACTATCTAAAGCACGCGAAAAAATGAAAGTGCAGGAAGCACTGCATAGAGCTGAAGCTGCTGAACTTCAAGCAAAAGTAGTCCAAGCAGAAAATGATAGAAAATCTAAAGAATTAGAAGAGGCAAGATCACTTCAACTGTCTATGTTGCCTAAGGAGCTTCCACAATTACCTAATCTTGATATTGCAGTATACATGAAAACGGCAACTGAAGTCGGCGGAGATTATTATGATTTTCATGTTGGAATGGATGGAACACTTACAGTTGTGCTTGGTGATGCAACCGGTCATGGAATGAAAGCCGGAACAATGGTTACTGCAGTTAAGGGATTGTTTAATAGCTATAGTGCTAATCCTGATATATTGTACTCATTCAGGGAAATTAATCGTTGTATTAAACAAATGCAGCTTGGTAAACTTACAATGTGCTTGACAATGCTAAAAATTAATAATGAAAAACTTATTATGTCGGCTGCCGGAATGCCTCCAATATTAATTTATAAAAGTCACGATAAATCGACATCAGAGGAAGTAATAAAGGGGATGCCTTTAGGTTCAATTGATAACTTCCCATATGATATAAGAGAATCAAACTTAAAAACCGGCGATACTATTTTATTGATGAGTGATGGATTACCAGAATTACAAAATAAAGACGGAGAACAATTTGGCTATCAAAGAGTACGCAACTTATTTGAAAACATTGCAAAATTAAATTCAGAAAGTATTATAAATAAATTAAAAGATGCCGGATCCATGTGGGTAAATGATGAAGATCCCGATGACGATGTAACATTTGTTGTAATTAAGGTAAAATAATGGATAAATTAAAAGAAAAATTACTATATGAAACTTACGAAAGGTTTCAACAAACAGGAATGAATATCATTCCACCCAGCGAAATTGACACATTTGTTGATAAAGACGTTATGGGGTACGGCACAACTTTAGATGAAAAAATTTTATCTGCTTCCGGTTTTCTTGAATTGGTTGAAAAACAAAAAGAACAGAGTAAAGATATTGAAATGAAATTTGACAGCAAGCCAGTACTGCGTCGGATTCTGGAAGGTGAAAATGCTGCAATTTTTGTCAATGAAGTTAACATCTCATTTCAAATTGATAGTGAAACTTTTAAAATGTTTTTACGTTTAACTTCAATTTTGGAGTATCGGGAAAATATATGGTTAGTTGTTCACTGGCATGCATCAAAGCCGGAATATGAAGAGGGCGGAGAAGATACTTGGCATATCGAAGAGCATAAAGCTAAAACCGAAAGACTCGAAAAGGAAGTCGCTGAAAAAACAGCTGATCTTTTAGTTAAAAATCAAGAACTTGAAATTGAAGCAGCCTTAGAAAGAGTTCGTGCAAGCGCTATGGCTATGAATAAACCAGAAGATATGTTAGATGTATGCAGGATAATATCCTACCAATTAGAATCACTTGGGATTAATAATATCAGAAATGTTCAAACAGCTATATTTGAAGAATCAAATCGAATTTACACTAATTTTGAGTATTACAGTTTGCATAATAAAACTTTTATAACAGATATAGACTACAGTATTCATCCGAAACAAACCGAATTTGCTAAAGCAATGATTACTTCTCCAAACTCTTTTTTTACCGCTAGTTTTGCAGGCGAAGAACTTAGTGCATGGATAGAAAATCAGAGAAAAACTTCCCAATTTATTGATCCATTTCTTGAAAAAGCTGTATCTCTTAATTATTACTTCCATTCAGTGGGACCAGTTGCTTTAGGAATGTCATCTTACTCACCTTTATCCCCTGAAGGATTAAAAATATTTAAACGATTCAGAAATGTTTTTGAGTTGTCTTATAAAAGGTTTCAAGATATAAAACAAGCAGAAGCACTAGCTAGAGAAGCTCAGATAGAAGCAGCTTTGGAGAAAGTCCGTTCTAGTGCACTTGGAATGAGCAATAGTCAAGAAGTTGGAAATGTTACAGATAAATTTTTTAATGAATTTACGAAACTTAGCGTTGATTTAATTGGCTGTTCAATGGTAGTTATTGATGAAAAAGAAGATATTATGGAGCTATGGCGTGCTAGGTCAAATGTTGTTATTAAACCATTCGAACGGTCAGTGTTTAAGGATTCAATGAAACTGCTTAAAAGGAATATGCCTGAATGGTTTCCCAAATTTTATGGTGCATTAGTAGAAAGAAGTGGCTATTTAGTAAAAGAGATGGTAGAAAATGATCGAGAAAGATTCTTAAATACCATGGCAGAGCAGTACAACTATACAAATGAAGAAAAAATTAAATTATTAGAAGTAATGCCAAAAAATATAGCCGCACACTTCATTTTTATTAAAATAGGTTATTTAGCTTTAATTTCTAAAGAAAAACTTAGTGAAGATGATTTATCCATTGCTAGACGTTTTGCTGACGTTTTTAATTTTGCATATACAAGATTTTTAGATATTAAAAATGCAGAAGTACAAGCTCGTGAAGCCCAAATTGAAGTAGCACTTGAGCGAGTTAGAGCTAGAACCATGGCGATGCAAAAGAGTAGTGAATTAGCAGTAACTGCAGCACATCTTTTTTCTCAATTAAATGAGCTTGGAATTCATCCTTACCGTTGCAACATTGCAATTATTAGTGAAAAATCTGCCACATGTCAACTATGGTCAACTACTAATAGTGGAAATGTCATCCCAACTAGTTCATCAATTCCATTATATGAACATCCGGTTTTAATAGAAATGTATGAGGGCTGGAAAGAGAAGAAAAAAAATCATGTAATAAAACTTGTAGATGAAAATCGTTTGGAATGGACAAAATACATAAGAAAGTATGTTCATTTTCAAGAATATAAGCCAGAACAATTAGATGAAATAAAAATTAAAAATGAACCAGCAATATTTAGTAATCTGCATTTTAAACAAGGTTTTTTTGTAATTCATACTGTAGAAGAATTATCGGAAGTCAATCTCAACACAACGCAAAGATTCGCAAATGTCTTCGAACAAACATATACTCGTTTTTTAGATTTGGAAAGAGCTGAAGCTCAGAATAAGTTAATCCAAGCAGAAAATGAAAGAAAAACCAGGGAACTAGAAGAAGCAAGAGAGCTTCAATTAGCCATGCTTCCAAAGAATGTTCCCGACTTACCAAATTTAGAAATTGCGGTTTACATGAAAACTGCTACGGAAGTCGGAGGAGATTACTATGATTTTCATGTTGGAGATGATAATGTATTAACTGGAGTAATTGGTGATGCAACTGGTCATGGTATGAAGGCAGGAACAATCGTGACGATAACAAAAAGCATGTTTAACAGTTTAGCTCCCGATCAAAATATATTAGAAACTTTTTTCAAAATATCCAAAGTTATAAAGGATATGAAATTTAGACAGCTTTCAATGTGTTTACTAATGTTTAAAATAGATGGAAACATTTTATCTCTTTCATCTGCTGCCATGCCTCCAGCTTTAATATACAGGGACAGAAAAAAAATAGTTGAAGAAATTGAATTAAGTGGAATGCCTTTAGGTTCAATGATAAATTTTCCATATAAATTAGTAGAGACTAAAGTGCATCCTGGTGATACTATATTACTTATGAGTGATGGATTCACAGAATTAATAGATGATAAAAAGTTTATGTATGGATTTGAAAGGACAAAATCTGAATTCCTTTTGGTTGGGAATAAAAAAACTGAGGAAATATTAGAGTACTTAAAGAAATCCGCATCTAACTGGCTTAATGAAAGGGTCCCTGATGATGATATTACATTTGTAGTTATTAAAGTTAAATAAAAAAAAGATTCAAAGGAAAATGTTAATGTATAGTAAGTCTAAGATCAATCTGCCTTTTTTATTTATTTGTTTTTTCATTTCGTTTGCATTATTGGCTCAAAAACATAATCTTAAATTTAAAACTGTAAGACAGTCAGATGGATTAATAAATAATTCAGTTATATCATTATTGCAAGATTCTTATGGATTTGTATGGATAGGTACTCATCAAGGACTACAAAGATACGATGGGACAAATTTTAAAAACTTTGATTATAATGAAGGAGATACAATAGGATTAGGAAGTAACTATATATCAGTTTTATTAGAAGATAAAACTGGTAATATCTGGATTGGAACAGCTAATGGTTTGAATAGATATTTAAGAGAAACTGAAACTATTGAAAGGATTAATCTTAATATAAAAGAAGAACAAAATTCTATTTGGATTTGGGATATTTTACAAGATAAATTAGATGATGATATATTATATTTATCAATTCACGGAACTGGATTAGTTAAATTTAATAATAAAAACTTTTCTATTAAAACATATATTATTAGTGAAGACAAAAGCAGCAACTTCTCTTACTATCTTCTTCAACATCCCCAAAAAGATAATATAATTTATTTGGGATCTTCGGAACTAAAAATATTTGATACAGGAACAAATGAGTTTAATACAAAAATTAAATTAAAACAAAATAGTTCTCCTCCCAACAATTTGATTAACGATATAGCTGTTGATCCTGCAAACTCTGATATTCTATGGTTAGCTACAGGCGATCTTTGGGCACAAGGAAATCTAGGTGGTTTATTTCGTTACGATGCAAGAAAAGGTACCGCCAAACAATTCAAATCTGAAAACTTCACAGAGATTCATATCTTGAAACTTTTATTTCAAGATAAAGATAATTTATGGATTGGAACTCGAGGGAATGCTGCAGCACTTTATAATAAAGAAGAAAATAAATTTTATAATTATGTAAAAGATGACAACGAAGATTCATTCGGTATTAGAACTGCAGTTAGAAGTATAATGATGGATAACTCTAGTTCAATTTGGTTTGGGGGATGGGAAGAAAATTTAACTATCTACAAATCAACATCATCAAAGTTTTTGCATTTTGAAAATGAGTCACATGATATAAATGGTCTTAGTGATAACAATGTCAGTTGCTTTACAGAAGATGAAGATGGAAATATTTGGTTAGGAACTGAAAATGGAGGGATAAACAAATTTAATGTAAATACTAAATTATTCACTCATTTTTTCCCAGAATTAGCAAATAATAACCAAGACAACTCAAATTGGATAACAGCTTTATATTATGATTCGAGAAAAAATTTGTGGATTGGAACATTTGGAAAGGGATTGTATAGGTATGACCCTAAATTAAAAACAAAAATACATTATCCAATTGGACTTAAAGAAAATGAGGTCAGCAAAAAAAGAATTACTGCAATTAAAGAATTAAGAGATGGATCAATATTATTTTCTACATATGGTGGCGGGCTTAATATTTATCATTATGGAACAAATAAATTTGAACATTATTTAAATGATCCTCGAGATTCTACTTCACTTCCTGACAATTTTATCTGGACGGTTTTTGAGGGCAAAGATGGACTCATTTATTTTGCTGGAAATAATACTAAGGGAATAATAAGATTCAATCCAAATGATAAAATATTTAAAAGATTAGATTTTCCAACAGCAACTTTCACCGATGTACTAGAAAGTTCAAATGGTTTATTTTATGTTAATGACATTTCTTCAGGATTAAATTCTGTTTTCATTGGGGATACTATAAAAGTTGAACTAGTTAAAACTTTAGACGGGAAACCAATCAAAAATGTTGAGAAGATTCTTGAAGATTCAAATGGAAACTTATGGCTTAGTACTTCAAACGGCATTTTAAAATATAATATTAAAAACAAATCTGTCAAGCGGTTTGGAGTTTCAGAAGGTTTACAAGGATTTGAGTTTAATCGCCTTTCTGGATATAAAAGTATTAATGGTAAAATGTATTTTGGTGGCGAAAATGGATTTAATGTATTTTCACCTCAGGAAATTAGAGAGAGTCAATTTCATCCAAACATTGTATTTACCGATTTTAAATTATTTGATAAAAGTGTAACAATTGGTAAAACATCTGTGTTGAAAAAAAGTCTATTAGTTTCTGAAAAAATAGATTTAGAGTATAATCAAAATGATTTTGCAATTACATACTCTGCATTAGATTTTAATAATCCTACTAAAATATTATATAAATATAAATTGGAAAATCATAGTTTAAATTGGTCGAATCCTTCCAATAATAAAACAGCAAACTTTACAAATTTAGATCCAGGTAAATTTGTATTTAAAGTTCTAGCAACAAACAGTGACGGTGTTTGGCTTAAAAAGCCTAAAACTTTGACTATAATTATACATCCGCCAATTTGGGAAACTACTACAGCATATATTTTATATGGACTGCTATTTATTGGTGGAATATTTATTGTTGATCGAGTACAAAGAAAAAGATTAATTGCAAAAGAAAGAATTTCTGCGCAGATAAAAGAAGCAGAATTTAGAGCCCAAATAGCGGAAAAAGAAAATCTTAGAAAATCAAAAGAGTTAGAAGAAGCACGTCAGTTACAACTTTCAATGTTGCCAAAAGAATTACCTCAATTACCTCATATTGATATTGCAGTTTATATGAAAACTGCAACTGAAGTAGGAGGTGATTATTATGATTATCATATTCATATGGATGGCACTTTAACAGTAATTATGGGCGATGCGACAGGACATGGAATGCAATCAGGAATGATGGTATCAATACTTAAATCACTATTTATGTCGGATAAACAAAATAAAGATATCCAACCATTTTTTGCAAATACAAATAATGCATTAAAGGATATGAATTTAGGAAGATTAATGATGGCATTATCTTGCGTTCAAATTAATAATAACATTATGAAAACTGCAATTGCTGGAATGCCTCCAATATTATATTATAATAATCGAACCGGTTCAGTCGAGGAAATGAATATTAATAGTATGCCGCTTGGTGCTATGAGAACATCTAAATATAATATTATTGAAAGACAATTAAGTTCTGGTGATACAATATTAATGATGAGTGATGGATTTGCAGAACTTAAAAATAATAATGATGAAATGATTGGATATCAAAAGACTAGGAACATTTTTGAGAATGCAGTAAAAAAATCCCCAGAGGAAATAGTAGATTATTTTAAAGATTATCAATTAAGCTGGACTAATGGCAAAGACCCCGATGATGATGTAACATTTGTAGTAATAAAAATTAAATAACTAAATAGGAAAAAATTGAAAAATAAATTAATATTCCTGGCATTATTATTAATATCCTATCAAATTATTGGTCAGCCAATAAAAAATAAGTTCATACATTTTACAGAAAAAGATGGTATTTCTTCTAATGAAGTGAATAGTATTATTCAAGACCATCTCGGTTATATTTGGATTGGTACATCAAATGGAGTTACAAAATATGATGGATACGAGTTTGTAAATTTTACTATTGTCCCGAATGACACGAATTTTTTACAGCTGCCACTGATTTCTTCATTATATGAAGATTCAAAAGGAAATATTTGGATAGGTTCTGTAGATGGTGTAACCAAATATGATAGAGATAATGAATCTTTTAAGTTATTTAGTCTAAGCCCATTTGGTCTAAAGCAAGAGCGTACACTTCTTGTGACCTCAATGCAGGAAACCCTTGAAGGTAACATACTTTGCTCAGTAAGGGATTTTTATTGGAACGATTTAAAAAATGCATTATATCTCATTGATACAAAAAACAATCTAATAGAAGAAAACAGTATTTCTAACATGGATTCCACGGATACTATTTTTGATATTAAATTCGCCGGACATAATCAGTTTTTTATAGCAGGATGGAAAGGATTTGCCAAATATGATTTAAATAAAAATGTTTTAAATTGGTATCCTTTTAAAAAGCATATACCTGTTATTTCACTTTTGAAAAATGATAATGATAAATTATGGCTCGGTACTTGGGGGAATGGACTTATAGAATATAATCTAAATGATAGTACATACGCAGATTTCGCGTCTGTTAATTCATTAAATTCTGATAGCCCTCTTGGCATTATGAAAATGGTCTATGATCAAAAAAAGAATCTATTATTAGCTACTAATAAAGGACTAATCCATTTTAATACTTTAACAAATAATATATCTATTTCAGAAATTGACACTAAAAATCCTTCTGCACTTCACTCTATCAACTTAAATGATATATATATTGATAATTCAGGTTCAATTTGGATAGCAACTAACGGTGCTGGTGTTAGTAAATACGATATATTAAAGAATAATTTTAGAGCCTATATTTCAAAAGTTGATGATAAAAACAGTATTCCGCCTGGATGGGTCAGTGCCATATTCGAATTTAAAGAGAATGAACTCTGGCTTAAAAGTAATAGAGGAACACTTATAAAATTTAATCCGCAAACCGAAATATTCAAAAGGGAAACCATCCCCAACAATTTTGAAATATTTGAAATTTTAAAAACTTCAACTGGAAAAATACTTTTGGTAGGTGGTGGAGCAGTCTATAAACTTGATCCTCAAAAATGGATATTTGAAAGATTATTGTTACCTGAAGAATTAAATAACAATGTAATATTGAGTGCATTAGAGGTAAATTCTAATACTATTTGGTTTGGAAGCAGTAACGGATTATATATTTATGATCAGAAGAATAGCGCTACAACAAAAATAGATTTCAAAACATTAGGTATTGGTGATAGTTATACAAACCAAATTGATATTTTAATTAAAGATAAGAATGGAAATATTTGGATGGGTTCAGCCGATGGATTATTGAAATATGATATTAATAAAAAATTGTATTCAAGAATTGGTTTTTCAAGTGATCAATCAAAATCATTGACAACGCAAGATATAAATTCAATATATGTTGATGAAGATAATAATTTATGGATAGGAACATGGCTTGGAGGTTTGAATAAGTATGATCAAAATTCAGGAACATTTGAACATTTTACACAAACTGATGGACTCCCATCCCATTCTGTTCAAGGAATTCTAGGAGATGAAGAGAATGGTTATTTATGGTTAAGTACCTTTAATGGAATTTCCAGGTTTAATATAAATGAAAAATCATTTAGTAATTTTGGTATTGATGATGGAATTCATGCGAATCAATTTGCTGATGGTGCGGCATTAAAAACATCTAAAGGACAACTAATTTTTGGTGGTTCAAACGGTATGACTGTTTTTAATCCCAAAGATATCCAGAATAATCTTATCCCTCCCAAAATTACAATTACAGACTTTAAACTTTTTAGTAAATCAATTTTACCTGGTACAAATTCTTTGCTTAAGAAACCGATATATGAAATTAAAAACTTAACATTAAATCATGACGAAAATGACATTCAGTTTGATTATTTTGCCGTTCACTACGTTGATCCACAAAAGAATCAATATGCGTATAAACTTGAAAATTATGAGGATGAATGGAGGTATGTAGGTAACCAAAGAAGTGCAATATATCCTAATCTGCCACCTGGAGAGTATGTATTTCATTTAAAAGCTTCAAACAATAATGATGTTTGGAATGAAGAAGGAGTTTCATTAAATATTAAAATTCTTCCACCTTGGTGGAAAACAATTTGGGCTTACATTCTTTACTTCTTATTATTCTTATTTGGTGTCTATATTATCGATAGAGTGCAGAGAAAAAGACTTTTACTTAAAGAAAGAACTGCTTCTGCTATGAAAGAAGCGGAATTAAGAGCAGTTGCGGCTGAAGCACAATCCAGAGTTATACAAGCTGAAAATGATAGAAAATCAAAAGAGTTGGAAGAAGCCAGACAATTGCAATTATCAATGCTGCCTAAGGACTTACCGCAAATTCCGAATCTTGACATAGCGGTTTATATGAAAACAGCAACCGAAGTAGGCGGAGATTATTATGATTTTCATGTTGCAATTGATGGAACATTGACTGTCGTGGTTGGTGATGCAACGGGTCATGGTATGAAAGCTGGAACAATGGTAACAACAGCAAAAACATTGTTTAACAGCTATGCAAAAAATCCGGATATTCTTTTAACTTTTAGTGAAATGACAAATTGTATTAAACAAATGAAGATGGATCATTTATCAATGTGCATGACAATGTTAAAAATAAAAGAAAATAAAATTTATATGTCTTCAGCAGGAATGCCGCCATTATATATTTACAGGCACAAAAATAATGAATTGGAAGAATTTGAAATGAAAGGTATGCCTTTAGGAACTTTTATTAATTTTCCATATAAAGTGAATGAAACAAATTTTGAAAAAGGTGATGCTTTAATTCTTTTAAGTGATGGATTGCCAGAATTAATAAGTCAAGAAAATGAAATTTTCGGTTATGATCGAATTGATAAAATTCTTAAGGAAGTAGGAAATTTGTCCTCTGAGAATATTTTAGATGTACTTAAAAAATCCAGCTTCGAATGGCTTAACGGTAATGATCAAGATGATGATATTACATTTATAGCAATTAAAAATAATTAAATATTTTTAACCAATAAGGAGGTTATTATGAAATTTAATACTAGTGAAGTTTATAATGCAGCTGTTATCTCATTTAAAGGCAAATTAAGAGGTGGACCTGATGCACAAAAATTCCAAGATCAAATTGCAAGTTTTATTGACCAAGGGAAGAAAAATATTATTGTTAATATGAGTGATGTTAGTTTTGTTGATAGTTCTGGAATCGGAAACATTGTAAGAGCTTTTTCTACTGTAAAAGATGCTGGCGGAAGTTTAAAATTAGCCGGAGTTACAGATAAAATTGATGGATTACTTTCAATAACTAAGTTAAATAGTGTTTTTCAACAATTCTCAAGTATTGATGAAGCTGCAAAAAGTTTTAAGTAAAATTAGAACTTTTTGTAAAAAACATTAATAGATTAAATAATAATTACTTTAAATAAAGGATAATTAAAATAATGTAATATACACATTCAATTTTAGTTTATAATTAGTAAAATGCATACTCAAAAATTTCATAGGTTAAAATCAGTTTGAATTGACTTGCCCCCAAAAAGTGCTCCACATTATTAACTTTGTAATAAAGGAGAAAAACTTATGGGAAAAGTAAGATTCATACCTGAACAAAAATAAGAAAGTTGAGAGAAGCAGAAGTGTTGCATTCACAAGGAGCGACAATAAGTTAGATTTGCAAGTAATTGGAGGTTCGTGAAATTGAAAACAATCCAGGAAATTGGAATACTAGAGTGACATTAGAAAAAGTATCAGATGAAGAGTTTAAAGAAAGTTTTGATATTGCTACGGATGGAATAAATTTTAAAAATTATTTATCAAATCATTGGTATAAAGTAAAATAAAAATATAAATATTGTGAGAATATTTGAAAATAAAAAAGCGGAGTTAATAAAAATCATTTTGTGGGGAAATTATATGAAGCTTAAATATTTTGTAACTATTTTCATTATCGTTCACACAATAACAGCAGCTAAATTACTTTATAATAATGAAGATATTCCGGATACATTAACAAAGGAATTTAATAAGAAAGTTAACACTTGGCTTGAAGCATATAATAGCGGTAATGCAAATAATCTAATTCCACTTTATACCGAAAATGCTGAATATATCTCTGGACATGTAAAAGGTCTTGTTGCACAAGGAAGAGATAATGTTATTAAAAATTTTCAAAATGGTATCAGTTCAGGCGGTCACATAGATAAAATTGAGATTTTATCAATTAAATATTCTTGTGATCTTGCAGTATTAATATGTTTGAATGAAGTGACTAATAAAAGACAAAAAGCAATTGGCAGAAACATGCTGGTATTGAGAAAATAAATGATAATTGGCTGATTGAATCACACATGACAGTTGTATAGAATATTTAATGATGATGAAACATTTAGTACAATAAATAAATGTGCAGAACAGGATTATATTATTGTGAAGCATAGAAATCATTTGTATGTTATGAGTAATTCAACTATTCATTTATTCAACAATTAATATTATTAGAATGAAAAAATATTTTAAGCTTTATAACATTATTTTTTATTTGCAATCTTTAATTTTATTCTTTTTACTTGGCACCTCATTGTCTGCCTATGCAGGTGCAGGTAAAGATCAAGGTTTAGCAGCAAGTTCTATTGTATTGGGTTATGGATTTATAACAGCTATTTTTGCTGTAATTTCTTCTGTTTTTATTGTAAAGTTTGGAAAAGAAAAAGTAATTATGCGACTGAATATATTTTTCATATTATCCATTATCATTATTTTTGTACTATTGTTATATAGATAACTTTTTTTTGAATAAAAATTTTTATTTATTCAATAAATAAAATTCCTCAATACAATTTTAAAGCACAATAGACATCTAAACTATTTTCAAGTCTCCTAATAAGCTGCCATCATTTTGGCGGGATTTTACACTAAATTTAACCATAACAATTTCTGACTTTTCTAAATCTTCAATTTGAAATTGATTTTCTTGTATTTCATTTGGACTATCACAAGAAATTAACTTAACTTTTTCATTATTCAAATAATCAAAATAGTTATTTCGACTCCTTTGTGTAACTGTAATTTCAAAAGTACAATCATCAATAATTTTTTTTACATTTCCATAAATCAAATCGCCCAATTAAATCTCCTTTCATTTATAAAACTATCGATCTTATTAATCTTTAATTTAACAACATTAAGATCTTTTGATGTTGATTAGCAATTCCCGTTAGACTATATACTGCTTATGATTGATTAATTAGATATAAAGTCTTATATTGAAATTTAATATACTCTTTCAAAATTGATTCAAATGTTCTATTACGATTAAAACGAAAAAAATGTGGGAAGGGTAAAATTTACATCAAAACAAATTATAAATAAACTATGATAAGCAGAAGTCTTACATAGGACTGTTAAATCCAATGATTGCTACTTTTATTGTGTCATCAAGACCAGTAAATGCATTAACTATTCGTTGAGATCAAAATAATCAAGAATAATATAAATTAGATAAAATTAAAAATTGTTTAATTATATCATTAGATGTGAAAGTCATTTTGTATGAGTGAAAGTAACGAAATAGTTGTATCATTTTTAATAGTGGATATTGCAGGGTTTACTGCTTTAACTGAAATTCATGGTGATTATTCAGCATTTAAGTTGGTCGACAAGTACATTCAAATAGTTAATGATTCACTAAATCCCGAAGTATTTTTAGTTGAAAGAAAAGGTGATGAATTTTTAATTGTTTCAGATTGTTCCGATTGTTTAATAAAAACTGCATTATGTTTATTAAAGAATGTCGAAAACATAAAAAATTTCCCAACTATTCATATAGGTTTACACATCGGAAAGGTAATAGAAAGTGGAGGTAAGTATTACGGACACACTCTAAACTTAACTTCACGAATAAGTCAACATTCAAATGGTGGGGAAATTTTATGCTCTGAAGAATTCTTAAGAAACACAAAAAATAAGGAACTATATAACTTTATCCCAAAAGGAAAAATTAAGTTCAAAAATGTAATGAAACCTATTACACTATATTCAATATTACCAGAAATTCAAAATGTAAATCTTGCAATAGATCCAATATGTAAAATGCAAATACATATTTTAGACACATCATTTAAGTATACTAATAATCAGCATGAATATTATTTTTGTTCCCAGGATTGTTTAGAGAAACATAGACAATTAGTGAATGAAAACTAGGAATCTTCAATATATAAAATTACATAAACTGATGAATGTGAATGATAATTGTGACCCAATATAAGAATTATTTACTTGCTAACTGTTGATTGGAAAAACTAAAAAGCTATTCATGTTAATAACTGTAATAAATGAATTATATATCAGTTAGACTATATCGTAAAATAATTGATCATGCTATTAACGAGGGCGTATCCCCCAACTACTTTCATAATTTACCAACTCCTATTGAAGCTGTTGATAATCTTAAGGCTGTTCCAGCTGAACATTTTTTTGAACTTCATGAAAAAATAGAAAAAGAATTGGGCCCTGGATTTTCTGTAAGAGTTGGACAGCAAATGAAATTAGATGATTATGGAGTACTCGGATTATCATGGAAAACTTGCTCATGGGCTGGTGAAATATTTGAGAGAAGCGAACGTTACTTTAAGCTTCTCTCAAATACCTACTTATTTAAGATTGAGAAGATTTCAAATATTTCGAGAGTCTATTTAAATCGCGTAGCTCACCGGAGAGGTGTGGAGTTATCAAATCAGGCCACACTTTCTGCAACAGTTGTAGTACTTCAAGCTATGACTGAATCAGACATTGCTCCAGTTGAAGTTTCATTTACACATGGTTTACTCCAAAATATTGATGATTACACCTTGGCTTTTAAATGTCCAATATTATTTAACCAGTCGAAAAACTATATAGCTTATAAAACTGAAAATCTAGAAATGAGAACAGCAAAAGCCGATAAAAGTATCAATAGGTTTTTGAATGAGAGGGTGGAAGAAGAAACAAAAGGGATCAAATTAAGTTCAAATAAAATAATATTTGATATCGAAAATCTAATTAAAGATGCATTACCTAGCGGAATCCCAGGTATAGACCAGATTGGCGGTTTAATGGGATTAAGCAGGCGTACACTTACGCGCAGATTAGCAGAAAATGGTCTAACATTTAGAGATCTGATTAAGAAAACTCAAGAAGAAGTTTCAAGAGACCTTCTAATAAATTCTACTAGAAGTATTGCTGAAATTGCATTTGAGACCGGCTTTTCAGATCAAAGTGCATTTAGCCGTGCTTTTAAAAATTGGACAAACATTTCACCAGCAGAATACCGAAGAACCAAATAATAAGACAATTTGGCTCATTATGTCAAGACATTGTCTTAAAGTGTCAAGATTTTAATACTCACCACCCATACTTTTGATTTGTAAATCAAATCAAAAGGTGTAAAATGGAAATCTCAATTAAATCGATAATTTTATTTGGGGCAGTGGTTCTAACTGGTCTTTCAGCCGGATTTTTTTATGCGTGGTCAGTCTCAGTGATACCCGGCACACAAAAAATTGTAGATAGTGCTTATTTGGAGACAATGCAGTCAATAAATCGGGCTATAATTAATCCGGCATTCTTTATCATATTTTTCGGCAGTATAATTTTTTTAAGTATTGGAAGTATATATCAGTTTAATTCTGATCAAACAACATTCTGGTTTATGCTGTTTGCTTCAGTTTTATATTTAGTTGGTACAGTAGGCGTAACAGCATTTGGGAATGTTCCACTCAACAATCAACTTGATCTGCTTAATCTCAATGAATTGACATCACAAAAGCTGTCAAGGTTCAGAAATTTTTATGAAGACAAATGGAATCGTCTGCACCTCATAAGAACAATTTTTGCAGTCGGCTCTTTCTTGCTTTCACTAATGGCCGTATTTGCACATTCGAAAAACATATAATTCTTATTTAATATAAAAGGAGAAATAATGGAAAATAATATTCTGGTAATTGGAGGCACAGGAAAAACCGGTCGTCGTGTAGCCGAAAAGCTTATTAAACTTAACCAAAATGTAAGGATTGGAAGCAGAAATAATTCGCCTTCATTTGATTGGGAGAATACAACAACCTATTCCGAAGCATTAAAAGGAATAGATAGAGCATATATCACTTATTATCCTGATCTTGCAGTTCCAGGTGCTAAGGAAGCGATAAACACATTAACAGAAATTGCACTTAAGTCTGGACTCGAAAAAGTAGTTTTACTCTCAGGCAAAGGCGAAAAAGAAGCTGAAGCTTGCGAGGAAATTGTAGCAAATTCTGGACTGAATTACACCTTGGTCAGAGCTTCCTGGTTCAATCAGAATTTTAGTGAAAGTTTCTTTTTAGATCCGATTTTAGCAGGGCATGTTGAATTGCCAATGGCTGCAGCAGAAATTCCTTTTGTAGATGCAGATGACATAGCTGAAGCTGTAGTAAAAGTGCTGCTAGATGATTCATATAATAACCAAACCATTACAATTACTGGACCAAGAAAACTGACATTTCGAGAAGCGATTCAAGAAATATCAAATCAAACAAAGAAGAGCATTAATTTTCGGGATGTAACATTAGATAATTATATAAAATCCATGAAGAATGCAGGTCTGCCAAAAGATTATGTTTGGTTAATCGGATATTTGTTCAAGGAAGTTTTAGGTAATCATGAAAATCAAATTGTATCAAACGATATTGAAAAAGTAATTGGACGGAAAGCAGTTGATTTTTCGGAATTTGTGAAGAAGACGACTCAGACTGGTGTTTGGAATCAATCAATTGTTAGTTCACTTTAATTGAAAAAATATTTGAAGAAAATTAAAATTCCAATTGATAATTATGTAAAAAAATGAAGAGTCAGTAAAAAAAACAAGTATTCATTAATAAAAGGATAAAAAAAATGGAAATACAAACACAAACATATAATATTCACTCTACTATCCGGGCAATTTCAGATAGCTTTGAGTCAACATTCTCAAGTGGTGATCTAAATAAGATCACTGATTTTTATACAAAAAATGGAATGTTATTACCATCTGGAACTGATTTTATCAAAGGCAAACAAGATATTAAAGAATATTGGCGATCAGCCATGGATATTGGTATAAAATTCATCAAAATTGATATAATAGAAATAGAACAACATGGTAATACAGCAATTGAGATGAGCAACTATACGCTATTTGGTTCTGATAAAAAGGTATTCGATGCTGGCAAGGGACTTGTGATTTGGAAGAATAAAGATGATAGTTGGAAAATGCATCGAGATATTTGGAATAGTAGTTTAGAGCAACAATGAAGCTAAGTGTTCTAGTAGCTTGGTTTTGATTACGTCAAATAGACAGATGATTGGGGATATTAATCTGCTCCCACTAAGTGTACTTTTGTTAAATATTGTTTTACTTCAAGCAATTTCTGCAAGAAATGGTACAGTTACTTCTTGTAATAGAGTAATACTTTCACAAAGAGTAGTGAATGCTTGTTGGTGGATATAATTAACTTTATGCTTGATAAATATCTATTGGGGGCAGGACAGAAGAATATAGCAGTTGTTAAAACAATCAGATTATTCTTGGATGATGATAATAAAATTAAAATAGTATCATGTGAATTTTTATTAAATAAGAGTGTAAAATTTTATGAGATAAGTATTTCAAGAACACGAGATAATGAATCAAATTATTACTACAAGAATCAACTAAAAATTTTAAATGAAGGATCTAATAAAACAGATGAACTGCACTTGTTTTGGAGTAATAATAAAAATCGATTTTCGAATTATAAAGGTAGGAATATTGAATCAATGTATCTCTTCTTAATTGACAAAGTTTATCTTTTTAATTGCCAAGATGCGAATATATACCAAGAATTTATCTCATTAATTAGGGTGGTTTAAACTCGACCCGAGTGTATATTTTTCTCCGAAAAATGAAATAAAAACAAACTTAAAATGCCCAAAAAGTGTCCAGGACACACTGTATATGTGGGTATAAGCGGTACAAATGGCGTGCTCCCAAAAACTAAAAAGCCTTGCAACTTATTTAATTACAAGGCCTTGCGGAGAGGGCGGGATTCGAACCCGCGGTAGAGTTTAACCCCTACGACGGTTTAGCAAACCGTTGGTTTCAGCCACTCACCCACCTCTCCAGTAGCTGACTTAAAAAGAAGTTCAAATATATGTATTTTTTTATTATTTGCGAAATTATGAATAAAAATTTTTTTTGCGCCTCTTTCTTACCCAAATAATAAATAAAGTTAAATTATAAAAATAGGTTAATTTTTACATTGCATTTTTTTTTGGTAATTTGAAATTTAATTTTAAATATTTTTTCATCCATTATTTACTGTAGAAAATTATTGTTACGCAATTCATTCATTTTTAGTCTAATATTTTTAATTACCAATACACTTTTTTTTGGTCAAAATGTTGGGAAAATAAGAGGCTTTATAACTGATTCGACTTCAAATGAATCTCTGGCTTTTTGCAATATTTATCTATTTGAACAACAAACCGGCACAACTTCTGATGTTAATGGTGCATTCATGCTCAGCAATATACCAGTTGGAGAAAATTATACATTAGAAATATCTTATGTCGGGTACAACTCAAAAAGGATAAATGTTAATGTTCTGCCTAATAAAATTTCAGAAGTATATATTTCATTAGTTCCAGCTGCATTTGAACTTTCTACAATTGAAAAAGTTGGAGAAAGAGTTATTCAAAAAAATGAAACTAATTTAGGGTTGGAGAGGGTGGATGTAAGGCAATTAGAAGCATTGCCAAAGGGAGTTGAGTTAGATGTTTTTAGATCACTGCAATATATTCCGGGAGTTCAATCAACAAGTGATGTTACAGCCAGATATTATGTTAGAGGTGGAGCCAGTAATCAAAATTTAGTTTTGCTTAATGGAGTCACACTCTATAATCCATATCATGCAATGGGAATTTTTAGCACCATTGATCCCGAATTAGTTAATAGCGTAGAATTCTATAAAACTGGATTTCCTACTGAATTTGGTGGAAGACTTTCTTCCATTCTCTCAGTCAATAGTAAGGATGGTAACAGCAATAACTATTCTGCAATTGCATCTTCAAGTCTTTTAACCGGAAAACTATTATTGGAAGGTCCAATTCCAAATGGTTCATTTTTATTCACCGGTAGAAAAAGTTATTCAAATGGAATTTTAAAGTCTTTCTTAAATGATAAAAATGTTCCGTTAGATTTTTATGATACATTCTTTAAACTGACTTATGCAAATAATGAATTATTTAAAAACGGTAAATTCACAATATTTGGATTCTTGAGTTCTGACAACGTTGAATATTCAGATCCATCTTTGGAAGATTTTTATTGGAAAAATAATTTATATGGATTTAAATGGACACAATTTTATAATGCTCCGCTTTACACTCAATTAGGTGTTTCTCTTAGTGAATTTGAAGGAATTGTCGATGCCAAAGAAAGTAATTCATTAAATAGAGAGAATACAGTTCAAGATGTCTCAATTCAGTTTGATGCAAATTATATCTTTGATTCAAGTGATGAGCTTTCTTTAGGTTTGGGATTTAAATCGCTTAGGGCAAAACTTTTCTCTGAAAATTTAGTCGGAGCAAACTCTGAATATGATGAATTTGGAGTTAATTTTTTCCTTTATTCAAAATATAAGTTTTTAAGATATGAAAACTTTGGAATTGACATTGGATCACGAATAAATATTTCCGGACTTTCAAAAAAAGGTAATTTTACATTTGAACCAAGAGTTAATTTAACTTATAGACCTATTCGGGTTTTAGCGTTAAAAAGTTCTTGGGGCATTTTCCAGCAGGAGTTGACTACATTATCTAATGAAAGTGAAGTGATTTCTTTATTTGAACCTTGGATAGTTACTCCCAATTATTTAACTCCGGCTACAGCAATTCATTATTCAGCAGGCTTTGAGTATAATCTTTCTAGTGAAAGTATGCTTACGTCAGAAGTATATTATATAATTTCTCATGATGTTCCTATTTTAAATGAACTTAAAATCTTAGATACCGATCCCGATTTATTAGCCGGCAATGTTGACTCATATGGATTAGAATCTTCACTAAATATTCCTATATCATTTGTGAAAATAAATTTATCACATACATTAAGCTGGTCGTACAAAGAATTAAACAATTGGATTTACTACCCAAAGTATGATATTAGACACTCAGTAAACTTATCTTTAGAATTTGATTTAGGTAAAGGTTGGACAACTAGTGCAGTTTTTGTTTACAATTCCGGATTGCCGTTTACTCAAATATCAGGTTACTTCGATAAATTCATTTATGAGGATTTCTATAGCAATCCTTTAACAGAAAGTTACTTTAGAAATTTTACAATTTTAGATGATAAAAATTTGGGACGATTACCTGATTATCATAGAATTGACTTAAATTTGTCAAAAAAATTACAACTTTGGAATTTAAAATTTACTTTCGATCTAAATGTAATTAATGCTTATGATAGAAATAATATATTCTATTTCAAAAGGGATACAGGCGAAAGAGTTAACATGCTCCCATTTTTACCTTCAGCATCATTAAAGGTAGAAATATGAAAAATGTTTATAAACTGCTGCTCGCGTTATTTTCAGTTTTTGCAATTTCTTGCAGTGAAGATATTGATCCTGTTGGAAATTTTAGAGAAACCTATATCTTAAATTGTATTCTAAATGGGAATGATAGCACACAAATTGCAATTCTAACTACAAATTATTCTGATAAAAATGAAAAGCCTAATGATCTATCAGTAAAAGGTGCAGATATTAGAATTTGGATTGGTGACTCAGTTTATACTTTTAAAGAGGAAAATTTTACTGAAGAAAATGAGAATAATAAACTTTTATCAATTATTTATAAATCGGAAAAATTTGTATTTAATAAGTTTGATACGGAAATAGAAATTGAAGCCTTACTTAAAAATGGGAAAAGAATTAAAGGTTATTCCAATACTCCTTCCAATGTAATTTTTGATAAAGAAAATAGTACAACAATAATACCGGGACCAAATGAGTTTTTTAATCTGCAGTGGAAGGGTGAAAATGTTAGACAATATTTTGCTCGACTTAGAATTATTTATACTGAAGTTGAATCAGGCAGCATTCAAAAGAAAATTGAGGTTCCTGTAAATTTAAATAATAATGCTCCAGTTTTTAGTGAACCGGATAATAGTAATAGTCTTATTACAAGTAAGACGGCCATAGATTTTGCAATGAACGAATTATCAAAAAATAATAATGCAAAATCAGATTTTACTATTTATGATGCAGAATTAGATATTCTTGTTTTTGATGAAAATTTAAGTAATTATTACATTTCAACACATAAAGAATTGGATGCCTTTAGTGTTCAAGTTGATCAAATTGATTTCTCTAATATTGAAGGGGGATATGGAGTTTTTGCTTCTGCTCTAAAAATTAATCAACCTATTAGAATTGAGAGAAGTTATATAGAATCATTTGGCTATAAGGATGGAACACCTGACTAGTATGAAAAACGTAATTTTAATATTATTTACAATTTTTATAATTTCTTGTGATAAGGAAGTTACAACTACACAGCCTGAGCCTCCACCGCCAAGAGCAAAAATATTTATAGATTCTGATCCTTCAGGTACACAAATTTGGGCAAATAATAAAAACACCGGCAGAAACACTCCTGATAGTATTTCATGGATTGAAGAAGGGGAATACCTTATAACCCTGAAGAAAAAGTATTATAAAGATACATCCTTTTCAATTACAGCAAAAGAAGATTTAAAAGTTTCTGAGTACATTGACTATTTTAAAAATCCAACAATGTATGGCGAAATTGAATTTTACTCAAATCCGCAAAGTGCAGAAATTTTTGTTAATGACTCAGCACTTGGCTTAAAAACACCAGCAAAAGTTGGCGGTTGGATTCCAGGTGAATACAAGATTGATTATAAAATTGAAGGATATAGAGCTAATAAATTAAATATTATAGTTGAAAGTGATAAATTAACTAAAGCTTCTGTTGCATTAAAAGACACAACTGTTTGGGTAGATTATTTAACAAGTAATTCAGATATACCTAGTAATATTTTAACATGCATTGCTGTAGATAAAAATGATTTACTATGGATTGGAACAGATACAGATGGGTTAATTACATTTAATGGAAGTGCTTTTAACCAGCTAAATTCACAAAATTCTAATTTAACCAGCAATAAAATTAATTCTATTCATGTGGATAATCAAAACAATAAATGGATTTGCACAAATAGCGGATTAATTATTATTGATGATCAAATGAATTTTACTATCTATAATACTGATAATAGTATTCTTTCAACAAATACAATTAATACTGTTTACTTTGTTAATGATAATTATGTCCTTGTCGGTACGGCATCAGGTTTATATAAAATAGAAGATGGAATTTGGCGAGCTTATTCTTCAGGAGGAATTGCATTAGAAGGAACAAATTTAAGTTTATTATGGATAAATGATATCGTAACAAAAGAAGATACAGTCTTTTTAGGTACAACTCATTTAGGTGTAGTTTCTTTATGGGGAAATAGAAATTATACAATTTATGAAACGGGAGCATATAATAAAAATTTCAGTAAGTATGTAAAAGTTTTAGAAAAAGACCAAAATGCAAACTTGTGGTTTGGTTTTAATAGTTCATATTATTATTTGGACGGAATAAGACATTCCTATTTTGGGGGAATAACTGAATTTGATGGTGCTAGTTGGTATGGAACTAAATTTCCAAATTATTCAGATGCGTTCTTTGAATCTTTATTTATTGATGATAAAGATAATAAATGGTATTCCGCAGAAAATGGATTATTTAGGGTAAAAGAATTTAACAGCGTTAGTAAGTATACAAATCTCAACTGGGGACTAACAGTTAATCATACAACTGGAGTAACTCAAAGAAGTGATAAAGTCTACTGGATTACAACATTAGGTGGCGGTCTAATTAAGTATAAAGGAAGTTAAAAGAAATGGTTCATATTATTATTTTATAATGAGTTAATTGTTGTTAATTGAAGCTAAATCTAGTCTAAATTTTGTTCTATTAATCTTTTAAGTTTATCTTTAGCTGAAATTGATTGTTTATAAATTGATTCTGCTTTCATGAATTCGTGAATTCTAATACCTTTAATTTCTGTATTTATTAATATATCAGGTTTTGTCCTTTTTAATTTTTCAGCAACTATTGAATTCTGCATTATTTGAAAAGCTGAAAATAATACTTCATAAGAAGGCGGCGGACCATTCTGAATTTTATCTTTTTTTGCAGAAACATCAATTGCAATTGTAAAATCGCACTTTTTCTGAATAATGTCATAGGGCAAAGGATTAGACATTCCTCCGTCAATTAAAAGTTTATCTTCACAATTAACCGGTGGAAACAAGCCAGGTAAAGAAAAACTTGAAATTACTGCTTTATGTAAATCACCTTTTTTTAATATTACTTCTGAATGATCCCAATAATTTGTAGCTATAATTTTTAGTGGAATTTTCAGATCTTCAAATTTATCTGCTTTTATCTCATTTTTTAGTACTTTTAGAAATTTTTCACCCTTAATAATTCCGCCAGGTTTAAGTCCAAAATCAAAAAAATTAAGCATTTTTGTATAATCAGACTTTTTATGTAATTCCCAAAATTTACTATTCTTATGGAAAATCAAATCATTTACAACTTCTTTTATTTCCTTTGTTGAAGTTCCGGAAGCATAACTTGCTCCAATAATAGCTCCAATACTTGACCCGGAAATTATTGATGGTGTGATCCCAAGTTCTTCAAATACTTCAATCATTAAAATATGTGCTAATCCGCGTGCTCCGCCAGATCCTAATGCGAGTCCAATTTTTTTCATTAACTTTTCAAATTATCGTTATCATTTTGAATTATGTGTTTTTCTTCAGCTTTTTTTTCTTTTTCAATCTTCTTTTTTTCTGATCTGAATTTTAAAGAAACTCTAAAAACTGTAAACGAAAGAGAAATTAAACTAAAAAATAAAATTACGAAAAAAACATAACCTGAGATAACAATAACAAGTTCCATATTTGCAAATTCATCGAACGGGATGTATTTTTTTATGGTGAGGTAATTTAAGAATTGCCAAGTCAGTGCAAGAAGAGCTAATATAATAGTAATTATAGTTTTTGTTTTTAATTTTTTAAGTTGTTCTTCCATTTATTTTAATACTTTGTAAACTGAATCCAATAGTGTGCCGTCAACCCATTTTATAACTGCAACAACTTCTTTTTTGTTAACTTTGGGTTTATTTGGTTTACCACCGCACAACTCATTAACTTCATTATAAATTTCTTTAATTGTTCTAATCGGTAAATTAGAATTTTTTACAGCTTTTAACAAATCTTTTCTTTTTGGATTAATTGCAATTCCGCGCTCGGTTACTATTACATCAATTAAATTTCCTGGTCCGACTAACGTTGTAACATCATCAACAATTACTGGAATTCTATCTCTAAAAGATGGAATAGCTAAAATTGTACATTTTGAAAATAAACAATTTTGCCAGCCGCCAATTCCATGAAGTAAATAACCGTCTGAGTGTGAAACAACATTCGCGTTAAAGTTTAAATCAACTTCTGTTGCTCCCAAAACTACTGCATCCAGCATTGAGGCAAAGTTTCCTTTTCCATGAAAATTATAACTTGTAAAAGGTGAAGTGTTAACATGATTTGCATTTTCTCTCATTGATCGCACACCTTCCAAATCAAAAGTTTGACCATCGAGAATATAATCTGTTAAACCTTCTTCTAACATTTCCACTAAATATTTTGTACTTCCGCCACGAATAAATCTTGCTTTAATATTTTTTGCTTTCATTTTCTCTTTTAGGAAAAGTGCGAAAGCTAAATTTGTTCCTCCAGCCCCTGCCTGGAATGAAAATCCATCTTTCATTATTCCGGCATCTTCTAAAAATTGGGCGACGTATTCTGCAATTAATAACCTATCTGGACTTTTAGTTACTTCTGTTGTTCCTGAAACTATTTTTTTAGGATCACCCAAAGTTGGAACTTTAACAACATAATCAACATTGTTGCCTTGAATTTGCCAAGGAATGCAAGGGAAGGGAACCAAGTTATCTGTAACAATTATAACTTTATCTGCATATTGGGAATCGGCAAGGGCGAAACCTAAAAGTCCGCAAGCTGAAGGTCCTCGATCACCGGTTGCATTTCCAAATGGATCAGCAGTTGGAGCAACAATTACAGCAATATCAACTTTAACTTCACCATCTTGAATTGCCTGATATCTTCCGCCGTGAGATCTTAAAACTCCGGTTCCACTCATTTTTCCTTCAGTTGTAAATTTTCCCAAAGGTCCATTCATACTTCCTTCAATATGATGAATTGTTCCATCTTCTAAATATTTTATTAAGTGAGAATGACATGGAAATGATGCGCTTGGAAACCATCTGATATTTTTAACTTTCATTTTTTTGATTGTATCAAACATCATATTTGTTACAACATCTCCGTTACGTAAATGATGATGAGTGGATATTGTCATTCCGTCTTTTAGTCCGGCTTTCTTTAATGCTTCTCGCAAGTTTATTACAACTTTGTTGCCATCAGAAGGGAAATCAATACAAGTTGAAATTTTTGGATTTGCTTTATTTCCTGTTGGTCGATATTTATTCATTCCTTTGTAGGGAATTTGCTTTTCACCATTAACAGAAGTTGGTACAAATCTTCCGGCTGCATTTTTTACAAGTTTCATTTAGTTTGATTTCCAATCAGTTTGTAACAAATTATTTTTGATTGCCAATTTAATTGTGTTTTCTGCTCTTTTTACAACTGGAGCATCAATCATTTTACTTCCAATTGAGACAACGCCTAATCCTTTTGATTTTGCTTCATCAAATGCAATTACAATTTTCTTTGCTTTTTCAATTTCAATTTCGGTCGGAGCTAAAGCTTCATGAACAGCTTTTACTTGTCTGGGATGAATGCAGCCTTTGCCTTCAAAACCAAGTGATTTTACTTCTTCAGTACTTTTTCTTAATCCATCCATGTCATTTACATCAGAAAAAACCGTATCTATTGCCTGAATGCCGGCAGCTTTAGCAGCAGCAACGATTGTACTTCTTGCCATAAAACTTTCTTTCTCTTCAGTCGTTCTTTGAGTTCCAATATCAGCGGTGTAATCTTCTAATCCAATTGTGAGAGCACAATTATATTTTGAAGCTGTTGCAATTTCAAATGCCTTCATAACTCCTTTTGCACTTTCTATTATTGGCATAAAGAAAATATCATTTTTGATTTTGTGTTTTTTCTTTAGAATTTCAACTTCAGCTTCCACTTGTTGCACTTGCTCAGCATTTTCAACTTTTGGAATTAGAATAACATGAACATTTTGCGGGAGAATATATTTTAAATCTTCCAATCCCTTTGGTAATTGATTGATCCTCACCATTCTTTCAGAATTATAAAAGTTAATACTTCTTAAAGCATTTCTAACAATTAATTGAGCTGCATCTTTTTCAGTTGGAGCTACGCTATCTTCCAAATCTAGAATTATTCCATCTGGCTTATGCAATCCGGCATTAGGATAAAATTTTGGTTCATTGCCGGGAAGGTAAAGTCTGCTTCTTCTAAATCTATCTTTGGTAGTTTTATAATTATTTGCTTGATTAAAGTCCGGTAAAAATTCACAAGTTAGGCTTGGTTCAAGTCTTTTAATAGCAAGTTCAAAACGAGCAGCAATTGTAAAGGGAAGTGCACCAAAATCTTCAATAATAATATCTGCATGGCGAAGAGCAAAAAATCTGCACATCTCAAAAATTTGATCTTCAATCTGCGTTCCGTACATTGTCTGAACTTTGCTTTGTAATTTTAGCTTAATTCCACCAGAAGTTTTCTTGGTGATTTCAATATAACAATCGGAGCGGACTTTATCGCCGCGTTTTCCTGCGGATACTGTTTTCATAATAATTAAATTCTTAAATGGATAAATGGTTTTATTGTTAAAAGCAATTCAAACTATATTTTCAATTTTTGTTTCAATGTCTTAAAAAGCAAAAAATAGTACTATTAAGAAAAAACATAAAGTTAATTATTTCGCAAATTTATTTGTCATTCCCGAATGTTTCTATCGGAAATCCATCATTACTTTTTCCTAGATTCCCAATCAAGTTGGGAATGACAACAAAATTAAAATTTATACTACTAATTTACTCATAAATTCTTTTGAAGAAATATTTTCGCAATTAAAAATAGTACTTTTTACTTCTTTTCGTTTTTCTTCACTTAACCAATTGTTTGCAAGTGCATTAAACTTATTATCCAAATCTTCCATTGTCATTGGTTCCCTCGGATCACCTTTGGGATATTCCATATATTCTTCATACTCTTTGCCATCTTTCATTTTAATTACAACTTTTGACGGCTGTTTTGCTGGGAACATTTTTTCAAATTCAATTGATGGTTCACCTTTGATTTTATCAATCACTTCAAAAATTCTCGGATCGTTAAGTTTCTCATCACTAAATGAATTGGTTGTAATTTTTTTATCTACTATTGCTGCAGCTAAACAATAGGGAAGTGAATGATCAGCAGTTTCCCGTGATTCGGGACGATATTTTGCCGGATCAAAAAGAATATCATATGCTTGAGCAAATGCTGTAACTCTTACTTCTTCAATATTTTTATAATCTAAATTGAATTCAGTCATTGCTTTAATTGCACAGGAAATATGTGTGTGAGTTAAAGCCTCAGTTGGAAAAGCTTTCATTCCGCATTCTAAAATTTTATAATTTTTACCTAAATCACCAATTAGTGCTTCAACATCCCAAGACCATTCAGAAATTCCATCACGTCCATTCATTTCAGTTGGATTCTCTTTTTCTTCTTTCGCGTTCCAACCAATGAATGCATCCATAAAACCTTCTTTGCCCTCAAAAACTTTTTCAGTTCCGCTGAAACCTTTTTGCGCCATCAATGCTGCAAATACTCCAGACTGAACAGCCATTGGATCGACAGTATTTTTCATCATTGTTAATTTCCCTGCAGTCGGGCAGCCAATTGTATGATTATGTGAACCGTTAATTCCAATTGCATTTACCATTTCATTAACTGTTAGACCTAAAAGTTTTCCGGCAACAATTGGTGAAACAAATTGGGTCAATGTTGCATGATGCCATTTTCTTTCGCGCACTCCAGGCTTTGCAAACAAGCACATTCTTTGTTCGAACTCGTAAGCTAGAACAATTGCAACGATCACATCTTTCATTGATGCTCCAACCATTTCTCCAACTGATAAAGCAGCCGGAATAATATCAGACGGATGCGATGGATCATCTTTCCAATATATATCATTAAAATCTAATGCACGGATCATAAGTGAATTTACAAGTGTAGCGTTAACGGCTGGTAATTTATCGCCAAAGCCAATTACTGTTGCTTCGCCTTTTCCGCCTATTTCTGTGTAAAGATCTCGAATTATATTAACATCTTTCGTGTTTTGTGCGCCATAAGCACAGCCCACAGAATCATATAAATATCTTTTAACTTCATTAATTACATTTTCCGGTAAATCTTCGTATTTCAATCCAATAGCATATTCGGATATAATACGAGAAATAGATTTTCCCATAATAAAATCCTTTAAATAAGTTTTTGAGAAATTAGTTATTACGCCAGTTAGTTTGGTATAACTTTGGGTAGTTTAAGTAGGGTTCTAAGAAATTTATTTCTTCTATAAAGATCATATTGAAATATCATTAATAATATTTACGTTTACTAAAATAATGGAATTACGGGCAATTTTGCAACATAATTAGTTTGTCAATTTTCTTTAATTAAATTACTATTACCTCAAATAAATCATTTTTCTTGTCCAGAAGAAAGCATTTTGCTGCAGTCTATAGAAATATATTCCGGAAGGTAAATTTTCTGCATTGAAGTCAACTTCATAAACTCCTTTATCTTGAATTTCAGAAACCAGAGTCTTAATTTCTTCACCTAAAACATTGAATACTTTTAGAGTCGTATGTTCAGTTCTGTCTAAATTATATCTTATTTTGGTTGAATTATTGAAAGGATTTGGATAATTATTCCACAAATAAAAATCATAGTCGTTAAGATCAGTATTATTTATTGAAGGAGTTGGTGGTTCAATAAAGAAATTATAATTGTAAAATGTTTGAGCATAATTATCAATTTCCAGCATTTTGTTGTAAGCATCTTCTAGTGAATCACCTTTAACAGAAGAATAGCAAACCCAAATATCTATTGGTTTATCTCTTACAAGTTGGAATGGACCATATGAAATATATACGGCATGATCATTTGTCCAATTGCTTGTCCAGCCATATTTTGTTACAGGATTTCCTGAAAACATAAATTTAGGATTGACCATTGAACATGAAAGACCTTCAATATTATATAAGGAAGTGTCGGTTATGCAAGGATCTAGAATAGTAAATTGTTGATATCCACCAATAATTTGCACGTTTCTCAATTCATGTAATCCTTCATCCAAAGGCCAAAATCCGCTTCTTCTATCATAAATTGTAGATGCATTTACAAATTGTGAATTAACAATTGTATCTAAACCTAAATAGCCTTGGTTCACTATAATGTTAGATTCAGAAGAATTTGTTTTATTAAAAAATGGTGGAGATAAAATTTTAGTAAAAGCAAAAACGGCTTGCTCTTTCTTTTTAATGTAATCCCAATAAGCTTGATAAATAAATGAATTTTTTCTTAAAGTATCACATCCCATTAAATCTTTATTATATTCTATGCCAGCATCGAAATCTGAAGCAATTGTTAGATAACAAGAATCTAATTGAGAAGAAATTACTCCAGTGTTACGAAATCTATATTTTACAAAAAGAAGTCTGTCTAAATCCGAGAAAATCAGTTTTTTATTTATAAAACTAGATTGTTCAATTTCAATGCCTAATGGATCAGATTGAATATAATTTTCTGTTCTATCGGTTAGATCATTGTAAACACACCATGAAAATTGATTACCCAAATTTGGTGGTCTATCTTCATTTTCATCCCAAATATTATTTTTGTTTCTATCAATTGGATCGTACACTCCATTCAAATTTCCATCGTAAAATTCTGCACCTAATTCAACTGCCTTCTTCCATTCAATCCAACTATTATTAAATGGATTTTCATCATTGTTTACTAAAAATAAATTCTGTTTAGTTAAAGAATCTGAAATTTTTCCTGGTTTAAATTGATAACTGCCTCTTATTAATCCAAAACCATTACTTAATTTTAATTTATCATTTGCTTTGCCACTTATAAATAAACTAGCAGTATATAAATTTAAATTATCATATAATGTTGTATCTACAGAATTGGAGTGTGAATCTAAAATAATGTTTCCATTATTTTCAATATTTATCTCAATTTCACCATTAGAGAGTTTTACAAAATTATTGGGAACAATTGTTTGAAAATTGTAAGATATGAAAGGGGATAGAAAAAATATGGCAATAAATTTTGTTGACATAAAGTTATAAATTATTCAATCTTAAATTAGAATAATTACTATAAATGTCAACATTAAAAATTAGTATCTAAAATTGTATAAAAGATTTAATGTCCTAAACTGAAGCTAAACTTTGCTTAATCCAATTTTCTAATCCACCGGCTATAACTAATTCTTGCGCTGCTGAGCCAACTGGAGCAAATGAATAATTTTTATTATCAAATTTTAGTTCAGAATTAATAAAATCAATATCCGCTGAAATATTTGTTGCAACAGTTAACTTACTGTTACCATATTTATTTTTTAGGTAATCAATTAGTTCTGGGATTTCAATCACTAAGTATCCATTGTTTAGCGCGTTTCTTTTGTAAGTCTGACTTGCAGAACCAACTATCACTAATTGAATTCCTCTATATTTTAATGCAGTTGCAGCTTGCTCGCGTGAGCTTCCAGTTCCAAAATTATAACCACCAACTAAAACATCACCAACTTTAGCTAATGATTGAAACTCCGGATCATAATTTTCCATTGCAACTTTTGCTTGGTCTTCCGGTTTGAAATCATCCACATAAGTATATTTGCCGGGATAAATTCCATCAGTATTTAAGTTATCTTGATGACAGAAAATAATATCGCCGGAAATTTTCTCCGGAAATCCTTTAAGAATTTTTATTTTAGCGGCTGCTCGTTTTTTTGGTTTATTGATTTTTATATCAGCTACTATTTCTTTTTGCTCATTAAAATTAAAATCGATTTTACCTTTTAATGCGGAATAAGCCACTACTGCAGGAGATGCTAAATAGGCTTGAGCATTTGGTGAGCCCATTCTTCCTTTAAAGTTTCTATTAGTTGCGGATATTCCAACTTCACCATCTTCAAGTAATCCGATTCCCAAACCAATACAAGGTCCGCATCCGGGTGGAAGGGGAGTTGCGCCAGCTTCAATTAGTGCTTGCCAATCTCCGCGCTTTTCACTTTCTGCTTGAACTTCACTTGAAGCTGCGGCAATATAAAAATTTACTCCAACTGCAATTTTATTTCCTTTTAATACATTTGCCGCTTCAGTAATATCATCTAATCTGCTATTTACGCAAGAAACCAAATATGCTTTATTGATTTTAATTTCTTTATTGCTAAGCTCAGAAACTGAATTCATTACTTTGACTGAGTTTGGTCCCGAAACCATTGGCTGAATTGAACTTAGATCAATTGAAATTTCTTTTGCAAAATATGCATCTTCATCAGCCTTTAGATTTGGCATTTCAGATTTTAATTCATCAATTCTATTTTGATTTAATCTTGGATGTCCACCATTTCCATCAACATCAGAAGGAACACCGGCTAGTCCACGATTTTTGATAAACTCTGAGCGGTTTACTAACCACTGAATTGTAATTTCATCAATTGGGAAAACACCGCCGAGCGCGCCCCATTCGGTTGTCATATTCGCAATTGTTAGTCTTTGATCAATATTTAAATTTTTAATTCCATCGCCGGTAAATTCAATAATATGATTTAATACTTCATCATTGTTGAAATATCCGCATAGAGCAATTATCAGATCTTTGCCAACAACTCCATTTTGTAATTTCCCATTCAATTCAACTTTTGCAATTGGAGGAATTTCCCACCAAGTTTTTCCGGTCGCCCAAATTCCCGCAGCATCAGTCCGAACAACAGGCGTACCTAAAACTCCTAATCCTCCATACATATTTGAGTGACTATCCGAAGCAACAACAACAGTTCCGGGCCAAGCATAACCTTCTTCACACATAATTTGGTGACCAATGCCTCTGCCAGCAGGATAAAAATCAGCACCAACTGATTTAGAAAATTCTTCAATCTTTTTATACTTTTCTAAATTAGCTTCACTTTTATCTTGAATGTTATGATCAAGTGTGTGAACAACTTGTCGTGGATTTGCTAATTTAGTTGCGCCAATTGATTTGAATTTTGGAATTACTGCACCGGTATTATCGTGTGTCATTACATGAGCTGGTCTGATAGAAAGAATATCACCGCTTTGTACTTTTTGATTTTCTTCTAATCCAACTGCAAATTTTTGAACGATTTTTTCTGTTAGGTTTTGGCTCATTGATGCTCCGTCAAATTTCAAATGTGAAAAGTGAAATGCTATCTTAAAGATTTAATTAAATTAGATAACATTGCGAAAACTTTATTGAATTGTGGTTCAATATCTAAAATATTTTCTTTGCTTAAAAAGTTTAGTGCAATCAGAATTTCAATTTGAGAATCTATTTCAACAAGTGATGATCATGCAATTTCATAAAAACGTTTCCTTTCCAATTTAGAAGATCTTGCTGAACCTTCGGATAGATTAGAAATAATAGAAACTGAAGCTCTATTTATTTGTGAAACTAATCCATATTTTTCTTCTTTTGGAAGTTATTCCGTTAAGAGATAAATAGGTTTTACAAGAATCAGACTTTCATTCCACACCTCTAAATTCTTGTGATTAAGTTTCAACATAAATTTCACTCCTTTTCACTTTTGACGTTTGACATTTCACATTTATACTTTCAAACACTTTGCATCTTGAAACGGCTCAAAGCTAACAAAATCAGCATGATGAACAATTATTGATTCTATTGTTCGTTTTCCTAAATCACCTTCTTTTGAGTGATATGCAATTATATGCTGAATATCAAAAGGTAACCCAAATCTATCAGCAATTGAAGCACCGCTAAACGGATGTCTTAATAATTTGCCATCACGACTAGTGCCCAATTTCCCGTCAATCATTTTATATTCTAAAAGCTTACCAACATCAATTAGAATTGCACCGGAGATTAAATAATCCCAGTTAATTTTTAATTTAAAATTTCCTTCCATTCTTTTAGCTATATCAATTGAAAGCTGAACGGCAGTTCTTTTGTGATTCATAAAAGTAATATCACAATTGTCTATCAACAAACTGAATGGAATTTTCTCCAAATCTTCCGGTTCAAGAGGTGAATGTTCGATTGCATATTCCCAACATTGATATGTCTTTTCTTTTATATCTGAATCTTTGATTAGCTCAATTTCCGGCCAAATTTGTTTTATTTTATTGCGCATAAGTGATCCATTAAATTTCGAAAAATAGATTCCGGCTTAATGCATACCGGAATGACAAAATGAGTTATTTATCTAACTTCTAACTTCTCAATTACTGCATCTGTCATTTCTTGAGTTGTGCAGGCACCTTTTTCAAAAACATCTGCACCGCCGCGTAATTTCATCATATCGTAAGTTTTAACTTTGCCTTCCTCAATAACTTCTGCAATAGCTTTTCTAATTTTATCTGAAATTTCTTTTTCACCAATATGATCAAGCATCATGCAAGCGCTTAAAAACATAGCAATAGGATTCACAATACTTGGTTTTAATTCTTCATATTTTGGGGCTGACCCATGAGTCGGTTCAAACACAGCAACTTCTTCACCAATATTTGCTGAACAAGCAAAACCTAAACCTCCTATCAATCCGGCAAATCCATCACTAATAATATCACCAAACATATTTTCTGAAACTATTACTCCGTAGTTTTCCGGATTTTTTGTTAGCCACATCATTTGTGCGTCAATGTTTGTATCCCATAAATCAATGCCCGGATATTCTTTTGCAATTTGTTTTCCTAATTTCATGAACATTCCTGATGTTTCTCTAAGAACATTTGGTTTTTCACAAATTGTAACATTTTTATATCCAAACTTTTTAGCATATTCAAATGCAGCACGGATTATTCTAGCAGTATATTTCTTTGTAACAATCCTTGTTGAGATAGCAATTTCTTCACTTGGAGCATCTTTGAAATTTTTCATTTTAGGATGAGTTTCTAATGCATCTCTAACTTGCTTTGGAGGATTGGTCCATTCAATTCCGCCATACATTCCTTCAGTATTTTGACGGAAGATTACTGTATCAACTAAAGGTTCTTCAAATCCTCCTTTGCCATCTTTTCTAATAAAATTAAGAGGATTACCTTTAAAAGATTGGCATGGACGAATGCAAATATCCAAATCAAAATGTTGGCGTAAACCAACAATTGGACTAAAATACACATAACCTTTATCTTTTAATGATGGATCAAGTTCAGCATCTGCGGCATCTTTAGGTTTACTTGTTATAGCTCCAAACAATCCAATTTTGTGTTCAGCCAAAAGATCAATTGTTCTTTGCGGAAGGGCATTACCTTCTTTTTGCCAAAATTCCCAACCAATATCTCCGTGAACATAATTTGCTTTAAAACCTGCAGCATCCAACAATCTAATTGATTCAGGTAAAACTGTTTTGCCAATTCCATCACCTGGTAATGATACAATAGTTCTCATTAAAATTTTCCTTAATATTTATAAAAAATTAGTTAGTAAACTTAGACAGTCTTATATTATTTAGCAAGAAAATGCGTGAATTTTAGGATACAGATTTACAATCTGTAATCAATCTGAAAGCTTATTCTATTATCTAAATTTCCAAAAATTTCTGAATTACCTGATCCTAATGATTTTTCATTTGGTTTAAATGTCTCAGAATATTTAAGATAGGTGTACAAATTGTTAGAAAATTTATAGTGAAGTAATAAATACCATCTTAATCCTTCACCAAATAATGCAAGGTTGGTCATTACTCCTCTTATATCATTTTCAAATTCATAAACTCTGGAATTAAATGATTTTGTTTGAAAAAAAACTATTCTGGAAGTTAGATTTAATTGTTTGGTAAACAACAATTTTATATCCTGTAAAAGTAAATAACCTTCTTCGTTTGTTTTATGCACTGAATATTTTACATATTCAATTCTGGATTTGCCATAAATATTTTTTGTCAGTTTATAATCTAATGTTGTTCTAACATTTAACTTTTCATTCTCACCAATTTCATCTTTAGAATCAAGAGCAATCATTTTTTCTTTTATTTCATCTTTAATTTTAAGTTTAAGGTTCACACCTTTAAAAATTTTATTTTCATAGTTGAATAAAAAATCATTTCCGTTAGAAGAAAACATATCTGAGTAAAAATTGAAGTAGTTAAATTTATAAATATCATAATAAATATTAAACTTGCCGTAGTCTGTTGTAATTCTTAATCCAAAATAATATCCGGTTTCATTTTGAGTATTGCTGCTTTCTCCAAATCCGGAGCTGTAAATATTAAAATAATTATTAGGATAATTTCTATACGAAGTAACGAATTGTACTGATTCATTTAATCCTAAATATAAACTGGTAATTGAAGCAAATGATTTCCCATTGTTAGAAATTTCACCAAGCAGATTTAGCTTATTATAGTAAAGATTATAGCTAAGTGAAGTGAAATTAAAATTTTTACCATTTAATGAATTATCTCCAAATTGCAAATTTTTATTAAAAGTATTTGAATAATGCAGAAGTCCGATATTTAAAAAGTTTTCTAAGGAATATTTAACAGATCCACCAAAAGTCTTAGAATTCAGAGCATCAAATTTCGATTTTTCATTTTCTGTTCTGTGAAAACCAGTGTAAATTAAACTTGTTACGTTATCAAATTCATCAATTGCTGCATCTTTTTTGTCGCTCGAAGCAAATGCAGTAAATGAAAAATTATTTAATGTTGATTGAACAGCTAATCCTCTGAAAAAATTATTTTCTTCTGAAGAAGTATGAGGTCTTATTCCTCTTCCTCTTTTACCGGAAGCATTTACTGCATCATTTCCTTTGGAGTAACCGTATGGACTCCAAACAGCCAGACCTTGACCAAATTCAAAATCAAAATCTCCTAAAATAATTTTATCAATTATTCCATCTGATTTATACTCAATAAATCCGGTAGTTAAATCAGTATAGGGTTTTTCACCGGCATCTTTTTCAATTAAAAATCGACCTTTAATTTCTCCGTAGCCAACACCAATTCTGTTATAAGATTTAAGTTTACTTCCTAAATAATTCCCATTTAAATATCCTTGTTCATTTTGCAAATCACTAATTGCTCGCGAATGAAAATTCACTGACAAGGAATTATCTTTTTTGGATTCATCAAATTTTATAAATGGTTTTAACATTAACAATATGTCGGGATGAATACCTTTAATGGTCCGGAAATCTCCATAAGATCTGAAATATTTTTTTCTGTTTCTTTCTTTAATAATTGTCTGTGCATCTTGTAAAGTAAGAAATGGAAGTTCTGTTAAATTTTCTAAAGTAGAAGAATTTATTTCAATTGGATTTGAAAGTAGACTATTAATAAGATCGTAATTTGATCTATCTACATTATCTTCAAATAAATTTTCTTTAAGCTCAAAAATATTTTGATCAATAATTTCAGTTGTGTCAATTTGGGAAAATAAAATTGAAGAAATGGAAAGCAAATATGTAATTATTTTAACAGTAATTTTCATTCAGTAAAATTAATAATCAATCCAATTTGATGAGTCATTCCTAAATCTTGATGTGAATTTATTGCATAATTTAAGTTCAAAAATAAGTAATTAATTCCAATTCCTGCTGAATAAATGTTCGGTTCATTTTGAATCCCAAATCTTAATGAAAAGAATTTTAAAACATCATATTCAACTCCACTTGATACGGAAATAGGAAAGTTTATTTCTTTGTAGACAGAAAGATGAATTTTAGCCTCTTTAATAATTTCATAAGTTATTCCCGATCTGAAATTTGTAGTTAGTGGTGAATAATCTTTATTTCTGAGTGGATTATTTAGGACAAAACCAATTGCAAATTTGTTAGTAAGTAAAAATATACTACCAAGTGAAAAATTAAAAAAACCTGCATGGCCATAATTTTTTATGTTTAGTGTTTGATACATTCCGGAAACTCCAATTAAAAATCTTTTTGCAAAAATATTTGAGTAACCTAAATGTATTCTATTTTCTTTGTAAAGTTCAAATCCATAATTCATTGCTCCAACAGCAAAACTTCCAAAACTTGTTGGATGTGATAAAGTTATAAAACCATTTGCCAATTCTTTCATACCAAAAGGGGAAGGCGAATAAAATATTCCAAATTGAGTTTTCCCAATTTTTGATAATCCGGCTGGATTTGTAAAAAGTGAAAAAGAATTATTTGCTGATGCAACATCTGAATGCGAAAGGGCAATTTGTTTTGCACCCGGTTGAAGTTGAGAGAATATATTTATACTATGGAAAAGAAAAAAAGTGAAAAACAAATATTTCGTTTTATTGAAATACATAAATCTTAAAAAATAAAAATATTCAATAAAATGTTAATTTAAGTCTTAATATATATTATTTTAAAAAGAATGTAAATATTTTGGAAACATTATTTCACCAAAATTGTAATAAATATAAATATGCTGAATATTGTAATAAACAGACGTAATAATAAAATTGAATTAGAATAAACAAATATTTATTTTCTATTTAATATTTCTTAAAAATCGGTAATAATATGAAGAAAGTACTTTTAATAATATTTATTGCTTTTAGCAGTGTGTCATTTGCACAAGAACTTAATGCAAAAGTAACCGTAAATTATGAGCAGCTTAAAACTTCGGCCAAAGATAAATTGGTAGATTTTGGAAGATATGTTGAAGATTATTTAAATAATAACAAATTTGCCGGGTCTAATTGGGAAGGCGATCCCATAAATTGTAATTTTTCAATATTTTTTACATCAGCCGGTGAAACAAGTTACGGTGCGCAAGTAGTGATTACAAGCCAAAGACCTGTTTATAACTCAGAAAATTCGTCTCTTATGCTTCTTGTTCAAGATGGAAACTGGAATTTTGATTATTCGCAGAATCAGACATTTTATTTTAATCCTGCTGAATTCAATCCTTTATTAAGTTTTTTAGATTATTATGCTTATGTAATTATTGGCTTAGACATGGATTCTTATGTTCCTCAAGGGGGAACTGAATACTTTAACAGAGCTTCTGACATAGCTATTTTGGGATCAAACAGCGGAGCTTCAAAAGGATGGGCTTTAGAAACATCATCTTACAATAAGAGAGGTTTAGTTGAGGATTTACTGAGGTCGAATTTTCAGCAATTCAGAACAGATTTTTACGATTATCATTATAATGGTTTGGATATAATGAATGAAGATAAAAAATCTGCCATTCATAATATTGTGAAATTAGTTAAAAATTTAGATGGAATTTATGATAAAATAAGCAGAATGAATGTACTTATGAAAGTCTTCTTTGATACTAAGTATAAAGAAATATTTAACTATGTTAAAGATTATCCGGATAAATCAGTTTTACAGCTTTTAAAAAAGATTGATCCGGCACATATTTCAACATATGACCAAGGTTTAGATAACTAAAGAGCTTTTTCGTAGATTCTGTACTTTTTATAAATTCGGCCGTTCATAGTTTCAGCACCGCGATTCATCATTGTGTTATCTTCAAGAATCCAGCTTGCTTCACCTTGCATAATTCCGTGTTTAGCGGCCCTTAATAAACATTCGTAATATAAAAGTCCATCAATTCCTTTTTTCTGATATTCAGGAATTACACCCAAAGCTATTACTCGTGCCCATGTTATTTTTTTCTTTTGTGTGTACAATTTTAAAAATTGGAATGGAAATAGTCTGCCTTTCATTGTTTTAAAAATTTCATTATAATCGGGCATTGCCAAAACAACACCAATCGGTTCATTATTTACTTCGGCAAAAAAAACTAAATCCGGATTTATAAGCGGTTTTAAATCTTTTGCGGCAGCATCAATTTCTGCATCGGACATTGGTATAAATCCCCAATTTGCAGCCCAAGTTTTGTTGTATATTATCTTAAAAATTTCAAGCTCATCCTGAAAATTTTTCATATTTACGGGTCTGATATTAATTCCATATCTTGTTTTAACAATTTCAGAAACCCGCTTTATTTTTTCATTTTTACTCATTTCTTTATTTTGAATATCATAAGCGTATAAATCTTTAGCTTTTTTAAAGCCGTAACCATCAAATAATTCAAGATAATATTTTGGATTGTATGACATTAAAAGTCGAGGCGAATCATCAAATCCTTCAATCAATGCTCCATATTCATCATTACTTGTGGGATTTGTGGGACCGCGCATGGCATCAAAGTTATGTTTTTTAAGCCAATTTTTTACTTTATCAAATAATTTATCGGCAACTTCTTGGTCGTTTATACATTCAAAAAAACCAAAAAAACCAACATTTTCATTGTGAATTTTATTATGAAGATCATTTCTTATTGCAGCAATTCTTCCAACAGCTTCGCCATCTTTGAAAGCCATAAACATTTCAATCTCGCCGCTTTCTTTAAAAAATGGGTTTTTATTTTTATTGAGAATTTTCAATTTATCCATAAAAAGCGGCGGCACCCAATGCGGATCGTTTTTATAGATTTTAAATGCAAATTTTAGAAATTTTTTAATTTCACTTTCATTTATTTTCTCAACAGTAATATTTCCCATTTGATCTCCGTAAAAAAAAAGCATACTAAAAAGTATGCTTTTAAAATTGAAAGTTAATATTATATCAATCCGATTTCTTTACCAACACTTTTGAAAGTATCGATAATTTTTTGCAAATGCTCTTCTTCATGAGTTGCCATATAACTTGTTCTCATCATTTGTCTTCCTTGTGGAACTCCCGGAGAAATAAATGCATTTACAAATACTCCAGCATCGTAAAGTTTTCTCCACATCATGAATGCAAGTTCATCACTTCCAACAATTACTGGAACAATACCTGTTCTACCGTTAATAACATTAAATCCTGCCTCAGTTAAACCGTCTCTAACAAATTGAGCATTACTTACAAGTTTTCCAACTCTTTCGGGCTCAGCTTCTAAAACATTTAGTGCAGCCAAAGCAGCAGCAACTGATGATGGAGTAGGAGAAGCACTAAAAATTAATGCAGGTGCGTGATGTTTAATATAATCAATTACTTTAGCTTCACCGGCTACAAATCCGCCTAATGATGCAAAAGTTTTGCTGAATGTTCCCATTGTCATGTCAACTTCATCAACTAGTCCAAATTCACTAGCTGTACCACGACCACCTTTACCTATTACTCCAACTGAATGAGCATCATCAATCAATAATTTTGCATTATTTGATTTTGCTAATTTTACCATAGTTGGCAAATCAACAATTTCTCCACCTGTACTAAATACACCATCGCTTACAATTAATTTAGGTGTATCTTTATCAAGCTTATTTAAAACTCTTTCAAGATCTTCCATGTTATTGTGTTTGTATCTAAATAGCTCAACAGTTGCACCTCTTGCAATAAGATTACCTGCAACAATACAAGCATGGTTATCTTTATCCGAGATTAAATATTCACCTCTTTGTACCAGAGTTGGAATAATACCTTGTGCAGTTTGATATCCTGTACTAAAAAGTAAAACGGCTTCTTTGCCTAAGAATTTTGCTAGTCGATCTTCAAGTTCAACATGTAAATCAATTGTTCCAGTTAAATAACGTGAACCAGAACAACCGGTACCGTACTTTTTAATTGCTGCAATAGCAGCTTCTTTTACTTTTGGATGATCAGTTAAGCCCAAATAATTATTTGAGCCGGCCATAATAATTTTTCTTCCTTCAATAGATACAACGGGACCTTCATTTTCCTCTACAGCTCTAAAATAAGGATAAACACCAGCAGCTTTTATTTCATCAGCTCTTGTGAAATCGTAACATTTTTTGAATAGATCCAAGTATTACCTCCACTAATAGTAGAATTATTTTTTATATTTAATTATCATTTTTTTCTAACATAAAAAAGTATAATTATATCTTTAGAAAATCAAATTAAAACGGAATATGCAAAATAAGAAAATAGCAGTAGTTACAGGCGGTACAGGATTCGTTGGAAGTCATTTAGTTGATCTTTTATTAAGTAAAAACTATGAAGTAAGATGTATTATAAGAAAATCAAGTAATTTAAGATGGCTAAAAAACAAGGAAGTAAAAATTTATGATTGCGGACTTTTTGATACTGAAGGATTAAAAACAGTCTTAAAAGATGCAAATTACTTATTTCATGTGGCTGGAGTTGTAAGATCAAAAACAAGAAAGGGTTTTTATACGGGTAATGTTGATACAACTAAAAATCTATTGGATGCTATACTTGAAGTTAACAATTCAATTGAAAGAGTTATTATAGTCAGTAGTTTGACAGCTTGCGGTCCATCGTTAAATGGAAAACCTTGTGATGAATTGACAATTCCAAATCCAATTACAACCTATGGAAAAAGTAAACTGGCCGAAGAAGAATTAACAAAAACATATATGGATAAAATTCCAATTACAATTTGCAGAGCTCCGGCAATTTACGGTGAAAGGGAAACAGATATTTATGCAATGTTTCAGGGTGTTCAAAAGGGAATTATGACATTAGTTGGTTTTAATAATAAGAAATTGAGCTTAATACACGGCAGAGATTTTGTTAATGGAATTTATTTAGCTTCATTGTCTGAAAAAGCAAAGAATGAAATTTATTTTATCAGTTCCGAAAAAATATATGATTGGCCTACTATTAGCGATGCAATGGAAAACGCAATTGGTAAAAAAGCTTTAAGAATCAGAATACCACATTTTTTAATTTATAGCATTGGAGCCATATCTCACTTTTTCAACTATTTTTCATCTAAACCCGCTACATTTAATCTTGAAAAAGCAAGAGATTTTGTGCAGGAGAATTGGACTTGCGACGTAACTAAAGCTAAAAATGATTTTGGTTATTCTCAGCAAATATCACTTGAAGAAGGAATGAAAAGTACAGTTGATTGGTACAGAGAACATAAATGGTTGTAACTTATCTTCTTTTTAGAATATATTAAATGCGATTCGCAAGAATTACAATCGGAATTTCCAAATCCCTTAACAATAATTTTAAAATTTTTCTGAGCAATAATTTTATTGGTCAATTCACATTCAACTTTTTTCAATTGACCGGGCAAGACATAAATATTTCTTAAAATTACATTTTTATGAGAAGTCAAATAATCAATGTGCCAATGAAGTTTCTTTGCTTTCTTAGCATGTCTTTTTAATCTCGATTGTAAATTTTTTTGAGCACTTCCAACATAATAATAATATCCGGCAGGAAAAATAATTTCATTAAATTTGTTATTCGCAATTTTGAACTTGGATTTTGAATGCAATTCTAAAATGTAAATTCCCTTATCATCAGTTAGCTTCAGCACCTTCCTCTATCCAAGTTTTTATCCCGTTAATTTGATTATCTGAAAGTGGGAAAGTATTACCATATGGAGGCGGCATTAAACTTATTGATTGACCGCTAACTGCTAAATACAAATGACTTTCGTTTGGTGAATATTTTATAATTAAGAAAGGTGTTGCAAATAAATCACCATAAGATGTTAAACTAACACCACCTGCATTATCTTCAGAGTTATGACAACCGCTGTTATTACAATGGTTATTAAAAATAGGCTGAATATGTTTAGCATAACTAACATCTTTTTCAGGAATTGGAATTTCAGTCGGCAATGTATCATCACATGCAATGAATACAATTGAAGTAAAAATTAAAAACAATAATAAATTTATAAAGTATTTCATAAGTTCATTTTTTTTACATAAAGTTATGTGACTAAATTAAATATATCAAATGAATAATTGTTAACTATAATAAGATTTGGAAAAATTATTAAAATTGACAAAGATAACTTTGTTTGATAATTTTACAATAAAGTTCTAAAAACTTGGGGCTATAGCTCAGTTGGGAGAGCGCTTGACTGGCAGTCAAGAGGTCAGCGGTTCGAACCCGCTTAGCTCCACAAAAAAGCTTTGAAAACAGATGATTTTCAAAGCTTTTTTATTTTGTGTCCTTAAAGAATGTCATTTGGTTGCAGATTGGTTGCTAATATTTTATTTATTTGAGTTTCAAAGGAGAAAATATATTGCTGTTCTGACCAAATTAATTGCTTGAGTCAGGCTTTAATATAAATCAAAATAGGCCAATATTAATTCCACAACAGAATCTGCTGTTAGCTGAATAATTCACATTATTTAGATAAAATTAGACGTTTTTACAAAAAATCTTCTTTAGAGTAATTTTCTAACCTTCAATTATATTTCCATTATATGACTATTAAATCCTTTGTAAAAAATATTGGTTGAACTTTTTTTACTAACAATCTTGTGAAATTCAAAGTGGAGTTAATTCGCTTTTGAGAAAGTTTTGAAAAATTAAGAGAATTATAATTATGGTACCTTGCCAATTCTATTTAAACTAAATCAACCAATGTTTTCATTTAACCCAAGATGAGTGAAATCTTATTTTACCGATTAAGTTATTTTTGATAAAAATTATCATTAAATTATTTAGCTAAAAGTCCAATTCAATTCGCAAAATTATTCTATTGTAAATATTAATTATTGATAAAGTTTTTAATAATCAAATTAACTTTTAACAAAAATTGGTGAAAAAATGAAAAAAGTCTTTTACTTAATATTATTGATATTTCTCCATACTTCGATTGTTAATTCCTCCGAAAATAAATATTCAAATTCATATGATCAACCGGGAAATCAACAAGAATCAAAACAAGATGAAAATAAAATTAAGATAGGTTTATATGGTATTGGCTTGGATGTATATTGGTCTCAGTTTAAGGGATTGAAAGAAAGGTTGGAGGATTATCAAAAATTAATTGAAGAGCATATTGCAAAATCAGATGCGCAAATTGAAATTATAAATACAGGAATAATTGATAATCCAGTTCAAGCAAGAGAAGCCGGTAAATTCTTATCAGGACAAAATGTTGATGCTATATTTCTGTATATATCCACGTATGCTTTAAGTTCTACAGTACTTCCGGTTGTTCAGGAGGCAAAAGTTCCTGTAATAGTTTTGAGTATTCAACCTACAAAAGCAATTGATTACGAAACCTTTAATGCACTTGAAGATCGTGGAAAGATGACAGGTGAATGGCTTGCATATTGTCAAGCATGTTCAGCTCCAGAAATTGCAAGTGTATTTAAAAAAGCTGATATAAATTATCATTTAATTACTGGTTCTTTAGATGATGAATCTGTGTGGCATGAAATAAATGATTGGACCAAAGCAATTAAAGTTACTTCGAATTTGAGAGAGACAAGAATCGGATTATTAGGACATTACTATGGAGGAATGCTCGATGTTTATAGTGATATGACACAACTCTCAGTTACGTTTGGAAGCCACTTTGAAATATTAGAAATGAGTTCTTTAAATAAATATTTTAATGAAGCCACAGACAGCCAAATTTTAGATAAAATTAATCAATTTCAAAATGCTTTTATTGTAGATCCAAATTGCAGCGAATATGAATTATCCAGAGCTGCAAAGAGCTCAATAGCTCTTGATGCAATAGTAAATAATAAAAATCTTGGATGTATTGCATATCATTATGAAGGTTCTGATGATAAAGAATATGAAAATATTATTACATCTGTTATTCCCGGTAATACACTATTAACAATGAATGGAGTACCAGTCGCAGGAGAATATGAAATAAAAAATGTCATCGCAATGAAAATTCTGGATCTTTTGGAAGTTGGTGGAAGTTTTTCGGAGTTTTATGTTCTTGATCTAAATGACGATATTGTTATGCTAGGTCATGATGGTCCTGGTCATGCAAAAATTTCTGAAGGAAAAGTTAAATTAGTTCCACTGCCGGTATATCACGGTAAACCCGGCAAAGGTTTATCAATACAAATGAGTGTAAAAAACGGTCCAATAACAATGCTTTCAGTTGTTCAAGAAAAAGATGGCACAACAAAATTATTAGTTGCTGAAGGAGAAAGTGTTCCGGGACCGGTTCTAAATATTGGTAATACTAACAGCAGATATAAATTTAAAAAAGGTGCAAAACAGTTTTTAAAAGAATGGTCTGAACAAGGTCCCGCACATCACATGGCAATCGGTGTTGGTCATGTTGCTGAAACTATTGAAAAAATAGCATATATTTTAAATATAAAATGCATCAAAATTTAATAGAAATTTGTTTTTGATTTTATATGAATATATTATTTCAAAAAAAAGTTAGATCTATATTATTCATGATAGAAAAAATACTCATTTGCATGATTTAATTAATATAAGATTATCTATACTTAATATGTTTTACAGAATTAGACATATAATTGTAAAAGTGCTACTTGTTTCTTTAATTGGAATAATTTTAAGCTGTACAACTCAATCAGCTGATGAATTAAAAGAAGCATTTAAAAATCCCCCCGATAATTCAAAACCTGGTGTCTACTGGTATTTTATGGATGGTAATTTATCACGGGAAGAGATGACTAAAGACCTAGAATCTATGAAAGAATCCGGTATTGGTCAATTAATATTTCTTGAGGTGGGTATTGGTGTCCCTCGTGGACCAATAGATTTTATGAGCGAAGAGTGGCAGCAACTATTTGTTCATGCTGTAAGAGAAGCAGAGAGATTGGGAATTAAAATTCTACTTGGAGCAGGACCAGGTTGGTGCGGCAGCGGAGGTCCTTGGGTAAAACCAGAAGAATCAATGCAGCATCTAGTGTTTAGTGAAACAGAAATTAAAGGAGAAAGAAATATTGATACAGTTCTTCAAATTCCTGAACAGCGCAGCACTCCGTGGCACACAATGAAAAATGATTATTATAAGGATGTTGCTGTCTATGCTATTCCAAATTATCTTAAACCAGTTATTCATGATATAAATGAGAAGGCACTTTATGAAAGATATCCTTATTCATCTTACCCAAACGTTAAAACACATATCCCAGATTTCTTCAACGTTAATAAATCTGAAAAAGATAAAATTGTTAAATCAAAAGATATTATCAATATATCTAGATATTTAAAAGAAGATAATCATTTAGTTTGGAATGTTCCGCCTGGGAAATGGTCAATTATTCGTATGGGAATTCGCGTTACCGGAGCCAGTACGCGACCTTCTCCTGAACCAGCAATCGGATTAGAATGTAACAAATTACAGTCCAAAGCATTTGAAAATCATTTAAAAAACTATACAGATATTTTACTTGAAAAAACCGAACCACGTAAAAATGGAGTAGGATGGACAGGATTTCATATTGATAGTTGGGAAAGCGGTTCACAAAACTGGACGGAAGGAATTGAACAAGAATTTATTAAAAGAAGAGGATATGATCCAGAACCATATTTATTATGTTATACAGGGCGGGCAGTTGAAAGTTTAGAAGTTACTGAACGATTTTTGTGGGATCTACGCTTAACATGTCAGGAATTACTTATTGAGAATCACGCTGAGTTTGCCAAAGCTTATGCAAACAAAAATGGATTGGAACTTTCAATGGAACCTTATGATATGAATCCAGCTGGTGATTTAGATTTAGGAGATGTCGCTGATGTTATAATGGCAGAATTTTGGAGTAAAAGGTTTGGCTATGATACTCACTATGCAGTTATTGAAGCTGCTTCAATTTCACATGTATCGGGAAAACCAATTGTTGGTGCTGAAGTATTCACATCAAATAGTAATGAATTATGGCAAGAATATCCATGGTCTATGAAAGATCAAAGTGATTGGGCACTTTCTTTGGGAGTTAATCGTTTTATATTTCATACATTTGCTCATAAACCTCTAGGAGATCAATACCGTCCTGGAATGACAATGGGACCTTATGGAGTTCATTGGGATAGAGGACAAACCTGGTGGCCAATGATTGAAGCCTATCATAAATACATTAGCCGCTGTTCCTATATTATGCAGCAAGGTAAAGCAGTTGCTGATATTCTCTATTTAACACCGGAAGGTGCGCCAATGGTATTTAATCCGCCATCAGATGCATTAACAGAAAATGGAAACATTCCAGATCAAAATGGTTACAGATTCGATGGATGTTCACCAAAAATGCTTATAGATAAAGCTAAAGTTGAAAATGGAAAGATTATATTTCCAAATGCGTCTTCTTACGAAATTATGGTTTTGCCCAACTATAAAACTATGACTCCTCAGCTACTTATGAAAATTATATTTCTAGTTGAAAGCGGTGCTAAAATAATTGGCTCTCCTCCAATTAAATCTCCTAGTTTAACCGATTATCCAAACTGTGATAATGGAATAACAAATTTATCAAAGCAGCTTTGGGGAACATTAAATATACCTGATACTATATGTAAAAGAACTTATGGAAAAGGTGAAGTTTTCTGGGGAGGAGATCTATCTTTGAGTAGTAATGATCTGCTCTATCCAAATTATGAAAATACAGTGAAGATTTTATCACAATTAAATATTCATGAGGATTTCACTTCCTCAAATAATACAATACGTTTTGCCCATAAAAAAACTGAGGATATGGATATATATTTCATTTCAAACAGAACTGATTCGTTGCAAAGTACTGTGTGCACATTCAGAACCATTGGTGAACCAGAATTATGGTTTGGAACGAATGGAGAAATTAGAAAGATCTCTGAATATTCAGTTAGAGATGGCAAAACACAAATACCAATTGAATTTTTCCCTTATGAAAGTTTCTTTGTAACATTCTCAAAAAAAAATGTTTGGGATACAAAATCCCACGTTGAGAATAAAAACTTTCCCTCATTTAAAAATTTATTAACATTAAATGGATCATGGGATGTGTCATTTGATCCAAAGTTTGGCGGACCAGAAAAAATAAAATTTGAGACATTATATGATTGGACAGATCATAAAAATCGTGGAATAAAATACTATTCGGGAATTGCTAAATATAGTAAAAAATTTAACCTTTCAGCTGAGACAATAAATGAGAAGAAGTTATTTTTAGATCTTGGCACTGTAAATGATATCGCAAGAATAAAATTGAACGGAAAAGATATTGGTGTAATTTGGTGTGCTCCTTGGAGGATTGATATATCAGATGCAGTAGTTCTTGGAGAAAATGATATTAAAATTGAGGTGGCAAATCGTTGGATAAATAGATTACTCGGAGATAAACAGCCGGCGGATGCAAATGTTAGAAAAGTAAAGTTTGAAAATGGATTTTTGGGGAGCAAAGAATTTTTAACAGGACGTTACACATTTACAATTGAAGAGGCAATGAAATCATTTAAATTTGAAAAGCCATTATCTTCTGGATTATTGGGACCAGTTACGATACAACAAAAGTCGAATTAAAAAATATTGAATAATATTCGGAAATAAATAATTTTTCGTAAAAAGGAATTACGCAATACACAGCTAGTATTTTTATTCCAACTTCAAAAACAGCAGAAAAATAAGTTATTTTTTAATGACCTAAGTGTATTTTTCATCAGCCTTTTGTAAACTGTACCAGAAACTAAAAAATTAAATTCCACACCAATAATATTTATAATTTATTCTTCCACATAAGTAAGAATTTCGGATCAATATGTAAATTTTTTCATGCTATTTTATCTTCAACAGCAGAAGTTCTACATTATTAACTTAAAAACGAAAGATTTTTTAAACGTTTCACAAATTTTTCACAGTATTTTGGATTTGATTTTTTATTATTTCAAATAATAAATATTCTTTTCGAAAATAGATTTCAATTTTCTAAGATAATTATAAAATTAAATTGTAAATAGATATGATTGAAAATGAATTAGATTATTATTAACCTAGAGTAACTTTTGATTTACTTTTCGCGGGGGAAAAATAGATTTAGATATGTTTATTTGTTACTCTAGGTATAATTTTTGGCATATTCCTCTGTTTTTATTTTATTTACCATATTATTGTTATTACTTTCTTCATATATTTTAAATTTTGCCATAGTATTTTGTAAATTGCCCATAAGCACATTTAAATCTTCAGATGCTTCCGCAATTAGTTGAACCCCTGTAGCATTTTCATGTGTTACTTGACTTATACCGTCAATACTTTTGGATATTTGTTCTGACGTTGCGGATTGTTCTTCACTTGCTGTAGCTACTTGTGTTACTAAGTCTACTACTTCAATTGTCGAATTATTTATTTTGTCCAAAGCTTTACCAGCATGAATTGCAAGTTCTTTACCTTTTTCAACTTCCTCAGTTCCAGAATTAATTGAAATTACAGCATTTTTAGTATCATTTTGAATTGAAGAAATCATTTCAGAAATTTCTCTTGTTGCATGAGATGTTCTTTCAGCAAGTTTCTTAACTTCGTCCGCAACAACAGCGAAACCTCTGCCATGTTCTCCTGCCCGTGCAGCTTCTATCGCAGCATTTAATGCAAGTAAGTTTGTTTGATCAGCAATATCATCAATGACTTGAATTATCTGACCAATTTTTTCACTATTACTACCTAAAACCGTAACAGTTTTTGCTGCATTGGATACAACTTCAGAAATTCTATTCATACCATTAATTGTCTGATTGACAATCGAATTGCCCTCTGTAGCAAGAGAACCTGCTTCTTTTGATTTATTTGCAGCAATTGAAATATTTTGTGCAGTTTCAAAAATTGTTTTAGTCATTTGTTCAATAGCACTTGCTACTTCATTAGCTTGCATACTTTGTTCTTGACTACCTGCAGCCATTTGTTCAGTACTGGAACTAATTTGATTGCTTGATTTTGCAGTTTCAGAAATTGCATCACCAACACTAACAATCATTTTTCTAATATTACTAATAGTATCATTAAAGCCATTGAATAATTTCCCAATTGTATCATCCTCATTTTCTGGAATCAATTGAACTGTAAAATCACCATTAGATACTTTTGCCATTACTTGCAGCATCTTTTGTGTATTTCTTTCTAAATATTTTTCTTGTTCTTTAGATTCGGTCAGATCTGTTAATACCTCCAGAGATCCTATAACTTCACCTTTCCTATTTTTTATTGGCGTTCCAGAACGTAAAACTGGTATTTCATAATTATTTGGTCTTGAAATTGATTCTTTTGTAATGGATTGACCTTTTGTTATTGCAACATTGCACGAACAAGATTTCGATTTACAATCAGTAGAATTAAAATTATCAAAACACTTTGTTTTCAATAAATTCTCTTTGTCTTTATTGAGAAATTCAGAAGCTTTTGAATTTATGTAAACAATTTCAAATTCTTTATTCATTACTGTTACTGGTAAAGGTATATTATTTAGATATTGTATTTGTAAATCAATTTTTTCAGCCATTTCATTAAAACTTTTTGATAATACACCAAATTCATCCTTACTTGTGCACACAATTTGTTCATCATAATTACCTTTTGCAAAATTTTGCACCGCATGGGTAAGCTTTTCAATCGGTTTACCAAGCTTTTGATTTACAAAATATGCAACTAAACTAAAAGTTATTATTGCAGCTAATAATCCAATCCAAGCAGCATCTATTTTTTGTGAAGCTAATTCTGCATATGTTTCATCTAAAGATTGACGTATACTAACAACTGCAAGTATATCATTTTCTTTTGCATCATGACAATCTAAACAAGATTTATCAGCTCGTAAGAATTTTATGGATCTTAGTACTTTGGATCCTTCAAAATCTTCATAACAATTTGTTTCAAGATCACTATTTAATGTTTTTTCTTCAAAAGCATCAAATTTGATTTGGGATTTATTATCTATTATGTCAGTTGGGACAATTCTAACTTCTTTAATTTTATCAAATTTTTCAAGATTAGTGATAAAAGGTTTTGTGTCATCGGCACCAGCTGCCATGGCTAATTTAATGGATTCCGTTAATAAAGAACTTAATTGTTCATTATCTTGTTCAATTCTATTTTTTACACTAGAATCATTGTTAAGAAAGAATACGACTAAATAAATGGAAAGAGTTAAGCATAATATGGCAAAAACTGTAAAGCTGATTTTTTTAGATATACTTAGGCTATCGAATGATTTCATATTTCCCCCGAAATAAATAATTATTTCTAATTTATAATCGGGGTGAATCAATGAAAATTTATATCAAAATGTACTAAGTACTGTTAAATATTTAACAAATAAGATTATTGAATTTTATAATTTTCAAAAATTCTGTACTTATAAAAAATCATAAATTTTATTTTCTATTCGATTATTAATATAAAATATAGAGTTAAAATTATAATGAATTATCAAAAATTCAGTAAAAATGAATTGGTAAAGGAAATAATAAATCGTAATAATGAAATAAAATTATTACAAAAAAATAAATATAATAAAACCATTAGCAATGAAAGAGATTTACTTATAGAAAGTGAATCAAAACTTAAGGAATCTCAAAGAGTTGCAAGGTTAGGGCATTATTCATTTAATATTCTAAAAGGTATATGGACAAATTCTGAAGAACTTGATAGAATTTTTGGAATTGATAAAAATTTTAACAGAGATGTAGAAGGTTGGTTAAAAATTGTTCATCCAAATTATGTCGAATTAATGCAAAATCACCTATTGGTTGACGTAATTCAAAAACGGGGACAATTTAACAAAGAATATAAAATTATTTCGATAAGTGGGAAACAAGAAAAATGGGTACAAGGCAAAGGGAATTTAAAATTTAATGAAATTGGTGAACCAATAGAAATGTTTGGAACAATACAGGACATTACTGATAGGAAATTAATTGAAGAAGCTTTACAGGAAAGTGAATATAAATTAAGGAAATTGTTTGATAAATCGAAGGATGCCATTTTTGTAGTCAACTTAATAACAAGTAAATATATAGATGCAAATAAATCTGCAGAAGAAATGACTGGTTATTCATTGCAGGAACTAAAGAATATAAATTATTTAGATTTAGTAACTGAAGAAATTAAGAAAAAGTTAAAAATGTATTATCATTATGGGGAAGTAATTGAAATTAATGATATAGAATATTTACATAAAGATAAATCAATAAGAATAGCAAACCTAATTATTATCCCCATAAATAAAAGTCTTATTTATGTTATTGGTCAGGATAAAACAAAAGAGAAAATTATTAATAATGAACTAATCGAAGCAAAAAACAAAGCTTTGGCATCTGATAAAATGAAATCAGAGTTTCTTGCTCAGATGAGTCATGAAATAAGAAGTCCAATAAATGTAATTATGAATTTTTTAAGCTTGATAAAAGAAGAAACCTCTGGGCTTAAAAATGAAATTCTAAAATCGGCATTTAGTTCAATTGATAGTTCTACAAAGAGAATAATACGTACAATTGATATGATATTGAATATGTCAGATCTGCAACTTGGGACCTATACTGTAACTAAAAATGAGATTGAAATTTGTTCACTTGTAAAAAAACTTTATAATGAATATAAGAATTTAACATTGAGTAAAAATCTGGAGTTTATACTTAATATTGATGTTAAAAATAATTTTGTCACAATTGACGATTATGCATTAGAGCAAATTATTGCTAATCTAATAGATAATGCCATTAAATATACTGAATATGGATTTATTGAATTAAGTGTTAAAGAAAACAAAGAAAAATACATAATTGAAGTAAAAGATACTGGAATAGGTATTTCGAAAGAATTCCTACCTGAAATATTTTCTGCCTTTTCACAAGAGTCAAAAGGTTATACAAGAAAATTTGATGGTACAGGATTAGGATTATCTTTGGTGAAGAATTATTGTCAACTGATTAATGCTATTATCAAAGTTAATAGTGAAAAAGGAAAGGGTTCGACTTTTAGGCTATCATTCCCCAAAACATTATAACATATTTATATAAGTTTTTGTACATAATTTTCCCAATACATCTTAATTTTAACAGGATTTACATAATGTTTTTCAGTGAAAGCTTAGTTCAAAATTATAAGTTTTCAAATATTGAAATTTTCTTCTTCTAATTATTGATTTTCGATTTAAGAAATAATAATAGGTTTTAAAAATGTAACACGCAGATAATGTTAAGGGGTGCATCACCCACGTGTTATTCCACTTTCATTTATTTTTATTATCGCTTATAAAATAGGATAATTTAACTTATTATAAGAAAAATTCAATAAATTTACTCAACATACACTTCATAAATAACATTTTCCCATTTAGTAAATTTTGTTTTTTGGTTATCTGTAGTTGGACTTTAGTTACTAAAAACAGTATCTAAATAAACAATAGCACAAGTTTTATAAATTACTGAATCTTGAAAAATAGTTATAAATGAATTTAATACAGAATTGTTTATAATTTTAAAATACATATTGCAAATAATAAAAATTCTTTACTTATTAACCACAGTGATTTTTTTATACTCCGAGAGAGTAAGTATAAAGATTGCTGAATGTTTAATACTCCTTAAGACTTTCAAAAATTCTCTCCCGCAGCAGAACAGCATAATGAAACTTAAATATTGAATTGTTTTCAATTCACTTTTACGTGAGGTTAAAATGAAAAAATTATTATTTACATTAATAAGTTTTTTTTTGATAAGCTGGCAGTTTGTTTATAGTGAAGATTTTGGAGAATACAAACATGATGGATTTTTTATGCGTTTTTTACTTGGGGGCTCATCCTCTAAAATGACATTTAAAGTAAAATCAAACGATATGCAATTAGGAGATATGGAATTTAGCGGTTTATCAATAGCATTTAGATTTCAAATAGGTGGTGAGATTGCAGAAAATCTTAATGCTTTTGGAGAAGTAGGTGCAATAACAATTGACAATCCCAAAGTGAAAGTTGCGGGAAAAAGCTACGACACAGAAGAAACTTTAGCTTCAAACTCTGATTTTGGAGCTGGCTTAACATATTATTTTATGCCTATCAATATTTATGTTTCGGGTTCTATTTTAGCTAGTAAAGCTCAATTAGAATATAAAGAAGGCTCAAAAACGACAAAAGGTGAATCTGATATGGGATTAGGATTATTTTTAACAGCTGGCAAGGAATGGTGGATTGATATTGATTGGGCACTTGGGGCTTCAATTTACGCCGCATATAGTAATGTTCCAGATAAAGGAGATGATAAAGTAACAATTAAAACAACAACTTTTGGAATTGCTTTTTCAGCAACATTCCAATAAAAGAAAATTATATTTTTAAAAATCAAAAATACTTTTCATCAACAAACTGTTAAAATATGATTGCTAATTATTATTTATTACAAAGATTTTTCAAAATCATTATTGCTCATAAATCAATACTATTATTTGCAATAATACTTTTTGGACTATCTTTAATTTCATGTGATCCTTTTGTTGACACAATTGATGAAGTACGTAATTGTGAAAATTACAGCAAATCAAAACCAATAAGTGAAATTTCTAAAGATACAATATCAATTATGACATGGAATATCCGCTTTGGATGCGGTACTGAAATTTTATGGTTTGGAGATGCCTGCGGCGGAAGAACAATTTTAAAACGAGATGAAGTTGAGAAAAACCTTGACTTATTAGTAAGCGCAATAAATACAATTAGGCCTGATATATTATTATTGCAGGAAGTTGATATTAATAGCAAGAGAACAGCTTATATTGATGAAATGCATTATATAATGAATAGAACTTATTTTAATTATGGTTACTACGGAACAAATTGGAATATTCAGTTTATTCCTAGTGATGGAATAGGCAGAATTAATACCGGAAATTCCATTTTATCGGTCTGGCCAATTTCAGATGTAAAATCTCACCCCTTACCATTAAGAAATGATTTAGATGCTCTAACAAAATATTTTTATGTAAGAGAAATTGTAATGTCCTGTAAAATTAAAATGCCAAATGAAACGGAGATAAATGTTATAAACACTCACTTATCGGCATTTTCTACTGACAACACAAAAAAAAGACAATTAGAAGAATATTTAATTATTTGTGACGAATTAAGTTCAATGGGAATTCCCTTAATTACGGGCGGCGATTATAATCTGCTGCCTCCTAATTCAGATTCACTTGATTATTGTGATGAAGATAAATGTTCAGATGAACATTTTCATTCTCATGGAGATGATCCATTACATAAAGAGGGAAGTAATTATGCTCCGGAAATTGATTGGTTAAACTTAATATATGACGGATACTTTCCCTCATTACCATTGGATATTTACAAAGCAAATCAGCCAATGTATTTTTCTCATGCAACATTTCCTAACATACCTTATGACAGAACACTAGATTATTTATTTGCAAATCGAAAATGGATTGAAGGCTCTCATCAGACACACCAAGAATATAGAAAATATTCAGATCATGCTCCGGTTAGTGCTCTAATTAACACAAGAGCTTCGGAGGGTGAATGAGGAATTTTATTTTATTATTAGTGATATTATTTTCAAGTAAAATTATGGCTGTTGATGATTCAACTAATATAAAACTTTACGATAGGTCGGCCATTGTTTTATCAAATTATACTTTTAAATATTCTTTATTTACCGATGCAGAATATAAAGTAAATGAAAAGATTAGTATTTTGGGTCATCCATTAATGTTCTTTTTATCACCATCTCTTCAATTAAAATATAATTTTTACAATAAAAATAATCTTTATATATCGAGCATTCATGGATTAAATTATCCAACTTTACTACTACGCTTAGTGAAAGGAAAAGGTACTGGTGGATTTATTTCGCCAGAGTTTAACATACCACACATTTTCTCAATTAACAATTCAATTATTGCATCGGTTATTTTAAAAAAAAATCATTTTATTACTGGCAGTATAGGAATGGAATTTGCTTTGAATAATTCCAATTTGGAACCCGGCACTTCGATTGATCTTCCTTTCATTTTACCGCGCACAATGGTTTATTATAAAAATATTGGTTTCAATTTTAACATAATTGCAGAGGGAAAATTATTTGAAGATTTTGACTATCATTTGAAAAATGAATTTTTTCTTTTTCCAGTTAATGACGATGATTATGATTACGAATATCAAAAAACATCTAACAGCTTTTTCTGTGAGCAAACCGGAAATATTTTCTGGAATATTATGAATACATTCAAACTTGGTGTTGGAGGCAAACTAAGTTATGGAACTTATCCATTTGGTACTCAATGGCATTTAATTCCATTTATAGATTTCGTAAAATATATCGAATAACATTAATCTCATTATTTATTTTACTTTCTAAAATCGATAGGTAAATCTTACACCATTAAAAGTTGGCGAAATACTGAACTTATTATTTGATTCTCTATTATTTTCTTCATTTATTACAAAAATTCCGCCGCTTATTCCTATTAAAGATCCCATTAAAATATCAGAAAACCAATGCTGATTATTCAATATTCTTGCATAAGCAGTTAGTGATCCCAAGCCATAAAAGAAAACTCTTGAATAAATAGAATCAAAATATTCTGCTAATACAGTTGAAAAGGCAAAAGCTACCGTACAATGGCCTGATGGGAATGATTGTATTTCATTATCAAAAGATAAGCCTGTGAAAGCCCAGGGGCCTTCACCTGAATAAGGTCTTTCTCTTCCGAACAAAGTTCTGATGAACATTACTGTAATTCCCGAATATGATAAGCTTTGAATTAACATTCGACCAACTTTTCTAATTTCATCTTCACCGGAAAATAAACCTACTGTATAAGTGGAGAATGCAGCAATATTGGCATATTGAACAAATCCATAATAAGTAGGTACATCCCAGAAATCACCATTAAGTGTTTTAATTGTTTCACGACCAATTGCATCTTTCATTGTTTGATCATTGTACATCAAACCATAAGTGCCGGCTGCAATTGCACCAGCGTAAAGAAATTCACAACTGTTCATCCTTAAAGGATATGTAAAATATTGACCGCCATCTTTCAGGAAAATTAATCCGTCATTTAATAATTTTTGGGGAATTGTTATATCAGATTGTGCAGAAACTAATGTGGTTAATAAGCTAAATAGAATTAGGAAACTTTTCATATAAATAATACCTTAATAATTTGAGCAAAGAAATTTTGTTCAATGTTCAAATGTATATGAAAGATACAATTTTCGTCAGCATTTTACAAAAATGTAAATTAAATAATTACTGCCTGCCAAATCAGTTTTTTGTAATTAGAAAAATTTCTATCTGCTTTTATTTACCTTTTTAATTGGAGAAGAATTATAATTATTGTATAATTTTATTAAAAATAAAAATCAAAAAACGGATTTCTAATGAAAAATAAATTAATTGCTATGATATTATTAGGATTATTTATTTCATGTAAAGAAAATGATTCAAATGAAAAACAGTTTATTTACGAAGGAAATCCAATAGTTCGTTATATGTTTACAGCTGATCCATCAGCGCGAGTATTTAATGGTAGACTCTATGTATATACTTCTCATGATGAAGATACCGCAGATGCAAATCAGCATTTTCTTATGAATAATTGGCATGTTTTTTCAACTGAAGACATGATAAATTGGACAGGTCATGGACAAATATTAAGTCTAGATGATATTTCATGGACAGACAGGCAAGCATGGGCTCCAGACTGTATTGAGCGCAACGGCAAATATTATTTTTATTTTCCTGTTGAACAAACTAAAATAGGTGTAGCAGTCAGCAATTCGCCAGTCGGACCTTTTAAAGATATTTTGGGAAGACCGCTTATTGATAATACAAATAATGAGGTAATTGTTGGTCGTGAACCAATTGATCCGGCTTTATTTATTGATGATGATGGACAAGCTTATATGTATTTTGGATGCAGGGATGCAAGGGTTGTTAAGTTAAAAGAAAATATGATCGAAATTGAAGGAGAAATTCAACCAATAGTAATTAAAGGTAATAAAGAAGATGCAGAAAACAGTGGCGGATATTACGCTGAAGCTCCTTGGATGTTTAAGAGAGATAGTACATATTATTTTGTTTATTCAAACGGATGGCGTTCGCAGAGCACGATAATATATGCTATAGGAAATAATCCAATGGGACCATTTAATTATGTGGGTGAAGTAATGTCACCAGTTGGCGCTGGAACAAGTCACGCTTCAATTTTACAATATAATGATAAATGGTATATCTTTTACCATAACAATGTTCTTTCTGATAATGGTAAACGACGATCAATATGTTATGATGAAATTACTTTTGATATTGATGGTAAAATTAATCATCTAATTTACAATGAAAGGTAAAATTATTTATCTTGTATATATCTTTGTGATATTAACAAAAATGTTTATTTAAAATGTTTGATAATCCATATCTATTTATTAAAATTGTTGTAATATTAACTGGATTGGCATTCCTAATTTTCCGTTTTCAGTTGCTTAATGAAATAATATCTGGATATAGAAAATGGAAAAAGAAAAAAAATGAGATAGAATTAAATTCCAAAGTTGAAGACTATTTATCTGAATACAAATCCAATAAAATTCAGAATGATAATGAAGCATTCATTCAAAACTTTGCAAAACCAATAAATTTACATTTATTAAGAGTTGTTGAATCTGATGGGAATTCAATAATATATTTTTCAAATACAGGCGGGAATGTTTATAATGTTAAAATTAAATCAAGCTCAGTGGAAAAAATAAATATTGAGCCTTATGAATCTATTAATCAAGGATCAAGTGGTTTTATAAAAATTTACAATACTAATTCTTTAAAGAATGATATATTGTTTGAAATATTTTATTTGGACGAAATTAAGAATAAAAATTCCAGGAAATATTTGTTTTCAATTTCAGATAAACAATTACACGAAAATTATTGAACTTTTCTAATCAACATGAGAATATCATTCATAAGTTTTAATACAAATTAGTTAACTTATTTTCTTCATGAAATTAAACGGGAAGTAGTTTTATAATGAAAATGATCGGTTTATTTTATTTGACAGTAATTTTATTGGGAGTAATTTTTGGCAAAAATGAATCAGCGGTTTTTAGTAAAACTAATTATCCAATTCAGCCGAGTACCGATTCTGTAAAATATTTAAATCTTCCTGAAAGACCATTAAATTCAATAAGCGGATCAGAATTTGTTAAAGCTGTCTCCGGAAAAAGTGTTGTTGATCGCGAAAAAGCAGTTGTAAAAGAAATTTTATCTGGTAATGTTCCATCATTTTCACGAAAACTAATACCTTTGAAAATAAATCAAACAATAAATTCAATAAATTATGAAACAATAATCTATACTACTTGTGATTACATGGCAATTGGTTCCGATGAGGATTATTTATATATACCAATGACGCCTTCAACTGCTCAGTATTTAGCTAAAGTTTTGTATTGTTCTCTGCCAACAAAGAAAAATGTTGATTTAATTTATAATCAAGCGGAAATAAAACTTAAACCCCAACCAATTCCTCCATCAAACCAAATGACGACAATTCCGGTTTTTAATAATCACACTGATTCAATCAAGCTGCAAATTAGCTTATTAAATATTGATAGAGAGGAAAATTATTTATTTGCCGGTCACAAAAAAGATATAATTATTTCAAATAAAATTTATACTACTGATAGAAATTATGATAGGGTTGTTATTTATGGTTGGCATTTAAGTGTTAATAATCCAATTCAGCCCGTGTACAACGGTCATATTGCATCTTATGCAGATTATTCTCATGGTGTTAGATTAATTTCCGATCAAATTATTGTAAATGGTGACACTACAAATATTGCAAATGTTTTAAGAGATCCATTACTTTCTAATTTGATAAGCAGCGAAGGAGTTATTAAAAAACCCTATTATCCTGCCAGCAATATTTTTACATCAATGATGAATGATAGAAATGATTCAGAAAATAGTTTTAGCCTGTATCAAAATTATCCCAATCCGTTTAATCCTAATACTAAAATTGATTATATGTTAAATCAGAATAGTTTTGTTGATTTATCTATTTATGATTGTGTCGGTCAAAAAATCACGGTGCTTGTTAATGGTAACCATAAAAGAGGGAATTATTCATCTGAATTTTTTGCCGGAAACTTACCTAGTGGAATATATTTTTATAAATTATCTTCAGAGAATTTTAGTTCAACAAAGAAGATGCTTTTAATCAAATAAATAAATTTTTCATTTTCAAAATAATTTCAATCCTGCATTCAAAATTCAAAATTAAAACAAAAACTGCTTAAACATATTTTCTCAAGCTTACTTTATTTTTAACTTAATACAAAAATTAATTTATAGAAAACAGAATATTGATGTTAAATAATTATGCAAAAATGACTTATTTTACTTATTATAGATCTAACAAAAAATCGATTGTTTAGATCAAATATTAACTTTTTACTAATTCTAGTTCTTGTAATAATTATGAATTAAACAGAGTAATAAATGAATATTGAAGAAAATGTTTTTCTGAATAAATATGTAGTTAATCCATTAAATTCTTTAAGTGAAAATTCTTATTTATCTGCAATTAGAGCTGGAATGGTCGCAGTTGTCCCACTTACCATTGTTGGCAGTATTTTTATAATCATATCATATTTCCCTTTTGCAGGTTGGGAAGAAATTATTAGTCCTTTTAGAACAATATTAGAAATTCCGGTTAATGCAACATTTGGTTTGCTCGCGGTTTTTGTTTGCTTTTCAATTGGATATGATTTAGGCTTACAAATGAAGCAGGAAGCAATAATTAGTGCTTCAATGTCAACGTTAATTTTCTTTCTTATTCAATTTAATCCTGAAGACGGGTCTCTAATGTTTGATAATCTTGGATCATCTGGAATTTTTACTGGAATAATAATTGCGTTTATATCAGTACGGATTCAGAAATTTTTTACGGATAAAAATTTAGTTTTAAGGTTGCCAAAAAATGTTCCTCCGGTAGTCTACGAATCATTTGTTTCTTTAACGCCATTATTAGCATTATTAGTAGGATTTTGGATCATAAGATATCTACTTGGTATTGATATTAACCTTTTGGTACAAACAATGTTTCAGCCAATTGTTTTTGCTTTTAATACTTTACCAGGAATATTAGTTTACGCATTCCTTGTTGCAATACTATGGTCAATTGGAATTAACGGTGATAATGCCATGGATGCTATAGCTGCTCCTATTTTTCTTCAGTATTTGACTGCAAACGTTGCTGCAATGTCTGCAGGAGAACCACTCCCTTACATAACTGCATATGGTTTTTTTACAACTTTTGTTAATGTTGGTGGAACAGGTGCAACAATTGCTTTGGCGCTAATTATGCTGAATTCAAAAGAACCGGGATATCGAAAAATCAGTAGGTTTTCACTTCCAACTCAAATATTTCAAATAAACGAACCAATATTTTTCGGCTTTCCTATTGTTCTTAATCCTATTCTTATGATACCTTATGTTTTGAATGCATTATTGCTTACTGCCGGAACATATTTAATGATGTATTTTGATTTTATAAATAAACCTGTAATAAATGTACCTTGGACAACACCGCCAATTATTGGTCACTATTTAGTATCAGGAGGGGATTGGAGAGCTGCACTTTGGGGAGTTGTTTCACTTTTTATTGCAATGTTAGTTTATTTTCCTTTTGCAAAAATTGCAGAAAGGAAAAGATTAAGCGATGAAGCTAAAGGAATTTCACACGAATAATTTAATCATTCACACTTTTATTAAGTTAATATTTTTGAGAGAATAATTAGTTTCTCTTTAAAATTTCCGGCACACTTATTTTAGAGTTTTTTTCCAAACTCTCTATCTGATCAAAATGAAGTAAGTTTTTGTATCGATTTAAAGTGTGTTTAATTTCATCTAAAAACTCTGCTTCCAATTCACTTAATTTTGGCGGATTATCAACAAATTGGTTCTTCTTAAAAAATTTTTTCTTTGAAAACGAAAAGTGACCTTCGTTAAAATTAAAATGAATAGGGCAAGTTTTAGCATAATTTTCTCGATATTCTTTTAATTTTTTAATTTCATTTGAATTCAACAAGATGATATATTGGAGTTCAAAACCAATTCCGTTTTCATCTTTAATTGTTTTCGTTATCAGTTCGCCGGAAGAATTTTGAAACATTTTAACCTCAAAATATATTAAGCTAATCTTTAATAGAATTATCGTAGATATTAATTAAATAATTAAGCGGATTGTTAATGTAAGTGATTTAAGTCAATTAAAAATAATTAACTTTTATAAAGAAGAGTTTGAACTATCTGTTCTGTAAACCAATAATTATTATTTTACCATAATCTCCAAAAGATTTAATCTCAGCTTTTTGTATCATATTTGTACCTTCAACAGCATTATAAGCAAATTCATTATTTTTTCTTGCAATAATTTTACTACTGGCTATTTTAAGGTCATTTATTGAATCATAAATTGGAGGCAAAACTATTTCAATACGATTATCAGTTGATATAAATTGTGTGTTTGCCCAATCTATTTTATATTGTTTTTGTGTTCCTAAATTCTCCTGAAATAATATTTTATTCTCATATATTCCAAATAATCCAAAACCATCTTTAAATTCAGAAAGTAATTCATTAATCTGCTTATTATCAATTTCATTTTTTCTATCTGATAAATATTCAATTCTTTTTGGATCTCCAATTAAATCAATTTTTTTACTCTCTTTGCCAGAATAAATCCAAATAAGTAATAACATAATAACAATAACTGATGATAATGCAACTATTGCTTTGTTAATTGGTTGTTTAAGAAATTCTTGTATTTTCTCTTTTGGAGTTTTCTTTTTCTTTCGGATTATTCTAATTCTTTGTCGCAATATCTATACTTTCGTTGAAATTGATATAAAGAAAAACCTTTCAAAAATTAATTTTATAAAAATATGAAATTTTGAAGAAGATTAGAAGTAATTGAACTTTTATAAAGATTAGTTAATTTTTTTGTTTAACAAGATTAGAAATTTGAGTTAAATTTTCTTGAAGTTTAGTGAGTTCACGCTCAAGTTTATCAATCTTAAATGATTCTAAAGATTCTGAACCGCTTAATAACCAGTTTATATCACAACCAAGTTTGAGAAGTTTTAACAAAATTTTTGAACCTGGTTCACGTTTACCACTTATATATTGATGAAGCTGTTGAGGAGAGATGTCCATTGCTTCAGCTAGTTTTTTTAATGTGCCATATTTTCTTTTAGCAAAAAGTCTAACTCTGCCGCCAATTCCAATTCTTAACTTTTCATCAGCAAATAAATCATAATTTGATTCACTAATACCGTTAAAGAAATCCAGCTCACTTTCATTATTGTCAAGAATATCTTTAATTGATTTATATAAATGATCGTCAAATTTAGGGCTTTCATTTAGAAGATAGGAAAGTGTTTGAGGTTTAACACCCAGCTTTTTAGCTAGCCAATTTTGTTTAATCCCATGATTCTGAATTAAAAATCTTATTTCTTCTTGAGGTGTCAAATAAATTCAGCTTAATTTATCATTTTTTTTGCTTACAGAATTAAAATTTACAAAATTATTAAAGAATAACAAATAACCAAAATCACCCAAGCTTAGTCAAATATTACATCTATTCAAAAAAAAAGCCAGATACTTAAGTACCTGGCTTTAAGCAAAAAAACTATACTGCTTATTTCAGCAATAACATTTTTTTAGATACAACATTATTGTCAGTAGTTAATCTATAAATGTAAGTACCACTAGCAATATTTGAAGCATCAAAAACATAATTATGTGTTCCGGCTTTAAGTGATTTATTATTCACTAAAGCAGCAACTTCACGACCTAAAATATCATAAATTCTTAAATCAACAACTGATTCAGCTGGTAAGCCGAATTTAATTGTAGTTGTTGGGTTAAAAGGATTAGGATAGTTTTGATCAACAAAGAATTTTGCAGGTACAAGATCATTTACACCAACTAATATATCATTTACAAAAGTAACTGTAAATGTATCCATACTAGCAGCTGTTAATGAAGTAGCATCAAGTACTAAGATTGTCCATGCAAATGAAATAGAATCAGCACCGCCCATTAAATCCAAAATATCAGTTGCAGATACAGAAACCATTGGTTCAAGTGCTTGCATAGGATCAAATGCGCCTTCAGGAACAGGTGTTACTTGATAACCCAAAATATCATTGTTAAGATCTGTTGCAGCTTCCCATGTAAGATCAAATGTTTGACTTGAATCTGTAATAGAAATTACTGCACCATCTTCAGGAGTTAACAATGCAAAATAAGGTAGTGGAGCGACAGGTACATTTTGAGTAATATCTGCATAACTTAAGAAAGTTACTTGATATCCACCAGAAGCAGGAGTATTACTATCAAATTGAGTAGCAACTCCTTTAAAATCAACTGGCCAAGTTGGTTCGGCATTCTCATCAACATCTGTATCTTTATCAACTCTTGCAGTTAATTCAGATCCATAACCAGTCCAAACTGTTAGATTAGCGTTGCTTCCGGAAGCAGGCCAAGCATCAGAACCTTCAGTTGGTGCAACTCCACTAATTTTAACCATTGACCCTTCATACTTTTCTGCATCAGCTAGGTATTCATCTATAGTAAGTGTAAATACTCTTGTTGACCAGCCTTCACCAATAACTGTAATATCGTTAATTGGATCAGCAACTTCAATTTCATTTAATCCGTTATATTGAGCAACAGTTCCGGTTGCAATAACTCTGTCACCAACTTTAAGATCTGGATTATTTGTTCCACCATTAAATAATTGTAAACCACCTGTATAATCTTGTATAAATACTTGTAATCCGCTGCTTAAAGATGTATTTAATACAACACCAGAAACTGTTACAGTTTCGCCTAACATATCTGGTACATAGTCACCGTCTTCATCCATTTTAGCAGTACTTATATTATCTACTGATTGTACATAATCTAATATTGTTAATGGAACTCTAAAAGGAGGAGTTCCAGAGTCATTACCTGTCCAGTCACTTGCATAAATAACTTCATCATTTCCATCACCATTTAAATCTGCAACATTTAATAATCCCCAACGTCCAGCATCAAAAACTTCTTGATCGATAACTGATGCTGAATAGCTATCAGGGCTAGTAATATCACCACCTTTATATGAAAGTTGGTATATCATTGCATTAATCGCTGCACTTCTTGTTCCAGTTACATAATCCATATTTCCATCACCATCAGTATCACCAGCCCAACCGCCATAAAAACGTCCACCAGTACCTATTAAATCAGATGCTTCGGCAATGATATGTGAAGTTACACTTCCACCGTCAACTTCTAACAAGTATATGATATTTCCAGGTGATAAGTTTGATGCTACAATAATTTCTTTTGTTCCATCCCCATCAACATCAACAACAGAAGCTGATTTCCATGATCCTCCTGGACATGCTGCAGCAACTACAGGTTGTGTTGACCAAACACCATTTGCATAAGTTACTGGAGTAATGTTACCTGAGTAAGAATGAATTAAATAAATTGTGCTGTCAACAACTGCCAAATCATAAATTGTTCCGCTATCTACAACAAAATTTGTATCAGATATAGCAGAAGCTTCCATTTCCCAAGTTTCTGAACCATCTCCATTATCAGGAATATCACTAACACCTACAACGCCAAATCTGAAATCTCCGGCTCTTGCACCAAACACGATTTCTTGATCGCCGTCATTATCTACATCAGTTAATTCCCAACGGAATGGTCTGTTGTTAACAAAACCACCTGTATCATCTGGCACTAATGACCATTTTGCGTTTGGTAAATAAACTCCATTACCATCATCAACACCCATGTTATCAGAACCGTCACCAACTGATTCATAAACATAGATTCTTGAAGGATGATCACCAGCTGATGAACTGTTTACCGGTCCAAAAATAACTTCAAATTTACCATCTCCATCCCAGTCACCAGTTGTCATTGCCGGCCATGTATTTTGAGATGTTAAATCAGTCTCTGCACTCCATACAGAATCCCAAGTTTCTGAAACCGGATTCCATTCAAATTTGTATACTCTAGGGACTAATTCAGCACCGCCTAAGTCATACATATTGTTAACTGCAAAAACTTCAACATTTCCGTCACCATCAAGATCAACGCCTGCTACAATGTTTCCAAAACCGGCGTTTTCAATTGCTGGGACTTCAATTTGTCCTGCTCTCTCAAATATTGCTTGTTGAGCAAAAAGAGAAGAGGAGAATAGTACTACTGTTAAAATGAGAATCGAAAGTGTGGATTTTCTCATTATGCCTCCTTTATGTGTTTGTGAATGTTAAAAAGTAATTATTTAATTAAACTCATTTTTTTTGTTATTACATTATTGCCAACTCTTAACTTATAAAAATAATTGCCCGAAGACAAGTTGGATGCATCAAATGTTATTTTATATGCACCAGCAGACATATTTGAACTTTTAACAAGGTTAGAAATCAATTCACCGGTTACATTATATATAGAAAGTTCAACATCAGATTGTGAATTTATATTAAACTCAATTGTTGTACTTGGATTAAATGGATTAGGATAGTTTTGACCCAATGAAATATCGTTTGGAATTGAATTGTTAATTTTTTCAATATCAGTAACAGTAATTTCAACAGTTGGTAATTCGCCATCATAAATCCATTTATCAACAGTCCAGCCATACCATGACTGAGTATATACATTAAAATTCTCATCAAAATCAACTGCAAAATTAGAAGTATAACCGGATGCATTGCTCTTGACATGATTATCATATTGACCTTCAATATAATAATTCCATTCTGCAGCATTTATCGTATCAATAACTTCACCAGTATTTGGATTTGCAACATATATTCTGCCATACATATATCCATTTGTCCCACCGCTCACAAAATCTGCATCATGGCACACAAATAATAAATTCTTGGTTGGCATAAGTTGAAGTCCAAATGGTCCAACTGTTAAAGTTCCATCTATTGCTTCAAATGTATTATCCACACTAAAATCAAATCCATCATATAGTGAATAACCATTAATTGGATCGCCAACATAACAATAAACTTTATTTTCGTCCCAATTACCAACATAAATAACAGTTCCATCTTCATTTACGGTTATGCCTCTTGCAGAACCAATTTCAGGTAATGAAAACTCTTGCAATACCGTTCCTGAATTACCGTTTGATGCCCATTTCGGACTAACATCAGGACTTTCAAGTACCATAACTGAACCGGCAGTTAATGAATCTCCAGTTTTTGTAACATATATTCTACCATTACCATCAACATCAATACCCCAAATATAGTCGTTTACTTTATATCTTTGAGGATAAGAATAGATACTATCTTCTTTAACTTCAAATACTAAAATACTATTTGTCACTCCTAATGAATCATTATTTGCGACATAAACTAAATTACCTTTTGAAGCTAAATCATTTGCATCATATAAAATTTCTTGATCAAAGAAATTAATCCATTTTGATCTAAAATTATCAAGTTCATCACCACCATAACCATAATCTCCCATTCTACCTTTGTTACTTCCAGCATCTTTAAACGCAACAAGGTAATATGCTCCATAACTGCCTCTATTAACCAATGCGACAAATGAATCTTCTGAAAGAGTAGTGACAGAGATCACATTAGCGCCTATACTGTTTAAGGAATCAGGACTATCAGCTGTAACATAATCAACTGACCATTTACTACTCCATGTTTGACCAAAATTTAGAGAAATCAAAAAAATGAAGAAAAATGTATAAAAAACGTACTTTTTTTTCATAAAAACTCCCGTTTGATGCTGATAAAATGATTCGGCAAGTTATTATAATCATGTTTTAAAATCAAGATTAAATAATTGGCACAGTGTAAAGATTTTTGATGATTTTTCGAAAATCAATATTGGAAGTATTTTTTTATTGCTATACAGAATTTTTTTTATTTATTTGTGGTAAATAATGTTTGTAAATAACTTTAATAAATTTCTTGCAAAAATTATAAAATTGACTTATTTTAATGGCATGAAAAACTTTCCGAAAATATTCATAATATTATTCCTTTCAGTAAGCTTTCTTTTTGGTGGTGCAATTATTCAATTTTTTGTGGCAGATAGTAATGGCGATAACATAGTTCTTACTTGGCAATCTACAAGCGAACAGAATGTAAAGCATTATGAAATTCTTCGTGGACCGGATAAAGATCATCTGACTGTCATTGATATAATTCTATCTAAAGGTGATAATTCAAATTATTCATATACAGATGAAAATGCCTACAAAACAACTAATTCTTTCTATGCTTATGGATTGGTGATTGTTGATAATGACGGCAGCAAATCAGAACCAATGCATACTTTCGTTACTCATAACGGTGTTTCAAGTGTTAAACGAACTTGGGGAAGTATAAAAGCTTTATTTAGATAATCTAATCTCTTCAATTTCCTTTCTTATTATGATTTCATCAAAAGACCCAATTTACTTAGCGTCAAAATCTCCGCGCAGAAAAGAAATGCTTAAAATGATGGGGATTAAATTCAAATCTCTGAATTTAGAATTAGATGAAATTTTAGATCAGAATCAAACTCCTATTAAAAATGTTAAAAGAATTGCTCTTGAAAAATGTTTAGCAGCATTGGATAAAGTTGATGTAGGTATAATAATTACCGCTGATACAATTGTTGTTATTGATGGCGAAATTATTGGAAAGCCCAAAAATAAAAAAGAAGCAAAAGAGATATTAACCAAACTAAGTGGAAGAAGTCATTCGGTTTATACTGGTTTTTCAATTGCAAATAAAAGAAAAAATAAAATTATTACAGATTATTCTTTAACAAAAGTGTATTTTAGAGAACTTTCAGAAACAGAAATTTCTGATTATATAAAAACCGGCAGTCCATTAGATAAAGCTGGTGCCTACGGCATTCAGGATGATTTTGGAGCAGTATTTGTTAAAAAAATTAATGGATGTTATTATAATGTAATGGGTTTTCCGGTTTCAAAAATCTATAAAGGAATTAAAGAATTGGTTTGATTTGTCAGATAAAATAAAAAAAAATATTTCTTGGTTTTTTATTGTTTCACTTCTCATCTACATAGTTTTTGTAATTTTTTCTGATTTTAATTTAGTTGTAAAAAGCATATCTAGTTTTTCTATCAAAGTTTTTTTTCAGGTCATTATAGTAATACTAATAAGTATATTTCTGAAATTTTTAAGGTGGCATTTTTATCTTAAAGAAATCAATATATTAATTCCCAAATATGATTCAGTTATGATTTTTTTATCAGGATTAAGTATGAGTTTTAGTCCTGGTAAACTTGGTGAGTTATTAAAATCATATTTGCTCAAATCAAAATTTCAATTTCAAATTAGTATAACATCGCCGGTAATAATTGCAGAAAGGATAATTGAATTTACTTCACTAATAATAATTTCTATATTTGGTGCAATTGCATATAATCTAAAATTTCAATATTTAATTTTTCCATTCTTGCTTTTAATACTCATCTTCTTTTTATTCAGAAACAATAGATTTATCAATTTACTTTTCACATTTCTAGGTAAATTCAAATTTTTCCGGCAAAATCTTGAGAAACTGACAAATGTTAGAGAAACTACTTTTAATTTGTTTACCTGGGAAATATTTTTAAAAATGTTATTTATAAGTTCATTTGCTTGGTTATTTGAATGTTATAGTTATTATTTAATAGTACAATTTTTTGTTCCGGAAGTTGGTTTTATTTGGATTTCAGTTATCTATTTAATATCAATAATTATTGGTTCAGTTTCAATGACCCCCGGCGGTATTGGTACAACTGAAGGTGCTCTCACTTATTTTTTATATCAGCAAAATATTAGTGAAAATATTGCAGTTACTTCAGCTTTGCTTATAAGAGTATCGACTTTATGGTTTACAATAATAGTAGGTTTTTTAGCTTTGATGTTTTACAAAAAAAATAATACAACAAAAATTCAGTTAGAAAATTTTGAAAATAATAAAGAATTTAGTACAAATGACTAAATTTGGTAAGGAATTAATTAAAAATTTAATGTAATTTACAATTCCAGTTTTTATTCTTGTTTATTGAAATAATGATTATTTTTAGATAATTAATTTATATAAAATAACCGGAGGAAGTTATGAGTGATGATAATGGAATGAGCAGAGGTCTAATAGTTGGATTTCTAACAGGAACAATTGTTGGTTCAATGTTAGGATTACTTTATGCTCCAAAATCAGGTAAAGAACTTAGAGGAGAACTAAGAGAAAAATCTGATGATTTTTTTGGAGAAGCTGAAGATTATATTGAGCAGGCAAAAGGTAAAGCTAATTCATTAATTAATGATGGCAAGAAAAAATCTGAAAAATTAATTTCAGAAGCTAAAGAAAAAGTTGACGGACTCTTAGCTGAAGCAGAAAAAATTTTAGATGAAGCAAAAACAAAGACTAAAGAATATGTTGATTCAAGCAAGGGTAAATTAAATAAAGAAGGTGATAAACTTAAAACTGCTATAAAAGCAGGTGTTGATACTTATAAGAGCGAAAAAGAAGCTTAAATTATGACTTTATTAGAAATTTCACTTTTAATTCTTGTTATTATTGCAATTATATTATGCGTTTACTTAATTATTTCGCTGAAGAAAATTAATGAAACGTTAGATTTTCTTTCAAAAGATTTAAAAAATGTAAATGAAAAATTGGAACCTATTCTTGATAATCTTAGCACAATTTTGGAAAAAGCATTAAATATTAGCAATGAAACTGAGAAAAGAGTATTAGATATTAGTCATACAATCCAAAATGTAAGAAATACAATCTCAAGATTTACATTTAGAGATTCACAATCAAGCGGCCAAAAGAATCCAATTCAAGATCTGCTAAGTAATTTAACTGCAGCATCTAAGGGCTTTTCTGCATTTTGGAAAAAATTAAATAATTAGTTGCTGAATTTCCAAAAAATTGTGGAGGCGTTTTGAGCGATTTTACTCCTGATGCAATTCGTAATATTGCATTTGTTGGTCACGGTGGAAGTGGTAAAACAACCATATCAGAATATCTTTTATATTCTGCTGGAGAAATAAATAGGATTGGTACTATTGCAGAAGGTAATACTACATCAGATTTTAATCCAAACGAAATAGAAAGACAAATTTCAATAGCAGCATCTCCGCTGCATTTTACATGGAAAAATGTTAAAGTTAATTTATTAGATACTCCAGGATACTCAGATTTTATTGGTTCGGTTAAAGCAAGTTTACATGTTGTTGATACAGCTATTGCCGTAATTAAATCAGCTGAAGGGGTTGAAGTTGGTACAGAATCAGCATGGGAATATGTGCAAAAACAAGAAATTCCTGCTGTTATTATGGTTAATAAAATTGATAACGAACATTCAAATTTTGATAACGCTGTTGAAATGGCAAAAGAAAGATTGAGTCATGATGTAGCAGTTGTCAGTTTTCCAGTAACAGAAGGAATAAATTTTAATTCTGTTATTGATGTTATAAAAATGAAAATGTTTACAGTTACTGATCCTAAAAGCAAAAAAGCAACGGAAGCAGATATACCAGCCGAACATTTAGAAAAGGCTAATCAATTAAGAGAAGAACTTATTGAAAAAGTTGCAGAATCTACTGAAGATTTAATGGATAAATTTTTTGAAGAAGGTACTTTATCTGATGAAGATTTAGCAAGAGGTTTAAAAAATGCAATTATTGCAAGAACTGTAATTCCACTTTTTGCAGTTTCTGCCCAAAAAGGTGCTGGTTTATTTGATTTCTTAGATTTTACTGTTGAATTTCTACCTGCTCCCAATGATAGAAAAAATGTAGTTGCAAAAAAAGCTGACTCAGACAAAGAACTAGAAATTAAATGTGATCCTTCAGCTCCTGCTTCATTACTGGTATTCAAATCTATGTCAGAAGCTCACGTTGGGGAGTTATCTGTATTTAAAGTATATTCCGGTAAACTTACCGCTGGAATGGATTTAGTTAATGCTGAAAGAAATAAAACAGAAAGATTAGGACAGTTATTTATTTTAAATGGTCACAATAGGAAAGAAGTTTCATCTTTACAAGCAGGAGATATTGGTGCTGTTGTAAAATTAAAAGATACTCATACTAATAATACACTAAGTACCAAAGAACTAAGTATTATACTTCCACATATAGAATTCCCTAATCCAGTTATTCGCGGAGCGGTAATTCCAAGATCTAAAGGTGATGAGGATAAAATTTCTTCAGGTTTACATACAGTACATGAAGAAGATCCAACTTTAGATGTTAAATTTGAGCCTGAATTATCACAAACAATAATATCAGGTCAAGGAGAACTTCAATTATCACTAGCTGTTAAGTTATTAAAAGATAGATATAATGTAGAAGTTGATCTTGAAGAACCAAGAATTCCTTACCGTGAAACAATTAGGGGAGTTTGTGAAAGTGCAGAATACAAGCATAAAAAACAATCCGGAGGTCGTGGACAGTTTGGTCATGTATTCTTAAAACTAGAACCTCAACCTCAAGGTGCAGGATTTGAATTTGTTGATGCAATTGTTGGTGGTGTAATTCCTGGCAGATTTATTCCAGCTGTTGAAAAAGGTCTAAAAGAAATAATGGAAAAAGGAATTTTAACAGGCAGCCGAGTTGTTGATGTTAAAGTAACATTATTTGATGGAAATTTCCATAATGTGGATTCTGATGAAGTTTCCTTTAAAATTGCCGGATCGCAAGCATTCAAAAAAGGATTTTTAGCTGCCAATCCAGTTTTACTTGAGCCAATTTATGATTTATCCATCAAAGTACCTGAAGAATTTATGGGTGATGTAATGGGTGATATATCAAGTAGACGTGGAAAAATCTCAGGTATGGATTCTGAAGGTCCGTTTCAAATTATCAAGGCTAAAGTTCCATTAGCTGATTTATATAAATATTCAACTCAACTACGAAGTTTAACATCTGGTAGGGGAATTCATACAAGAGAATTTTCTCATTATGAACCTGTGCCAAAAGATGTTGAATCAAAAGTTATTGCAGAATATAATAAGGCTAAAGAAGAAGACGCATAAATTATTTGCATTCTTATTTTTATTTAGAATTTATAGAGGTTGTTTATGCAACCTCTTTTATTAAATTAGGGGTGAATTTTGGAAAAGCTTTGGTCTCCATGGCGTTCGGTTTATATTGATTCATTTAAAGATTCTGATGAAAATTCCGGCTGTGTTTTTTGTAAGGCTCAAGATGAAGAAATTAACAAAGATGAATGTCTTGTTTTTTATAAAGGTAAATTAAACTTTATGATGATGAATCTGTACCCTTATAACAACGGACATTTAATGATAATTCCTTATCGTCATATATCAGATTATAATGAATTAACGCATGACGAACTGAATGAAATAACTGACTTAAATGGGAAAGCAATAAAAGTATTGAAAAAAATTATGTCACCACACGGTTTTAATTTTGGTGCCAACATAGGTCAGGCAGCTGGTGCAGGAATACATACTCATTTACATTTTCATTTAGTACCAAGATGGAACGGAGACACTAATTTTATGCCTGTATTGGGAAATGTGAAAATTATTTCTCAGGATTTATTAGAAACTAAAAATAAAATTATGGAAGAATTTAGTAAACTTTAACAAGTAACAATTACACAAATATTAAAGGATTAGAATGGCATCAGAAAAAGAATTTGAAAATTTAAAACCAATGACAGTAAAAACCTTAGATGAAATTTTAGGCAAACCATTTAAAGTTTTAGATGATGGTTTTGTAAGAGTTGTTGATTATATGGGGTCAGATCAATCTATTGTTCAAGCTGCAAGAGTATCATATGGTGCCGGAACTAAAAAAGTAAGTCAGGATAGAGGATTAATTAGATATTTGATGAGACATCACCATTCAACTCCTTTTGAAATGTGTGAAATAAAACTTCATGTTCGTGTTCCAATGGATGCTTGGCGACAATGGATAAGACACAGAACGGCAAATGTAAATGAATATTCAACTAGATATTCAATTGCAATTGATCAAGCAGTAAAGACAGATCCGTCTGAATGGAGATTCCAATCAACTTCTAACAAACAAGGAAGTGAAGGATTTCTTGAAGCTGAACAAGGAAAATTATTTTCTATTGAAGAAGATAACTTGCATAAAAATATTTGGGATATTTATAATAAAAGAATAGAAAAAGGTGTTGCAAGAGAACAAGCAAGAAAAGATTTACCGCTTTCGACATATACCGAAGCTTATTGGAAAATTGATTTACATAATTTACTACACTTTTTGCGATTAAGAATGGATAAACATGCCCAATTAGAAATAAGAAATTATGCTCAAACAATTGGAAATGAAATTGTAAAAAGATGGGTTCCTTTAGCTTGGGAAGCATTTGAAGATTACAGAATGAATTCAAAATCTTTTTCAGGATTGGAAATGGAATTACTTGCGTTAATTTCTAATAAGAAAAAAGATGAAGCAATTGAAACAGCAAAAAAGATTGGATGGATAAAATATAAAGATGAAAAGTTGGTTGGGAATTTAGAAAGAACTGAGTTTGAAGAAAAACTAGAATTACTTAATCTTAAGAAACCTTGGTAAAATATAAATTAGAAAGAATAATTATTGCCGCAATTGCCCAAAACGGAGTAATTGGAAATAAAAATAAAATACCCTGGCATTCAAGAGAAGAATTAAAACATTTCAAAAAAACTACTGGTAATTATCCAATAATATTTGGCAGAAAAACTTTTCAGTCAATTGGAAAGTCACTTCCAAATAGATTAAATATTGTAATATCTTCTAATCTAAAAAGTAAAAATATTCTTACATTTAATTTTTTAAGTAAAGCATATAAATTCCTTCAAGATGAAAAATATAATAAAGTTTTTATTTGCGGCGGGGAAAGAATTTACAGAAGTGCAATAAAATATTCTGAGAAAATGATAATCTCGCATATGAACTTTGAAGCTAAAGGTGATCGGAAATTTCCCAAAATTAATTTTAATCTTTGGAATATTGTTGATCAAAAAGTATGTAAAGATTTTGTTGTAAAATATTATGAGAGAAAAAAGAGAACATAAATTGTTATTTTTATTTGATCGAATGAATTCAATATGAATAATAAAATCAAAATATTACCAAATTCAATTGCAAATAAAATAGCAGCCGGTGAAGTAGTTCAGCGTCCTGAATCTGTTGTTAAAGAATTGATGGAAAATTCAATTGATGCCGGTGCAAAAAGTATTGAAGTATTTATAAAACAAGCCGGTAAAGTTTTAATACAAGTAATTGATGACGGCATTGGAATGACTGAAGAAGATGCAATGCTAAGTTTGGAAAGGCATGCAACCAGTAAGATAAGTTCCATTGAGGATTTGAATAATATTTTAACTTTTGGATTTAGAGGAGAAGCTCTTAGCTCAATTGCATCTGTAAGTATTTTTGAATTAAAAACAGAAACTAGAGAATCTGAAATTGGAACTTTTATTCGTGTTGAAAATGATCAGCAAAAAAGTGAAAAAGGGAGCTTTGCAAAAGGTACATCAATTTCTGTTAAAAATTTATTTTATAATACTCCGGCAAGAAGAAATTTCCTAAAATCACATGCGACTGAGTTAAAACATATAATTGATTCATTTAAGAAAATCTCTTTAAGCAATCCAGAAATTAGTTTTAAATTTTGGAATGACGATGAACTTGTTTTTAATTTTCAAGCGGGAACAAGAGAAGATAGGTTAAAATCAGTTTTTGCAGAAAACATTTTAGATGCACTTATTAAAGTTGAAGAAATAACTGAATTTATTGCACTTACCGGTTTTATTTCAAAACCGACTTATCTTAACAAAAGTAAAGGTGAACAGTATTTATTTATAAACAGTAGATTTGTAACAAATAAATCTATCAATCATGCTGTATTTAAAGCTTATGATCATTTATTAGAAAAAGGTGATTATCCATTTTTTGTTTTGTTTTTAGAAATTGATCCGCAAAAAGTTGATGTAAATGTTCATCCTTCAAAATTGGAAGTTAAATTTGATGATGAGAAAAATATTTACAATTATGTTTTAGCTGTTGCAAAGAAAAGTCTGGGACATTATGATTTAACTCCGAATATTGAGTTTGCTGAAGATGATTCTGATAAGCTTAAAAATAAATACCAAAATCCTTCCGGAAGAAATGATTTTTCTGACAGACCCGATTTTCTTTCACCTAATTCAGCAAGGCAAAAACCTAAAACTTACAGTGAAGATGAAATTGATTTACTGTTCAATTCATTGAATACTGGTATAAAAAAGACTGCTCCTTCAAGTGGATTTGATCATCCATTTGATGATGAAGCAATTACTGAGATTCAATCTAAACCTTTAGAAAAAGAACATGAAGACAAGCCTGATGGAAATTCGACCTTTATTGTTGCACTTCATAATAAATATATTTTAACTCCAATTAAAAGCGGATTGATGATTATTGACGCTCATGTTGCTCACGAAAGAATTTTGTATGAAAAAGCTATGAATTCTTTTAGTGCTAATTTACCTTTTACTCAACAGCTTCTATTTTCTCAAACAATTGAATTGGATCCGGCTGATTATCAATTGGTTAAGCAGTTAGAACCTCACTTAACAAAAATGGGATTTGCATTAAAGTTTTTTTCTAAAAATGTTTTAGTTATTGATGGAGTTCCAAGCGATATTAAAGTTGGTTCTGAAGTTGAAACTTTTCACGATATTTTAGATGAATATAAAACGAATGAAATTGAAAAACATTTGGAACAAAGAGATAATTTAGCAAAATCATATTCTTGCAAAGCCGCAATAAAAGCTGGTGATAAATTGACTGAAAGAGAAATGAGAATTTTAGTTGATCAGCTATTTGCTACTTCAATGCCTTATGTTTGTCCGCACGGCCGACCTATAATTGTAAAAATTCCACTCACAGAATTTGATAAAAGATTTGGCAGAACTTAAAATTTAAGTAAATTATTTTTGTATTGACAATAACTAAACATTTTTATTTATTAAGATAATGATATCGTATATTTAGTTCAATATCTTAAAATTTCATTTTTTATGAAAAAATCAATGTTTAGTTCATATTTTTATTTTCCAATCATTCTAGTAGTTCTTAGCAGTCCTTTATTTTCACAACAACTCGATACAACAGCTTATTATAACAACAGGTTTTTTATAACCCTACTCAATAATGGTGATATTGGAAAAGGATACAGGCATCAAATAACCTATGATAGTTTACATATTATCAATGCATCAGGTTTTTTTCTTTCAGGAAAGTTGGGAGATTCACTTTGGAGTAATGGAGTATTTGGTTCGGAAAGTTACTTAAATTATGCCCCAGGAAAATTCTTGGAAAGTTCAGGAGATAAAAAAAATAAATTTTACATATTAAATGCAAGTGAAACTGATTTTGACAGCAGTTGGCATGATTGGAAAGAAGCAGTTGAATTAGGTGCGTATTTTTATGATGGAAATAATGATGGAGTTTATAATCCTGTGGATTTAAATGGAAACGGGATTTGGGATGCCAATGAAGATAGACCTGATTTAATTGGAGATTATACAAATTGGACAATTTATAGTGATAAAGTTGAAACGGAAGATCGTTGGTATAGTATAAATAATCCCGGTCAACCGCAAGGTATCGAAATAAGACAATCTGTATTTGCTTATACAACTTCAGAAAATGAAATTCTGGATAATACTTTCTTTTTACGATATATAGTTGAAAATGTAAGCGAAAATGAAGTATATGATTCAGTTTATTTTGGATTTGTTTCTGATCCTGATATTGGAAGTCCTGGTGGTGAATTAATGGGAACAGATACTACTTTAAATTGTGTTTATAGTTACATGAAAAATGAAGATTCTCAATGGAATTATGGAGCTAATCCACCTTCAGTGGTTTCTATATTGCTTCAAGGACCAAGAATAAAGAGTGAGAATAATGATACAAGTTATGTACGACGTGGTAAATTTCTTGGAGAAGAATATATCTTTGGTGCAAAAAACTTAAAAATGAGCAGTTCATTTATTTTTGGGCACTATGGATTATGGGCAGAAGATATTCAACAAGCTTTGCGCAATGTGATGATTGGTGGAAAATATCCAAATGGTTCAGACATAAAAGTTAAAGATTATTGGGGAGGGAATGGTGATTTATTAGGTAGTTCCGATTCCATAAATTCAAATTATTTATTTACTGGAGATCCCATTACAGGTTCAGGTTGGTTAAATATATATGAAAATGATTGGCGTATGCTTGGTTCAACGGGTCCATTTAAATTAGAAAAAAACAAACCACAAGAAATAATTATTGCACTAGTAATTGCCAGAGGAAATAGTCCGTTAAATTCGGTTTCGTTAGTGAAAGAATATGCAAGAGGAGTAAAAAGTTTTTATGAAAGTAACTTTACTGAGTTTCCTGTAAGTGTAGAAAAAGAAAATTCAATTACAATTCCAACAAAATTTATTTTGTATCAAAACTATCCCAATCCATTTAATCCAACAACGACAATAGAATATAGTATTCCATCAAAAGTGAAAAGTGAAAATGCAAATGTAAAATTAATTGTATATGATGTTCTTGGTAGAGTAATAACAACCTTGGTAAATATTGAACAAAGTGCTGGTTTGTATAAAGTTAATTTTAACGCTGGAAAATTAGCAAGTGGAGTTTATTACGCTCAATTAAAATATGGTGAATATATTCAAACAAAAAAGATGCTACTTTTAAAGTAGCATTTTGAATACTTTCAATTAAAATCCTCATGTTTACTATTGTGTTAATAATTCATTAAATAGAAGCCCAACTTTTTTGAAAAGTTGGGCTTATCTAAATAATAATCCATATTAGTAATATTTTAGCCAGTTTAGTATATTTCTTTAATAATATATTATAATTCCAAACAATTATTCGAAAATGAGAAATTAATGGATCAAGATAAATTCAATAAAGCAAAAGAAGAATATCAGAATAATTTTAATGAAGCTAAGAAAGAAAATTTCAAATACACCTCAGTTTCTGGTAAAAAAATAAATCCTCTTTACACTCCGGAAGATTTAAACGAAAATAAATTTATAGATGATATTGGATTTCCGGGTCAATATCCATATACACGAGGAATTCACTCAACCGGATATAGAGGTAAAGTTTGGACAATGCGTCAATTTGCCGGATTTGGGACTCCGGAAGATACAAACCAAAGATTCAAATATTTATTGGCAAATGGTCAAACCGGACTTTCAGTTGCATTTGATTTACCAACTTTAATGGGATATGATTCCGATCATGAATTCAGTCAAGGTGAAGTAGGAATTTGCGGAGTTGCAATTTCATCACTTAAAGATATGGAAACTCTTTTTGATGGGATTCCGCTCGATAAAGTTTCTACCTCTATGACAATAAATTCACCCGCGGCCATGGTTTATGCGTTTTATTTGGCTGTTGCTAAAAAACAAGGAGTTCCATTTAATCAATTGCGCGGAACTTTGCAAAATGATATTCTAAAAGAATACATTGCTCAAAAAGAATTTATTTATCCGCCTGAACCTTCAATGAGAATTATTACAGATATGATTGAGTTTTCTACAAATGAAGTTCCGCAATTCAATCCGGTTTCTGTAAGCGGTTATCATATTCGTGAAGCAGGTTCAACTGCCGCTCAAGAATTGGCTTACACTTTGGCAGATGGTTTTGCTTACATTGAAGCCGCTATAGAAAGAGGAATGGATGTTGATAGTTTTGCTCCTAGGATTTCATTTTTCTTTAACTCGCATTTAGATTTTTTTGAAGAGATTGCAAAATTCCGTGCAGCGCGCAGAATTTATGCAAAACGTATGAAAGAAAAATATGGTGCAAAAAATCCAAGATCATGGTGGATGCGTTTTCATACACAAACTGCAGGCTGTACTTTGACTGCACAGCAGCCTGAGAATAATATTGTTAGAACTGCATTCCAGGCTTTAGCCGCAGTTTTAGGCGGAACACAATCTTTACATACAAATTCTATGGATGAAACATTAGCTCTTCCAAGTGAAAAAGCTGTTAAAATAGCTTTAAGAACTCAGCAATTATTAGCATATGAAACGGGAGTAATAAATTCTGTTGATCCTCTTGGCGGCAGTTATTTAGTTGAAAAATTAACCAATGAAATGGAAGAAGAAGCTGAAAAAATCTTTTCAGAAATTGATTCTTTGGGTGGAGTAATTCCAGCGATTGATGCAGGTTATTTCCAAAAAGAAATTGCTGATTCTGCTTACCGATACCAAATTGAATTAGATAAAAAAGAAAAATACATTGTTGGTGTAAATGAGTTTGTAGAAGAAAATGAATCAATTGATATTCCAATTTTACAGATCTCTCCGGAAGTAGAAAAAGTACAGAAAGAGAAATTAGCTGAATTAAAAGCATCAAGAAATCAAATTGCAGTTGATGAATGTTTAAATGAGATTGATGATGCTGCAAAAAACGGAAAAAATTTAATGCCGATATTTATAAAAGCTGCTGAAAATTATGTAACTTTGGGTGAAATGGTTGCAGTACTAAAAGAACCATTTGGAATTTATGAAGAAACAGTTGTGTTTTAGTAAAGGTGATTTATGAAAATTAGAATTCTATTTGTTTCAATAGTTTGTGTTATGTATTTAGTTAGTTGTTCTTCATCCGAAGAATCTACAAAAAAAGTTGAAGAAACAAATACAAGGATTGTTAAAAAGTTCAGAAATGATGTGACTCTTAATATTCAGAAAAATGCGAGCTGGGTAAATTTAATGCCGGGAACTCAACCAAAATTTCATGTTACCGGTAAACTGGATTTGCTTGAAGGTGAAAATTACGATCCGCTTAAAACTGAATTGAAGTTTATAAAAATTTACCAAAATGAAGAAGAACTTTACTACATAATGCCAAAAGTTATTGAAGAAATTTCCGGCGATACTAAAATTCTTACATTTTCTACTTTAAAAGGTTTGTCAATTAATAAAAATTTGGACACAAAAAATCCTGTTGTTTTTGAATTTATTTTTAAACAGGATAATAATGAATTAAAATATCGCGATAATAATGTTTTAGTTGAAGAGGTACATTAGCTATAATGACAGTTTATATTTTAGGTCTTATTGCACTTTTATTATTAAGTGGATTTTTTTCATCATCTGAATTAGCATACATTGTAGCCAATAAATTAAAAGTTGAACTAAGAGCGAGGAAAAATAATCTTGCTGCAAAATATGCTCAATATTTTATCAATCATCCTCAAACATTTTTTTCTACAATTTTAATTTCCAATAATATTATAAATATTGCTTTTGCTTCATTAATTACAATATTTTTATCTGAAGTTTATCACCTAAGTGAATTTGTAATTCTAATAATTTCAACCATACTTTTGCTTCTTATCGGTGAACTTGTTCCAAAGTATATTGCAAGGGAATTTGCTGATATTCTAATTCTAATTTCATCAATTCCGCTTAAAATAATTTCATTAATTTTAACGCCTGCGGTTAAATTAACAGATTCCATTTCCATGCTTTTAGTCAGGAAAAATAATCTGTCTGATGAGATTTCTGAAATTATTCATAGAGATGATATTCATTCTTTAATTGAAGAAGGTTCAGAAGTCGGAAGCGTTGATGAAGAAGATTCGGATGTAATTAAAAATATTATTGATTTAGGCGATCAAAAAGTATATGAAGCTATGACTCCAAGAACTGATATTGTTGGAGTAAGCATTGAAAGTCCGGTAAGCGAAGTTTTAAAAACTTTTATTGAATCAGGATATTCAAAACTTCCGGTTTATGAAGAAAATCTTGATAAAATAAAAGGTGTAATTCACGTTTATGATATGTTTAAAAATCCGCAAAATATTAAGGAAATTATAAAAGAAGTTACATTTGTGCCTGAAACAAAACGAAGTTTGGATATGTTAAGAGAATTTCTTGACAACAGAGTTTCGTTTACAATTGTTGTTGATGAATTTGGCGGAACCGCCGGAATTTTAACAGTAGAAGATTTAATTGAAGAATTATTTGGTGAAATTAGAGATGAATATGATGATGATCCGGATGTGTGTAAAAAAATAGATGATAAAACTTTTGTGCTAAGCGGAAAAATTGAAATTGATTATTTAAATGAAGAACATGAGTTAAACATTCCAGAAGGGGATTATGAAACTATTGCCGGTTATATAACCTCAAAAATTGGCAGAATACCGGAAAAAGGTGAGAAAATTAAAATAGATAGTTATCAATTTATAATATTACACTCCTCTAAAATTAGAATAAATCTTGTTAAAATGTTTATTTTCCCCGATTAAATCTAAAATCAAACTGTTTTGAATCTTTTCTTTTAAGAAGACATCTAATCTTTTAGAAGATTAAAAATTACTAAAAAAACATCGTATAAGTCTTCAAATTAAACTATAATTTAAGATCACTATAATAAGAGAGTATCTTGGAATACCTTGGTTATTTTGCAGCCATTTTAATTGGAGTTTCATTAGGACTGATTGGAAGCGGAGGATCAATTTTAACTGTTCCGGTTTTAGTTTATTTAATGGTTGTAAATCCCGTTAATGCAACTGCATATTCTCTATTTATTGTTGGCTTAACAAGTTTAATAGGATCAATTTTTTATTACAAAAAAGGACTAATAAATTTTCCTGCCGCAATTGTTTTTTCAATTCCAGCTCTGATTGCAGTATTTTTAACAAGATATTTTATACTTCCGGCAATCCCAAATGAATTATTCAATTTTGGTGATTTTATTGTGACCAAAAGAATTTTTATAATGCTCCTTTTCGCAATTTTAATGTTCGGAGCAGCCATTTCAATGATTAAGAAAAACTCTTTTGATGAAGAAATACATGAGCAAAAATTTAATTTCCCTGTAATATTTATTGAAGGTGCTTTTGTTGGTATTTTGACCGGATTAGTAGGAGCAGGCGGCGGATTTTTAATAATTCCGGCTCTGGTAATTTTAGCAAAAATTCCAATGAAAACTGCAGTCGGAACATCACTAATAATTATTGCTGTAAAATCATTAATAGGATTTCTTGGAGATATTGGAGCAAACACAGAAATGGATTGGTCAATTTTAATAGGTTTTTCAGTTTTCGCAATTTTAGGAATTTTTATTGGAAGTTATTTGTCAAAATTTGTTTCGAGTAAAAAATTAAAACCGGCTTTTGGCTGGTTTGTTTTAGTTATGTCATTATACATTATGGTTAAAGAGATAGCAAATTAATAATAGGAGATATAAATGAGTTCATTTTTTTCATCTTTCTTTAAAAGTACATCCGGTTTTGAAAATCTAGATTCTGATACTTTTGAGAAGAAAATGGAGGAAGATAATGATGCAGTTCTAATTGATGTAAGAACTCAAGCAGAACATTATGATGCACGAATTCCAAATTCAAAATTATTAGATTTAATGAATCCGCATTTTATGCACGAAGTTGAAAAATTAGATAAAACAAAAAGTTATTATTTGTATTGCAGAAGCGGAAACAGAAGTTATCATGCTGCTAGAGAAATGGCAAATTTGGGTTTTGAAAAAGTTTACAATTTAAGTCCCGGCATAATTGGCTGGAATGGAAAAATTGAAAGATAATTTTTAAGGAGATTATAATGTATTTTCAACATATATATGAAGAAGGTTTAGCACAGGCAAGTTATTTTATTGGTTGCCAAAAAACAAAAGAAGCAATTGTTATTGATCCAAGAAGAGATATTGATGTTTATTTGAAAATTGCAGAAGATAAAAATTTTGAAATTACTCATATTACAGAAACACATATTCATGCTGATTTTTTAAGCGGTGCACGTGAATTATCTGCGGTAACAGATGCTAAAATGTACCTTTCTGATGAAGGCGGCAAAGATTGGCAATATCAATTTGATCATATTGGTTTAAAAAACGGTGATGCAATAAAAGTTGGAAACATTAAAATTGAAGTTCTACATACTCCAGGACACACACCTGAACACATAAGTTTTTTAGTTACGGACACTGCCGCTTCTGATAAACCAATAATGATTTTTACCGGTGATTTTGTTTTTGTCGGTGATATTGGCAGACCTGATCTTTTGGAGAAAGCAGCTGGAATTACAGGCACTCAAGAAATTGGTGCCCGACAAATGTTCAATTCATTAAAACTTTTTAAAGAACTGCCCGATCATGTTCAAGTTTGGCCTGGACATGGAGCCGGATCAGCTTGTGGAAAATCATTAGGAGCTGTACCAAGTTCCACAGTTGGATATGAAAAACTGGTGAATTGGGCCATGAAGCTGGAAAATGAAGAAGAGTTTGTTGAAAAATTACTTGAAGGTCAGCCTGAACCGCCAAAATATTTTGCAATGATGAAAAAGTTAAATAAGTTCGGTCCAACGGTTTTAGGCGGAATTCCGCAGCCAGCTAAATTGACCTTAAACCAATTTAGAGAAGCACTTCAAAAAGGTGTAACAATTGTCGATTCCAGAGATAAATTATCTTTTGCTGGCGGTCATGTAAAAGGTTCATTAAACATTCAAGATAATTCTGAGTTTTCAACTTGGGCCGGCTGGATGCTTAAATATGATGAGCCGTTTGTGCTTATTGCTTATGCAGATAGAGTTGAAGAATTAACAAAAGCCTTGGTAAGAATTGGAATGCAGAATTTTTACGGCTACGTATCTGATCTTGATAAATGGGCAGATCAATGCCATGAACTTGATACAGTAAACCAGATTACAGTTAATGAATTGAAAGAAATGGTTTCTAAAAATGGTGATAATATTGAAATAATTGATGTTAGAAGCTACATTGATTATAGTGAAAATAAAATTCCGAATTCGAAAAATATATTTGCCGGTTATATAACTGATAAACTGGAAAATATTTCAGAAGAAAAAACAAAGGTTGTGTATTGTCATTCTGGCAATAGATCAAGTATTGCAGCTTCAGCATTAATGAACAGTGGTATAAAAAATGTAATTAATCTTACCGGCGGTTTTTCTGCTTGGGAAAAAGAACTTTAAGTTATTAAATAATGTCATTCAATTTGTAATTAGAAACAGTTGAATAATTAAAATCACTTGTCATTCTGAGGAGCTAAGCGACGTAAGAATCTCATTATTTGAATTTACTGAGATTTCTCATTCGTCAATTAACGGAATCGAAATGGCAAATTCTATAATTTCTTAATTTTTCAGAAGTTTCTATTAATGAAATTGCAATCTTTTGGAGGAATTTTTTGATCTCTAATTCTTATGATAATATTCTTAATTTATTAACCACAATACCTAAATTTTAGACTCTTGCATCTCATTTAAATTATTATATATTACTATTTTAATAATTTATTTAATTCTTATATTCACTTTATTTAAGGTTAAATATGTGGAAGAAAATAATTCTTGTCACAATTTTTATATTTTCAAGTCTACCTGCACAGTCCAGTCATATTCTTAAATCAAGTGGTGAACTTATTGACCTAAAGAATAAAAATATTCAGCTCAATTATTCAGCTAAGAAATCATTTCCTTTAAATGATAATTTATTTCTTTCAGAAATAAATAAGACAAATACAATTACTGGTACGCCGGATACATTACGTTATTCAATTTATGGAAATATGAATTCAAATTTTGGTTTTAACAGTCAGGATGTGTTAATTCAGTACTTTATGGCACCTGCAGATATGATTATAAAAGGTGTTGGAATTTCTAGTGCAGATGATAGCGGTGCAATAAATGGTTCAGATATTTCTGTTCGTTTAATAAAATTAAATTGGAGTTATGATTCATTAGTAAATGTTTATAATGATATTTATTTAGGTTTTTATCCCACAGAGGATAACATATACAATGTTGATTATTTTGGTGAAATATCAAAAGAAAATTGGATAGATAAAACAGAAGGATTATATCCACTGCCTCCGTGGACAAATAATTCAGATCCGAGTTTAAATACGTTTGAATATGATTTATGGAGTGATCCATGGGAAAGACTTACTTTAAGACCTGTTAAGCAAGCTTCTGCAGGTAATTATCAATTTATTGAGACGAATATTCTTGGATTTGAGCCAGAAGTAAGCGCTGGAGAAATTATAGGTGTAGTAGTAAAACATAGCGGTACTACTTTTAATAATGATAGAATTGGATTTTATGCAAGTGCTGATGCAGGAATACCTGGATTAAAGTTTTATGCAAAAGGTAGAAATGACTCAACAGATATTGGCTGGTGGATTAGACAAATTACTTTTGATTTTGCATTGGCTGTTGATTTGGTAAGTGGTCCACATTATAGGTTTAATTTCGTAACTGATTTGAATACTACTTTATCATCTGAGCCAAGAATTGTTGAAGCTGAAATATGGGGAGATAATCCAAATCCGGATGTAAAAGTTTTTACTGAAATAAATCTTTATTATTCAGTTGATGAGCAGGATTTTACCAAAGTTCCAATGGATAGTATTAGCATTAATAGATATTCTGGAGAAATTCCAGGTCAAAATCCTAATACTAATGTAACTTATTTTTGCGAAGCTGTTGATTGGGAAGGACATAAATGGCAAAGTTCACTTTATTCATATAGAATATTTAAACCAACTGAAAATGTTAACACACTTTTAATTTTTAATGGTTTACCGGAATCCGGTTATCCGTCATCTTATTATTTTGGTCAAGATGATTTTATTGATAATATACCAATTGATTTTCCCCATGATGTCTGGGCATTTGATGAATTTGATTCGACTTTAGTTAATAATTATCAAAATATTTTTGAAATAACATCTAACGGACCAAATTATTATCATAGAAATATTATCAGAAAATGGCTGGAAGAGGATAATAACAGAAATTATTTTTTAGCCGGAGATGAATGGCTTGGAGCAGAAATAGGTTTTACGGATACATCTTTTTTACCTGGTTCGTTTGAATATGATATTCTAGGTATTACAAAAAGTTATAATGATGTTAGTTATGATGGAACAAATGGGCAATCACTTCCATCAAAATTAATACCGGTTGAAAATTCTTTATTAGGTGGTGCTCTTTATAATTTATTTATTGAGAATGGACCTACAGATTCTCTGAGATATGATCCGGTTTATGAAAATAGTTGGATTAATAACTGGCTTGACGCATTTGAAGTCGTTGATTCAAACAATATTGATCTTTTAGTAGAAACACGAGGAATTAAAGGTCAGCCTTCTGTTCAAATTAAACCTTGTGCTGTTCATAATGTTACAACAAATGGAAATAAAATTGCATTTTTAGCATATGATCCCATTTCAATTAATTCTTCACCAGAATATTATTGGTATGGATTTAGTGAAACTTCTCTGCAGGTTCAAACATTAAAATGGTTTGGAATTCTTACAGATATAAATGATGAAAAAAGTGAAATAATTCCTTCAAGGATTCAATTATTTCAAAATTATCCAAATCCGTTTAATCCAAGTACAACAATAAAATATCAGATTCCACAAGTCATTGCGAGGAGTGAAGCAACGCGGCAATCTAATGTAGAGACGGGATATATCCCGTCTGTACGATTAATTGTTTACGACATTCTTGGAAGAGAAGTTGCAGTATTAGTTAACCAAAAACAAAAACCGGGAATTTATGAAATCGAATTTGATGCTGTTAATTTGCCTAGCGGAATTTATTTTTATAAGCTAAATTATGGTTATTTTTCGCAGACAAAAAAAATGATTTTAATTAAATAAGGTTATAATGAAAAAATTTCTATTTCTGATAAATTTACTTTTCCTACAAATATCATTTGGGCAAACGCATATAGTCAAACCTAATGGTGAAATAGTTAAAATTGATAAGAAAAACTTAGGTAAGTATTCAAATGGATTTTTGCAGAATAAAAAACCTGATCAAAATTTTGAAACACAAGGAATTCTAGATTCTCTAAATTATCTTGATGATGGAAATTACACTACAAATTTTGGTTTTTTTAGTCAAGATGTAATGCTTCAGTATTTTGTTGCTCCTGCTGACTTAATAATTAAAGCTGCTGGCTTTTCTACAATTGATGATGCCGGTTCATCATATTCAACAGTATCACTTCGACTTATAAAATTAAATTATTCTTTTGAAGAATTGACAAATATATCTTCACCAAAATATATGGGATATTTTCCAAGTAATGATACTTTAGGTATAGCAGATCCATTTCCAAATAGTTCCGGTGATAATTGGATTGATAAAAGTAACGGAAATTATTCTGCACCATTAACATTTGAAAATTTTGATTTATGGAATGTTGAAGGCTCTGGAGTTTCAGTTTTAGCAGAAAATCAAGATACCGAATATGATTTTCAATGGATTGAAATGAACAGATCCGGAACCGAACCAGAAATTAAAAAAGGTGAAGTATTTGCCGTTGCTATATCTCATGATGGAATAAATTTAGATGAAGAAAGAATAGGATTTTATGCAAGTGCTAATTCAATAAATCCCGGATGGAAATTCTATAAAAATGGCAGATTTGATCCAGATCAAGATGCTGGATGGTGGGTTAGAGAATACACTTGGGATTTTGCAGTTATTGTTGATTTGATTGGTGACAGCGGACCTGAAATAACAAATATCACTGAATTGCCAACCACAGTTTCAATTAAACCTAGAACTGTTCAAGCAACTGTTATTGATACAAATGCTACAGGTGGTCCTCATGGAGTTAGTGAAGTTTTATTAAAGTATATAGTAAATGAACAAGCAAGTTATTCTGAAATAATGACTACTTCTGCTGATAGTCTTTATGAAGGAATTATATCTAATTTTGGTGAATGCGATTATATTCAATATTGGATTGAAGCAACAGACGTTCAAGGAAATGTTACAAAATCAAAAGTTTATGATCATTATATCTATTGTCCGCAAACTTCAAATTTAGTTGTATTTGATGGACAACCGGTAAATGGTTATCCTTCATCATACTATTTTGGTGTTGGAGATTTTATTGATTCAACAGTATATGATTTTCCGCATGATGTTTGGGCTTATGGTCAATTAACTGAAGAATTACTTAATAATTATGGAAATGTTTTTGAAATTGTAACTGATGGCCCGGAATATTATCATAAAGAATTAATAAGAAATTGGTTAGATGCAGATAGTAACAGAAATTATTTTCTTGCAGGTCAAGAATGGTTATTGGAAGAAGGTTTTGGACAACCTTTTCAAAAAGGTAATTTTGAATATGATATTTTAGGAATAAAAGATTTCTATTCGGATGTAAGCTATACCGGACTAAGCGGTCACAAACAATCTTCTAAATTATTTCCGGTAGATAGTTCAATGTTTGGAGCGGTGATTACTGAAGATTTTTTAGCCAATACTCCAAATGATACTTTAATTTATGATCCGGTAAATATTCTTGGAAATATTAACAATTGGATTGATGCATTTGAACCGGTAAATTCTGAAAATGTTGATATGTACGTTGAAACAAGAGGAATATTTAGCACTCTTATTATTGATACTCTGGCATGTGCAATTCATAATATTACAGAAAACGGAAACAAAGTTGTTTTCTTAAGTTTTGACCCGTTGTCAATAACTTCTTCACCTCAAAATTTTTGGTACGGCTTTAGCGAATCTTCAATTCAAACTCAAACTTTAGCTTGGTTTGATGCACAAAATATAACGGAAGTGAATGAAGAATTACCAGCTCCAGTAAAACTTGAACTTTCTCAAAATTATCCAAATCCGTTTAATCCCGCTACTGCCATTAAATATTCAATACACAATTCAGTAATTGCGAACGGATTGAAGCAATCTGAAGAGAGTAAATGGGGTAATAAATTATCTGGCAATGACAATTTTAATGTTAAATTAATTGTTTATGATATTTTAGGAAGGGAAGTAAAAACATTAGTAAATGAAAAACAAAAACCAGGTAATTACGAAGTTATATTTAATGCGACCAATATTTCAAGCGGTGTTTATTTTTACAAATTAAGTTATGGAAGTTTTATTCAAACAAAGAAAATGATTTTACTCAAATAAAAAAGGCGAATCAAAAGATTCGCCTTAAATTACTTATCTAACAAACTTCCACCAATAATAATATTTATTTTCAAGATCAGTTTCAGAAGGCATAGGGAAGAATTTTAATTCATCACCAGAAGCAAACCAAAATCCATGACGTAAAAATTTATAAGAAATATCTTTTAATAAACTTCCAAGACTAATTGTCTTTGTAGTTTTTTCAGGTTTTTCTTTTAATTCAGTAATACAATCAAAAAATCTGTATGGATTTACACCCGGAAGATCAATATTAAAAATTTCTCTATTTCTATTATTCTCAAAGAAATTATCAATATTAAAATCAATTTGTGTAAATATAATTTTTGGAGCACCTTTTGATTTTGTTTCAGTAGTAATAAACTTGCCAAAATCCCTTTGATCTTTTGTAGTTGCAACCAAAGTTTCTAATGGTGCAATTTCCTGGTAAATTCTAATCATTCCAGGTTTATTGTATGCAGTATATTCAGCAGGTTCAATAGGAAGTACTTTACCATTACGAGTGCACAAGAACAATTTTTTTATAGCTGAAAGTTCAACATGTTCTAAGACATTATAAGAACTTATAAATTTAGTTTTTTTAGGTGAGCCATCAGAATGGGGAACAGTAAGACCTAAATATTTTTCAATTTCAAAATAATCGCTTCTAAAATTTATATCCAGCTCGGCAAAAATAACTTTTCCGCTAAAGTGTTTAGCGCTTCCCATAGTATAATGTTCGCCAAATTTTTCCGGTTCTAATTGCGAAGCAACTAATGCATTAATCGGAAATACTATCATGTACAAATGTTTTTCATATTCTGCCATAGATGGTCTCCAGTTTTCAAAAAATTGTAAAAATAAAGTTATTAAATGAATTATTTAGTATCAAGAGATGAATCCAACATGAGTTGTAAAAATTGAACTCTTTTATGTGTAAAATCAAAAAAAATACCTTAATGTTTGTTTTTATCTTAAGATTTATTTAGATTTAATCTTAATAAATATTATCATTTTACAATCATAAATTATAGGGTAGTCATGAACAGATTATTTATATATATATTCCTCCTAATTTTTATATCAAATTTAACATTTGCACAAATAGATTTTTTTGGTTCATCAAATACTATTGGAGGTTATGGAGAACTCCATTATAATAAGACTAGTACAGGTAATGAAACGACAAATGTATTGGATTTTCATCGATTTGTAATTTTCTATGGTCACCAGTGGAATGAAGAATGGTCTTTTAAAGCTGAAGTTGAATTAGAGCATAATTTTGTTGGTGAAGGTCAAGGCGAACTTGAACTTGAACAAGCATTTGTGGATTATCACTATGAAAATTGGCTTGGATTTCAAGCAGGTGTAATTTTACCTTCTGTAGGATTGATAAATGAATTTCATGAGCCGCCTTTGTTTTTTGGTGTAGAAAGACCAGAATATCATAAATCAATAATTCCTACAACTTGGTTTGGAAATGGACTTTCAGTTTATGGAAATTATGCAGATTTGGATTATAAGATTTCTGTTATGGAAGGATTAAATGCAGATAAAATAAGCAGTAATAATGGAATTAGAGATGCCAGACAAAAAGGTTATAAGTCCCAAGCAGATGACTTGCTTTATAATGCAAGAATTGATTATCTTGGTATAAATGGACTTAGAGTCGGAGTTTCATATTCTTATAATAATTCAACTGGTGAGGATATTAATATTCCGGTTTCTTTGTATGAAGGTCATTTGAAATATATTAGAAATAATATTTACTTTGTTGGTGAATACGGAAATATTTCTTATGGAGAAGGAGAATTAGAATCTTCCGCAGGTTATTATTTTGATCTAGGTTATGATTTTAGTGAATTAGCAGGAGTTTCAACTAAAATAATTCCTTTTGCTAGATATTCAAATTATAATACTGCTTCTTCAACACAAGCTGGCGGTGATTCTGAGAAAGCATTTAACAAAAAACAATGGATGATAGGATTAAACATTTTACCAATTTCTGAAGTCGTATTTAAAGTTGACTATAATGAAATTGACGTTGAATTAACAAAAGAAAAAACTAAATATTTTAACCTGGGTGTAGGTTATATGTTTTAGTGATTGCAATTAAATTTATTTAAAGTTGTCTCTGAATTTTAACATATAATTTAGGGACAACTTTATCACAAAAAAATCTTAAAAAATATATTATGACATTAAATAAATTTGCTAAAATTATATTTCTAATTTTATCTATATCAAAATTATTGTTGGCTGGTGAACTTACTGAAAAAGCGAAGGAAATAATTATACAGAATTATTCTAATTCGATTGAAATTATTACCTATAAATTAAATTTGGATAATTCTTTAAAAAATAAATCCGAAATTTTTGCTCAGCAAAGGTTCTTTAGTAATTTTGTTTATTATTATGAGATAAAGGAAAACAATAAAATTATTGGTTATGCAATACTTGATAACGTTTTGGGTAAAGTTAAACCAATAACGTACTTGGTAATTTTTAACGATGTTCTATCTGTTAAAAGTGTGAATGTTGTAAAATACAGAGAACAATATGGCGGTGCTATTGAAAACAATGACTGGCTCAATCAATTTAATCAAAAAACAATTTCATCAGAAATTGAATTAGGTAAATCAATTGACGGTATCAGCGGAGCGACTATTTCTGTAAAAGCTATGATAAAAGGTGTAAAAAGATTACTTTATTTAATCAATAATTTAGGTGAAGATGAAAGAGATTTACTTGTTTCAATTGAATGACGGACTTAAAAAATTCCTTTCTATATTTTTGATTGTTTTAACTATTGGAGTATCACTTGGAATAGTATTTCTGTTTCACTCAACATCTTTTGATAAAGAAAAAACCGCAAATAGGCTAATTGAAAATAGTGAAAATGTTGAAGAAGATTTTGGAATTAATGAATCAAAGTCTAAAAGTACAGGTGAATTACTAATGACAACTCATAATCACATAATAGGTTTTTCATTTATTTTCTTCTTTGCTGGCGGAATATTTTATTTTAATTCTTTAATAAAAGGTTTTTGGAAAATGTTTTTATTAATTGAACCATTAATCTCCATTGTTGTTTCATTTGGTTCAATGTGGGCGGTAAGATATTTTGGAGCTGAATTTATTTATCTTACAATTATTTCAGCAATATTAATGTATTCATCATTTTATATAATGGTCGGTATATCTATTTTTGATTTGCTGCTAAAGCGGCGCGCCTAGCATTACTTAGTTTTACAACATTTGCAATACTGTATATTAATATTGCAACACCAATCCATTGGACTATTCCTAAAATATTATCATGAATTAAATATTCTAAAACAACGGCTGTTAACGGAAATGCTAATTCTAAAATTGTAGCAGTTGAAGCTGTAATATTTTTTAAACCGTAATAATAAATAAATATTGCCGGTCCACCAGTCGTAAAAGCAATAATAACAAAGTATAACCACTGTTTATCTGTAATATTCGGAAATTGAGAAAATTCGGAAAGGCTAATAATTACAATTAACATTATGATGCTGGCAATTCCAAATCTTAAATAAGTACCTAATTCGAAACTAACATTTTTTAATGCGCGTTTACTTAAAACAGTTGAAAAACCAAAACTGAATGCCGCAAATAATGCATACATTGATGCAAGAAGATTTTTATTATCAGAGCTTATTATTGGTAATTTAAATCCAAACGTCATTAAGTATGCTCCGATTATAGCTAAACCCGCCCAATAGAAAAATCTTCCCGGCAATCTTTCCTTTAATATAATTGCTGCTAAACTTAATGCAAATAAGGGCTGTAATTTCTGAATCAAAATCACAATAGAAAGGTTAATAAAATCAACATAAAATAAGGCTTTGGTAATACACATTCCGCCAATGGCTCCGCCAAATAAAGAAACTCCGGCAAAAGCAAGCCAGTCTTTCATTTCCAGTTTTTTTACAACGGATATGTTTTTAATCAAAATTGGGGAGAGGTAAATAGCAACAATTGAACTTTCAACAAAAACAACAAGTCCAACAGGTAAAGTATATAATTCAGGTCTTAAAATTATTCCATCAATTCCCCAAAGCATTGCTGCAAGAATTATAAAAATTGGTGTAAGTTTATTCATTAATTAAAATTAACCTTTCCTTGATTTGCATTCGAAATATATTGAAAATTGTGGACTTTAGATGGGCAAATATAAAATGCGGTTCCTCTGTAAACAAGAAACCGCATAATTACTTTTATGATCTTTTACTTCTATCGACTGCTTTTAATATTTTAAGATTCAGAACAATAAATCTAAAAAACTGAATAATTTTATTGTTCATCATTTTTTTATCTTTTGATGTAATTTCCATTTTAAACTCCTTTATTCAGGTATTACTTTCCAACCAACTCTTGCTCTAAGTTTGTGCATAAATGTGGTATGAATCATTCTTTTCATCCATGCACCAGCTAATCCCATTTCCATATGAGTTACAAACATGTCTCGTCCGTAATCATTTGGGAATTTTCTTGAATCCGGAACAACTGGGTACATCATTATTGTTGCTGCAGATCCATCCCATAAAGAATCACCCATAGAAGCAATACATGCCGCTGCCATATCACTCATTCTTTCATGGTGAGTCATTTGACCTCTTTTTACTAAATCGATAATATTTTTAGCTATTATTCTTCCAATTATTCCGGATACCATTCCGGTTCTTGGCGGTGCCGCAGTAATAGCTGTACCATTAGGAGTAGTATGAGGTTTGGAAATTGGTCCAGGAGGTGCAAATGCAATTCCACCGGCAAAAATATTTTTGTAATTTCTATTTTGATAAACAGCAGGCCATGCATCTGGGTTATCAGCTAAAGTATCCCAAGGTAAGCCGTAAATTCCATCTACTAAAATAAACCCTGCTGGATTTGCAATTTTGCTTGTTATATCTTCACCATTTTTTCCAACATATTTAAAAGGCTGACCTAAAAATTGCGGAACCAACATGGCAAAATCATAATCCGTTTCTCCGTAATTTCCATCAAAATCTTCCCAATGGATTTGCTTTTCATTAACTTCTTTGGCTCCGCGCTGTACTTGAACATCAAAATTATTTTCTTTAAAAACTGCTCCAATGAATTCTTCACTGGTTACAATTTCATTTTTATGCTTTACATGAATTCCACGAACTCCAAAATCTCCTAAAGCTCTTTCATTAGAAAAGTAAATCATTTCAGCTTTATCACGGACACCTTGTTTTATCAAATCTTTGTGAATATTTGTAATATACTCCAGGGCAGCTCCTTGACATGTTGCTCCAGGATGACCTGTACCAATAACAATTTTTTGTTTTTCACCTTTCTTCATTTTTGCAACAGTTTCAAGATATTTATCTCTTGAAGCAACTGCATGATCAAGAGTACATATTGAATAGGTATGACCCTTTGGTCCCAATCCTTTTGTTCCATCAAAATTTAATTTTGGACCGGTTGCTATAACTAAATAGTCATATTCAAGTTTTTTTTCATTGTTAGTTCCATCTTCTTCAGCCATTACAAATTGATCATCAGCATGAATTTCAGTCACTTTTCCATGAATAAAATTAATATTGAATTTAGAATAGACAGGTTCAAGGGGGAAGATTGTTTTTTCCGGTTTCATATGACCAATGCCGACCCATACCCAGGATGGAATATAAGCAAAATATTCTTGCCTATTTACAACAGTTATATCGTGATCCTTTCCTAAAGCATCACCAAGGTAGAGAGCTGCAGTATGGCCAGCAAAACCAGCACCAACTATAACAATTTTTGCCATAGTTACTCCATTATTAGTTAAGTAAAAATAAAGTCTTGAGAATTCATTTTATTATTAAATAGTGAACTTTATTTAAAATCTATTTATAATGAATTAAAAATTATCATAGTGGTGTATCTAATATAAACCAAAATATCTGTAATTAAAAGTTCTTTTACGATATAAAGTATTTTTTCTTTTTACTCAAGTGGAGATGCAAATTAAATCTTTTTTTATTGATTAAAGTTTTTCTAAATTATTAGCTCAATTTTGTTATTCAGTTCTTAACTATAAAAATTTGATTAGATGCCTCCATCTGAAAAAAAATATTTTGGAATTTTTAGCAAATTTTTAATTTCATTTTTACTTATTGCGCTTTTACCATTAATCTTTTTCGGTGTACTTTCCTTTCTTTCAATTCAATCAATTGGTGAAAAAATTGTAGATGATGCATTTTTGATGGTAGACCTTAAAACTCAACAAACCTTAGAAGTTCAGGCATCAAATGTTGCGAGACGTGTTGAAAAATTTTTAAGGTTAAGAGAAAATGATATTATAACGCTTAGTAAATCAGATTTAACTGCAAATAAATTAATATCATTCCAAAAAACAATTCAGAGTGAAGTTTGGTCCAGATTTAAAGAAAAAAATGAAATTCTCTCAAAGAAATACTTTTTGCCAATTTATAAAGAGATAAGCATAATTGATTTGGCCGGGAATGAAATCCTTAAAATTATTAACTCAAAAAAAGTTGATAAGTCAGAATTAAAAAATGTAAGTGATCCGCAAAACACAAAATATAAATCAGAGACCTACTTTAAAAATTCATTAGGCCTTCAAAAAGGAGAAATTTATTTATCACATTTAAATGGATTTCACATATCAATTAAAGAACAAATGGGTGAAGAAACCGAGCTTGAAAATGCTATTAGCGGAAAAAATTATGATGGAGTATTTCGTTTGACCACTCCAATTTTTGTTAATAATAAAAAAACTGGCATTCTAGTTTTAGGAATTGATCATATACATATTATGGAATTCACCCAGCATATTCTTCCAAACAGTGAAGAGGTTACAGTTTTTCCATCTTACAACTCGGGAGATTATGCATTTATTTTTGATGATGAAGGATGGATAATAACACATCCAAAATATTGGGATATAAAAGGAGTTGATTCTTTAGGTAACCTTATTCCGCCATATTCAAATGAATCGACCAAAGAAATGATTGTAGAAGGGAGAATTCCTTTTAATCTTAAGCATGCCGGATTTATTCACGAAAACTATCCTGTTGTAGCTCAGAGAATTCTAAACAAAGAGAATGGCTCGGTTTTAACAACAAATGTTGGCGGAATTAAAAAAATAATGGCATTTGCTCCTATTCATTATGATAAAGGAATTTATAAAGAAACTGGTGTTTTTGGAGGTGTTACAATTGGAGCAGAGATTACAAAATTCCAAATTCCTTCTTATAAAATTAAAAACGATATTGCTGCTGCACTTGATTTCATTTTGCGTAACTCGTTTTTGTTTATTCTTGCAACATTTGTTATTACGGTTATTGTCGCCTGGTTTGTATCAAAACATTTTACTGATCCAATAATTAAACTTACGTCATTCTCTAAAAATCTTGCTGAAGGTGAACTTGATCAATTTATTACAATGAACAGAAATGATGAATTGGGAATTTTGACAGATTCATTTAATAAAATGACAATTGACATAAAAAAAGGGAGAGATCAATTATTATATTCATATAGGGAACTTAAACAATCTCAAAAGCACATTGAAGAACACGCCCTAAATTTAGAATATCAATTAAAAATTCTAAAAAGTATTCAAAGTATTGGTAATCTTTTAGGATCAACATTAGACTTAAATTCAATACTCAAATACATTTTAAGAACCTGTGTTGAAACCGTAAATTTTGATAGAGCTATTTTATATTTATTAGATGAAAAAGGTGAATTTCTTGAATGTAAAGAGATGCACGGATTTACTGATGAAGAAAAACTGCCTGCAGAAACATCAAAATATAATATTAATCATTTAAATTGCATTGAAACAGAAGTTGTAAATACCGGAAAAATAATTTTTGTTGAAGATTTTGAAAATTATCCAAATGCTACCATTACCGATAAAAAAATTAGGAAAATTGCTAAAAGTAACTCTTTTGTTTTTGTTCCGCTTAGAGTTAAAGAAAAAATTATTGGTATACTTGGTGCAGATAAAATTAGATCTAATGAAGTAATAACCGAAACTGATATTAACTCACTTCAAATACTTGCAAACCAGGCGTCTCGTGTAATAGAAAATACAATGTTGTATAAAGAAATTATTTCGCAAAGAAACTTTGTTGAAGATATAATTTCAAATATGATTAATGGAGTAGTTTCTACAGATGGAAATGGTATAATTACATCAATTAATAAAGCTGCAATCGACATTCTAAATTTTAACGATAATTCTGTTGTTGGTCAAAATATTTGGATTTTATTAAAAAATATTGAACACCTTATGATAGAAATGAGGAATAGCCTAATAGAAACGGGAATTTATAAAGGTTACAATGTAAAAATAATTTTTGAAAATGAAATTAAATATCTTAACATAAATGCATCAAGAGTTTACAATAATGGAATTCATACAAATTCTATAATAATTGTAGAGGATGTTACTGAAAGAAAATATTTAGATGAAAAAATTAGAAATATAGATCGTTTAGCTTCTATTGGCAGATTTGCCGCTGGAATTGCTCACGAGATCAGAAATCCGTTAACAGGTCTATCATTATTTCTTGATGATTTACATGATAATTTAGGATCAGATCAAAAATCATATTTACCAATGATATCAACTGCTTTATCAGAAATTGAAAGATTAGATAAATTAATAAGGGAAATTTTAGATTACGCGGTTCCTTCAAAAGGAATTCAAATTAAAAGTGATATAAATGAACTAATTAAAAGTTTATTAATTCTTTCTGATAAACAATTTGAAAAACACAATATTAAAATTGTTACTAAAATAAATGAAGAATTAGAACCAATTTTTGTAGATCCTGAAAAGATAAAACAAGCTCTATTGAATCTGATTTTAAATTCAATTCATTTTTTACCAAACGGTGGTGAATTAATAATAAAAACAAATTATCTTAAACAGAAAAAAAATAGATTTGTAGAAATTATAATTGAAGATACCGGAATAGGATTTGAAGAAAACGAAATTCCAAATATTTTCGATCCATTCTATACAAATAGAGAAGGTGGAACGGGTTTAGGTTTAGCAATAACACATAGTATAATATCTGAGCATGGTGGAACAATTGAAGCATCCAACAGAAAAAATGGCGGAGCAAAATTTAGAATTAAAATTCCTTATAATAATTAGAAATTTAATTTATGAATAAAAGAATATTAGTTATTGACGATGAAGAATTCATCAGAATGAATTTAAAAAATATATTTGATAGTGAAGGATATACTGTGGATTTACGTGAAAATGGTGAATCCGGACTTCAAGCAATAATTGAAAATGATTACGATTTAGCATTTTTAGATATTAACCTTCCAGACAGTAATGGATTAGATATTCTAAAGAGAATAAAAATTGATCAGCCTGAATTGTTAGTAATCATTATTACAGGATTTGCTTCAATTGAATCAGCCGTAAGTGCATTAAAATTAGGAGCTTATGAATATATCAAAAAGCCTTTTAAAGCTGATGCAATCAAATTAATAACAAAACTTGCTTTAGAAACTCAGCAGTTAAAAGACAAAGTAAAAAAATTAGAAGTACAGAAAAAAATCCCATTAGGAATTGAGGCAATAATTGGAGAAAGTGAGCCAATAAATGACGTAAAAAACTTAATTACGGAATATGCAAAATATGATTCTGAGACAGTTTTAATAACGGGTGAAAGCGGAAGTGGAAAAGAACTTATTGCTTCTGCTATACATAAATTAAGTCCGAGAAATGATAAACCTTTTATTGAGATTAACTGTGCATCAATACCGGATAATTTATTGGAAAGTGAACTCTTTGGGCATGAGAAAGGTGCGTTTACCGATGCCAAAGAAAAGAAAATGGGATTGCTGGAAGCGGCAAGCGGCGGTACGTTGTTTTTAGATGAAATTGGTGAAATGAGCTTAGCACTTCAGGCAAAATTATTAAGAGTTATTGAGAACAACAAAATAAGAAGATTGGGAAGCAACAAAGATATTTTAATTGATGTAAGAATTATTGCTGCCACAAATAAAGATCTTTTAAAAGCAATTGATCTTAAAGAATTTAGAAATGATTTGTATTACAGATTAAATGTGTTAAGAGTAAAAGTTCCGGCATTACGAGAAAGAGGCGATGATATTGTTTTATTATCAGAATTTTTCCTCAATTGGTTTAAACATAAATTCTCAAAAAAAATAGATGGAATTTCGAAGGAAGCAAAGAGCTCTCTTTTATCATATAATTGGCCGGGTAATGTAAGAGAATTGAGAAATGTTATTGAAAGAACTTGTATTCTGCAGAAAAATCCTATTATAGCAAAAGAGAATTTAGCTCTGGATTTTGCTGATAATAAAATTGATTCTTCTCTAAGTATTTTTGAAGAAGAAATTGATTTTAACCAATATGCTTATGAGGAATTAATTTCTCAAGTGGAATCGGTGATTATTAAAAAGGCATTAAACAAATGTAATGGAAATGTTAGCGAAACAGCAAGATTATTAAAAATCCCAAGGGAAACATTACGATATAAAATTAGTAAGTTTAATATTACTTTTCAATCCGAATAAATTCTAAAAAATATTGGTGATATTTCACCACGGCTGGTGATTTTTCACCTTTAAAAATCTTACAATGCATTTTTCTTATTTCAATTTCTGTCATTTTATATTCTAATCGAATAAAATTCAGCACTTCAGTTTGGCACCACATTTGCAATTCGTAAAACCTAAAACTTGTCGAAAATTTTTAATAATCAAAATTAAAAATATTATTAAAGGAAAATTATGTTTTCACCAGAAAGAATTTTAGTCCCAACTGATTTTTCAGAATGCGGTGGACATTGTTCAATGTTAGCCGTAAAACAAGCCGTTGGTTTAGCCAAGCAATATGGAAGTAAGCTGATTTTTCTTCATGTTATTACAGATGACTTATATAGAAAACCAATGTTCTTTTTAGATGAAGATAAAATGGATGACTTAAAGAAAAAAATAAGAGAACATTCTGAAGAACAGATACAAAAAATTGTTGATGAATATGCAGTTGATATTAAAGACCAATGTTCAATTATTATAAGAGATGGTAAACCTTATACAGAAATTCTTAAAGAAGAAAAGGAAAGTGGTGCAGATCTAATAGTCATTTCAACTAGAGGAATAAGTGGTTTACAAGGTGTACTTTATGGAAGTGTTACGGAAAAGGTAGTTAGACATGCAACTTGTTCAGTTTTAGTAGTAAGAAAAGTAATAAATCGTGAATCTTAAATAGGAGTGTGGTATGAAAAAAACATCATTAATTCTTTCATTGTTGGTTTCAATTGCATTAGTTGTTCCCGCAAATATGTTTGCACAAGTTTATAAATTCTCCGGTGGACCTTCAGGAGGTACATTCCAGTATTATGCAAGTGCAATTTCCACAATCGCAAAAAAGAATAAAGTTAAAGTTCTCGCAAGTGCATCTGGCGGTTCAATAGAAAATATAAGAACAGTAAATTCTGGTAAATCAAGTTTTGGTGTTGTTTACTCAGGTAATACTTTTGATGCTCACAATGGTCTTTTAAAAGATGATACGAAAAAATATTCAGATGTAATGGCAGTTGCTTATTTCTATGGAGCTCCCGGTCAAATGATTGTAAAAGCTAAATCCGGAATAAAAACGTTAAAACAACTAGAAGGTAAAAGAGTTGGAGTTGGAAATGCAGGTTCCGGAGCAGCGGCAAATGCAGAACTTATGTTAAGATATTTAGGACTTTGGGATAAAATTACACCTGAATTTTTAGGTTATAGAGGTGCTGCTGATGCATTTAAAAATGGCCAATTAGATGCTTTCTGGGTATTTGCTGGTTATCCAAATGCTGCTGTTTTAGAAGTTGCATTGCAGGAAGATGTAAATTTATTAAATATTTTTAATGAATTAGATGAAGCGGGATATTTCCAAAAATATCCATATTTCCAAAAAATTGTTATTCCGGCAAAAACATATAGTGGTCAAGATACACCAGTAAACTCTTTCCAAGATGCAGCAATTTGGGCTGCAAATAAAGACGTTCCCGCTGATGTTGTATATGATTTGTTAAAAGCTGTTTATAGTGATGAAGGTTTGAAATATATGGTTGAAGTACATAAATCTGCAAAATCAATGACAGTTGAAGATGGTTTAAAAGGCATTGTTACTCCTCTTCATCCAGGGGCAGAAAAATTTTGGAAAGAAAAAGGGATTGTTAAATAATTATTGATTTGGTTGTTCAAGAAAATTGGACAGCCATAAATTTTACATGACATGGAGCATGTATGTATGATTCACTGAATAAATATGAAAAAATTGTCTTTACAGCGGCATCTGTATTTTTGGTTCTGTTTTATGCTGTATCTGCTGTTTGGATTCCTGCCGCAACCGAATATCATAGAGGAATTTATGTTCTAATTACATATGTTCTGGTTTTATTGGTTTATAAATCAAAACATCCTGTATTTAGAGTTTTTGATTATCTTTTAATTTTTATAGCTGCATCTACTGTCATTTATTGGATTGTTAATTTTGAAGCAATCTCATATAGAGCAGGAGCAGAAACAGAATTAGACCAGCTTGTGGCAATTTTCGGTGTATTAGTAGGCATTGAAATTGCTAGAAGAGCTGTCGGAAGTGTTTTTGTTATTATTGGTGTTGTAATGCTATTATACGGAGTTTATGGTGAATATGCTCCCGATCTGATTATGCATCCTGGTGATACTTTTTCCGGAATTTGTACTACAATTTTCTTTAAAGAAGATGGTGTTTTTGGAATAATGGCAAATGTTCTAGCAACATATGTACTTTTATTCGTTTTATTTGGTGCATTTTTAGAACAATCAGGTGCACAAAAATTCTTTATAGATTTTCCTTTGGCAGCGGTTGGTCATAGAACCGGCGGTCCGGCAAAAGTTGCGGTAATCGCATCAGCAATGTTTGGATCAATATCCGGCAGTGCTATTGCAAACACAGTTTCAACAGGAGCATTTACAATTCCTTTAATGAAAAAAGCTGGCTTTAGACCACATATTGCCGGTGCTGTTGAACCTGCAGCTTCAATAGGAGGAATGTTCATGCCTCCTATTATGGGAGCCGGTGGTTTTATTATGGCTGAATTAACCGGTGTTTCTTATTCATGGATAATGCTTGTTGCAATTTTTCCAGCATTAATGTATTTCTTTAGTGTATTTGTTATGGTACATTATGAGGCTAAAGTATTTAATATAAAAGGGGAAAAGAGCGAAAAAAGCGGTTGGGAGATATTTAAATCTGAATGGTATTATATTGCCCCGCTGCTTATAATAACAGCATTAATGTTAGTTGGATTTTCAGCTGGATTTGCTGCTGTAATGGGCATTGTTAGTTGTATTGTGGTTAGTTGGTTTAAAAAAGATACCCGAATGGATTTTGGTAAATTTGTTCAAGCTGCAAGAGCCGGAACTGAAGCAAGTCTAAAAATTGGAGCGACTGTAGGAATTATTGGAATTATTATAGCAATGCTAACATATAGCGGCTTAATTCTAACATTTGCAGATATCGTAATTGAATTAGCTGCCGGAAGTCTTCCTTTGACTATATTATTTATTGCACTTGCTTCATTAGTTTTAGGTATGGGTGTTCCGGTAACAGCGGCATATTTAATTACAGCAGTGGTCGCAGTTCCTGCTTTAACTCATCTCGGTGTAAATGAGATAGCAGCACATATGATAGTGTACTGGCTGTCACAAGATTCAAATATTTCACCGCCAGTTTGTATTGCAGCATTTGCAGGTGCTACAATTGCTAAAGCATCAATGTGGAGAACAGCATTTTCAGCATTTAAATTTGCAAAATTCTTATATGTTGGTCCGTTCTTGTTTGGTTATATTCCTGAGTTCACTTTGAATGGCGATCTCTGGGATATTGCTAAAATGTTTGTATTAATAATTATTGGTAATTATTTCTTATCATACATTTTAAGCTTTACATGGTGGAGAGGTTTAAGAAATAAACTTTTCCCCAAAACTGCTTAAATCATTAAATCATATGTTCTCTATAAGCCGGTCAATTGATCGGCTTTTTTATTATAAATTTACATGAAATACTATATATTAAAAGCTTACTTTATGCATTTTATGCAAATTATATTTTGAATCAAAATCAATTAAATATAGATAAAGTTACTGCACTTTGGGCTTTTAGTGAAGCCGCTTTAGGAGGAATTTTACACGCGTTAAAAATTCCTTTTACCGGATTATTTGTTGGCGGAACTGCAGTTATATTTATTTCACTTATTGCGTATTTTTCAAACTCAAAAAAAGTAATTATTGAATCTACTATAAAAGTAATTTTAGTAAAATTTGTTGTTAGTCCCTATTCTCCAATCAATGCATATTTTGCTGTCTTTCTTCAAAGCTTGCTCGGATACATACTTTTTTTTAATGGATTCAATAAAATATCTCCGGTAATATTAGGATTTTTATCATTACTATTTTCTGCATTTCAAAAAGTAATTGTTTTAACCGTGGTTTTTGGTATGACTTTATGGGAATCGATTGATGTATTTTTTAAGTTTGTTTTAAATCAATTTGTACCAAATATTTCTCCAATTAAGGATTTTGATATTAGCTACTTTATAATTTCATTATATATTTTTCTGCATATTATTGGCGGCATATCTGCCGGAATATATGCATCAAATTTACCTGCAAGACTAAAAAAACAGAGTGATAAAAAATCTGATAAATTGAATTTTCAGATAAATGATTTCCTAAATAATGTTACGCAAAAGAGAAAGAAGAAAAAATTTTGGCAAAAGAAATCTAACATTTACTTATTTATATTTTTCGTAATACTTATAGTTATTTCATTCTTATTTGAAGAAGTTGAAAATGAATTAGCCGTTAATGTATTTTTTATGATTTTAAGATCAGTATCAATAATTGTAATATGGTATTATTTTTTATCGCCAATAATTTTGAAAATTGTTAAAAAGTACTTATCAAATAAAAAGCAAAAACAAGCGGAAGAGATTGAAAATATTGTACAACTTTTTCCAAATATAAGATCAATAATTAAATACTCGTGGAATGAAACTCAGAATTACAATAAAGTAAAAAGAGTGTTTTTCTTTTTCGATAAAGTGCTTATACATTATTTACTTTTCAATGATAGAAATGAAAAATCAAATTAGAATAGTTACGGGTCCAATTCAATCCGGCAAAACGACACGGCTATTTAAATTTGTAAATACTCAAACTTCAGTCGATGGAATTCTTTCTCCAATTGTAAATGATAAAAGAGTGCTGTATCATATTGGATCTAGAACTATTAAGGAATTTGAAGTCAATTCAATTAATAAAAATATTATTGAAGTTGGGAAATATAAATTTTTACAAGCATCGTTTGATTGGGGCAATAAAATTTTGATAGCAGGATTAAGAAAAAATCCGGAGTGGTTAATTATAGATGAAGTTGGGAAATTGGAATTGCAAGAAAAAGGATTTCATAATTCTTTAAAATTAATTTTAACTGAATTAGAAATATTTGACACCAAATTAGTATTAGTTATTAGAGATTATCTGATGAAAGAAACAATTATAAAATATAACTTGGACCAGTTTGGGTATGAGATTATGGAAATATAATTTTAGGAATAATTTAGAAATTTAGAATTAAATAAGTTACATTTATTCTTTAGCTTTAAAAAACTTTGAGGTCTTTTTATGTGGCAATGGAATATTGAAAATGAAGATTATCTTTCCAAAACTATTGAAAGGTGCAAATCACAAAAAATAATTTTACCAACCTTTAATCAACTCAAACATCCTTTAACAATTCCAATAGAAATTCAAGACAAATTAGAAGATGTAGATATTCAAGCGCTTCATCCGCTAAATTTATTCAGAATAAATTGGTGCAACGATCCAAACACTGGAAGAATTGGAAATATAAATTATCTGGAAATTCCAAAAGAAATTACCGGAGTGAAAGCTAGAATTATTGGATTGGTCGGCAAGCATTTTCCAACCGGAGCACATAAAGTTGGCGCTACTTATGGTTGTTTAGCACCTTATATGGTTACCGGAAGATTTAATCCGGAATATCACAAAGCCGTTTGGCCTTCTACTGGAAATTATTGCAGAGGTGGAGTTTTTAATTCAAATTTACTTTCTGTTCACTCGGTTGCAATTTTACCGGAAGAAATGAGTAAAGAAAGATTTGATTGGCTAAGAGAAAGAACTGATGAAGTTTATGCAACACCGGGCTGCGAAAGTAATGTAAAAGAAATTTATGATAAATGTCATGAGCTTGAAGCACAGAGTGATGAATACTTGATATTTAATCAGTTTGATCAGTTTGGTAATTCAATTTGGCATTATGAAATTACTGGCTATACAATTGAGAAATTATTTAACCAAATTAAAACTGAGAACCAAAGATTAAGTGCATACGTAAGTGCAACTGGCTCTGCTGGTACAATAGCAGCCGGTGATTATCTCAGAACAGTAAATCCGCAAATAAAAGTTTTAGCTTCTGAAGCATTACAATGTCCAACATTATTGATGAATGGTTTTGGTGGTCATAGAATTGAGGGAATTGGAGACAAACATATTCCTTGGGTACACAATGTTAAAAATACAGATTTTGTTGTAGCAATTGACGATGAAGATCCGATGAGAGTTTTACGTTTATTTAATGAGCCGGATGGGAAAGAATTCTTAGCGCAACTTGGAACAAATAAAGAGAGTGTAGATAAATTAGGTTATTTAGGAATTTCTTCAATCAGTAATATGTTGAGTGCGATAAAATTAGCAAAATATAATGAGTACAATGAAAATGATGTGATCTTTACAATATTTACAGACTCAAAAGATATGTATGATTCAAGATTGATTGAGTTGACAGAATCTTTAGGAGCATACTCTGAGAAGCAAGCAAATTTAGATTGGTATGGTTCAATTAAAAAACAAAGTATAGATTATGTAAAAGAACTGAATTATTATAACAAAAAAGCTATTCACAATTTGAAATATTTTACATGGGTTGAACAGCAAGGTAAAAATGTTGAAGAGTTAAATGCTCAATGGTATGATGAAAATTATTGGCATGAAAGATTTAGTATTGTTCCAACTTGGGATAAATTAATTGAAGAATTTAATTCTAAAACTGGTGTAAATATTTAGAGTAAATTAAATCGAACTGTCATTTCGGCATGTTTCTAGCCGGAATCTAATAATCTGTTTGATAGATTCCCGATATGAGTATTCGGGAATGACAAAGATGAAATCAAATATGAATGAAGCAACAAAAATATTAACCAATATTTTCATTAACACAAGTGAAAACAACTTCACACCGGTTAATATTTATTTTACAGATAAAATAGAAAAAATAGAAAGAGTTATTGATAAAGAGTTTTCCTGGCAAGAATTAAAAGATGAGGAGAATAAAGAAAAAATAATTAATCATTTTCCTCAACAAAAATTTCAGAATGATTTAAAAATCATTGATGGAAAATATAATATTGTAATTCCCGGAACGATTGATCCACATGTGCATTTCGATACTCCCGGATTTGAATTTAGAGAAGATTTTGAACATGCCTCCACTGCAGCTGCTTTTGGTGGAGTTACAACAATTATTGATATGCCTTGTACTTCACTTCCACCAGTAACTTCTGCAGAAAATTTTAAAACTAAACTAGAAACTGTAAAAAATAAAAGTCTAATTGATTTTGCTTTTTGGGGCGGTATCTGCAGAAACGATTTAGAGAATGGGAATAATATTGAAAAACAAATTAATGAACTTAATGAATTAGGAGTAGCCGGATACAAAACTTATTTGATTTCCGGAATGGAAACTTTTAAAGATCTTAATTTATCTCAAATGAAAAGTATTGCTGAAGTAATTAAAAAAACTGGCAAACCTCAAGCTGTGCATGCAGAAGATAAATTTATGATTGAGTCGAAAAGACAAAGATTCAAATCTGCAAACCAAAATAGTTGGGAATATTACTGTTTAGCTCGAAACTCTGATGCAGAAGAAAAAGCAATTCTTGACATGATTTCTGTTGCAAAAAAAATTGGTCAGAAAGTTCATATCGTTCATTTAAGTACAGAAGCTGGATTAAATGCTATTAAAAAAGCGCAGCAGGAAGGTGTTAAAATTACTTCAGAAACTTGTCCGCATTATTTACAATTTACACAAGACAGTTTTCTAAATGAAAAAATTAGAAATTATTTAAAGACAGCACCACCGGTAAAAATGAATAATGATTTAAATGCTTTATGGTCTGGATTAAAAGATGGGACACTTTCTTTTGTTACAACAGATCATGCTGGATGTAATCCTGAAGAAGAAAAAGTTGATTCAAACTTTTGGAATGTTTATGGCGGTATTCCTGGAGTTGAACATCGAGTCCCTTATTTATTTAGCGAAGGATTTTTAAAAAACAGATTAACTTTTGAACAAACTCAAAAATTACTTTCCGAAAATGTTGCCAAGTATTTTAATATTGATTCAAAAGGTAAAATTGAAAATGGCTATGATGCAGATTTTGCTATTATAAATTTATGGGATTCTGAAATTATTAAATCAGAGAATATGCATAGCAAAGGGAAGTATACACCTTTTGAAGGACTATCATTTAATTGTAAAATAGAGAAAACAATTTTACGCGGAAATGTTGTAATGGATTTTAATGGAAATGTTGCAGAAAAAATTGGTTACGGAAAATTCTTAAAAATAAATTGATTTAATACTGACATTCTGAATCCTGCTTCTGCCGGATGAAAAATCTAATTGATTTCTTTAGATTCTTCGTTTCTCTTAGCATGACAGAATATTTACAATGGTAAAATTATGAAAATTACAAATGCATGGATTTCTCAAGTTTCAAACAAAAAAATAAAGCCAATTTTTGGTGATATATTTTTTAATGATGGAACCATAAAAGAAATTATTCCACAAAATTTTAAGAATTATAGACCGAGTAAAAATAAAAGTAAAAACATTTATGATGCTGGCGGTAGAGTTTTAACAATTCCAAATGTAAATTTTCATGATCATATTTATTCAAGATTAGCAAAAGGACTGCCAATAAAGGGGAAGATGGATAACTTTCATAATATCCTAAAAAATCTTTGGTGGAAATTAGATGTGCAACTTGACAATGAAATTACAAAAGCCTCAGCACAATATGCCGCAATTAACTCAATTAAAAATGGTGTTACATATATTTTTGATCATCACTCAGCTCCAAATGCATCCAATAAAAGTTTGTGCACAATTGGCAAAGTTTTAAAGGATTTTAATATTCGTGGAGTTTTAGCTTTTGAAACAACCGACAGAAATGGAAAAGAAAAATCTCAAAAAGGATTTGAAGAAAATTTAAATTTCATTCAGAATCTTAGTGATCAAGATATTAAAAGTATGTTCGGACTGCATGCATCTTTTACACTTAACGACAAAACTCTAAGAAGTATTGGAGAATTTATTAGTGAAAATAATTCGGGAATTCATGTTCATTTGTGTGAAGATAATGTAGATGAGAAATTTCAAAGAATAAGTTTAATAAATTACCATTGAGACGACTGATAGATTTTAATTTAATTAATGAAAAAAGTATACTTTCACATTCCATTCATTTAACAAAAATGAAATTAAACAAATTGAAAATCTTGGTTGTGCAGTTGCTGTAAACATTGACTCAAACATGAATAATGCTGTTGGACTAACAAAAGTTACTGAGTTCAGCAAAGCAATTCCAGTAATTACCGGTACAGATGGAATGCATTCTAATCCAACTAAAACTTTGAAGAACTTATTTCTTTCACTTAGAAATATTGGAGTAAGTTTTGATGAAGCTTTTGAATTAATTATTAAAATATATTTTGATCAAATTTATTTTGTAAAAAGATACTTCCCAAATTTCACATCGCTAAAACCTAATGATAGAGCTGATTTTATCGTTTGGGATTACATTCCACCAACTCCAATTAATTCTGAAAATTTCTGGGGCATTATATTTATGGAATTACAGAAAGTAATATTTATGGTACTTTCCAAAATGGTAAATCCTTAATGTGGAATAAACAAATTGAAAATATAAATGAAGAAAAATATTTAACGAAATTTCAAAAGAAGGTTATAGATTATTCAATAAAATGAAACGCGTAAAGTAACGGAGCACTTATGGATGTTAAAGAAAAAATTTTAGAACTTTCAGAAAAGTACAGCGATTATACTGCAAAAAATTTATCTGAAATGATTAAAATAAAATCTATTAGTTTGCAAGAAAAAGAAGTATGTGCGAAAATAAAAGTTATGATGGAAGAAGCTGGATTTGACGAAGTTAGAATTGATGGACTTGGAAATGTAATTGGCAGAATTGGAAATGGACCCAGAGTTATTGCTTTCGATGGACACATTGATACTGTAGATTTAGGAAATATAGAAAATTGGGATTTTGATCCACTTGGTGGTGAAATAAAAGACGGATTTGTTCACGGTAGAGGAAGTGTTGATCAAGAAGGTGGCCCAGCTGCATTTATTACAGCTGGAAAAATAATAAAGGAGTTAGGGTTAGAAAAGGATTTAACAATTTATTTTACAGCTTCAGTAATTGAAGAAGATTGTGATGGTCTTTGCTGGAAGTACATTGTTGAAGAAGAAAAAATTAAACCTGAATGTGTAGTAATAACAGAGCCTACAAACCTCAATATTTATAGGGGGCATAGAGGTAGAATGGAAATTGCAGTTTCATTTTATGGAATATCTTCTCATGGATCAGCACCAGAAAGAGGTAAGAATGCAATCTACATGGCATCACGTGCAGCTTTAGAAATTGAAAAGCTAAATGAAAAATTAGCTCATGATGATTTTTTAGGTAAAGGCACAATTACAATTTCTGAGTTTAAATCTAATAGTCCTTCACTCTGTGCAGTTTCAGATTTTGCAAGAATTCATCTTGATAGAAGATTAACTTGGGGTGAAGATAAAGAGCTCGCACTAAATCAAGTGAAAGAAATTGTAAAAGATATGAATGCAAAAGTTGAACTTCTAGATTATGAAGAAACAGCTTATACTGGATTAAAATATGGGATGCAAAAATATTATCCAACATGGAAATTGGAAGAAGATCATCCTTTAGTTAAAATTGGAGTTGAGGCTTATAAAGATTTATTTGATTTTGATCCCAAAGTTGATAAATGGACATTCTCTACAAATGGAGTTACAATTCGAGGATATTATGATATTCCAGTAATTGGATTTGGTCCTGGAAATGAAGTTTTGGCACATGCTCCAAATGAAAAAGTATCAATTGAACATTTAGTTAAAGCCACAGCTTTTACGCAAATTTTGTTTCAAAGTATTAATATTAAGTCATTGCGAACGAAGTGAAGCAATCTTGAGATTACTCGTCACTTTGTTCCTCGTAATGACAACGATTTTAAAATTGTAATTATGAAATTCATGCTGAGCGGAGTCGAAGCATGATATAATAAAAATTAGATTCCCGATAGAATCATTCAGAATGACATTATCTTTCATTAAGATTTTAAATAAACTATTATTCGGAGAAATTATGGAAAATAAATTAAAAGGTAAACACTTCTTAACTTGTGATGATTGGACAAAGAAGAATTAGATGTTGTATTCAATAAAGCATTTAAACTCAAGGATGAATTTTACAAAGAAATTCATCATTTGGATTTACCACACAAAACTTTATTTATGATGTTCTTCGAACAATCAACAAGAACCAGAAATTCTATGGAAGCCGGAATGACTCAGCTTGGCGGACACGCTCACGATTTAACTCCAGACAAAATGCAAATTACTCATGGTGAAGTTGCAAAAGATACAGCAATTATTTTATCACGAATGGGGCATGGAATTGCATGCAGAAATTGTTTTTATGGAGTTGGTAAAAAATATTTAGATGAATTAGCTGCTTATTCAAGAAAACCAGTTATGTCTTTGCAAGATGATGTTTACCATCCGTTTCAAGGTTTAGCAGATTTGATGACAATATTTGAGCATTTTGATAAAAATCCAAAAGGATTAAAAGTAACTGTTTCTTGGGCTTATGCAAATACTCATTCAAAGCCGCTCTCAGTTCCTCAAACTCAAGCTTTGTTATTTCCACGATATGGAATTGATGTAACGATTGCAAATCCAAAAGAATTTCCACTTAGTCAAAATATAATTGATAAAGCAAAACAGAATGCTGAAGAGGGTGGCGGAAGTATCAAATTTACTAATGATATGGATGAAGCTTTTGAAGGAGCACATGTTGTGATTCCAAAAAATTGGGGAGGTTTTGGACATTATTCAGTTGAAGATTATTTGGCAAATGAAGATTCATGCAAAAAAGAAATGGCAGAAAATTTAGCTAAATACAAAAATTGGATTTGCGACGATAAAAAAATTAAGCTTGCTGATCCAAATGTAAAATTAATGCATGCACTTCCTGCAGATAGAAATAATGAAGTAACAGATGAAATTCTAGATAATCCAAATATTTCAATTGTGTTTGATGAAGCAGAAAACAGACTTCACACTGCAAAATCAATTATGTCTCTTACAATGTAGAAAATGATGACAGATCATTATAAATATAAATGTTCCGATTGTGGAAGTGAAATTGCTTCAAATGAAATTGAGAATAATCAAATTTATCTTTGTCCAAAATGTGGAAAGTTAGAAAAGAACAAACCACTAGTTGGAGTATTAGAAATAGTATATGATTACGAAGAAATTAAAAGCAAAATTTCTAAAGATAATTTTCTCAAAAATAATGCGGGTAAGTTCTGGAAGTATCCTTATTTGTGGCCGCTAAATTTTACTGATGATAAACTTGATTGTATTTCTGAAACTCAATTAAATAAACTTTCACTAATTGAAAATCCAATTTCAGAAATAAATTATAGTAATAACTCCGTAAAAATATTTGACGATTCAAGAAATCCAACTTTATCTTATAAAGATCGTGCATCAATATTAGTGGCACTTAAAGCAATTCAATTAGGAATTACAGAAATTGCTGCTGCATCAACTGGCAATGCCGGATCTTCACTTGCCGGAATTTGTGCAAGATTAGGCATGCAATCACATATTTTTGTTCCCAAAAATATCCCGGAAAGTAAACGAATTCAGATTCAATCATTTGGTGCAAATCTGTATGTCGTTAATGGAGATTATGATCAAGCATTTGATTTGTGTTTGGAGGTTTCGAAAAAGAAGAATTGGTACAACCGAAATACAGCTTTTAACCCTTTAACAATTGAGGGAAAGAAATCTTCAGTTTATGATATGTTCATTTCTATGAAAGGAAATTTACCCGAAAATATTTTTGCCCCAGTTGGTGATGGTGTAATAATATCCGGAATTTATAAAGGAATAAAAGAATTACTAAAATTAGGCTGGATTGAAAAAGTCCCAAAATTATTCGCGGTTCAATCTGAAGGAAGCAGCGCTGTTGTTGATTATATTGAAGGTGGAAAATTTGAATATAAATCTGCAAACACAATTGCTGACAGCATAAGTGCCGGTGCTCCAAGAAATTTATATATGGCTGCTCAAGCTGTAATTTCAACGAATGGAAAAGGTCTTAAAGTTTCTGATGAAGAAATAATTTCTGCTCAAAAAGTGCTTTGTCAAAAATTTGGAATATTAGCAGAACCAGCAGCAGCTGCTTCATTCGCTGGGTATAAAAAAATATCAGAAAATAAGGATATTCAAGGCGATTCAATTTTAATGATCACTGGAAATGGTTTGAAAGATATCTCTTCTTTGAAAAACTGGAATCATGAAGTTGAAATTAGAACAGAAAAAGAGTGGAAAGCAATATTAAATAAAAAGAGTTTTGAAATTTGATTGCTGTAAATAATGAAAATAATTTCTCTTAATAAATCCATAACGTTTATTTTATTTCAATTATTATTTTTAATAAATACTTTTGCTCAGCAAAATAAACTTGACTTAAATTGTTTTCATTTTCCAAGTGGAAATGAAAAATGGCAGTTTAAAAACATCTTATCACTTTCACTTAGTCAATTACCTGAAGACATAATTGAGGAAGTAAACTCACTTATTTATTCTCCGCTTATTTCTTATGATGCTAAAATTGGAATTCCATATAATTTCTCTATTAATGGAAGTATAACTACAAATTTTATAACTAATCATTTTAGTTTTGGTGTAAATTGGAATTATCAAAAAAATAGATTTGCAATTTCACCGGGCTATAATATTGCATTCTGGTTTGGAATATTAGAAGACTTTGATTTTTCTAGCAGAAACGTTGGCTGGCTTCATTACCCAAACTTAACTTTAGGTTATGCTTTTGAAAAAGCTACAGTTTCTTTGCGCTCAGAAATTATTTTAAATACTTTTTACACTCAATTTGTCGATAACATTGAAGTGACTACTGAGAGAAATACTATTAGCGGTTATAGTCTTGCTCTTTATGTTGAGCAGCCGTTGTGGAAAAATCATTTTATGAGTATTGGCTTTAAAGCAAATTTCTCGCGTTTCTATTATTCGGCTTGGCTTGCATACACAAATAGTGTTCAATTTAGATTTATTCCAGAAGTGCAAATTGGACTAATACTATGAAAAAATTACTAGCACTATTTTTTATCATAACTCAATTTTTTGGGTGTAATCCGGATTCCTCAGTTGTTGATCCAAAATTTACTGACCAAAGTATTTTAATTGGAACAAATATTTTATCTGAATCTCAAAAAAACAAAATGGAAGGAATTTACATTGTAACAATTGGAAAAGATAAATTTGGCGGAAATGTTGTTCTAAAATGGAATAAAAATTCTTTATCAATTTTTGGAGTAAAACTTGGGACTAATTTTGTTTTAAACGCTGGCACAAAAAATAATGAAATATTTTTAGAAGGAAAGTGGCGTTATGCGCAAAGTTTAGATATAGGTTTGGTAAGATTTACTATTTCAGAAGAAAATGGTGCAAACTCAATTTTAAATGATTCCATTAATTCTGTGATTAGAATGATAGGGAACTATTCAGAAAACGATGAAAATTTAGATAAAGAAATTACCTTAGAATTTTCGAGAAAATTTTCGAGCAAAACAACTGAGAAACCTTTTTATATTTTAGCACACAGAGGAGGAGGAAGAAATTCTGATAATTTAGGAGCTTCTGAAAATACAATTGAAATGATAAATCTTGCTGAAAATTTAGGAGCAAATGGAATTGAAATAGACGTAAAACTTAGTAAAGATAACATTCCTTTTTTATATCATGATGTGAGTTTGAATCTTAGAACTACTACAGATTCTCCCATTTGGGGACCTGTTGAAGATTTCACTTTTAGTCAATTAAGATCGTTAATCAAATTAAAAAACGGTGAACAAATTCCTTCTTTAGAAGAAGCGTTGGAGTTTGTTCTTACGGAAACAAAATTAAATGTTGTTTGGCTTGATATGAAATCTGAAAAAAACTCAATGCCTTTTGTTGTTCCAATTCAGCAAGAGTTTATGGAAAGAGCAAAAGTATTAGGTAGAGACGTAAAAATATTTATTGGGTTGCCAGATGAAACAATGCTTCAGAATTTTTTACAAACTCCAAATTTTGAAAATATTGAATCATTGTGCGAATTATCAATTGAAAATATGAATAAAACTAAATCAATTATTTGGGCGCCAAGATGGTCATTGGGTTTACAAAATGAATCAGTACAGAATTTGCATTCACAAAATAAACTAGCTTTTACATGGACACTCGATCAAGCTCAATTTATATATGAGTTTATTGATAACGGTTCCTTCGACGGCATTTTAACAAATTATCCAACATTAGTTGCTTACTATTATTATGTTCAAGAGTAGAATAAAATATGGGCTAATATTTTTAGCATTTTTTATTTCTGAAAATAATTATGCACAAAACAATGAACAACTCTATAAAGTAAACACCACTTTAAGTTTTGGTTATTCTTATTTTGCAACTGCAATAAGCAGTAGAAGATTAAATAGATTTCAGCCAAATGCTTCATTCAAAATTATGTGGAAGCCGGAACACCTATTGAGTATTGGACTTGAAGGTGGTTATGTGAAACTTTACACTTTAGAAAAAGAAGGTTTTACATCTACTGATTTTGGAATTACAGATGTAAATGTTGATATGTCTGCGGTTCCTTTATTCATGGCTTTTTCAATGGAGATTTTGGAAAACATAAATATAAATGGAGGCATTGGAGGATTTTTATTACTTACAAATGTAGAAGCATTTGATAATTTAGTAACTAGTACCGGCTGGAGTACAGGTTATAATTTTGGAGTTGATTATAAAATTGAATATTCCAATCACCTTAATTTTGGATCAGAAATTAAATGTTATTATATCTCAAAAGTTGAATCCGTTTCAATAGGTTTAAACTTATTTATACAATACGCTTTAGTAAAATATTAAGATATGAATGGAATTATAATTACCGCCGGTTTATCAAGCAGAATGGGAGAATTAAAAGCATTATTAAAATATAATGATAAATCCTTTCTTCTAAATATTGTTATTAAACTTGAAAAGATTTGTAGTAAAATAATTATTGTAACTGGTTATAGAAAAGATGAAATTGAAAATCACATAAGTAATTTTGATCAAAAATATAAAAGTAAAATTGAAATTGTTTACAATCCAAATTATGAATTAGGAATGTTTACCTCATTAAAAAAAGGATTACAATTATGTAAATCTGACTGGATAATTTATCATTTTATTGATCAGCCGAATTTGCCAAATGAGTTTTACTCGGACTTTATTAATCAAAAAAATAAATCTTATAATTGGATTCAGCCTATAAATAAAGGGAGAAAAGGACATCCTATTTTGTTTGATAAAAAAGTCGTTAAAAAAATCATTGACTCAGAAGATAATTCAACATTAAGAATTATTTCAAAATCTAATGAAATAAATAAATATTTTTATGATTGTGATTATAAAGAAATATTTACAGATATCGATACAACAAATGATTATGAAAAATTAAAAAGAGAAGAAAATGAAAATTAAAATATTGGTTTTGCAAATTGTTTTTACATTAGTATTATTTGCTCAAAATAAGGAAGTGATGCTCACAACTGTGGACTCAGTCGATTTACAAAAATATGTCGGAACTTGGTTTGAAATATCAAAAATACCAAATTCATTTCAGGATCAGTGCATTAAAAATACTACAGCCACATATAAAATTAATGAAGATGGAGATATAATTGTTCTTAATCAGTGTATAGATGAAGATGGGGAATTGGATGATGCCGAAGGATTAGCAAGAGTTGTTGATAAGAAAACAAATTCAAAGTTAGAAGTAAGTTTTGTTAGTTTCCTTGGCTGGCGTCCATTTTGGGGAGATTATTGGATAATCGGTTTGGATAAAAATTATCAGTATGTTTGTGTCGGAACACCATCAAAAAAATATGGATGGATTCTAAGTCGTAAAAAAGAGATGCAAAAAAGTGATTTAGAAAAATGTTATGATATATTTAAGAAAAACGGTTACGATGTTTCAAAATTTGAATTATCAACTCAAGAGTAAGATTATTTTATTAAATTTTCGAACGCTTTTGTGAGATCGGGATATTTAAATTCATATCCAGATTGTATTATCTTCTCACTCGAAATATGACTTCCTTCTAAAACAATCTCAGACATTTCTCCCAATGCTAACTTTAAAACAAAAGCTGGAACGTTTGGCATGAAGAAAGGTTTATTCATTACCTTTGCTAAGGTTTTTGTAAATTCATTGTAATTATTTTTTGAAGGCGCAACAACATTATAGGTTCCACTCATGTTTTCATCTTTAATACTTTCTAAGATGATATTAATTACATCATCAATATGAATCCAAGGAATTATTTGTTTGCCGCTTCCCAAAGCTGAACCAATTCCAAATTTAGTTGGGAGCATCATTTTTTCTAAAGCTCCGCCTTTTTCAGAAAGTACAACTCCAAATCTTAACTGGACAGTTCTTAATCCTAAATTTTCAAATTGTTTGGAAGATTCTTCCCAAAGTTTACATACGGTACCTTGAAAATCATTTGCGTGTGGGTCAGATTCAACAAATGTTTTATCTGAAGTTACTGCTCCGTAATATCCAATTGCAGATGCTGAAATAAATACCTTCGGTTTACTATCTAATTTGGAAATTTCATTATAAAGTAAGTTAGCTGATTCGACTCTACTATCAATTATTTCTTTCTTCCTTTGATCGGTCCATCTTTTTTCGGCAATTCCAGCTCCGGCTAAATGAATTATTACATCAACATTTTTCAATGAATTTGCATCAATTTCTTTTTTATTTAAATCCCAAATGAAAGTTGAAACATTTGGAATGTTTTTTTTAGATCTGCTTAAATGATTTACTTGAAAGTTTATAGCTATTAACTTTTTACTTAATCCACTTCCAATCAGTCCAGATGCTCCGGTTATCAAAACTTTAGTCATTTTGAGCTTTCAAAATAATTATCGAGTTTAGTAATTAACGTACTTTTTTCATCTTCATTTAGGAAAGATGCGTTGAAAGAATTCAATGTAAGCTGATATACATCTTCTTTTGTTAAATTTAATGCTTCTGTTACTGCTAAATAATTTTCATTCATGTAACCGCCAAAATAAGCGGGATCATCAGAATTTACTGTTGCAACTAATCCTTTATTTAACATTGCTTTAATTGGATGATTTTCAATTTTATCTACATTGCATAATTTGATATTTGAAAGAGGACAGACAGTTAAAGGCATTTTCTCTTCAGCTAAATGGTTTACCAACCTTTCATCATCTAACGATTTGTTGCCATGATCAATTCTTGAGATTGACAAATTATTTAAGGCATCCCAAACATATTCAGCTGGTCCTTCTTCGCCGGCATGAGCAACGGTTTTAAAACCAAGTTTTATTGATTGACTAAATACATTTTTAAATTTAGATGGAGGATTTCCCAATTCAGAAGAATCTAATCCAACAGCTGCAATTAAATTTTTGAAAGGTAGTGATTGCTCAAGTGTTTTGAATGCAGAATCTTCATCTAAGTGGCGAAGAAAACTCATAATTAATTTAGAAGTTATTCCAAATTCTTCTTTTGCTTTATCTTGGGCACTTTTAATTCCGTTGATAACAGTTAAAAATTCAATCCCTCTATCTGTATGAGTTTGAGGATCAAACATAATTTCTGTATGAATAACATTCTGTTCATTTATCTTATAAAAGTAAGCCATTGTTAAATCATAATAATCTTCTTCAGTTTGTAAAACATTTGCTCCAGCATAATAAATATCTAAGAATTCTTGAAGATTGTTAAATTGATAAGCAGCTTTTAATTCTTCAACAGAATTATATTTTATTTTGATTTTATTTCTATCAGCAATTTTAAACATTAACTCCGGTTCGAAGGATCCTTCAATGTGCAAGTGTAATTCGGCCTTAGGCATATTTTCTATAAATTGATGCAGATTATTTGTATTCATAAATTCCTAAAATTATATTTTAACTCTTTTTTTAATAGGAAGTCTATAATATCTGGTTTTATCATATTGATAGAATGCATTTGCTACAGCAGCAGCAGTTGGAACAAGCCCAATTTCTCCAACACCTTTAGCTCCATGCGGTCCATTTGGGTCTTCAACTTCAATTCCAATTACTTCAATTTCCGGAGTTTCTTTTGCTCTTAAAACACCCATTTTTCTGAGACGAGTACTTTTAGGTCTTCCGTTTTCCATTTCAACTTCTTCAGAAATTGCATAACCCAATCCCATATGAACTGAGCCTTCAATCTGTCCCTCAAATAAAGTAGGATTTATAATTTTCCCAGCATCGTGAGCAGCAACAACCTTTTCAATTTTACCATCGTCATTTAGTATTACAACTTGAGTAGCATAACTGTATGAATAATGAGTGATAACTTCATTTGCGTCTGCTCCGGGTTTTGTTGTCCAATCACAAATCCATTGCCCGGTATATGTTTTACCAACCAATTCTTCTAAATTATGATTTACTAAATCTGCTTTGAATTCTTTACATGTTTCTCTAATTGAATTGCCAATAATTGATGTAGCACGAGAAGCAGTTGTCATTCCCGATTTTGCTTCTTTTGATGTATCAACTTTAACTTCAATAAAGTTTGGATCAATACCGGTTTCATCAACTAAAAACTGGACTGCCATTGTATTTACACCCTGTCCCATTTCTGTCCAGCCATGATTTAAAACAACTTTGTCCTTACTCACAATTTCAATTTTTATGATTCCGTCATCAGGCATTCCATTGCCTATTCCAGTATTTTTAATCCCGCAAGCTATTCCGGCAAATTTGGAATTGTTGAAAATATCTTTGACCGCAAGCAAAGTTTCTCTAACTCCGGCACCTTTGTGAATTATTTGTCCGGTAGAAGTTTGATCACCATTTTTTATTGCATTATCATATCTAAATTGCCATCTATCAAATCCTCCTTTTTCACATAGATCATCTATGCAGCTTTCAATAGCAAAAGTAACTTGATTAACTCCAAATCCTCTCATTGCACCGCAAGGTAAATTATTTGTATAAACTGCTTTACTATCTATTTTTACATTTGGAATTGTATATGCTCCCGTTGAATGCCCTGCAGCTCTTTCAAGAACCTTCATTCCAACTGAAGCGTAAGCTCCTGTATCACCAAGAATATCAGCTTCTAAATAAGTTAGCATTCCATTTTTATCACAACCCAATTCGTATTTCATTCTAAGAGGGTGACGTTTTGGATGCATCAAAATTGACTCATCTCGTGATAATGTAATTTTAACTGGCTTTTGTAAAATATAAGAACTTAACGCTGCATGATGCTGGACTGATAAATCTTCTTTACCACCAAAACCACCGCCGTTAGGAACAAGAATCACTCTTACTTTATCTTCTGTAAGATTTAAAACCTTTGCAATTTGTTTTCTATCTTCATAAACTCCTTGACCTTGTGAATAAATTGTAACACCATCTTGAGAGGGAAGTGCAATTGCAGATTCTGGTTCCATGTAAGCGTGTTCAATCACTTGAGTATGATAAATTCCGGATGAAATAAAATCGGAATTCATTTTTGCCTCTTCAACATTTCCGCGATCAATAATTGTTTCAGATAATAAATTCCCTTTTGTATGGATTTGCGGAGCATCTTCATTTAATGCTTTTTCCATATCAGATAAAGGTACAAGAATTTCATATTCTACTTCAATAAGTTTTGCAGCTTCTCTAGCGATATCTTGAGTCTCAGCAACAACTATCGCTAAAGCATCTCCAACATATCGAGTTTCTTCTCCAACACTAATCATCATTGGCCAATCTTGAACAATTAAGCCCGTATATTTTGCACCAGGAATATCTTTGGCGATAATAATTTTTATAACACCCAAAGTATTTTGAGCTTTTTCAAAATTTATACTTTTTACAATTGCTCTTGGATGATCACTAAATTTTAATGCGCCGAAAACCATTCCTTCAAATTTCATATCATCAACAAATGGTGCTTGACCAAGTGTTAATTTATCAGCATCATACTTTGGATAGCGCGAACCAACTTTGCCTTTAGACTTAGGTTTTGGAATTGTTTTATTTTCTCTAATAGCTTCAGCAGCGTATTTTACTGATTCAATTACTTTTGTATAGCCGGTGCATCTGCAAAGATTAGGAGTTAGTGCTTTTTTAATTTCTTCATCAGACGGTGAGGGATTATTATCTAAAAGTACTTTTGATTGAATAACAATTCCGGGTGTACAAAACCCACATTGTGTTCCACCTTTTTCTACAAATGCATTAGCAAATATTTCTTGTTTGTTTTTTTCAATTCCTTCAATTGTAATAACATTTCCATCTTCAACTTTTTTTATTGGAGTGACGCAAGATAAAACAGCTTTGCCATTTAACTCAACTGTACAGGCTCCGCACGATGCTTGAGGAGAACACCCATCTTTTGGAGAAGTAATTCCTTCAATATCTCGTAGATATTTTAATAATGATAATTCGGGATTACCTAAATAATCAATTGTTTTTTCATTTAATGTAAATTTCATATTATACTCTAATTTATGTCATCCCCGTGAAAACGGGAATCCAGAAATAATGCAAATAGATTCCGGATAATTACTAATTGAATTTCATGTAAAGATTCTTTTCAATTATTATAATGTTTTCAACAATTATATCAGCATAATAATGACAACAATATTAATTGTTTTTGAAAACTGAGAACTCATTTAAATTCGAAACTAAATAAATCATTTCTGCTGCTTTATCTAAAATCTTTGTGAATTCTTCATCAGATTCAATATTTGTAATTTCATAATTATGATTAAAAATGATTTTGATTTTGTCTGATGTATAAATAAAATTATTATTCTCAATAATTATTTTTTCAATGCTTCCATTATTTTTATATTCAATAGAATTATCTCCCAAAAAATAGCAATTATCTTCACTTTCAAAACTTTCTTTTGTTAAATAAAATTTTGGTTTTGTAATATACGGAGCACCATTTGTCGGACAGAAAGTATTACAATTGCCACATTCGTTACAAAAATCACCAATGTTAAAAATTTGATGCGCTTGTTCAATGTTTAAGTAATCTGTTATTTCTGATTTGATACTTCCATTCGATGTGAGCGTATAAATGGGAATTTTAGATTTCTCAGCTTCGAATGAAACATTAGCAAAATTAGGACAAATTCCAATGCAAATATTACAGATATCATTACAGTATAGACATCTGCTCGCTTCAGCAACTGCTTGTACATCGGTCATATTCGGATGAACCAAATTGAAATTATTTCTGTTGTCTAAATTAATTTCTGGTAACTTATTTCCATATTGCCTGTAACTCTGTTTTTGTTGATAATCAGCAAGTGATAATTTATTTTCAACTTTTGGAGATGATAATTTAAAATCTATGTTTGCTTTATTAATAATTGCATAAGCTGCATTTTTACCATCACCAATTGCATTTATTAACGAATCTGCTCCGCGTGTTGCATCTCCACCAGCAAATATATTTGGAAATTGCGTCTCATTATTTATACCTAAAACAAGTTTCTCATCTTCAATAAAATCTAAAATTGTATCTTGTCCAATTGCAGTAATTATTGAATCAAACTTCATTGAAAATTCTGAATCTTTAATTGGGATTGGTCGTCTTCTTCCGCTTTCATCTGGTTGACCTAATTCCATTTTTGTGCACACTAATTCTAATTGATCATCAGATTTGTTTATTGAAAGGGGAGTAGCTAATTCAAAAATATAAATCTTTTCTTCAACCAAAGCTTTAATTTCTTCCGGATCGGCGGGCATTTCCTTGATAGTTCTTCTATAAACGACGGCGACATTTCCATCTTTCCCAACTAATCTTTTTGATGTTCTTGCTGCATCAACCGCAGAATTTCCTCCTCCAATTATTGCAACTGTTTTTCCAATATTTAATTCCTCATTTCGTCTAACTTTTGAGAGAAAGGTTAATTGATCATGAACATTTTCTATGTCTTCACCATCAATATTAAGTTTTTTACCTTTTTGTGCCCCTATTCCGATGAACACATAATTACTATCATTTTTTATTTGAGCAAATAATTCAGCATTTACATTTTGGTTAAAGTGAAAATTCACTCCAAGTGATTTTATTATATCTATGTCAGCTTCAATTTGTTGATCTGTAATTCTGAATTCGGGAATTGAATCCGAAGCCATTCCGCCAGCAAAAGGTTTGGTCTCGTAAACATTCACCTCAAATCCATCTAGAGCTAAAAAGTAAGCACAAGATAAGCCAGCTGGTCCCGCACCAATTACTGAAGCTTTAATTCCATTTTTATCTTTAACTATTAATTCTAAATTACCTTCAAACTTTTCTGCGTTAAATCTTTTTATTCCACGAATTAAAAGGGAATTATCATAATTCATTTTTGTACATTTTGTTTGACACAAATGATCGCACACATTTCCCGTAATATTTGGTAACGGATTATCTTCTAAAATTACTTTATAAGCTTTGTCAAAATCGGCACTGGCTGTATGATACATATATTCTGGTACATTTTGCGAAACTGCACAAACTTCTATGCAAGGAGCATGGATACAATCGTAAGGAGTAAGCTCTCTATTTGTCTTAATATTTTCATAAGGGAAAGAAGATTTATGATATTGTTTCTGTTCCAAAACTGCTAAGGAATATTTTCTTAAATTAGTTAAACCAGCTTTAGTCACCTCATCTTTATCAGCAATCTTTTTAATGAAATCACCAATATTATTGACACCTAATTTTAAGAAGTTAATATCTAACTCTTCAAAATATTGAATCATTCTTAAATAACCACCGGGTTTTAACAAATCTGAACAAACTGTAATAGGTTTTAAGTTACATGCCAATGTATCCGAGACATTAAATGCATCAATACCAGCAGAAAATGAAATATCAAGCGCGCCATTAAAATCACTTTGTAATTTTTCTGCGAGATTTATACTTATTGGATGCAAGGCGCGTCCACTTGTGTAAACCATATTTTCTATTTGTGGTAACCAATTAGTAGAGTTAAGAGATTCTAAAGTGTTTGTAAGTTTCAATCCAAATTCAACATTATTTTCTTTCGCACAGATTTGGAGCGAATTGATCATTTTAATTGCATCATCATATTTTAAGTCATGCTCAAAAGCTTCGTCCGGAACAGTAATTTCATAACCTAATTTTTCGTTTAAGATGAATCTTAATCTTTCTGAGCCAAGCAGAGTAGGATTTAATTTAATTGTTGTATGTAACTTTCTTTCTTCAATTAAATATTTACCAATGCTTTCAATTTCATTTGCCGGACAACCGTGCATAGTGGAAAGCGTAATGTTATTTGAGATTTGATCGGGAATATTAATCTTATCAATATCTGGATAATACTTGGACAGAATAGCAATTTTCTCATCTTTTTCAGTTTTGCAATTATTCATTTTGTCAAAGAACCATTGCACATTAGGTTTTAGAATTCCTTCAAGATTGTAACCAACACTTAAGTTAAAAATAAATCCTGATTCAGTTTCATCCCAACCAAATTTATGTCTTAGTAAATGGATTAAAATCCATGCGTTTAGATATTCATCATAACTATCTTTAATTTTTAACTCTTGCGACCACTCACAATTGTAACCTTCATCTTCCATATCAATGCAAGGTTTCGTTACTTCAAGTTCGTCTAAAGTTTGAACAGTTTTAAGCTCAATATATCTTGCTCCAACAAGCCAAGAAGAAATAATATTTTGAGCCATTTGAGTATGTGGACCAGCAGCAACGCCGAGGGGAGTTTCTAAAGTTTGGCCGTATCTTTTTAATTTGTAAGGATCAGATCTTTTAGAAGTAAAGAGATTTTCTTTATATAATCCGAATATTCTACCATGGTTTTCTTCTTCTGTTATCCATGTGAAAAGTCTCTCAATCGGAATTCTATAAAATTTATCACTCATTTAAGTAACTTTCAATAATAGAATAATTTAACAAAGAAATTATGAAAAATTACTTTAACTATCAGTAAGAAAATTTAGTCGAAAAAAAATTAAATAAGTTATAATTTATTTGAGAAATCTATAAATAAATTAGATTCTCAATTATGCCAATTGAAGTCGAACAAAAACATGAAGGAATAACTTGTGATAATTAATTTGAATTTTTAATTTTAATAATTTCAGCAGCAATACTAATAGCAATCTCTTCAGGTGATTCTGCTTCAATATCTAAACCAACAGGTGTATGAACCTTTTTAAATAATTCAGAATTTATTCCTTCAGATTCTAAATGTGAAAAAATACTTTTTGATTTTTTATCGCTTCCCATCAAACCAATGTATCTTAATTTCATTCCAATAATTGATTTTAATGCTTCTTTATCACCGTCATGATTTGGAGTAACAATAACAGCATATGATTTTTTTGATTCTCTGATAAATTTGTAAATTTCATTAAATGGTGTAATAATTTTTTTATTGGAATATGTATTATTTTTCATTGTAATTATATCATCACGCTGATCAAATGTAACAACATAAAAATCTAAAGTTGCCATTGCCCTTGAGACAGCTAATCCTACGTGACCGCCTCCAATAACGTAAACTGTGTTGAGTAATCCAATGTTTTCCTCAAATTGCCAATTTTGTTCACTTTCAAAAAATAAAGTTATGTCTTTATCATTTTCTTTGTTAGGCGTGTAATCGAGTCCGAATGGGTTTAATCTTAAAACACCATTTGTTTGCTCTTCAAGATTATCAATAATTTGTTTTATCTTGTCTCTATCTTCAAGCATTAATGTATGAACAATTAATGTTTGGGTTCCTCCGCAGATTAGACCAGAAGAATGACCATCTTTTGTTTTGCTGTGATGAAGCTTTCTAATAAAATTTACAGGTTCAGGTTGATTAAGTGTCCCTCTAATTTCATTTAAAATATCAAACTCCATTATTCCGCCGCCAATTGAACCATAAGTTTCCACGTCTTCAGAAATAGCCATTTTAAAGCCGGTTTTGCCTGGCGAAGATAATGTTGAGTCAGCAACAATTAGTAAATTGACACGAATATTTCGGTTTAATTTGTTATAAATAAAAATCCAAAGATCTACTTCTTTCATAGTGTTCCAATAGTTTTAGAATATTGTCATTTTGAAGGATAGCCATATCTTTATATGATATGCAAGTAAGAAAATTAGTTAATAAGATTTCTCACATCTGTTCGAATGACAAATTTGTTTTATATTAATTATATAAACCCAACAAAACCTTTTCCGGAGTAATTGGCGCTGAATATTCAATTTTACTTTTTGGATTAAAACTTTTTACAGCATTCATAATAGCAAAGAAACTTCCAATTCCATACATCAGAGGAGGCTCACCGATTGCTTTACTTTTTAACGGACCAAATCTATTTTCAGAATCTTCCAAAAACTCTATATCAATATTCTTTGGCACTGAATAAATATCAGGTATTTTATAGGTTGAAAGGGAATTAGAAAGTAATTTCCCATTTTTCGAATATTTCAATTCTTCCAAAGTCATCCATCCAATTCCTTGGACTAAACCTCCTTCAACTTGACCAATATCAATTTTTTCATCAATGCTTTTACCAAAATCATGAACTATTTTTACGTAGTCAAATTCATAAATTCCTCTTACACAATCAACAGTAGCACACGTTATTGAAGTGCCGTAAACATGATATGCAAATGGTCTTCCTTTATTTTTTGTACGATCAAAATAAATTTCCGGAGTTGCATAAAATTCATGAGCTGAAAGATTAATTCTATTTAAGTAAGCTTTCTGAATTAATCCTTTCCAAGTTAAATTTGTTGGTTGATTATCGTATAAAATAATTTCATTTACAATTGAAAATTTTTCAATGTCATTTTTATTTAATTCATCTGCTGCAAATTTTAACAATCTTTGTTTTATTGATCTAGAAGCTTTTATTGCTGCATTTCCATTAAGATCTGCTCCACTGCTTGCTGCTGTAGCTGATGCATTTGCAATTCTTGTCGTGTTGGTTGATTCGATCTTAATTTTTTCAATATTTACAGAAAAAGTATTTGCAACAGCTAATTTTATTTTTTCATTTACACCTTGTCCCATTTCAACTGCGGCCGTACTTACACCAATACTTCCGTCGTTATAAACATGAACCAATGCACTTGCTTGGTTTAACATTGTATTTGTAAATGATATTCCAAAGCAGATAGGCATTACTGCAATGCCTTTTTTGTATAACTTATTATTTTTATTAAATTCGCTAACTTCATCAAAAAGTTTCTGCATTTTGTACTTATTTTGTGCAGTTTTCCAACTTACAACAGCTTTTGAATCTTCTGCTTTTTGACCATAATAAAAATGCTCGTTTTCAGTAATTAAGTTCATTTTCTGTATTTGAGATGCATCAATTCCTAAATTTACAGCTGTTTTATGAATTGCAGATTCAAAAACAAATTTACCTTGTGGTCCGCCAAAACCTCTAAAAGCTGTAAATGGTGGGAGATTTGTTTTGCAGCTAATTGCAGTTGCTTTTACATTTGGTACAAAATAAGCATTTGTTGCATGAAATAAAGTACGCTCTAAAATAGCTGGGGAGAGATCAGCAACAGCTCCTGCATTTTGAAAATAGGTTACTTCGTAAGCAAGTATTCTTAAATCTTTTGTTAAGCCAATTTTAAAATCTGAAGAGTAAGGATGTCTTTTACCAGTAAAATCTAAATCTTCATGTCGTGATAAAATTAGTTTAACCGGCTTTTTAGTTAAATATACTCCCAATGCTGAAAGGACAGCCCAATGTGTTGCTTGATCTTCTTTACCACCAAAAGCTCCGCCTAATCGTAAAACATCTACTTCTATTTTATTCATAGGTAGGTTTAGAATTTTGGAAATAGTTCTCTGAACGGCAGATAAACTTTGGGTTGATGATATTATTTTAATTCCATTTCCTTCTGCTGGGAAAGACACTGCCCCTTGTGTTTCTAAATAAAGATGTTCCTGACCTCCAGTTTCAACCTTCCCTTCAACAACATATTTGCAGCTTTGCCAGGCTTTATCTACATTTCCGCTTTCAAAAGTTTTAGGCGGCATTATAAGTGAATTTTTTTCAAACGCTTCTCTTGGATCGACAATTACTTCTAATTCTTCATATTCAATTTTTATTTTTTTGGAAGCTTTAAAACAAATTGATTGAGTTTCTGCGATTATTAAGACAATTGGTTCGCCAATAAAATGAACTTCATTTTCGGCTAAAAGTGATTCATCCTGGATTATTCCACCAACTTGGTTTTCTCCCGGAATATCTTTAGCAGTAATTATTTTAATAACTCCAGGTAAACTCTGAGCTTTGTCTAAATCCACTTTAGTGATTTTACCATGCGCAATGGTAGAGGTTACAACTTTTGCAAACAAAGTTCCTTCTACTATTGGGAAATCATTTACAAATAGAGATTCGCCTTGTACATGTTTCGTCACATCAGTGTTCATACTAACACCTCGTGATTAACAATTTCCGGAAATAATTCTATAAAGTGAGCCTTAATTAATTGAGCAAGCAATAACGATTTATATTCTTTACTGCCTCTAATATCACTTATAGGGGATATTTCATTTTGAGCAATTTCTACAGCACATTTTACAATTTCATTTGATATTTCTTTGCCTAATAAGAATTCAGAGGTTTTTGATAAAAATAACGGAATTGGTGAAACTCCTCCAGCAGAAATACGTGCTCCCATAATTTTTTTGTCATCTGCTTCAAGGAGCATGGCTGAATTAACGCTGGCAATATCTAAATAGGTCCTTTTTGAGACTTTTTCAAAATTAAAGAGGGAATTTTTATTTGGAATAGGGAAAGAAATGGTTTCAATAATTTCGTCATTAGTTAAATTTAGTGATTTATAACCACTATAAAATTGGTCTAATTTAATTTTTCTAATCTCTTTACTAGAATTACTTAATGTTAATTCGGCATTTAATGATAACAAAGTAATAGTTAAATCAGCAATTGGAGATGCATTCACAATATTTCCAGCTATTGTTGCACTATTTCTTATTGGTTTTGATGCAAAAAGCTTAAACAGCTTTGAGAAACTAAAAATTTTAATATTTTTCTCAAAGAATTCTTTAACTTCTTCAATAGTCGTGGAAGAATGTATTTCAACTTTATCATTTATTGTAGTAATTTTTTCATTTTGTGGTGAATTAAAAATAACATCAGAAATTAATAACTCATCCGGTTTCTGAACAAATAAATCAGTTCCACCGCCAATTATAAAAGAATTTGGTGATTTTAAAGTATGTTCTTCAGCAATAATATTATTTTTAAGTTTTTTCAGTTTTTCATGTATATCAGCAAAATAATTAGGTAAAATATTACTTTCTACATAATATTCTAATCTATTGTTATTATTGCAGTTAACATAAATCATATCAAGTAAAATATTATTGACAGATTTCTTTATTGAGTTATATCCAGTACATCTGCAAATGTTGCCACCAATATAATTTACAGCTTCGTCATAATCATATTCTTTGGAATTTAATAAATACCCTGTAAGTGATACAATAAATCCAGGTGTGCAAAAACCACATTGTGAAGCGCCTTGATTTACAAATTCCTTCTGAATAATATTTAGATTTTCTTGATTTAATCCTTCAATTGTAACTATATGTTTACCATTCACTTTTTGAATTGGATATAAACACGAGTTAATGGTTTTATATTTTAACTCATTTTCTTCCAAATCTCCATGCAATACAACGCATGCTCCACAATCACCTTCTTTACAGACTTCTTTAGTCCCGGTTAATTTTTGAGTTTTTCTTATAAAATCTAATAATACTGTTGAAGGATTTATTTTGGTGTGAATTTCTTGATTATTTAGTATAAAGTTTATATCACTTTCCATAAAACTAAATTAAAATAAGTTCTCAAAAGAATCAATTTTAATATTCATAATAAAATTCATAAAAAGAAAAATATTTTTAAAATTTGATTAAACTTTATAAACGTAATGCCGATAGTAAAATTGAACTTAGAGCAATAAATTCCTCATGGGTCCTCTTGGCGTTAGATAATAAGAAAATTGATATCTAACGCCATTTTTTTTATCTATAATGAGTTACTAAAATTATTATTGACTAACTTAATGTGTCAGAAATCTTAATTAAATGGTAAAAAATGTTGTACAGATTTATTTAGTTAATCTTTACTATTTCAATTCTTCGGTTTTTTAGACGGCCTTCTTCGGTATTATTATCAGCAATTGGATTTGAATCGCCATAACCAAATGCAGTTATTCTTAAAGCATCAATTCCGTTTTGGACAAACCACAGTTTTACTGCATCAGCTCTTTCTTGTGAGAGTTTTTTATTGAAATCTTTTGGTCCGCTGTTATCTGTATAACCATGTATTTCAATTTTAATTTGCGAGTTCTCATTTAAATATTTTAATGCTTGCTGTAAGATTTTTTTTGAATTTTCTAGAATTTCTGCTTTGTTTAATTCGAATGAAATTCCTTCTAAAATTGTTTGATTTTGCTGGTTTAAATTGAATGCTTTATCGTCGGAAATTCTTTGAATATTTTCTGAGTCTGGTACTAATGGATTTGTTTTATATTTAATTATTTCTTCACCATCACTTAAACCATCACCATCAGTATCGGCATTATTTGGATCAGTCTTATATTTTTGAATTTCCTCTTTGTCATATAATTTATCACTGTCACTATCATTATTTGCCGGATTTGTCTTGTAAGCATTGATTTCATAATTATCGCCCAGACCATCATTATCACTATCTTTAGAATTTGGATTAGTTTTGTAAGTATTTACTTCAGCACCATCAAAAATATCATCTCCATCTGTATCTATTGATTTTGGATCTGAGTTATGAATATTTATTTCGTCAAAATCTGTTAGGCCATCATTATCAGTGTCTTTATTTAAAGGATTGGTGTTATAAGTATTAATTTCATCGTAATCAGTAATTCCATCGCCATCCGAGTCACTATTTGTTGGACTTGTTCCAATAGAAATTTCAAAATCTTTATTTAAACCATCGTGATCTTCATCTGTCAATCCTGCTCCCATTACAAATGTTAATCCAATGCCCAAATTAAAATATCCATCATTTGCATCCGGACTGTTAAAATAGTTAATATCATCTGATTGGATAAAGTTGTACCCAAAGCTAAGATTAAGAAGAGTTTCATTTCCAATTTTTATTTCTGTTCCAGCTCCAACTGGAATTTCTAAGGCCCAACCGATTTTATCTGATTTTTTTGGAGAGCGAAGTGAAGAATTTTGAGTATTATACCATCTTAATAATCCTATTCCACTATAAAAATATGGACTTGTATTAGCTGAAGCAATAGGACTGAAAATTATTCTTAAGTCTGTTGGTAAAATAAATGTTGACCAATTTTTATTTATGGGATCTTTGCCATTTAATTCACCAATAGCAACTCCGAGTTCTGCTTCCAAATAGGAATTTAATTCTTTCCTAAGAAAACCTCTTCCAAGTAAAGATAATTTATAGGAATCATTATTAAATTCCGTACTTGGCTGAATTATGAATGACTGAATACCATATTTTACAACATAATTATGGAATTGACCAAAAGTATCTAAATTTGAAATTGCCAGAATTGTAAAAATAATTAGGAGTAATTTTTTCATGAATAGAACATTTATAAATTGTGAAAAAAAAGCCTCCTCAATAAAAGAGGAGGCTCAAAACTATTAATCTATTTTCACAAATTCAATTCTTCTATTTAATCTTCTTCCATCGGCAGTATTATTATCGGCAATTGGATTTTGTTCTCCATAACCTTTTGCAACAACTCTGTCTTGATTAACGCCTTTATTCAAAAGCCAGTATCTTACAGAATTTGCTCTTCTTTGTGAAAGTGCTTGGTTAGAAGATGCTTTCCCAACGTTATCGGTATATCCTCTAATTTCAACATTCATTTCCGGATATGCATTTAAAGTATTTAAAACTTTTAATAACATTTTTTCACTTTCCGGAGTTAACTCAGAACTGCCAGTAGCAAATGTTACGCCTTCTAATACTATTGGTTCTTTAATATCAAGAATTACATCATCCTCTGGATTTAATGGGTTTGTACCACGTGAAATTTCAGTATAATCATCAGTTGTGCCGCCATCAGTATCCTTTTTATTTGGATTTGTATTATACTTTAGAATTTCATCTCCATCAGGAATGCTGTCTTCATCTGTATCTGTTAAAGTTGGTGATGTTTTATATTTATCTCTTTCATCTCCATCTTTAAGACCATCACCATCAGTATCAGATTTGGAAGGATTAGTTTTAGTTATTTGAATTTCATCATTATCATTAATTCCATCAAAATCAGAATCAACTCTTAATGGATCTGTTTTGTATTTTAAAACTTCATCTCCATCAGAAATTCCATCTTTATCAGTATCGGCGAGATTTGGATTCGTCGTGTAGTTTTTAACTTCATCATTATCACTTAATCCATCATTATCGCTATCTGTTTTTAGTGGATCAGTTTTATATTGATTAAATTCTAAACCATCAATTAAACCATCTCCATCGGTATCTGGTAAATCTGGATTAGTTCCCAAAGATTCCTCTTGATCAAGCGTTAAACCGTCAATATCTGAATCGGAACTACCTGATTCTCCGGTAAATACTAAACCAATACCGGCATTCCAATAACCGTCATTTGAACCATCTAATGGTGAATCGACAGTATTAAAATATTCCAAATCATCAGTAAACGTGAAAGTATATCCGCCAGATAAATCTAACAATAATGAATTGCTAAGTTTTATTTCCATTCCTAAACCAACCGGAGCATGCCACTCATAACCATCTTCTTTAACTCCGCTGTACGGGCTGGCATATTGGTTTTGATTTGGTTTATTATCAACTTTCCATTTCATATATCCGAATCCTGCAAATCCATAGGGATTTACAACTTTTGAATTAAACGGGCTAAGTAATAATCTTAAATCAGCCGGCATAATTGTAGATTCCCACAAATCATTTGAAGGATCATCACCTGACAACTTGCCGTAGCCAGCGCCCAATTCCACATCAAAAAGATCAATTACCTTAATTCTTACAAATAATCTACCTAAATAAGAAGGTTTTATATCTTCATTTGGAAAATCCATATCAGGTAACAATGCAAATCCCTGAATTCCCCCCTTAACACTATAATCGTTCAACTGCGCATAGCTAGGTATTGATAATGCAAAGAAAATTAAAAGTGTTATAATGAATTCTTTTTTGCGCATATTTTTACCTATTTTATTTTTTTAATAAATCTCTAATTTCAGTTAATAAAGTTTCTTCTTTTGATGGAGCCGGTGGTGCAGCTGGTGCAGCTTCTTCCTTTTTCTTCATATTGTTCATTGCTCTAATAACCATAAAAATTGCAAAAGCTACTATAACAAAATCAATAACTGTATTTAAGAAAGAACCATATTTTATAATTACAGCTTCGGCTGTATCTGTAGCCTCTTTAATAGTTAAACCTAAATTTGAAAAATCCATATCACCAAGTAAAACACCAATTGGGGGCATTAAAACATCATTTACAAAAGATGAAACTATTTTACCAAAAGCTCCGCCAATTACAATACCAACGGCCATATCAACTACATTGCCGCGCATTGCAAATTCTTTAAATTCTTTCATCATTCCCATGACTCACTCCTAATTTATTTTTTTTAGAAAATTGCGTAAGTAATTCCAATTTGTAATGCTTCTTTTAATTGTGTTTTTGCAATTTGATCAACATCATAGATCATTAGAACATTAAGGTTAACATTTACTAACTTTGTAACTTGTGCTGTTAAAATGTTATCCCATCTTACATCCCAAACATCTAATGCATCAAATGCTCCAAATAAACGAAGTTCTGATGTGAACAATAAATCATCATCTAATTTTAATGTTAAATCAGAAACAGATTCAATACCAGTCTCAAATTTGAATTTTTCAATTTCACTGGTCTCTACATCATCTGAATAATGTGTATAGTTACTTGTAAAAGTTTCTTGAAATCCAAAACCTATTCTTGTTTTAAAACTTTCAGAAACTTGATATGCTAAACCGATAGATTGATTAATATAGCCAGGATCAAAAAAGTTAGAGATTTGAGTAGCATTTCCATCTTTGTAATCAAAACCTTTGGTGATAACAGTTCTAATCGTATTACTAAAATAAGGATCAGCAAACCAACCAGCTTTATAAACCAATAAGTTTTCTAAAAATAATTCGTTATCAGTAGTTCTGAAATCGTCAGTTCCCAATTTTGTTCTGCCATAGGCTAATTTAAGTTTATTGGTAAATTCCCATGGATTAGAGTAATAGTCTAATCCAAAATGTGTATAAACTGTAAATGCTAAAGCATCTTCACCGCCTTGTGTCCAATTTTCAAGAGCTAACTGACTTAAATTTAAACCTGCAACTCCATTTGGAAGCCAAGTATTTTGGGGAGGTGGTGGAGGATCATCTTGAGCAAAAATAGTTAATGAAAAAGAAAACAACAGTAATATCAATATTTTTTTCATATTTAAAATCTCCTTAAGATTTATATTTTTTTTTGTTAAAATCCCCCTAAGATTGTGATCTAAATCACAAATTAATAAAAGAACTTAAATATAATCAACTAATAATTATTAAACTAATTCTATTTCTTCTATTTGATCTATGGTTTCATTTGATGTTGGAATCCATAGAAAACTAAAAATTTTAACCGAAATGTTACTTTTTGTCGGTCTGACTTTTACAACTTCCAATTGTTCAACAGATAGATCAAATTTATCTTCAAGCTGATTAATATCATCCTGCATTTTATCTTGAAGTTCGGTCATTTGTTCGTTAAGAGTAACAAGTGATTCTTCAGCTCTGCTTACATCACTTGATTCTTTTGCAATTTTTCCAGCCGACTTAATTGCCGTTCCTGCTTTGCTGATTGTTGTAGCACTTATTGTTTTTCTGCCAAATAATGCACCTAAAATAGTTGACCCAATTGAAATTGCTGTAGAAAGTTTTTGTTGTGATGATTGTGATTTTTCTCTTTCAATTTTTTCTTGAGCCCTTTGAATTCTACCTTCTAATGTTTGAATTCTACGAGCATATTTATCTTTTACTTTCTGCAATGCATCATCCCTTTGCTCTCTGGTTAATTGAGAAAGTCTGATCTTAAAATCTCTCACATTTTCATATGGATTTGAAGTCTCCTTTAACTCAGGTGAATGATATATTTCCAAGTAGTAATCATTTACTATATTATCTTCAAAAAATTGTTGCCATTTACTATAATTTTTAGGATTTGATCCAGCATTTGGAACGTTAGCAAAATTTATATTGCCGGCAGATTTTTTAGAAAATATATTTTCATTTGGTTTTATTTCAGTTGCTTCATCCCAATTTACAGCAATAATATTTTCTGTAATTGGAGCAATAAAACTAACAGATTTTACAAGATCAATTTTCTTTGGTTTATCTGAAAATCTTATGTCTGCCATTGCAATAACAAATGGTTTATATGAATAGCTGCCGATTTCACTTTCATTAATATTTCTATTCATATATAACGGTTTAATTTCTTTTGGCAATAACGACGCGACAACTTGCGTAGAAGAAGTTTTACTTTGAGATTGTTCAATAATTTCAATGGGTTTTACTGGTGCTTTAACTAATGTTTTAATTTGAGTTCTTGTCAAAGGGCCTCTTAAATAAGACATTGCCCATCTTGTATGAAATATTTGCGGATGTTCTTCATGAACATTGTGCAATAAAAAAACTCTCTTATCAAGATTTGCCAATAATTTTTCAATTTCACTTCTATTGAATTTTCCGCCTCCTTCTAAACTTGCTCCTTCTAAACCATCAAGAATTCGTTTTTGATCTCTCTCAGTTTGCAATCTTCCAATAAACCATGTCCCTGCATTTGAAAGGCTTTTATAGTCTAAATCCACTGGATTTTGAGTTGCTAAAACTAATCCTAAACCAAAAGCTCTTGCCTGTTTTAATAAAGTTAAAAATGCAATTTTTGTAGGCGGATTTGAAACCGGAGGCAAATACCCAAAAATTTCATCTACGTACAAAAGTGCACGTAAGCTTGTTGTACCGGATTGTTTTCTCATCCAACTCAGTGTTTGGTTTAGCAAAAGAGAAGTGAAGAACATTCTTTCTGAATCTGATAAATGGGCAGTATAAAATATAGAAATTCTGGGTTTACCTGATTCATTGTAAAGCAATTTATCAATATCAAGAGATTCACCATTTAGCCAAGATTGAAAACCTGGCGCAGATAAAATATTATTAAGCTGCATTGCCAAAGTGAATCTGTCTTTCTCCGGATAGAATGATTCAATTTCAAAAACACCAATTTTATTAAATGGAGGAGCTTGAATATTTTGAATAATTTTTGGTAAATCTAAATCTTCGCCATTTGCCCAATAATGCTGAAGTACATTTGATAATAATATATGTTCTTTACTCTTAATTGGATCGGCATCAATGCCTAATAAGCCTAAAAGGCTTGAAGCAGTTGAAGAGATTTTATCACTGAAAATATCAGTATCTTCTATTACTTCATCTGGTGGAGCTTTGAACGAATCTAAAATTGAAATTTGAATTCCTGCATTACTGCCAGGTGTGTAAATATTAAATTCAGATTTTTCCTTCATCATTGCAATTCTTTCGCTGTCCTGATCCCATTCTTTTAATCCTTTTTTCCATAATTCTGCTTGAGAATTAGCAAACTCTTCCTCCGTCATATTTTTTCTTGATGCATCAGATTTGTTAATCCAAGGAAGAAAATCTTCGCCGTTTAACTGTGGAAATGTCAATAATAGGTTTGTAATATCACCTTTTGGATCTATAACAATTGCCGGAACATTATCAATTGCGGCTTCTTCAAGTAAAGAAATACATAATCCGGTTTTACCGCTGCCTGTCATGCCAACACAAACAGCATGTGTGGTTAAGTCTTTAGAATCATATAGAATATATTCGTTAGATATCTTTTTTGAATTAGTATCATAGTTTTTGCCTAAATAAAATACTCCGAGTTTTTCAAATTCGTTCATTTTACTCTCTTTACTTTGATTAAGGAAATTAATGCTGAAAAATATAAAAAAAAATATTAAACAAATATTTTATAATAATTTTAATATTATTGGAACTTAAAAATATTTAATTAGTTTACAACTTAGAATTCAAAAGTTTGAATTACACAAAATAAAAATCGTTTATTTTTAAAATATGGAGGACCAAAATGGATTTACTTAATATGCTTACATCGCAATTAGGTGTTAATGAAGATCAAGCTGCTGGGGGAGCGGGAATGATTTTTAATTTAGCCAAAGAAAAATTAGGCGGAGATTTTTCTCAAATTACAAATGCAATTCCAGAAGTTACAAATTTAATGAGCAAAGCTCCTTCAACAAGCGGTGGCGGTTTAATGGGTGCGCTTGGTGGTTTGGCTTCATCTTTAGGCGGAGATAAGTTAGGAAATTTGGCAAGTCTTGCAAGCGGCTTTTCTAAACTTGATTTAGATGCCGGAATGATAGGTAAATTTATTCCAATAGTTTTGGAATTTGTAAAAGGTAAAGCCGGTTCCGGTGCGATGGATTTGCTAAGCAAAGTATTGAAGTAAAATATTTGACTTATTAATGATTATTAATTTGCCGGTCTATCGATCGGCATTTTTCTTTTAAAAATCCCCGCACCCGAAAAATCAGCAATGCGAGGATATCATTGAGGTAATTTTAATTAGCAGTTAAATGAACCGGACTGGCACTCATAACCAGTAAATGGTTTCTATGTTTTACAGCTATGTAATAGTCATCTTCCGGTAAATTAAAGTACAGCGGACTTGCACCATCCCATTCAACTATTTTTTTGTTATCTAATAAAAAGCCGGCTCTGCTGGCTAGAACTCTTCCTGAGTCATTTTTATCCCTGAGTTCAACCAGTATCCAATCAACTGCCCTGGCCGGAATTACAATTGTTGAATAAACATCCGCTTCAAAGGGAGATGTGTGGGGGAGATATGGATTTAAATCCTTGCTCATATATACATCTGCTCCGCCAATTGGTGTTGAATATGGCCCTTCTAAAAAAACTTTAACAAGTACTTGTATTTCTAATGAATTAAAAGGCAAGAATATTCTTGGTTTAAATGCATATGGAAACTTTGCCGCATATGTCCCGAAAAATTTCCATGGTCCATACTTTTGGTAAGGATTATTGACCAAGCTGAATTCCTTTCTCGCTCTCCATTTAAATGCATCCGAATATCCGGTAGGTAGACCGCTGACTGTAGTCAATATTGCTTTCCCATTTGGATTTACGCCTAAATCAACGAAATTTGTTGTGTTTGCACGGAACACGCTGTTTGTAAGTGTCGTTCCAGAAGAAAATGGTTCACCATTTTTTTTGATTTCGTAAATTATTCTGCCGTCAGTTCTGCCGAATGGGCTTTTTGTTCTTAACCCGATTTCAATTTCCCCATCTGATTCTGTAAGACAACCTGGAAAAATTGGAGTTCCAGAAATTGTTTTATTTTGCCTTAGTCTTGAATCACTCCCTGCGGATTTGTTACCATAAAAAACACTAACTCCTCCACCATTAATATTTGGATTGTCAAAATATAAATAACCAACAATAACATCTCCGTATCCATCTCCATTTATATCACCTGCAGCGGATACATTTGCACCAAAAAATGAGTTAGCCTGACCTCCTCTAACTAACCAATCAGCAATATTCTGTAAGCCAACTGGAGAGCCATGAAAAACATATACTGATCCATAGAAGATTGAAAATGAACTATTTGGATCACCAATAATAATATCGCTGTATCCATCTCCATTAACGTCTCCAGCTGTTGCTACACTATATCCAAAATGGAAATTACCCGGAATTGGATCACCTTCTTTTATCCAATTAGGAGTTAAAGAGAGCCCATTTGAAGATCCATGATATACATACACAATGCCTGGTTTTCTAGATTCACTTACAATTACATCGCTAAAACCATCTCCATTTACATCTCCTGCAGTTGATACAGAATAACCATATTCTGAATTAAAATAATTTCCTTCTTGGTGCCAATTATAGTCTGTAGACAATCCAAGAGCAGAGCCATAATAAACAAATGCGGCTCCGGCATTATTTTGAATATTACTATAACCAGTTGCTCCAATAATTACATCACTATAACCATCACCGTTTACATCACCTGCTGTAGATATAGAAAAACCAAATTTTGAACCGGGTTCTCCAGTAATAATCCGATTCGCAGAGGTAGCCAAACCAGCTGAAGAACCATGATAAACAAATACCTCATTTCTATCAGCAATTATGATATCCGAATAACCATCTCCATTTACATCACCAGCTATTGATACATTTTTTCCAAATTCATCACTTGAATAAGTTCCATTTGCATACCATTCTGCAATTGTTAGTAAACCACTTGAAGAACCGTAATATACAAAAGCTGCCCCACTGTTAATCTGAAGTAATGTATAATTGCTTGCTCCGATTATAACATCTCCATACCCATCTCCATTTATATCACCAGCAGTTGAGACTGATTTACCGAAGTAAGCATTAGATTGATTACCCTCAACTGACCAATCTGCAACTGAGGCTAATCCGTCATTTGAACCGTAGAATACGAATGCTGCACCTTCATCTGTTTGCCCATGATCGTAACCATATGCCCCAATAATAACATCACTGAATCCGTCACCATTTACATCCCCAGCAGTAGAAACACTGCAACCAAAATAAGCTTCATCTTGGTTTATCACTTTTGCCCAGTTTGAATATTCCGATAAACCATCAGAAAATCCAAAGTAAATGAATACTGCTCCTGCTCCAAAGTTATTTTGTCCATTATTATAGTACGATGCTCCAATAATAATATCACTATATCCATCACCATTTACATCACCTGCTGTTGTTACACACCCCCCATAACCTGATCCAGTATTATTACTTTCGGCAGACCAATTAGCGGTTTGCGATAAACCGGAAGCTGAACCATGGTAAACAAATGCTCTTCCTTCATTAGTTTCTCCATTTTCATAAAAATTTGCCCCAACAATTACATCACTGTAGCCGTCTCCGTTTACATCTCCGGCTGTGGAGACACTAACGCCAAAATATGCACTAGCTTGATTACTTTCTGCTGTCCAATTAGCGGTTTGCGATAAACCATTAGCTGAACCATGGTAAACAAATGCTCTTCCTTCATTAGTTTCTCCATTGTCATATTCATATGCCCCAACAATAACATCACTATAGCCGTCTCCGTTTACATCTCCTGCTGTTGAAACTGATATACCGAATCCTTCAATAAGTTGAGTTGCCCCTACACTCCAATCCGCAGAAGCAGATAATCCTGAAAGCGAACCATAATATGCAAATACTTTTCCTTCAACAGGAAAATTATTAATAACAGTTTCAAAATTTAAATATTTTGTTGCTCCAATAATAATATCACTATAACCATCTCCATTAAGATCTCCTGCTGTTGAAATTGACAAGCCAAAATTAGTAAATATAAAACTTTCATCATCATTTATTGTCCAATCAGAAGTAGTTGAAAGACCGGTTGGAGAACCGTAATAAGCAAATACTTTTCCAGTAAAATTGCCGTAACTCCCAATTGTATCTTGTGCAGTAACCAAAATATCCGAATAACCATCACCATTTACATCTCCAGCTGTTGAAACTGATATACCAAGTCCAACATTTTCATAAGCTCCTCGTTTTTCCCAACTTGGTGTACTTGGCAATCCATTAAAATTTCCATAATAAACAAAAACTCCTCCTTGATCTTTTCCAATTGTTTTATCCAATTTATATGCTCCAATAATAATATCACTATATCCATCAGCATTAACATCTCCGGCAGTTGAAAGACTAAAACCCAAATAAGCTGAATCTTGATTGGACTCAGTAGTCCAATCAGCTACTGCACTAGGACCAAACGCTGATCCTAAATACATAAAAACTTTTCCTTCATCAACCTGTCCATTATCAAAATATGGAGCTCCTACTAAAACCTCACTATAACCGTCTCCGTTTATATCACCAGCAGTAGAAACTCTATAGCCAAAGCTCGATTCAGCTTGAGTTCCAACTAAAAGGAGATCAGCAGTTGAAGATAATGGGTCAATTGTTATAGGGTATTTAGCATTTTTATCATTTACAACGATTTGTAATGTTTTGGTTTCTTCATTTATTTCATTTTTTTTGGAGTCAAACCAACCTCTTAGTACTTTTCCATCTGCATCCCAAATTTTCAAACTATTGTATTTCATGTACTCTTTCGCATTTTTGCCTTTTATAATTAACGCATCCGCTCCAACTATAATTCTTTCTTTTGTGTTTATATTAAATTGCAAATTTAACAAACTCCTATTTCCTTGCGGTTTATTATAAATTGTAAAATTTTGTCTCATACCTTTTTCATTATTAACATAATCAATTCTCATATTTTCATCTTTTATATAGGCTTGGTTTTCAAAGACAATAATTTCTTTACCTTTAAAACTGTTTTCTAATTTTTTATTTCTACCATAACCCAACAAAGTAAATTCTGCGTTCCAGTCATCACAAACTTTTATCTTCTCATTTGTTAACTCATTATTTTCGTCATGTTGTAATATTTCTGTTGCTCTTGGCTGAACTGTAAATCCGTTATTTTTATAAGTAAATCTTAAATTATTTTTTCTGTTTGGTGATTGGTAAGCATTTAAGTTTTCATTAAATGTGATATTGTATTCTTGTTTTTCAATATTCTGAATAGCTTTAGAATACCAATCTTGATTGATTGAATCACTGTTTCCATGTGAAAAGTGAGAATACAAAAGTGAAAGAGAAATTATATAAAAGTAAAACCTAAACGATTTCATTTTTACCTCAATGTTTTAATAAAATTCAACTTCTATATCTTTTATTCTGATTTCTTGTCTTTTTATGATATGTAAAATAGTTTTGGAAATTAGAATTGTCTACTACCAATAGTAGTAGAAATGTTTTGAAATTTAAGTGAAATGTATGTTTGTACTACCGAAATCGGTAGGAAAGTGCGTATTTATATATTTTAGATAATTCAGAATAGTTTGTTATGCTGAGTGAAACGAAGCATCTCTGAGATTCCGGCTTTAAGCATGCCGGAATGACAAGTAAAAAATATTGTCATGCTGAAATGTTTCTGTTCAGCATCTCTGAGATTCTTCATTCTGTTCAGAATAACATTTTATTTCCGCCATTGCGAGGAATGAAATGATGAAGCAATCTTTTTAGATTCTTCACATTCGCTCAGAATGACAATTTTTAAGCCTGACTTGTTCGGTTTAAAAACAAAAACCCTCACAAAGCTAAAACAAAAACGCAAAATGAGGGCACATTGAGGTTATTTCATTTTAGTTCGAAGTAAATTTAATTTCATTCTTTTTATCAATAACTTGATTCAAAATATTTGTAATCTGCTCAATATCTTTACTTAACTTTATGTTATTGTTATTTACTTCAGCATTCTGATTTCTTAATTCTGAATTGAGCTTTGAAAGTAAATCATTATTCTTTTTTATTTCATCTATCATTTTTTGCTGTTCTTTCAATGCTTCTACCAGTAAAGCCGTAATCGGTGCATACTGCATTGAATAATATTCTCCAGAATCATCAACAACTTCTGGAATTACTTTATTTGCTTCTTGAGCTATAAAACCCATTTGCAGACCTTTATCATGGTTCTCTGAATTTTTCCACTCATAATTTACACCGCGTAAACTTTTCACCTTTTCTAAAGCATTTGGAATTGTACTAATGTTTTTCTTCAGTCTTTCATCACTTAAATTGTTCCAAGCTGTATTGCCACCTGCATCACCATTTACAAAAAAATTATAATTTGGGTTACCATTTGTTCCATTTCCATTTATTACAACTCTATCCGTATTAAAATTTCCCCAAATTAGAGGTGAATCAGAATTAGAATTTTCTATAAAAAGTTTATTATTCGTAAGTTCATTTTTCCCTGCTTGGTAACCAATAAATACACAGCCGCTTTGGTTAAATGTTCCAATTCCATGATATCCCGCCTCATGCCCGATATAAATATTTTTTGATCCTGTAAACCAATTCCCAGAAGTATTACCGATTCCAATATTAAAATCTCCAATAGCATGTTCCATTGAACCACTTCCAATTGCAATATTCTGATTACCCGAAAGAACTTTTCCTGCATCATAGCCCAGGGCTGAATTGCTGTCACCATCAATGGCTACAAATGTACCACTTCCAAATGCAGAGTTGTAACTACCAGTAGTTGAAAGCAAAGAAGAAGAGCCAAATGCTGAATTATGACCTCCTCCATTTGTTTCTAAGGCTTTTGAACCCACTGCAGTATTTTGTTCACCATTTGATTGATTAAGTGCGTTGTAACCAACTGCAGTATTATTTGCAACAAATGAACCACTATTCAATGTTTTATAACCAATTGCTGTATTAAAATTACCTAATGGTAAAGAGGTTAATGCTTCATATCCAAGCGCAGTGTTATAATCACCCTGTGTATTTGTAAGTAATGCATTGTAACCTATTGCTGTGTTTCCTTCGCCATCTGTATTATAATGCATGGCACTATAACCTAATGCAGTGCTTCCATTTGCTATATTATTTCCAGCTGCTTCAAAACCTACCGCTGTATTTCTGTTTCCCGAATTTGAATAAAGTGAAGAACTGCCTATTGAAACATTTGAATGACCGGCAACATTAGCAAAAAGTGATGCGATGCCAATTGCAATATTATCATGTCCGTTAATGTTATTATACATTGTTTCAACACCCAAAGAAATGTTGTTATTACCGGTTTGATTCCTATTTAATGAATTGTAACCTAATGCCGTGTTATATCCACCGGATGAATTTACGTTCATTGCTTCAATACCAATTGCGGTATTTTGATTATTACTTCCATCATCTAAGTTTCCGGTTCCTTCTCCTAAAAATACACTTGTTGCATCAGTTTTAGCATCGCTTAATTCGTTTAAATTTGTTGCGCCAAGAACGCTATTATCAGAAGTAATATTTCCGGTAACATGAAGATTTCCATTAATTTGAAGACTGTCAGTTGAAAAATCGCCCCAAATAAGTGGTTTATTTGTATCTGAATTTTCAATGTATAATTTGTTACTGCTTGTTTCGAAGAAACCAGATCTATAACCTAAAAATACACTACCATTTTTTGAATGAATTGTAACTCCAGTACCTCCTTGACCAGCTTCATGCCCAATAATTGTATTATTTGATCCCCCGATATTAAATGCGTTAGTACTATAACCAATAGTTATATTATTATTACCAGTTGTGTTTTGATTTGAAGCTTGGTATCCTATGCCAACATTAAAATTACCAGTGGTATTTTCATCTAAAGAATAGCTCCCAAGTGCAGTATTTCTTTCTCCAGTGGTTAAGTGATTTAATGAACTTAATCCTACTCCAACATTTAGTCCAAAATTTGTATTGACAGGACCGGCATCTTTTCCAAGGAATAAATTGTTATATGCATCAAACTTAGCATCACTTAAATCGTCAATTTCAGTAACACCGCCTCCGCTTAAATTAGTATTACCAAAGTAAAGACTATCGCCTTTTCTATATAATTTGTTTGTTTTATTGTCTGGTTCTCCATTTGTAAATTGTATAGCACCTGAAGTCCCTTCATCAGTAATTCTGATTAACTGGTTAGTACCGTCACTAAAAATTACATCTCCTTCAACAATTTGGGTTTCATTCGGTTTTTCAATATTAGATGTTTGTAGAGTTTTTCCATTATTCTTTGCTACTTCTTGAGCTTGTAAAGGTGAAAAAGCAAAAGTGAAAATGCAAAAGGAAACTAAAATAAAAAAGAATTTATTTGTCTTCATTTTAACCTCAATGTTTTTTGTTTTAACTCTAAATTTTATCTTTAAAATTTTATTCTGATTTCTTGTCTTTTTATGGTATGTAAAATAATTTTGGGAATTAGATTTGTCTACTACCAATAGTAGTAGAAATGTTTTGAAATTTGAGAAAAATGTTTGATTGGACTACCGATTTCGGTAGGGGAAAGGAAGAGAATTGGATTCTTCACTTCTTTCAGAAGAACATTTTATTTTCGTCATTGCGAGGAATGAAATGACGAATCAATCTTTTTGGTCCAGTTATTCCTGAATGTACAATGTTTAAACATTCGAGGACAGGTTTTATCGCGAATCTATTATTTCATCTAGATTTCAGATCAAGCCCGGAATGACACGTTCTTTTGTTTCCCATGCTGGGCTTTATGTTGAGCGTAGTCGAAGTATTTTTTCAGCATAGAGATTCTGAAATGAATTCAGAATGACAAATCTTTCATTATGCTGAATAATGCTTACTGTATACTGAGTACTGTTCTAAATTAGTCCTCTTTTTATTGCGGTTGCAACAGCTTCAGATTGCGAACAAACATGAAGTTTTTTGTATATGTTTTTAATGTGGTATCTTACTGTTTCAATTGAGATATATAAATTTGAAGCAATTCTCTTATATCCAAAACCTTGAGATAAACTATTTAATATTTCATATTCTCTATCGGAAAGATCGATCAACTCTTCAGCTTCTTTTTTTGGAGCAATGTTTCGCAAAAGTTTTATTACTTTTCCGGCAATTTCAGAATTCATTGGTGATCCGCCGTCATAGGCTTCTTTAATCGATTTTAATAATTCCGCGGGTGGTGTTTTTTTAGGAAGATAACCTGATGCGCCTGCCATAATTGCTTCAAATATATTTTCATTTTCTTCGTGAACAGTCAAAACAATAATTGTTTGATTAGGTAGAATTTTCTTAACTTCACGCATGCCTTCAATACCAGACATGCCAGGTAAACCAATATCAGTAATAAGAATATCCGGCACAAGATTTTCAATTTCAGCCAGCATGGATTCACAATCTTCAAATGCAGCTAAATTCTTAAAACCTTCGGTTCCATTAATAATGGCGGCAATTCCATTTCTTACAAATTCAACATCTTCAACTATAACTGTTGTAATCATATAAAGTTGTATTTATGCTTACTAAATTTTCCGGTAAAAATTATCTTTGTTCCTTTATTTGGTTCAGAAAAATATTTAATATTTCCGCCAATTTCTTTTGCCCGGTTTTGCATATTTAGCAAACCATTTCCTATTTTATCTTGATTTAAATCAAATCCTTTTCCATTATCGGAAAAAGTTACTGTTAATAAATTTCCATCAGTTTTAATTTTTAGAGTTAGTAAATCTGCATTGCTGTATTTTATTGCATTATTGATAGCCTCTTTGAAAATTAAATATAAGTGGTGTCTAAAATTCATAGGAAGTCTAACATTTTCTAATTCATCCAAATTTTCAACAATTAGATCAGTATTACTATATTTTAAAACTTCATGGTAAGAAAGTTGAAGCCGCTTAAATAAATCTTTTAATGCGTCTTTCTTTGGATTCACAAGCCAGACAATATCACCCATATTTTCAATCAAAGTTCTAGAGATTGTGCTGACATTTCCTAATCCCGATTTTAATTCATGTTTATCTTCTGGAACTTGAAATTTTAATAATTCTGTTAAAATAGAAATTTCTGATAAACCTGAACCGACGCTATCATGAAGATCTGCAGAAATTTTTGTTCTCATTTTTTCTATTGCTAAAAGATGACGATATCGGTATGAAGAGATAAATGCAATAAATGAACTAACTGTTAAAATAATTAAAGTATAGAACCACCAAGTTTTCCACCAGGCCGGATTTATAGTAAATGCTAATTTTGCCGGTTCACTCCAATATCCCCATTCATTTCTAGCTTTAACCTCAAAAGTATAATTGCCGTCATCCAGATTTGTATAAGGTGCAATATTTCTCAAAGTTTCAACCCAATTATTATCAACATTTGAAAGTCGGTAGCTATATTTTATTTTTTCCGGTGCAGAAAGATTAATACCAGTGAAAACAAAATTCAAAAAATTCTGATCGTAACTGAATTCGGGATTTTGTAAAAATTGAGAAAAAGGATAATCCTGATTATGCAATTGCAAACCGCTAAGATATATTTTTGGAGGTTTGGCATTGGGGTTATCCAAATTAGAATTATATTTAGAAACTCCTTCTAGAGTACCAAGCCATAAATTTCCATCATTATCAACAAATGTCCCTTCATGTGTAAAATCATCTTCAATTAACCCGTCTTTTTTATAAAGTTGAGTAATTTGTAGTGAATCCGGATAATTATTTAGAATATTTAGACCATGATAAGTTGCAACGAAAATTTTCCCATTATATTCTTCAATATCTGCAATTGAGTTATTGCTCAAACCTTTATTTACATCAATAGTATCAATAACTTTACCATCACGAATGATATTTAAACCTTTTAGAGTTCCAACTAGAATTGATCCATCAGAGGTAATGTGAGTTGCATTTGCTGAATTATCAACTAAGCCATTTTGTGCAGTAAAAAAATTAAATTGTCCTTTATCGAAAGTCACCAAACCAGTGTGAGATCCAAAAACCAGCATTCCAGATTTTGTTTGAGAGATTGAATTAATAAGTTTAGTTTTTAATCCTTTTTCAATTCCATTAGTAATAAATTCAGATTCACTTTCTATTACTTTACTATTTCTGAATATAACAACTCCTGTCGGCGTTCCCAGATATATATCCCCTGTGTGAGATTCTAAAATTGAATAAACTTGGTTAATTCCCTGAGCATCATTCCAATCTAAATTTATTATTTGATTTTTATTTATGACACTTAATCCAGTTGTTGTTCCAATTAAAATATCACCATTTTTACTTTCTTTTATTACTCTTACAAAATCACCGCTAAGTCCATTTTTAGAGTTTAGTATTTTAAAGTTTTCATTTTTATAAATTATAAGTCCTTCCACTGATCCAAAATAAACTGTTCCATCTTTGGATTTTAAAATTGACCAAATGCTTTCATTTGGTAAGCCGGTAGATTTATTGAAGTTAACAATTTTATCATCAGGATCATAAATACTAACACCTTTACCATTCGTTCCAAAGTAAATTGTTCCATTATTGTCTTCAAAAACACTAAAACAATAATTAAATGCTAAACCGTTTTGCTCAGTAAGTATATTAATATTTCCATTCTTTTCTGAGATTATTCCTCTATCTGTTGCAGCATACATGGTTCCATTTTTTGTTAGAATTATTTTGCTGCAAAATGCTTCTTCGTATTCTCCAAAATTTTTCAATTTTGAAATATTTCCATTCTCGATGACGTTAATTCCTTTGTAAGTACTTAAGTACAATTTCCCGTCATTATTACCTGCTATACCGAATATAAAATCACTGTTTAATCCATCTTCTTTTGAAATTATTTTAAACTTATTATTCTTATAAATTACAAGTCCGTTTTGAGTAGCAAAATAAATTGTGCCATCTGATTCCTGATAAATTTCGCGGACAGTATAATTTTTGTCAGAAGGGAAGTCAACTTTTTGGCTCCAATTTGTTAATACTCCATTTTTTAGAATGGTGATTTTGCTGCCGTATGAACCAAATAAAATACTGTTATCTTGCAATATTCCAATACAAGTGACAACATTACTTAACAATCCATTTTTTTCATTTATCGTATCTAAAATTCCATCATTATATATTATTATTCCACCTTGATAATTTGCCATGTAAATCTTTCCATCGTAACCTTCTTTAATATCTAGAATAGTAGAAGTAAGCATTCCATTATGAGTTTGAAAATTCTTAAAATGGATTCCATCCCATCTGCTTACGCCATCATAAGTTGCAAACCAGATATATCCTTTACTATCTTGCAAAATTGAAGATACTTGACTTCCGACAAGGCCATCTTCTTTTGTGATTTTTTTATGGATATTTATTTGCCCATAAAATAATAGGGAAGTCCAGAGAATAATTAATATAGTGGATTTAATTTTATTCAACATATATTTAAAAGATCTTAGCTCTATTAATTTAGAAGAAATTTAAATAAAATTATTTAGAATTCAATAATAAATTAATAAGCTTTGCGTTGAAAAAATATTAAGAATATTGAAATTAGATTTTGAAAAATGTGAGAAGTCCAATAGATAGATTCCGGTTTTATCTTTGCCAGAATGAGAAGTTCTCATTTTGTCATTCCCGAATGTATTTATCGGGAATCTATTAACATCTCAATCAAGTTAGGAATGACAGTTTAGAAAAGGAATGGCTTTCCGGGTTGCCAATCAACATTTGTTGATCCTCATGAGAATCCCGCCTGACTTAATAAGCTTAAGCCGTAGCCATTCCTAAAAAATATTAATTTGCTGTAAGATGAACTGGATCTTTACTCATAATTGGTAAATGATTTCTATGTTTAACCACAATGTAATACTCGTCATCAGGTAATGCAAACGATAATGGGTTTTGTCCATCTAATTCTCTAATTGTTTTATCTTGTAATAAAAAAGCTGATTTTCTGCCTAAAATTTTTGTATTATCGTTCTTATCTCTCAGTTCTACCATGACCCAATCCACTGCATTACTTGGAATATTTGTTGCTGTAGCGGGAGCTTCATTATATGGAGATTCATTTGGAATACTTGTAATTAATGTGTTTGTCATATTTTCAATTTCATCATAGGGTCCTTCTAGCAATACTTTAATTTGTGCAATAATGTTTAGAGGAATAAATACTCTAGGCCTGAATGCATAAGGTTGAATAGGACTAAAGGCACTATAATATTTCCAAGGACCATATCTTTGATAAGGATTATTAACTAGACTAAACTCTTTCCTTGCTCTCCATTGATATGCATCTGAATAAGTACTTTGTAATCCACTTACAGTAGCAAAAATACCTTTCCCAGTTGGATTAAGCAAAAGATCTTCGAAAATTGTATTCCCTTCATAACTAACACTATTTGTAATTGAATCACCAGAAGAGAATGGTTCTCCATTTTTTCTAAATTCATAAACCATTCTGCCATCAGCTCTTCCGAAAGGACTTTTTGTTTTAAGACCAATTTCAACTTCTCCATTGGATTTTGTTAAATTTCCAGCTGCAAGAATATTTCCTGTGGCTGAATTATTTTGCCTAAGCCTAGAATCAAGCGAACTCAATGAGTTACCGTAGAACACACATACCTCACCGACAATTATTGTTTGTCCATTAAAACCAGGAGCACCAACAATTATATCGCTGTAACCGTCACCATTTATATCACCGGCTGTGGAGACACTAATTCCAAACTGAAATTCATTACCTCCAGTATGTGACCAAACTTCAGAATTTGACAAACCAGCCTTTGAACCTTTATACAAATAAACTTTACCATCATAATCTACTCCGGAACCAAGATCATCATAACCATATGCACCAACGAGAAGATCACTGTAACCATCTCCATTGACATCTCCCGCAGTGGATAAACTTGAACCAAAATAGCTAAAGTTCTGATTGCCAACAATTGACCAATTTGCATTTGTTGATAAACCTGAATAAGAACCATGATATAAATATATAGCTCCTTCTTTTAAAGTTGAATTATATGCACTAAAGACAACATCGCTATAACCATCTCCATTAACATCTCCGGCTGATGAGACATCTAAACCTATTGAAGCATAATCTAAATCACTTTCAATAAACCAATCTGCATTTTTAGATAATCCGCTCGCTGAACCATGAAATACATAAACAGCTCCTTCAGAAACTTGTCCATTACTATAATTATTGGACCCAATAATTATATCACTATAACCATCACCATTTACATCTCCTGCTGTTGATACACTAGTGCCAATTCCTTCGTTTGAATTTCCTATCAATACCCAGCTTGCCGTATTTGATAAACCACTACTTGATCCATAATATCCGTAAACTGCTCCTTTCCCAGAAGGGCCATAATATTGATTACCAATAATTATATCTGCAAAACCATCACCATTAACATCTCCGGCAGTGGAAATTGCATTACCAAAATCAGGATTAGAATTTGGATTAATATTGTCGCCATAAATTATTAAGTTAGGTGAAGCTGACAATCCACTATTGCTTCCTTCAAACAAATATATAGCACCAACAATATCACTTCCAATAGTCTTTCGAGGTGCTCCGACAATCACATCATCATAACCATCACCGTTAACATCTCCTGCGGTGGAAACAGAACTTCCAAATTTTGCATCTGCTTGATTTCCTTCAAGTATGAGAACACTATTTTGATCAATACCATCATTTGCACCATAATAAACAAATGCAGCTCCTTCATCTTGTAATCCACCATCATAATTTGGTGCTCCAACTATTATATCACTAAATCCATCCCCATCAACATCTCCTGCGGTAGAAACACTTATACCTGTCTCACTTCCTATTTGAGTTCCAATTAATATTTCAGGATAATCATCTATCATCCCTTCATAAGAGCCAAAATAGACAAAAGCTTTACCAGCACCATTAAATCCACTTTCACCTATTATTATATCACTATATCCATCACCATTTACATCCCCAGCAATTCCAACTGAATTACCATATAACCCATTATTTTGGGTCCCTTCTACCATCCAAGAATAATTGGACTCTAAACCATTTGATGAACCATAATATAAAAATGCTCCGCCAACGAAATTACCATCAACAAAAAATGATTTTGCTCCGATCACTACATCAGCGAAACCATCACCATTAACATCTCCGGCAGTCGAAACAGCATCACCAAATCCGTCGACAATTATGCTGCTGATTAAATCTGCACTCCAATCAGGAGCTTGCACTAATTCTAAACTTGAAATATTTTCACTATCAAAATCATAACCATGATATACTTCAGTTACACCCCGATAAACAGCATCAATGGTTGAATTTCTTCCAATAATAACATCACTATAACCATCCCCATTTACGTCTCCTGCAGTAGATACACTTTTCCCAAAATTTCCACTGCTTTCACTACCAAACTTAAAAATATAACTAGTAATACCAGAACTAGAGCCAAAATAAATTAAAAACAGACCAGCATCATCAAAAGTTAAAACATTGAAATCAGGTGCTCCAATTATTATATCACTGAATCCATCTCCATTATAGTCTCCAGCAGTTGAAACACTCAAGCCAAAATGCGCATTTACTTGGTTCCCTTCAGCATTCCAATTATTTTGTGTCAATCCAGATCCAACATCCGAACTATAAAAAACATAAACTCTACCTTCTTCACTTTGTCCTTGAGTATAGTTTGGGGCACTAACTACAACATCACTATAACCATTACCATCAAAATCGCCTGCAGTGGAAACACATGTTCCCAGATGTGCATCTGCTTGCCCTCCTTCAAATGTAATACTCGGAAAACTTTCAAGTCCACCAGGAGAGCCGTGGTAAACATATGCTGCTCCCTCATTTGAATAATTATAAGTACGGTATGGAGACCCAATTATAACATCACTAAATCCATCACCATTTACATCTCCAGCAGTCGAAACACTATATCCAAATTGAATACCAGCTGTACCTCCAGGAATAAGTACATTCATGTTTGCAGGTAAACCAGTTGCAGATCCGTAATAAAAAAATACTGCGCCTCCATCAACCCCTCCCATCTCAAAATACGGAGCTCCAATAATTATGTCACTAAAACCATCACCATTAACATCACCAGCAGTTGCAACACTAAAACCAAACTTTGAATCTACTTGTGCACTTACAACTGACCAATCTTCAGTTGTAGATAATGGATCAATTACTATTGGATATATTGCATTTAAATCATTAACAACTATTTGAATTTGTTTTGTTTCTTCATTTACATAATTCTTTACATTTTCGAACCAACCTCTTAATTCCTTTCCATCAGCATCCCAAATTTTTAAGCTGTTATATTTCATATATTCAGTTTTATCTTCATTTTTAATAACTAATGCATCTGCTCCAACTAATAATCTTTCTTTTGTTTTTACTTGAAAAGTAAAAGTTAGAAAACCTTTATCATTTTTTGGTTTATTGTAAATAGTAAAGTTTTGTCTCATTCCTTCTTCATTATTTATGTAATCAACTTTCATGTTTTTATCATCAATAAAAGCGGTGTTTTGATCAACAATAAATTCTCTGCCTTCAAATTTGTTTTCAATATTACCATTTCTGCCATAACCTAAAACAGTAAATTCAGCTTTCCAATCATCTGAAACTTTTATTTTTTCTTTTCTTGATAACGGATCATTTGCATATGTTTTAAATGTTTCTGTAATTCTCGGTGTGACAATAAAACCATTATTTTTATAAGTAAATCTCAAATTATTATTTCTGTTTGGGGATTGATAAAATCCGCTTTCTTCAGAATAAGTAATGTGATATTCTTGTTTTTTAATATTATCTAAAGCAGCACTATACCAATCTTGGTTGATAGAATCGCCATTGCCAAGTAAAAATGTAAAAGGCAAAAGTAAAAAAGTTAAAAATCCTATTAACAATTTCATATAAGTCTCCTTGTCCTAATTTTAATTGCAAGATAAGGTTAGAGATATGTCAAATCAACTGCCACATGTGGTAGTTTTTAAAGGTAGAAGGCAGAATTTAGAAATTAGAATTTGAAAATGTCAAAAGTGAAAAGGAAAGGTGAAAAGTGAAGAAGTCAAATGCGGAGATGTGAAACCGTGAAGTGTGAAAAAAATAGATTCCGGATAATGTTATAAATTTCCGGAATGACAATTTTTTTTTTTGTTAATTTTATTGTAATATTCTTATTATATAGCGGTTTAAAGTATACTTGATGTTTAGTTCTAATTTTGTCATTTTTGAATGTTTCGATAAATTCATTCGAGGACAGGTTTATCGGGAATCTATTATAATTTGCTCAAGAATCTCACTTCTGTGGTAATGGTATTCGCTTTTTATTCTGGGTACTGAATTCTGTGTTCTATGTTTTTAGATTAGTCCTTGTTTGAATGCTTTAGATACTGCTTCTGATTGATTATGTACTTGAAGTTTTTCGTAAATATTTCTGATGTGATATCTTACAGTATGAATGCTAATAAATAATTCATCTGCAATATTTTTATAGCCAGTTCCATTTGCAATTTTTTGTAAAATTTCAGTTTCTCTTTCAGAAAGTTCAACTTTATTCTGTGATAATTTATCCAGATGAGCAATTTTCATTAAATTTATTACTTTATTTGCAATATTGGAATTCATAGGCGAGCCGCCTTCAGAAGCATCTTTTATTGCATCAACAATTTGAGAGGGAGGAGTGGTCTTTAACAAATATCCGGTTGCTCCAGCCATTAATGCTTCAAAAATATTTTTATTATCTTCGTGCACAGTCAACATAATACAACTAGTTTTGGAATATTTATTTTTTACTCTTTTTACACCTTCAATGCCTGAAATTCCAGGTAATTGAATATCCATTAAAATTACATTTGGTGTTTTATCTTCAATTTCATCCAACAAATCTTCAACCGATTCATATGCTCCAGTGAGTGAAAAATCTTCAGTCCCATTAATTAGGATTTTTAATCCATCACGGATCATTTTAATATCTTCTACAATTGCCACTTTAATCATTTTAGAATTCACTCTAATAAAACTTAATTTGTAAATTTAATTAAATATGTTAAAAAATATAATGGAAAGAAGTGTTATAAATCAAAAGTGAAATATGAAAAAATATTAGAATGCTTTAATAATTTTTTAGTTTCTCGACTTCTAATAAATTATACTTTGGTATTTAATATAATTAAATTAGAAACATTGTCATTCCCAACTTGATTGGGAATCCAGGCTACATGAATTATAGATTTCCGATTAAATCATTCGGAAATGACAAACATGGATAATTGTTATAATTACTTTTCAATTTTCCCAGAAAAACTAATTTGTGTCCCTTTATTCAATTCAGAAGTGATTTCACAAATTCCGCCAATATTTTCAGCTCTGTTTTTCATATTCTTTAATCCATTTCCACTATCTTTTATCGCATTTTTATCAAAGCCTTTTCCATTTTCTTGATATAGAATATTTAGAAATTTACCTTTTACATTAATATCTAAATCAATTTTTGTACACTCACTATATTTTAATGAGTTATTAATTGCTTCTTTGAAGAGTAAAAATAGATGTTGACGATAGGTGAGTGGAAGTTGAATCTGTTCCAAATTTTCAATTCCATTAATTTTAAAAGAAATATTAGCTTGAGCAAATACTTCTTGATAAGAATCTTGCAGCCTGAGTAACAAATCTTTTAAAGAATCTTTTGAAGGATTTACAAGCCAAACTATATCACTCATATTTCCTACAAGTGATCTTGCTGTTACAGAAATATTTTTTAATCCGCTTTGTAAATCTTCTTGTTTAGCATTTGGCTGACTGTGAAGAATTTCACTTAAAATTGTAATTTCTGAAAGACCGGAACCAATTGAATCATGAAGATCCGCAGAAATTTTTGTTCTAATTTTTTCTACTTCAAGCAAATTTCTATATCTGTATGATGCAATAAATGCAATCAAAGACCCAATAGCTATAAACGCTAAAGTATAAAACCACCAAGTTTCCCACCATGCAGGATTTATTACGAATGATAGGGAAGTTGGCTCACTCCAATATCCCCATTCATTTCTTGCTTTAACTTCAAAGGTGTATTCACCATCATCTAAACTTGTATATTGTGCATTGTTTGTTGTACTTGATACCCAATCTTTATCAATTCCAGACAGCTTAAATTTAAATAAAACATTATCAGGTGCTGATAAATTTACTGCTGTAAATATGAATTTTAGATAATTCTGATCATAATTTAATTCAGGATTATTTTTAAATTCATCAAACGGATAATCTTCATTAAATAACTGTAAACCTGAAATAATTATTTTTGGTGGAGTTGAAATTACTTTATCCATTTGCGGATTATATTTAGTAACTCCTTTGTTTGTGCCAATCCAAATGTTTTTATTTTTATCAACTAAGATTGAATTTAAATTGCAAACATTAGAAAGCAAACCATCACTTTCATTAATTTGCCTGACAAAATACTCATCCGCATATTTTAGAATAACATTTAGTCCATTTGAAGTTGATGCATAAATTTTATTATCAATTTCTACAATTCCTCTTATATCATTTGAAGATAGACCATCATTAATATTTAATGTGTCAATAATTCTATTGTTTTTATAAATACAAATTCCTCCGGATGAAGTGCCAAACCAATACGAACCATCTGAATGTTCAAAAACGGAATTTACAATTTGATCTGTTAATCCTTGTTCACTTGTTAAACTAGTAAACACTCCATTTTTGTAAATATTTGCACCTCTTCCATGGAAGCCAATAATTAGTGAACTATCTGATGTAATTTTCATATCCAAAATTCGATTACTCAACAAACCATTTTTATAAGTAACATAAGTCAGTTTTCCATCTTTTAATATTTCTGTTTTAATATCATCAATATTTGATACAAAATTTTGATTGGACGATAAATTTTCTGTTGGGCTTTTTTGATCAGTAAGAAAATAATTTATAAAATTTCTTTTACTTTGATAGTTCGGAGTAAATACAAGTAAACCTAGTCTTCTTTCAGCTAAAAGAATATCTCCATCGGGTGAAATTTCTATGGAATTAATATCTTGATAAAAACTAATTCTATCAAAGTTATATTTGGATAATTTCCCATTATCATAAATTCCAAAACCTTTTTTTGTGCCAAATATAATTTTATCATCAATACTTTTTTTCATTGAAAGAATAAATTCATTTTTGATAGAGTTTAAAATGTTTTTATCAGTTGATGAAATTGTCCCTTGTTCAATTATTGAAACTCCATTTTGGGTGCCTAATAAAATATTATTGCTTTTAGTTTGAATAATGGCATTAGCAATAAAATCAGAAGGATTACTATGGGAAATATAATTTGTAAATCTGTCAGGATTATAAATACTTATTCCGGAATTTTCATGACCAAAATACATAGTACCATTTTTATCTTCACCAATGGAAGTGACTTGATTTTCCAATAAGCCATTTTCAGTTGTTAGTAATTCAACCTTGCCATTTTTTTCAATTGCAACTCCATAATCGCCACCATAATAATTGGTCCCATCCAAGCCAACATGAACATCATTTGTTACACCAGTAAGGTCTTTATCATTATATCTTATCGTGTATATTTTACCTTTACTATATTTATTTGGACCCTTTGAAGTTGCAATAATTATATCGCCGGAATGATCTTTTTCAATTAGATCAACTTGATTACTAATCAATCCGTCTTTTTTTGTAAATAGTGAATCGACATATTTGTCCTTTACATATAATCCAGCTAAAATGCTTGCATCTCTGCTTGCTCCGTAGATTCCAGTTTCATCTTCTAAGAAATCACTGGCACGAGTTGTAATTTTTGGAAAATAATAATTTATATTTATTAGACTGTCATTTCTGTAAAGCTGGGCTTTTTCTGAAAAGAATATAGGATGCCCATTATACTTTCTCATTCTGATAACCATATTACCAGCTAAACCATCTTCGGTATCAATAGTATCGAGCTCACCATTTTTATATGAAATAATTCCTTTAGTATAATTACTGAAATACATTGTCCCATCATCTGATTCAATAAAATCAATTACTGGTGAAGAAATTAATCCGTTACTCTTCGTAATATTTTTGAAATTTTTACCATCCCATCTGCTTACACCATTAAAAGTACCAAACCACATGTAACCTTGGCTATCACACATTATTCTGTGAACATTATTGTTAGCGAGACCGTCTTGTGCAGATAAATACTTATGAATTTTGATTTGTCCAAGAAGTGACTGAAATAATAATATTGTAATTAGAAAAGTATAATTTCTTCTTTGCATTAATTGACTGTAGATTATGATAAAAAGTACACGAATTTAATTGGAAATAATAAGTAATTCAATTATTAATTATTGTGATTTGAGATAAATGGGGAGAAGATCAAGGAAAAATGTTAAAACGTTTAGACGTTGAAAAGTAAAAAATGTAAAAAACAAATTATATAATTCAATTTTGAAACTTAGAATTTTATAATTAAAATTTATTTGATAATTGTTTTTATTGTTTGGTATTTTAAATCTGCATTCACGAATTCATTTACTCGGTTTCCATAGGCATGATCGAGAATTTAAAAATTTATCTGGATTCCCACTTTCGTGAGGTCAGGTTTCGCGAGAATGACAGTTCTTATGCTTTGTCATTGCGATCCGTCTGCAGACGGAGAAGCAATCTTTTTTTATGTGGGATCACTTCGCACATGACATAGGCAGATAAATTTGCTCGTGATGACTGTAATCAATTTGCTTTACTAAGTATTTCGACAAGCTCTATATAAATTCCACGAAGTATATCCAAAGATTCTTCTCTACGTTCAGAATGACACGTTCTTTTATCTTTTATGCGAATCCCCAATCAAGTTGAGGATAGGTTTGTTTCAGTATCAAAGATTCCGGATCAAGTCCGGAATGACAATTTTGCAAAGGAATAGCTTTCCGGGTAAAATCAAAAATTTTGATTTAAATTAGACATATAACTATAAAGTAAAGTAGATAATTCTAAATTTGAAATTGTTTGAATATTTAATTTAATTTCATGACAACCAATTCGTAATGTTTTAATCTAAAACTATTATTTGGTACTGTTAAAAGAATTTTATTTGTACCAATTACATCAGAATCTAATACAATACTAAACGCAGAGTTCTGATCTTTTGCAATTGCAGTATAAGTTGCTTGATCATTCCTTACTTTTAACGATAGAACATGCGTGTTAAACATATCATAACCAAACGGATAATCAATTTCAGTTGTATTAGATATATTTGATGTATATCCATTAATTTGTTTTATTTCCTGAAAAGTAGTTCCATTTGGGCCAAGTTTTATTCCACCAACCAACGCTCCATTTATCTCTGTATCTCCATCTACATAGAGTCCATTTAGAGGTGGATTTTCATTATTGGCACCAATACTTGTACCGCCATTAGAAAGTACTCTTAATTTTGTTGCACTATTTACTTGAACTCTTAACGGATCTTGTCCGGTTTCCGAAACAATATGTAATTTATCTGATGGAGAAGTGGTCCCAATTCCAACTTCATTAGTATTATCTTCTAGATGAATTTTTGTTACAGCAGACATCCAACCAGCAGCATTTGTAAAAGTACCTAATTGTATTCCGTTCCAATACAAATTTGTTCCTGACCTATATAGTTTATACGCTGTGTTTTGAATATTAGATAATGATGGTAAAAAAATAGAGGCGCCCGTTCCATTTTCATCAGTTAAAGTCAATAAATTAGTACCAGAACTATTTTTAAAATCGATTGTTCCACTTGTTGCTGCTAAACCATCATGAATATTGGCAGTTAAATTAATACCTTTTTGAGCATGTGTAATACTTAAGATAAATAATAATGCAATTAAGCATTGAATTAAATATTTCATGAAAAATAACCTTTCTTTTGAGACCTAAATTATAATTTCATCTAAGTTATATCAACTAGCTATTAATGTAGTTTTTCAAAACATGAAAAGTCAAAAGTGAAAGGTGAAAGGGGAAAGAACAAGGAAAAATGTTAAAACGTTTAGACTTAGAAACGTAAAAAAGATCAAAACATATTATAAAATTCAAATAAAACCATCATTCCAGGATGCTTTAATCGGGAGTTTAAAATTTTTCTGGATTCCCTGCTCCCCACTTTCGTGAGGACAGGTTACGCGAGAATGACAGTTCTTATGCTTTGTCATTGCGATCCGTCTGCAGACGGAGAAGCAATCTTTTTTTATGTGAGATCACTTCGCACATGACATAGGCAGATAAATTTGCTCGTGATGACAGTAATCAATTTGCTTTACTGAGTATTTCAGTAAGCTCAATATAAATTCCACGAAGTATCTCCTAAGATTCTTCACTACATTCAGAATGACGAGTTCTTCTTTGTCATGTTGAATCCCCAATCAAGTTGAGGACAGGTTTGTTTCAGTATCAAAGATTCCAAATCAAGTCCGGAATAACAAATTTATAAAGGAATGGCTTTCCGGGTAAAATCAAATCTTGCTGATTCTCATGAGATTCCCGCCTGCCTTCGGCAGGCAAGCCCGCCACTAAAGGTGTAGCCATTCCATAAAATAATTGACAGAAATTAGTTCATTTTCATTAAAATTAACACAATTGATTCATTAAGAGGTGGGAGTCCATCAGTTGATTTTGATTTAAATGTATATATTGCTATGCTAGATGAATATGTAGCAATACGTACAAAATTATGATCATAAAATTGAGTATAACCATAGCCATAAGCGTGGTCACCAATTTTTGCTGAAAGGATAAAAGTATTATTTTCATCAAAACCTGACGGATAATTAATACTTCCTGATGCATAATCATTATCAACATTACTAATAGTACCGCTAACTTTCTTAATCTCAAAAAAAGGAGTTCCATTAGAACCAATTTGGGCTGAACCATTTAAAATTGTATTCCCTCCAATATCTGTATTTCCATCAATTTCTGCATCGCCGTTCATTTTTACATCTCCGCTAACATTTAAACCATTTAACGGAGGCTGATTGTTAGAACCAATAGTGGTACCGCCATTTTGATTTATTTTAAACTTTGTTGCACCACCAACATCAACATTCATGGCAATCTCAGATGATGCCGCATCAATATCTAAAAGAGCAGAAGGAGCCATATTACTGTTTATATTTCCAATACCAAGTTTTCCGTTTATTGCCGCTAAATTTGACTGAAAATTTCCCCATATCAATGGTTCATTAGTACTGGAGTTATCAATATACAGTCTATCGCTGTTAACTTCACTATAGCCAGCCTGATAACCTAAAAATACATTTCTGCTTCCACTTGTATTAGCTGTATTTCTTCCCGCTTGATTTCCGACAAAAGTGTTTTGTTCACCGGTTTCATTAAAAAATCCGGCTTGAAAACCAATTGCCACATTTCCGCCTCCGGTTGTATTTGTATAAAGAGCACCTTGTCCCATTGCCGTATTAAAATTTCCGGTTGTGTTGCTGAGTAGGGAGTTTAATCCAAATGCATTATTGTTATTTCCTTGCGAGTTTACATTACCGTTAACAAAAAAATTACCGTTAATTTTTACAAGTTCACTTCCGTTGGTAAAATTACCCCAAATTAAAGGTGATGATGTACTGGAATTATCAATAAAAAGACGGTTGCTATTTAATTCATTAGCACCGGCTTGGTAACCAATAAATACACTTCCACTTGGGAAGATAGCTGCAACTGCATCCCCAAGTCCTGCTTCGGTTCCAATAAAAGTGTTATTACTACCTAATTCATTATTAGCACCAGCGCCAACTCCCAAAAAAGAATTATTTGATCCTCCGGCACCAGCTCCTGCAGCTGTTCCGACAGCTGTATTTGAATTCCCAATATTATTGCTGAGTGCACCTATACCTACAGCAGTGTTTTCTGTACTGGTTGAAGAAGCTGAACCCGATGAATTTCCTAAATACAAAGTGTTAGCACTATTAGATTTAGCATCAGATAGATCATTAATAGAAGAAGCTCCACTTCCGCCGCCAAGAGATGAGCCGTTAAATTTTAGTGTACCGCCATCATTATATAATTTATTTGTTGTTGAAGATGGTGGTGATGTCATTGAAGGTAAAGTAATCGATCCTTTATTACTTCCTTCATCAGTTATTGTAATTATTGAATTACCTGTCGTATTTTTTATTTCAACTTTATCACCGGTTACAGTTGGGGCATTTGGTAATTTAATATTTGCTGATTGGATTGAATCTTTGGAAATTGTTTTAATTTCTTGAGCTTGCAATAAAATTAAATGTGAGAAGGCAAAGGTGAAAAGGCAAATAGTAAAAACGTTGAAACGTAAAGACGTTAAAACAAAAAAAAGTTTAGTGAAGTTGTTCATAATAAGCCTCATTATCTGGTTTTATTTCAATACAAATGTAATCTCGAAAACGAGTGAAATCAACTAGCTATTAATGTAGTTTTTCAGAAACATAAAAGGTCAAAAGTGAAAGGTGAAAAGGGGAAAAGAACAAGGAAAAATGTTAAAACGTTTAGACTTAGAAACGTAAAAAAATAAAAAAAATTAGTATATAATTTTGAAAATTAAAATATGATCTTTGAAATTTATTTAAAAATTATGTTTTGTTGTTTGGTATTTTATATCTCTTCTCGAAGTAACAGAGAGATTGAAAGTTCCAGAGATTTCTCACTCCGATGAATCGGAGATTCGAAATGACAAGGATAAAGTTTTTGTCATGCTCAATCCCCAATCAAGTTGTGGACAGGTTTGTTTCAGCATCTAGATTCCGGATCAGGTCCGAAATGACAAATTTGTAAAGGAATAGTTTTCCGGGTAAAACAATCTTAGTTGATCCTCTAGAGTTTCCCGCCTGCCTTCAGCATGTAAATCTGACATGGAAGGGGTAGCCATTCTAAAATATTTTGTTAATTAACTAAAATTGGATTTGCACTCATAATTGGTAAATGATTTCTGTGATAAACTACTACATAATAATTACCTGAAGAAATTCCGTTAAAGCTAACAGCACTGTAACCATCAATATCTACAATTGACCCGTCATTTTTAAGAAATGCCGCTCTTGATGAAATCTTTGTATTTGCAGCCGTTCCGGTTCTTAATTCAACAACTATCCAATCAACTATTTCCGGATGATTGCCGAAGAAATTGCTCGATACGGTCTCATTCCCGGAATGTTTTGAACCGTAAGGATGTGTTAATTGAGTACTTAAATCCAAACTAGTATTCATCATTTCATTTGTATCATAAGGTCCCTCAAGAAGTGTAGTAATATTAATTTCAAGTGAAGGAATACCATATTTCCAAAAACTATTTAAGTCACCTAAATTGTTTGCATCATCGCGGCCCGATCCTCCAAATAGATAAAGATTATCATAATCATCTATCCATCCTCCTGCTTCTTTTGTAGCTCCTGGAACATTTGAGGTATTTGGTGTATTTATGATTCCATAATCTCCAGGTTGATCAGAAGTATTACTGCCTTTAAGGAAGGTCCAAATTCCTGAACTTACATCATATTTCCAAAGATCATTTAATCTTTCCCAAGGATCTTGAGAGTCATCATAACCATAACCACCAAAAAGATAAAGATCTCCATTTGAGTCAATCCACCCTTCTGCATTTTCTCTACAACCTGGTACTAATGTAATTGGTGCCCCATAATATGTACCAGGTTGGTTGGCATGATTTGATCCGCTCATCCATACCCATTTATTTTGGGCGACATCATACTTCCATAAGTCATTTAAATATCCATAATTGGCATCGTCATAACCACGACCACCAAACAACCATAAATCACCATTTGAATCAATCCAAGTAGTTCCACCGTTTCTTGCTCCAGGCGTATTCGAAGAGGAGGGAATTCCTAAACTCCCATAAATTCCATAAGAGTTAATTTCCATGTCTCCTTTCATCCAAGCCCAATTTCCATTGTTCCAATAAAAAAGATCATTCAATCTACCTAAGTTACCATTTGCATCATAACCAAATCCACCAAACATCCATAAACCTTTTGTATTTTGATCCACCCAACTCATTAAATCTTGCCGACTCCCAGGTTTAGTATCCGGTGAAGAATTTCCAAAATCTTTATAAATACCGGGTTGATTTATAACCTGTTCACCATCTATCCAAGTCCAATTTTCTGAAACAATATTAAAAATCCACAAATCGTTTAGCCGACCTTGAGAGCCGTTTTTGTCATGACCATAACCGCCAAATAGAATAAGCGTTTGATTGTCTATAGCTTCTAAAATTCCATGCCATCTTGAACCTGGCATATTGGAAGAAGATGCTTGACCTAAATTACCATAAATACCAGCCTTATCTATTACGTTACCTCCTTTTACCCATTTCCAATTTAATCCGTCAAATTGCCAAAGATCACTTAATAATCCATTATTTTCATTTATGTCCAATCCGATGCCGCCGAAAAGCCAAAAATTTTCACCATTTGTCTGAGTACTAGAATGACCACTTCGTGCACCAGGGTAACTATCAGTAAAAACATTATATGCTCCGCTTTGATTTACTTTATCTGAACCACTCATCCATGTCCATTCCCAAGTAAGAACATTAAATTTCCATAAGTCATTCAATTTTCCCAAACCACCATTAACGTCATGCCCCTGTCCACTAAAAAGCCAAAGATCACCATTATCATCTTTCCAACTTATTGAGCTGTTTCTTGCACTAGGCATATTTGAAGAAGATGGCACTCCTTTTGTCCCATAAACTCCACTTTCATTTATAGTATTTGAACCGCTGACCCATGTCCATTCATCGTTTGAAATATTGTATTTCCATAAATCATTATAATAATCGGCACCATTGCGTCCGCCAAATAACCAAAGATTACCATTATCATCTTTCCAACTAATTGAACCATATCTTGCCCCCGGTATATTTGTAGAAGCTGGTGTACCTATTGTACCATAAACTCCACTTTGATCTGAAAAATTAGATCCACTGACCCATGTCCATTCGTTATTAGATATATCATATTTCCACAAATCATTTAAATGACCGTTATTGTTATTTGCAACTCCAAAACCACCCCAAAACCAAAAGTTGCCATTGTCATCTTTCCAACTAATTGAACTATATCTTGATCCAGGAAAGGTTTCTGCATAATTAGCTTCTCCGTTTATTTCGCTGCTACCGTCAATCCAAATCCAATCTTGAGCATTTAACTTAGGTAGTAAACAGAATATTATTATTACAAAATTTAAAATATTTCTTGCCGATATAAATCCTTTTATTAATTCCATCTCAAATACCATTTTTAATTTTTAGAATTGGTAAATCTATCTGATGTTTTTAAGATATTAATTTCACTCTTCAGATTCTCAATCATTTCTTGCTGTTCTTGAATCGCGTTAATTAATACAGCTGTAATTTTTGAATAATCAACACTTTTAAAACCATCTTCATCTGTAAAAACTATTTCGGGAATAACTTCCTCAATTTCTTGAGCAATTACACCAATTTGCTTTCTATCATTGAAGTTTTTGTTAGGGAACTGATCTTTGCGCCAATCATAATAAACACTGCGTAATTTCAAAACTTTGTTGAGACTATTTGTCATTGACTCGATATTTTTTTTGTATCTTATATCAGAAGGCCAACCACTTATATCATAAAGCGAACCGTAAATTCCTTGTGTAACTCTAAGTTTTCCGTTTATAGTAACTTGTGCACTTTGAAAATCACCATAAATTAAAGAGGATTCACCGGCATCACTATTATGAATATACAGTTTATCATCACCACTTGAAGTTTTTCCAGCTTCAAATCCAATTGCCACATTTCCTGAACCATTAGAATTATTCCTTAACGAACCACTTCCGATTGCTGTATTTTCACTATTCCCTGCAGGTGGACCAGAATCTCCACCTTTTAGGGCTTCATAACCGATAGCTGTATTGTTGTTGCCTAATGTAAATGAATACATCGAATTATAACCGACAGCTGTATTCCATTGAGCAGTAGCTGGCACATTAGTTAATGCATTATTACCAATACCTACATTTTTTGATGAAAATTCTGGATCATCACTATTTCCTGCATATAATCCTAAATAAAGAGCAGACTGAGTTGTTTTTCCATCGAACAAATCATCAATTGATCCACCGTTTGACAAGTCCTGCCAATTAGCAACACCATTTGCATCTGATACAAGGATTTTTCCAGCTGCTTGATTTCCATCATCAAGTTTTAAACTTTTTAAAGTAGCTCTTCCCAACACATTTAATACAGGAGTACTTGAAGGATTTAATGATGTACCTATTACCATTAATCCAGTTGGAAAGGTGAGTGTTGAGCCACTCAAATTCCACCATCCTGCAAGCGGACTATTATTAAACATAAGATCACCTCTTGAATTTATCCAAATTTTATTATCCATTGTATTAGTTACGGTTCTTGCTGCAGGAGTTAAAGAAAGAGATCCAAAATGAAGGCCATTTATACTTTCATCATTAAATGTAGCGAGTATTGAACCTGCTGAATTTTTAAAGCCAATGTCAGGAACAGTAGCTTGTAATGAAAAAATATTTTTTGCTTTATCAGTTGTTAATATATCTTGAGCTTTCAAATATTTAAAGGAGGTAATAAATAGAATAGCAAAAAAGGTAATTACAAAATGTTTCATATTAGATTCCTTGTCTATTTTACATCAAAAATCTAATCCAAAGAATCTGTGTATTCAACTACCTGTAAGTGCAGTTTTTAGGTAAAAACTATATAAAAATGCTATTTACCTATCTTTAGTGGTAGTATAATAAAGTTAGAAGTTAAAATATGATTATTAAGAAATGAAACCTTTACTTTTTGCAATAGATATTGCACTTACATGAGAGTTGACTTGCATTTTTGTATAAATATTTCTGATATGATATCTTACTGTGTGAACACTTATAAATAAATCATCTGCAATTTTTTTGTAAACCATACCTTTTGAAATTTTTGTTAGAATTTCTTTTTCACGTTCAGTAAGATCTATATGTTTATCATTTTTTTTAGGCGATGAATCCCTCATAATATTTATTAATTTATTAGCAATACTTGGATTCATTGGTGATCCGCCTTCATTGGCATCTTTAATTGCATCAATAATTTGAACGGGAGTTGTAGTTTTTAATAAATAACCTGTTGCTCCGGCCATCAATGCATCAAATATATTTTTATTATCTTCATAAACAGTAAGCATAACAATATTTACATTTTTATGAATAGCTTTTATTTTAGCAATACCTTCAATACCGCTCATTCCTTTAAGTTGAATATCTAATAATATTACATCAGGATTAAGAGAGGGAAGTTCTTTAAATAGTTTTTCACAAGAATCATAACTATGCTTGCAAATATAATCCGGAGTTCCATCAATTAGTGCAACTAGCCCTTCTCTAATAGATTTAATATCTTCAACAACAATTACATTTATCATAATTATTAGTGTTTATAATTACACAAATAAAATTTATTAAATATTACCAGAAAATTGAATAGTTGTACCTTCATTAATTTCAGAATCTATCTGCAGATTACCCCCAATTTTTTCAGCTCTTTCCTTCATATTAAGTAATCCATTTCCACTTTTATGATTCGATAAATCAAAACCAATCCCATCATCGACTAATTTAATTATGAAATTTCGTCCGTTCTGAATTACTTCTAAAACTAAGTTTGAACAATTACTGTATTTTAGTGAATTATTTATTGCTTCCTTAAATATTAAAAATAGATGCTGCCTAAACTCCATGGGTAATCTAATATCGTTTAATTTATCAATATTTTTAATTTCAAAAGAAATGTCTGCTTGATTAAATATTTCAAAATAAGATTCAGGTAAACGCAAAAGTAAATCTTTAAGTGAGTCCTTACTTGGATTAACTAACCAGACAATGTCGCTCATATTTCCGACAAGTGAGCGGGCAGTAACAGAAATATTACTAACACCTTTTTTATAGTCTTCAATTTTATTATTTGGATTTGAATTTAGTAATTCACTTAGAATATTTATTTCAGATAATCCAGCACCAATTGAATCATGTAAATCAGTTGAAATTTTTGTCCTTATTTTTTCAACGGCTAATAAATTTCTGTATCTGTATGAAACTAAAAAAGCAATAAATAAAATTATTGAAGCCGTTGAAAGTAAATAAAACCACCAAGTTTCCCACCATGCCGGACTAATTACAAATGAAAGGGAAGCGGGTTCACTCCAATATCCCCATTCATTGCCTGCTTTAACTTCAAAAGTATAATTTCCATCATCAAGGTTTGTGTAATTAGAGAAAGTTTCTTGTGTCTCAATCCAATTATTATCTAAACCAGATAATCTAAATTTGTATTTGATTTTTTCAGGTGCTGAAAGATTTATTCCAGTATAATTAAATCTGAGAAAATTTTCATCATAATTTAAATTTGCACCACTAGCAAATTTATCTAATGAATATTCTTCATTAAATAATTCAATTGCAGAAATGTAAATTTTGGGCGGTGCAGTAATCGGCTTATCTCTATTTGGATTATATTTTGTAATTCCAAATAATGTACCTATCCACAGATTGTCTTCATCATCAACAAATGTTCCTTCATGTGTTATATCATTTCCAATCAATCCATCTTTTTTATGCAATTGTCTTATAGTAATTGAATCTTTTATACCATTTAAAATATTGAGACCATTATATGTTGAAACAAAAATTCTTCCATTACTATCTTCAGAAATATCAGCAATAGAGTTATTACTTAAACCGTCATTAACATCAATTGTATCAGTTACAATGCCATTTGAAAGAATATTCAAGCCCTTAAGTGTTCCAACCAAAATTGTTCCATTTTTTCTTACATGGGTTGTATTTACTAAGTTATCACTTAAACCATTTTCAGCGGTATAAAAAGTAAATTCATTATTTTTATAAATAGCTAATCCATACAGTGAGCCAAAGATTAAAGATCCATCTTTCCCATTTGAAATCGAAAAAATACTTTTACCGCCTAATCCTTCACCCAATTTTTCTGTTATTTTATTCGACTCGTCAATTTGTACTTTACCATTTCTTAATAAAATTATTCCGTTTTGTGTCCCAAGTATTATTTCACCCAAATTTGTTTCTTCAATTGCATAAACCTGACTAATATCAATATCATTATCCAAATTGAAATTTATTATATCCCCATTGTTAATTATGCTAAATCCACTTTTTGAACCGACTAAGATTTCACCTTTTTTACTTTCCTTTAAAACTCTTATAAAATTCCCAATAAGACCATTTTTTGAGTTTAAAACTTTATACTTATTATCTTTCGAAATTATTAAACCGTTTTCGGAACCAAAATAGAAAGTGCCATCCTTTGCTTTTAATATTGACCAAATACTTTCATTGGGCAGTCCAGTTGATTTATTATAATTAACAATACTCTCATTTGGATTATATATGCTTACACCATTTCCATTCGTCCCAAAATAAATTATTCCATTTTTATCCTCTAAAACACTCCAGCAATTATTAAACGCCAAACCATTTTTTTCTGAAATTATTTCAATCTGATTGTTTTTTTCAACTATAATTCCATTTGCAGTAGCTGAATAAAATGTTCCATCATTAGAGATATGCATTCTGAAAGCAAAAATATTTTTATGCGTGGCGAGATTGATAAGATTTGTTATTTTTCCATTTATGAATTTATGAATACCTTTATATGAATTAATATAAACAGTTCCCTTATTGTTTCCACCAATTCCAATAAGTAAATTATGATTAAGACCATCATTTGTTGTATAATTTTTTAATGAACCATTTTTTAAAACAAATAAACCACTTTGTGATGCAAAAAATATTTCACCTTTACTATTCTCAAAAATATCTCTAACTCCATAATTTGGTCCTTTAGGATATCCAATTTCAATTCCCCAATCAGAAACTTTATCATTTTTTAATTTATTAATATTTCCGCCTGCAGAAGAAATAATTATATCATTGTTTTTCAAAACATAAATACTTGTAACAGCATTACTTAGTAAACCATTTGAATTATTTAATGTGTCAAGTTTGCTATTATCATATATTAAAACCCCTCCTTGGTAACATCCAATATATATTTTCCCATCATAGCCTTCTTTTATGTCAATTACTGCAGAAGATAATAATCCATTGTGAGTTTGGATATTTTCAAAATTTATTCCGTCCCATTTACTAACTCCATCATAAGTTCCAAACCAGATATATCCTTTGCTATCTTGAAACATACATGAAATTTGACCTTGAACTAAACCATCATCAGTTGTTAGATGCTTATGGATTTTAATTTGAGGGAAAATTACAAACGGTGCAAAAATTAAATAAAATATAATTTTTAAAGTTAATTCCACTTATAATAATTGTTTAAATGATTATTACGAATGAAAATAATACTTAATGTAGAATTTATCAACTTAGATTAAATTTTGAAAAGCAAAAAAAAAAGTCCGGCAGAACCGGACTTAAATTTAAGTTTTACATAAATCTAAGATTTAGCACATCCATCACAATTACAACTTTCCGGATGTTTTTCGTGCATATTTTTCATTTCAGCTTTTGCCATCTTACAATGATTGCATGAACAATCTGCTGGATGAGCATCTGACATTTTTTTTGTTCCTTCTTTCATTTCTCCCTTAGCAGAACACATTCCGCAACTACAATCAGCAGAATGCTTTTTATCCATTTTTTCACCATGCTTGTGCATTTTTGACATTTTATCATGCATCTGACATTTTTCACAATCACATCCTTTTGGATGTTCACTTTTCATTTCATTTGCTTTAGATACCGTCTTGCACGCGTCACAAGTACATCCTTCTGGGTGTGACATTTTTTCCATCTTCATTTCTTTTGCTTGCTCAGTTACTTTTTCAACTTCTTTTTCGACTTTTACTTTTGTTTCTTTTACCGTATTTTCTACTTGAGCTAATAATAAATTAGTTGAAAATAATAACAGTGATAAAACGAGAAAAACTTTAATTTTGTTCATTTGGATCTCCTATTTAAGGTTAAAAATTTACTATTCGATAATAAGTAGATAAATTATCCTATTCAAGTGAATATTATTAGCATTTTATAACGTAATTGTAAAATTTTTATAACAATCATTTTTTAGGGAATATTAATGAAAATCAAACCAGTTTTTATATACATTTCTTTATTTATCATCGTAATTGTTTCTTTAATTCTATTTTCAAATCAATCGAACTCTGAAAAAAACGCAAATGAAATTTCTGAAAATTCTCAGATGCCAAATGATGAAGTACATAAATCCATGATGCAAAAAGGTTCTCCCAACAGCGGTAATGTAAGTAATTCATTCAAGCAAAAATTAGATGATCTTAAAAAATTTGTTGAAGAAAATCCCTCTGATACATCAAAAATTAAGGAATATGCTGACTTACTCTCAGCTGCTCACAATCCCGAAAAGGCAATTGAACTATACAATCACATTTTAACGATTGATAAAAATAGGATAGATATTTTATCTTCGATGGCAATTACTTATTTCAATAAAAATGATTTTATAAGTGCAAAAAAATATTTTGAAGAAATAATTGAAGTTGATCCGCAAAATGTAGAAGCACAATATAATATTGGAGTAGTTGATGCAAGAATTGGTGATATTAATGCGGCAAGAAAACAATGGGAAGATTTAGTTGCAAACCACCCAAACACAAAAATGTCTGACATGGCTAAAGAATCAATTGAAAAATTAAAGAAATAATATTCTCGAAAAATTAAGTATCAATAATAATATTACTTATTAAATTATTTTCAACTATTTCAATATATTTATTAGTTATATGCTAAATCAAATCAAAGAAAGATAATATCATGACAAAGCTATTTAATAAAGTTCAGCAATTACTTGAGAAATATTCTACTGGAAGAATTTTAATAATTCTATTCGTAATTACTCAAATAGTATATTTACTAATGTTACTTTATACTATTCCTAATTTAATGAGTTATGCAAATGGGATGAAAATTCTTGATCTAATGCCAACTGGTTATAGTGTCGATTATGCAAAAAGTTTGTTTTATGAATTAGGTATTGTAGGTAGAGATTATTATTTATTTAGACAAATTCCAGTTGATATGATCTATCCATTTCTATTTGCTGTAACATATTCATTATTACTAACCTATCTGTTCAAGAGTAGTTTTACTCCTGAGAGTAAAATACACTATTTAAGTATTCTTCCACTATTTGGTGGTTTCTTTGATTACTTGGAGAATATTGGAATAATATTAATGTTGTCAAACTATCCAAAATTCTTAGATCTTTTAGCTAATGTGACAAATCTATTTTCAATATTAAAAAGTATCAGCACAACACTGTTCTTTATTTCATTAGTTGTTGGAATAGTTGGTTTTATCAGTAAAAAGTTTAAGAAAACACAAAGTCGCATATAACCAGCCGCTCAAGCCGAATGCCGTTTTAAATTGCTTGGAATTTGTAAAAATTAAGTGTTATAGTTTTATTTAAGTACGCATTTCAGTGAAGTGCAATTTACATTTGTGCTGTTTACTATTTTATATTTGTTCTAAAATTTATTGTGAATATATAATTCAGCATTTGGGATATGCTAAATATTACAGATTATTGCTAAAAGTTTACTACTGATTTTATTTACTTCTAAATGAATTTTAATTAATTATTTTAAAACCAGGAACTCCAACTCGCATTTTGTAAATCGAATTTGTTTCATCTTCAGTAATATAAAGAGTTTTCAAATCTTCATCGCCAAACTCAACATTACTAGGTTTTTTGCCCGGAGTATTAATTTTTCTTAAAATATCTCCATTTACTGAAATTACAATTACAGCTCCTCCTCCAAAATGAGCAACATATAAATTTCCTCTTTCATCAAAATTTATTCCATCCGGATCTCCGCCTGGCAGTTCAACAAAAACTTCCATATTTGTCAGCTTATCATAAGCATCACTGTCAAATCTAATTATTCTGGATTTTGCCGATTCGCATATATATAATTTATCGTCAATAGGGGAGAAAGCTATTCCATTTGGAAATGCTAATGAATCTTTTAGAAGTCTAATTTCAGCAGTTTCAATATTATAGTAAAATATTCTGCCATCAAGTTTATCAATACCATAATTTTTTGGATCAGTAAAAAATAAATTTCCATTTTTATCAAATGTCAAATCATTTGGACGGTTTAATGGATTTCCTAAATATCCATCAACTAATATTTCTGTAATTCCATTTGAACTAAATTTTAATATTTTGCCATTTCCATAATCAGCCGCAATAATAGTATTTTCATTTATGGCGAAAAGTCCATTTGTTTTTTGAAATGTTGAATCTGATGCTAAAAGAAATGTATCAACAACACCATTTTGTATTTTTGTTATCCAGTTTCCATAGCAATTAGAAGAATACAAAGTATTATTGTAATCCCATGTTATACCTTCCGGAAAATTCTGTTTGTCAACAACCAATTGCCAACCGCTTTGCTGAACTTTTGATGTTGAGCATGAGCTAATTAGACAAAATCCTAATAAAATTAGATGTAATAAAAATTTAGTCATCTAAAGTAAATTTAAAACCTTTTATAGGTTCGCGTAAAGTTAAAACGGGACACGGTGCTTTTCTCACTACTTTTTCTGCTGTACTTCCAAACAATAAATGTTCAACACCAGTATGACCATGAGTTGCAATTATAATTAAATCAATATCTAGCTCACTTGCAGTTTCATTAATTTCAACAAATGGTTTTCCGGTTTTAATAATTGTTTCTACTTCAATTTCTTGACTTATTTCATTCTTTGCCAAATTATTTAATTCTTCTTTAGCTCTTTCATTCATTTCTAGATCAGCAACAGGAAATGTAACCTGACCCATACTAAAATCTGATGGATAAATTACAGGTTCAACAACATAAACCAAATAGATTTTGGAATTGAATTTTTTTGAAAAATTAACAGCATATCTGAGTGCATTTTTCGAGTAGTTAGAAAAATCAATCGGCACTAAAATTTTATTAATAGTATCCATTTTTTGATCTCCTAAATTAGAAAGTTATATGGTATTGTAAGAAATTATTTTTAATTAATCAAATATTCCGGATTCTGCAACTCTCCAAATTTTTTGACATGAAAATTTATTTTCGTAAAGTGATCTTCCAACTATTACTGAATCAATACCAAATTGAGAAGCATTTTGCACCGCTATTAAATCTTGATAACCGCTAATTCCGCCCGAAAGAGTAACTCGGCAATTAGTAATTTCTGCTACATCTTTACATAAATTAATATTTGGACCTTCAAGCATTCCATTTCTTTTTACATCAGTCACAATTAATCTATTAACTCCAATTTCAGATAATCTTTTTGCATAATCAACAGCTAATATTCCGGTTTTTTCCTTTCTTCCTTTTACAACTAATTCATTATCAATTACATCAATTGCAGCAGAAATTTTTTGCGGTCCGAATTTTTCAAATATTTTAATAAATTCATCTTGATTAGTATACGCAAGTGATCCAATTACAAGTCTGAAAGCTCCAAGATTCAATGCTTCTTCTGCATCATTAATATCTGAGATACCGCCGCCAAACTCTACAGGAATGATAACAGATTCACAAATTTCACCAAGAATATCAAAGTTTTTATGTGAATGTTCATGGGAAGAATCAAAATCTACTACATGAATAACTTTCGCATTTTCTGATCTCCAAATCATTGCCATTTCTACCGGATCATCACCATACTCTTGACAGCCGAGTTCAGGAATACCCTGAACTACCCGAACTGTTTTTCTGTCTTTAATATCTATAGAAGGAATAACTAAAATCTTCTGCATCTAAATTTTCCATTCACCATTATTTTTAATGGTTTTTCTGCTAATTACTAATTTTTGAATTTCACTTGTACCTTCAAATATACGTAAAATTCTAGCATCTCTGTAAAATCTTTCAATCGGCAATTCTCTAGAAAATCCCATTCCGCCATGAATTTGAAGAGCAATATCTGCTACTTCCGAAACTGCTTCTGAGCAATATAATTTTACAATAGCAGCTTCCTGCATTACATCTTTATGTTCGTCATATTTTTGAGCAACTTTATATAACATACTTTCCATTGCATATATTTTTGTTGTCATTTCAGCAATCATAAATTGAATTGCTTGAAATTTGGAAATAGATTGTTCAAATTGTTTTCTTTCGTTAGCAAAAATAACGGAAAGACGAAGCATTTCTTTTGAAGCTCCTAAACTTGCGGCACCAATTCCAATTCTGCCAGCATCAAGAGTTTTCATTGCAATTACAAAACCGCGTCCTTCTGTACCCATAATATTTTCTTTTGGAATTTCAACATTATCAAATGTTATTGTATTTGTGGCACTTCCTTTTATTCCTAATTTTTTTTCATTTGCTCCAACACTTAATCCAGGAAAATCTTTTTCAACAACAAAACCGGTTATGCCTTTTTCAGTTCTGGCAAAGACAGAAAATACATCGGCAATTGCACCGTTAGTAATCCATATTTTTTGACCGTTTAAAATCCATTTATTACCATCAAATTTAGCTGTAGTTTTTAAGTTAAAAGCATCAGAGCCTGCTTCTGGTTCAGTTAAAGCAAAAGCTGCAATTTTCTTACCGGCTGTTAAATCAGGCAAATATTTTTGTTTTAAATTTTCATCGCCGCCTAAATAAATTGCGTTGGTCCCAATTGATTGGTGAGCCCCTATAAATGTTGCAGTAGAACCGCAAGCTTTTGTTACTTCTTCTTGAGCTAAACAAAAACCATATTCGCCAAAACCTCCGCCGCCATATTCTTCAGGAAAAGCTGTTCCTAATAATCCAACTTCAGCTAATTTATTAATTAGTTCTTTTGGAATTTCTTCATTTTCATCAATTTTTGCAGCTAATGGTCTAATTTCAGCATCTGTGAATTCTTTTACCATTTCTCTCAGCATTTGAAGATCATCTTTGCTTGTCATTTTTCTCCGTATTTACAGTTATAAAAAAATATAAACTTAAGTATAACATAAAAAAAAACAATGTGCGGTGATGTTAATGATTTTTTGGTGACAAAATAAGTTAAAAACAAAATTTAGCTCTTAAAAATAATACTTGCTTGTCGATAATTAAATTCAAGTACTTAAAAATAAAAGGGGAACGTAATGCAAAAATTAGTTGAAAATGAATATGCTACTTTAAAAGTTTATCAAGAGAAAAAAATTGTTCATCACGAATTTCACAAGTTTATGTTTGGTGATAATTTTAAGAATTTTATGTTAAAGGCAGCAGATGTATTTGTTCAGAATCATTGTCACAAATGGCTTTCTGATGACAGAGGAAATTCTGCATTGAGACAAGAAGATTTAGAATGGGCTCAACAAAATTGGGAACCAAAAATATTTAAAGCCGGCTGGAAATTTTGGGCAATTGTTTTACCGGAAAAGGTTGTAGGTAAAATGAGTATGAAAGGAATTATTGACAGATACAAACAAATGGGCGTGACTGTTAATATTTTTAGCGATCCTAATTTAGCTCTAGCTTGGTTAGAAAAACAATAAAAAATTATTTTTATATTTTTACATTTAAGGTCTCTTTATGAGGCCTTTTTTATTTAAATAATTCTTTTCTTACCGTAACAGAATCCAACATTTTTTGATTTATATTTACTCCAATTCCAGGCAGTTTAGGAACATCCATTGTGCCGTCAGAATTTATAACAAATTCAGGATCAACAATATCATTTTTATAATATCTTTTACTTGCAGAAATATCACCAGGCAAAGTAAAGTTTGGAAGTGAAGCGAGTGCAACATTTCCAGCTCTGCCAATTCCGCTCTCCAACATTCCGCCGTGCCAGACCGGAATATTTTTACTCTGGCAATAATCATGTATTAATTTTGATTCAGTAAATCCGCCAACTCTGCCAGGCTTGATATTAATTATTTTACAGCTGTTTAGGTCAATTGCCGCTTTTGTATCTGCAAGTGAATGAATACTTTCATCTAAACAAATAGGCGTTTTTATTTCTTTCTGTAATTTGGAATGTTCATAAATGTCATCATAAGCTAACGGTTGTTCAATGAGCAGTAAACTGTAATTATCCATTTCCTTAAATAAATTTAAATTGCTTAAATTATATGCTGAGTTTGCATCAACCTGAAGTAAAATATCCGGAAATTCTCTTCTTAATGATTTAATGTATTGGATATCTTCTCCGGGAGCTATTTTAATTTTTATTCTTTTATATCCTTCACCAAGATAGTTTTCAACTTTATTAATAAGTTCATTTTCATCGGATTGAATTCCAATACTGACTCCAACATCAATTTTTTCTCTAGTTCCACCTAGATATTTGGATAGAGATAAATTTTTTGATTTGGCAAATAGATCCCATAAAGCTGCTTCCAATCCGGCTTTTGCCATTCTATGTCCACGGACTTTTTCCCAAATTGCAATAGCATCAGAAATATTTTGAAGATTTTTGCCAATAATATCAGGAATCAAAAAATCCTTTAATATATGCCAAGCAGTAGTAACCGTTTCGTATGAATAAAATGGAGTTGCTTCAGCAACACTTTCACCCCAACCGGTTATTCCTTCAGATTCAACTTTAACTATAATATGTTCTTCATCGTATTCAACACCCATGGATGTTTTGAATGGAGAAACAAGTTCCATTTTTATGTGATAAAGTGAGATGTGTTCTATTTGCATTTTACTTTTTATTTGTTAAATAATCAGAATGAATATTTACGAAATTTTTTTAAAAAATTCTATCTTGGCTCAAAATCAACATTATCCCAATATTCATCTGAGTAATTATAAAAAATTTCTTCACCTGGTTTAATATTTTTTATAGCCGCAATTCTAGATGTCTTCCATCTTGTTGAAACAATAATTTCAGCATTTGGTTTATTTGAATGATTTATAAAACTTGCAAATCCTGAACCTTTACCTTCACCAAGAATGTAGCAATTTTTTGTTACTGTCATAATATATTTAGACGAAATATAAGGTTCACGTTCAATTTGTTTGGCAGTCAAATATTTGCCGGTGTAATATCCAATATGATCACCTTTATTAATTCTCACTTTAGCAAATAAACCTTTACCAGCATTTTTTATACTTGATTTTTTTACTTCAAATTTTTCTTTCCATTTTGAATCATCAAACGGCATGGCTTTCCTTAAAAATTAAGATGCAAAGATAAAACATTATTTTATTAGATAAAACAATGCGTAAGATTAGCCGCGAAGAAATAAAAATATTCTTGCTTTAAGATAAAATATTTTGTAATCTGTAACAGTAATTACAAAGATAATTAGCACTGTAAAAAATATTACAATATGAAAACAATCAGGATTATAGAAATATTTTTAGAGCTAGCTGGAATTAGTGGAGTTTCATCATTTGAAAAACCAGTTGCAGATTATATTAAGAAATTTATTACAAATTTAGGTCTGATAATAGATGAAGACAGTGCAGCTGAATTTACCAAAAGCAATACTAATAATTTAATTTGTAAAATTGGCACAGGCGGCAAATTTGTTTTAGTCGCTCACATGGATACTGCAAGACCGACCGATAATCTTAATCCGATTATAATGGCAGACAAAATTGTTTCTTCCGGTGATACAGTTTTAGGTGTAGATAATAGAGCAGGCATTGCAGTTTTACTTTTCACATTAGAGCACATATTAAAAGAAAATATTCAGGTAAAGGATTTTACAATTGCATTTACAACTTGTGAGGAAACAACATTATTCGGATCAAAACATTTAGGGATAAATGGAAATATTAATCATGCTTTTGTTTTTGATTCAGGTTATAGACCAGGAAATTTTATTTATTCAGCATGCGGTGCGTTAGGATTCAAAATTAAAATTATCGGTAAAGCTTCACACTCCGGTATTTCACCAGAAAAAGGAATAAATGCTTTATCAGTTGCTGCAAGTGCAATTTCAAAATTTAGTTGGGGAAGATTAGACGAAGAAACAACTATGAATATTGGTCTTTTCAAAAGTGGATCGGCAGTTAATGTTATTCCGGAATCCGCTGAATTAGAAGGAGAAATACGATCTTTTAACATTCAAAAAGTAGAAAATCAATTTGAAAAAGTAATAGAAATTTTTAAATCTGAAGCAGAAAAGTTAAATGCCAAAATTGAATATGAATATTTCTGGGATTTTAAACCATATACAGTTTCGCAAGATTCTGAAGTTTATATGAAAACCGTAAATGCAATTAAGAAAGTAGGATTAGAAGCAATTCCTAAAATTTCACTCGGCGGCAGTGATGCAAATTCACTAAATGCAAGAGGCATAACTTCAGTTAATCTTGGTATAGGTGCTCAAAATCCTCATTCAAATGAAGAATTTATTTTTATAGAAGATTTAATTAAATCATCTGAAATAGCGCTTGAACTAATAAAAAAATAAAATATTATGAAAAAATATCTTTTTGCACTTGTCACAATCACATTTTATGTAATAAACCTACATGGACAATCAAAAGGTAATTTAGTTATAGTCGGTGGTGTTCAAACACACGAAATTGTTAAAAAATTTGTTGAACTAGCCGGTGGCTGCGATGCTAAAATTATGGTAATTCCCAATGCCGGATCTGATCCAATAAGATGGAGTACTGAACAAGTTAATGAATTCAAAGAACTTGGAGCAAATGCTGATTATCTTTTATTCACACGAGAAACTGCTGATGATGAAGAAAATCTTAGAAAAATGAGTGAATCAAATTCAGTTTTCTTTTTAGGCGGAGATCAAAGTGATTTAACTCGTGATATGTTGGGTACAAAACTATTAGATAAAGTTTTTGAAATTTATAATAATGGTGGAACAGTAGGTGGATCAAGTGCCGGTGCGGCGGTAATGAGTGAAGTCATGATTACCGGAAATGAATTAATCAGAGATGATTCAACCGGAGCATTTATTACAATTGAAAAAGGAAATATTGAAACAAAACAAGGTTTTGGTTTTCTCAAAACAGTAATTATTGATCAACATTTTTTAAAAAGAAAAAGACATAATAGAACTATTGCTGCAATAATTGAACATCCAAATTTAGTTGGAGTTGCAATTGATGAATCGACTGCAATTATTGTTTATCCAAACGATACTTTTGAAGTTTTTGGGAATAATCAAGTTATGGTTTATGATCCAACAAAAGGAAAAGATATTAGAGAAGATAACAAAGGAAATCTTGGTATTACCGATATGAAATTACAAGTATTGATTTCCGGAGATAAATTTGATTTGAAAACAAATGAAGTTATTAAATGAGTTTGACTAAAAGTAAATTTAAATTCAAAGTACCCAATACGTATCTTTTAATATTCTCTCTATTAGTATTAATTGCTGCATTAACCTGGATTATTCCAGGCGGCGAATATGAAAGATCAATAGTGAATGGAAGAGAAATTGTTGTTCAAAATTCATTTAAATATATTGATAATAATCCGCAAGGTATATTTGCTTTATTCATTGCTCCATTAAAAGGTTTTGAAGAAGCAGCATTAATAATTGGATTTGTTCTGATTGTTGGCGGCGCTTTCAATGTTCTTGCAAAAACCGATGCAATAAATTCTCTAATTAATAAATTAGCAAAAGCACATAAAAACTCTCCTTTATTGCGCAGAATGTTTATTCCAATCTTGATGTTATTATTTTCACTTGGCGGTGCGACATTTGGAATGAATGAAGAAATTATTCCATTTGTATTAATCTTAGTCCCAATTTGCTTGGGTTTAGGTTACGATTCAATTATTGGTGTCGCAATTCCATTAGTTGGAGCTCACATTGGATTTGCCAGTGCATTTTTAAATCCTTTTAATGTTGGTATTGCTCAAGGAATTGCGGAAGTTCCATTGTTTTCTGGAGTTGGATACAGAGTTATTAGTTGGGCAATTTCAACATTAGTCGCAATTTTGTTTCTTATGTATTATGTAAAAAAAATATCAAAGAATCCTAAAGTTAGTCCGACATATGAAGAAGATTTAGAAAGAATAAAAAATGAAAAATTTGAGCAAGTTAATAATGCTGATTCAGAATTTACGTTAAAACATAAAATTGTTTTATCAACATTTGTAATATCATTAGTACTCCTTGTTGTTGGTGTAGTTAATTTGGGATGGTATATAGAAGAGATTGCTGCTTTATTTTTTATAATGGGGATTGTTGTTGGAATTATTGGCGGATTAAAAAGCGATGTTTTGATTAAAAGTTTTATTGACGGAGCGAAAGATTTAGTAGGAACTGCATTAATTATTGCATTAGCAAGAGCCACACTTGTAATTTCAAGAGATGGACAAATTATTGATACAATCCTTTATGGATTATCACCATTTATTCAATCATCATCTCCAATTTTTGCATCACAAAAAATGTTTGTTGTGCAGGCAGTAATAAATTTCTTTGTACATTCGGGAAGCGGGCAAGCTGCTTTAACAATGCCGATAATGGCTCCGCTTGCAGATTTGGCAGGAGTTTCAAGACAAACTGCAATTCTTGCTTTTCAATTTGGTGAATATACAAATATCATCATTCCAACATCGGCCGTAACAATGGGTGCTTTGTCAATGGCAAAAGTTCCTTGGGATAAATGGGCAAAATGGGTAATTCCGTTACAAATAATTTTAATGCTATTAGGTTTATTATTATTAATTCCGCCAAACTTAATTGGCTGGTAGAAATTTCTTAACAACAAATCAAAGGGGGTTTTATGAAATCCTTTTCATTACGATATTCTCTTTTTACAATTATATTTTTATTAATTTCCAATAATTTATTTGCACAAGCCTCATTTAATACCGGAGAATTTGCAGTAACTTTAAACGAATACGGAAGAATAAGGCTGTATGCGCCTGATACAACTGCAATAGAAAATCGTCAGCTTGAAAGAATGAGTCTTTTAGTTTCAGGTAAATTATTTCAAGTATTTGATTATCAAAATGATGCTGATACAGAGGAGCCCACTATCAATGTAGAAAATCCGCAAAATAGTGATCACGAAATTTATGGTTCATACAATAATTATTATTCTGCAGAACCGCCAGAAATATTACAGAAAATGAATGTTTATGGTTGGGATGGTGGAAAATATATTTTAGTTAAAAATACTATTATTAATAGAGACAACGGTGGATTAAACTCAATAATAGGAATGGACATAATTCCTTATTTAGATTATGCATACGGATTTGATACTGTAAGTTATGATGCTTCAAATAATTTAATTAGATCCCACAGAGGAGGCACAAATTTAGGGTACAAATTATTGTCACATAATCTAAAATCAATGCATGCCTTTGAATGGTATGATGGTTACACTTTGGACAATGACTATTGGAGTTGGCTAAATTATTCACAAATAGATCAACAATATGTTTCAACTACTGTTGATGGTCCTGTAATAATAATTGCACAGAATTCTGCATCCATTGACAAAGGTGATTCATTAATTGTTTACTATGCAGTTGCGCTTGGTGCAAATGAACAAGAAATGTTAGAGAGTATGCAAGATGCCGAAGAAAAATATAATTTATTAACCGATATAAAAGACAAGACTGCATTAGTTCCTGATAAAGTGATTTTAAATCAAAATTATCCAAATCCCTTTAATCCTACAACGGTAATAAATTTTGGATTACCTGAAAAATCAAATGTAGAAATTAAGGTATATAATTTATTAGGTCAACAAGTTGCAAATATTTTGAATAAAAGTTTACCGGAAGGTATGCATTCAGTTGAATTTAATGCAAGCAATTTACCTTCAGGAATTTATATTTATTCTTTAAAATCAGAAAACAATTTGTTGACAAAAAAAATGACGCTATTAAAATAACATAAAGGAATTAGATGGATAGATACAAGAAAGTAAAAGAAAAAATAAATCTAAGTTATAATGCACTACCCAAAAACCATAAGGTAATTGCAGATTACGTAATAAATAACTTTGATAAAATTCCATTTCTTAATGTTCAAGATCTATCAAAAAGTACAGATGCAAGTGTTGCGTCAATAGTTAGGTTTGCTCAAAGAATCGGATTTAAAGGATTTAGCGAATTGAGAGATGCAATTGCTAATTCTTTACAAAAAGAATTGCAGAATAAGGAAATTTTTCCACTTTTTGAGAAACATAAAATTAAGGATGATTTATTAACGGAAGTTGCAAATTTAGATATCAAAAATATTAATGATACGTTAAACTTAATTGAGCGTAAAAAATTTGATTATACAATTGATAGAATTTTAAATGCTGATGTTGTTTATACCGCAGGTTTAGGAATATCTTATTTGCTTTCAGAAATACTAGCTTATCAAATTACGCAAGTTGGAATAAACTCAAGTGTTCTTAAACATTCTCATACTTTATTTCATGAGCAAATTCTTTTCATGGATCCAAAAGATTTATTAATTGTTTTTTCATTTCCGCCATATTCTAAAGAAACTGTTGAAGCAGCACAATTTGCAAATGAAAGAAAAATTGATGTTATCTCAATTACGAACGAAGCAGCTTCACCGGTTACATTTTGTTCCAAAGCAAGTTTAATTGTTAACAGTGATAATATGCTTTTTACAAATTCGTTTGCCGCTATTTCTGTGTTGATAAATGCAATTGCAACTGCTTGTGCAATTAAAGATAAAGCGAGAGCAAAAAAAATACTTAAAGAATCAGAAGAAATAATGATTTCACAAAATCAACTAATTTATAAGAGTACTAAATGAAAAATTTAATTCTGCTTTTTTCATTTTTACCAATGTTAATGTTTGCCGGTACAACTGGAAAAATTTCTGGATCAGTTAAAGATTCGCAAACTGGTGAACCTTTAATTGGTGCTAACATTTTAATTGAGGGGACAAATTTAGGCGCTGCAACAGATGTTAATGGTGAGTTTATAATTTTAAATATTCCTCCAAATAAGTATAATGTTAAATTTAGCTTTATCGGTTATGAAATTTTAATTATTACAAATGTTGCTATTATTGTTGATCAAACAACACAATTAAATATTGATCTTAACCCACAAACAATACAGGTTGCCGATGTTGTAGTAACAGCTAAAACTCCTCTTATTCAAAAAGATGTAACAAGCAGTATTTCGGTTGTTACGCGCGAAGAAATAGAATCTTTGCCGGTTCAGACATTTACAGAATTGTTATCGCTGCAAGCAGGTGTTGTTGGAAGCGGATCAAATCTTCATGTTAGAGGAGGCAGATCAAACGAAGTTGCTTATATGATTGATGGAACTTTAGTGGTTGATCCATTGCTCGGCGGTTTAGGTACTCAAATTAATAATGATGCAATTCAAGAAATGAGTTTACTCAGCGGCACTTTCAATGCTGAATATGGAAATGCATTAAGCGGTGTTGTTAATATTGTTACGCGAGATGGTGCAGATAAATTCTCTGGTAAAATTGAAGCCAGAACGAGTGAATTTGGTATTAACAGATATTCTGATCTGCATGAAAATAGAATTAATGGAAGTTTAAGCGGACCAATATTTTCACCGGAATATAATTTTTTTATTTCTGGTGAAATGGATAACAGAGGAAGTTATTTACCTTTTGGTCATAATTATGATAAATCTTTTTTTAGTAAAATAACAACAACCGCAATTCCATCAATTAAAATATCTTTGTCAAATAGAGGAAGTTTAGGAGAAAGACAAAATTACAACCACTCATATAAATATGTCCCTGATCAATACGGTGTAAATAAAACTGATAGCTGGCAAAGTACACTTTCATTTACTCATACGATTGCAAATAATTTTTTCTATGATATAAAAGCTTCTTACTTTAATCAAGGATACTATTTTGGTGTTGGCAAAGATACTTCACAATATTTATCATCAAGTCAATTTCAATATTATGATGAAATTGGGAATGGATTTGAATTTTACAAATTAGCTAATCCTTTAGAAATTATTGATTCAAGAACCGCAACTGCTGATTTAAAAGCTGATGCAGTTTGGCAAATTGGAAAGCTTAATGAAGTTAAATTCGGATTTGCATACAAAAAACATTGGATGAAATTATTTAACATTTATGATCCCAAAAGAAATTTCCCTTATGTAGATGATTATTACGTTAAACCTTTTGAAGGTTCTGCATATTTGCAGGATAAAATTGAATTACCATATTTGGTAATAAATTTGGGATTAAGATTTGATTACTTAAATGCCAACGCAGAATTTAGAGACGATCCATTAAAACCCAATTCAACTGTTAAAGTAAAATCTCGTTCGCAAATATCGCCAAGGTTTGGTATTGCTCACCCAATTTCAGAAAGAACTAAACTACATTTTTCTTATGGACATTTTTTCCAAAATCCAGATTTTCAATATTTATTTGAAAATAAACAATATGATTTAAATGTTCGAGAACCTTTATTCGGTCAGCCAAATCTTGATGCACAAAGAACAATATCTTATGAAGTTGGAATTGCACATCAGTTTACAGATAGAATTGCTCTTAATTTAACAGCTTACTATAGAGATATAACCGGTTTAATTGGTACAAGATACTATTTCCCATTTGTTGATGGACGATATACAGGATATACACTTTATGTAAACGAAGATTATGCAAATATTAAAGGTTTTGAAATGACTTTTGATATTCGCCCGGATAAATATTTCTCTGGCGGAATTACATATACTTACTCTATTGCAAAAGGTAGCGCATCTTCAGAAACTGAACAATATCCAGGTACTGCTGAATCAACACAATTATATTTCTTAGATTTTGATAGACCGCATGTTTTTAATGCTAGCGGTACTTACACAATACCGGAAGGTGAAGGTTTAGAATTATTCGGTACAAACATATTTGAAAATACAGATATCAGTTTGATATTTAAAGCAAGTTCAGGCGCACCTTATACACCCGGCGGAAGAGATATAGGATTTGTGCAGAGAAACTCATTACGTCAACCGGGATTATATAATTTGGATATAATGATTGGAAAGCAATTTGAAATTTATGATGATATTTCTTTAAGAATATTTGCAGAAATATTGAATTTAACTGATCATCGAAATGTGCTTTATGTATATACTGATACTGGAGATCCCGAATTTACATTACAAGGAAATCCATCTGTTGAATATATGCGAGATCCGTCAAATTTTGGTCCGCCTAGATCAGTGCGATTAGGTTTTACATTCAGATTTAATTAAACCTTTTGGAAAAATTATGAAAAAAGTTTTAATAATAATTTATTTGATACAACTTCCTCTATTACTATTAGCTCAGGATAAAAATGATAGAGAAAGTGAAATATACAATTTAAATAAAACTGCAAAAATTGAAGATAGAGCCGGCGGGACACATAACGCAAGTAATATAGGTCTTTTTTTTGAAAATCGAGGAAAACTTTATCCTAGAAGAGTTACACAAGGTCCATCAGGAGAATTCCCAATTAATAGTGGAAAACATTATATCTACAGAGTTAATCAGTGGGTTGGTGTACCGGGAAATGTTGTTCAGGCAAGGTTTACTGAAGATGAAGAATGGGAAGCTGCTGCTGGTTATCATAACCGAGACACAGCAAGAATTGCATTCAGCGATGATCCAAATTCTTGGAATCCAAATTTAGGCTGGCCGGTTAAAACATCAGAAGGTGAAAATATTTTTCTTTCTGATCAAGATAGTTATTGCGTATTTAATGACAGCAACAATACAGTTAGTATCTTAGGCGTTCAACTTGCTCAAACAGGTTATGCTTTTGGAACAAAGTTTGCAAAAAATATTTTATTCTTTAAATATGAATTGACAAACATTTCTTCAAAAGTTCTTAATTATGTATACTTTGGCTTATATAATGATATAGATGTAGGTAATGTGAGCGGCGGTGATCCGGAATATTTAGACGATAAAATTGATTTTATTAAAGAGCGAAATTTATTGTACTTCTTTGACGATGGAATTTCAAATGAATGGATAGATGGTAAAACCGGATTCTTTGGTGTAATGATGCTGAAAACTCCAGAAATAAATGGAGTAGAACTTGGCATCACAGATATGCATTATAATCTTTATGATGATGAAGTTGATATTGATACTGTGCAGTATGGTATTTTATCATCAAGTGAAAGTTTGTACAATTCTCCAATCGGACACAGATTTTTCCATCCTGGAAATAATGGTGATATTCATTTTGATGATCCATCAACAATTCCGGCTTCAGGTTTAGATTTAGCAGCGGTTATGTCTTCAGGTCCATATACAATTTCTCCCGGAGACACATTAGTATTTTATACAGCTTTTGTTGCCGGTGAGAATTTTGATGAAATGTTGAGTTATTCTGAAATTGCACAAAATGCTGTAGCAGCAAATTTTAATTTACCTAAAGCTCCATCAAGGCCAAGATTATCTGCTTTTGAAGGCGATTTTAGAGCAACTCTATATTGGAATGATGAATCTGAAAAAAGCTTCGATGATTTTTCTGGTTATGATTTTGAAGGTTATCGATTATATAGAAGTAATGATAAAGGAATTAGCTGGGAACAGATTGCAGATTTTGATCAAGTAAACTCTATTGGTAAAAACACTGGTTTGCAATATAGTTTCGTTGATTCAAATGTTGTAAATGGTTTTGAATATTGGTATTCAATTACTGCTTATGATAAAGGAACTGAAGCTATTGAAAGTATGGAAAGTCCAATTGGAAATAACCTTGATGCAGTAAATACAGTTTCAGTAATACCTCGTTCAGATGCACTTGGAAGAGTAAATGTTTTAGCAGAAGATATACAAAATCTAAATTCGGGAAAATCAAACTATCTATTAAATGTTGTTCCTGTTGATGATGATAATTTAAGTAACGGGAATTATAAAACCAGTTTTAACTTTGTCCCAAGAATTGAATCGGGAGATTTGGCTACAGATGTAAAAATATTAGTTACAGATTCAGCAGCTACATTCCCTTATAAATACGCAATAAAATTTACTTCTGAGACTTCTTTTGATGTTAAAAATCTTACTCTTGATACAGATATAAGAACAGGTTATAACTATCCGGTTGGAGGCAGAGATTTAGTAATTCAAGGTCATGGTCTTAGAATTAATATGAAAGATAATGCTGAAACTGAAACTAAATATCTTCCGGAGCAAGGCGATATTATAACAATAAATTATGCTATGAATGTAGTGAAAAATAATTCAGATAGTGTAATTAATAACAGACCTTACCAGTTAAATCAAGTGCAGACAACTACGAATGGAATCTCTATGAAGTTAACTCCGCCTAATTTAATTTCTAACGTTTCAAGAATTGGCGGTAGTGATAATATTGATATTCAATTTAAAGTTTTGTATCCCGATTCAGTATTAAATAAAAATTATGTTATTTCGGTGATCGGTAACGGCACTTTGAGCAATAAGAAATTTGTAATAATAAATGTTTCTGATACAAAAATTATTTCAGATACACTTTTTAATTCAGACTCATTTTATTTTGAAGGCATAGAAGCTAAGATCACTTTTGATGAATCTAATTTACCTTCCGCAGAAAATAAATTTTCACTTGAGACAATTAAAGCTGTTCAACCAAATATTTTAGATTCATACAGTTTTAAAATTAAAGGCTCTTCAGTAAGTGAAGAAATAATTAAAAATGATATTAATAAAATTAGAGTTGTACCAAATCCATATGTGGTTGCGTCATTGTACGAACCTGAATTTGGTGAATTAAGAAAAGAACCATTAAGGCAAATTCAATTTATAAATTTACCAAATGAATGTACCATCTATATTTTTACGGTTGATGCGGATTTGATAAAAACACTTTATCATGATGCAAATAATGGAACCGAAGTTTGGGATTTAAGAACAGAAGGTGGAAGAGAAATTGCTGCTGGAATGTATATGTATGTTGTAAAATCAAAAACAACTGAATTCAAAGAAAGATTTGCAGTAATTAAATAGATGGGGAATAATATGAAGAAATTGATAATTGTATTATTTGTTTTTGTTACTGTAAAAATAAGTTTTGCTCAAAATCCAAATTTGGGCACATCAGGAGCACAGTTTCTGCAAATACCGGTCGGAGCTCGTGCAGAAGCAATGGGCGGCGCAATTATTGGATTAACAGATGATGCATCATCCCTATTTTGGAATCCTGCTGGAATTGTTAAAATAAATAATTTCGATGCTCATTTTTCATATATGAATTGGTTTGATCTTTTTGATTTTAGTGCCGCTTCAATGGTTTACAATATTGAAAATGTTGGATTGTTCGGAGCTAGTATTGTTTCAATGAGTACTGGAAAAATGGAAATTACAACTGAAGAAAATCCGAATGGAACAGGACAATATTTTGATGCCGGCGATATTGCATTAGCTCTTTCTTATGGAAGAAGTTTAACAGATAAATTTGCTGTTGGAGTTACTGTTCGGTACATCTCGCAAAGAATATGGAATGAAACTGCAGAAGGAATTGCTTTTGATATTGGAACGCAATATACCCTCGATTTTCAAAATTTAACAATTGCAATGTGCATGACAAATTTTGGCGCTGATATGAAATTTGATGGAACTGATTTAGATTTTGTTTACAGACAAGATAATAATTATCCACTAAGCCGTTTAGTGCCAAGCAGATTAGCAACAGATTATTTTCCTTTACCGCTCAATTTCCAAATTGGAATTGGCTTTGATGTTTTTAAATATGACTTTATTAAAATGATCGGTGCAATTGATGTAACGCATCCAAATGATAATAAAGAAAGAGCACATTTTGGAACGGAACTTTCTTTCTTCGATAGATTTTTTATTCGTGGCGGTTACAAATATAATTACAGTGATCAGGATTTTACTTTTGGAGCCGGAGCAAATATTTTATTCCAAAATACTTCTGTAAAATTTGATTATGCTTATTCACTTTATGATATCTTACCGAGTGTGCATCGTATTTCAATAAATCTTGGATTTTAGATTGTGGCGAAAGCATTTAATTATTATTCAATTATTCTTTTTGTCTAAAATACTTTTTTCTCAAGGTTACATTTGTGCAATTGGTGGTGGGAGTGAAGACTACAATGACTGGAGTGATAGACCTTATTCATGGATAGTTGAAAAATCAAATTTCGGTAGAATTGTTATTCTATCTTATAGCTCCGCAACTAATTGGCTTCCTAATTATTTCATCTCACTCGGAGCCGATACATCTTACAACATTATAATATCAAGTCGAAATCAAGCTAACACACAAGAGATTTATGATGAAATTACTTCAGCTGACGGAATATTTATTAAAGGCGGAGATCAGTGGCAGTATATAAGACTATGGAAAAATACTCTTACAGATAGTTCAATTGTCGAAGTCTACAAAAAAGGAGGTGTAATTTCCGGAACAAGTGCTGGGGCTGCAATTTTAGGTTCAATTGATTTTAGTGCAAAATATGGAACAGTTTATTCGGATGAAGCACTTGAAACTCCTTATAATAATCACATGCAATTTGAAACTGCATTTATTAATCTAATACCAAACGCTCTTTTTGACACACATTTTACCGAAAGAGGAAGGCAAGGAAGATTAATTTCTATGCTTTATAATTTAGATTCTATAAACAATAGTTTATTAGGAATTGGAATTGATGATAGAACTGCATTTTGCTATGAAAATAATGGAATTGGCGAAGTAATGGGCAGTGGTGCTGTTACATTTATTTATAAAGATAATAATACCAAATATTTTGAAAATAAAAACTTTACAACGTTTGAAAATATGAATGCTCAGATTCTTACGGAGAATTGGAAATATAATTTAAACAAACGTCAAATTGAATATATACCGGAAACTGCAAAATCTTTTTCGAAGAATGAAAATAATTCTATAAACCCAATTATGCTGCTTAGTGAAACAGATTTTAAAGATTCTGTAAGTTTTACATTGCAAAATTTTTTTCAAGATAATAATTGTAAAAATATTTTGATCTTTAGTCATTTAGGTTTCCAAAATAATCTGAATGACTTAGAAAAATTTCTTTCTGATAATAATTATAATTCAAATATTATATTTATTGATAAAAGTACAACAAATTCAAATGAGACTTTTAATTTAATTAACAATAGTGATTGTTTTTTATTCTATGGAGATTCATTATCTGTCATTCAAGAAATTGCTAAACCGCAAAATTTATCTTCAATATATTTTAAGGCAGCATTGCAAAACAACATACCAATTATATTAATTGGCAATACAGGTAAATTAATTTCTAAAAATTATTATGATTTTAATCTGTCAGATATTTATGCTGCTTATTATGGTAGAATGTTTGAGCAAGAAGGATTTAATATTTCTCCAATTTCATATCAACCGTTTATTTATGCAAATAACAATCTAGTTGAAAATAGAATGTGCGCACTTCTTTGGAATTTAATGAAAGGTGAAAATAATTTAGGTATTGCATTAAATAAGAACGATGCAATTTTTATTGATTATGAAAAAAAAACAATGTCGAATTTTTGTAAAACTCCAACAATGTTTATTAATACAAACAGTACTTTATTTGTTGATACTTCGACTTATAGAAGAGACAAATATCCTAGACAAATTTGTGCTTTTGATAAAATACAAATCTCAGTAAATAATAATCCGAATATTGTATATGATTATAAAAACAATAAGTTTATTGAAAATATTATTGATGATCAGAATCAAAAAAATGTGAATAATTATTCTTTTCAACTAGAACAAAATTATCCTAATCCATTTAATCCGATTACAAGAATAAGATATTCTATATCTCAAAATGTTAAGTTGCATTCATATCAACATGGCTATAATATAGAAAATCCGAAGCAGGTTCGGACCAAAAACATAAAATTAATTATTTATGATATTTTAGGAAATGAATTAACTACTTTAATAAATGCCCAGCAAACTCCGGGTAATTATGAAGTTAATTTTGATGGTTCTAAATTTTCATCCGGAATTTATTTTTATAAAGTATTTTTTAATGATTATTCAATTACAAAAAAAATGGTACTATTAAAATGAAAATATTTTTTATTATCCTGCTTGTTTCAATTATAAGTTTTGCTCAACAAATAAAAACGCCACTCGAACTTTCTAATTATTCAAAATACACATCTTACTCAGAAATAATAAATTTTGTTAATCAAATAGATTCTGCAAGTGGTTTGATTAATTGTAAGTTAATTGGAAAATCAGTTGAAGGAAGAGAATTAGTGAGTTTGTTTTTTTCAAATAATGAATTTGGTGAAGATAGCTCAAAAATGAAAGTGCTAATTTTTGCTCAGCAGCATGGCAATGAACAATCCGGAAAAGAAGGAGCACTTCTACTTGTTAATGAATTACTAAAACCTGAAAATGAATATTTATTTGATAGAATTGATTTTGCTTTAATTCCGCAAATGAATCCTGATGGTTCTGAACAAAATAAAAGAAGAAACGGAAATAATGCTGATCTTAATAGAAATCATTTAATTTTAACCGAACCTGAAACAATTGCACTTCACAATTTATTTAATGAATATTTATTTGAAGCAAATATGGATGTTCATGAATATTATCCCTTTGGCGAAGATTGGGTGAAATTTGGATACAGAAGAAATTTTGATGAACAAATTGGCGGAACAACAAATATAAATGTTTCAGAAAAAATTAGAGAAAGGTCAAATAATGAATATCTGCCATTCATTAAAAAATATTTAAATGAAAATGGATTTTCATACGGACCTTATATTCCGGGCGGAATTCCTGGAGAAGATTTTTTAAGATACAGCACTTTTGATATTAATGATGGAAGACAATCTTTTGGAATACTTAATTCATTCTCTTTTATTCAAGAGGGAATTAATGGAATTGATTATACTGTTGATAATATTAAGCATAGAGCCGAAGGTCAGATGATTGGAATGTTAGGATTTTTAACTTACATTTATGAAAATGCAGCAGATATAAAAACTTTAGTTCATTCTGAAAGAAAGAAATTAATTAATCCAGAAAAAGATGAGAAAATAGCAATTCAATTAGATCATGTTTCTGATGGAACTAAACTTGAATATAATTTGCTTTCATACAAAACAAATACTGATACAACTTTCATAGTAAATGATTTCCGACCAAAAGTAATTTCACTTTATGATGTAACTAAACCAAAAGGTTATTTAATCCATAAAGACTCACTTGATTTAATTAATTGGGCGAATAAACATAATCTAAAGTATTTTCAATTTGTAAAATCGACAGAAGATAAAGTTATTGAATATTTTGTTAATGGAATTGATTCAATAGATTTTGAAGGTGATATAATTGTAAACCCATCTCTGATTTCACGAACTTCAGAAATAATAGCTGATGAAAATTATTTAATCATTCCGACAAACCAACTTTACGGAAATATGATAGTAAATGCACTTGAGCCAAAAGCAATGCTGGGTTTAGTTACTTATGATAAATACAAATATTTACTCAAAAATTATTCAGTATTTCCAATTTATAGATTAGAGTAAAAATTTAAATAAAATTGAACTTCTCATGCTGAATTTATTTCAGCATCGTTTATTAAAATATGAATTCTAAATTAAGTTAAGAATGACAATTTAAAATAGAATTCAACTTATTTTGTTTTTAAAAAACTATTTAAAGATGAAATAAAAATATCAAATATCAACAATAGTTTATTTTCAGAAGACTCACGAATTATTTTTGACAAAAAACTTACCTTAGAATTACGCCCCATTCAACAGCAAAATAATCTAAACGTGTTGCAGACTCAATTTCTGGTTCTTTCAATTTAAGATTACTATCATCTCTTCCAATTATTAAATAACAAAGTCTATAAAAATTTGTTGGTTCAATTGAAAAATTAATTTTGATTACCTTATCAAGTGTGGCTATATATTGTGGATATATTTCATAATATTTATAATTAACTAATTCTGGAATCCAATATTCTAAAAAATCATTTTTCTCTTTTTCATTAAATCCGCTTTGTTTCAGATTATCATCAAAAAATATTTTCAGATTATCTTGCTTAATTATCCAACCATATTCTTTTTGTTCAAAAGATGGAACATCACATTCATAATACAGGTAATCATAATCATTATTTATTTTTCCGGTAGGTTCAACCTCAATTGACCAAAAATCAGTATATTCCGGAATACTTTCAACAATATCACCACCTTTGGGAAAATCAATTTCAACAAATAGAGAAATATTATTATTGGGATAAATATATAAATTGGGTTTTCTTACATGAGCTGAAGTAGTATCAGTATCATTAGGTTCGGTTGAATTATCTTTACAGCCGTTATCAAAAAATAAAATTGGAATTAGAATTGCAAAAAAAAGTAATTTTTTCATATTTACCTCAGTAAACAACTCTTTAAATATCTACCAATAATTTATTTTCGGAAGATTCTGATAATATTTTTGACATGCTTTTGCTTATTTCAGAAAGTGAATCAAAATTTTCACTTTTTGTTAAAGGTATTTCTGAACCTTTATTTTCTAGAGCATCAATTACATATTTTACTGTAAACAGTTTTATATCTTTTGCCGGCTGAAAATAATTTATTTTCAACTTTTCATCATAAATTTTTGAAAATAATCCGGTATCTATAAATTCTCTTATTAAATTTTTTGTAAGGACAATTGGAACGCCCAAATTATGTGCAATTTCTTCAGAAGTTATTGGATTGTTGCCTTTTTGAAAATTCTTTGCAACTAGTTTTGCAATTGCTAAAGAAATCAATCTTTTTTGAGATATATTAATATTCTTCGAATCTGCTTCAAATTCATGATTCACAATATTTTGAACCGAATATGAAATTTCTGCCCCAAAAAGAAAAATTAGCCAGCTGGTTTGAAGCCAAATTAAGAAAAGTGGAAAAACAGCAAAGCTTCCATAAATTGCATTGTAATTTGCAATTCCAATTTGAAATTCAACGTAAATAAATTGAACAATTTGATATATTGTTCCGGCTACAACTGCAGCTGAAAATCCGGCTGAAATCTTAACCGGACCATTAGGCATTATAACATATATCATTGTGAATAAAATCCACATAAAAAGGTAAGGTAAAAATTTTAAGGCAAAAGAAATTAATGGAGCAATGGTTCCTAAAATTTCAAACTGCGAAATTAACTTGTCAATGTAAACACTTATAAAAACTGTTAAACCGCTTGCTAAAACAAAAAATAAAGGAGCAAGAAATAGAATTGCTAAAAAATCGCTGAATTGCCTAATAACAGTTCGCGAATTTTTAATTTTCCAAATATCATTTAGTGAATATTCAATATTGTTCAAAAGTTTAATTACGGTCCATAATAACAATACAATACCAATTCCTGCAATAACTCCGCCTTTTGTATTTTCTAAAAGAATATTGGAATAATTAACAACCTGAATCATTACTGCTTCATAATCTTTAAAATTTTCAATTAGTGCTTTTTCTAATTGATTTTGCAATCCGAAGCCTTTAAAAATTCCAAATAAAATTGCAACAATAGGTACAATTGAAAGCATTGAATAAAAAGTTAAAGCCGAAGCTCTTAAGGTGCAGTTATCATCCCTAAAATTTCTAATTGTAAGAAATAATATCCTTTGGAGTTTTATAAGAAATGCTTTTTTTCCGGTTAATTCATTTAACCTAATCCGCCAAATATCTTTGGTAATAAACTTTATCACATTTTGAATAAAAGTAATTATTTTTTTCATTGAATATATCAAATTAAATAGGATTACTATTTAAGAAAAAATTAAGAATTATTAAACAAGATTTTAATATCATTTTAAAATCAGATAATAATTATTAAAAAATCACCAGATATATTTTATAATTTGTATGGGATATTCTCTTTTAGCACATAAAATAAAAATATTTAAAAGTTTCATTTTTAGCTCGTAATCTTGACTTTTGAGCTATTAATCAGCATATTTCTATTCATGAGCCAAAATTATGTGTACACTTCTTCAAAAAATTTTGAACTTGATATTACTACCTACGGTAATACAAATCTAAAAAATAGTAATTGTATAATTTTTGCACACGGTTTTAAAGGATTTAAAGATTGGGGTTTTATACCTTACTTCGGAAAATACTTTTCTGACAAAGGATATTTTGTAATTACGTTTAATTTTTCACATAATGGAGTTGCTACCGGATCCAAAGATTTTGATGATTTAGATAAATTTGCAAATAACACTTTATCCTTAGAAAAAGAAGAATTGAATGAAATTATTAATGCTTATAAAAATGGTTTTTTTGGTGAAATAAATAGTACAAATAAAATTGGTTTAGTTGGCCATAGTCGCGGTGGAGCAATTTCAATTTTAGCCTCAGGAAGTAATGAAAACATAGATGTGTTGGTTACTTGGGCGGCTATTTCTAAGTTAGATAGATTTACAGATAGACAGAAAATTGAATGGAAAGCAAATGGATTTTTTGAAGTGCTTAATTCAAGAACAAATCAAATAATGAGAATAAACATAAATTTATTAAATGATATCGAAAATTTTGGATCAACAAAATTAAATTTAAAAACTGCACTTTCTAATTTTAATAAACCATATTTAATAATTCACGGCGATCAGGATTTGACAGTACCTTTTGACGAAGCTGAGGATATATATTTTTGGTCAGATAAATCTCTAACTGAATTATATAAAATAAAAGGAGCAGGTCATACTTTTGATATAAAACATCCTTTTGAATCAATAACAAATGCATTCAATTTAGTACTAGAAAAAACAAATTCCTTTTTCCAAAACCATTTACAGAGCTAAATATTATGGAAATCAAAAATATTGTGTTCATTATAGTTTTTGTAATTGCATTTTCACTTCTTTCATTTAATTTAGAAAGACTTTTAAGTTATTTATCAATAGGGAAATCAGAAAATCGTTTTGATAATATCTTTAAAAGAATTATTAATGTACTGAAAATTGCAATTGGTCAGTCAAAAATATTACGCGATCCGGTTGCCGGTTTAGTTCACGTTTTAATTTTCTGGGGATTTTTAATTTTTCTTTTTGCTGTAGTTGAATCTATATTCCAAGGATTTTATTCAGATTTCAATTTTGAATTTCTTGAAATTGGTTTTTCAATAATTACTTTCTTTCAAGATGTTTTTGGAATTTTAGTGATTTTTGCAGTTTTATTCGCACTTTTCAGAAGATATATTCAAAAAGTTAAAAGATTGGATCATGGCAAAGAAAGTTTAGTCGACGCAACATTTGTACTGTTAATGATTTTAGTAGTTGTAATTTCTATGTTTGGTCAGAATGCAGCACACATTGCATCTAATAATTTACAATTAAGTGAATGGGAATTTAGACCCTTCTCAAATATTTTGGCCAACATATTTTTCTTTTCAAATTCTAATTCAGAAACATGGTATGAAATATATTGGTGGATTCATATATTATCAATTTTTACATTCATGAATTTTCTTCCTTTTTCAAAACATTTACACGTTTTTACATCTGTACCAAATGTATTTTTTGAAAAGCTTGGTAATAAAAAATATGAAATAAAACCACTTGATTTAGAAGATGAAACAATTGAGCAATTTGGTGCTGCTGACGTTGATCATTTATCTTGGAAACAAATGTTTGATGGTTACACTTGTACTGAATGCGGCAGATGCTCCGATGCTTGTCCTGCTAATTTTACTGGAAAATTACTTTCACCAAGAGAAATTATTATAAATACGAGAAAAAGAACAGAAGAGAAAGCCCCAATATTATTAAATGGTTCAAATAATGAAGAAATTTTAGAAAAAACACTTCTTAATAATTACATAAAACCGGAAGAACTTTGGGCTTGTACAACATGCGGAGCATGTATGAAAGAATGTCCGGTAACAATTGAACATATTGATACAATTGTTGATATGAGAAGAAATTTGGTTTTAATGGAATCAGATTTTCCGAGTGAATTAAATTCAGTATTTAAAAATTTAGAGACAAATTTTACGCCTTGGGCGTTTAATGCGCAAGACAGAGCAAATTGGGCTGAAGGTTTAAACGTTAAAACAATGGCTGAAGATTCCGATTGTGAATATTTATTTTGGGTCGGTTGTGCAGGATCTTTTGATTCACGATATCAGAAAGTTTCGCAGTCAATTGCCAAGTTATTTAATAAAGCCGGTGTAAATTATAGAATTTTAGGAACAGAAGAAAAATGTAACGGTGATACTGCCAGAAGATTAGGAAATGAATATTTAGCTCAAATGATGATGCAGGAAAATGTAGAAAAACTCAATTCATATAAAGTTAAAAAAATTGTAACAGGCTGTCCGCATTGTTACAACTCATTAAAAGTAGAATACCCTCAATTTGGCGGAAATTTTGAAGTTTTTCATCATACCGAAGTTTTGGAGAATTTAGTAAACGAAGGGAAGCTTAAATTAAAAGAAAATGGAAATAATTCTAAAATAACATACCACGATTCTTGTTATTTGGGAAGATATAATGATATTTACAATTCACCCAGAAATTCTTTAAATTCCATTAATGGTTTAGAATTACTTGAAATGGATAGGAATTTGGATAAAGGATTTTGCTGTGGCGCAGGCGGCGGTAGAATGTTTTTAGAGGAGACTGAAGGTACAAAAATCAATATAAATAGAACTGAAGAAGCTCTATCAACCGGAGCAGATACCGTAGCTTCAGCGTGTCCATTTTGTATGACTATGCTAACCGACGGTGTAAAATCATTTGAAAAACAAGATGATGTAGCCGTGAAAGATATTGCTGAAATATTATTAGAAAACACAATATAAACTAATTATTAACCTAAATAAGGAGATACAATGAGCGACAAGTACACACAAATTATTGAATTTGTTAAAAATATGGAAACTGATGTTGAAAAATTTTATGTAAAAGGACAAGCAGCTGCAGGAACTAGAGTAAGAAAAGCTTTAAGTGAACTCAAAAAAATGGCTCAAGATATGAGAAATGAAGTTCAAGATCTTAAAGCTGAAAGAAAAGGTTAATTGTAATAATTTTCTTTTATCAATTTTAAAAGGCTGTTTTTAACAAGCAGCCTTTTCTTTTATATATGAACTCAAAAATATTCCTATTATTTATTTTAATTTCTGCAATCTTTTATTGGGTTTTAAATCCATTTTATAAATCGGAAGCGGAAAAAGTTGAATCTTTACAGAAAGTTGAAACAGTTGAGATAGATTCTTTAATTTCAGTAAGTTTCTCGGCCGTTGGAGACATTATGTGTCATTCTACTCAATATAATTATGCTTGGGTAGAAAATGATTCTTTTGATTTCAATCCGGTTTTTAGTGTTGTTAGAAATTATTTAAGAGAAAAGGATATCTTAATTGGAAATTTAGAAACAGTTTTAGCTGGAAATACAAAGAAATATTCAGGTTATCCGTTTTTCAATTCACCAAATGAATTAGCTTCTGCTATTAAAAATGCTGGATTCGATTTTCTAACACTTGCAAATAATCATGCTTCTGATCAAGGTTTAGCTGGAATTGAAAGAACTATTGATGTTCTAAAAAAAGTAAATATAATTCCGCTCGGAGCAGATATCTCGGATACTAGTGATATTAGTAATATCTTTGTAAGAAAAGGTTTGAGATTTGGAATGTTGTCATATACATACGGCACAAATTATAATGCCAATTTCCCAAATCCCAGAAAATTTATAAATCATATTGATACTGTAAAAATTAAAAATGATATTGCCAAACTGAAATCTAAAAATGCTGATTTGATTATTGTATTATTTCATTTTGGAGAGCAATATCAAAAGAAAATAAACAGTTATCAAATGCTTATAGTTGACAAAACAAAAAGTTACGGAGCAGATATTATTATTGGAGCACATCCTCATATAATTCAGAAATTTGAAAAATTTAAAACTGTTGATGCAAATTTAGATTCAGGATTTGTAGTTTATTCATTGGGAAATTTTGTATCTAACCAAAGATGGCGATATAGTGACGGAGGAATAATCTTTAATTTTGAAATCACTAAAAATATTTTTACCGACTCAGTTTATGTATCTGACATTAATTATTTACCGATTTGGGTATTTAAAGGAACTACAGAAAAAGGAAAAGAATTTATAGTTTTACCATCTGAAAATTTTGATTCAACAAATACATATGATTTTATGACTGAAGCAGATATTGACAGCATGAAAAGATCTTATTTTGATTCAATTGAACAATTAACTTCAGAATCCCAAATTCCTAAAATTGATCATTTAATAAAGTAATAATGAAAACTAAAGCATCACTTACCATAATATTTTTTACCGTATTTATTGATTTATTAGGCTTTGGTCTTTTAATTCCAATATTACCGACTTTTGCAAGTAAAGAGTTGGGAATTACAGATTTTCAAATTGGACTCATAGTTGCGTCATATTCTTTTATGCAGTTTATATTCAATCCCATAATTGGAAAATATTCTGATAGAGTTGGCAGGCGGCCAATTATTTTAGTTACTTTGCTTATAACTGCAGCATCGTATTTTATTTTTAGTTTTGCACATAACTTTTGGATTTTGCTGTTCTCGCGTATGCTTGGCGGATTTGGAGGCAGTAATATTTCTGTGGCTCAAGCTTATATTGCAGATATAACAACAGCAAAAGAAAGAACAAAAGGTATGGGGTTAATTGGGGCAGCATTTGGTTTAGGTTTTGTATTTGGACCTTTATTAGGTGGAATACTTTCAGGATATGGTTATGAAGTTGTTGGTTTTACCGCAGCTGGTTTTTCACTTCTTGCATTCTTATTCGCAACAGTTTTCTTAAAAGAATCAATTAAAGAAAAAAGTGATTCTACGGTTAAGCTTAAAATTAGAATAATCACTTTAGATGAAATTAAATTACTAATGCAGAAAAAGAGAATATCATTTTTTATAATAGTCTATTTCATCATAGTTTTTTCAATGGCCAATATTTACGGTACTTTTGCGATTCTCGGTTATAAGGTTTATGGTTTTACGGATAGGGAAATTGGTTATCTTTTTGGGATTATTGGAATTTTGGGAGCAATAATACAAGGTGGATTATTAAAGCAGTTATCTAAAAGAATTAGTGATGAACGACTAATACTTTGGGGCAGTTTCTTTATGTTTCTCGGTTTAGGTGGTTTGCCATACGGAGTTAATTTTTTGGGTGTTGCACTTATTGGTTGCGTATTTGAAATGGGTGTTGCTGTGCTTCAACCAACTCTTTTAGGTTTTGTTTCAAAGGAAACTGAAGCCAAAGAACAAGGAAGTATTTTAGGAATAAATCAATCACTGGCTTCACTTGCACGAGTTTTAGGTCCGCTTTGGGGTGGATTTGCTTACGATTACTTGGGTTATCAGTTTCCATTCTTGACTGGCGGTTTTTTCACATTCCTTACTTTTTTAGGTGCAATTTATTTCTTTAAAAATAATAATGATGAAAAATTAGAACATGTTTAAGATCGGAAATATAAATATTGATCAGCCTTTATTGCTTGCTCCAATGGAGGATGTAACGGGAATTGCATTTAGAAAGTTATGCAAAGAACTTGGAGCAGATATTGTTTATACAGAATTTGTTAATTCAGATGGTTTAATAAGAGATAATAAGAAAACGCATAATAAACTTAGAATAACAAATGAAGAAAGACCTGTCGGTATTCAGATTTATGGCGGTGAAATTGAGCCGATGAAAGAAGCTGCAATTATCGCAGAAAAAGAAAATCCGGAAATTATTGATATAAATGCCGGATGTTGGGTTAAAAAAGTTGCAAATAGGGGAGCCGGAGCAGGATTGCTAAAAGATCCTGTTTATATGCAAAAAATGGTCAAAGAAATTGTTGATGCTGTAAAACTTCCGGTAACCGTTAAAACAAGATTAGGGTGGGATGATGATTCAATTCAAATTTTAGAAGTTGCAAAACGTTTGGAAGATGTTGGAACTAAGGCACTAACAATTCATTGCAGAACCAGAAAGCAAGGTCATTCCGGTGATCCGGCTTGGCATTGGATTCCTAAAATTAAAGAAGTTGTAAAAATTCCGGTTATTGTAAACGGCGGAATAATGACGGCTAAAGATGCGCTTAGAGCTAAATTGGAAACAAATGCTGATGGTTATATGGTTGCAAGAGGAGCAATTAATCATCCTTGGATATTTAGGGAAATAAAAGAAATTTTTACAAAAGGATTTGTATCTAAAATAGTTGATGTTGATGAAAGAATTGAAACTGCACTTAAACATTTGAGATATGAAATTAGTTATAAGGAAGAAACACGTAGAGCAATAATTCCTTTTAGAAAATATTACACTGGCTACTTGAAAGGTTTATACGGAGCATCAAAAATTAGACAGCAATTAATGCAGTATGAAGAGTATGGTCCAATTGAAGATCTATTAAATAATTACAAAGAGCAATTAAAAAAATATCAAGAAATTGACGAATAATTATGGATAAGTGATTTTAGTTAATGAATTTATCAATAGCAGCAAAGTACATATCTTATTTGTTAATCCCGCCGGTAATGAATCTATTAATATTCATAATTTTTTCTGTTATTATTGAGAATGAACCCAACAAATATTATGGAATTTTAATTTCCTTTGTATTCGGACTCTTGTTTCCACTATTGGCTATTTTATATTTTAGAAAAAAGGGAATAATTTCTAATAATGACGCAACAATTAAGGAAGAACGAAACATTCCATATATTTTTGCAATTATTTTTAGTTTGTCAGGTTTACTATTTTCTGCTGCAGTAGAATTACATTATAATTTAATTATGCTATGGATGGTTTATTTAGTCACAAGTATTTTTATAATCAACATTAATAAAGTATGGAAAATAAGTGCTCACGCATTGGGAGCATCAATTCCGGTTGGGGCATTATATTATTTAGAAAATTCACAATTGTTTATCGTTTCTGTTATTATTTTATTTATTGTATCTTTGGCAAGACTTCAATTAAAAGTTCATACATTTATGCAGGTTTTAGCCGGTAGTTTTTTAGGTTTTTCAGTTTCATATATTCTGTTAAAATATTGTAATTGCTAATAAATGTGAGTGGTTAAATGGATATTAAAAAGTTAATTAGAGATGTTCCCGATTTTCCAATGAAAGGGATTATTTTTAAGGACATTACTACACTTTTGAAGGATAACGAAGGTTATAAAGTAACTTTAGAAAAATTATATAACTTAAGTAAAAACAAAGAAATAACAAAAGTAATTGGAGTAGAATCTCGTGGATTTATTTTTGGGGGAGCTTTAGCCGATAAATTAGATGCCGGATTTGTTCCAATAAGAAAACCTGGTAAATTACCTGCGGAAACGTTACAAGAAGAATATACTTTAGAATATGGAAAAGATTCAATTGAAATTCATAAAGATGCAATTAATGAGAATGATGTTGTCTTGCTTCATGATGATTTATTAGCTACCGGCGGAACAATGACCGCAGCTTGTAAGTTAGTTGAAAAAATGGGAGCACGAATTGCTCAAATCTCATTTATAATTGAATTGGATTTTTTAAATGGAAGAGAATTGTTAAAAAATTATGATGTTCAATCATTGATTCACTACGACGGAGAATAAGTTTAAAACCTTCAATGATTTATATCATTGAAGGTTTTTCAGTAAATAATTTATTTAAGCATATCATTTAAGACTTCTGCAACTTTATCTAAATCTTCATAAGAAATTACTGCGGGCGGAAGTAACCTTAAAATTGTTTTTCCCGCTGGCATTGCTAAAATTCCTTTTTCCATTAACTCAACCAAATAAGGCTGAACTTTTTCTTTTAGCTCTATTCCAATCATTAAACCTAAGTTTCTTATTCCTCTAACTTTTGATAATTTATCAACATCAAACTTTGAAACAAAATAGTTACCTTTTTCTTCTGCTTGCTTAGCTAAATTATTTTCAAGCATAAAATCAATAGCGGCTATAGAAGCTGCTGCTCCCAAAGGGTTTCCACCAAATGTCGACCCATGCTTACCAGTTGGAATATCAATTTTATCTGAACAAATTGCTGCTCCGACTGGAAATCCGCCGGCAATTGCTTTTGCAACCGTCATAATATCAGGCTGAATATCAAAATGTTCGCAAGCAAACATTTTTCCAGTTCTGCAAAATCCCGACTGAATTTCATCAATAATTAAAATTATTTTGTTCTCATCACAGATCTTTCTTACTTCATCAAAATACTCTTTATCACCAATGTTGATACCGCCTTCACCTTGAACGACTTCTAAAATTATTCCGGCAGTTTTTTCAGTTATTGCTTCTTTGAGTTTATCAATTTTATTAAATGCGACAAACGTAAATCCAGGAACTAAGGGTTCAAATGAAGTTCTATATTCTTCTTTATGAGTTGCACTTAGTGCTCCCATTGTTCTTCCATGAAAACCTCGCATAGCAGAAATGAAATCTGTTTTTCCGGTTGTGATTCTAGCAAATTTTATTGCAGCCTCAACAGCTTCTGTGCCCGAGTTGGTAATAAAAGCTTTTGTTAAACTTTTTGGTGAAATTGAAATTAATTTTTCAAGCATTAAAGCACGTTTGTCGTTATAAAAAATTCCGGGATTTGTAATTAATGTTTTGGATTGTTCTGCAATTGCTTCTGAAACTTTAGGATTACAATGCCCAATTGTTGCAACTCCAATCCCGACTGTGCAATCAATATATTCTTTCCCGTTTTCATCCCAAACTTTTGCTCCGCTGCCTTTAACAATAACAACATCTCTTTTGGGGTAAACATTAACTTCATATTTATCAATTAGTTTTTTGTATGTACTCATTTTTTTATACCTTTAATTACCTTATAATATTTTGTCATTCTAACGAAAGTGGGAATCAATGAAAATTAATTAGGTCCCCTATTAAAACTTACTTCGATTCCGCTCAGTATGATTTTGGGAATGACATTTTTGATATTATTTAATTACTGTACCTTTTCCATTTAGAATATCTGTTATTGGATTTTCAGTTCTTCCATCGCCAATAAAAACAGTACCTTTTCCATTCTCAAATAATTTTCTTATTGCGAGAATTTTACGTTTCATTCTTCCATCTACTTGATTTTCTCTTCGTTCCAAATCTTCTTTAAGAATTTCTTTTACTAATGAATTTGGATCTTTGGGATCATCTAAAAATCCCGGAGCTTCAATTAATTGAATTACTTTATCCGCATTCATTGCTTCTTTTAAAACTGCCACTATATCATCATTTTCTGAATTTATTGCAAAACCATTTTCATCAATTATAGGAACAGATAGAACAGGTACGTAGCCATTTTCCATTAAAAGTTTAAGTAATTCAGTATTTATTGATTTTGGCTTACCGGAAAAATCCCTAAGTATTTTTAATTTTCCTTGTTCCTTAACTCGTATTCCAACATTTCTTTTACCTTGTACTGTTTTGCCGTCAATACCTGAAAGTCCAACAGCATTAATTCCAACTTGCTGACACATTTCTACAATTCTTTTATTTTTCAAGCCAGCATAAGCCATCATCATAATATCAAGTGATTCTTCATCGGTAAAAACACTATTGTATCCTGAAGCAGAAGTAATTACTTTTTTAGGTTTATTTAATTTTTCGGCTAGTTCATCTCTTAAAGCATTTGCTCCGTGAATAATTATAAATTTTTCTTTAAGATTTGAAAGATCATTTATAATTCCTTCCAGATTTAAATTTTTACCACCGCCAATTTTTACAATTATCATTAAAAAACTCCTGTAAAATTATTTTCAATTTTTATCCATCCATTCTCATTTGGATAAGGAACAGAACAAATTATAAGCTGATCATCATCTTTTTTATAACTCATGGTGAAATATTCTTCTTCTTCGTTGAAATTTGAAGAAACAAAAACTTGATCTTTATTGGCAATAATTATGTTCATTGCCTTAACATAATCTGAACGTTTTATAATTATTTCAACTCCTTTAGAAAGGGCATTATTCATATCACCATTATCAAATCTTTTGATAAAATTAAATATTTTCTCTGCGCCAATTCTTCCTTCGGCTTTAATTTTTACTCCGTGAAGTTCACCGTTAAAAATGAAAATATTCTCATCATCATAAAAAGGCATATTGTTTTCGACTCTAATATCTTTGTCTTGGAACGCACTACGCGCATGAACAATTAAGCGGGTTGAAGAAGGGAATTGAGTTAAATTATCTTCCCAAATTGGAGAGATATTTTTATAATGCTCCCAATTTCCATTTTGCAAATAACTGCAGCCCCAGCCGTGACCTTGAAATTCTTTACTGTTTTTACAAATACCGGCAAAAATATTCAGGTGATCTTCTATTTTAAATTCTGTTGTCGATTCTACAAATAATAATCTGCACATAATTAAGTTATAATATAATTTTTATAAAAATTGTCATTGCGAGGAACGAAGTGACGTGGCAATCTAATCAAAACTGTTAAAATGTGCTAAACTTACAATTATAATAGATCACTTCGCTTATAAATCGCTCGTGATGACAACTAAGATTTAAATAGGATGCAAACCAGGAAATTCTAATCCGGTTTTTTCATCAAAACCGTGCATTATGTTAAATGCCTGTAATGCTTGACCAGCTGCACCTTTCATTAAATTATCAATCGCGCTAATTACAACAAGTCTGTTGGAATACGGATCACGTTCAAATCCAACATCACAATAATTAGTACCGGATAAAATTTTTGGATCAGGATACCTGAAATTTCCTTCTCTTTCTTTTACAATTCTAACAAATGGTTCTTTACCATATGCTTCTCTATATAATTTCCAAATATCTTTTTCGGCCAAATCTTCTTTTAAAAAAACATGACTTGTAGCCAAAATACCTCTAATTGAATCAGTTGTTGTTGCAGAAAAATGAATTTTAATATCTTTGCCAAATGACATTTCTTGAATCATTTCAGCAACATGCCTATGGCTGGTCGGTTTATATGACCTTAAAGATCCGCTTCTTTCAGGATGATGGGAAGCAAATGAACTTTGCTTACCACCTTCGCTGGATCCAACTTTTACTTCAACAACTGTTTTATCTTCTTCAACTAAATTATTTTTGAAAAGGGGATGAAGAGCAAGAATAGTAGTAGTTGCATTGCATCCGGCACTTGAAATATATTTTGCAGTTTTCATTTCTTCACGGTGAAGTTCCGGAATTCCATAAACAAATTCCTGCATTACATCGGGATTAACATGAGGTTCTTTATACCATTTTTCAAATTCATCTTTATCTTTAAGTCTGAAATCACCGGAAAGATCAATTATTTTTGGTGCAATTTTTTTGAAATTATCAATCCCTTTCATTGAAGAACCGTGAGGCAGACAAAGGAATAATAAATCAGTTTCTTCAAGTTCAGCAATTCCTGTAAACTTTAAATCAGTGCAGCCTCTTAAATTTGGAAGCACTTTTGAAACTAATTTACCATAATTACTTTCAGAAGTAACTTGGTTAATTTCTACATTTGGATGAAAAAGCAATAATCTTAATAGTTCACCTCCGGTGTAGCCAGAACCACCGGCAATTGAGACTTTTACTTTATCCATTCTCTCCTCCGGCAACTTTTAGAACATAATCAACAACTTTTTGAGGAATGTTTACTCCCGTTGTTGCAATACTATTTTTAAATTCCATAGTATAGTTAACTTCATTTATTTCATAACCATTTTCAGTTTCAAAAATATCTAAAGCTAAAACACCGCCGCCAACTGCTTTTGCCGCTTTAACAGAAAGCTCAGCAATTTCTGGAGTGACCTCACATTTTGATGGAACTCCGCCTTTTGCAGTATTGGTAATCCAGTGCGGTGATGTACGATAAATTGCAGCAATGCATTCATCACCAACAACAAAGCTTCTTATATCTCTACCTTTTTTCTCAACATATTTTTGAATATAAAAAATAGAATGGTGATAAGTGCCCAAAACGGTTTTATGTTCTAAAATAGATTCAGCAGCATCTCTATCATTTATTTTTGAAAGTAATCGTCCCCATGAACCTACCGCTGGTTTTAATACAACTGGGTAGCCCATTTCTTCTATTGCTTCAAGCGCTGATTCTTCAGTAAAAGCAATTTTAAGATCAGGCTGAGGAATATGTTTATCTTGCAGCATTGCCGAAGTCAAAAGTTTATCACCGCAAACAGATGCAACTTGAAAGGAGTTGATACACCTTATCCCATTACTTTCAAATAATCTTAATGCGTGTAAAGCTCTCGAATGATTTATTGATCTTTCAATAACGGCATCATAATTAAATTGTTTTTTCTTAAGGTCAAACTTTAATGTTCTATCATCAATCATATTTAATGTAACGTTCTTTCGCGTATTAAATTCTTCAATTAAAAGTTTTTCATCTTTTCTAATCACCGAGTGTAAAAATCCAATTTCCATTTGGTTTTCCCTTAATTTAGTTCTTTTCAGTTTTGTTATTTATTTATTTGTTGAACATGAAAAGACTAAGTAAATTCTACTTAATCTTAGTAAGGTTGTGTTTCTTATTCTGTTTAGAGAATTCAACAATGTGAGGAAGTTCATTTAATTCTACCACTTTTCCTTTTTGTCCAAGTGATTTTACTTCTTTTAGGATATCATACTGCAGTTCATTATCAACATCATCAATTTTTAATAAATGAAGAGCATATTTTAATGATGCAATACCTGACATGTGATCTAAAGAAAAATGTCTTTCTTTGCCTAACAGTTCTGGACTCAAACTTTCATAATGAGTAGGATTTACAGCTGCAGCATGAGTATGAACTCCGGCACAGTGAGTAAATGCATTTTTACCCATTACCGGATAATTTACAGGAATTGGAACACCTGAATGTCTACTTACAAATTGATAAAGTTCATCAAGTTTTTTTAGATCCCATTTATTAATTCCATAATCTGCAGATAGGACAACTAAAAGTTGAGCAAGATCAACTATTCCGGCTCGTTCACCCAAACCTAAAACAGATGCATCAATAATTTCTGCTCCGGCTCTAAAGGCATCTAAAGCATTAGCTAAAGCAAAACCTCTATCATTATGGCAATGAACAGCAATTTTAGGATTACAGCCATTTTTACTTAATTGGTTTTTGAGTTTTTTAATGTAGTCAAACATATTTCTGTCAGTGCCTGGAACCATATAACCGGTTGTATCAGCAACAGAAATTATATCAGCGCCAGCTTTAACGGCGGCAACAGCTGCGGTAATTACATTTTCAAATTGAGAGCGCACAGTATCTTCGGGTGTATATCTTATAAGAAGATTTGGATTTTCTGATTTGGCAAACTTTATAACATCTGTAATTTGTTCAATCGCAGAACTTAAATCTTTTTTAAAAACTGTATCAAGCCGTTCATCTGAAACACAGTAAAAGATTCCTAAAAAATCAACTTTGCAGTCAAGAGCTAAATCAACATCACTTTTAATTGATCTAGAATGAGCGCCAATAATGGAATTGAATCCACTATTGGCAATTGTTTTAACAGAATCATATATTTCAGAAGTGACAGCTGGATGACCGGTTTCAATAATATCAATTCCAATTTCATTCAGCATTCTTGCGATTGCTAATTTTATATGCCTATCAAAGTAGACACCGGGAGTTTGTTCACCTTCCCTTAGAGTTGTGTCTAAAACTTGAAGCAATTATTGTCCCCAGTCTTCTTCTTCCATTGGAGCTTCATCAACTCTGAAAGGTTTAACTGAAATTACTTCTAACTCCGATCCGCAATCCGAGCATTCGATTAATTCACCTTTAACAGTTCCTTCTTCAAAAGGAATGTCGTTTCCGCAAATTGGGCATTCAGCCATTTTCTTTATCCTTATAAATTAGTTGTAAAAAATCGACGAAACATATTAACAAAACAAGTTATTTACAATAAAAATTTTTACATGAATAGAAAATATGAATATTTTTCCGTAAAAATGAATAAGAATTTTTTAAATCCAATTTTTTGGAGCAATAATAATTACAAATTCGCCTTTTGTAATTTTATTTGGGATATCAGAAATTAGGTCAATTGGATATCCGCGCCAGCTTTCTTCAAATTTTTTTGTCAGCTCACGCTGAACCACAACATATCTTTCCGGCATATATTCATTTAATTCATTTAATAATTTTTCAATTCTATAAGTTGATTCATACAAAACAATAGTTCTATCTTCTTCAGCTAATTGCTTAATTTTTTTTTGCCGGCCTTTTTTTTGGGGAAGAAAGCCTTCATATATGAAAGCATCAGTAGGCAATCCGGAAATACTCAAAGCCAAAATAGCAGCATTTGCTCCTGGAATACCAATCACTTCAATATTATTTTTTATTGCTTCGTTTACCAAGCGAACTCCCGGATCAGATATTGTGGGAGTTCCGGCATCAGAAACTAAAGCACAGTTTTCACCTTTTAGAATTCTGTCAATTAAAAATCCAAGCTTATGATTTTCAGATTGGGCATTAAGTGAGAAAAGTTCGTTTTTAACTTCATATTTGTCTAAAAGAATTTTTGTGACTCTTGTATCTTCACATGCAATTAAATTTACTTCCTTAAGAATATTTACCGCTCGAAAAGTGATATCTTCCAGATTTCCTATAGGTGTTGCAATAATATAAAGTGAACCAGATTTCATGATTACAAAATTAAAATATAATATTGTCATTCCCGAATGTTTTTATCGGGAATCGATTTGTTCTTCTGGATTCCCAGTCAAGCTGGGAATGACTGAAAAATTTTTATAAATAAATAAAGTTTAAAACGATAACGGCTCCGGAAGGGAGCCGCATCATGCAAGTAGTGTAACCTTTATTTAGTTATTTAATGCAGTAAAAAGATGCAATATTTTTTTAAATCATTCAAGTGAAAAATTAATTAAATGTATAGTTTACAAAGTTGTTTGACATGACAAAAAAGTCCGACTTATCTAAATAATTGAGATTTAACAAAACAAATTGTAATAAAATAAATGGTAGTATACGTTATAAACAAAAGAAATAGTTTGACTTTTTAAAGTAGTTGTTATATGTTATAGGTAGTGTAACAATTAAAATAATTATGTCAGCTTCCAATAAACTTTCAACAGCAGTAAAGGCACTTTACTTTTTAGCGGAATCATATCCAAATCCAAAAAGCAGTAAAGAAATTGCAGAAAGCATTGCGTACAATCCTTCAAAACTTAGAAAGATTTTATCCTATCTTTGTAAAAGTAAGATTGTTGAAAGTACAAGAGGAAAAGCAGGCGGATTCCTTTTAGCAAAACCAATTGACAGAATTAATTTGCAGGAAATATATTGTTCGGTTGAATTTAGAAAAGCATTTTACTTGGATGTAAACAGATCCAAAAAGAAAAGTGATTATACTCATAAATTTAATAATTACTTTCTAAATCTATTTTCTGAAGTGCAAGTAGAAATTGAAAAAAAAATGAGCGGAATTATTTTAGCTGATGTAATTGAAGAAGTAAAAACTCATTAAAATATAATTTCTGTCATTCCCGAATGTTTCAATCGGGAATCTATTTTACGAATTTTCTGGATTCCCACTTTCGTGGGAATGACAAACTTTTAAATAGAATAATGAATCAAACAAAATAAAAAGGAGAGACAATGGACTTCTTAAAAAAACTCAAAATTAAAAAAGTAAATTATGGTTCATCTACTGGATTAAAATGGAACACCACAAAATCAGAAGGCAAACTGGATATTCATTCTCCTGTCGATGGTAAGTATATTGCTTCCGTTTATCAGGCATCAAAAGAAGATTATGATAAAGTTGTTGAAACTGCACACAAAGCATATTTGGAATGGAGAAATGTTCCGGCTCCAAAACGTGGTGAAATAGTTAGGCAAATAGGTGACAAATTAAGAAAATATAAAGATCCGTTAGGTCATTTAGTTTCCTACGAAATGGGAAAATCATTGCAGGAAGGTTTGGGTGAAGTTCAGGAAATGATAGATATTTGTGATTTTGCAGTCGGACAGTCGCGTCAACTATACGGCTACACAATGAAATCAGAAAGACCAAATCATAGAATGTACGATCAATATCATCCGCTTGGAGTTGTTGGAACAATCTCTGCATTTAATTTTCCGGTTGCTGTATGGTCATGGAATGCAATGATTGCTACTGTATGCGGTGATACAAATTTATGGAAACCATCCTCAAAAGTTCCTTTGACTGCAATAGCAGTTCAAAATATAGTTGGTGAAGTTATTAAGGAAAATAATTTGCCGGAAGGTTTATTTACTTTGGTTATCGGTCGCGGTTCTTCAGTTGGGGAAAAAATGCTGAATGATAAAAAGGTTCCATTAATTTCAATTACAGGTTCTACTCACGTTGGCAGACATGGAGCTGAAGTTATTGCTAAAAGATTTGGAAAAGCTATTTTGGAATTGGGCGGAAATAATGCAATTATTTTAACACCTGAAGCTGATCTTAAAATGGCATTGCCTGCAATAGTATTTGGTGCAGTTGGAACAGCCGGACAAAGATGTACAACCACAAGAAGATTAATAATTCATGAAAGTATTTATGCTAAAGTTGTTGCAACAATTACTAAAGCTTATAAAGGTCTAAAAATTGGTTCACCAATGGATGAAAAAAATCATGTTGGTCCATTAATAGATAAAGCTGCAGTTGCTGATTTTACAAACGCAATTGATTTAGTTAAAAAAGAGGGCGGTAAAGTAATTTACGGTGGAGATGTATTAAAGGGTAAAGGTTATGAATCGGGCTGTTATGTTGTACCGGCAATAGTTGAAGCAAAAAACAGTTACAAGATTGTTCAGGAAGAAACATTTGCTCCAATTCTTTATTTGCTTAAATACAAAGGAGATGTAACAAAAGCGATTGATATTCATAATGATGTAGTGCAAGGATTATCCTCCGCAATATTTACAAATAATATTCAGGAAGCAGAAGAATTCTTGTCAGCTTCCGGTTCAGATTGTGGGATTGCAAATGTTAATATTGGTACGAGCGGTGCTGAAATTGGCGGTGCGTTCGGTGGTGAAAAAGAAACCGGCGGCGGACGTGAATCAGGCTCAGATGCCTGGAAAGCTTATATGAGAAGGCAAACCAATACCATTAATTACGGTAAGACTCTTCCTTTGGCACAAGGAATTAAGTTTGATATATAAGTGAAAAGTCAATGTGAAATGTGAAAACGTTCAGACGTAAAAACGAAAAGCGTTAAAAATTAACCGCAGAAAATTATCTGCGGTTTTTTTTATGAACATTTCATCCCGTACTTGATTCGGGTTCTAAGATGCTGAATAGAAACATTTCAGCATGACACATAAGTGTGAACTAGTTATTCTGAGCGATAGCGAAGAATCTCAGAAATTGTTCCTCGCAATGTCGATACTAGCTTTTAACTCGTTCATTCCAAATTCTAAATTCTTTTTTAACTTCTAAACGTCTTCACATTATAACTTTTTTTATTTGCCTTCCGTCTAGGGCAGATAAATTTCACTCTTAAAGTTATCTATATCACAATATTTAAGTAATAACATTTTATTATTGTAAAATAAGATAATTTGTATTAATTTCTTCAAAACTTCCAATAAATTGTTGCAATAGGGGATACTTTATGAAACTTTCATACTTATTTTTAATATTTTTTTTACTTTTTTCTTTTGTCTTTATTTCACTGAATGCTCAAGAGTCAACGAACAACAAGCAAAAAATTTCAAATGATAAAACTGGTATTATAAAAAAAAATGATGAAACTACAGCTAATTATGATAACGTTGCTTTTTACGATGGTTCAAAAATGTTAGTTCAATTTGTTAGCAGCGGAGTAGGTGGATTAATTTATCTGCCTCCAATAAATAATATTAGTGATGGTTGGAGTGAATCACTATTCAATCTTAATGGTGATTTATATTGGGGTTTTGAAAAACTAAATACCTCTAATACCGGAATTAATGGTTTGTCCGATGGGGTTTTTGATAGGGTAACCCAAAACTTATTCTTAGGCGATCCTAATCAGCCAATTAGTGGTTATTCAAATATTGGAATTGGGAATGAATACACGTTTAATAACCTCAGCACAGGTGATTATAATGTTATAGTCGGTATGGAAGCTTTTTCTTATAACACGACCGGTGAATGGAATACAGGTATAGGGGGAAATGTGCTTTGGCATAATACCGAGGGTAGTTTCAATTCTGCGGTTGGCACTTTAGCATTATCCAGCAATACAACTGGCAATTATAATGTAGGTTTAGGGCCTGGAGCACTAGGAGAAAATTCTATTGGAAGTTCAAATATTGGGATTGGTCGTTCCACAAATGGATTAAATCAAGAAGGTTCTTTTAATACGATTATTGGTGCGGAGGCTGGAGTTGGTACGGCAATTCATAATAAAAGTGGGAATATATTTTTAGGATATCAAGCTGGTTATAATGAAATGGGTAATAACAAACTTTACATAGAAAATTCAAACTCTGCTTCACCTTTAATTTATGGTGATTTTACAGATGGCAGTGAGATGGTAAAAATAAATGGTAAATTAAATGTTGGTACCTTTGGTTATACAAATGTTGCTTTTAGTAGTAATTCCACAGGGACTAATCATGCGAGTTACTTTACTTCTGTTAATGGAACAGCTATTTGGGGTTCATCACAATTTGGTTACGCTGGTTATTTTGAAGGTCCAGTTTATTCAACAATTGGTTTTACTGGTCCAGCTGCATCTTCAAAAATTGATCATCCCCTAGATCCGACAAATAAGAATATTAATCTTGCTTACCTACAAAGTCCGGAAATGATGAATGTTTATAACGGAAATGTAACTCTTGATGGAAGTGGAGAAGCAACAGTTACAATGGCTGATTGGTTCGAAGCACTTAACAAAGATTTTAGATATCAGCTTACAGCTATTGGTACACCTGGTCCAAATCTTTATGTTGCAGAAAAAATTAACGGTAATCAATTTAGAATTGCCGGCGGAGTACCCGGAATGGAAGTTAGCTGGCAAGTAACTGGTGTCAGGCAAGATGCTTATGCTAATGAGAACAGAATAAAAGTTGAAGAGTTAAAGAAACCGGAAGAAAGAGGAAAATATTTGCACCCAACTGCTTTTGGTCAGTCAAAAGAAATGGGTATTAGTTATAGTGAAAGTATGAAACAGCAAGAACAATAATTGAAAATTAGAAACAAACAGTTAAGTATATTTTTATTAATCGCAACCTTAAAATTGCAGTTTTTTTTCTTTGTCATTCATGCGAAAGTGGGAATCCAGAGATTGCTTCTTTTCACTCAGCATGACACATTAGTGTGAACTTGTCATTCTGAGCTTAAGCGAAGAATCTGATATGAACCGTCATCACGAGCAATGCGAAGTGATCTCAAAAAGTAAATAAGGAAGATTGCTACTCCGTCAATTGAAGGATCGCAATTACAGAAGTGGATCCATTATCAAAATCTACTTTCTAGTAGCTTCTGATAGCTTAATTCAATTTTATGCCTTCTGTTTTTTGAATCCTTTTTACTTATTTTTACTTCATGATCAAAATAGCACAAAATGAAATCCGTAATATTAAGCTGGAGCTAAAAAAACTAGATTCCAAAACAACTATTATATTTCTCAGTTCTATTATTTTACTTACGTTCAGCTGGTATTTTGCCAACCCAAAATTTTTTAGGGAGTCATTCAATTTTATTGATCAAAATGACATAATTGTTGAAGAATTATCTTCATTTATATATTGGTTTCTTTTTGATTTTCTACTCTTTATTATAATTCCAATATATATTATAACACTAAAATTTAAAGAAAATCTAAAAAGTTATGGTCTATCATTTGAAAACAAAAAGGTTGGTTTTTTCTATTTAGTAATATCAATTCTAATTTTCATCCCGATAATAATTTTTGTATCTGCGTCGGAGAATTTTGCTGAATATTTTCCATTGATGAATTCTGCTAAAGATGAGATAATCATTTTCTTAATTTATGAATGTTTTTTCATTCTATTTATTTTTTCGTGGGAATTTATCTTCCGTGGTTTCATTTTATTTGGATTGGAAAAGAAATTCGGTATATATTCAATTTTTATTCAGATGATACCTTTTGTTTTACTTCATTCAGGTAAACCTTTTATTGAAACATTTGCTTCAATAATTGGCGGAATATTTCTTGGATATTTGGCACTCCGGACAAGATCAGTATTTTACGGATTTTTAATTCACGCCTTCATTTTAATAACATTAGATTTTATCTCACTTTTAAAGCCTTTAATTTGAGAAAATTTATTTATTTTTAATTCATTAATATTAGAAAGGTTTTAAATGAAATTCTCACTAAATGTTGATCATGTTGCAGTTTTAAGAAATGCTCGGGCAGAAGAAAATCCTGATCCTGTAACATACGCACTTATGGCTGAACTTTATGGCGTTGATGGAATTGTTGTTCATCTTCGTGAAGATAGAAGACATATAAATGAACGTGACGTAAGACTTTTACGTGAACAATTAAAAACCAAATTAGATTTGGAAATGGCTGCAGTTCCCGAAATTATAGATATAGCATGCGATGTAATTCCCGATCTGGTTACACTTGTTCCGGAAAAGAGAGAGGAGCTTACAACCGAAGGCGGATTGAATGTTATAGATAATGTTGAGTTAATAAAAGATACAATCGATCAGCTTCATGACTCAGATATCCCCGTTTCATTATTTGTTGAACCGGATCTAAATCAAATTGATGCAGCCGCAGAAATAAATGCCGATCTGATAGAAATTCACACCGGTGTTTATGCAAACGCTATAACTGAAGAAGACGCATTTGATGAACTTGAAAGAATTCGTCAAGCCGCAATTCATGCAAAAAAATTAAGCTTGGGTGTAAATGCCGGTCATGGACTAAATTACTCAAATATGAAAGAGTTTATGGCAATTCAGGATATAGATGAAGTTAGTATTGGTCAGGCTGTAATTGCGCGATCTGTATTTGTTGGTATTGAGCAGGCAATTAAAGAAATGCTGAATTTAATAAATATTAAGTAATTGGAAAATTTAAAAAGAAAGTTAGAGTATCATTATAAAAAATTTGATTACTCTCAAATTTATCCCGATCCATTAATATTTCCCCACAGATTTACAAAAGAATCAGATATTGAAATTTCTGCATTCATCTCCAGCATTTTTGCATACGGAAACGTTACCCAAATTATGAATTCACTTGAAAAAATTCATTCTTTTTTTGATGGCGATCCGACCGGATTTATTGAATATTTTGATATCAAAAAAAATAAAACACTATTTAAAGACTTTAAGCACAGATTTTATACCAGTAATGATGTCTTAAACTTATTTGAAATAGTCAAATATATTTATTGTGATTATGAATCAGTTAAGCATCTTTTTTTGCTTTACTATTTTGATAATGATATAAATATTAAAAATTCTTTATCCTTCTTTTCTAAGAATTTAATAGAAATTGCAGAAAGACATTGCAAAGTTACACCGGGAATTAAATTCATGTTTCCCGATCCGTTTAGCGGAAGTGCTTGTAAACGAATGAATTTATTTTTAAGATGGGTTGTTAGAAAAGATGAACTTGATTTCGGAATTTGGAAATCTTTAAATAAATCACAATTAGTTATTCCGGTTGATACGCATATTGCAAAAATTAGCAGAGAAATTGGATTAACGAAAAGAAAAAATGTATCGTGGCAAATGGCAGAAGAAATTACAGAAAATCTAAAGAAATATGATGAAAATGATCCAGTAAAGTATGATTTCGCAATTTGTCACATTGGAATGCGTAAACTAAAATTTTAATACCTATGGATAATCCTATAAAAATCAATTACTTACCTAATAATAAATTTATTGCATAAAAATTATTAATCTGATATATTTACTGTTCATTTGTTTTACGTATTGACGACTTTGAAATTTTGAAATACCTTTTTTTGCCGGGGTGGCGGAATTGGTAGACGCACTGGACTTAAAATCCAGTGGGAGGTTTCTCCCGTGCCGGTTCGAGTCCGGCCCTCGGTACAAGGTTTTCAAAATATTAGATTTATCAACATAACTGGGTTCTTAGCTCAGTTGGTTAGAGTGTCTGCTTGACGTGCAGAAGGTCAGTGGTTCGAATCCACTAGAACCCACAAATTACCGGAGTTAACTCCGTTTTTTTTTAAAGTGCCGTTATGAATATGATTAATATAAAATTTCCTGATGGATCTGTTAAAGAATTTGAAACCGGTATTACACCTTATCAAATTGCTGAATCTATTTCATCAAGATTAGCTGAAGATGTATTAGTTGCTAAAGTTGATTCTAAAATGGTTGATTTAAACACACCCATTAATTCAGATTCTTCATTACAGCTTTTTACATTTAAAGATGAGTTGGGCAGGGAAACTTATTGGCATTCAACTTCTCACTTAATGGCTCATGCAATTCAATCAATTTATCCTGAAGCAAAATTTGGTGTTGGTCCTGCGATTGAAGGTGGATTTTATTACGATTTTGATATTAATACAACTTTAACTGAAGAAGATTTAACAAAAATTGAAAATAAAATGCTTGAACTTGCTCAAGATGATAAACCTTTTCAAAGAAGGGAATTATCTAAACAAGAAGCCTTGGATTTCTTCACTAAAGTTGATGATAAATTTAAACTAGAGTTGATTAACGAATTTGATGAAAACGAAGAAACTATAAGTTTATATCATGAAGGAAATTTTACTGATTTATGCCGCGGTCCGCATATTCCTTCAGTTGGAAAAATTAAATACGTAAAACTTATTAATATTTCCGGATCTTATTGGCGTGGAGATGAAAAAAGAGATAGATTGCAAAGAATTTATGGCGTTTCATTTCCAAAGAAAAAAATGTTGGAAGATCACCTTCAACTTTTAGAAGAAGCCAAAAAAAGAGATCATAGAAAACTTGGAAAACAGCTTGGGCTTTTCAGCATTGAAGAAGAAGCTGGTCCTGGTTTAATTTATTGGCATCCAAAAGGTGCAAGTGTAAGAAATACAGTCGAAAATTTTTGGCGTGAAGCTCATATTAAAAATGGTTATGATTTAGTTTATTCACCACATATTGGTAAAAGCTGGCTTTGGGAAACAAGCGGACATCTTGTAAGTTTTAAAGAGAATATGTTTGCTCCAATGACAATTGACGAGCAAGATTATTATGTAAAACCTATGAATTGCCCGTTTCATATTATGATGTATAAATCTGACTTACACTCATATAGAGATTTGCCATTAAGGTGGGCTGAACTTGGAACTGTTTACCGTTATGAAAAAAGCGGGGTTCTTCACGGTTTGCTGAGAGTTAGAGGTTTTACTCAAGATGATGCTCATATTTTCTGTACACATGATCAAATAGAAGATGAAATCATTGAAGTTATTAAATTCTCTTCATATATTTGGACTTCTTTTGGATTTGATAACCTTAAATATTACATTTCCACAAAGCCGGAAGAAAAAGCTGTTGGAAGTGATGATCTTTGGGATAAAGCTACCGAAACCTTGAAAATAGCACTTAATAAGCAAGGTCTAGATTTTGAGATAGATGAAGGCGGCGGAGCTTTTTATGGTCCTAAGATTGATATAAAAGTTAAAGATGCATTACATCGTGAATGGCAAATGAGCACAATTCAGTTTGATTTTAATTTGCCTGAACGTTTTGATATGAAATATATTGGCGAAGATGGAAATGAACATAGACCTTTCATGGTTCATAGAGCTTTATTTGGATCAATTGAAAGATTTATGGGTGTTTTAATAGAGCATTATGGCGGAGCATTTCCTACATGGCTTGCTCCGGTTCAAGTTGCAATTGTTCCGGTTTCAAATCATTTTATTGATTACGCTGAACAAGTTAAAGCAAAACTAAAAGATAGTAATATAAAAGTAGAACTTGATTATAGAAATGAAAAAATAGGCTACAAAATAAGGGATTGGGAAACTCAAAAAGTTCCTTATATGCTTATTGTTGGAGAAAAAGAAAAAGATTCAAATAGTGTTTCGGTTAGAAAACACAAAGAAGGTGATAAAGGAAGTGTTGGTTTAGATGAATTTTTACAGAATATTACCGAAGAAATAAAAAGTTTATCTAGTAACAATTAGGAGGAATATATCGCAAAAGATAAACAGCGTATAAATGAGGAAATTAGACATCCTGAAGTACGTGTGATTGGTGCTGATGGTCAGCAGTTAGGACTTATGACAGCACAAGCTGCATTGAGAAAAGCTGAAGAAGCTGGTTTAGATTTAGTTGAAATTGCACCGCAGGCAAATCCACCTGTTTGTAAAATTATTGATTATGGTAAATTTCAATATGAGCAGCAAAAAAGAGATAAAATACAAAAGAAAAAACAACATGTTACTGTTTTAAAAGAGATTAGGTTACACCCAAATACTGATACGCACGATTTTAATTTTAAATCAAGACACGCTGAAAAATTCTTGGGTGATGGAAACAAAGTAAAAGTTTCTGTAGTTTTTAAGGGAAGAGAATTAGCTTATAAAGACCACGGAAGAGAGTTATTAGTAAAATTTATTGAAAGTCTTCAAGAAATATCTAAAGTTGAAGATGAAATAAAGTTTGAAGGAAGAACCATGATGGCAATTCTTTCTCCAACAAAATTGAAAAGTAAGAAGAATAAATAAATAGGTTAAATTATGCCAAAAATGAAAAGTAATAGAGGAGCCGCAAAAACTTTTAGAAAAACCGGCTCAGGAAAAATTAAAAGAAATAAAGCTTATAAAGCTCATATTTTGACCAAAAAAAGTCCAAAAACTAAACGTGGTTTAAGAAAAGCTACTTTAGTTTCAGAGGCCGATTCAAAACGTGTTAAAACTATGATTCAATAAGGAGAAGATGAAAAATGCCTAAAGCTAAAAATAATGTTGCATCAAGAGAAAGAAGAAGAAAACTTCTCAAACTTGCAAAAGGATATTGGGGATCTAGAAGTAAAGTATATACAGTTGCAAAACATTCTGTTGAAAAAGGTTTGCAATATGCTTACAGAGATAGAAAAAATAAGAAAAGAACATTTAGACAATTATGGATTGTTAGAATTAACGCTGCTGCTAGAATAAATGGTACAACTTATTCCCGTTTAATGAATGCAATGAAAATTAAAGGAATAGATATAAACAGAAAAGTATTGGCAAGTATTGCTGTTGAAAATCCCAACGCTTTTGCTGATATTGTAAAATTTGTATCTGCTTAATTTTTAACCCCTAAAAATCTATCTTAATGGTGGACTATATTTAGGGGTATTTTTTTAAATATTTTGAACGTTATGAAAGAAAAAATTGAACAAATAAAAAAGGATTTTACTTCTGAATTAACATCTGTTGACACTGAAGATTCATTAGAAAATATTCGTATTAAATATTTCTCTAGAAATGGTTTATTTGCGCAATTATTTGAAGACTTTAAATCCTTACCAAAAGAAGAAAAACCAAAGTTTGGCCAAATACTTAACATAGAAAAACAATCTGCTCAGCAAAAATTTGACGAGATTAAGCAAAAGTTAGAGTCAAATTCTACAGATAAAGCTGAGTATATAGATCTTTCACTTCCTGGAAGAGAAAGAGAAATTGGTAATGTTCACGTTTTAAATCAAACATTGAACGAAGTTAAATCAATTTTTAAAGGTTTAGGTTTTTCAATTTATACCGGACCTGAAATTGAATCTGACGAAAACAATTTTGAAATGCTTAATTTTCCGGATGATCATCCAGCCCGAGATATGCAGGATACTTATTTTTTAAGTGAATCATTTTTGTTAAGAACGCATACTTCACCTGTTCAAGTCAGATTAATGAAAAAGCATCAGCCTCCATATAGAGCAATAATGCCCGGGCGTGTTTATAGAAATGAAGCAATAAGTGCAAAGAGTTACTGTTTGTTTCATCAGTTGGAAGGTTTGGTAATTGATACAAATGTTACTTTTGCAGAACTAAAAGGAACATTGGTTTATTTTATAAAACAGCTTTTTGGTAGTGATGTAAAATATAGATTCAGAGCCAGCTTTTTCCCATTTACGGAACCAAGTGCCGAAGTTGATATTTGGTGGGAACCAAAAGGGAAAGAAGGAAAATGGCTTGAAATTTTGGGCTGCGGAATGGTAGATCCAAATGTTTTAAATAATCTTAAAATAGATTCAGAAAAATATATCGGTTATGCATTTGGTATGGGAATTGAACGAATAGCTATGTTAAAATATGGTATTGATGATATTCGCTTATTTTTTGATAATGATAAAAGATTTCTAAATCAATTCAAATAGTTAGAGGAAATTGTTTTGATAATCTCATTAAAATGGTTAAAAAATTATATAAATCTTGATGGTATTTCTGTTGAAGAAATAGTTGATAAACTGACCACTAGCGGTTCTGAAGTGGAAGAAGTAATTGATAAATCTTCAGAATTTAAAAATATTGTTGTCGGTTATGTTGAAAGTGTATCTAAACATCCAAATGCAGATAGACTTTCCGTTTGCAAAGTTTCTGATGGTAATGAACTTTTTGATGTTGTTTGCGGAGCACCAAATGTTTCTGCCGGACAAAAAGTACCATTTGCAAAAGTTGGTGCAATTATTCCAAATGGTAAATTCGAAATAAAAAGTGCCAAAATAAGAGGCGAAAAATCTTCAGGAATGATATGTGCTGAAGATGAACTTGGGTTAAGTGAAGATCATTCCGGAATTATGGTTTTATCGGAAAATGCGGAAGTTGGAAAACCCCTTGTTGAAGAATTAAAATTAGATGATGTAATAATTGATGTTGCAATTACTCCTAATAGATCGGATGCTCTTTCTCATATTGGAATTGCACGCGATTTGGCAACAATTTTTGATAAAAAATTAATTTACCCTGAAATTAATTTTGAATATAAAGTTGTATCAAAAAATGATATTGCAGAAGTTGATATTGAAAATGCTGAAGGATGTCCCAGATATTCTGCAGTAATTGTTAAAAATGTTGAAGTAAAAGAATCTCCGGAATGGTTAAAGGAAAAGCTTACCAGTATTGGTTCAAGACCAATTAATAATATTGTTGATGTCACTAATTTTATTTTACATGAAATGGGTCAGCCATTACATGCATTTGATTTGAAGCATCTTTCTGATAATAAAATAGTTGTTAAGAATAATTTAGGTGAAGGTGAATTTATAACTCTCGATTCCAAAAAACGCAGCATGCTCCCAACTGATTTAATGATATGGGACGGACAGAAACCTGTTGCAATTGCCGGAGTTATGGGCGGTGAAAATTCAGAAGTTACAGCTGATACAAAAGATATTCTTATTGAAAGCGCATTTTTTGATCCTTCTTATGTTAGAAAAACAGCAAAACATTTGGGATTATCAACAGACGCTTCTTACAGATTTGAAAGGGGAACAAATCCATCTGGAACATTGGATGCAGCACTTAGAGCTGCTCTTTTAATAATAGAAACAGCTGGCGGTGAAATTATTAAAGAAGTAATTGATGTTTACCCAAATGAGATTCTTAGTAAAGAAATTTCAGTTAGATTTTCTAGAATTTCAAAAATATTAGGATTTGATATTCCCAAAGAAAAGATTTATGATATTTTTGAAGGATTGGAATTTAATATCATAAATAAAAGTGAAGAAGAAATTACTGTTTCTGTCCCGACATTTAGACACGATATTGAAAGAGAAATTGATTTAATTGAAGAAATTGTTAGAATTTATGGTTTTGAAAATATTCCGCCTATAGAAAATATTTCTTTAGCTCTAACGAATAAAGTTGATGAAACTAGTTTTTTAGATGATTTAAGGAAAAAATTAACAGCTTTTGGCTTTGATGAGACAGTTAGCAATTCATTGATAAGTGAAGATAAATCAATAAGTTATACCAAATCAGTTAAAGTGCTTAACCCACAAAGTACAGAAATGTCAGTTTTGAGAAATTCTTTACTTCCTGGTATGTTGATGAATATTTCAAGAAATCTGAAAGTTAAAGAGAATCAACTTAAGTTTTTTGAAACCGGACATGTTTTTTCATCAAATTCTAATACAATTAAATCTTTTGAAGATTTTAGTGAAAATGAAAATCTGATTATCGCAATTTGCGGGAAAAGGCAAAATACTGAGTGGTATCAAAAGGAATCTTATTTTGATATTTATGATTTATCAGGAAATGTTAATGGATTACTCTCTAGTTATTTCGATATAGAAAAACTTGAATCAAAATATACTTTTGAAGGTGATGATTACTTTGAATATTTAGTTTCAAAAAGTTTCAATAATGTTAATATTGGTTCCGGCGGAAAAGTATCAAATGAGTTATTAGATAAATATGATATTCCAAATGAAGTTTTTGTGTTTGAAATTAATGCAGATAATTTAAAACAAAATTCAAAAGATGAGAAAAAATATCAGCCATTATTAAAATATCCAAAAGTATATAGAGATTTTGCCTTTGTTTTGGATAAAGAAATTTCTTATTATGAGGTTGAAAAAACTATTAAAGATTCAAATTCTAAGCTATTGAAAAAAGTTAATTTATTTGATATCTTTGAAAGTGAAAGTCTGGGCTCGAGTAAAAAAAGCTTAGCATTTCAATTGGAATATTTTGATGAAGCCAGAACATTAAGGGAAGATGAAGTTGATTCTGAATTCTGGAATACAATTGAAGTAGTAAAGAAAAAATTTAATGCAGAATTAAGAGGTTAACGTGAGCGATACCTCAAAGTATGATTTTTTTATGGACGAAATTGTTTCATTAGAAAAAATGATACAAAACTTCGTTGCAGAAAATCAAGAAATTGAATTTGAAAAAATTGCTTTAGCAGAAAAAGCTAAAACATTAGAAAAAGAAAATGAAATATTAATTCTTAAAATTAAAGAATTAGAAAAAAAACTTAACAAAGCAGAAGAAGTTTCAACATCTTCTGCAAAAACACAATTAAATTTTTCTGAAAGAGAAAATTTGAAAGACCAAATTGATGATTTAATTGCTAGAATTGATTATCATATTAGGTCTTAGTTTTTATGTTCATTACATATTTGTTTTATTGGAATTTTAGGTAAAGAATAGACTTTAATGACAGAAAAAAAGAAGCTTAAAGTAAAAATATTTGATAAAGAATTTTCATTGCTCGTAGAAAATCAAGAGATTGCTGCGGAATTAGCAACTTATGTAAATAAAGTTATGGATGAGACCAAGGCTGAGTTGAAAGATCAACCATCAGAAACTATTGCAATTATTGCTGCTTTAAATATTGCATATGATCTTTCTGTTGAAAAGAATAAATTTAGAGAATTTAGTATACAAGCAACTGATAAAATTAAAAAGATAAAGCTTCTCTTAGACAAATCTGACATGAAGTCCATTCCATCATAAATTTTCCGCGCTGCCAATTGACATATGAAAAACTAACAACGTGCAATAGGGTTTCTGACTCACGGTGTGTATTACAGGCCTCAACCTAACTTGTTAGGTTCTCAATTTGTGAGACAGTGGACGTAAAAAGCATCGGGCAGTTTACCCACTAATAACGAAGGATGAGTTTTTCCATCCTCGTTGGCAGCAGCGGATTTATTTCTGTTTTTATGGAGGTGTTATGGAATATAGTAATCCGATGTTTTTAGTTGGTGGTGGTTTAGTTGTCTTCATTATTGCATTTCTTCTTGGGTGGTTATTAAGCTCCAAACTTGGAAAAAATAAAATTAGCAAAGCCAAAGAAATTGCTGACGGTATTTTATCTGATGCTGAAAAAGAAGCAAAAAATATTAAAAGAGAAAAATTACTCGAAGTAAAAGATGAATGGCTGAAAAAGAAACAAGAATACGATAACGAAGCTAATACCAGAAGGCAAAAACTTCAAAGTTATGAAAAAAAGATAGAATCAAGAGAATTAAATCTTGAAAAAAAATATGAACTTGTAATTGAAAAAGAGAAGCAAAATAAAGAGTCAGAAAAACAACTTGTAAAGCGTCAAGAAATTGTGGACCGTAGAATGGAAGAGGCTGATAAACTTATTGCCGAACAAAATGTAAGATTAGAAAAGACAGCCGGACTTACAAAAGAAGAAGCAAAAAAGATGTTGATGGAAAATGTTATAGATGTTGCTAAATCTGATGCCGCACAATTTGTAAACGAAATTAGAGATAGAGCCAAAGCTGAAGCTAAAAAAGAAGCTCAAAAGATTGTAGTTCAGGCTATTCAAAGAACAGCGGTTGATCATTCTGTTGAAACAACTGTTTCTGTTGTTCAAATTCAAAGTGATGAAATGAAAGGCCGAATTATTGGTCGTGAAGGAAGAAATATTAGAGCATTTGAAGCTGCAACCGGAGTTGATGTAATTGTTGATGATACTCCCGAAGCAGTTATTCTTTCTGCATTTGATCAATTCAGACGTGAAATTGCTAGAATATCTTTAGAAAGATTAATTGCAGATGGAAGAATTCATCCATCAAGAATTGAAGAAGTTGTAAAAAAAGTAGAAGAAGAACTTGAAGAAGAAATTCTTAAAGAAGGTGAAAATGTTTTAATTCAATTGGGAATTCATGGCGTTCACAGAGAATTGGCTAAATTTATAGGCAGAATGAAATATCGTTCAAGTTATGGCCAAAATTTATTGCAGCATAGCATAGAAGTAGCTTATATTACTGGCTTTATGGCAACTGAGTTGGGCTTTGATCAGCAAATTGCAAAACGTGCTGGTTTGATGCATGATATTGGTAAAACAGTTGACAAAAGTATTGAAGGTCCTCATGCTTTAATTGGTGCTGATCTTACCAAAAAATATAAAGAACATCCAATTGTTATAAACGCAGCCGGCAGTCACCATGAAGATATTGAAATGACACATCCAATATCAGCTTTAGTTCAGGCTGCTGATGCAATTAGCGGTGCACGTCCAGGAGCACGTAGAGAACCTCTTGAAGGTTATGTTAAGAGGCTTGAGAATCTTGAAAGTATTGCTAACACTTTTGAAGGTGTTGCTAAAACTTATGCAATACAAGCTGGAAGGGAAGTAAGAGTTGTTGTTGAACCTGATAAGGCAGACGACAATTCTTCAGAAAAATTAGCTGAAGATATTGCACATAAAATTCAAGAAGAAATGGAATATCCAGGTCAAATTAAAGTAACTGTAATTAGAGAAGTAAGAAAAATAGCTTATGCCAAATAAGCTATTTTCATAGTTTATATATTAAGTCATATTTATGAAAAATTTAATTATTGGAATTACCGGGGGAATTGGTTCAGGAAAAACTACTGTTTCAAAATATTATGAGCAGAATGGATATATTGTTTTAAGAGCCGATGATATAGCCAAACAAACGATGATTGATAATAGTGATGTTAGAGAAAAAATTATAAAACAATTTGGTAAAGAATGTTACAATGGGGAAAAACTAAATACAAAAATATTAGCTGATAAAGTATTTAATCATCCCAAAGAAATTGGTAAATTAAATATTATTGTACATCCGCCAACAATAAATAAAATCACAGAAGAAATTCAAAAATATGACAAAGATCATAAAATTATTTTTGTAGAAGCGGCCTTACTTTTCGAAGCTAAAATGGAAGATTTATTTGATTATATTTTATTAATAACCGCAGATGAAGATACCAGGATTAAACGAGTATTGGAAAGAAATAACGAAACTGCTTCCGAGATAAGAAGCAGAATGTTAAACCAGCTCCCCGAAGATCAAAAAAGAAAAAAATCAGATTTTGTAATAGACAATTTAACATCATTAATTGATCTTGAAAATAAAGCAATTTTCTTCTTAAATCTTTTCAAAGCACTACCATCTAAAAATTAGAGTTATATTTTCAAACTCTCTTCTTGCTTAGTAAATCCATAACAATTATTTTTCTAATAATTATTAATGGAGTAATTGTGTCGTTTCTAAATAATGCAATTGTGTCTTTTGTAAAACTCTTACCAAAATCAGTCGTACATATTTTTGCAAAAAAATATATTGCCGGAGAAGAATTAAATGATGCGATTGATGTTGTAAAACAACTAAATAATATGGGCATTGTAGCAACAATTGATGTTCTTGGTGAAGCAATAACAACAAAGGAAGAAGCTTTTGCTGAAAAAGAAGAATGTATTAGAGTTTTGGAAGCAATTAAAGAAAATGGATTAAATGCAAACTTATCAATAAAACCAACTTCTCTTGGGTTAAACATTGACAAGGAATATTTTTATGAAAATCTAACTGAAATTGTAAGCAAAGCTAAATCATTAAATAATTTTGTAAGAGTTGATATGGAAAATTCACCATATACTTCTCAAACAATTGAAATATTTAAAAGAGTAAAAAATGAGTTTGATAATGTTGGAATTGTAGTGCAGGCATATTTAAAGAGAACTGATACAGATGTCGAAGAATTGAATAAAGTAAAAACTAATTATAGAATTTGTAAAGGAATCTATATTGAATCTGAAAAAATTGCAATTAAGGATAAACAAAAAATTAGAGATAATTTTTTGATGCTGTTAGAAAAAATGCTGTCAAATAATAGTTATGTTGGTATTGCTACTCACGATGATTATTTGGTAAATGGAGCATATGAATTAATTAAAAAATATAAGCTGACAAAAGATAAATATGAATTTCAAATGCTTTATGGTGTAAAAGAAAAATTACGTGACCAAATAAATCAAAATGGTGATAAGATTAGAATTTATGTACCTTACGGTAAAAAGTGGTACGCATATTCAATTAGAAGAATGCAGGAAAATCCAGAAATAGCTGGTCAAATTACAAAAAGTATATTTAAGTTAAATTAATGATCGTTCTTGGAATTGAAAGTTCTTGTGACGAAACATCAGTTGCAATTTTAGAAAATGATAATGTTAAAGCAAATTTAATTTCGTCACAGCATTTTCATAAACAATATGGCGGAGTAATTCCAGAATTATCCAGCAGGGCACACCTTCAGCAGGTTATTCCATTAATCAAATCTGCATTTTCCGCAACAAATTTAGAATTAAATGATATTGATGTAATTAGTGCAACAGCTGGACCAGGTTTAATAGGAGCATTACTGGTTGGCTTAACATTTGGTAAGAGTCTTGCCCTTTCCATGAAAAAACCTTTTGTTCCGGTAAATCATATTGAAGGTCATATATTTTCTGGTTTCTTAATGCAAGAAAAGCCGGAATATCCATTTTTGTGTTCTGTTGTTTCAGGTGGTCATACTTTACTTTTACTTGTTAAAAATGAATTTGAAATATTAAGATTAGGTACTACAATTGATGATGCAATTGGTGAAGCATTTGATAAAGTTTCTAAAATGATTGGTTTAGGTTATCCTGGCGGACCACTTATTCAAAAATATGCCGAACAAGGAAATGAAAAAAGTTATTCTTTTCCAATTGGAAAAAGTAAGAATAAATATGACTTTTCATACAGCGGATTAAAAACTGCAGTATTAAGAGAAATTCAAAATATTGAAACTACGGAAAATTTATCGGAAACTGACAAAAGTAATATTGCTGCATCATTTCAAAAGGCAGCCGTGGAAGCTATTATGCGCAGTGTTAATTTAGCTTTACAAGAATTTGAAATTAAAAGTATATCACTTGTTGGAGGAGTTGCAGCTAATAAACAACTTAGAAATGAAATGGTTTTGCTCGGTAAAAAATATAAGAAAAATGTTGTTATTCCGGATATAGAATTTTGTGGAGATAACGCAGCAATGATAGCTTTACGCGGATTGCAATATCACAAGGCCGGTAAAACATTTCCGTTAAGTTCAAATGCATATCCAAGTTTACCAAAAGATTCATTCATGGTTACAGAATAAAAACTCACTTTTTGTACTCTTTGGAATTTTATATATTACTTAATGTTTAATTTTTATTTAATTCCTTTCGGATGCCGTTAAAATTCATTAATAAATATTTTAATCTCACAAAAAACGAAACTTACTTTGTAATTTCCTTCTTCATTTTTATTGGAAGTTTATTAGCATTTATTTTTTATGGACCAAATTATAATGGTACATCAAAACCAATTGATTTTGTGGTAAAGGAAGGTTCTGCTTTTAATACAATTATTAATGACCTTTATGATAAAAGAATAATTTCTAGTAAGTATAATATAAAGATTGCAGCATTTTTATTTGGTGTTGATAAAAATATAAAAGCCGGAAGATACAAAATTCCGGATGGTATAAACTATATAAGTTTACTTACCTTATTAAATGAAGGCCGACCAAAAGAACAGAAACTCGTTACAATACAAGAGGGAATTTGGCAAAAAGATTTAGCGGAATTGTTGGAAAAAGAATTAGGCATTGAACATCAAAAAATTTTAGATTTAAGTGAAAGTAAAGATTTCATTGAATCTATTAATTTAGATGTAAATAATTTAGAAGGATATTTATTGCCCGAGACTTACTATTTTTATGAAGAAAGCTCTGCAGAAGAAGTTTTAAAAAAATTAAGTAATGAGCAATCAAAACTTTTTGATAAGCCGGAAATTCAATCTCAAATGAAAATAATTAATATGGATAGAGATAAAATTTTAACAATGGCTTCAATTATAGATGGTGAATCAAATTTAGTAAGTGAATTTAAGCGAATTGCCGGAGTCTATTATAATAGATTAAAAAAGGGATGGCGACTTCAAGCCGACCCAACCGTTCAATATTTGGTCAGACAAAGAAGAAAACAAGTTAACAGAATTTATTATAAAGATCTTGAAATTGATTCGAAATACAATACATATAAGTATTACGGGCTTCCACCTTCTCCAATAAATAATCCGGGAAAGGATGCAATTATGGCAGCCTTGTATCCTGAAGAACATGATCTATTTTATTTTGTAGCAGATGGAAATGGCGGGCATAAATTTTCAAAATCTTCTAACGAACATCAAAGAAATGTTGCAAGGTATAGAGTTTGGCGCGAAAACAACAAATAAAAATAATAGGAATAGTAATTTTCGTCGCATTTATTTTTGTTAAATGTGCAAATCAAATGTCACCCCCTGGTGGTGATATTGATAAAGTTCCTCCAATAATATTATCAACTTATCCTGAAAATGGGACAACAAATTTTTCTGAAAATTCAATTGAGTTTACTTTTTCAGAATACGTAAATAAAAGAAATATAAATGATGCATTTTTTATTTCTCCTTTATATGATGGTTATCCTGAATTTAGCTGGACCAATAAAACAGTCTACATAAGTTTTCCGGACAGTTTAAATCCTAATACTACTTACTCGGTAATTATTGGAACTGAAATTACTGACGTAAATAATAACAATAATATGAAGGAACCATTTATTTTAACTTTTTCTACAGGAAGTAAAATAGATAGCGGAAAAATTAGCGGTAAAGTTTATACGGAAAAATCTGAAGGTACTTTAATTTTTGCATATAAAATAGATACAGGTTTTGTAAATATTTATAAGGAAAAGCCAAGTTATTTATCTCAAATAAATAATAAAGGAAACTATGAGCTAAATGGTCTTGGAAATGGATCTTATTTATTATTTGCAGTAAAAGATGCATTTAAAGATCTCATATATAATATTGGTGATGACTTTATTGGCATTCCAAATAAGATTGCTGAAATTACACATGAAAAAAATGCTTTATCAAATTTCAATTTTTTTATACACAAAGAAGATACACTTGCTCCAAATGTTCAATCTGTTACCATGACAGATAAAAATCATATTATTGTAGAATTTAATGAACCAATTGATAGTTCAAAAATATCTATAAATAATTTTTCAATTTTTGATTCAACCATGAATGCAAGTCATCCAATTAAATACTGGTTTAATGGAAATCCGAATAAGCATCAATATATTTTATGTTTAACTGATTCATTAAATGTTAAAAATGAATTTTATCTTTATTCCAAAAACTTTGTGGATAAAAAGGGGAATTTTACCAAATTGGAAATTACCAGTTTTGTGGCAAGTGAGAAACCAGATACTAATGAAATTAAAATAGATAAAATTGAGACCGGATTTACAAAAAGTGAAATTGATTACTTGAAACCTAATTTCAGTGTGTCTTTTTCAGATGCTTTTAATTCTGACCTTATTGATAATGCAGTTAAATTTTACACAAGAGATAGTGTTAGCATACCGATAAAAATATCACCAATTAATTATGCTAAATATGAAGTTTTTAGTGAATCTTCAATTAAACCTAAAGAGAATTATTTCTTCCAAGTTGATATGAAACATTTATCAGACGCGGCCGGAAACATTGTGGATACAGTTTTATCAAAAAGAATAGTTACAGTTAATGATTTAGATTTTTCAGGAGCTAGCGGATTTGTTAATAAAGCTAACTATGAAAATATTAAAGTTATTTTGCAGGAAGATAATAAACCAAGTTCTAGAAAACAAATCAATCTGGCAACAAATAATACTTTTAATTTTGAAAGAGTAATTCCAGGTAAATATTTAATTTGGGCTTATGTTGATGCAGATAGTAATAACAGTTATTCTTATGGATTGATTGACACACTAAAATTTGCAGAAGTTTTTAAATTTTATCCTGATACATTAAATCTAAGAGCCAGATGGCCTGTTGGCGATATTGAAATTGATTTTACCAAATAATTTAAAAAGGTAAATATGAGTGAAAAATTAATTGAATGCGTACCAAATTTTTCTGAAGGCAGAGACTTGACTGTAATTAAACAAATTACTGATGTAATTGAAAAAGTTGAAAATGTAAAATTGCTCGATGTTGATCCTGGTGCGGATATGAACAGAACTGTCGTGACATTTGTCGGTGATCCCAAAGGAGTAAAACAAGCAGCATTTGAAGCTATTAAAAAGGCTTCTGAATTAATTGATATGAGTAAACATACTGGATCACATCCTAGAATGGGAGCTACAGATGTATGTCCATTTGTGCCGGTAAGCGGTGTTACAATTGAAGAATGTATTGAACTTTCTAAAGAAGTTGCAGAAAAAGTAGGCAAAGAACTAAACATACCTATTTATCTTTATGAGAAATCTGCACAAAAACCCGAAAGAGTAAATTTGGCAAATATTAGAAAAGGCGAATATGAAGGTTTAGAAAATAAATTGAAAGATCCCAAATGGAAACCTGATTTTGGTCCAACTGATTTCAATGCTCAAAGTGGTGCTACTGTTATTGGTGTTAGAGAATTTTTGATAGCTTATAATATAAATCTTAATACAAGGGAAAAATTACATGCTATTGACATAGCATACGAACTTAGAGAAAAGGGAAGATCAGCAAGAAGACCAATATCAAAACCATATTATTATAAATCTGAAAATATTATAAAATATGAAGAAAATTCTTTCCCTTGCGGCGAATGTGATTTTATTGGAAAAGATTTAGACCAAACAGTTGAGCATTGTAAAGAAATTCATAAATATGATTTAAAGAATCTTTTAAATCAAAATACAATTAATGAAAAAAATATTATTGGTAATTCGGTAAAAAAACAAGGTTTGTTTGATAATTGCAAAGCAATTGGCTGGATGGTTGATCAATATGACAGAGCACAAATATCAATAAATTTGACAAATTATAAAGTTACTTCAATGCATGATGTTCTTGAAGCAACTCGTAAATTAGCAGCAGACAGAGGTTTAGTAGTTACCGGAAGTGAAATTGTTGGTATGGTTCCTTATCCTGCTTTATTAGAAGCCGGTAAATATTATTTAAAACTCCAAGGCAGATCAGTTGGAATTCCAATAAATGATATACTCTCAACAGCTGTGCAATCTTTAGGATTGACCGATGTTGCAACTTTTAATATTGAAGAAAGAGTTTTAGGCTTACCTAAAAATCTCAAATCTTCATTGGTGGAAATGAAACTTTCAGATTTTATTGATGAAGTTTCTCGTGAATCTCCGGCACCGGGTGGTGGTTCAATAGCTGCATTGGCAGGCTCGTTAGGTGCTGCATTATCATCAATGGTGAGCAATCTGTCATCAAATAATAGAGGAAGCGAGGAAGTTGATAAGATATTGAATAAAACAGCTGAAGAAAGTCAGGAAATTAAGCAAAATCTACTAAAAGCTATTGACGAGGATACCAATGCTTTTAATGAATTCATGGAGGCTAAAAGATTACCGAATAAAACTGATAAGGAAAAGCAAGTTAGAAATGATGCTATGCTTCAAGGTCTGAAAAATGCAGTGTTTGTTCCGTATAAAACTGCAGAGCAATCTTTTAAAGCAATTGAAATTGCAGAAACTGTGGCAAAATATGGTAATCCAAATTCAATTACGGATGTTGGAGTTGGAGCCCAAATGGCTTATTCAGGTGTTTTAGGTGGAATTTATAATGTTCTTATTAACCTTAAAGACATTAAGGATATTGATTTTTGTGCAGATATGAGATCAAAATGTGAACAATTAAAAATGGACGCAAATAAAAAATTAAATGAAGTTCTCAGCTTTGTAGAAGATAAATTGTAGAATTTCATATCAATTATGCAGCAAAATATCATTGCTAAGAAAAATATTTTTCCGTATAATTTTATTGTATTATAAAAATTATTGTAAAAATCCTTTCGCAAGCTTAATTATTTATTTTATATAAATATAACTGCTCTTCAAAAAATAATTAAAAATCTTAACCTGGAGGATAATATGAAGACTTCAAGGTTACAAATTTATTTTAGTGCAATAATCATTTTAGTTTTTTCCAGCGGATTATTTTTTTCACAAAACCTTGATGTTCATAACATGATTGGGAAAGATATGAATAGTGTTTTTAATAAATATGGAAAACCTGTTCATCAAGATAAAAGTAATCCTGCAATGCATTGTGTGTTTTACAAAGATAAACTTACTCAAAAAGTTTTCGTTGCTGATAAAGACGGAGTTTATCAAGCTGAAGGATCTTTTTGTTTCTCAAGTAAATCCGATGCAATGAGTTCAATAAATTCACTGCTTTCTGAAAGTAAATCAGATGGTTATGAAATTGATACTTTAAACGTTTCAGAATTTAATGTTCTGGGAAAAGGAGTGAAAGTAAATTTATCTTTATTCGAAAATTCAATGTCAAAGAAATATGAGATTAAGGTAAAAGCTCAAAAATCAGTTGGTGTAAGATAATTAACTAAAAAACAATTGTTTTTTTACCGTAAGTTAAAATTCTATATTGACTATGCAATAAAATTGCACGGGCTAATACAAATCGTTCCAAATCTCTGCCTTTTCTAATTAGATCTTTTAACGAATCGTTATGGGAAATTCTGACAATATCTTGTTCAATTATTGGCCCTTCATCTAATTCATTTGTTACATAATGACTTGTTGCGCCTATAATTTTCACACCTCTGTTAAATGCTTGTTTATAAGGATTTCCGCCAATAAATGCGGGTAAAAATGAATGATGAATATTAATAATTTTATTGGGATACTCTCTAACAAATTGAGGAGATAAAATCTGCATATATCTTGCTAAAACAACAGTGTCAATTTTAAACTGTTTCAAGAGGTCAAGCTGTTGCTGTTCAGCTTCGAGCTTATTCTCTTTTGTAATTTCAAATGAATAAAATAGTACATTATTTTGTTCACAAAGTCTATTAAGGTCTTCGTGGTTTGAAATTACTAATTCTATATTTATATTAAACTCATTTAGAGTTTGACGCCAAAATATTTCTTGAAGACAATGATCATACTTTGAAACAAAAATAGCAACTTTCTGCATTTTTTCTTCCAAATGAATTTCCCAATTTGCATTGAATTGTTTACCTAAATTTTCAAATTGAGCATTTAATTCATTTTCAGAAAATAATTGTGATTCTAGATCAAATGCAATTCTAACAAAAAACATTGATTCAACCGGATCAACATGCTCATCTAAATCAATAATATTACCACCGATTTTATAAATAAAGTTTGTTATATTAAATACTAATCCTTTTTGATCTTTGCACGAAAGAAGAAGAATTACAGTTTTCTTATTTTGTTCACTCATTTTTATTTAATTTTTAAATTGATTTAAATTACTGATTGAATTATAATAATAATAATTCATAATATGAATTTTGTTTAGGAGTAAGTATGAAAAAGTTATTAAAAGTATTTGGAATCCTTTTCGTTTTAATACTAGTTGCAATGATTGTTTTGCCGTTTTTATTTAAAGATCAAATAACACAAGTTGTTAAGGATGCAACTAATAATAGTGTTAATGCTACGGTTGATTTTAGTGATGTAGATTTAAGTTTGTTTTCTAGTTTTCCTAATTTAGCAGTAAATATTAATAACCTGAGTATTGTAAATAATGCTCCTTTTGAAGGAGATACTTTATTAAATTCTAAATCAATTGGAGTTTCTGTTGATATTATGTCTTTAATAAATGGCAGCGTTTTAAAGATTGAATCAATTTCTCTCGATTCACCAAAACTTATAATGTATGTTTTGGAAGATGGAAGATCTAATTATAATATTGCAAAAGAATCAGTTGAAGAAGAAAAATCAGTCCAAGCTGAAACAGCTCAAAGTAATTTTAATATTAGTTTAAAGAATTATAGTATTTCAAATGCACAGGTTGCTTTAATTGATCAGCAAAGTAAAATGCTTGTTGCTTTAAGTAATTTAAATCATAGTGGTAAAGGTGATTTTACCCAAGATGATTTTGTTCTTGATACAGATACCAAAATTGATGAATTAACTTTTGAATTTGGTGGGATTAAATATCTGAATAAAGTTAAAACTGCACTTGATATGCAGTTGGGAATTAACTTTCCAAATAATAAGTTTACTCTGCAAGACAATAGCCTGGCACTTAATAATTTGATTTTGAATTTTGAAGGATCAATTGCAATGCCCGGAAACGATATTGATCTTGATTTGAAATTCAATTCACCTAGATCGGACTTTAAAGATATCATCTCATTAATACCGGCAATTTATAAAAATGATTTTTCAAACATTCAATCTTCAGGTAAAATGGAAGTTGCTGGATTAATTAAAGGTAAAATGACAGAAACAAAACTTCCAGCATTTAATTTAGATTTAAAAGTTGCAGATGGAAATTTTAAATATCCCGATTTACCGACACCGATAAATAATGTTCAATTGAATTTAAATGTAAATAATCCTGATGGCGTTATTGATCATACTAAAATTGATTTAAGTAAAATTCATATTGAATTGGACAAGGAACCAATTGATGGGAAATTAGTTGTTACCAATATTGAAACCGGACCAAATATTGATACTAAAATTGTTGGAAAAATTGATTTGGCAAATATTAAAACTGCATTGGATCTGAAAGATATTGAAAAGTTAGAAGGAATAATTAATTCAAATTTTGAAGCAAGCGGAAATATTGTTTCGGCACAGAAAAACTATGAAGAAGTAAATGCCAAAGGAAACATTAGTGTTTCTAATTTTAATTATAAAGGAAACAATTTTGATCAAAATGTAAATATTAGTAATGCCAGTATGGAATTTACTCCCAAGAATATAAATCTAAATAGTTTTACGGCAAAAATTGGTGAGAGTGATATTAAAGCAAATGGTACATTAAAAAATTTAATTTCATTTGTTTTATCTGATGGAATACTGGTTGGGGATTTAAATCTAACTTCCAACTTCTTTGATTTTAATCCTTATATGACTGCAACTGAGGAAACGACAAGTCAAGAATCAACATCAACGGAAACTGCCGCATTTGATGTACCTAAAAATATTAATTTTAATTTAAGTTCCAGGTTCAATAAATTGCTTTATGATAATCTTGAATTGACAAATGTGACTGGAAATATTTCTATTAAGAATAATAAAATTTCACTAGATAATCTAAATATGAATTTACTTCAAGGTTCATTATCCGGTAATGGTTTTTATACAAAAACTGAGTTTGATGAAAATCCCAAAATTGAATTTAATCTAGGTATAAAAGATTTTAATGTTAAAGAAACTTATGATAAATTTGTTTCAGTTAAACAGTTTGCACCAATTGCAAAATATATTCAAGGAAGTTTTAGCTCAAATTTAAAAATGAATACAACTCTAGATATTACAATGTTGCCTGTTTGGGAAACATTTTTCAGCAATGGTTCTCTAAATCTAAAATCAGCCGAAATTAAAAATTTCAAACCTTTTACAACTGTTGGAAGTATGTTGAAATTACAAGAACTTTCAAATCCTAAATTGGAAAATGTTAATCCAAAGTTTGAAATTAAAAATGGAAGATTTTATTTAAATCCGGTTAAATACAAAGTCGCAAATTATGACGTAGTTTTATCAGGTTCTAACGGGATTGATCAATCACTTGATTATGTTATGGAAGTTGACATTCCAGCAAGTAATCTTAAAAACCAGGCAAATAGTGCAATTAGTAATTTGATTGGTAAAAATGTAAGTCTTGTGAATGCAAATACAATTAAAGTAAAAGCGTTAATTGGCGGTACAGTTGATGATCCTAAAGTTAATACATCGGCTGGAGATGTAGTACAAAATGTTGCGAGTGATGTAGTTGAACAAGTAAAAGAACAAATTGTTGATGAAGCAAAAGCAAAACTTGAGGCTGAAAAAGCGGCAGCAGAACAAAAATTAAAAGAAGAAGCAAAGAAAAAAGAAGAAGAGGCTAAGAAAAAATTAGAAGAAGAAGCTAAGAAAAAGCTGAAAAAAATATTCGGTTTTGGATAATATTAATTCACATAAATTTTAATAAAGGAGATTCTGGATAATAATTATCCAGAATCTTTTTTTTATAAAATATTACATTGGTTTGATTGGTTCCGGAACGTAGGGAGAAGGTCCCCAAAGATTGACTTCCATATGAGTTACATATTTTCTAAACTCATGAGTTACTTTCTGAAATTCATTAGTTTCAGCAAACCTTGCCCAATCTTCCATGCTTTCCCAAACTGATGTTCTTCTAACATGCGGTGAACCTAACAAATTTCTATTAGCTCGTAATTCAATAAATCCATCTGCATTAAGCATCATAGCAGTAGCTTTTTTAGCTAATTTTTTATATGCCTCTTCATCAATTCCTTGGTTTATATCATATGTAAATGCTACTTCAACCATAAATGCTCCTATTTTAGTAAGTGAATTTATTAGTATATAAAAATACTATATTATCTTATTATTTCTAAATAAAATTGAAAATTATTTTAGGGACCAAAAATTAATTTTAGTCCCTAAAAATTTTATTTATTATTCCAAATTGGAAATCTTCCTGGAGTATAAGGAGCACCTAATTTTTCCAATTTATTTTCAATTAGTTTAATTTGATCATCAGCAATTTTTAAATCATCTATTAAACTGCTGAATTCATTGGCGGCACTTTCAAATGATTTTATAAATGTTTCTGTAGGTAAAGATGTAGTAACCCAAAGTGAAGAAGTAATTAAATCTACCTTATCTTTTATTGAAGCTGGAATTCCACCTTCATAATGTGTTCTTAATCTATCACCGTGGAATTTATTATTTAAACTGTTTAAATATTTTTCAGTATTCAAAATATCATTGAACATTTCGGTTGGTATTTCAACTGATTCCAAAACAGCTTTTTTGAGATATGAAATTTTATCAGCTAATTCTTGTCTATATGAATCAGCTCCGCTTAAAGCTCTTGTCAGCTCTGCTACTTTACTATTAAATTTATTTAATTCGTTTTTATCACTTTCAGAAATTTCATTTTCATGAAGCGGTTCACATAAAAATTCAATTGGTTCGCTTATTTGAGTAAATATTCCATCTTCAAATTTTGATAGACTGACAAAATATTTGCCTGGAACTACCATATAACCTCTATCAGGTTCATTCCAAGGTACAGAATCGTCAAAAGGTTTAAGGGATACAGGTGTAAAAGGATTGTACCTAAAATTCCAAGTAATTCTGTTTACACCTTTCTTAGGTTCAGTCTTAATTTTTCTAACAACATTTCCACTTTCATCTGAGATTGTAAAAAGCAAATATGATTCAGGCTGTTCTTGTTCTTTTTTAAGCTGTTCGTAATTAGGATATTTAATATCTTCTTTATTTTTTACTTGTTCTTTTTCAAGTTCGCGACGTTTATCTTTAAAACTTTTTATATCATTTTTTAAATAATAAGTAAATACAGCTCCAACTTCCGGATTTGGAGCCGAATAAAAACTTGCTCCCATAAATCCTACACCCCTAAAACTAAATGGATCTGATTCAATAAACATTTTAGAACTGGAAATAGGGAATAGGTAAGAATCTTTTTTAATGTTATCAGACGATAAAAATCTTAGTGGGGAATAATCATCAAGAATGTAAATTCCTCTTCCAAAAGTTGAAACTACCAAATCGTTTTCTTCTTTCTGAATATGTATATCCATAACAGAAATATTTGGAATTCCATTTGCAAGTTTTATCCATTCTTTACCTCCGTCATTTGAAAAATAAACACCAAATTGAGTTCCCGTAAAAAGTAAATTTTTATCAACATGATCTTCTTGAATTGTGTATGTACTTCCTCTTTCCGGTAAATTAGAATTAATTGAATTCCAAGTTTTTCCGCCATCAACAGTTTTATAAATATATGGTTTATAATCACCTGCCTGTAGTCTGTGGCAAGCAGCATATGCAATATTTTTATCAAATTGTGAAGCAATAATATGATGAATTCTGCTATATTCTGGTAAACCTGGAAGCTGAGAAGATTTTTGCCACGACTTTCCACCGTCATTTGAAAAATGGATTAGTCCATCACTGGATCCAACAAATAAAATGTTTTCATCAAGAGGAGATTCAGCAATTGTTGAAAGCTGGGCCATGCTGCTTTTATGTGCAAGTTCATCAATGCTCCAAGTTCTTCCCATTAGTTTCTGAATTTCCTGAGGTACACCTCTTGTTAAATCTTCACTAATTTCTTCCCAAGAATTTCCTTGATCGTTAGTTCTAAGTACCATTTGAGCGCCAAGATATAGCCTTTTATTATTATGTTGAGAAATTAAAAGAGGAGCATCCCAATCAAATCTATAAGCAGTATCAGAAAATTCAACAGGTCTTATATATAATTTCTCTCCGGTCTTTTTATTAAATTTGACCAAACCAGCATACTGATATTGGGCATATACAATATTTGGATCTTTCCAATCAACTTGTGTTTCAAAACCATCACCTGATTGAGTAAATATCCAATCATGATTTGTAATTCCACCACTGCTTATTGTTCGTGAGGGTCCAGTAAAACTATTATTATCTTGAGTTCCAGCATAAACATTGTAAAAAGGTTTAGCATTGTCAGTAGTAACCTTGTAAATTTCTGCAATTGGCAAGTTACTTTTAAAATCCCAATTTTTGCCTTGATCATAAGTTTCATAAACACCGCCATCACATCCAATTAACATATGATTATTATTAATTGGATTTACCCACAAAGCATGATCATCAACATGTCTTTTATCTGAGCCTAATCTGCTCCAAGACTTTCCTCCATCTCTACTTACTTGTGTAAAAACATCCATACTATAAACAGTATTTTCATCTTTTGTATCACCATAAATTTTTTGGAAATAAAATGGATACGATGACATATATTCATTTTGCTTTGTCCAGCTAGCTCCGCGATCAGTACTTTTATAAATTCCTTTTTCTTTTTTTGCTTCAACAATTGCATAAAGAGCATCCGGATTCACCGGAGAAATTGCCATTCCGGTTCTGCCAATATCTTCAGATGGTAATCCTTTGGTTATTTTAATCCAAGATTTTCCAGAATCTATAGTTCTATAAATTGCACTTTCCGGTCCGCCGCTTACACCAGAATACAAATTCCGCATTCTTTGATGTGCCACTGCATATAAAATGTTTGAAAATCTTGGATCCATATGAATTTCAAAACAGCCAGTAAATTCACTAATTTTTAATACATTATTCCACGACTTTCCACCATCTTCACTTTTGAAAATACCGCGATCGCCGCCGCTGGTTCTTAATCCACCCATTGCAGCTGCGTAAACAATATTTGAATTATTTGGATCAATTGTAATTCCGCCAATATGCTGAGATTCTTTAAGTCCGAGATTTTCCCAACTTTTTCCTCCATCCTCACTTTTGTAAATTCCATCCCCATATGTTACATTATTATGGTTACTATTTTCACCGGTTCCAACCCAAACTATATTTGGATTTGTAGGATCAATTTCAACTGCACCAATTGAATAGGAGTTTTGGTTATCAAATACTGGAGTAAAAGTAATTCCGCTATTTGTTGTTTTCCACAATCCGCCATTGCCTGAAGCAATGTAATAATTTGAATGATCATTAGGGTTTACTGCAATATCAATAATTCTTCCGCCGGTAATTGCCGGACCAATGCTTCTGAATGATAATCCGCTTAGGGAAATATTTTTTAGTGAATCTTCTTTTGCAAGTTTATCTTTTCCAATTATTGAAATTGTAAAGAGTAAAATTAAAACTGTAAGTAAGGTTTTGGTTTTCATATTCTGTCTTCGTTTTTGATTAGTTTATGTAAAAGTAAATATTACTAAAAAAAATATCTTCTACAATTATTTAAATTATTTTTTTGATACTTGTTTTGATATTTTCAAATTTTGTTGTTGAAATTATTTTTTGTAATTTTCTTACAAATATTTTTTCATTAGGGGTGTCACGTTGTGGCTGAGAGTAAACCCTTTAACCTGATCCGGATAATACCGGCGTAGGGAAATGAGTTATTCACTTTCATTGACCTTTTCTCTACGGGAATTGGTTTTTTATTTTTAAACCATTCTCGCCACATTAGATATTCTCCTTAAATCTTAAAGGACTAATCACATGAGATTTTCTTTTTTAATATATTTTTTACTTAACATTGCAATTTACGGGCAAACTATACAATTAAATGGGAAAGTAATTGATGGTGAAACAAAAGAAGTTCTTGCCGGAGTAAACATTACCATTAATAATTTTGGAACAGCTAGCGAATTAAATGGTAATTTTATTCTTGAAGTAAATGTTAACAAATCGGACAGTATAAAATTTACTCATATTGGATATGAAGAATTTAAAATTCAAGTTAGTGAGTTCGAAATGTCTGATAAAATTATTAAACTAAAAAAAGGTTTTGTCAGATTATCAAAATCTGTCGTCGTAGAAGGCTTGATAGCAAAAGAAGGTGAAACTCCTGCATCATTTTCAAAAATAAATAGAAAACAGATTGATGAAAATTATACGGTTCAAGATGTACCGGAATATCTTTCTTATCTTCCTTCAACAACATTTTATTCAGAAAATGGCAATGGAATTGGTTATAACTATATAAGCATTAGAGGATTCGGACAAAGAAGAATATCAATTTCTGTAAATGGAATTCCTCAAAATGATCCCGAAGACCATAATGTTTATTGGCTGGATATGCCAGATTTGTTGGAAAGTGCAGATTTACTTCAAGTTCAAAGGGGAGCGGGAGCTGGTATTATTGGGTATCCGTCAATTGGAGGTTCAATTAATATTATCACTTCTCCATTTTCAGATAAATCATCATTTGAATTATCTTCATCCTTAGGAAGTTACAATACAAGAAAATATAGTGCAAAATTTTCCAGTGGATTGATCAAAAATAAATATTCTGTTTATGCCAAATTATCAAAAACTTTAAGTGATGGTTATAGAAAGAATAGTTGGATAGATTATAATTCTTATCACGTTTCAGCCGCTAGATATGACGAAAATTTAACAACAATACTAAATTTTTATGGCGGACCAATATCTGACGGTTTGGCTTATTATGGATTGCCTAAATCGTTTATTAAAGATAAAGATTTGAGAAAGACAAATATTCTATCAAAATATGAAATTGAAAATTTTTCTCAACCGCATTATGAAATACTAAATGAATATAAATTATCAGATGAAATTACAATTAACAATGCATTATTCTTAGTTACAGGAGAGGGATTTTTTGATTACGATGGTTCATGGGCAATTCCTGAATGGGGTTATGATGATTATTTTCGATTAAATGAAAATGGTTTTAATTTGACTCAGAATTTAGGAAATACCTTAATTCATGCAGTTGTTGAAAATAAGCAATGGGGAATAATTCCAAGGTTGACATGGGAGCATGGCAATGGTTCTTTGGTCTCCGGAATAGAATATAGAAATCATAGATCCAAACATTGGGGAAATATAAAATATGCTGAAAATATCCCTGAAGGTGTTACCCAAGATTATCAGTATTATTATTATGAAGGAGCAAAAGATATATTAAATCTCTTTGTAAATGAAAATTATTATTTGACTTCAAAAATTAATTTAATGGGAGAAATGCAACTTTCATATCATAAGTATAAGTTATTTAATGAAAAGTATTTAGCTAATGATATTTTAAATGATGGTTTATATGTAAATCCCCGTATAGGCTTCAATTACAAATTTGATGAATCACTCAATTCTTACATTTCCTATGCTAGAGTTACACGTGAACCAAGATTAAAAAATTATTATGATGCGGCTGAGTCTAGCGGAGGAGCTGTTCCTCAATTTGAGCAATTTGATAATGGTAGTTATGATTTTAATAATCCTTTAGTTCAACCGGAAACAATGAACGATATTGAATTGGGAGCACGTTACAGTCATGATTTTATAAATCTAAACGCTAATTTTTATTATATGTTATTTGATAATGAAATAATTAGCAATGGTCAGCTTGATAGATTTGGACAGCCAATAACCGGAAATATTGATAAAACGATTCATTCCGGAATTGAAATTGACGGTAATATTAAACTAAATAATAATATTGAATTTATTTTTAATGGTTCTTATTCTAAAAATTTTATTCAGAATGGAATTAATTTTATTAATACAACTAATAATGAAGGAAATTCAATTGTTGAGGAATTAAATCTTTCTAATAATAAAATCGGAGGATTTCCTGATGTTATTATGAATTCAATAATTAAGTTTAACTTTCGTGGTTTTGTTAGTCAAATAAGTGCAAAATATGTCGGAGATTATTATTCAGATAATTATGATAAGAATCTTAATTCCTTGCTAAATCAATTCACAGAATTTGTAAGTTATAAAGACAATTTAGTTGATAACTATTTTGTTGTAAATATTATGTCAAGTTATGAATTTGAATTAAATAATTATTTCAAAAAAGTTAAATTGTTTATTCAGGTTAATAACGTTTTTGATAAATTATATGCCGGTTATGCAACAGGCGGAGATTTTTTCCCTGCGGCAGAAAGAAACTTTTTAACAGGTTTGACTTTAGGTTTTTAGTTTAAGATTATTTTAAAAAATGGAATGATGAAAAAAGCTATTATTCTTGCCAACGGTGATTCTCCTAAAAAATCAGAAATATTATATTTCCTGAAAAAAGGATATTTAAAAATAATTTGTGCAGATGGCGGTGCCAATTCAGCACAGAAATTAGGAATAATTCCTGATGTTATAATTGGCGATTTAGATTCAATAACTCGACAGAATCTTAAACTATTTTCTGCCAATACAGAGGTAATAAATTATACAAGGCAAAATGATACAGATGTTGAAAAAGCATTAAAGTATTTAATATCAGAAAAATATAAAGAAGTTATTCTTTTAGGCGCAACCGGAGACAGACTTGATCATACAATTTGTAATTTAGGAATAATTATTAAGTTTTTTAATAAAATAAAAATTTCTGTTCTGCATAAAAAATCTTTTTTAACTGCTCATAATTCAGATATTAAATTAAAGACAATTCCTAAAGAAATAATTTCAATCTATGGATTTGATGATAAAACGAAAGTCACTTCAAAAGGATTAAAATACCCATTAAAAAATATTGCATTACCATTTGGAAAAAAGGAAAGTACAAGCAATGTAGCTATGGGTGACGAAATTGAATTAAAAATCAAAAATGGAATTATGTTTTTAATTAGAGACTTTAATATTCTAAAAAGAAATGATCTCATTTAGTACCCTTGACTTATTCATAATTATTGCATTTTTTGTTTTAGTAATTCTTATAGGATTATTAGCTTCCTTAAAAAATAAAAATTCTGAAGATGATTATTTATTATCCGGAAGAAAAGTAGGAATCTTTTTATTTGTTCTTACTAACGTTGCAACATGGTATGGCGGAATTCTAGGTGTTGGTGAATTTTCTTTTAGATACGGAATTGTAAGTTGGATTACACAAGGTTTCCCGTATTATATTTTTGCCATACTTTTTGCAATATTTTTTGCTGGTAAAATTCGCTCAGCATCATTATTTACAATCCCAGATAAACTAGAAGAAATTTATGGAACTAAAGTCAGTTTGGCTTCTGCAATTCTTATTTTTATACTTGTTTCTCCAGCACCATACTTGCTTATCCTTGGACAAATCATATCCCTAATATTCAATATTGATTATCTTCTTGCATTACTTATAAGTTCTTTAGTATCAAGTGTTTATTTATTTAAAGGAGGATACAAATCAAATATTTTTGCAGATGCTTTTTCATTTCTCGTAATGTTTTTAGGATTCATAATTATTGTAACAGTTTCATTTAATAATTATGGCGGAATTGATTTTTTAGGTCAAAATTTACCTGAAAATCATTTAAATATTTCAGGAGGAACATCATCAATTTTTATTTTGGTTTGGTTCCTAATTGCACTTTGGACATTTACAGATCCTGGTTTTCATCAAAGATGTTATTCTGCTAAAAGTGAAAAAGTTGCAAAATGGGGAATAATTATATCGGTGTTTTTCTGGTTAATATTCGATTTTTTGACAAATACAACCGGTTTATATTCAAAAGCAATATTACCTGATTTAGAAAATCCGGTTCTTGCATATCCATATTTAGCTGAAGAAATTTTAAGCTCAGGCTTAAAAGGTTTATTTTTTGCAGCATTAATTGCAACTGTTCTATCAACGTTAAATAGTTTTATTTTTTTGAGTGCTACAACTTTCAGCAGGGATTTTATTTATAGGTTATCTAGAAAGTCATCAGTTAAAAATATTATTCATGCTGAGCGGAGTCGAAGCATTGAGAAAAGAGAAAGTTTAGAGAATAATGTGCCATTCACGAATGTTTCTAACGAAAATTCAGAATCAACGAATCGAAATAACTACTTAAATTATTCATTAATCTACTATACAAAAATTGGAATTATTTTAACATTAATAATTTCTATTTCAGTAGCGTATTATTTCGAGTCAGTTGTTCAGCTTTGGTATACAATTGGTAGTATTTGTATTCCGGGAATAATTCTGTTAGTAATTTCCTCATATTATGAAAAATTAAGAATTAACAATAAAGTGGCATTATATGAAATTATATTTGGTGTTTCAGCAAGTATAATTTGGTTTTTGATTAGAGATAATTTTGAATTAAGTTCAACTTTATATGAAATAGAACCAATGATTGTAGGATTATTAACTGCCGTATTCATACATTTAGTTGGAATTATTTTAAGAAAAAAATAATTTAATTTTCTAACTTTCAAGTATCTTTATCGTCAAAAGATATAATATCTAAAAATTCATGAGGAATTTATGTCAAAAATTATTCAATTTGGTGAAAATGTTGAAGGTTATAACATACCTGTATTAAATGAAAGAGAAATTAGAGCTGCAGCCGGAATATTATTTCTACTTATGTTTATTGCAATTCTTAATGCCACAAACGGAAATTTTATTTTATTAAAATATGCAATAACAATTTTTCTAACAGATATGTTAATTAGGGTTTTTATTAATCCTAAATATTCTCCAACATTAATTATTGGAAGATGGATTGTTAGAAAGCAAACACCGGAATATGTTGGAGCAGCTCAGAAAAAATTTGCGTGGTATATTGGAATTGGACTTGCAATTATAATGATGGTTTTACAAGTAATTGTTAATTCTTATAGTCCAATTACGGGATTGATATGTTTTATATGTTTGGTGTTTTTATTTTTTGAAGCATCATTTGGAATTTGCTTAGGATGTAAATTCTATCCTTTATTTTTTAAGGATAAAGTTCAATATTGTCCGGGTGAAGTTTGTGAAATTAAAGATAGACACGAAATTCAAAAAACATCTGGAATTCATATTGCTATTGTTTTAGGTTTTATTGCGTATATAATTTTATCAGTTTTCTTATTACATGATTTTTACAGCAAACCTCCGTTTGATTTACTAGGTATTAATAGCGGAAATGAAGTTGCACATATTAGAAAGGATACAAAAATGGAATTAGGAGCATTCTCAGTCAGTCTTACTGTTAAGAATATACAAATATCTAAAGAATTTTATGAAAAACTTGGTTTTAAGGAATTTGGCGGTAATATAAATCAAAATTGGTTAATAATGAAAAATGGAGACCATGTTATTGGTCTTTTTCAAGGAATGTTTGAAAAAAATATTTTAACATTTAATCCCGGTTGGGATCAAAATGCAAAGGTTATCGAGAACTTTTCAGATATAAGAATACTTCAAAAGGAATTTAAATCAAAAGGAATTAGTTTAGATACAGAAGCTGACGAAAATTCAAATGGACCAGCAAGTTTTATAATTACTGATCCAGATGGAAATATTATAATGTTCGATCAACACATTTAGACTTTATGGTAATAAAACTGCACAAGCAATTACTGTAGTCCATAAACCATCTTTGTTACCTTCAGCAGATTGAGTAACATTTGATGTATTTACTATTTGACCGGACATTTTAAAAACTTGTTCCCTTTCGTTCCAAGCTGTATCTGGATCAAAATCAATACCCAAAGTTGTTGCTAACATTGAAGCGGCCAAATCTTCTGCGTAATCACCGGATTTCTTTGCTGATTCACCAAATGGATGATGTTCTGACAAATAACCGTACATTGAAGGATCTGCTGGTCTAGCAATTCCTAAAGAAGATGCAATTAATCTATTTGGTTCATTTGTTGCATTTCTTGCCATAACAGCATGAATAATTTGTCCCGGTGATAATTGCTTTAACCCTTTTGCAATAGTAACTTTTTTACATCCTACCGGATAAATACTGCTTACGGTAACAATGTTGTACTTTTCAATATGTGCACTGCGTAATGCTAATTCGAAGGATGCAAGGTATTCTTTGTGAACTCCAACACCTTTAGTAAAAAATATTTCTTTAGGTACGTACAATTTTTACTCCATATTAAATTTTTAACGTGGAAATGTAAATAAAAAATCAATTAGTTAATATCTCTTTCTTATAGTGTTCAATAATTTTTTCTGCTGATTCATACGGTGAAATTTCGCTATTTGTAATTAACTCCAACTCATTTTGCAATATTTCAGTTCTTGCAGAATTCCAGATGTCATTTGTAACAAAACTTTCAACAATTTCTTTTACTCTTATTTGATTATTTTTATTTCTTCTTTTGATGAATAATTCTGAACTAAGTAAAAAATTACGATGTTTGTCAATTTCATTCAGAATATCATCAATTCCTTCACTTTTTGAAGCAGTTGATTTAATTATATTTGGCAAAAAAGTATTTTCATCATGAGCTTTTAAAGCAAGTGTAGTTTGAAGAGATAAAATCGCTGAATCAGCACCTGGTCTATCACCTTTATTCATTATAAAAAAGTCCGCTATTTCCATTAAGCCGGCTTTCATGGCTTGAACAGAATCACCTGATTCCGGCACTAAAACTACCATTGTTGTATCTGCAGTTTTTGCTATATCAAGTTCTGATTGACCAACTCCAACAGTTTCAAAAATTATAAAATCATATCCAGCAGAATCAAGAATATCTGCTGCATCATTAGCTTTTTTGCTTAAGCCTCCCAAACTACCGCGTGTTGCCATACTTCTAATAAATACGTTATCATTTAATCCAATTTCATTCATTCTTATTCTATCACCCAAAACAGCTCCACCAGTAAAAGGACTGGTTGGATCAACAGCTATTATTCCAACAGATTTATTTTGATTAAGCAGAAGTTTGGTAAGTTCGTTTGTAATTGTTGATTTTCCGGCTCCCGGCGGGCCCGTAATTCCAATTCTATAAGATTTACCGATTAATTTATGAATATTTTTAAGTAATTCAACTGAATAACTATTATTATTTTCAATTAGAGAAATTGCTCTGGAAATGTACTTTTTGTTTCGAACTTTTATTTGGGTAATTAAATTGTCAAAATTCATCATTTGTAATTAAGGTACAATTTATTTTCATGAATATATTCTTTTACGGTTTGAGGTACAAAGTAATCAATCGGTAAGTTTTTTGACACTCTTTTTCTTATTTCAGTTGAGGAAATTTCAATAGTCGGTGTATCGACAAAAATTGCATCAGAAAAAAATTTGTTAGGTTTTTTAATCTCTTTATCATAAGTCCTTTTAAGAACTACGAGGTCTGCAATTTTTACAATTTCATCAGCCTTATACCAAAGATCAAATGAAATTAAATTATCAAAACCAATTATTAATTCTAATGATTCATATTTTTTTGCGAACTCGGCAAGAGTGTTGTATGTATAAGAAACTTCATCTCTATTTATCTCAAAATCTGAAATATCAAAATTTGGATGACTGCTTATTGCCAATTTTGTCATATTAAATCTATGTTCAGGCTCAGAATATTTATAATTTATTTTATGAGGAGAATTAAAGGAAGGGACAAAAATAATTTTACTAAGCTTTCTTTTTTCAACCAAAGTTTGTGCTGTTATTAAATGCCCAAAATGAATAGGATCAAATGTGCCGCCAAAAATTCCTACTGTTTTCAAAACTATCCTTAGCTTAAATGATTTTGTAATAGGTAAATAATTTTCGATCTGTATAATTCAATATCTTTCAAATATTTTTCTTTTTGAATTCCAGAACTATTTTTCGCTTGAAATTTACGAAAAGCTAATTTTGTAACAAAATTCATATATTCTTTTCTAACTGATTTCTTTTTTATTTTATCAAAAATATATTTTTTGTTAAAACTTTGATTTGCTTCATCAATAAAAATTCTTTCTTCTCCCAATAATTCTGCTTGAATTAATTTATTTTCATTGTTTAATGATAAATTAAAAATTAGAAGAAAACCGATAATAAGAAAAACCATAAAGAGAATTCCAACAATAGATGTAAATTCAAATGATAATGAAAAATTCCAAGTTGCATGGAAAATCATTGCGAGTAAAATTCCAATAATTGGAAGTCTTTTTTTTGTGGGAGTTAAACTAAATTTAGTTTTTGCTAAAAATGCGCCTACTGTAGCTGTTGCAATTGCATGCATTACCGCTGAAAAAATAGATCTGATAATTACTACATAAATCCATTGAGAAAAAGTTTCGTTGTACATCATAAAATAAAATAAGTTTTCTGTCATCCCAAAACCTAATCCAATTGCTCCACCGTAAACTAATCCGTCGGTAATATTATCAAAATAATTTTTTCTAAAAGTTCTAAATAAAAATGATGCTTTTACTAATTCTTCAACAAAGGGAGCAATTAAAACTGTGCTGATTAAAGATAAAATTCCTTCGTTTGAAATAAATACATTTGTTGCTAAGTTTAATACGGATGAAAATAATATTCCGAAAAATATTGCTCCAACAGCTCCCCATAAAAAATGTTTTAAAACTTTACCCAACGGCTCTCTTTCATATTTATCTAGTCTCCAAATAAATATTAGATACAATATCATAGGAACAACTGCAGCAATTAATGAGGATAAGAAAGACATATTATTTTAATTTAATCCATGAGATTATTTCTTTTACAGAAGGTTTTTTCCCACTTCTCAATATTCCAATTCTAAAAAGTTTTGATGAAATAAAAATTATTATATACAAACTGAAAAGAAGTACCAATATTATAGAAACAACTTCTAAAAGAGTTGGATCAGTTGAATTAAGTCTTAAAAGCATAACCGGTACTGAGGTTAATGGAAAATATGATAAAAATAATGATAATATTGAATTTGGAGCTCTAATAATTTCAACCGCTAAAATAATTGGGAAAATTAAAAAAATGCTTATAAATCCGGTCAATTGCTGAGCTTCATGATCTGTGTTAACAATGGAACCTAATCCAATAAAAATTGATGAATAAAAAACATAACCAATAATAAAAAATAAAATTTGGTAGTGTAAATTTTTAATTAGTTCAAAATCCAATGAGTTTGTTTTGTGTAAAACAATTCCAATTATCATCCAAATTATTAATTGAAAAAGTCCAAAAAAACTCAATCCTAAAACTTTGCCTAATAAAAGTTCTTTTGAAGTACAACTAGATAAAATCAATTCAATAATTCTATTTGATTTTTCTTGAACAAGACTTCTTACAAACATTCCGCCCGAAAATAGAATCATTGTTATTAGTAGAATTATGAACAGATATGAATTTATGAAAGATTTAATAATATCCGTTTCATCTTTTGCATCAATGTATGATTTTTCAATTTTAGCAATTTTAGATTTAATTAACTGTATTTTGTCGGGAGAAATATTTCCCTCAATTCCATTAACAATTATGGAAGCTTTATTAAAGGAATTTTCAATAATATTTAATTTATCGGGATTAAAAATTTCTTTTGTTCTAAATGATATTTTCAAATCCGGATTTTCTTCAATTATTACATAACCGACTATTCCATCAGATAAAACCTGCTTATCAGCAAATTTCATTAAAGCCGACTTTTCCATTGTTTTTGTAGCTAAATTAAAAGTAAAAAATGCCGGCTGACCATCAGGTAAATAATTTTGTACAACTTGATTTGAGAATTCTTTATGATACTTTTTTGTCAGGTCAATTATTCCAAGAGGAAGAGGAAAATCATTTCCTTTATTCAGCAAGAAAGTGGGAAGAAGAGAAAAACCAATTAACAGCAATGGCAATAAAATCATAGAAATGATAAATGATTTATTTTTAATCCTTTCTATAAATTCCCATCTTGCAATAATTAATGATTTCGACATAATTAATCCTTCTTTTCAACAAGTGAAATAAATAATTGATGAAGTGAAGGAGAAACTTTTTTAAACTCAGTAATTTTTAATTTCTCAGAATATTTATCTAAAAATCCTGAAATATTTATATCTGATATATCAATTTGTATTGAATTGCTGTTTTTCTCTAAAATATTACTTTGATTTAGAACAGTCAAATCAATCTCATCAACATTTTTTTGGAAACTGATTTTATAAATATTTCTATTCTCAGCCTGCAAAATTGATTTTAGTTCGCCGGAAATAATTTTTTTACCATTATTTATTAAAAATATATCATCACACAAACTTTCTGCTAAATCCATTAAATGTGTGGATAATATAATGTAACGGTCATTTTTCAATTCTTCTATAATTTCTCTAAAAATTGATTGATTTACCGGATCAAAACCGGAAAAAGGTTCATCAAGTATTAAAATTTGAGGCTCATGTAAAATTGCCGAAATAAATTGAACTTTTTGCTGATTGCCTTTAGAGAGTTCTTCAATGTTATATTTTGCGTATTCTTCTAAATTTAGTTTATTTAGCCAATATTTTGTTTTTTTTGATGCTTCGGAATATTTCATTCCTTTTAATTGGGCTAGATAAATTAAAATATTTGTAACAGAACTTTTAGGATAAAGACCTCTTTCTTCAGGCAAATAACCGGTAATATTAAAAAATTGCTGATCAAGTGTTGAGTTATTAAAAAGAATTTCACCGCTGGATTGAGTTAGAATTTTTAATAGAATTCTTAAGGTAGTTGTTTTACCGGCTCCATTTGGACCAATTATGCCAAAAATTCTACCTTTGTTTATTGTAAAAGAAATATCATCTAAAACTAAATTTGCATTAAAATATTTTGATATATTTCGGATTTCCAGCATAAAAAATTGTATTTATTGAAGTATAATTTTAAATGTTACTTATAAATGATTCATTTCTATAATCTTGCTTCTCAAAAATACACTTTATATATTTTAAAACTATATTTTTTTGATTTAGCATGATAATTAAAATCACAAATTTGCCAGTTGGAATTCATGCTATACAGTTTGAAAAATCTGTTGAAGAATTACAACTTGGTGAACCGTTCGTTGATAATTTGATTTTAGATTGTAAATTAGATAAATCAACACATCAAATTGTTGTTAATTGCAATTTAACAATTTCTACAAAATTAAATTGCGATAGATGCAATATTGATTATGATAAGATTCTTAAATCTGATTTTACATTATTGTATTTATTTGATAAAAAAGAAGTTGATGAATCTGAAACTAATGTAAAATATTTATCACCGGCTGATGATAAAATAGATTTAACAGAAGATGTTATTGATTATTCTAAATTAGCAATACCAATGAAAAAACTTTGCAAGGATGATTGCAAAGGACTTTGTATAAAATGCGGTACAAATCTAAATCAAGAAAAATGTAGTTGTAATAACGAAGAAATGGATTCCGTTTGGGAACCATTGCTGAAATTGAAAGATAAATTAAATTAAGAGGTAAAGATAAAATGGCTCATCCCAAAAGAAAAATTTCTAAGAGCAGAAGAGATAAGAGACGCACGCACTATAAAGCAACAGCACCTTCTCTAAGTAATTGTTCTAACTGTGGCGAAATTAAATTAAGTCACCGAGCATGCCCAAGTTGCGGTTATTACTCAGGCCGCTCTCTCTTTGTTCCAGAATCATAACCAATTATGTCCTTGACTGATAGGAAATGTAAAATTATTGTTGATGCAATGGGGGGGGATTTTGTTCCCATAAATCCCACCCTGGGAGCAATTAATGCAGTAAAAGAAAATAATTCTATTGAAGTATTTTTAATTGGTGATTCTGAAAAAATCAATAATATTCTAGTTGAAAATAATCTTGAGTTTAATTCTTCTAATATTATAAGTGCAACAGAAGTTATCGATATGCATGATTCTCCGACTGATGCGTTAAAAAAGAAAAAAGATTCATCAATTGTAAAAGGAGCTCAATTAGTTAAAGAATTAAAGGCAGATGCATTTGTTAGTGCTGGAAATACCGGAGCTATGATGGCAGCATCAACTTTACTTATTGGTAGAATTCCCGGTTTTGGCAGACCAACAATTGGAGCTCAATTTCCTACAGAAACAAAAAAAGTATGTACAGTTTATGATGTTGGTGCAAGTGTTGATAGTAAACCAATCCATCTTTTAGAATACGCAATTATGGGAACAATTTATGCAAAAGTTATCGATGGGATTAAAAATCCAACTGTAGGTTTACTTAGTGTTGGTGAAGAAGAATCAAAAGGAAATAGTGTAACATTTGAAACTTTAGATTTATTAAAAAATAGTAAGTTGAATTTTGTTGGTAATGTTGAAGGAAGAGATATTCTTAAGGGCAATGTTGATATTATTGTCTGTGATGGTTTTACCGGAAATATTATTTTGAAATTTGGTGAAAGTTTTATCAATTTTTTAAAAACTAGAATTAGATCTTATGCTGATGAAGGAATTCTCAACAAAATTAAAGCATTGATTACAAAAAATGTCTTTAAAGATTCTTTAAAAGATATGGATTATCAGTCTCACGGTGGAGTTCCTCTTTTAGGTGTAAATGGAATAAGTATAATTGGCCATGGTTCAAGTTCACCACTTGCTATGAAAAACATGGTTTTAAAAGCAAATGATATGTTTCAAAAAGATTTAATTAAAAAATTAAAGGAGGGTAGAGAATATTATGGCAACCTCTAAAGATAAAATAAGAAATTATAACGCAAATATTACTGCTGTTGGAATGTATTTGCCTGAAAAAGTTTTAGATAATCATTATTTTGAAAAAATAGTTGATACAAATGATGAATGGATAGTTTCTAGAACAGGAATTAGAGAACGCAGAAAAGAAGAAAATGGCGCAACAAGTGATATGGCGGCAAGAGCTGCTGATGATTTAATTAAAAATCATAATATTAATCCAGAAGAAATAGATGTAATTATTGTTGCTACTGTAACTCCGGATATGTTTTTTCCAGCAACGGCCTGCTTGGTTCAAGAAAAAATCGGTGCTAAAAATGCATGGGGATTTGATTTATCGGCAGCTTGTTCCGGATTTTTGTTTGCGTTAAAAACTGGTGCCGGATTAATTGAAGGGGGAACTTATAAAAAAGTTCTTGTTATTGGCGCAGATAAAATGAGTACAATAATAAATTATAAAGATAGAAATACATGTTTATTATTTGGAGATGCTGCGTCCGCGGTTTTATTAGAACCCACTGAAGATCTAAATATTGGAGTTAAAGATTCAATCCTTCACTGTGATGGCAGTGGCAAAGAATCACTTTATATGAAAGGCGGTGGAAGTTTAAATCCTCCGACTCATGAAACAGTTGACCAAGGTTTACATACTTTATATCAAGATGGAAAAACAGTTTTTAAAGAAGCCGTAAAAGGAATGGCTGATATATCAGTTGAAATTATGCAGAAAAATAATTTATCCTCAGATGATGTAGCTTATTTGGTTCCGCATCAAGCAAATTTACGAATTATTGATGCTACTGCTAATAGAATGGGAATACCTAAAGAAAAAGCAATGGTAAATATTGATAAATATGGCAATACAACAGCTGCAACTATTCCACTTTGTTTAACAGAATATTACCGGGATGGAAAATTAAAAAAAGGTGATAACTTAGTTTTAGCTGCTTTTGGAGCCGGATTTACTTGGGGCTCAATTTATTTGACTTGGGGTATTGATTAATGAGTAAACGTGCTTTGATATTTCCTGGTCAAGGTTCCCAGTATGTGGGGATGGCCAAAGATATTTATGATAGTTCACAACAAGCAAAAGAATTAGTTGAAAAAGCTGAAGAAAAAATAAATTTTAAAATTTCAGAAGTTATGTTTAATGGACCCATTGAAGAACTTAAATTAACAAGTATTACTCAACCGGCGATTTTTCTTCATGGTGTTTTGTTGCTAAATGAAATTCAAAATATAAAATTTGATGCTGTTGCTGGTCACTCATTAGGTGAATATACAGCTCTCGTTGCAAATAAATGTCTTGCTCCACTTGATGCTTTTTCTCTTGTTAGAAAACGTGGTGAAGCTATGCTTTCAGCTGGAGAAAAATATCCTGGTACAATGGCAGCAATTATCGGTATGAAAGATACCGAGCTGATACAAATATGTGAGCAAGCTTCAAGTATTGGCATTGTTCAGTGTGCAAATTTTAACTCACCCGGACAAATTGTAATTTCCGGTTCACTTGATGGTGTTAAGAAAGCAATGGAATTAGCAAAAAATAATGGAGCAAAATTAGTTAAAGAATTGGTTGTAAGCGGAGCATTTCATTCGCCATTAATGAAACCTGCAATTGATGAATTAAAAGAAAGTCTGGATATAACAAATTTTAATGACTCAACAATTCCGGTTTATTCAAATGTAACGGCTGAGCCAACTAATAAAAGTGAACAGATTAAAAAATTATTAATTGAGCAATTGACTTCTCCGGTAAAATGGGAAGAAATAATAAATAATATGATAAGAGATGGAATAACTGAGTTCGTTGAAATTGGACCAGGAAACGTTCTGCAAGGATTAGCAAAAAGAATAAGTAAAGATATTACAGCTATTGGAATTGATAAATACTCTGATCTAGATAAATTATCATAAAATATTCAAATATTATGCAAGTGGAATAAAAACAAAATTAGTATTATATTCCAAAAATAAATTTTATATTCATAACAAATTCGGTAAATTATTGAATGGCTAATCATAATAAAAGAGCGATAGTAACAGGCGGAACGCGTGGTATAGGAAAAGCAATAGTAAAGGAACTTGCAGCAAAAAGCTGTTGTGGTGTTTTATTTTCTGATGTAGCCTTTATCTATAATAGTTGTGATGCATGCGCAGCAGAAATTGAAGAGGAAATAGGATCTCTTGATACAAAAATTGTAGGTTTTAAGGCTGATGCCTCATCATTTGAAGATGCTCAGGCAACAATAAACGAAGCAATTGAAAAACTAGGCGGTGTTGATATTTTAATTAATAATGCCGGTATTACTAGAGATAATCTGCTTTTAAGAATGGATGAAGCTGATTTTGACACTGTAATGAATGTTAATTTGAAGAGTGTTTTTAATTACACAAAGGCTGTTCTTAAACCAATGATTCAGCAAAAATATGGTCGTATAGTTAATATTGCTTCTGTTGTTGGATTAATTGGAAATGCAGGACAATCAAATTATGCTGCCTCAAAAGCCGGTATAATTGGATTTACAAAATCTATGGCAAAAGAATTAGCTTCAAGAAATATTACAGTTAACGCAGTTGCGCCTGGATTTATTGAAACAGAAATGACTGCAAAGTTAAATGAAGCTCAAAGAGAAGCATTACTTAGAAATGTTCCTATGGGTAGATTAGGGACACCAGAAGATATAGCAAAGGCAGTTGCATTTTTATGCGGTGATGATGCTGATTATATTACAGGACAAGTAATTACCGTTGATGGCGGTATGGTGATGTAAATAAAAATAATTTCAATTTCATAAAAAGAAGGAGTATAATATGGATGTTGAAGCAAAAGTAAAAGAAATTATCATTGATAAGTTGGGTGTAGAAGATTCACAAATTACACCGGAAGCATCTTTTACTAACGATTTAGGTGCAGATTCTTTGGACATAGTAGAATTAGTTATGGGATTTGAATCAGAATTTGATATATCAATACCTGATGAAGACGCTGAAAAGATTACTACAGTAGGTGACGCAACAAAATACCTAAAGGAAAAAATAGAAGGATAATTTTTTCTATACATTTCTTAATATTCCGCACCAGTTAGTATAACTGACTTGATGCGGAATTGAATTATTTTAAATACTATTTTATTTGAATTGTAGGGATCATAATGAATAAAAGACGTGTTGTAATTACTGGTTTAGGGGCACTAACTCCAATTGGCAATAATGTAACCGAATTCTGGGAAGGATTAATTTCCGGTAAAAGTGGAGTTGGTTTAATAACAAAATTTGATACAACAGATTTTGCGACTAAATTTGCATGTGAAGTCAAAAATTTTAATCCTACTGATTACATTGATGCAAAAGCACTTAAAAGAATGGATCCATTTACTCATTATGCATTAGCAACCGCTCAAATGGCAATTGAAGATTCTGAAATTAATTTGGATCAAGTTAATTTAGAAAGATTTGGAGTTATTTACGGCAGCGGAATTGGTGGAATGGATACTTGGGAAACACAACATGCTAATTATTTAAATGGCGGACCAAGAAAGATTAGTCCGTTTTTTATCCCAATGATGATTTCTGACATTGCAGCCGGACATATTTCAATAAAATATGGTTTGAAAGGCCCAAATTATGCAACAACTTCTGCGTGCGCAACATCATCACATGCTATAGCTGATGCTTTTATTTTGGTTCAGAGAGGTTCAGCAGATTTAATGGTTTCCGGTGGATCGGAAGCAGCAATTACGCCAATGTCAATCGGTGGATTTAATTCTGCAAGAGCAATCTCAACTTGGAATGATAAGTATGAAGTAGCATCAAGACCATTTGATAAAGATAGAAATGGTTTTGTTATGGGAGAAGGCTCTGGAACCTTAGTGCTTGAAGAATATGAGCACGCAATTAACAGAGGTGCTAAAATTTACGGCGAAATTATAGGTGTAGGTTTAACTGGCGATGCATTCCATATAACTGCTCCGGCTGAAGAAGGAGAAGGTGCTTTTCGTTCTATGAGAGATGCAATTCGTGATGCTGAATTACAAACAACCGATATTGATTATATTAATGCTCATGGAACATCTACAGAACTAAATGATAAAAATGAAACTTTGGCAATGAAAAATCTTTTTGGTGAACATGCTTATAAGCTTTCAGTCAGTTCAACAAAATCTATGACAGGACATCTTTTAGGAGCTGCTGGTGCAATAGAAAGTATTGCAACTATTTTAGCATTAAAAAATGGAAAAATTCCTCCTACAATTAATTTAGATGAACCTAGTCCAGAATGCGATTTGGATTATACACCAAAAGTTGCGAAAGATAGAGAAATAAAATATGCTATTAGCAACACATTTGGTTTTGGTGGACATAACGCTTCATTATTGTTTAAGAAATTTGAAGGTTAGTTTTTGATCAAAAGAATTCTCTCTTTTTTTCAAAAGAAGGAAAAACTTATTTTAAATGAGTTTGACGATGGAAAAAAGGAAGAAATATTTAGGAAAATTAAAGATTTAACTGGATTACAGCCTCAAAACGAGCATTATTTTCTTAAGGCATTTACACATCGCTCTTATCTGGAAAAATCCAAAGTTGAAATTAAATCGAATGAAAGATTAGAATTTCTTGGAGATTCAATTTTAGGCAAAGTTACTGCCGAATATCTGTTTATAAACTACCCAAATGAAGAAGAAGGATTTTTAACAAAAACCAGATCACAATTTGTTAATAAAAATTCTTTGGAAAAAATAGGATTCAATTTAAAACTGCACGAACTTATTTTTGTGTACGATAAATATTTATTGAATGACAAAAAAAAGCTGTCAAACATTGTAGCCGATTGCTTAGAAGCTTTGATTGCTGCAATATATTTGGAGTTTGGTGAAGAAATCACAAAAGATTTTATTATTGAATATATTGTAAATCCGCAAATTGAGAATGGTGAAATCCACAACGATAAAAATTATAAAGGTCAGTTATTAGAATTTGCACACGCTAATAAGTTTGAACAACCGATATATAAAATAATTAATGAAATTGGACCACAGCATGATAAAATTTACACAGTTGAAGTTTATGTAAATAATCAGATTAAAGGAATTGGAAAAGGTTCAAACAAGAAAAATGCTGAGCAGAATGCCGCAAAAGATGCTCTTGAAAAATCAATTTAATTAATATTTTATTAATTATCATTACAATTTTATTCGATTTCACCTTCAAATTAATTAAATTTCTTATCTAAAAATTAATCAAAATTATTATTGAGTTTTTATGCAAAACATTCCTTTACAAGAAAAATTTGTTGATAGACATATTGGTCCAAGAGAAAATGAAATAACAGAAATGTTACAAACAATTGGGGTTGATTCTGTTGAAAAACTAATTTATGAAACAGTTCCGGATAATATTTTAATTACAAAACAACCTGAGTTAGAAGCTCCAATCACTGAGTACGAACTTTTAAAAGAGATGCAGAGAATTGCATCTAAAAATAAATTATTTAAAAATTTTATTGGAATGGGGTATTATGAAACAATAACTCCTAGCCCAATTAAAAGGAACATACTTGAAAATCCGGGATGGTATACGCAGTACACGCCTTATCAAGCTGAAATATCTCAAGGAAGACTCGAAGCACTTTTAAACTTTCAAACAATGGTCATTGACTTGACAGGAATGCAGATTGCTAATGCTTCATTATTGGATGAAGGAACAGCTGCAGCGGAAGCAATGAGCATGTTTTATAGTTTAAGAAAAGGTGAAAAGAAAAATTCCAACATATTTTTAATTTCAGATAATGTATTCCCGCAAACAATTGATGTGATAAAAACTCGCGCTGTTCATTTAGGCATTGAGCTAAGAATTGAAAATGAAGATAACTTTGAATTAACTGAAGATGTTTTTGGAATTTTTGTTCAGTATCCGGGAATGAACGGTTCAATTTCAAATTATGAAGAATTATTTAAATCGGCAAAAGAAAAAAATATTTTTTGTATTGCTGCAGCTGATATTTTGAGTTTAGTATTACTAAAATCACCAGGAGAATTAGGTGCAGATTGTGTAGTAGGTTCAACTCAAAGATTTGGAGTTCCAATGGGATTTGGCGGACCGCATGCCGCTTATTTTGCTACAAAGGAAGATTACAAAAGATCTATTCCGGGAAGAATAATTGGTATTTCAGTTGACTCAAAAGGAAGACGTGCTTTAAGAATGGCTTTGCAAACAAGGGAGCAGCATATTAAACGTGAAAAGGCAACAAGTAATATATGCACAGCTCAAGTACTTTTAGCAATTATGGCTGGAATGTATGCTGTTTATCATGGACCGGATGGATTAAAAAATATTGCATTAAGAATCCATGGTTTATCAAAGTATTTGTATGAAAATCTCAAAAATCTGAAATTAGAAATTGTGAATAAATCATTTTTTGACACAATTACAATTAAACTTGAAAAAGAAAAAATTAATGAAATTAAGCAAATAGCATTAGAATCACAGATCAATTTGTACTATTCAGATCAAAATACAATCTCCATCAATATTGGAGAAAATGTTGCTAAAACCGAAATTGATGAAGTTATTAAATTATTTAATGATGTATTGAGTGAAAAAGAAGAATTAGATGATTCAAATACAAATGGAATTCCAGAATCTTTGCAAAGGGAAAGTCAATTTTTAACAAACAAGGTATTTACAAATTATAGATCTGAAACAGAATTAATGAGATACATTAAATATCTTGAGAAAAAAGATTTATCTTTGACTACTTCTATGATTCCTCTTGGGTCATGCACAATGAAACTAAATGCGGCATCTGAGTTATATGCATTGTCATCACAAGGATTTGGTAATATTCATCCTTTTGTTCCGCTTGATCAAGCCGCTGGTTATTTAGAAATGATCAAAAAACTTGAAAATCAGCTTTCAGAAATTACTGGTTTACCTGGAGTATCTTTACAGCCAAATTCCGGAGCTCAAGGAGAATATACCGGACTATTAGTAATTAAGGCCTATCATAATAATAGAGGAGAAAGCCATAGAAATATTGTCTTAATTCCTTCTTCTGCTCACGGTACTAATCCAGCAAGTGCTGTTTTAGCCGGAAATAAAGTAGTAATAGTTAAATGCGATGAAAAAGGTAATATTGATGTAAATGATTTAAAGGAGAAAGCAGAGCTTCATAAAGAAAATTTATGCGCCTTAATGGTAACTTATCCTTCAACTCATGGAGTATTTGAAAAAAGTATTGTTGAAATAAATAAGATCATTCATACAAACGGTGGATTGGTTTATATGGATGGTGCAAACTTAAATGCTCAATTAGGAATTACAAGTCCTGCAGCAATTGGAGCAGATGTTTGCCACCTGAATTTACATAAAACATTTGCAATACCTCATGGAGGCGGCGGTCCGGGTGTTGGTCCCATTGCTGTAACAAAAGAATTAGAAGAATTTTTACCTGGCCATTCTGTTATAAAGATTAATAAGGCAAAATCCATAAGTGCCGTTTCATCTGCTCCATTTGGCAGTGCAAGCGTATTAACTATTTCTTATGCATACATTAGGATGATGGGTTTTGAAGGATTAAAACGAGCCTCACAAATTGCAATTTTGAATGCGAATTATATTAAATCAAAATTAAAAAATCACTTTAAAACTTTGTATGCCGGAGAAAGAGGTTTTGTTGCTCACGAACTGATTTTTGACACACGTGGATTTAAAACTACTGCAAATGTTGAAGTTGAAGATATAGCTAAAAGGTTAATGGATTATGGATATCATGCCCCAACCGTATCATTTCCGGTAGCTGGTACTTTAATGGTTGAACCAACAGAAAGTGAATCAAAAAAAGAACTCGATAAATTTTGTGATACGATGGAAATGATTTATAATGAAATAAAGGAAATTGAAAGCAATGAATATGATAAATTGGATAATGTGTTAAAAAATGCACCACATACTCTTTCTGATATTATTGGAAACTGGGAGCATAAATATACAATTGCGAAAGCTGTTGCTCCAGCTGATTGGATAAAAGAAAATAAATTTTGGCCGTCAGTAGGCAGAGTAGATAATGCTTATGGCGATAGAAATTTAGTATGCAGCTGTTTGCCTTTGGAAGAATACGAAAACTAATAGTAAAATTTTATGCAGACTGAAATTTGTGAAATATTAAAGACTTCAAAGACAATTGCGGTTGTTGGAATTTCCAGCAACCCAAGTAGAATTAGCAGAAATATTGCATTGTATCTTTTAAGAAATGGATATAATGTTGTTGGTGTAAATCCAAATATGAATTTTAATAATGCGGACGGAATTGTTGTTTATAATAGTCTTAAAGAAATTCCTCATAAAATTGATATTGTAAATGTTTTTAGAAAATCTGAAGATATTCCTTTCATTATGGATGATGTTCTTGAAATAATGCCAAAAACACTTTGGCTGCAGTTAGGAATAAGGAATGATGATGCAGTTGAAAAAGTATTGAATAAAGGTGTAAATGTTATTCAAGATTCATGCATAAAAGTTGAGCACAGTTTTTGTTTTTAGGATTGCCTTATTTAACTATTCATTTTATTTTCAAACTTATCTTTAAATTAATTTCTAAATAAACTTTGAATAAATTTTTCACACAAATAATTTTCCTAATTACTGCAACAAATTATTTTTTAATTGCTCAATCAAATGATTTAACAAAAAATAAATCTATTCAGATTGATTCAATTCAAATCACTGGCAATAAAACAACTGAAGAATTTATAATTCTTAGAGAACTTGATTTTACTGTCGGAGATAATGTTAGTGAAAAACAACTCGATTTCAATCGTGAACGTATTTTTAGCTTAGGAATTTTTAACAAGGTTGACTTCAATTTAAATGAGGAAGAATCATTAAATATACTTCAAATTAGAATTGAAGAAAGTTGGTACATTTATCCGCTTCCGTATTTAAGGCTAAGAGAAAATTCATTTAAACGTTCTACTTATGGACTAGGCGTTCTTTATAAAAATTTTAGAGGCAGAAATGAAAACCTTTGGGGATTAGTCACTTTTGGATATGACCCAACATTCATGCTTACTTATTATACTCCAATGTTAAAAACCGGTACAAATCTTACGTTTGGTATAGACGTTGGGTACACACATTTGGCAAACAGAAATATTGCGTCAGAAAAAATTTATGGTGACCAATTCAGTTATAATTATATATATGGAAGTGTTGCATTAGGTTATAGATTAAACCAATACAATAATATTTATTTAGGAACAATGTATGAATTTATTGATATGCCAGAGCAAATATCTCAACTCTCTGCATCAAAAAGCAGAATAGACAGAATATTTTCAATGGGTATTTTCTACGAACTTGATAACAGAAATCTTAAACAGTTTTCAGATAATGGAACTTTTTTAGAATCATCAATTATTCATAAAGGGTTTGGAATAAATAATATCTCATATAATATCTTCAACATTGATATTAGAAAATACAACACCATATATGGAAATTTAGCAGCCAAATGGCGTGGATTATTTAGAAGTACTTTTGGCGGATCTATTCCATTTTATGGACTTTCTTTGCTTGGCGATGAAGAATATATTAGAGGTCACAGATTTGATAAAAGAGAAGGTAATAATTATTTAATTACTTCACTCGAGGTAAATTATCCTATTATAAAAGAATGGAATTTAAGTTTAGATTTACCTTTGCTTCCCAAAAGTCTTACCTCGGCAAGAATTGGTTTGTATACAAATCTTTTTGTAGATTCCGGAACAACTTTTGACAACAATGAATCGCTAAAATTAAATTCGGCTGATACCGGTTGGGGTTTTGGTCTAACGCTTTTAGTTTTACCTTATAATGCTATCAGATTTGAATATGCTTTTAATGAAATGAAGAAAGGGGAATTTATCTTAGAAACCGGTTTCTCATTTTAATTATTTGGAGTAAGATATGGATGTTATTTTATTTGCATTAAAATCTGGGGGAATTGGATTAATAACCGGAATGGCCGTTGGATTTATTTCAAAGAAGGTTTCAAAAATATTTGTATTTTTTTTAGCGCTCGCATTTATTCTAATTCAAGTTGCTGTTTACAATGGCTATATTCAAGTTGATTGGCTTTCCTGGAAAGATACAGCAGTTGAAATGATTAAACAAACAAAACTTCCAACTTCATCCTTTTTAGATATTGTATTAAGAAATCTGCCTTTCTCTATTGCTGCCATAATCGGTTTTATTTTTGGATTTAAGAAAGGATAAAATCAAATTGGAAGGGAATATTTTTTCAAATACTGAGTTTTATTATACAGATCCAAAAAATATTACCGGATCAGAAATTATTTTGGAAGATGAAGAATCGAATCATTTAGTAAAAGTTATGCGTCATTCTGTTAATGATTTTATATTTGTTACAAATGGTGAAGGAAAAGTATATAAATCAAAATTAATTAAAATTGAAAAGAGATTTTCTTTACTTGAAAAAATAGAAACTTATTCGCAAAAAGAAAAATTCCCAAATATTACATTTTATTTACCACTGTTAAAATCTGCAGATAGATTTGAATTTTCTCTGGAAAAATGTATTGAATTGGGGATTACAAATTTTAAATTATTCATTGCTGAAAAAAGTTATAAAAATAAAATAAATATTATCAGATTAGAGAAAATATCAGTTGCAGCAATGAAGCAAAGTCTTCAAGCTATAAAGCCAAGAATTAATTTTATCAAAGATCTTAAAATATCTGATACATCGTTAAATATTATTTTTGATCAAAATGCTGAAAATAAATTATCTGAATCTCTTGGCACTATTTTAGAAAAGAAAAATATTAATTTAATTTTTGGTCCCGAAGGCGGTTTAACAACAACCGAAATTGAAAAACTAAAAAATACTTACAATGTATATTTAACAAAAAACCGTTTAAGAGCAGAAACTGCAATAGTTTCAGCGGCTTCTATTATTTCTGTTAGCAACTAATTATTTTTTTCAAACCAACTTAAAGCTTCTTGTATGTTTTTATGATTGCCGAATAAAATTATCGTATCAAATTGCTGGATAATAATATTTTGTAAATTCTCAGAATAAATCTGATCATTTCTAATAATTCCAATTAACTTTACCACATTATCATTAAATGGTTCTAATTCAACAACGGGTAAATTTATCAATTTGGAATTTGAGCTAATAAAAAACATTTCATTATCTTTTTCTAACTCATCAAAAGCAGCGACTTTCCAATTATTATCAATTTCCTTTTTAGTAAAAAACCTATAATGCTCTTTTCTTAAAATATTAGTTTGCACTCGAGTTATATGATCAGGTAAGTTGTAGAATTTTAGAATGTGAAATAAAAATGTAAGCGACGTTTCTAGATCTTGTGATAATACTAAATCAGCACCCAAACTATACATAGTTTCAACTTGCGTAAAATAATTTGCCCTCACAACTATTTTAACTTTATTATTTATACTTTTTGCAATCTTTATTGATCTTTTTGTGGCATCTATATCTGAAATTGCAATTACAAGTAAAGCAGCTTCATTAATTCCCATAGAAATTAAATTTTCTTTCCTATCTAATTCACCATAATAAATTGGATATCCTAGATTCTTATATTTTTTGACAGTCACTGGATTTGCTTCAATTATATTAAATGGAATTCCGATAAGTTTTAAAGTTCTTGATATACTCTGACCATTAATACCAAAGCCAGCTATTATTGTATGATTTTTAAGAGTTATGTTTGTTTCATCTTTTTCAGATATATTTTTTTTGAATTTGCTAATATTTGCAAAACGTTCTCCAGCATTATTTATTAAAGGAATTAAAAACATGCTTAAAACTGCTGATGAAAGAAACAACTGATAATAAAATTCAGAGAATAAATTACTATCCTCAGAGAGCTTTAAAAGAATAAATGAAAATTCTCCAATGTGAGCTAAACCAAAAGAGGTAATAATTCCTTCACTTAAAGAATGTTTGGAAAAGTAAAATATTGAAAATATTATTATTCCTTTTAGAATTATTAATACTGAGGTAAATAAAATTATTTGGAAAATGTTGGTTGCAAAAAAGTTCAAATTAATGAACATGCCAATTGAAATAAAGAATATGGAATTGAATAAATGTCTTGATGGAATTAATTCGGTATTAACATGGTGTGCGTGATCTGTATCTGAAATTGCAACTCCAGCAATAAATGCTCCCATTGCCAAAGAAGCACCCAAACCATAAGCGGCGAAAGCAATTCCAAAAATTAGAACAAAAACAGAAACCATAAATAATTCAGGTAATCTGTATTCAAGAATTAGATTAAAAAGTTTTGGAAGAAGAACTCTGCTTAAAACAAGTAAAAGTATTATTCCGCCTAGTGAAATTAAAATGTTTGATATTATTGAGAAAGAAAATGTACCTTCAAAATTAAGAATTGTCGGAAGCAATATTAAAAAAGGAATTAACGCAGCATCCTGAAATAATAAAATACCTGTCATCTTTAAACCGTATGGTGTATCAAGTTTAGAAGTGTCTTTAAGATTTTTTAAAATTATTGCGGTACTGCTTAATGTAAGAATAAATCCGGCAAAAAAAGATTGAGCTAAATTCATTCCTATTATCGAAAATATGAAGCTAAAAACTAGCCAGCTTATTCCAACTTGAAAACCACCAAAAAAGAGGAAATTCTTTTTCATCAGTTTAATTTTGTCTAAAGAAAATTCCAATCCAATTGTAAACATTAGCAGCATAATTCCAATTTCAGCAAGAATTTCTATATCTGAAATATTACTTACCAAACTAAATGCAGATGGACCAATAACAATCCCCGTCAGTAAAAATCCAATTAATGGCGGGATTTTAAACTTTGTTGTAACTAAAATAATTACAACTGAAAGTGATAATATTAATATTATATCAAAAAGAAGTACCATATAATTAAAAGAGTTACCAAGTTTATGATTTGTTTGATTTAAAAATAAAAAATAACTTAATTAAAAAGAGAAGTGCAAGCTAAATTACACTTCTCATAATTACAAAAATTAAATTTTAAATCTGCCTGATATAATAAAATTTCTTCCTGGAGAAACTATTCCGGAACTGTATGGTCTATAACGTTGATCCGTAATATTTTCAATTCCGCCAATAATGGAAAAATTATTTAATAATATGTAATCAATTTTAAGATTTAATGTGTACCAGCTTGGAGAATAAGGATTGCCTTCTTTATCAATCGCATAAATATAATCTTTGTTTTTTTCTTCTTCCGGTAAGTTGGAATTTGAAATTTCACCGTTTGCTATTGCATATAAATCTATTGATATTTTTTTTGATGAGTAAGTTATATGAGCTGATCCAAACATTGGAGCTGCATGTCTTAATGGACTTTTACTGCCATCATCAAGTTCTTCTTCACCTTTTTGATAATTCGCGTTCAAGGCAAAACCAAAATTTGAAGGAAGATCAATTTCAATTCCACCTTGAATTCCCCAAACATATGCTTTTGCAGCATTTTGAATTGCCTGTACCTTGCTCATTTCACCCGAATAAATTATGCTATCAAGACCATTTAGTGTAAAATCCCTTCTTACCATTGCATTATCCAACAATGTGTAAAATCCGGTAACGTCTAATTTTATAGCATCTCCAATGACTTTTGCAATACCTAAATCAATATTATACGCATATTCTGCTTTAAGATTTGGATTTGGGACTACAACTGAGCCTGGTTCAGAATCAAATACTTTTCCAATATCATCAACATTTGGTGTTCTAAAACCGGTTGAAAAATTTAAACTCATTGTTGTAGTATTATTTGGATTATAAATTAATCCGGCATTACCAGAAAATGATCCATCATTTATTTTTGCATTGTTAAAAGGGAAGGGGTAAAAGCTTGTATCAAAATCAGCATTTAAACTATAGTGACTATAACGAAATCCAGCTTCAAAAATTAAATTTGTGGTAAAGTAATTTTTATAATCAAAATAAGCGGCTAGAGATTTCCAAGTTGATTGAGGATATCTTGACGGTCCTTTAATTGATGATTTATTAATTACATCTGTATCTTTTCCTGTTGATTCAACCTCATTATAAATAGCTTCTAATCCGTAAACAACACTTGAAATATCGTTTATTTTTTTTGAGAAATCAAAATTAATTGAGTAAGCATCAACAATTTCAAATCTATCATATCTTGTAATTTTATTGAAATCACGGTCATGTCTGCTTTCTTCAAAGATTTGATAAGCTAATCTTAATACAGAATTGTCATAGAAATTATTTTCCCCACTATTTGTTATATTCAGATTATTCATCATCCAAATTTGCGGTCCATAATACCATTCGCCACTTCTCGGCAAATTATTTTTATAACGCAGTAGTCTATCATATCGATTATAATCAGATGTTTCTGAATAGTGAAATCCATAATCAATATCCCATGAATTATGAGGTTTATAGCTTAATTTTTGCATTATATTTATTTGTGAATAAATTGTTGTTTTTTGAATTAACGGATCCGAATTATTTATAACTACATCAGTACCGTTTTGTCTTTCTACATATTCATTTCGTAAATATTCATTTGGTCCATGATTTCCCATTCTTACATCCTCAAAATCTGAAAAAGAGATGCTCGTCAATGATGCAAAATTTTTCCATCCTAAATTAAAATCTAAATGTCCAGTATATTCATTATTAGCTGTTGAATTTCTTATAACTGCATTTCCATTAACAAAAATATTTTCATCTAAGCTAAATTGAGGTTTTAAAGTATAAAAACTCATCACTCCGCCAATCGCATCACTTCCGTACATGACTGATCCTGGTCCAAAAAGAATTTCTACGTTCTGAAGTGAAAAATTATCCAACGAAATTACATTTTGTAAATTTCCGCTTCTGAAAATTGCATTATTCATTCGTATTCCGTCAATCGAAATTAGCAGTCTATTTGTAGCAAATCCTCTTATCATTGGACTTCCGCCTCCTAACTGACTTTTTTGAACAAATACTTCGCCAGTAAAGTTTAACATATCAGCTGTTGTTTGTGGATTTTGGATCGCTATTTCACGAGGAGATACTTTTGTAACTTTTGAAGAAACTTCAGTGTTTGATTGACTCCATTTAGAGGCGGAAACAACAATTTGATCTAGAGATATATTTGATGCTTCCATATAAACTATATAATTCTCATTTTCAATTTCTTTGTAAGATTTTGAAACGGTCTTAAATCCTAAGTGCTGAAATATTATTTCATTTGAATTTTTGAATGATCTAATTTCAGCTTCACCATTTGAATTAGTAGAAGTAATCGCTTTTGGATTATCACTTTTAATAGTGACTGATTCAAGTTTATGATCATTCTCTTTTTCAATAACTGTTACTATTTGCGCATTAATATTCCCGGCTAATAACAGTATTAGAGCTAAAAAGCTAAATAGCCTCATGTTAATCCTTAAATTCTGATTAAAAAAATATTATTATACAGAAGAATGAATTAACAGTTTGGAGGAGGTGAATTTGGACAAATTACTATACTTTGATAAAATTTGATATTTTGACTAAAATATTTTTTTGTGTAAAATGAATTATTGTGGCTGATCTTATTTGATTCGGTAGTGTAAAATATTGATAAGTAATTACTTAATTGACTTAGCAGACGATTTGATTTTCCATCATTTTGTAATGCGTTTGCAAGGTTTTCTTTAAATCTCTTATTCAAATAAGTTTCATCATTATCCTGCCAGCACCAATATAAAACTGAATCACCGACTTCCTTTGATTTAATAACATCATACATTATTTCATTAAATTCAAATTCTTTGGAATGCTCCCAACTGAGAATTGTATTTGTTTCACTTTTTGAAAATTTAAGCAAAACTAAATCATTATCATCAAGATGAGAAATTAAATTCATTTTAACATTTTTTCTTATAATCTTTTTTTGGATATGGAATAAACTAAAGGTAATCCAGAAAGGTGAAATAAAAATAATTAATAAAAATATGGAAATGAATTTTTTCAATTTATAAATGGTAATTTATTATCAAACAAGTTTAATAATTCTTTTTACCAACCTTTCAAATTTTTCTTTTGCCAATTCAGCTGTTTCAATAACTTCTTGATGAGATAATTTTTGTGGTGAAAGTCCTGCTGCATAATTTGTTATTAACGAAATTGCCGAGACATTTATGCCATTCACTCCTGCAAAAAATGCTTCATGAACCGTTGACATACCAACAGCATCAGCACCAAATTTACTTTGCATTTTTATTTCAGCTGGAGTTTCATATGTAGGACCTGAATTAAACCAATAATTACCTTGCTGTAAAAATACATTTTCTTCTAATGCGGCCTTTTTAATTATTTCATTAAATTCTTTTGAAGGTAAATTTAAAATATTTTTTCTCTGCTCTGCAGTCGGTAAAGAGAGAACATCTGTTAATTCTTTTTTAATATTATGAGCAAGAAATCCGGTTGTTAACATTAGATCACCTGGATTAAAATTTAAATTAACCCCACCTGCTGCGTTAGTTAATAAAATATATTTGGTTTTTAACTCTTTGGCAATAAAAACCGGAATTATAGCTTGATCAATATTGTATCCTTCATACAAGTGAATTCTACCCTGAAATACTAAAATATTTTTATTGAATAGCTCAGCAAAATGTAAAAAACCTTTATGACCTTGAACTGTAGATTTTGGGTAATTTGGGATGTCTTCAGTTTTTATTGATTTAACTATTTTTATCTTATCTGCAAATTCTCCTAAACCGCTGCCAAGAATAAGTGAAATTTCCGGATAAAATGGCATTTGATCATTTACATAATTTAGCAGTGTTTTATATTTAAAATTTAGATCTATCATAATATTAAAATAAAATTCCTGCTAAAGTAGCTGTCATTAATGTTGAAAGAGATCCAGCCAAAACAGCTTTCATGCCCAAACTTGCAAGCGCGGTTCTTTGATTTGGAGCAATAGGGGCAATACCACCAATTTGTATAGCAATTGAACTAAAATTTGCAAATCCGCATAAAGCATATGTTGCCATTAAAATAGCTTTTTCATTTACCAATTCTTTTATCTGAATTAAATTGCTTAATTCAAAATACGCTACAAATTCATTTAGAACAACCTTGGAACCGAACAGACTTCCAAATTGAATTGCACTTTCACTTGGAACTCCAATAGCTAAAGCAAGAAATTGTAGAATTAATCCAAAGACCATTTGGAGATTAAGTGGTTTATTATAATGTTCCATTAGTATAGCATTCAATCCCGTAAAGCCGCCAATAAATTCAAGTAAATAGTTTACTAATGCAATTAATGCTATAAAGGCGAGCAACATGGCACCAACGTTTAATGCTAACTGCAAACCATCTGAAGCTCCTACTGCAGCAGCTTCAACAGTATTTGAAGCATTTTTTTCTACCGCAACTTTTACCGTCCCTTTTGTTTCAGGTTCTTCAACTTCCGGAAAAATTATTTTGGATAGCACCAAAGAAGCAGGAGCCGCCATAACACTTGCTCCTAATAAATGAGTAGCAAACATAAGCTGTGCGTCAGTAATCGATAATCCCATTGTTTCACCAAAAGATTGGCTTAACATCTGAATATAGGCAGCCATCACACCGCCTGCAATTGTTGCCATTCCTCCGGTCATAATTGTGAGAAGCTCACTTTTGGTTAATCCCTTTAAATAAGGTTTTATCATTAATGGCGCTTCGGTTTGACCGACAAAAATATTTGCAGAAACAGAAAGTGATTCAGCTCCGCTAGTTCCTAAAAGTTTAGACATAATCCAAGCCATTCCCTGAACTATTTTTTGCATTACTCCTAAATAGTAAAGAACAGACATTAAAGTTGCAAAAAAGATTATTGTTGGAAGTACTTGAAATGCAAAGAAAAATCCCATTGAGCCATCAGATCCGGGAGATTTGGCCAAATCGCCAAATACAAATGAAGCTCCATCTGTAGTAAAGTTTAAGATAAGAACGAAAAAACTGCTAATCCATTTAAAGAATAATTTTGGCCATCCAAGTGGGGAGAAGAAGGCCCCTAAAGTATCACCTTTAATAATAAATATTGCAAAAACAAATTGAATTAAAAGACCGGTGCCGACTAATTTCCAATTAATTCGCTTTTTGTTGTTTGAAAAAAGAAATGCTATAAATAGAATTACAAGAACACCAAAAATTCCGCGCAGGATTGCAATTATATCCATGTATTATTCCTCTTCAGGTATATAATGACATTTTCTACATCTTGCTTCATAACTATCAGAAGCGCCGACTACAACTCTATCTTTTGTCTTTATTGTACGTTGAGTTTTATCTGCTGGATTTCCACAATTTACACAAATAGCCAGGGTTTTTGTAATATACTCAGCATGTGCCAATAATTGAGGAATTGGTTCAAAAGGAATTCCTCTATAATCTTGATCCAAACCGGCAACAATTACGCGTTTTCCATTATTTGCCAATTCATTGCATACATCAACCAAATCTGGAGTAAAAAATTGAGCCTCATCAATTCCAACAACTTGAGAATCTTTTGATAATTCTAATATTTCTTTTGGAGTATCAATAATAGTAGATGGTAAACTTTGTTCACTATGTGAGACAATTTCAAGTTTGGAGTATCTATCATCTATCTTAGGCTTGAAAATCATAACATTTAATTTAGCAATTTTAGCTCTTCTTAATCTTCTGATTAGTTCTTCGGTTTTTCCACTAAACATGCATCCGGCAATAACTTCTATCCAACCAGTTTCAACTGGAGTTGAGTGAGGTTTAAATTCCATCATTTTTCTAAAAATTCCTTATTAAATGAAAGAGGTAGAAGATCTTCTAATTTTAAAATTCGTATTTCATTATCAGAATTACTCATTACAACTTCTAAGTCTTTTCCACAAACTTCCATTAAAACTTGTCTGCATGCACCGCATGGAGGAATAAAATCTTCAGCATCACTGACAAGAACAATAGTTTTAAAATTTCTTTCACCTTCAGAAACAGCGGAAAAAACAGCAGTGCGTTCAGCACAATTTGTTAAACCATAAGAAGAATTTTCAACATTAACTCCAGAATATAAATTTCCTTCATTTGTAACTAAAACTGCTCCAACTCTAAATTTTGAATAGGGCGAATAAGAATTTTTCTTTACTTTTCTAGCAATTTGAATTAATTCCGAGTAATTCATTTTTTACTCACTTTAGTTTATAAAATAAAAATATCCCCTAAAACTAAAACCCTAGAATAAAATATATAATAATTTTTATTAAAAATATTTACCATTTATTCTTATTGAAAATACCTTTAAAATAATTAACAACAAGAAGTAGTTCATAAATAATTTGAAGATAGATTGTTTCAATTAGTCCAAAATTATAAGAAAAATCTTTCATTAATATTTTAATAAGAACTACATTACTAACTATTTTTACAAAAAATAAATAAATAAAATTAGTGTTTATTAAAAATAAGAATGGTGAAAAAAGCATCAATAAATTTAAAATATGCCAAAAACCTAATAAAAATTTAATTTTATTTGAGTAGTAATTTGATGTAGATGTATGTCTTGATTTTTGCTGTACAAAATCTTCAAACGTTTCCTTTGCGTTTGTAAATACAAATGAACCAGGATTTTTAATTATCCCAATTTTCATTTTATTTTTTACAGCTTCTCTTAAAAGCAAATCATCATCTCCGCTAAGCGTATCAGTAGTATTTTTATAACCCTCTATTTTATTAAATGAATCATTTCTAAATGCAAAACTTCTGGCCGAAGCTGAATAGGGAAGCCCAATAATAGCAAATGAAAAAGTTAAAATATGAACCCATAAATTGTCAAAACAAATTATTTTATTTAAAAATGATTGTTTTTGATAAAATGGTGAGATTCCAAAAATAAAATCGAATTTTTCTGAGAATTTATTTGATATTGACTTAAGCCAATATTTTTCTGGTTGACAATCAGCATCGGTAATTACTATATATTCATAATTTGATTTTTCAATACCTATTTGAAGAGCCCCTCGTTTTCCTTCAAATTTTTTATAATCAACTTTTATTATACTAAAATTACTTTTGTATTTAATAAGTTCACTGATTTTTTTGAAAGTTGAATCTGTTGAATTGTCATCAACTATTATAACTTCATATTTGTTAATTGGGTATTTTTGATTTTCTAATGATTTAATAAGATTTGGCAGATTATTAACTTCATTTTTTGCAGCAACAATTACACTAATTTTTAATTCTTCGTTAAAAATTTTTTCATTTACCGGAAGTTTAAGCTTTAAAAAAATGTAAATAAATAAAGCGAATATAAAAATCAGAAAGAATATCATTTTTTAGAAATCCTCTTCTAAGAGCCATTCTTCAGCTAATTCTTCACTAATCTCTGCAATAAATCTGGATGGTTTTGATAAGGTCATTCCGTTGTGACGATCGAAAATATTCATCGGATAAGAAATATAAAGATTATTTTTTGCTCTTGTGGCGGCAACATACATCAGCCGTCTTTCTTCTTCCAAACTTTCAATTTTATTATATGACATGCTGGAAGGGAAGAAACCTTCAACTGCATGGATAATAAATACTGAATGCCATTCTAATCCTTTTGCAGAATGAATAGTTGAAAGTGTTAAATATTCATTATCTTTTTCTTCTTCGCTAATATCAGCCATACTTTCCGTAGGAGGTTCTAAAGCCATATCAGCTAATAAAGTTGTAAGATTAGTATAATTTTCAGTTATGTTTATGAATATATCCAGATCTTTCTTTCTTTTGTTAAAATCATCATATTTAGCTTTAAATAATGGTTCATAATAATCTAATACAATCTCAGTCAATTCTGTTGGCAGTTGTCTGCTTGTATGAATTCTATACAAACACAAAAATAAATTGAAAATATTTGTCTTATAACTTTTGTCTAAAGTTTTTTCCGGATGAGCTTTAATGTTTAGTTCACCGGCTGTTATTTTTGCAAGCAGATCTTGAGCTTTTTTTGGTCCTATTCCTTCATGTAAAAGTAAAACCCTGTACCAGCTTACTACGTCATTCGGATTTTCAGCAATCCTTAGAAAAGCTAAAACATCTTTAACATGAGCGGTTTCAATAAATTTCATTCCGCCAAATTTTTGATAAGGAATATTTGCTTTGTTCAATTCAATTTCAAGATCAAATGAACTAAATGAAGAACGAAATAATACTGCAATATCATTAAGAGGAATATTTTCTTCTCTTAATTCTAAAATTCTATCAACAATAAAACGGGACTGCATATTTTCTGTTGTCGCTGATATAATTGCTGGAAGTTCGCCTCCGGTTTTTCTTGTAAAAAGATGCTTCGGATATTTCTCAATAGCCGTATCAATAATATAATTGCCAAAATCTAAAACTTCCTGAGTACTTCTATAATTTTCTTCAAGCATTATTGTTTTAACATCTTTAAATAATTTTGGAAATTGCATTATGTTTTTAAAGTTTGCACCTCTGAATGAATAAATAGATTGTGAATCATCTCCAACAACCATTATGTTATTATTATGCCCGGCTAAGCCAAATACAATGTCAGCCTGAAGCTTATTTGTATCCTGATATTCGTCAATCATAACATATTTTATTGAGCTTAATAAAACTTGAGATTTAGCTTTATCATGTAAAAAATCTCTTAAATAAATTAACAAATCATCATAATCTAAAAGTTGACTTTTCTTTTTATAAGAGGTGTAAAATCTTGAGATTTCGATTATCTTTTCAATATGCTCAGCAAAATGCGGATATTCTTCTGCAACAATATCTTCTATTTTTTTTCCAGTGTTTGTACTTAAGCTAATAATACTTTGAATTGTTTGTTTATTGGGGAATCTTTTTTTCAGCTTAACTAAATCAAGTTGAGCTCTAATTAAATTTATTACATCTTCGCTATCACTTTGGTCCAAAATTGTAAAACCGGAATCCAAACCAACTAGTTTTGCATATTTTCTTAACGTTAAATTTGCAAATGAATGAAAAGTTCCACCGTTAATTTTTGAGCATCTATTATCCAGTAATATGGCAGCTCTATTCATCATTTCTTTTGCCGATTTACGGGTGAAAGTCAAAAGTAAAATTGATTTTGGTTCAACACCCATTTCTACTAATCGTGCAACTCGATAAACTAAAGTTCTTGTTTTTCCAGTTCCAGCTCCGGCAATAACAAGATAAGCTCCCTCTGTAGATGTTACAGCGTCATACTGTGCTGGATTTAACTCATTGACATAATCTATTTCGAATTGAGATTCATCAAATTGTTTTCTTTCAGACTCAACTTTATTAATTTTTGTTAAGCGGTACTTTTTTGGCATTACCTTCGGAGTGCTTTAGGTTTATTTAATATTTCTTGAATGATTATATAATCTTTTAAGTTAGACTGTTGAGCAAAAAGTTTACTGAATTTGGATTGAGGTTCAATTTGCGAGTTCTTACTAATTTGTAGATTTTCTTCCTTAAATGCTCTATGTTTTTGTTTATCATTTGTTAATTCATTTTTTTTCTCAGTTATCTTTTCTGCATAATCACTTTTTCCTTCGGTACTAAATTCTTCAAAATCACTTTCCGGGTTCCAAGTATCAGAATAATTTTCTTCAGAATATTTATAAGGAGCCTCGGTTTTTTGAGGCTCCGGCAATTCTAATTTAAATCCAAACATTTCTTCCAAAACTTCTGCAGAAGATTTTTGCTTTTTAGCAATAGTATTTGGTTTTTCTGATTGTTGCGGAAAAGAAGTTGTTTTTTTTGATTGCTGTTTTTTCTTTTTTTTCATTGAAGAAGCAATTGAACTAACAATAAAAAAAATGATAATTAATATTTGAAATAGATCTTCCATAATTATTTTTTATCTTCTTTATCCTTATCACTATCAGCTATACTTTTTCTCATATCAGTATCTGATTGAATATTTTTTAGATTGTAGTAATCCATAATTCCCATATTACCGCTTCTAAAAGCTTCTGCCATTGCTTGAGGAATTTCAGCTTCAGCTTCCACAACTCTTGCACGCATTTCTTGTTCAAGTGCAACTGCTGCAGCACGTCTCTCTTCAGCCTTAGCTCTAGCAACTTTTAAATCTGCTTCAGCTTGATCAGTTTGTAAAATAGCGCCGATGTTTGTACCAACATCAACATCTGCAATATCAATAGAAAGAATTTCGAAAGCAGTTCCGGCATCCAATCCTTTAGCCAACACTGATTTTGAAATATTATCCGGATTTTCCAAAACAATTTTATGAGTATCACTGGAACCAATTGTTGATACGATACCTTCTCCAACTCTTGCTAAAACTGTTGCTTCACCAGCACCACCAACCAATCTTTCGATGTTAGCTCTTACAGTTACACGTGCTATAGCTTTTAATTGAATACCGTCTTTTGCAACGGCTGCAACAAGGGGAGTCTCAATAACTTTTGGCACAACTGACATTTTTACAGCTTCAAGAACATCTCTTCCTGCTAGATCAATTGCGGCGGCTTTTTCAAAAAATAAATCCAGATTGGCTTTATTTGCTGAAATTAATGCATTAACAACTTTTGTTACATTTCCACCGGCAAGATAATGCGCTTCTAAAGCTGCTGTTTCTAAATTTAATCCTGCTTTTGTTGCTGAAATTAAATTTCTAACAATAATTGTTGGTGAAACTTTTCTCAGTCTCATTCCAACTAAATCTCTGAAAATTTTTAATCTTACTCCAGAAAAGTAGGCCGTAATGAATAGCCCAATTGGAACAAAATAAGTAAACAGAATTAGAAAAAATATTATAGCAATAATCACTACAAACGATAAACCAGTAAAAGCTTCCATGATGACTCCTTAAAAAAATATCTAATCTTATAATTTCTTTAGTAATTTACCAAAAGTTAAGCTATTAGTAAATAAAAACACTAAATTAAACTGAATAAATAATTATAAAAACCGATGATATTCTAAAAATCCTTAATACCTTGATTACACAAATAAGTATCTATATATTTATTATTATTAAAAAAAGTGAATTTTGAAAAAATTTGAAGGGCTGTTAATATAATGGAAGGTAATTTTTCTGAAAGAGTTCAAGAAGTAATTAGATTAAGCAGAGAAGAAGCACTTAGATTAGGTCACGATTATATTGGTACCGAACATCTTTTATTAGGTATAATTCGTGAAAACCATGGTGTTGCAGTAAGAATTTTACTCAATTTAGGTGTTGATTTAACAAATCTAAAAAAAACAATTGAAGATACCGTAAGAATTTCTGGCGGAACATTAACAATTGGAAATATTCCTCTTACTAAACAAGCTGAAAAAGTTTTAAAAATAACACAAATTGAGTCAAAAATATATAAATCTGATGTAATTGGAACTGAGCACATTCTGTTATCACTTTTACGCGATGAAGATAATGTGGCTACACAAATTCTAAATCAGTTTAATGTAACTTATGAAACTGCTCGTGCAGAGTTAAATAATATTTTAAGCGGTAAATCATCTTCATCCGAGGGAATGAAAGTTCCTCCTCCACAAAGTAAAAAATCTGAAAGAACAAAAACGCCCGTTTTAGATAATTTTGGTAGAGATTTAACTAAAATGGCAAATGATGATAAATTAGATCCGGTTGTTGGTAGGGAAAAAGAAATTGAAAGAGTTGCTCAAGTTTTAAGCCGTAGAAAAAAGAATAATCCAGTATTAATTGGTGAACCCGGAGTTGGAAAAACAGCAATTGCCGAAGGTTTAGCGCTTAGAATTATTCAAAGAAAAGTTCCAAGAATTCTTCAAGAAAAAAGAGTTGTAACTTTAGATCTGGCTGGCCTTGTTGCAGGAACTAAATATCGCGGTCAGTTTGAAGAAAGAATGAAAGCATTAATGAATGAACTCGAAAAAGCTAATGATGTAATTTTATTTATTGATGAACTTCATACATTAGTTGGAGCGGGCGGTGCAAGCGGATCTTTGGATGCTTCAAATATGTTCAAACCTGCCCTAGCTCGAGGTGATATACAATGTATTGGAGCAACCACTTTAGATGAATATAGAAAATTTATTGAAACCGATGGAGCTTTGGATCGTAGATTCCAAAAAGTTATGGTTGATCCGCCAACAGTTGATGAAACAATTAAAATTTTAGATTTTATTAAATTCAAATATGAAGAACATCATCACGTAAAATATACATCTGAAGCAATTGATGCAGCGGTAAAACTATCTGACAGATATATTACCGATAGACATTTACCGGATAAGGCTATTGACGTTTTAGATGAAGCTGGTTCTAGAGTTCATATGGGAAATTTTACAGTTTCTGAAGAAATTTTAGAACTTGAAGAAAAAGTTGAAGCTATTAAACAAAAGAAAATTGATGTTGTAAAACAACAGGATTACGAAGAAGCTGCAAGATTGCGTGATCAAGAAAGACAGCTTCAATTAGAATTAGAAACAGCCAAAACAGAATGGGAAGAAAAAACTAAAAATGAAGTTTATGATGTAAATGAAGAAGATATTGGAACAGTTGTTTCAATGATGACAGGAATTCCTGTTACCCGCGTTGTACAGGGTGAGTCTGAAAAAATTATGAAGATGGAATCTGTTATCAAGAAAAAGATTGTTGGTCAAGATGAAGCTGTTACAAAATTATCAAAAGCCATAAGAAGAACTAGAGCCGGACTCAAAAATCCTAATAAACCAATAGGAAGCTTTATTTTCTTAGGTCCGACCGGTGTAGGAAAAACATATTTAGCAAAAGAATTAGCAAAATATTTATTTGATAGCGAAGACGCACTTATCAGAATTGATATGAGTGAATATATGGAAAAATATGCAGTTTCCAGATTAGTTGGTGCACCTCCGGGATATGTTGGCTATGAAGAAGGAGGTCAATTAACAGAAAGAGTCAGAAGAAAACCTTATTCTGTTGTTCTATTTGATGAAATTGAAAAAGCTCATCCTGACGTATTCAATATTATGCTGCAAGTTTTAGATGATGGACTGTTAACCGATAGTTTAGGAAGAAGAGTTGACTTTAAAAATACAATAATAATTATGACATCTAATGTCGGCACTAAAAATATAAAAGCTACCGGAAGTTATGGCTTTGGCGGTGAATCAAGTTCCGATAAATATGGTAATCTAAAATCTACAGTTGAAGACGCTATGAAAAATCTTTTTAATCCTGAATTTTTAAATAGAATAGATGAAACTATAGTATTTAGAAATCTTGAAAAAGATGATATTAAACAAATTGCTGCAATTGAGATGAGAGATTTAGTTAACAATCTTAAAGAAAATAAAATGCAGATTGAACTTGATCCTGGTGCTCAAGATTTTATTGCCGATAAAGGATTCGATCCAAAATTTGGAGCTAGACCATTAAGAAGAGCAATACAGCAATTTATTGAGGATCCATTAGCAGAAGAAATTCTTAGAGAATCTTTTAGAGAAGGCGATAAAATTATAGTTAAGAAAAAGCAAAATGCTGAAGAATTATATTTTACTGCCGAAAAAATAAAAATAGAAAAAAAAGATGATCTTAAGGAAAAAGAAAATCCTTCATAGAAATCAGTAGACTTATTTCTTTTCTAAAAGTAGAAAATTTAAGAGTATTAGAAAAATCTTTCACTATTTCTAATACTCTTTTTTTTTATCTTAGTTTTCTACTATCTTAGTAACTTAAATGAAAATAAATATAAATATTTAATAATTGTGAGCTTATGGAAAATAAGAAACTAATTGATGTATTTTTAGAAACAAACGCACTTTTACAAGGTCATTTTTTATTAACTTCAGGAAGACATAGCAATCAATATTTTCAATGTGCAAAAGTACTTCAATATCCAAATCATACAACTGATATTTGTTCAATAATTGCAGATTATTTTAAGGATATGCAGATTGATACTGTTATTTCACCTGCAATTGGAGGAATTGTTGTTGGACAAGAGGTTGCAAGGCAACTCAATAAAAAATTTATTTTTGCTGAAAGAGAAGATAAGAATTTAAAATTAAGACGCGGATTTGAATTAAAAGAAGGTGAAAATGTTTTAGTTTGTGAAGATGTTGTAACTACAGGCGGATCTGTTTTTGAAGTGATTGATATTGTTAAACAAAATAAGGCTAATTTAGTTGGTGTAGGTATGATTGTGGATAGAAGCAACGGAAAAGTTAATTTTGGAGTTCCGCAAGTTAGTACTTTACAAATGGAAGTTATTTCTTATCTAGCTGATGAGTGTCCAATGTGTAAAGAAGGAACCCCAGCAATCAAACCCGGAAGCAGAAAAGTATAAACTTATAATTCTTTTTCTTTTGTTTATTTATTTAAGTATATGAGATTAGTTAATGATAAAAAAAATCTTAATTCTATTTTTTATTGTAACCACTTGTTTATCAGCTCAAGTAAAGTATGATGATTATTTTTATAATAAACAATTAAGATTAGATTATTTTCATACCGGAAATGCTGATTCAGACTCATATTCATTTGATGAATTGATTGAAGAACCATATTGGGGCGGTTCAAAAATTAATTTGATTGATACTATTGGGTACGGAAACTTTATGTTTTATGTTTATGATCTTAAAACAAATAATTTGATTTATTCAAGAGGTTATTCATCGCTTTTCCAAGAATGGCAAACAACAGAAGAAGCAAAAATATTTGACCGTACATTTACTGAAATATTAGTATTTCCATATCCCAAAGACTCAATACGTGTAGAAATACATAATAGAGATAGCAAAAATAAATTTCAGAAAAGAAAAGAATTTTTAATTGATCCAAATAGTTATTTTGTAAAAAAAGAGAAATTAAATTCAGCTGAAAAATTTGATATTCATATATCTGGTGAATCTGAAAAAAAACTTGATATTGTTTTACTATCAGAAGGTTACACTAAAGATGAAATGGAGAATTTTGAGAAGGACTGTAAAATATTTGCCAATACTTTATTTGAATATGAACCATTTTATTCACTTCGAGAAAATATAAACATTTGGGGAGTAAAAGCAATTTCAGAAGATTCCGGAGTTGATATTCCAGGTGATTCAGTGTGGAAAAATACAGCATTAAATTCTACATTTTATACTTTTGATAGTGAAAGATATTTGATGACTATGGATAACAAAAGTGTTAGAAATTATGCATCAAATGTACCATATGATCAGATATATATATTAGTCAATACTGAAAAATATGGCGGAGGGGCAATATTTAATTATTATTCAACTGCTGCTTCCAATAATACATATTCTAAAAAAATATATATTCATGAATTTGGACATGGACTTGCTGGTTTAGCTGATGAATATTACACATCTGATGTAGCCTATCAAAATTTTTATCCGCATGATGTTGAGCCTTGGGAGCCAAATATTACGACTTTAGTAAATTTTGAATCAAAGTGGAAAAATTTATTAGATCCAAACATTAAAATTCCAACAGATTCAGAGGGAAAAGATAAATTGGATTTGGGTGTTTTTGAAGGAGGCGGTTATGTTGAAAAAGGTGTTTACAGACCGACTATCAGCAGTTTGATGAAAGGTTGGGATATTGACGAATTTAATGAAGTTTGTAAATTAGCTATTGAAAAAATAATTAAGTTTTATTCAGAATAGATAAATCAATTAATGGAACAAAAGCGATTATTTAATACAATTGATGCAGTAGCTTCAAAACAATTTGAAACAGAAAGTGATTTATTATATGAAGTTTTAAAGCAGATTGTTGAAAGTGCAAAAATTAATGTTACCGGTGGTAGAATTTGGAAATTAAAACCGGAAAGTAAATCTTATGTTTTGATGCATCAAATGGGTAAAGTTCAAAGAATTAAAAAGAATTTTGAGCTATTATTAGATGAAAATCCAATCCTAAATGTTGTTACAAAATATAGAACTATTTTAGCAAATGAGACTAATGAAGTTCTTAAACGTAAAGGCATATTTAAATATTCGGCATCCGGAATTGGCTTAAAGAAAAAAATTGGTGAAAGTTATTTTTATGAATATCTGCTGGCAGTAAACAGCAATAAACTAGAAGATGAATTAAGATATACGCTTAATATTGTTGCTACAGTTCTTACTTCAAAAATTCGTGAAAGAAGAATCTCATCTTCCCGTAAAAATTTAATTGAAGATATTGATAGAGCCAAACAATTACAGCGGAGCATATTGCCGGAGCATGAATATAAATTTCACGGATATGATATTTTTGGGATCACGGTGCCAGCAGATATAGTTGGCGGTGATTTTTATGATTACATTAAAATAGGAGATGATGAAGAAAGGTTAGGAATTGTGTTAGGTGATGCTGCATCAAAAGGATTAAGCGCTGCGGCTGAAGCAATGTATATCTCCGGTGCAATTAGAATGGCGGGAAATTTTCAAATTAAAATCTCACCAATGATGAATAGAATGAATAATCTGGTTAATAAGATTTTTAGTGATGATAAATTCTCTACGCTTTTTTACGGCGAATTATCTAATGATAAAAAAGGATTGTTTCTTTATGCAAACGCCGGTCATAATCCTCCAATGTTTTATTGCAGCAGAACAAAAAAAGTTACCTTGCTTGAACCAACAGGACCTTTACTTGGTCCGGCACCAAATTCTAAGTATGAAACTGATAGTATAAATTTTGAAAATGGTGATTTACTTGTAATTTACTCAGATGGTATAACGGAAGCCGCAAATAACAAGTATCAATTTTATGAAGAAAAACGATTGACAAATTTAATATCTTTACATCATTCAAAAAGTCCAAAACAATTAGCAGCTACAATTCTTGATGATGTTCAAAAATTTTCTACATCAGAAAGCAAATATCAAGATGATAAAACAGTTGTTGTAATAAAAAGGAATAAACTTTGAGCTTATCCGAAAAAATTTTTAATGCAGGAGTTGTTGGAGCCGGCGGGGCTGGATTTCCAACACATATAAAAGCAAAATCTGAAGTTGAAATTATTTTAGCTAACGGCGCCGAATGTGAACCTTTATTACATAAAGATTTTGAAATAATGGTACATCATGCTCCCGAAATTGTTAAAGGCATGGAATTAATGTATGAAAGTACAAAAGCTAAAAAAGGTTTTTTTGGAATTAAATCAAAAAATGCCGAAGCGATATCTGCAATTCAAAATGAAATAAAAAATTCAAATATAGAAATGAGTTTTTTGGGGGATTTTTATCCTTCCGGTGATGAATATGAATTGGTTTACCATGCAACAAAAAGATTGATACCTCCAAAAGGTCTTCCTTTAGATGTTGGCTGTGTTGTTAATAATGTTGAAACTTTTTATAATGTGTATAATGCTTCTAATGATATTCCGGTTACCAAAAAATTTATATGTGTAGCTGGAGCAGTTAAAACACCTTCTTCTTTTTTTGTCCCAATTGGTACAAAATTCAAAGATGTTCTTGAATTTGTCGGAGGTGCAAATGTTTCCGATTATGGAATATTTGTAAGCGGAATAATGATGGGAAAATTATCATTTGATTTAGACGAAGTTATTACTAAAACTACAGCAGGATTGATAATTATTCCAACTGATCATTATTTGATAAACAGAATGAATAGACCAATTGAAAGTATGAATAAAATTGGTAAATCAGCTTGTGACCAATGCAGTTATTGTACAGAATTTTGCCCACGTTATTTATTGGGATATGATGTTCAGCCTCATAAAGTTATGAGATCTCTTGGATTTACAAAAACTGGTGAAAAAGTTTGGAATCAATATGCAGATTTATGTTGTTCATGCGGACTTTGCAGTCTATATGCTTGTCCCGAAGATTTATATCCAAGAGAAGCATGTGATCAAGGAAAAAATTACTTAAAAGAATATGCAATTAAATTTGAGCAAACAAAACCATTAAAAGTTCACCCAATTAAAGAGGGAAGAAGAGTCCCGATCAAGCAATTGATGAAAAGGTTAGATTTGTTAAAATATGACAAGCATACACCATATATAAACAATTTCCCGGATCCATCATCAGTTAAAATTAATTTAAAACAACATGTTGGCAATCCGACAATTCCACAGGTTACAAATGGTGAAAAAGTAAAAAAAAGTGACTTAATTGCTTCTGTTGAAACTGGTAAATTAGGTGCCAATATTCACGCATCAATAGATGGAACTATTGCTGAAATAACAAATTCATATATTAAAATAGTTAAATAATATTAAGGATAAATTATGCAAATGAATTCAATTGGCTTAATAGAATTATCAAGTATTGCCGCAGGAATGCAAGCAGCAGATATTATGTTAAAAACATCTGAAGTTGAGCTCATCATTTCCAGATCAATTTGTTCCGGAAAATATATGGTTTTAGTTGGAGGAGACGTTGCAGGTGTTAACTCTGCCGTTGAAAATGCTTCTAGCCAAGTTGATTTTGCAGTTATAGATACATTTGTAATTCCAAATGTGCATCCGGATATTTTTCCAGCATTATCAGGCCATTCTGGTGTTGAGAATCTTGAAGCATTAGGAATTATCGAATCATTTTCTGTTGCATCTCTAATTGAAGGAGCAGATGCTGCAGTTAAATCAGCCTCTGTAAAAATTATTGAAATTAGATTAGCAATGGCTTTGGGTGGAAAAGCATTTTGCACTTTAACCGGAGAAGTTGCTGCTGTGCAATCAGCAATTGATTCCGGTGCAAACTTGATTGCTGAAAAAGGATTACTTGTTAATAAAGTATTAATTCCGCAACCCAGAAAAGAGCTAATGAGCGAAATGATTTAAATTATAATTTTAGGATTAAAACAGACTCGAAATAATTTTGTATGCTCCAACATATGTTCCGAGCACACTTCCTAATCCTGAAAGAATAAATACAAGTAAAATTCTTAAAAGCTTGTTTTGCCACCAAAGTTTAGGTTTATTAATATCTTCGCTAACATTTTGGATCTCCAGAACAACCGGCGGTTTAAAATACGCTTGAACAAAAGCCGCAACGTAGCCTGCACCAATAAGTGGAGTTAAACTAGTTATTGGTGCTGCAAAAAATACTGAAAGAATTGCATATGGATGTCCGTAAGCAACTAAAGCTCCAAGTGCACTTGGAATTCCATTTGCTAAAATCCAAAATATGGCATTATTTCCAGCCTCACCAAAACCTTGGTCAAATCCTATATAGAAAATTGATCCAATTATAATTATTGGAATAGCCCATCCGATAATTTTAGCCAAATTAGAAGTTTTTGGGATAAATTCAATTTCGGATAAATTTATATTTTCATCTTCATTTATTTTTTTGATTATTCCTTCTAAATGTCCAGCACCAACAACCGCAACAATTTTGTTACCATTTGTTTCTTTAATCTTTTTAGCTAAATATGAATCTCTTTCATCAATTAAAACACTTTTTAAAACCGGCATAGCTTTACCAAGTTCTTTCATCAATTCCGAAAGCACATCTTTATTTTTAAGTTCTTCAAGTTGCTCTTCAGAAATCTCCTCATGTTCAAATATACTTGCAAGTCCAACAGCCATAAATTTCATTTTTTGCCAAAAACTCATTATCCTCCATGCTCGTTTCAATGTAATTCTAACATCACGATCACAAAGCTCAATTGGAATATTATTATCTTTGGCAACAGTAGTAGCTCTTAATAATTCAACACCAGGATTAACACCAAGTTTATCGCCCAATTTTTTCTGATAAGAGGAAAGTAGAATATTAATTATCAGAGTACTTAATTGTTTTTCTTTAATTATTGATTTAAGGTCAAGATTTTCCCATCTTTTTTGATTTGACAGACTTTCGTATCTTTGCTTATCCAACTCAACACTAACAATATCTGGTTTTTCTGAAACAATTACTTCTTCAACTAAATCTGCAGATTGTTTAGAAATGTGCGCAGTTCCAATTAAAATTAATTGTTTGCCATTATATTCAACTATACGCACATCATTTGAATTTTTATAAGATTCATTTGAAATCATAAAATTTGGAAATCCTAAATAGAATGAATTGAAATTTTATTTATGACCCATATTCATCTTCATAATCGAGAATTGAAGCTTTAACTACTTTTAATGCGTGCTCCCGATCATAAATAGAATCTATTTGGACTTTAGATTTTTCACCTGGGATTAATTTATAAGTCAAAAAATAATGACGTAATCTTTCAATCATTACAGAAGGAAGATCTTTTATATCTTCTGCAGATTGCCAAACGTTATCATTTTCTAAGACAGCGATAATTTTATCATCTGCTTCTTTATGATCAACCATTTGAATTCCGCCGACAACTTTTGCTCCTAAAATAATCTCGGATTTATTAATAGGTCTTTCACTAATTATACAAATATCCAATGGATCTCCATCGCCTTTTTTAGAGTTTGGCGATAAATCTCTAACACGGTCTCCACAATATGTCTTGGGAATAAAGCCATAAAGAGAAGGCGGTTGTGAAGAAGTTCTGTGAGGTCTATCGACCCGTAAATAACCGGTAGTTTTTTCTACTTCATATTTAATAAAATCAAAAGGAGTTATTTCAATGTATGCGTTTACTATATGTGGTGGATTTTTACCAACATCTAATCCATGCCATGGATGAGGGCGCCACTTGAAAAACGGAGTTGGAAAGGACATATTTGCCTATTTTTTAATTATAAATATTACGTTAAATATAGTGAAATTGATTGTAATTTTAGTACTTAATATCACAAATTTATAAATTTTACAATAATTGTTTTGTAGAAAAGTGAAACAATTATTGCGTTGATTCGTCTAATTCCATAAATAATGTAGAAATTAACATGAAAATAAAATATTCTCTATTTGTAGTCTTATCAATAATAATTTCATCTTGTAAATTATCCGGAATTAAAGGGAATGGAGATGTACAAAGTGAAATACGAAAAATTGAAAACTTTGATAAAATTGATGTCTCCGGAAAATATATAGTTGACATAAATATTGATAAAAATCTAAAACTAGAAATTGAAGCTGAGAGTAATTTTTTTAAGTATATAAAAACAGAAGTTAAAAACGATATTTTATTTATATATTCATCTGAAAATTTAAAACCTACCGAAGATTTAAGGATTAGATTAGATATTCCAAAATTAAACGGAATAGAATGTTCAGGAGCAAATGAAATATATGCCAAAGGTATTAATTCTTCTGATTTTAAAGTTGACTTAAGTGGAGCAAGCAGTATTAATTTAGCCGGAAAATCTTCTTTACTTAAAATAGATGTAAGCGGTGCAGCCGATCTTTTTGCAAAAGAATTTTTCTCGGAAGATGTTGAAATAGATGTAAGCGGTGCGGCAAATGCTGAAGTTTTTGCATCTAATTCTCTTGATGCTGATGTTAGTGGTGCCGGTAATATTCAGATTTATGGTGATGCCAAGAAAGTGAAAACAAATATTTCCGGAGCAGGCTCAATCGATAGAAAATAATTTGAATTTTACAGTTTTAAAATCTGCTAATCAAAACCAATCTTTTTATATTTAAAAACTACATTAAAACTTAATGAAAGGATTTTGGTATGTCTGAAAAACCAATTGTTGGAATTATAATGGGTAGTGATTCTGATTTACCCATTATGGAAAAAGCATTTAAAGAACTTAAAGATTTTGGCGTTTCATATGAAGTAAAAATTTTATCTGCACATAGAACACCTGAAGAACATGCTAATTATGCAAAATCTGCAAAAGAAAGGGGACTGAAAGTTATAATTGCTGCTGCCGGTATGGCTGCACATTTACCTGGAGTAACAGCAGGTCAAACTGTTTTGCCAGTAATTGGAGTTCCAATAAAATCAAGTTTTCAAGATGGACTTGATTCATTGCTTTCAATAGTACAAATGCCACCGGGAATTCCTGTTGCTACAGTAGCAATAAATGGTGCAAAAAATGCTGCTTTATTAGCAATCCAAATTATTGCAACCGGCAATACTGATTTGCAAAAAAAGTTTGAAGAATATAAAGTACAAATGGCAAATGATTCTATGCTGAAAAATGAGAAAATTAAAGATTTAAATTAAATTTTTAATCAATATCAAAATCGGCTGAAACAGTTACTTTAATATTTTTCTTTTTTGTTGCCGTACTATATAATCCATATGCGGCAACTTCTGTTGAAAGAGGTTCAGTAATTTGGAATACGCCGCTTCTGGCAGTTCTTAAATCACCAACCTTATGATTTGTAGCGCTTAAAATTTCATGAGCTCGTTCTTTCGCATTTATTATTGCTTTACCAAGGAGCTCTTTTTTAAGATCATCTAATTTGGAATAGTAGTATTCTATATTTGAAAATTCAAATAGAACATTATTTTCTATAAAAATTGAAGGATTTGTTGAAAGTTCTTCAATTTGTTCTAGACTTTTGGAAGTTATTAAAACTTCTTGAGATAATTTTTTGTTATTTGTAATTCCATCTCTATCATAAATATCATTTATGCTTATTGGTTTTAATATTATTTCTACATCTTCAAGCTTATTAGAATTTATTATATTTTTTAGATCATTAATCTTTTTATTCAATCTGGCATATCCATTCTTTAGATCCTGATTAAATGAAATTTCAGTTACATTAAAATTCCATCTAATTATATCAGATTCGAACGATTCGCTGGCATAACCAACAACTTTTACTGTATTTGATTCGTTTCTTGAAACATAAAAGAAGAATCCCAAAATTAATGATGAAATTACTAATCCAATTGCCAAAGTAAGTTTATTTGAACTTTCCATAATCAATCCTAATTTTTAATAGGTTCACTTAATAATTTATTTTTGTTCCAATCGGTAGAAATAGTAAAAGTATCTTGTCGTACCTCACAGGGTTCATAATTACAATATTTACACAAAAACGGTTCGCAATAATCAAAATGAGTTCTAATTTGTGAATTTTCAATATCTTTAGATAATTGCTCTGAGATTTCTTCTTCAATTTCATGTGATTGTTTGATATTAAAAAAGAAAGGCAATGTTAGGTGAAAATCAATAAATACATTATTTGCTGATCTCCAAAATCTCAGTTGATGAATATCTATATGATAATCTTTTCTTGCGCGTATTAATGAATTGGTAATTTTTTCTAACAGATTGTCGTCAGTTTCCATCATCAATCCACTTATTGATTCTCTAACTAATTTGTATCCAGTAAAAATTATATTTAATGCAACAAAAATGGCAATTATTGGATCTATTACGTAAATATCAGTAAAAAGAACAATTATCAATCCAATTACTACACCAATACTCGTATATGAATCAGTCAAAATGTGTTTGCCATCGGCAACTAATGCTAATGAATTGGTTTGTTTGCCTTTCAAAACAATATAATAACCTAGAGCTAAATTTATTATTCCCGAAACAGCAATTAATAGAGTTCCAATATCAAGCTGGTTTGGCTGACTGCCTAAAATCAAATCTCTTGATGCATAATAAATTATTGTAATTGCAGCAATTAGGATTAATAATCCTTCAACTCCGGCTGAAAAATATTCTACATTGCCATGTCCATATAAATGAGATTTATCTGGTGGACGTGAGCTTAATAAAATACTGAACAAAACCATACCGGTTGCTAAAATATGAATAACAGATTCAGCTGCATCTGAAAAAATCGCACTGGAATTTGTCAATAGATAAGCTGTCACTTTAACTACAAAAATTATCAGACCTATGTATAAAGATAATTTTGCAGTTTTAATTTTTAGATGATCATTTTCGGAGCTGTTCATTAGATTCAGTAGACTTATTATTAAAAATTATCTTAGAAAACTTACTTAATATCTTTTTTACACTATAAAATATTTTATGAATATCAAATATTAGAAAATGAAATAATTATTTCTAAGACATAGGAAAATATCTAAAAAAAAAACGAAATTCACTTGTTTTAAATCATTTTAGCTAATAATTATTTAGAAATCCCCTTGGCATGTAAATTGCAAATACATAGTAATTTTTTAATTAAATGAGATAAAGATGTACAGAAAAATATTTGAAAATTATGAAAAAAATGACAGAAGCAGTTTGATCCCTTTATTGCAGGATGTACAGAGTGAATTTGGTTATCTACCAGAAGATGTGTTAAATGAAGTTGCTGAATACATAAATATTTCGAAGGCAAGTGTATATGGTGTTGCTACATTTTATAATCAATTTAGACTAACTCCTTTAGGCAAATATGTAATTAGAGTATGCAGAGGAACTGCATGTCATGTTAAAAATTCTGCTAATATATTAATTGCATTAGAGACAGAATTAGGAATTAAAGCTGGATGTACTTCAAAAGATAAATTATTTACTCTGGAAACTGTTGCTTGTATTGGAGCTTGCAGTATTGCACCTGTAATAAATATTAATGATGAATATTATGGAAGATTAACTGTTAAAGAAATTCCGAAAATTATTAAAAAGTACAAAAATGCTGCAAAGAAAGAAGAAGAACTAAAAACAGTGAGTGTTTAATGAAATCCTATATTGAAATACTAAACAAGATTAAACCCGAAGATAAGAAAGATTTTATAAAATATGTTAATAATGTTTTAGAAAGTGATTTGCTTGATAAAGATGAGGTAAATGAATTAACTGAACAATTGAATTATATAAAACACGAATTTCCGGTTATTTTTATTGGTATGGGAACTTGTGGTTTAGCATCCGGTGCTGAAAAAGTTAAGGATGCAATACAATTAGAATTAAAGAAAAATAACTTAAATGCTGTAGTTGTTCGTACTGGTTGTATCGGATTCTGCGCGAAAGAAGTACTTGTCGATATTAAACTGCCTGACGAAAACAGAATATCTTATTGTAATATTACTCCAAGTGATGTTCCAATTTTAATAAGAACAACTATTGTCGAACAAGATATTTATCATACAAAATTACTAGGTGCACATTCCGGCTCGCTCAATGGTGTGAAACAATTAAATGATTTACCGTTTTTTAGACGACAGAAAAAAATTGTTTTAGAAAATTGCGGCATTATTGATCCAACTTCAATTGATGCCTACATAGCAAATGGTGGGTTTGTTGCTTTAGATAAAGTGTTGTCAAAAATGTCTTCGATTGAAGTTGTAAATCAAATTAAAATTAGTGGTTTACGAGGTAGAGGCGGCGGCGGTTTCCCGACCGGAATAAAATGGGAATTAGCAAATAAAAAACAATCTGATATTAAATATATTATATGCAATGCTGATGAAGGTGATCCCGGCGCATTTATGGATCGCTCGGTTTTAGAAAGTGATCCTTTTAAGTTAATTGAAGGAATGATAATAGGAGCATATGCAATCGGTGCTTGTTTTGGATATATATATTGTCGTGCAGAATATCCTTTAGCCATTGAAAGATTAGATAACACTATTAAGCTTTGTGAAGAATACGGCTTGTTAGGTAAAAATATTTTAGGAAGTGGGTTTAATTTTAAAGTAAAAATTAAAAAAGGTGCTGGAGCATTTGTATGCGGTGAAGAGACTGCTTTAATTGCTTCAATTGAGGGCAAGAGGGGGATGCCTAAACCTAGACCTCCATATCCTGCAGATTCAGGTTTATGGGGAAAACCAACTATTATAAATAATGTTGAAACATTTGCAAACATTTCAACAATTATTAAAAATGGCGGAGAGTGGTTTTCAAATATCGGAACAGAATCAAGTAAAGGCACAAAAGTTTTTGCCTTAAGCGGAATGGTTGAATACAGTGGCTTGGTCGAAGTTCCAATGGGAATAACTTTAAGAGAAGTTGTTTTTGATATTGGCGGCGGCATTGCAAATGGTAAAAAGTTCAAAGCAGTTCAAATTGGCGGCCCTTCCGGCGGATGCTTGCCAGATAGTGTTTTGGATACCAAAGTTGATTATGAATCTCTAAAAACTGTCGGTGCAATGATGGGTTCCGGTGGATTTGTTGTTATGGATGAAAACACTTGTATGGTTGATGTTGCAAAATTTTTTCTAACATTTATTCAAAATGAATCATGCGGAAAGTGTGTCCCATGTCGCGAAGGCACAAAACGAATGCTGGAGATAATTGAAAGAATTCCGGTAAGTTATAGAGACACAAAAAATAAATTAGATCAATTGCAAAGGTTTAAAGGAATTATTCATCTAGAAAGGCTTGCAAAAGTAATTCAAGATACATCCTTATGCGGTTTAGGACAAAGTGCTCCAAATCCGGTAATATCAGGTCTTAGATATTTCCAAGATGAATATGAAGAACACTTATTCGAAAGAAAATGTGAATCCGGAGTTTGTAAAGAATTATTAACATATAAAGTAATTACAGATGTTTGTAATGGTTGCGGTCTTTGCTCAAGAAAGTGCCCGACAGATGCAATTGTTGGTGAACCAAAACATCCTTACACTATTGTTGAATCAAAATGTATTAAGTGCGGTATGTGTATTGAAACTTGCAGATTCGAAGCAATTGAAGCAAACTAATTTTGTAAACGGAGAAATAATGGTTGAATTAGAAATAAATAAAATTAAAGTTCAAGCTGAAGAGGGGATGTCAATTTTAGATGCGGCAAAATCAGTTGGAATTAAAATACCAACTCTTTGTCACATGAAAGATATGTTGCCGACTGGTGCATGCAGAATATGTGTAGTAGAAGTTGATGGAATGCGAGGTTTAACTCCAAGTTGTGCTTATCCTGTGTCATCGGGAATGAAGGTAGAGACAAACTCACCAAGAGTTAGACAAGCAAGAAAAACTATTGTGGAATTACTCATAGAAAATCATCCGCAAGATTGTTTAGTTTGCGTACGAAACAAAAATTGTGAACTTCAAGATTTATCTGAAAGATACAGCATTAGAGAACATAGATTTGTTGGAGAAAGTAAATGTCATGCAATTGATATTTCAAGCGCGTCAATGGAAAGAGATCCGGCAAAATGTATTTTATGTGGAAGATGTGTAAGAACATGTAATGAAGTTCAAAAAATTGGAGCAATAGATTTTACCAATCGAGGATTTATAAGTAACGTTACTACACCTTACAATAAAGGTCTAAATGTTAGCGACTGTATACTTTGTGGCCAATGTATTTTAGTTTGCCCGACTGCAGCTTTACGTGAAAAAAGTTCGCTAAAAGAAGTTACTAATGCTTTGAATGACAAAGCTAAAATTCCAATTGTTCAAATTGCGCCTGCAGTCAGAGCTTCCATTGGTGAAGAATTTAATATTCCATTAGGAACAAATGTAACAGGTCAGCTTATTACCGCTTTAAAGAGATTAGGATTTAAATATGTTTTTGATACAAATTTTGCGGCAGATTTAACAATTATTGAAGAAGCCAGTGAACTCATTAGCAGAGTAACAAATGATGGATCATTGCCAATGTTTACAAGCTGCTGCCCAGGCTGGGTAAAATATATTGAACAAAACAGACCTCAATTATTAAATCATGTTTCAAGTTGTAAATCACCACATGAAATGGAAGGAGCCGTTTTAAAAACTTATTATGCTAAAAAAACTGGGATTAATCCTGATGATATGTTTGTGGTTTCAATTATGCCGTGCACTGTTAAAAAGTTTGAATCAAACAGATCTGAATTATCAGAGGAAAATTTACAGGATGTGGATGCAGTTTTAACAACAAGAGAATTAGTGAGATTATTCCAAATTGCCGGAATTGAATTTGAAGATTTACCTGAAAGTCATTTTGATAATCCTCTTGGTGAATCAACCGGTGCCGCAGCAATTTTTGGAACTTCAGGCGGTGTGATGGAAGCTGCTTTAAGGACAGCATATTTTAAACTGACTGGAAATGAATTAACAAATATGGAATTGAAAGATATAAGAGGATTTGAAGGTATTAAGGAAAGCGCAATTGATATTGATGATAAAACTATAAATGTTGCCGTAGTAAATGGAATTGGAAATGTTGGACCAATTTTGGACCAGATTGAAAAAGGAGAATCAAAATATCATTTTATTGAAGTTATGGCTTGTCCTGGAGGTTGTATAAATGGCGGCGGTCAGCCAATTCATCAGAAACCGGAAAAAATAAAGAAGAGAATTAAAGTACTTTATGAAATTGATGAAAAGATGAAAAATAGAAGATCTCATGAAAATGAATCAGTGCAAAAAATTTATGATGAATATTTTGAACATCCTAATAGTAATAAAGCACATGAGATTTTACACACGACTTATATAAATCGTAAAGACATTCTTAAAAATTAGTAATTAAAAATGCAAACTGGAATAGTAAGCACAATTGGTCAAAAATGCAGAAGATGTTATTCTTGTGTTAGAGAATGTCCTGCAAAGGCTATTAAAGTTTTTGAAGGACAGGCTTTAGTACTTGAAAACAGATGTATCAGTTGTGGCCACTGTGTAAAAGTTTGCGCTCTTGAAGCAAAGAAAATTAAGAGTGATATAAATTTAGTACTTGATGAATTACTTCCACTTCATAAAACTATAGCCATTGTTGCACCGGCTTTTGTAGCAGCTTACCCTGAAAATTATCAAAAAATTCCAACTGCATTAAAAAGCCTTGGATTTGATAAAGTAATTGAAACAGCATTTGGTGCCGACTTAATAAGTAAGCAGTATGCTAAATATTTTGAAAACAAGAATGATAAAATTGTCATAAGTACACCATGTCCGGCAATTGTAAATTATATTGAAAAATATTTTGTTGATTTAGTTGATAACCTTGCAGGAATAGTTTCTCCAATGATTGCAACCGGTAAATACTTAAAATCAAAATATGGAAATGAAACGAAAGTTGTATTTATTGGTCCTTGCGTTGCTAAAAAAAGTGAGTATGTTGATGATAAAGTTGAAAATGCTATTGACGCAGTTTTAACATTTACAGAATTGAAGCAAATATTTAAATCTCACCAAATTGATTTAGAAAAACTCAGAGATTCATATTTTGATCCGCCATATGCAAATTTAGGTAAATCTTATCCTTTGCCTGGTGGTTTACTAAAATCTGCAAATTTCAATAATGATATTTTAGAGAAAGAAATAATTGTTGCTGAAGGAAAAGAAAAAGTTGTAGAACTTATAAATGATATTGCTGAAGGAAAAATTAAATCCAAATTTGTTGATATTCTTTTTTGCGAAGGTTGTATTAGTGGTCCGGCGATTGAAAGTGATTTAAATTATTATTCAAAAAGAGAAAAAATTCTTGATTATATAGATGAGAATATAACCCACGTTGACAAAAGTATTTGGAAAAGCGAAATTTATAACAGCAGAAATTTAGATTTATCCAGATCTTTCACTCGTCGTTCTCAAAGAATTCCAATGCCTTCGGAAGAAAGAATTCAAGAAATTCTTGCTAGAACAAATAAATTTACAAAACAAGATGAACTTAACTGCGGCTCGTGCGGTTATAACACTTGCAGAGAATATGCTGTTTTAATTGCAAAAGGAATAGCTGAAGAAGAAATGTGTTTGCCATTTTTAATTGAAGAAATGGAAAAAGCATATTCAGAATTAAAAGAAACACAAGAACAGCTGCATAATGCTGAAAAATTAGCTTCAATTGGTCAATTAGCAGCTGGAGTTGCTCATGAAATGAATAATCCATTAGCAACAATATTGCTCTATTCGTCAATGTTAAAAGAGGATTTTGAAAATTTGAAGAATCAAAATCCTGGTTTAGAAGATTTAAAGATGATTATTGATGAAACTAACAGGTGTAAAGGAATTGTCTCAAATCTTCTTGATTTTGCCAGACAAGGGAAATTAAAAGTTAAGAGAGAAAATATCGTTAACATTGTAAAAGATGTTGTTAAAATAACTAAACTAAATCCAAATTATAATTCTATTAAGTTTTCTATTGATTCAAAACTGACAAATGAAATGTTTGATTTTGATTCCGATCAGCTTAAGCAAGTAATAATTAATTTAATTAATAATGCATGCGAAGCATTAGAAGAATCAGAAATTAAAGAAGTTAAAGTTTTACTTGAAATTAAAAATCATAATTTAAATTTAGAAGTTGCTGATACTGGATCTGGAATTGATAATGAAAATCTAAATAAACTTTTTACACCTTTCTTCACCACAAAAAAAATAGGAAAAGGTACAGGCTTAGGATTAGCAATTAGTTATGGAATTGTAAAAATGCATCGCGGTTCAATCAAAGTAAAAAGCGAAAAAAATAAGGGTTCTGTTTTTACAGTTCAGTTACCAATAAATGAAAATGTTACACTTATGAATTAAATGGAGTTGCACTAATGCAATTAAATAATAAAGTGAAAAAAATATTACTTGTTGATGATGATATAGACTTGTTGGAACAAAATAAATTATTACTGGAATCAAAAGGTATTGAAGTATTTACGGCCGAATCAGCTGAAGAAGGTTTAGAAAAATTTAAAGAAGTAAAGCCTGATGCAGCAATTATCGATTTAATTATGGAGCAACACGATAGCGGCTTTGTTCTATGCCACAAATTAAAAAAGACTGATATTGGCAAACAAATACCAATTTATATTTTAACATCAGCTACGTATGAAACTGGATTTAAATTTAGTGCTACAACTATGGAAGAACAAAAATGGATTAAATGTGACGGCATAATTAATAAGCCGGTTATTCTTGATGAACTGCTTTCAAAGTTAAATAAGTTTTACGAATAGGAATTTTCTTATTTCGAATAAATTGAGAGTGAGAGTTAATTCTCTCTAATTTTATGGATAACAATTATCCAAAAATATTATTAGTTGAAGATGAAAAAGGCTTAAGAATTGGCACAGAAAGGCTTTTAACCAGAAAAGGACATTCTGTTAAGTCAGCCGAAAATGGAACCGATGGTATTAAATTAGGATTGGCAGAAGATTTTGATATTGCTCTTATTGATTATAAAATGCCCGATGTTGACGGCTTACAAGTTCTAAAAGAAATTAAATCTAAAAAACCTTCAACAGTATGTTTTATAGTAACTGCATATGCAAGTTATGAAACTGCAATTGAAGCCACACGTCTTGGTGCTTTTAATTATATATTAAAACCTTTCACACCAGAAGAATTATTACATCAAATTGAAAAAGGATTTAAACAAAGAAAACTGCTTTTAGAAGCTGAGCAATTAAGAATTGAACGTGAAAAAAATCTTCTTGAAATAGCACATGAAAAAAGCAGATTAAATACAATTATTGAATCAATCAGCAGCGGTGTTCTTTTAATAAATCGTGAAGGAAAAGTTGTTTATTTTAATAAAGCATGCCTAAATAAACTTCACTTAGAAAAATTAGAAATTGAAGACTACATTTTAGATAAACTTCCAATTCAAATCACGGAATTAGTAAATAAAATATTTAACAATCATACTGTTCATAAATCTTACACAACCGAAGTTGAAATTATTCCTAATGGCGAGCTTATAATTGATGCAACTTGTTCTCCCGTGCCTCATCCCGATGGAACATTTGCCGGTGTGGTTGTGGTTCTTAAAAACATTACCGGACTAAAAAAAATTGAGCAATTAAAATCTCAATTTGTTTCAATGGTTGCTCATGAAATGAAAACTCCATTAGCCGCTGTTCTTGGTTATTTGGATATTTTAGTTGATCCAAATATGAATGTCACTCAAGAAAAAAGGACTGAATATTTAAATAGATCTGCGTTAAGATTAAAAAGCTCGTTAGATTTAGTTAATGATCTATTGGATATTTCAAGAATGGAAATGTCAACTAAAAAAAGAGAAATTGAAAACATAAGAATAAATGAGATAATTAATAATTCGTTAGATGTATTAGAATTAGAAATTAATAAAAAATCCTTGACGATCGAAAAAAAATATGTTGAAAATTTACCTGAGTTAAAAATTGATAGAGATGAAGTAACAAAAATTATAAATAATTTGATAAGCAATGCAGTTAAGTATAATAATGTAAATGGTAAAATTACAATTTCGCTAAATATTGAAAATAACTTTATAATACTAATTGTTGAAGATACAGGAATTGGAATAAATGCAGATGATCAAGCAAAATTATTCCAGCAATTTTTTAGAGCAAAAAATAAACAGACTAGAGCAATAAGCGGTACAGGTCTAGGTTTATCAATTGCTAAAAAATTAATTGAAGCAAATCATGGGAAAATATCTGTTGAAAGTGTATACAAACAAGGAACAAAGTTTATAGTACATTTTCCATTTAAATAAATAACAAACGTAGGAGAACATATGGCACTTATCGCCGTAATTGATGATGATCCCGATATTCTTGAAGCTAGTACTTTAATTCTGGAAGCTAATGGATATCAGGTTATTACTGCAAATAATCCAACTACAGGTTATGATGTTGTTAAAGAGAAAAATCCCGATTTAATTATTCTAGACGTAATGATGGATGAAGCAGATGATGGTTTCTTTTTGGCTCAAAAGTTTAAAAAAGAAATGGCAAAAATTCCAATTCTAATGTACACTTCAATATCCAAAACAATTGGAATGCAGTTTGGAGCAAATGAATTAGTTCCGGTTGATGATTTTGTTGAAAAACCAATTTCATCTGAGGAGTTAATTCAGAAAGTTAAAAGTTTACTTAATTAATTACGTGGAGAAATAAAATGTTTGTTGAAGAAAAAACTTCTCTGGCTGTTGAGATTGAATCATTGGTTAAAAAGTATGGAAATGATAGATCCGCACTGCTTACAATTCTCCATGAAATTCAGAAACAGCACAGATACATTTCAGATTATGCACAACAAGAAATTGCCCGTCATTTAAATATTCATCCGGTTGAGGTTTACAGCGTAATTTCTTTTTATGCATTTCTAAACTCAGAACCAAAAGGAAGAAATATCGTTCGAATTTGCAGAACAGTATCATGTGAAATGAAAGGAAAAGAAGCGTTAGAAAAAGCGATTGAGCGTGAGTTAGGAATTAGAATTGGTGAAACAACAAAAGATAAAAAATTCACTGTTGAATATGCTAATTGTTTAGGTTTATGTGATGTAGCTCCGGCAATGTCAATAAATGATAGAGTTTATACTCGGTTAACTCCTGAAAAAGCAGTTCAACTTCTTAATGAAGTTAAGTAGAGGTGAATATGGAAATTAAAAAACTAGAAAGAAATGGTAAAATAATTTTCTCAGAATATAAAAGAGGTGGGGGAATTATTAAAGCTCTTTCAATGAAAAGAGATGAAATATTATTTGAATTAAAAGATTCTAAATTGAAAGGTAGAGGCGGTGCTGGATTTCCAACATCTACAAAATGGATGTTAACTGCAGCTTCCATAAGTGATGAAAAGTATATTATTTGTAATGCAGATGAAGGTGAACCTGGAACATTTAAAGATCGTGTTTTATTATCAGAATATCCCGAATTAGTTTTTGACGGTATGGTGATTGGCGGATATACAATTGGTGCTAAACTAGGTATTGTATATTTAAGAGGAGAATATGAATATCTCCAGAAACCTTTAGAGGATTATTTAAATGAAATGAGAGAAGATAATTTATTGGGTAAAAACATTCTTGGTAAAGAAGGTTTTGATTTTGATATTGAAATATTTCTTGGATCAGGTGCTTATGTTTGCGGTGAAGAAACTGCCCTAATAGAATCATTAGAAGGAAACAGAGGTGAAGCTCGCAATCGTCCGCCTTATCCTGTAAATACCGGGTATAATGGTAAACCGACTTCAGTTAATAATGTTGAGACTTTAGCAACAATTCCTCATATAATTTTAAAGGGTGCTGAATGGTTCAGAAATACTGGAACCGATAAATCATCCGGATCAAAATTATTTTCAATTTCGGGAGATTGTGATAAACCTGGAGTATATGAACTTCCTTGGGGAACAACTATAAATGAACTTTTAGATTTAGTTGAAGCAAAAAATATAAAAGCTGTCCAAATTGGCGGTGCATCTGGTTTTTGCTATCCCAAATCCCAATTTGATAGAAAACTTGCCTATGAAGATGCTGCAACGGGAGGTTCAATAATTATTTTTAATGAAAACAGAAATATGGTTTCGGTTCTTAAAAATTTCATGGAATTTTTTGTTGAAGAATCATGCGGTCAATGCACTCCTTGCAGAATAGGTAATACAAAATTACTTGAGGGAGTTAAGCAAATTGAAAAAGGAGTACATACTTTTTCATACATTAACAAATTAAGAGATTTAGGAAAAACAATGCAAGTTGCTTCAAAATGCGGCTTAGGTCAATCAAGTCCAAATGCATTTATTTCAATATTAGATAACTTTAAAGATGAAGTTCTAAATTATAATAACGGAGGCGCTAATGGAAGAAATTAATAAAGGTAGAGCCCCAGTAAGTCAAAAACCACATGTTATTGAAAAACCAAAACATCCCGAATATATTGGTGGTTCTGTTAAAATTCAGATTAATGAAAAAGATATTGTTATCCCAACTGGCACAACAATTCTAGAAGCATGTAGAGAAAATAATATTCACATTCCAACTTTATGCCATCATCCCGATTTATGTGTCGCTGGTGTCTGCAGATTGTGTGTAGTTGAAGTTGAAGGAATGAGAACACTGCAAGCATCCTGTGCATTTCCAATAACTGCACCAATTAAAATTCACACCTCTACAGCAATGGTTAGAAAAGCTAGAAAGCATATTATTGATTTACTATTAAGTGAACATTACGGTGAATGTTATTCATGTTTTAGAAACAATAACTGTGAATTGCAATCATTAGCAAAAGAATATGGAGTAGATCATTACAATTATGGTCATATCACAAAACCAAGATTTGAAATTGATAATTCGTCATATTCTGTTGTAAGAGATATGGATAAATGTGTGCTTTGTAAAAGATGTGTAAGAACCTGTATTGATTTACAAGAAGTTGGTGTCCTTGAAGCAATTGATCGTGGTGATCTAACACATATTGGAACTTTCTTTGAAAAACCATTAGCTGACGTTATTTGTATAAATTGTGGTCAATGCATAAATCGTTGTCCAACCGGAGCATTGCGTGCAAATGATCCAAGAGATGAAATATGGGCTGCAATTGATGATCCAACAAAACATGTAGTTATACAAACAGCTCCTTCTCCTCGTGCAGCAATTGGTGAAGAATTTGGTTTGGAACCTGGAAATTCATTAACTGGTGAATTAAATACAGCATTGCGAAGAATTGGTTTTGATAAGGTTTTTGATACTAACTTTACTGCTGATTTAACAATTATGGAAGAGGGTACTGAATTATTATTAAGGCTTTACAAAGCTTTAGTTAAAGGTGATAAAACTGCAATAGTTCCTCAATTTACTTCTTGTTCTCCTGGCTGGGTTAAATATCTTGAACATTTTTATTCCGAATATGTCGATAATTTAAGTACCGCAAAATCTCCGCAGCAAATGTTTGGAGCTATAATAAAGACATTTTATGCTCAAGAAGAAAAAATTGATCCTAAAGATATTGTAACTGTTGCAGTTATGCCGTGTTCTGCAAAGAAATTTGAATGCAATAGACCAGAAATGACTGATTCAGGATTTAAAGATGTTGATTATGGTTTAACAACTAGAGAGTTAGCTCAAATGATAAAAGAAGCAGGAATTCACTTGCCAGAAATGCCAAAATCAGATTTCGATGATCCGTTTGGAAATGCGTCTGGTGCCGGTTTAATTTTTGGTGCAACTGGTGGCGTAATGGAGGCTGCCTTAAGAACAGTTATAGAACTAATTACCGGAAATAAAGTTGAAAGTATTTTTGAGAATGCAAATATTTTACCAATTCGAGGATTTGAAGGTGTAAGATATGTTGAGCTGCCAATAACGGAAGTTGGATCTGTTCCAGAAATACTAAAACACTTTTTCCCGGACTGGAATTGGTTAAAAGGTGTTACATTAAAAGTAGCTGTAGCACATGGTACAGCAAATGCTAAAAAGGTTATGGAAGATATTAAAGCCGGCGGCAAATTCAGTGAATGCCATTTTATTGAATTTATGGGATGTCCCGGCGGATGTTTAGGCGGAGGCGGCCAGCCAATACCTACAAGTGCTGAAATTAGAGCAAAAAGAGCTGAAGCTATTTATAAAGAAGAGGCTGAATTACCGATTAGAAAATCTCATGAAAATCCACATGTAACATATATTTATGAGAATTTCTTAAATGAAGGTCCGTGCAGTCATAAATCTCATGAATTATTACATACTCATTACGTAAAACGCGGAAAATATATTGCATAAATTCATGTTAATTAATTGCTCACTATTTATAGTGAGCAATATTTTTTAACTAAAATATGAATAAATCATGATAAAATTAGTTCCTGAATGGGCTCATGATTATGAAGCCTATTGGAATAGTATTAGAAATAGAAATATCTGGCTAATACATTTAAGATATGGCGCAGTTTTAATGCTGGCATTAATTTTTATTATTGCAAGTAAAGTAATTAATATCAATTTTTCTGCAACCCAAATTGATGCTCTATTTATAATTACCATTTCAATTCTTATATATAATATTTTTCTTCATTTTTTTAGAAAATATGTTAAATGTGAACCAGGCGGCTTTAATCCTTTACATTTATCGCTTATTCAGATAGTACTTGATTTGATTGCTCTTTTATTGTTGGTTTATTATACAGGAAGTATAGAAACTCCTTTATATATGTTATTTATTTTCCACATGATAATCGGGAGTTTAATATTGCCAGGTCGTGTAATTATTGCAATTGCAATTATACTCACTGTAATATTCAATACCATAGTTTCGTTCGAATATTTTAATTCTATTCCTCATCATCATTTATATGGAATTCATGATACCGAATTAAAAGAAAATTTTAATTTCATTATTACATCTATCGGACTTATAAATTTCACAATTTTTACTACTGTGCTAATTACGAGCAGAATTGCAAAAAGACTTTATAAAAGGGAGCAGGAACTTATTGCGACATTAAAGAAACTAGATGAAGCTGAAAAAGCAAAACAAAAATATACTATGGCTGTTGTTCATGAAATTAAATCTCCAATTGTAGCATCTCAATCAATAATTGAAATAATTAAAAAAGGTTATTTGGGTTCAGTAAATGACAAGATTCAGGAAAAATTAGATAGAGTAATTAAAAGATCTGAAGAAGCGTTAAACTTAATAAACAATATTTTAAGAATTTCTAAACTAAAACTTCTTGATGAAGTAACATATGAGAAAGTAGATATAAAAGTTTTAATTTATGAAATAATTGAACAGAAAATTGAAACAATAAAAAACAAAAACATAAAGTTAAAATTTGAAGCTGAAAATTTAGATTCGACAGAAATAGATGCTGATTTTGTCCTACTGGAATTGGTTATTTCTAATGTATTGGGAAATGCTATTAAATACACAAAATTAAATGGACGAATTTCTATTCGGTTAGAAAAGCAAGACAATATTTTATTTTTAGATGTTTTGGATAACGGAATTGGAATACCCGAAAATGAAATTAAAATGGTCTTTAAACAATTTTATAGAGCATCAAATTTACCTGATAAAAGTGTTGAAGGAAGCGGTTTAGGTTTAGCTTTGGTTAAGGAAATTGTAGAGAGATTAAATGGTTCAATAAATGTAAATAGTCCTTCAAGTATAGGAGATGAAAAAAATCCTGGTACTTCTGTAAGAATAATTTTGCCAATTACTCAAACGAAAAATTAAAGATGAAATTAAATAAAACTTTTCTACTTTTAATATTAATATCAACTATAATTTCAGCTCAAAATTATTCTATTTTCGGAATTGTTAAAAGTGATTCCATAATTTCTGGTGTACAAGTTTATATCGAAGAAAATAATGAAATTGCATCAACTAATACACAGGGAAAATTTAATTTCCAGAAATTATCTAAGGGAAAATATAATTTATTATTTAATCATATTGGATTTAAATCAAAAAATATTATTGTCGAGATTAACGAATCAGATGTGCAAATAGAAGTTACACTAGAGCCCAATACAATTGAATTATCAGAGGCTATTGTTATATCATCTAGAAAAGAAACGGCAATTAGGGATTTATCACTATCCTTAGAATATATTGGTGAAGCTGAAATTCAGAAATCATCAAAAATTACAATTTCTGACTTACTTAAAAATGAATCCGGTATTTCAGTTGTTAGAGATGCTCCTTGGGCAACAACAATAAATGTTAGAGGATTAAGCAAACAGAATCTTGTATATTTAATTGACGGGAGCAGAATAGAAACTTCGACAAATCTTGCCGCAGGTCTTTCATTATTTAATCTAAATGATATTGAAAATATTGAAATTATTAAATCCGGAGGTTCTTCACTTTATGGCTCCGGTGCAACTGGCGGAATTATCAACATTTTAACAAAACAAGTCGAATTAAGAAATCACCTATTTGTAAAATCACAAATTATAAATAGTTATAACTCTGTAAATAATGGATATAATAATTACGTTAACTTAAAACTGGGCGATAGTTTTTGGGGATTAAAATTATCGGGTGCTTTTCGAAGAGCAGATGACACAAAAATACCGAGTGGCAAATTATCAAACAGTAGTTTTAACGATGAAGGTATTAATGCATCATTTCTTTTATCACCAATGGATAATGTTAATTTTATATTTGATTACCAAAAATTCAATGCTTTTGATGTTGGAATTCCGGGTGGTGATCCTTTCACAAGTTCAGCAAGTGCAAAATATAAATCAGCAAAAAGAAATTTATATAATGCAACAATTGAATTGAATAATATTGCCAAATATTTGTTAAAAGCAAAAATTAAATATTATAACCAGGTTATTAGCAGATCAGTTGAAGTTAGACCTAATCAGCTTGTTAAATCTAATCCTCAAGCGGATCATTTTACAAATGGCATTTTGCTTCAGACAGATTGGTATTTAGTTAAAGAAAATTATCTTATAACCGGAATTGATATATGGCAGCGAGAATATAATGGATTAAGAACTGTGACCAATAGATCTAAAAATATAATTACTGTCGATAAACCAGTTCCTGATTCAAAATTTAGAAATTTAGGTGTTTATGCCAAAGATGATTTATCATTAATAAACAATAAGTTGTTATTATCGCTAAGTATAAGATATGATCTAATTAATATTTTAAATGATAAAACATTAAACCCATTATATGTGATTAAAAATGGTGAAAAATCATATCCGGTAAATAAATTAGCATCTTTTGAAGAATCAGATGTAATGAATAATTCTATTAGCGGGGGATTAGGAATTATTTATAAATTAACTCCAAAGTTGGATTTGATTACAAATTATGCTTACAATTTTAGATCACCTTCTTTAGAAGAAAGATTCCAATATATAGATTTAGGCGGAATAATTTATCTTGGAAATCCCCAATTAAAACCCGAAGAAAGTTTTTATTTTGATGCAGGTATTAGAGTTTGGGAAAAAGATCTACAAGTAAACTTTAATACGTTTGGTAACGTTTTTAATAATTTGGTAGTTGATAATAGTTTTATTCCAGATAGTATTTATATGAAAAAAAATGTTGGAAAAGCTTTTCTATACGGATTTGATTTTAGAGTTGATTACAATTTTTATAAAAATATTTCAGCTTATTTAAATACATCTTTTGTAAGAGGCAGAGATATTAAAATGGAAAGTGATCTTTCCGAAATACCACCTCTTCACGGAATAATTGGATTTACAATCACTATTAAAAATTATTTAAGTTGTGAAATTTCCGCTAATATTTCTGCAGATCAAAATAAAGTGGGTTCCGATGAAAATAGAACTCCTGGTTTTACATATTTTGATTTTAGTATTTCCACTGAAAAGTTTAATTACGGATTAACCAATATTTCACTCTCAGTAGGAATTGAAAATATTTTTAATAGAAAGTATCGCGAGCATTTATCTACATATAGAGGAATAAATTTATTTGAGCCAGGCAGAAATATATTTGCAAAACTAATATTAGAATTAGATTAAGTAAAGTTATGGATTGGTACCTATTAGCTTTTATCTCTGCAATTTTATCTGCGTTAGCTGCAGTATTACAAAAGAAGATTTTATTTAATTTTGATGCACTTGAATTTTCGTTTGTACTATCTATTTTTAATGCGGTGCTTGTATTAGCATTCTTACCTCAGATTGATTTTATTACTCTTAATTTAGTTGGTTTAATAATACTGTTCGGTAAGACAATATTGGGAGCTTTAGCTTTTTGGTATTTAATGCTCGCAATTAAAAATATGGAAATAAGCGGAGCTTTGCCGCTAATGGTTCTTACTCCTGGATTTGTAGCAATTGCATCTTTTATTTTTCTGGGGGAGACTTTATACTATATTGAAATAGTTGGAATTGTTTTATTAATGATTGGAACATATATCCTTGAAGTGAAAAAAGGAGATAAATTAACCTCACCTTTAAAAGTATTTTTGTATTCCAAATATCACAAATATATTATCTGGGCTCTAATATTTTTAACATTAACTTCAGTTGTTGATAAACTAATTATAAGACAATTCATTCTTAAGCCAATTACATTTGTATTTTTTCAGCAATGGTTCTTAGTAATTAATTTCACAATAATATTATTGATAAAACGAAAAAGTATAACTGCGGCAATAAAATTAGTTAATAAATCATCTTTAGTATGGATTCTAATTATCTCAGTAGCAACAATTGGATATAGGTATACTCAAATTGAAGCTGTAAAAATTGCACCAGTTGCTTTAGTTTTAGCAGTAAAGAGAACTTCAGTATTTTTTGCTTCACTTATTGGTGGAAAATTATTTGCTGAAAGTAATTTAATTAGAAAGGGAATAGCAATTTTAATTTTACTATTCGGGGCTTATTTATTAAGTTAGCTTAAATTGGAGATATGTCTGAAATAAGTACTTGGAAGCTTTTCCGCTGCAGATTCAGCAGATTCCAAATTATCAAAAATTCCATAAACAGTTGATCCGGTTCCGCTCATCAAAGAAAATAAACATTTTGATTCGATCATTATATCCTTAATTAATTTTATTTCAGGATAATATTTAAAAACATACTTTTCAAAATCATTTCTTATTTCATTTTGTAAGAATGTAAAGTCAATTGAATCATTTGTTGAAAAATATTCATAGTTGAAATCGGAATCTTTAGGTATTATTGAATTAAATGCTTCCTTGGTAGAAATGTGAATTCCCGGATTTACAATTAATATTGGCTTGGTAATATATACATTTGATTGTGAAAGAATTTCTCCGCGTGAATATCCAACTGCCGGTTTGGATTTAATAAAAAAGGGAACATCAGAACCTAATTTTAAAGCAAATTCATTTAATTTATTTAGCCCAATTTCTAACTCAAAAAATTCATTTAAACCAATTAAGGTAGCTGCAGCATCAGAACTTCCACCTCCAAGTCCGGCTCCGATTGGAATATTTTTAATTAATGTGATTTTTATTGGTAATTTTTTATTTACGTATTTTTCAATAATTGTGTGGGCTTTTGTAATTAAATTATCCGGATCTCGGTTTAATTCCTTGTGGTTAGTATCAAATATATAATGATTACTTTGCTCAAAAATTATTGTGTCGTATAAATCATAGATTGGATAGAAAAAGGTTTCTAAATTATGAAATCCATCTGATCTTTTAGAAACTATATTTAGACCAATATTTATTTTTGCGGGAGCATTTAGAGTAAGTTTATTCATTAAATAATTTTTTAATTGCAGAAATATGTTTTGAATTTGAACCGCAACATGCACCAATTAATTTTGGATTTAAATCTAATGAACTTTTAACAATTTCAGAATAGCTAATTTCATCTATTCCGCATTGTATATTTGAATCTGTATAATTACCATGCCCAACATTTAAATAAAATCCCCAATTAAAATTTAGGTCAATTGAATCAATAAGTTTTAAAAATGTTTTTTGTGATATACAGTTGAATGAAATAATTATTGGGTTAAAATTATTAATAAAATCCAAAATATCAGTAATATTTTCTCCACTGAGAATTTTAAGATCGTCCGTTATAAATAAACTTATTATATATGGTATTTTATTATTAAAACAATGTTCACATATTATTTTTATTTCATCAAAATGACTTTGAGTTTCATTCAAAATAAAATCAACACCGTTATTATATAAAAGATCAATATGAGTTTTATGATTATATTCTAATTCGTTTTGAGTAACAGTTCTTTCAATTTGGTAGCAGTCTTCAGCCGGAGCATTTGAACCAGCAACAATAATATTGGAATTTTGAGCAGCTTGTAAAGCCAGATCAACACTGATTTTTACAGCTTTTTCTTGATCCAAATAAGCATTTGCTTTAGTTATAGAAGCCGGATTTGTACGAAAAGTGTTAGTTGTAATTATATCACAGCCGGCGTTTATATATTCTGTATGAATTTTTACAATAGCTTGTGGATATTTAAAATTTACATAGCTTGTCCATAAAACCGGATCGGATTTAAAACCTTTCTGTTGTAATAAACTGCCAATTGCTCCATCTAAAATAAGAGGTCTTTTTGAATTTTGAACAGCTGAAATAAATTTATTATTCATAAAATTATTTTAACAAAGTATTTAAAACAAAATCTAAAAATAACTTAGCTTTTTCATTTAAAATCTGATAATTATCCAGATCAAACTTTTTACTTAATTTTAAAAATGGCAACTGATCAATTTTTGAAATATTTTCGGAAGTTAGCAATATATAATTAGAATCATTATAATGATATTCCCAAGGTGTTTTGTTTACGCAAATATATAAATTAGAAAATGAAGAGGTCTGCAGGTTTTTAATAGTTTTTGATTTTAACTCATTAAATATTTCTCCCTGAAGATGAAAAGTTGAACTGTAAAAATTGCCCCACCAAAACATGGTTCTAAATGTAAAAATATTTTCTTTGGAGTAAAGTTTTGGATAATCTAGAACAACATAAGGTAGATTTTTGTAATCTTCTCCTTTAAATATTTTACCATATTTAACATCAACATTTTCATGAAAAATAAATTCACTTGAATCAACAATACCTTTTAAATCTCTTTGAAGGATTTCAAATAATTTTTGGATCTTTTTTATTACAACAATTTTTTTCAGTAAAAATTCTTTGTCATTAATAATATTAAGCTCAGTATTAGATAATTCCATTTGCTTAACTATTTTTTGTTTGCAACAACTATTGTCAGTTTTCCAGTAAAATCATTCAAATTAATTAGACTCTTTTTAGGAGTAACATTTCCCAAATCAGTTCTTACAATTACCTTATTAGTATTTAATGATTCATCAATTAATTTTTTATTGTTATTATCAGTTAATGTAAAAAAGCTGTTATTTGACGAAGCATTTGTCAAAGTAATTGTAACAACTATTGAATCCGCATTATTAAAAATCAATTCATTATCAGTAACATAGTCAAAGTTTTTAGCACTAATAGTAAAAGTAAAATTATCATTTGTGTTAACAATAACCGGCGTATTGTTATAATAATCGTCAACTAAATCAATGGGATTATTAGTAATATGATCTTCTTCTGAGCAGCCTGAAATAAAAGATAAGAGTAATAAGAAACTTAAAAATAATTCAAAATGTTTTTTCATAATAAATTCCTTATGAAAGTTAATATCTTAATATAAGTAATTATGCATGAAGAGAAAATGTAGAAATGTGATAATAAAATACCAGTTATCCTAAAAATGCATCAGCTTCAATTTCGACTAAAATTTCTGGTGAAATTAATTTATTTACTTCAACCATTGTTGCTGCTGGTTTAATATCAATAAAATATTTTGATAAAGCTTTTCCAATAATTTCCCAATTGTTTATATCAACAACATAAATTCTAATTCTAACTATATCCTTAAGTGCAGCACCCGCTTTTTCTAATGCTGAGCTGATATTTTTTATAATATGAATTGTTTGTTCATATGGATCATTTAATCCTACAATTTTACCATTATTATCAGTTGCCGTTGTTCCGGAAATAAAAATTTGATTGCCGAATTTAACAGCTCTTGAATAACCAACAATATCTTCCCAAGGAGAGTTTCCTGATATATTTTCTCTTGAATTACTCACTTCCTTCAACCTTTCCAAATATTAAATGTCTATTTTTTGAAATAATATTATATGCCCAATTTCTTATAGGTCTAGGTACAATTTTAAATATTTTGATAACACTCCATTTCAATGGTAAGTCATCAACAATGTGGAATAATGCATCTGTTTTTGTATAAATATTATTTTCTTTAATTAAAACAATTGTCTCTTCCGGTAAATTTCCAAGATTAAATTGGTCAGTTAATTCTTTTCCTTCGTTTGTTTGGGATGCTACAAATTTATATTCTCGGAATCTCAATCTTTTGTGCAGAAAATATACTGCTGAATTACAAAGTAAACAGACGCCATCAAAAATTATTATTTTATATTTGTTGTTATCAGTTTGCATATTTTGCAAAATAACGATATTAATAATAAATAATATGAGTTTTGTTTAGATTCGCAATTCCTAAAGAGTCTTTTCTTACTTCAGCTTCGGTATAATCTATTTCAATTTGGCTATAATTTGAACCAGCGTAATTATCACAAGCTGCTCCAAGAATTATTTTATCTTTTTCACTATTTAGAATAAATGATAGTTCTTTTACACCCCAGCCATTTGGGCACGATGTTGTATCGCTCTGTTCAAAATCAATTTTAGTATTATTTTCTTTCAATTTGTAACTAGTAAAATATATTTTTGTTAAGGGAACAGAATATAATTTATATTCAGCGTCCAGAATTTTTACCTCAAATCTAATATTTACCTCTAAATTATTTTTCTCGGTTGTTACTGGATTGTCATTGCATGACGAGAAAATAATAAAAGTAAATAAAAATACGATTGAAAATTTTGATTTCATAAAATGGATGAAATTAAATTTTTGATGGTTTACAAAGAAAGTCATTTTTGGAGCTGACTCTTAAACATTTTTTACATATAAATTTAGGATCCTTAACAAGTTTACGAATATCTTTTTCATATTTATCAAGATCACTTTTAGTGAATTCACAAATTGTTTTCTTTAATTTATAAAAATCTTTCATTAAGTAATTCTTTCAAATTCTTTCTATTAAAATAACAAGAAATTCTAAAATTGTTTATGTTCAAGTGATTTTAACATCCCTCTAAATTGATTTTATTTGCTAAAATTTTGCATTTCATAGAATAATTTATTATTTAGTTCAAAATATTTACTAATTCAAAATATTATTCAATTTATAAATGTATCAAATAACAAATGATTTAATAAAAGAAGTTGTGTTTAAAATTGAGGAAAAATGATGAGTGAAAGAAAAAGAGGTTTATATGTTCAACTTTATAATATTCATGGATTACTTAAAAGTAAAGATTTAGAATTAGGCAGAGATATTGATACAGGTGGTCAGACAAAATACGTTTTAGAGTTTGCTAAATCATTAAGTGAATGGGACAGCATTGAAAAAATAGAAATTATGACTAGATATATTGCTGATAAGTCTGTTTCAGAAATATATTCTCAGAAAATTGAAAAAGTAAATGATAAAGTTGATATTATTAGAATTAGATGCGGCGGCACAAAATACATAAGAAAAGAGATGCTTTGGGATTACTTGGAAGAATTTGTTGATAAAACAATAAAGTATCTAAAAACTCAAGAGAGACTTCCAGATTTGATTCATAGTCATTATGCTGATGCTGGTTATGTCTGCACACAACTAACAAGATTTTTTGGAATTCCATTCATTCATACCGGCCATTCATTAGGAAGACCTAAAAAAGATTCTCTTTTAAATAATAATTTTAGTATTGAAGAAATTGAAAAGCGATATAATATTTCAAAAAGAATAAAAGCAGAAGAACTAACAATTTTCTATGCTGATAAAATAATTACTAGTACAAATGCAGAAATAAAAAATCAATATGGAATTTATGAAAATTTCAGTGAAGAGAAATTTAGCGTAATTCCTCCGAGTATATCTTTAGAAAAGTTTTATGCATTTAATCTTAAGCGCGAATGGACTCCAGATGAAAAGGTAATTCGCTTTAGTCTGCAAGAAGAACTTTGGCGATTTTTTACAAATTTAAATAAACCAATAATTCTTGCACTTTGCAGACCAGAAAAAGTAAAAAATATTGGCGGATTAATTCAGGCTTATGGCGAAAGTAAAGAACTTCAGGAAAAAGCCAATTTGGCAATCTATGCCGGAATTAGAAAAGATATAAAAGAAATGCCGGACTTGGCAAGAGAAGTATTGACAGATATGTTGCTTTTGATGGATAAATATAACCTATACGGAAAAATGGCAATTCCAAAGACAAATTTTGAAAATGAAATTCCAGAACTTTATAGACTTGCAGCAGAATCATCAGGTGTTTTTGTTAATAGTGCTTTCACAGAAAATTTTGGTATAACTCTTATTGAATCTGCTGCAAGTGGTTTGCCAATTGTTGCAACAGACGATGGTGGGCCGAGAGATATTGTTAAAAATTTAAATAATGGAATTTTAGTTGACGTTAAAGAGCCTAAAAATATTTCAGATGCAATTTTGAAAATACTGGATGATAATAATTTGTGGAAAAAGTATTCACAAAATGGTGTTAGTACTGTTGAAAAATATTATTCATGGAAAGCACATACAAATATGTATTTAGAATTTGTAAATAACATTTTTGAGAAAAGAAAAATAGTACCAAAAACATTTATTGAAACCGGGAGGAAATTTTTGAATTACAAAAAGTTAATTATTTTAGATATTGATGAAACAATTACCGGAAATGAAAAAGCAATTGAATCGCTTAAAAATCTTCTAATTAATAAAAGTGCAAATATTGGTTTTGGAGTTGCAACTGGCAGAACTATTGAATCAGCAATTAAAATTCTAAAAGAAATAAAATTCGTTATGCCCGATGTTATCATTTCTTCGGTTGGATCAGAAATCTATTATAAAAGTGGTGATGAATATGAATATTCAACCAGCTGGGCGGCCCATATTCAAAGTTCGTGGAAACCAAGAAAAATTAGAGAACTGCTAGATAGATTGTCTTTCTTAGAATTACAACCAAAGGAAAATCAAAGAGAATTTAAAGTAAGTTATAATCTTATTGGTAAAAAAGATGATATTAAAAAAGCAGTAGATCTAATAAGAGTAAATAAAATTAAAACAAATTTAATTATTAGTCATGATGTTTATATTGATTTACTTCCATTTAGAGCAAGTAAAGGTAGAGCCATAAGATACTTGAGTTACAGATGGAATATTCCTTTAGATTCCATACTTGTCGGAGGCGATTCAGGAAACGATGAAGATATGTTAACTGGAGAATTATTAGGAGTTGTAGTTGGAAATCATACTAAAGAGTTAGATAAATTAAAAGGAAGAAGACGTATATACTTTGCTGAAAATAAAAATGCTGCCGGCATTATTGAAGGTATTGAATATTACAAATTTATGGAAAATAAAGAAAGGTTGGATAATGAATAATATTCTCAAAATTGTGGAAAACAATAAAACTGATTTTTTTAATTTCATTAATTTTTTAATTAAGCAGGATAAGAGATTACTAATTGTTGGTGAGGTTGAAGAAAATTATAGGAAATACAAATTAGAGAACAAAGAATTAAACAGTGAAGTAGAAACAATAATTAAATTAATGCAGGAAATAATATTTTTAAATAGTTTAATTTTTATTGATTTTAGAGTCAGAATTGGACATTCAGAGTTTTATTATATTAATATTGATGACCAGATTATCACCAAAATACCGATTAAAGAATATCTAATTGCTAAGGAAAATTTTGTTGATTCTTCAATCAACGATAATATAGTAACTCTAAATTTCAAACCATTTTATGAAAATTATCCATCAGTTAGAGACGATAAAAGTATTGGCGCCGGAGTAGAATATTTAAATAAATTTTTATCCAGCAAAATGTTTAATGATATTGACAAATGGAAAGAAGTATTATTCAATTTTGTTAAACTACACAAATTTAATAACGAGCAATTAATTTTAAATGATCGAATAAAATCATCCGATCAACTGATAGAAAAAATAAAAATTGTCTTAAAAAAATTAGAAGAAAAAGAAGACACCGTACAATTCAACGAAATCAAACATAATCTTCAAGAAGAAGGTTTTGAAAGAGGTTTAGGTAAGGATGTAAAATCTCTTAAAGAAAATCTTAAAATATTTGATACTTTATTAAATTCTCCTGATCACATTACTTTAAAAGAATTTATAACAAAAATACCAATGATATTTAATATCGCAGTCATTAGTCCACATGGATATTTTGCTCAGCAAAATGTTTTAGGACTTCCGGATAGCGGCGGGCAAATTGTTTATTTATTGGATATGGTAAAAGAGTTAGAAAAAACTCTAATAGAAATGTTAAGTGAATCAGGATTAAATATTTTACCAAAAATAATTATTCTTACGCGATTAATACCAAATGCCGGAAATACAAAATGTAATCAAAGATTAGAAAAAGTTAACAACACAAAAAACACATGGATTTTAAGAGTTCCTTTTAGAACACATAATGAAAAAGTTACAGACAATTGGATTTCAAGATTTGAAATATGGCCTTATTTAGAGGATTTTGCTGAAGATTCATTTATTGAATTAAAAGCAGAATTTAATGGTAATCCTGATCTTATAATTGGAAATTATTCGGACGGTAATCTTGTTTCATATTTATTATCAAAGAAGTTTAATGTAACTCAATGCTGTATTGCACATGCGTTAGAAAAAAGTAAATATTTATTTAGTGATTTATATTGGAAACAAATGGAAGATCATTATCATTTTTCAATGCAAATTACAGCCGATTTAATTGCAATGAACTCATCAAATTTTCAAATTACTTCTACGTATCAGGAAATTGCCGGTACTGAACACACGGTTGGGCAATATGAAACCCATAAACATTTTACACTTCCGGGATTATATAGAGTAGAAAACGGAGTTGATTTATACAATGTAAAATTTAATATAATTTCACCGGGAGTGAATGAAAGAATATTCTTTCCATACACAAAGAATAATAAGCGAAATCCCAAAATAAAAAATTACTTAACTCAACTTGTATTTGAAAATTTAGAAGACAATGAAGTATATGGTAAATTGGAAAATCCAAACTTAACACCAATATTTTCAATGGCAAGGCTGGATAAAAATAAAAATCTAACTTCACTTGTTGAATGGTTTGGTAAATCAGAAAAACTTAGAGAAAAAAGTAATTTAATAATTGTTGCGGGTAAAATTGATTTAAATCAGTCTTCAGATAAAGAAGAAATTGAAGAAATTAAAAAAATGTGGAACTTAATTAATGAATTTAATCTGCATAATAAAATTAGATGGATTGGAAAATTATTTAGAAAAAATGATGCTGGTGAACTTTATAGAGTAATTGCTGATAAAAAGGGAATATTTGTTCAGCCCGGACTTTTTGAAGGATTTGGATTAACCGTCCTCGAAGCAATGATTTCTGGTGTGCCTGTTGCCGCAACAAAATATGGCGGTCCCTTAGAAATAATTCAAAATAATATAAATGGCTTTCATATTGATCCAATAAATATTGAAGAAAGTATAAAAACTCTTGAAGATATTGTTCAGAAGTTTAGTGAAGATTATGATTCGTGGTCAAAATTTTCACAGAACAGTATTAAAAGAGTAAATGAAGCTTATAATTGGAAATTGTATTCAACAAAATTACTTTCGCTTGCAAAAATATATGGATTCTGGCGTTATCTTACTGATTTAGATATGAAAGATATGGAAGCTTATTTAGATATAGTTTATCATTTATTATTTAAACCGCGTGCAGACGACTTATTAGAAAAGCATAATAAAATCTAAATAATAATTATTTGGCAGAATTATACTTTTCATATATATATTCAATATAAGGCACAAAGCTGTTTAGGACATTTCCATAGGAAATGTTCTTAAGATTATCATTATCGGTTACAGCAAAATCAAAATCAGAATTGTACGGAACATTAATCATTTCAGCAGTTTTGTGTTGAACAAAAAGACAAAATACCGGTATTTTAAAAGCGGCAGCAAGCTGAACAATATATGAATCGGGGGAAAATATTAAATTAACATTTTTTAAAAGTGCTGCAAACTCATCAAATTCTGTATCGTAATAAATAAGTGTTTTTCCATCTGAGATCTTTTCTGCATTTTCTATATCATCAATTGAAGCACAGACAATAATGTTTGCATTAAAATTCTTTAAATATTTTAGAAGATTTTTGTAATTGTTAATTCCCCAAAATCCAAGCTCAGCAGAATTAGAAATATTTACTGCAATTGTAAATTTATGTAAGAGGTCATGTTTTATAAAATATTCTTCAATTAAAGTTTCAGATGTTTTTGTTGGCTGATAAAAAATGTTCAATTCCGATTTATTAAATTCTTTATTAAATGCTTCTGTGATACTTAATAATCGGTCAACAATGTGTATTCTATTATGATTAAGTATTGGTAAAATGTGAGTTAATAATTGGTGATCTTCTTTTTCAAATCCAATTTTATATTTCGCTTTAATTAATCCCAAAAATAATGCTGCATCAACATTTTGCTTTTCATGAGGATTAATAATTATATCAATTTTGTTTTTTGATATCGGTAAAAAAGTTTTAACAATGCCAATATTTTTGTTATAAAGACTATATTTATTTATCAACAAATTGTTATTAAAAACAGATTGATTGTTTACATTTCCTAAGACTGTAATTTCACAATTAAAAGAATCATTTAAAACTTTTAATAATGGAGTTAATGCAAGAGATGTCTTCAGATCTTCAAAAATGATAATTAAGACTTTTAATTTATTCGCTATATTGATTTTACTTTTGTTTGGTTTTTTGTGAAAAAGAAAATAGAATAAATTGAGAAGTAAATTATTAATATGTTGCTTAATATTTTTCAAATCTCAAATCAAATTATCTTTTAATATAAGTTAAGACTTGTTTTGGGAATTTTATACTTAAGTAACCAACAATCATTAACGAAAAATTTTCTATTAGTTTTAGTATTCCCACTTTTTGTCCGTCGAATGTTCCTTGACAACCGCAATCTATATCTAAATTTCTTGCGATTGCTGAAATTATAGCAACAGTAAAAATTAAGAGAAGGGTAGTAATAATTAATGAATTTTCTTTAATATATAATCCAATTAGAAGAAGTGCTCCGGCAACAAGTTCAATCCAAGGAATAACAATCGCGATTATGTTAATAGTTTCAATCGGTAAAATTTTATAGTTTTCAATAGAAACAGCAAAAGCTTCAAGATTATTAATTTTATCTAATCCGCTTAAAATAAAAACCAGAGCTAAATAAATTCTTGTAATAGCTATTAAATAATTTATTATTTGTTTCTTATTCATTCAATTTTCCTTTCTCAATAGGAAGTTCTGCTGTTAACCACGAATTAAAACCATCTAAAAACACATAAGTATTTTTGAATCCTAAAGAAATTAATTTTTGAGCTAATCTTTTGCTTAAGTCACAATCATCACCATCACAATAAACTATCAATAATTCTTCTTTATTTAATTTCACGAGATATTTATTTGAGGGATCAAAACTAAATTCCGGAATATTTATTGCGCCTATAATATGATTGTCAGAATATTCCCATTGATCTCTAGCATCAATAAATGTTGCAGAATTATCATTGAATATTTCAACAGCTTGTGATAAATCAATTCCTCTTAGTTGATTAGAATCTCCGTTTTCTTCACTAATAGAAACTGATTTTACTAATATTGGTTTTCGTATAAAATCAATTCCATCTGATGAAAAAAAATTGTAAATGAAACCTAAAAATGTTGAAGACATTAAAATTGCTAAAATTACTTTAAAGTTTGTTTTATTCATTCTCACTCTTATACTTTGTGAACTCTTTTAAACAAAAATTTATAATAGTCTCTGAATAATTTAACGCAGCGTTTCCACTTAATTCATCATTATTAACTTTTATACTTAAATTGTTTGCTGCATCTCTTACAGAATTTGGAACCGAATCATCATTAACAATTGCCTTTAGATGATTAATAAAACTTTTTCCATAATTATCTTTATTCGAAAAAGTCAAAAAACCATCAAGATAAAATCCACATGCTCTTCTTGCTAACGTTCTTATTTTTCCATCATAAAATTTATTAATATTTTGCTTGGCCTTTAAAAATTCTTTTTCGCCTTGTGCAAATAGAATATTAGTTTTATTTAAAATATCTTTATTCATCAATCAAAATACAATTTTTTGGAATTTCTGGTTTAACTAATAATGTACTTTCTTTAGTTAAAAAAACTTTTCCGGGCTCCATTCCTTTTTTCTTGTAGACAAATTTTGCTAATGTGTAAGAAACCGGAGCAGTACCAGCAGTTTTTGCTTTACTATAATATGCAGCTAATGAAGCCCCTTTTTTAATAATGTCTTTTGGAATTCCTTCTTTTACATTATCGACTCTAATTACAACATGAGAGCCTGGTAATCCTCTTGCATGAAACCAATAATCATTTTGCTTGGCAAACTTAACAGATAGGTAATCATTACTTTTACTATCTCTGCCGACAAAAACATGATATGTATCATCTATAATATAATGCCAAAATTTAAATTTTAATCCTGAATCCATTTTAATAATATTATCTTTTTTAATAATTAATTTTTTATGTAATCGTTCAAAATCAACTTCTGAATTTGTTTTTTTATAAATATCATAATCTTCTTTTAATGAATCATATTTTTCTTTTGTAAAATTATATAACTCTACTGATTTCTTATAATTTACTTTTTCATCTTTTGCTTTTTCAAAATATTTATCAATATTTTCTTTTGGTCCAAATTTAGGATTTAGTGTAATTTTAACTTTTTGAGAATTATTAAAATTCTCTAAAATTATTTCATCCATACCTTTTGAAATTTTATGAATATTTCCCAAAAGTAAATTTGCCTTATTATAATATTTTTCCTCTTTAGATCCTTCATTAACTCTTGATGAAAGTTTATTTAACTTATTTGCAGTATTAGATAATTCTTTATCAAAGAATTTATCAAGATCTTTTAAGTAATTTGATTTTGCATTCTCCTTATAAAAAGACCTTAAATAAAATTGTAATGCCGAATTATAATCATTGAAGATAGAAAAATCAGTAAGAACCATTGATTTAAATCTATTTGGAATAAACACAACTTTCCCAAGATCAGCGTTGAATCCAACTTTTATTTTATCCGAAATTATTTCGTTCACAATTTCAATAAAAATATCCAAAATATTTCTTTCAGCTTTATTATCAATTCTAAAATTAATTTCATTTTTAATTTCACTTGAAATCATTGGGAATTGTTTTTTTAATTCCGTAAAATTTGTTGTAATATTAGAAATATTTTCCGGTAGAGTTAATGTTAAATCATTAGTAAAATTTATTTTATTAAATTCTTCACTTGCAGTAAATTTTGATTTTTTAAAAGAATATTCTTCATCGTTGTTTACTAAAAATATATTAGTGTTATTTCCTCTTACAGAATAGTAAATGTTATAATTCTCCAATTGTATTTTGATAATTCTATCATTTTCTGCAATTGTTAAATTGTTTATTCTTTTATGAATAACCTCAGGGAAAAAATGAACGACATTTTTTTTTGCCTTATGATGTTCATTTTTAATAAATATGTAAGGTGAATTTGGGTTAGTTGAAATAATTAAATGCCGTAAGGGAAAATCATTAGTCGGGATTGAAAAAAAAAGATTGTTCTTCTCTTGTGAAAAACAATCTAAAATTTCTGTATCAAGTATAAATTTATTTAATTCCCTAATTGACCTTAATAAGTAAAAGTAATTTTTAAACATTTGAAATATATCATATCAACTATTTTGGGAATCCAAGTGATCTTCTTTCTTGTTCAGTTAATTTAAATACTGTCTTAAATAATTCCTTATCAATATCTGTTAAAACAACGTTCCTTCTCTGCATCACTCTTTCAGCAACTTCAATACTTCTATCAATATCAAAAGTTGTTAAAGCATCCGATCCCCCCCAGCAAAACGAAGGCATATATTTTGGAGGAAAAGATCCTCCAAAAACATTTGTTGAAACACCTACAACTGTTCCGGTATTGAAAGAAGTGTTAATTGCAGCTTTTGAGTGATCGCCAATTGTCAATCCAACAAATTGTCTTCCGCTATCAATTAATTTATTATTTACATAAACTTTTATGTTGCCGTAATTATTTTTTAAGTCGCTATTTGTTGTACCGGCACCAAAGTTTACCCAAGAACCTAAATATGAATTTCCTAAAAACCCGTTATGCTGTTTGTTGGAATAACTATGAATTATTGTGTTCTCAATTTCACCACCAACTTTGCTAACTTTTCCAACACTCGTGTTATGATAAATTGTAGCACTCATTTTTACAATTGAGTTTTGACCAATAAAAGTGGGCCCTTGAATTGAAGCGTTTGACATTATTAATACATCATCGCCAATATAAATAGGTCCATTTTCTGCGTCAAGAACAACGCCCGGTTTTATTGTTACATTATTTCCAATGAAAATATTTTCTTTTTGCAAAAAATAAACACCGGGATATTCTTTTAATTGATTGTCATTCTCACCAGCCAGTTTTTCATAATCTCTTATTAATTCTTGTTCATTATATTTTATTAGGTCCCAAGGGTAATCAATAATTGTAACATTAATTTCTTTTTTAGGTACATCTGGAAAATCATTAATTGAAAGTACATCCTTAAGTGAGTTGCTGACAGTTTCTAAATTTTTACCGCTTAATCTTGCTCCAATAAAATTATTACCTGAAACAAATATTTCGTCTTTACCTTCAAAGGGAACTTCATTATGAAAGTTATCATCAACTAAAATTCTGCCATTTAGAAAAAGCATTGAATCAGATTTAATGTGTTCAACAATTTCATCTGGATAATTTTGCTTTATTAAATTTCTTAAATAAGAGCGTGTATTAAGTTCAACTCTAATATCAGGATAATTTCTTCTTATTTTTCTATGAAGAGAAAGAATGCCGCATTTTAGATGGTATGAGGGTCTAAAATAAGTTAATGGCTGAAGTTGCTGATATTGCTCATCTTCGAAGATACAAATACTTTTCAATTTTACTCTCGTATTTTATTCAAAAATTATTGTTTCCCATGTATCTACATATGTTCCTTTTAATTTTGAAGCCGCCGGTTTATCAATTATAACAAAAGCTTCTTTATGCATTTGAATTATACTTGCCGGACACATAGCTGTTAAGGGTCCTTCTACAGCTGATTTAATTGCTTCAGCTTTTGAATCACCTGATGCCACTAAAAGAAGTTCTTTGGCATCCATAATAGTTCCAACGCCCATTGTAATTGCATATTTCGGTACATCTTCTTCATTTTCAAAAAATCTTTTATTATCCGCTCTTGTAGTGGAAGTCAATGTTTTTATTCTTGTTCTTGAACCTAATGACGAACCGGGTTCATTAAAAGCAATATGTCCGTTTGCCCCAATACCTAAAACTTGAATGTCAATACCTCCAAAACTTTTTATTCGTTCTTCGTACCAGCTGCAAAATATTTTAAAATCTTTTGCCATGCCATGAGGTACGTGAATATAACGTGGATCAATATTTATTTCATCAAAAAAGTTTTTTTGCATAAAGTAATGATAACTTTGATCATGAGATGGGGGAAGACCGACATATTCATCTAAATTAAATGTAGTAACTTTTGAAAAGTCTAATCCCTCATATTTATGCAATCTAATAAGTTCTTTATATAATCCAAGTGGAGTACTTCCAGTTGCTAATCCTAAAACTAAATTTGGTTTTTTCTTTAATCTGTCAGCCACAACTTTTGCAGCTTCTTCACTTAATTTATCATAATTACTTTTTACAATTACTAACATGTTAAAATCTCCTTAAGCAGTAGCTCTTTTTAATTTTTTTAAGGTCAGAACAACCATTAATGCTGCTAATGATGCACAAACAATTAGAATTAAGAAAAATTGCCACAATTCCCATTCTTGATAATATCTTCCGACAAAACCTGCAAGATAATTACCAACTGCAGTCGCTCCAAACCAACCTCCCATTAGTAAACCCTTCATTTTTGGAGGGGCAACTTTTGAAACAAACGATAAACCCATTGGACTAAGATGTAATTCAGCAATTGTTAGTGTAAAGTAAGTTGAGATTAAATAAAATGGGCTAACTGTAATTGCTGAAGTTCCTCCATTGAGTGAATAGACCGGATCTAATCCAATTGAAGCAAAAACCATAATAACATATGCTAATGCTGTTATTAACATTCCAATACCAATTTTTGCCGGTGAAGAAGGTTCTTTACCTCTTTTATTAAGAAAAGCAAACATTCCAACAATTACAGGTGTCATTAAAACAATAAACATTGGATTAAAAGCTTGAAATTGTTCAGGTGAAATTTGTCCGGTTTCCGGTAGAGAATTAAATTTATAAACTAAAGTAGCCAATCCAACTAAACTTAATACACTTCCTATTGATTTGGATTTAGGAGTTGATCCTTTTTTAAGAATAGCAGTTACGCCAAAAATTATAAATAAAATTGCATGCAACCCAATTACATCAAAAAGTAAAAATGTTAATTTACCAACTACCGGATGTGTGTAATCTCTAGCAAATAATGATAAAGCTGCACCATTTTGATGGAACGCCATCCAAAAAAATATTACAATTCCAAAAATTGTAAGTAATGCTACAATTCTTTCTTTTTCCTGTTCTTTAGTTAAAATAACATCTTTTTCATTATTTGTTTCTTTTTTAGATTGATAATCTGCGTCTTTATATCTTTTCTTAAATAATAAAAATATAATCAATGAAAAAATCATCCCAACGGAAGCAATGCCAAATCCGGCATTATAACCTTGGGCTAAAGTTGTACCAAAATTTTCCATAAAAAAGTTTTTAATTCCTGCTGCCGCAAATGGAGCATAAAAAGCGCCAATATTTATCCCCATATAAAAAATATTAAACCCAGCATCTTTAAGTGAAATTTCAGAATGATTATATAAATTACCAACTAGAACAGAAATATTTGCTTTAAACAATCCATTGCCAACTGCTACAACAGCTAAAGCTGCAAATAATAAAAAAGGTTCATCAGTCGGAATAGCCATCATTCCATATCCTACACCCATTGTTATTGCACCCAAAGTTATAGTTTTACCATAACCTAAAATGTTGTCCGCAATCCAACCTCCAATTATTGGTGTAAAATAAACAGCAGCTAAAAATATTCCATATATATTTGTTACGGTTGCTTGGTCCCATCCAAAATTTTCTTGAAGGTAATACACAAAAATTGCCAGCATTGTGTAAAAACCAAATCGCTCCCACATTTCTGTAAAAAATAAAACCGGTAGACCTTTGGGATGCTTATTAAACATAAAAACTCCTATTTTTGAAAATGAAAACTATTTACAGTATCTGATAAATTTGTTATAATTTAACAAAATTACGATATTTTACTTACAATAAAAAATATTAAGTTGTTATAAAAAAGGTCATTTGATATATTTGTACGAATGAAACCAATAATTAAAAAAATACTTATCTGGGGAATGATTGCAACAGCTTTACTTGCAATCTTTGCTTTTATTGCAGACATTTTTATAATGCCGTGGTATGTAAAAAGTGAAGAAGTTAAAGTACCAAATGTTGTTGGTATGAGTAAAGAGCAAGCCTCCGATCTTCTATCAGATAACAATCTAAATGTAATAACTGAAGGGCCTCGCTATAGTGAAGAATTTCCTATCGATCATATTATTTACCAAAAGCCTGAAGCCGGATCTATTGTTAAGGTTAACAGAAGAGTTTATATTGTAGTAAGTGGGGGAATACCAATTACGAAAATGCCGAATGTTCTTAATAGAACTTTACGTGATGCAAAAAATACAATTGAAAGATTGGGATTTGAAATTGCTGAAATTACTCAAGTAAAATCTGAAGAACCTGCTAATACTGTAATTGAACAATATCCCAAAGAAGGCGGTAGTCTTAAGAAAGGTACACGTGTTGAATTAAAGGTTAGTGTTGGTCCAAACATAGGTATGGTAAGAGTTCCGGATTTACTTGGACTATCTTTTAAAGAAGCTGAAACTATTTTGGCAAGTAACTCTTTGATTATTGGTAAAATTACTTATCAGGATTCAAGAAATTTATTACCAAATACGGTTGTCGCACAATTTCCGGCAAAAAATAGTCTTATAAATACAGGTGAAACTGTAGATTTATTTATTACAAAAAATCAAAATTAATATGAGTTTATTAGCCCCATCCATTCTTGCAGCAGATTTTTCTAATCTTGCACAACAAATTAGAGCAGTAGAATTAGGCAATGCAGATATAATTCATTGTGATATTATGGATGGAAAATTTGTCCCCAATATTACTTTCGGACCTAAAATTGTTGCTACTGTAAATAAGTTAACCAAACTGCCAATTGATGTTCATTTAATGATTGAACAACCCCAGAATATAATAAAAGATTTTATTAACTCAGGTGCTGATTATATTACAGTTCACCAGGAAGAAGTAATTCATTTAGACAGGATTATTAATTTAATAAAAGAAAATGGAGCAAAAGCAGGAGTATCAATAAATCCTTCAACTCCAATTGAATCGTTATTTCCTATACTGCATTTAACTGATTTAATTTTAGTTATGTCTGTAAATCCTGGTTTTGGCGGTCAAAAATTTTTAGATTATACTTTAGAAAAAGTAAGATCGCTTAAGCAATTAAAAACTGAAAAAGATTACAATTTTCAAATAGAACTAGACGGCGGTGTAAATGCCGAAAATATTGTTGAAATTAAAAATGCAGGATGTGATATAATTGTAGCTGGAACTGCAGTTTTCAAAAATGAAAATATAACAGAAACTACCACTAAACTTAAAAATTTAATTATATAAAATTATGAATCTAGATTTAGCATTTGTCGGTGCCGATATTGTTACACCATTTAGAATAGTTAAGAAAGGTGTACTAACAACTAAAAAAGAAAGAATTTACCATGTTGGTCCTGAAAGTAAAAATGATTATTCAGGAGCACAAAAAATATTTGAATTAAAAGATAAATATATTGTCCCTGGATTTATTGATTTGCTGGTTCATGGCGGTGCCGGTGGTTATGGATTTTCTGATGAATCAATTGAAAGCATTGAAAAAATAAGTAATTATTTTCTCAAACAAGGATCAACATCACTCTTAGCTAGTTTACACGCAAAACCAAAACAAGCTTTATTGGATGATTTACAACGTGTCGGTCGTTATATTAAGTCTAATCCCGACTCCAATATTGTTGGTATTCATATGGAAGGACCGTATTTAAATCCTGAATTAAAAGGTGCTATGAATGCTAATTACCTTTGGAAACCAAGTATTGCTTCATTTAAGGAAATGTGGAAAGCATCTGAAAAAACAATGAAGATGATGACAATATCACCAGAACTTGATGGAGCATTGGATGTAATAAGGGAAGCGTCATTTCACGGCGTAGTTTGTTCAATTGGTCACTCTACTGCAAGTTATGAAATTGTTGATTTGGCAATTGATAACGGTGCAGCGCATGTAACACATATGTTTAATGCAATGAAACCAATGCAACATAGAAATCCGGGTGTAGCAACTGCCGCTTTACTAAGAGATGAATTAAAGATTCAATTGATTGCAGATACTTATCACGTTCATCCAGCGACAATGGAATTTCTGATGAAATCAAAGACACCTAAAGGTATAGTTTTAATAACTGATTCAATTAGAGTTGGCGGTATGCACGAAGGTGAAGCAACACAATTTTCTGATCAGAAAGTGACATTGTCTGGAAATAAAGCCGTAATGGAAGATGGTACAATTGCCGGGAGCACGTTAACTTTAAATAGAGCTATAAAGAATATTTTGGAAACTACGGGAGCAAAGTTGACTGATGCTACCCGAATGGCTACTGTTAATCCAGCAAAAGTTATTAAGCTGGATAAAGGAATTCTTTCTAGTGGAAAACCAGCAGATTTTGTTGTTTTAAATAGAGACTTTGATGTAGAAATGACAATTATGAATGGTGAAATTAGATATACAAAACTTGACTAACTTTTAGATTGAACGACATTTACAGTAAAATAATTTCTACAAACGTTCCATTAATAATGGGAATTGTAAATGTCACTCCAGACTCATTCTCTGACGGAGGTAAATATTATTCTCACACTAAAGCTGTTGAACATTCCTTAAAATTATTAAATGATGGTGCGGATATAATTGATATTGGTGGCGAATCAACAAGACCTGGAGCTGAAAAAGTTAGTGAAAATGAAGAAATTGATAGAGTATTGTCTGTAATTCAAACTTTAAAAAATGAAAAACAAGAAGTTACAATTTCTATTGATTCTACAAAATCTAAAGTTGTTGAAGAATCATTAAAAATGGGAGCAAACATTATAAATGATATTAGCGGTGGACAATTTGATAATAATATGTTTAATGTTGCTTCAAAATACAATGTGCCCATTGTAATAATGCATATTAAAGGTGAACCAAAAAATATGCAGCAAAATCCGCATTATAATAATGTAATTTCTGAAATAAGTTCTTATTTTGAAAAGCGAATTGAAAATGCTAGAGAAAATAATGTAAACAAAATAATCTTAGATCCGGGTATTGGATTTGGAAAAAGAGTTGAAGATAATTATGAAATTTTAATTCGATTGAAAGACTTTAATAAATTTAATTATCCAATTTTAGTTGGTGTATCAAAGAAATCATTTTTGGGAAAATCTTTAAATTTAGAAGTTAGTGAAAGAGAAAATGCATCGGTTATATCTGAAACTATTGCTTGTTGTAATGGTGCAAAAATTATTAGAACTCACAATGTTAAAAATGCAGTTGAAATAAAAAAAATATTCTCGAACTTAAATAGAAACTAATGTTTGAAATTTTCAAAATAGGATTTTTACCTTTTACATTTCTTGATTTAATAGATATTGTGTTAGTTTCTTTAATTTTTTACAAATTATATACAATAATTAAAGGAACAATTGCAGCTCAAATTTTCATTGGATTAGTAATAATTTTAGCTCTTTCATTAGTAGCTGAAGCTGCTAGTTTAAGAGCAGTTGGCTGGCTGCTTTTATTAATAAGAGAAACTTGGGTAATTGCATTTATTATTCTTTTTCAACCGGAAATTAGAAGACTGTTAGTAATTTTAGGTAAAAATCCACTCTTTAATGTTTTTGTTAAAAGTGATGAAAAATCTGTTGCTGATATTTTAACAGATGCCGCATTTGAGTTAGCTCAGCATCAGCATGGCGCATTAATGGTATACTTAAAATCTACCGGACTAAGAAGTGTGATTGAAAGTGGTGAAGTATTAAATTCAAAACTGAGTAAAAATATGCTCAGGTCAATTTTTTTTCCAAGAAGTCCTTTGCATGACGGAGCAGTAATTATAAACAATAATAATATAGAAGCGGCACGTTGTACTTTGCCATTAACTGATAAAACTTCAATAGATGGCAGAGATTTGGGAATGCGACATAGAGCAGGAATTGGAATTACAGAAGTTGCAGATGTTATTAGTATAATTGTATCGGAAGAGACCGGAAGCATTTCTATTGCAGAAAAAGGTAAACTTACCAGCGGATTATCCAAAGAAAATTTACGAAAACTACTTACAAAAAGTATTATCAGCTCAAAAGACAAAGGAATAAAGAATTTTATTGACTTATTTAGAAAACAAAAATAAAATATGTGCAGTCATTCCTTTTTTCAATGAAAGTTCGACTCTTAATAAAATTATTATTGAAACCATTCCATTTGTTGATAAGCTTATACTTGTAAATGATGGCTCAAATGATAGTTGGGAAAATGAAATTCCACTAAGCGAAAAAATTATTCTTCTAAATCATTCCCATAATTTAGGAAAAGGTTCAACATTAAAATTAGGATTTGAACAGAGTATTAAGCTGAACTCAACTTATACAATTACCTTAGATGCAGATTTGCAGCATGATCCCAAATTTATTCCAAGATTTATTGAAAAAATATCAGAATTTGATTGTGTTATCGGCAACAGAAAAAAAAGCAATAAAAGAATGCCGATTCATAGAAAGATGAGTAATTATTTGACTTCAAAATTATTAAGCCTAAAAACCGGAATAAAAATTTTAGATAGCCAAAGTGGTTTTAGAATCTTTAAAACGGAAATATTGAATAAAATATTGCCTGACTTTAGCGGATTTGAAGCTGAAAGTGAAATGATAGTTAAAATGGCAAAGAATAAAAATTCAATTGGATTTTTAGAAATACCGACTATTTACGGAGCTGATAACAGCAAGATGAAAGCAATACCTGCAATTACCGGATTTTTGAAAGTATTATTTAAAGTTTAGTTTTCATTAATCCAATCAGTGTATTTTGTACGTAATAATCCGTTCATAATAAACTAAAATATTATTATATTTTTATTCTCAATAAAATTAAGGTGAAAATATGAAATTACGTTATTTTTCACATTCAGCTTGCCAAATTACAACTAATTCAGGCAAAGTAATTTTAATTGATCCATTTTTAGATGATAATCCAACATCACCTGTAAAATCGAATGAAATTAAAAGAGTAGATTACATTGTTCTAACTCATGCACACGGTGATCATATTGGAGATGCATTTAAAATTGCAGACAGAACTGAACCAATTTTTATATGTGTAAATGAACTTGCAAATTATTGCGCTTCAAATGGTTATACTGCACATAATATGCATATTGGAGGAGCATATAATTTTGATTTTGGAAAAATAAAATTTACAATTGCTCACCATGGTTCACAAACTCCGGATGGACAATATGCCGGAGAACCGGCTGGTGTTTTGTTAACAATTGAAGGTAAAATAATTTATCACACTGGAGATACCGGTCTATTTTTAGATATGAAATTAATTGGAGAACTAAATAATATTGATTATATGCTTTTGCCGATAGGTGATAATTTTACAATGGGAATTGATGATGCAGTTAAAGCTGTAGAATTCGTAAATCCCAAAGTTGCAATTCCAATTCATTATAGTACTTGGCCTCCTATACAAGCTGATCCAAATGAATTTAAGCAGAAAGTTGATAATATTGGAAAAGAATGTATTGTAATGGATTTTGGAGCAGAAATAGAAATTTAATTTAATTCTTAATTTATTCAACAAATATTTTGTAATATTTTAGGTAATTATGGGAAACATTATTGCAATTGCCAATCAAAAAGGTGGAGTGGGTAAAACATCAACCGCAATAAATTTATCTGCGTCTATTGCTGCAGCTGAATATAAAACCTTATTGATTGATATTGATCCACAAGCAAATTCTACTCATGGGCTTGGAATTTATGAAAGTGAAAAAACAGTTTATGATGTGTTGATCAGTACTGAAAATATCTCTGATTGCATAATAAATACCTATATGCCAAATTTAGATATACTTCCATCAACTATTGATCTTGTTGGAGCTGAAGTTGAAGTTGTTTCATTTCCAAATAGAGAAAAATTATTAAAAGAAGCTTTAGAGGCAAATAAGGATGATTACGATTATATTATAATTGATTGTCCGCCTTCATTAAGCCTTTTAACCCTTAATGCTCTGACAGCTTCAGATTCAGTTATAATTCCTGTTCAATGCGAATATTTTGCTTTAGAGGGATTAGGCCAATTATTAAATACAATAAATATTGTTAGAAAACAATTAAATCCATCATTAGCAATTAATGGTGTATTATTAACCATGTACGATGCAAGACTTAATTTGTCAAATCAAGTAGTTGAAGAAGTTAAAAAATATTTTGGCGATAAAGTTTTTCACACAATTATCCATAGGAATGTAAGAATTTCTGAAGCTCCAAGTCATGCAAAGCCGGTAATTCTTTATGATGCGATTTCTACTGGAGCAAAAAATTATATATCACTTGCTTCTGAAGTTATTGGAAGAAGCAACCATAATTAAATGAGATTTATTATATGACTAAAAATCGTCCTGGATTAGGTAGAGGACTAGAAGCTCTAATTAATCCAACAACAAAACAAGATCTAGATAAACCAATTGAGATTACTAATCCTAATCTTAAAGTTGATGATGGCACATCGGAAGATATGCTATTTAAAATAGATGTAAATAATATTGTTCCAAATCCGTTTCAGCCAAGAGTTGAATTTGATCCCAAAAGTCTAGATGAATTAAAAAAATCAATTTTACAAAACGGATTAATTCAGCCAATAACCGTAAGAAGAGGGAAAAACGGGAATTATGAATTAATATCCGGTGAAAGAAGATTAAGAGCTTGTAAAGATATTGGTTACCAAACAATACCTGCATATATTATAAACGTTGAAACCAAAGAAGCAATGGTTGCTCTTGCTCTAATTGAAAATATTCAACGTGATAAATTAAATCCTATTGAAATTGCACAAGCTTATAAAAGATTAATTGAGGAATGTAATCTTTCTCAGGAGCAAGTTTCTGAAAGAGTTGGCAAAGACAGAACAACTATAACAAATTCTCTCAGACTTTTAAAATTACCAAACGAAATACAACAGAGTATTATTAAAGATGAAATATCTGCCGGTCATGCCCGCGCAATAATTAATATTTATGATGAAAATATTCAACTTCAGTTACTTAATAAAATTAGAAAAGATGGTTTATCAGTTAGAAAAGTAGAAAAATTAGTAAAACATATTATTGACGGCAAGAAAACGACCCATGTCGTGAAAATCCCTGGTCAAAGTCAAGATCTTATATCTCAAAGAGATATTGAAAATAAGTTGAGAAATATTTTTGGAACCAAGGTTATTTGCAATCAGAGAAAAGATGGATCAGGACAAATTTCAATTGAATTTTATTCAAATGACGAATTGGAAAGACTTTTTGAATTATTTGATATTATTGAAAAAGCAAATTAAAACTGTATTATTTATACTACTTATAACAAATTTAATAGCTTATTCTCAGCAAATTGATACTGTTTCTGCAAACCAATCATTAAGCGATTCCGGATTTGTTATGCAAAAATCACCAATGGGTGCCATGCTCCGTAGTGCAGTCTTACCGGGTTGGGGTCAATTTTATAATGAATCATATTGGAAAATACCTATAATTTGGGGTGTTTCAGCTTGGTTTATTTATGCTTGGATTGATAGAAATGATAATTATAAAATTTACAAAGATTTATACAACGAAAGCTTATTAGAAACGTCAAATGGTAATAGCACTTACAAATTTTGGCGGGATAATTATAGAGACGATAGAGATTTATTTGCTGTCTATTTAGGATTAACATACTTCTTAAATTTAATAGACGCTTATGTTGATGCTCACTTATTTGATTTTGATGTTGGATTTAATAATTATACTCAGGAACCTGAACTGAGAATAAAAATTGGATTATGAAAGAAAACGAATTAAATATTTGTTCGAATTGCGGGACTAATAATCCACTATATGAAAAAATCTGTTCTAATTGTAAACATTATGTTAGGGCAGCAGTTGTTAACATAGATTTATGGAAGACCATTTGGGGATTATTTGAAAATCCAAAAGAAACATTAAAAAATATTATTTATGCGGAACACAAAAACTTTATTGTTTTTATCTTAGCATTAGTATCTGTTAAAACTTTTATTACTGCCGCATCAGTTCAATCAGCATTTGGATTACTTATTCCTCACACCAAATACTTCTTATACAATTTATTAATTTTATTAGCAATTTATACAGTATCCATACTTCTATATACCAAAATATTATCAATAATATTTAATAGAATAACAAAAACAAGATTTAAGGATAATTTATCAATTATTTTGTATTCATTTATTCCAATAGTTCTTTCTTTAATAATTCTGGCTCCTGTTGAATATGGAATATTTGGTAAACATTGGTTTATTTCTAATCCATCACCTTTACTTATAAAACCAAATTTAGCTTATGTTTTGTTTGTCTTGGAATTTTTGATGTTATCTTGGAGTGTTTATTTACTTTATACTGCTTTTAAAATTCAATCAAAATCGATAATGTTAAGCTTTACTTTTCTTATTTTACTATGTCTAATAATTATTTCACAAATAATATTTATACCATTTATATTACTTTAATTCATTTATATAATTTATTATATTACCATATCTTAGACCTCTGCCACTAACATTAATTATAGGTGAATTTGTCAATTCCATAATATTCATAAGAATTAATAATCCAGAAAACAAAACATCCTCTCTACCGTAAACTACTGGTCCAAATTTCTTCTTTATTTCACTTCCATTAAATTTTATCAGCATTTCTTTTAATGAAATAAGATCCTTTTTCTCCAATTGCGAACCTTCGACCTTTTCTTCAACATAATCTTTAAGATCCTGTTTGATGCATGATAGAGTAGTCGGAGTTCCTGCAACAGCTATTATGGGCAATTCCAATGGAATATGTTCTTTAATTTCAAAAAATAAATTATGTAAATAATCGTCAGTATTTTTCAAAGCTATGTGAGAATAAGGAAAATTATTTAAAAATTTTTCAGTTAAACTTACAACACCGGTTTGAAAACTTTTTTTAAATATTATTTCTTTTGAATTACCATAAATAATTTCTGTACTTCCACCGCCAATATCAATTACGACTTTTTCATTCAAATTAGGAATGCTAGACGATGCTCCCAAATAAGATAATTTTGCTTCTTCGTTTCCACTAATTATTTGAACATCAAGCCCAATATCATTCTTAATATTTTTTATAATTTCTTGCGAATTAGCCGCAATTCTCATTGCATTAGTTGCCGTAACAATAATATTTTCACAATTATGTGCTATAATTTCTTTATTGTAACTTCTTAAAATATCGTACAAATTCTCAATTCTGTTTGTTTGGATATTTCCTCCAATGTGTAAATCTTTACCTAATCGAGGGCTTTCATATCTATTTATAATTGGAACAAGCTGAGATTTCTCAATTTTAGCAATAAGTAAAAGTACCGTATTTGAACCAATATCAATTGAAGCAATATTCATTATATTCTCTGAAGTTTAAAAAAAAATGTTATTTTAGTAATTAAAATTTCATATACAATTATAATGAAAATTAAAGAAAAAGAATTTGAGACAATTTTGGATGACCTTAAGTCGATTGCAACTCAAATGGGTGCAAAAGTAAGATTTGAAAGGGGAGATTTCAAAGGTGGATATTGCTTAGTAAAGGATAGTAAAATTATTGTAATTAATAGACTTTCAACTACGCAACGAAAAGTTATAACTTTAACTGCAGCTCTCAAGGAATTAGGAGTTGATGAAATTTATCTTCCTCCTAAATTGAGAGAAATTATTGAAGAAATGGACGAGACGAAATGAAAATTCTAATTATTAATGGACCAAATTTAAATATGTTAGGGAAAAGAGATCCTGAGAAATATGGCAGTTTTAGTTTAGATGATCTTCAAAATAATATTTTAAGTGAATATCCGGAGCATGAGTTTGAGTTTTACCAAAGTAATATTGAAGGGGAGATTGTTTCAAAAATTCAGAATTCGCAAGATAATTTTGATGGATTAATAATTAACGCAGGCGGATACACTCATACATCTATAGCAATTAAAGATGCTCTCGAAATAATTGAAATTCCAAAAATAGAAGTACACCTTTCTCATTTATCTAATAGAGAAGATTTCAGACAAGTTATGCTTACCACTAAAAGCGTAAATGGTTATATTTCCGGATTTAAAGAAAACGGTTATTTAGCAGCAATTTATTTATTACAAAAACTTCAGTAAAAGTCCTCAGTTAAACTTAACCTTACAAAACAAATACGTGCTCCGATAGGAATAGTCCTATTTTTAGATACAAATTACCCATATTCACAAATTTGAATAAATATTCATGCAAAAAAAATATTGTATGCCAAATTTACATACTGATTTTTTTTGTCGATAATACAGAAAAATGAATAAATTTTTAACAAATAATTTTAGCATAAATCAATTGCTTTATTATTTGTAGATAAGTTAAATTTATAAATAGATAGATTGTTTCAACTAAAAAATTAAATTATACTCTAAACTTGATATTTCAAAACACTTTATATATTTTAGCTAAAGCATAAATGAAGGTATAATATGAAAGATTTCGGATTAAAAAAGTTATATTATTCAATTTCTGAAGTAAGTAAACTGACCGATCTAGAACAATATATATTAAGATATTGGGAAACTGAATTTGAGCAGTTAAAACCTTCTAAAAATCGTGCTGGCAACAGAATCTATACTAATAAAGATATTAAAATGATTTTGTTGATTAAAAAATTGCTCCGTGAAGAAAAATATACAATTGAGGGAGCAAAAAAGATTTTAGGTGATCCAACAGAATTAAAAAACATTTCAGAAAATAATTCAAAAAATAACGGCAGCTCTAATCAAATAATTGAAACGCAAGAAAATCGTGATATTAAAAAAGATCTTGAAGAATTAAGAAATTTTTTAGTCGATTTACGTTCGAAGATATAATTTTCCTAATTGAGCCGGACAAGCTCAAAATATGATTAGTTTTGTAAATTATTTGACTTGAGTTTAAGTTACACCACACAAATTCATAAGAATCTAACTTATAATCCAAAAGTATATAATAAAGCTAGATCAAACAAAATCATACAATAAGTGTTTTTATTTAACATTGGGAGCAAGCATTAAGTAATAATTCTTCAAATAATTCTTCAAATGATTCTTCAAGATCTTATCTTCAATTATTTATTTCTTATAGAAATATTTTTCAAATCCGCTAAAGTATTAAATAATCATTATCATTACCTTTGGTTAAATATAAATGCAGTGATAATTCTTATTTATTGAAGACCCAATTGTTACTTTTATGATATTGTTTGTAAATTAGGTATTATTATTGTACCAAAAACATGGCAATATACTGACAGATTGAATTCAAATAGTTTTTTTCATTTGATAAAATTTAAGTTATAAGCAGTCATTAATTTTATGGAGATTTTGCATGTCACCATTAAATAATCGTTTCCATAAAAATTTACCCAAATTCATATCTAATCTTAATAATATATTGTCTGTTAAAAGAGTTCCATCAAAGTTAATTTTTATTCTTATTGGATTACTTTCAACTATTTGGTTTTTAGTAAGAGTAATACCTAAACCCAGCAGAGCTTATTATCCATGTATGAAAGCAGCATACCCATTTATGTCAGGTTTTATAACATATTTTTTAGGATTAACAACTACAATTTTTGCTTACAGAAAGTATAAAAGTAAATTAGCTGATGCAAAATACATAGCTGCGGGTTTATTTTTTCTTGCTGCTTTATTGGCCGGAATTTATACAACAACGACCAATTCAATTCCCGTATATGCAAATTCAAATTATTTACTTGGACCAAATAATCCAATTGGAGAAGCAAAGGGAATTTTTCCTGGACGAGTAGTTTGGGAATGGAATCCGGATGCAACAAATGAAAATTGCTCTAATGAATTTGGCGATGGCTGGTTCATGGACAAAAATACAAATATGAATATTATCGATTCAATGGTAACAAATGCAGTTCTAAAACTAACTGGTGAAAATACGATAAAAGATTCATGGGACAACTTATTTAAATACTTTAATAACAATCATGAAAAGGGTAATGTCAGCTACAAAGATGGAGAAAAGATATTTATTAGAGTGAACCAGGTAAGTGCAAGCAGTTCTACCTATAATAAAGATACCTATGAAATATTGGATCAAAAGCGGTATGGAATGGCAGAAACATCTCCTCAAGTTGTTCTAGCAATATTAAGGCAGCTTGTTAATGAATTTGGAATAAAAGAAGAAAATATTTCAGTCGGTGATCCCATGAAACATATGTATAAACATGTGTATGAAATGTGGCATAATGAATTTCCAAATGTTATATATATTGACACTGATGCAAGATTAGGCAGAACCGCACCGGTAAAACCTATTCAACCGTCTATTTATTATTCAGATCGTGGATCAATATTAAAGACAAACGGTACAACCGGAGATCCTTATTATTCTGATTATTTCCCAACTGTAATAACTCAAGCTAATTATATGATTGTTATTCCTGCATTAAAAGCTCATGCAAGAGGTGGAGTGACTTTAAATGCAAAAATACATTTCGGTTCAAATTTATATGGTAATGCCGCTCATTTGCATGGAGGATTAGTTGCACCAAATGAAGAAGATAACAATCCGATGCGGACTGGATATGGACTTTACAGAGTTCAAGTAGATTTAATGGGAAGTAAATATTTAGGCGGAAATACAGTTTTATTTTTAGTTGATGGTTTATGGGCAGGTTCTGAAGCAAATGATCCTCCACGAAAATTTCAGTCTGCTCCGTTTAATGGAGATTGGACTTCATCAATATTTATGTCACAAGACCAAGTTGCTATTGAATCAGTTTGCTTCGATTTTTTAAAAGCAGAATTTACTGCTGACCGCACTCCATTTTATGGAGATTATCCTCAAATGCTGGGAGCAGATGATTATTTAAATCAAGCGGCTGACTCCACTTATTGGCCGGCAGATTTTAAATATGATCCGGAAAAAGATGGAACAAGTATTGGAAGCCTTGGCGTTTGTGAACATTGGAATAATCCAATTGATAAGCAATACTCAAGAAATCTTAACACTGGAAATGGAATTGAACTTCTATTTCCTCAAAGTTACATAACTGATACCGAAGAGGATAAATCAAATATTCCTGAAAATACTATTTTATATCAGAATTACCCAAATCCGTTTAATCCGACGACAACTATAAAATTTAGTGTTTCAAATACAGAGCATGCAACAATTAAAATTATTGATATATTAGGGGAAGTAGTATCAATTCCATTTGATAAAAAAATAAGTGCTGGAACATTCGAGATTAATTTTGACGGCAATAATTTGTCAAGCGGTATCTACTTTTGTCGACTGGAAACAAGCAGCATTACAAAAACGAAAAAGTTGATTTTATTAAAATAGTTTAAGTTGTGCTAACACTTGTCTTACTTTTCAATTTAAATTATAACTATTCTTTTAATACTTATTTTTATATGTATATTATTTTATAGTTTTATATAACATATTTGAATTTTAGAACATGACTATTTTTCAAAAATCAGTTATAAATAAATTTCTTACTAACCTCGATCAAAATGCTGTAACTATAGTTTAAATTAAAACCATAATGTTTAATTAATTTCTAAAAATATTAAATTGATAAATAATATTTATTTAGCTTTCATGAAGATAAATGGAATTTAAATTTAAAAATATTGATATCCCGGAATCTAATCCATTTCTTAATGATAAACTCGAACGAAAAACAGAAATAGAAAATCTTTCATTACTTTTGACCAATATTTCTTCTTCAATTGTTTTATCAATAAACTCTTAATGGGGCACAGGAAAAACTACTTTTGTTAAAATGTTACATGCGAATCTGAAGAATCATGAGTGTAATTCAATATACTTTAGTGCTTGGGAAACAGATTTTGCAATTGATCCATTGCTTGCATTTCTTGGGGAAATGAACGATGAATTAGAGAGTTTATTTGGCAATAACGAATCTAAGCACAAAGCATGGAAAAAAGCTAAAAAGGCTGGAAGCCATATTGTTAAAAAAGGAATTCCTGCAATATAAAAGTTGCTACTGCTGGCATAATTGATTCAGAAAAAATCCTTGAAGAAGAATCTGCCAAACTAATGGAAAGTTTTTCAAAAGATCTAATAAATAATTATTTGAAAGAAAAAGACTCCATTATTGTATTTAAAGAGACTATTAAAAAAGTACTAACAAATAATGATGGAACCAAAAGTAAGCTTTTTATTTTTGTTGATGAACTTGACAGATGTCGACCAACTTACTCAATTGAGTTACTTGAACGAATTAAGCACTTACTTGATATTGAAGGTCTTGTTTTTATATTAAGTTTGGATAAAGAACAACTTTCACATAGTGTAAAATCGTTATATGGACATGAGTTTGAATCTAAAGGATACTTAAAAAGGTTTATTGATATTGAATATTCCTTAGTAAAACCAAATTTAGATGGTTTTATTAATTATAATTACGATTGGTTTAGGTTTGAGAATTTTTTTGAAAAACGAAAAAAATATAGTGCTTTTAAAGAAGATAGAGATTACTTATTAGATGTACTTAAGTTTCTAGCTTCAAAATATGTTATGTCATTAAGAGATGTAGAACAATTATTTGTGCGCTTAAATCTTGTAATTCTTTCAACTCCTGAGAATGTATATATTTATCCAATATTATTAGTTTTTTTACTTTTTTCTAGAGAATATTTTACAGAAGCGTATTCTAATTTTATTGTAAAAACGAATACACCTGAAAAATTAATCTCATGTTTATATACATTAATTAGTGACGAAGAAAGAATAAAATCTAATGAATGTATTTGGATTGAAGGAATGCTTATTGGAGCAAAACGAACACACTATAATGATTACCTTGGAGACTCAGTCAATGTACATAAGCAAACATTAGAAAATGAAAATTCAAATGAGTATGAAAAAAATTACGCAAGAAGAGTAATCGCAATTTCTGAAAGACCGATTGAATTTGGGAAGATGATTGATTTGAAAAGTTTAGTAGCAAGAATTGAAATTTTAAATAATTTTGAGTTAGATAAAGAAGTAAAATAACTAACAAATCTCCGAATTTTTTCTTTGGGCAATTTGTTATTTGACCGTTAAATGCGATTAAATATTATTTAATTTAAAAAATGGAAAATATTTTTGGATCGTTCAAAATTATATGATTATTCAGATGGAAGTAGATTTAAAAATAAATCTGCTAAAGAAATATTTACAGAAATTGCTGTAAATAATGTATGGCAAGAGGAAGAATCTGTTTCTGGTTTTGGTTCCGCTTTAGATCAAACAAAGACAATTATTAGTGAAATACCAAAAGTAATTAATAAACTAAATATTAAAACTATTTTTGACATTCCATGTGGTGATTTCAATTGGTTTAAAGAAATTGATCTTTCTAATAACATCTATATAGGTGGTGATATAGTTCAAGAAATTGTTCATCAAAATAATCAAAAATATAAAAGTGATAATATTAGTTTTGTTGATTTCAATTTAATTGAAGATATTCCAAATAAAACTGACTTAATATTTTGCCGGGATTGCTTGGTTCATTTTTCAACTAAAGATATTTTGAAAGCCTTATCAAATGTAAAAGCAAGTAAATCAAAATATTTGATGATGACTACATTTAATCAGGAAGAAAAATATAACGACATTATAACAGGAGGTTGGCGTACAATCAACTTTGAAAAATCTCCATTCAATTTGCCAGAACCAATTATGATTGTAAATGAAAATTGTACAGAAAAAAATGGTGCTTTTAGTGATAAATCATTAGGTGTATGGAGAATAAAGGATTTAGTTGTAAAATGAATAATTTTGTTATCTTAAATATTTAATATGATAAGTTGGATAGAAATCATACTTAGGCAACAAAAATATAAGTAATCACAAAAATTACTTTTTCAAAATACGATTGGATAACAATGAAATTCATCAATTCTTTTTTTCAAATAAACAAAACTAAAGTTCCTTCTCAACCCATTTTTATCCTAACAATCTTAATTTGGATGTCTGTGATAATTTCGCAACTTGGAAGTCTTTATTATAGCACTTCAATAAGTGGACAAAGTTTTCAATCAGTTGTTTTTCAAAGTATTATATATTTAAGTCTGGTTACGTTACCTCTTATAGTATTAGGGATTTGGTTAGGCAGAAAGATTGATCTTGGAGCACCTTTATTATCTGCAATTTTATTAAAACAATCGGGAACACTGAAAATATTTATGAGACATGCAAAATTGTCCATTTTGTCAGGATTATTTTTAGGAAGTGTAATGCTAATTATTAGATTTATTGCAAAACCATATTTACCTCAAGAGCTTCCCGATTATGGTTTTAGAGGTGTCTTAGGTGGAACTCTGGTTTCTATTGGAGCAGCAATAGGTGAGGAGGTATGGTTTAGATTAGGTGTATTAACAATTATATTATGGATAGTCAAACGTATTTTTAAGAAGTCTAGTCTTCAATCATCAGTTGTGTGGGTAACAATTACAATTGTCGCATTATTATTTGGTGTTGCTCATTTACCGCAATTAAATTCTTATGGAGCCACAACCACATTTACCGTTTGGGGTACTATTTTAGGGAATTGTATTGTAGGAATATTTTATGGATGGTGTTATTGGCGTTTAAGTCTTGTCGCAGCAATTATGGCCCATTTTTCGCTTGATCTTGTTTTACATGTCATACCTTCATTATTTTAGTAATACATATGTACATATAATGTTGCATAACAAGTTTTTCCGTTTGAAGTTGAAAATAAAAACAATTCTTATTAATTGATTTAACAAGCAAACAGTTAATAAAAATATAGATAATAAACATATTACTAAATTAAAGTATAAAGAATTAATGGATACAATTAAACGAAACTCAATATTTTTTCAAATAATCATTATTCTTATTGGTTTAATGGCGCTTTACATATTAATTCGATTTCCTTTAACTGAGGGAAGAGCCGCAAATTTAGACTTGTTAAGTATCTACTTAGATCCGTTCATTTTGTATGGATATGCAGCATCAATCGCTTTTTTTGTAACACTGTTCAATGTATACAAATTACTTGGAAATTATGGAAATAATAAATTGCTTTCTTTACACTCAATCAAGAATTTAAAAATTATAAAGTTTTGTGCCATTATATTAAGTATTTTAATTTTGTTGGCAGCACTATACATAAGATTATTCCATCATAAAGAAGATGATCCTGCTGGTTTTCTTGCTATTAGTATTCTAACAACTTTAATTTCTATCTTAGTAGCAACTGCAGCGGCGAAATTCCAAAAACACTTGCAAAGTGCCATAGACCAATAATATATGAACAAATTAAAATTTTATAGATTTATTTAAATCTAAAATGATATAATTATTAGATTGGTTGATAGCGAGATATGGGAAATAAATATTTGCAAATATTGAAAAACGAATTTACATTTTATCGTTTTAATGTTAATGAATCAATTCCGGATAAAGTTTACAATAGTAAATATTTTTGGATTGGAAAAACAAATGAAGAATTATCAATTGTTTGTGAATCAAATATTTTAATAGATAATGTCCAAAGTAATAGTAATTGGTCAATAATTAAAATATTTGGTAAACTTAATTTTTCATTAGTTGGAATTCTTGCAGAAATATCAAATGCTTTAAAAAATGCTGAAATAAGTATTATTGCTTTGTCTACATATGATACTGATTACTTTATGTTAAAAAAAGATAAACTAAAAGAAGCCAAAATTGCACTGGAAAATATTGGATACAAATTTAAAAAACAACCTAACTTACAAAACTTAAAGAGTTGCCTTTTGACAGTTTGTCTACAGTTCTGGATCAACTGAATTATTTACGCAAAAGTAATTAATTAAAAATATTTGTGCTAATTAACCAAATATGATTGTGGATAAATTATTTGCCTATCCGTTATTTGTTAAAAATATTTATAATTACAGTATTGTAATTGATAAATTACTGAAAGGGAAGTTATATGAAAAAAGTTATATTAATTACAGTTTAATCAATATTGATTTTAAGTTTTTGTTCAAGAAATAAAGTTGAAAATAATAACTTTACAATTACTCAGAAAGGAACAAAAATGAATGATAAATTACCAAAAGTTACCGGAATAGGAGGAATATTCTTTTATTCTGAAAATCCAAAGACTACCAAGGAATGGTATACCAAAAATTTGGGAATTGAAATAAATGATTGGGGCTCAGCCAGTTTTGAATCCAGAAACATTGACAATCCGGATGAAATAAATTCACTTCAATGGAAACCGTTCAAAAAGGGAGATGAATACTTTAAACCTTCACAAAAAGAATTTATGATTAATTATATTGTTCAGAATCTTAAAGAACTTTTAGAAAAACTAGAGCAAAATGGCGTTACAATTCTTGATAGCATTGCTTTTTACGATTTTGGGAAATTTGTACATATTATGGATGCTGAAGGAAACAAGATCGAATTGTGTGAACCTAAGTAATTTTTTGAAATCTAAAATAAAGTATGTAAATGCTAATTTTCTAAGGAACCCTTTTGCCAAATAAAATACATTTAATATTTGCAGACTTCCTACTAAAAAGAAGGATATTAATCTATTGAATCATGCCTACTTTATCAGTAACATTGTATAAAATAAAATTACAATTAGAAAAGTGTATTTGACTTTTTAAGAAAAAAAATCAATAAAATTGATTAAAAAAAAGGATAAAAATGAAAGTTACTTCTGAACACAATGAGCGTATTGCAAAAATGACACTCGCTTCAGTATTCCCTCATTATATTACAAAGATTGAAAAGAAAGGACGGACAATTGAAGAATTGTTTAAAGTGATAGAATGGTTGACTGGTTATGATAAAATAAAAGTTCAGAAATTTATTGATCAAAAAGTAACTTTTGAACTTTTTTTTCAAAAAGCAAAATTAAATCCTAATGCCAACCTAATTAAAGGTGTTATATGCGGATACAGAATTGAAGAAATAGAAAATCCATTAACTAAACAAGTTAGGTTTTTGGATAAATTGGTAGATGAATTGGCCAAAGGCAAAAAAATGGAAAAAATTCTACGTTAAGAAAAATAATAACAAAGTCTTCTAAAAAATTATACGAAAGTTTACAGTTAAAATTTTTCTTAAAGATGAAATTAAGGTAATTTTAAATTACTTTTTGTATATAATAAAATACATTTTAAAGATATAAGAATTATTTTCTATATAATGAAAATGATGAGATAATTTAGAAAATGTATTGTTGCTAAAAATAAAAAAAGATAACAAAACTATTTAGAATTAAGTAAATTTGGATTTGAAATAGATAAAAAAAATTATTTTTAGGCTAAAAAGCCAATCGGAACGTGGCGCAGTCCGGTAGCGTACTTGACTGGGGGTCAAGTGGTCGCGGGTTCAAATCCCGCCGTTCCGACGAGTATACATATCTTTTTCTAATCAAAAAACCAGAGATAAATATTGAAATCAGATAAACCCAAATGCCATTGCGGAGTGTTTGGTATTTTTGGAATAAAAGAACCAGCACTATACACTTATTATGGATTACATGCTCTGCAACATAGAGGTCAAGAGGCTTCTGGAATTATAACTGCTTGCAAAACCGATAACGAAAAAGTTAAATTTAATTCACATAAAGGAATTGGTTTAGTTTCTGAAGTTTTTTCTAATTCTAAAGTATTTGAAGAAAATTTATGTGGATTTTCTGCTATTGGTCATAATAGATATTCTACTACGGGAGCTTCAGATTCTCAAAAAAACATTCAGCCGTTTACCGTCAATTATAGAATGGGAAATTTAGCCATTGCCCATAATGGTAATTTAACTAATGCAGATAAAATTAGAAAAGAGTTAATTGATGACGGTGCAATTTTTCAAACAACAAGTGATACAGAAGTAATTCCGCATTTAATTGCCAGAAGTAAATTAGATAATCAAATTGATCAAGCATTAGAAGCGTTAAGAAAAGTTGAGGGAGCATATTCAATTGTAATTTTGACAAATGATAAACTTATTGCCGCACGTGATCCCAATGGATTCAGACCATTAGCTTTAGGGAAAATAAACGGTTCTTTTGTAATTGCCTCAGAAACATGTGCATTTGATATAAATAAAATAGAATATATTAGAGATGTTGAGCCTGGTGAATTACTGGTAATTGATCATAATACAAAATCTTTGGAAGATATAAAATCATTCCGAATAAATGAAAATCCTATTCATAAAAAACATTGTGTTTTTGAGTTTATTTATTTTTCAAGACCTGACAGTAGAATATTCGGTTCCAATGTTGATAAAATGAGAAGAAAATTAGGAAAGGTTTTAGCCAGTTACCATCCGGTTACTCCAGATAATCCTGATGAAAAAGTTATTGTAATTAGTGTTCCGGATAGCTCAAATACTGTTGCAATCGGCTATCAGAATCAGCTTCAAAAAATGGGTATTCCTTCAAAACATGAAATTGGATTAATAAGAAGTCACTATATTGGAAGAACTTTTATTTTACCTGGACAAGGGAAAAGGGAAGTTGGAGTTAGAATTAAGTTTAATACGGTAAAAGGTGTTCTTGAAGATAAAAAAGTAGTACTAATTGATGATTCGATTGTTAGAGGAACAACTTCAAGACAATTAGTTCACCTTTTAAAAGAGGCAGGAGCACGCTCAATACACTTAAGAATTTCCTCGCCGCCAATTTTATATCCATGCTTTTATGGTATGGATTTTCCTTCTAAAGATGAACTTATTGCCAACAGATTTAATGGTGATTTAGATGAAATGAGAAAATATCTTGGGGTTGAATCATTAAACTATATGACGCAAGATCAACTTCTTGAAGCAATGGTTGATCATACGCCTGATGATTTTTGTACGGCGTGTTTTTCCGGTAAATATCCTGTTGCGGTAAATACTAATTTTGAAAAGTCTGTATATGAGATTTAGGTATTTATTTTTAATATTATTTTATTCTCAAATTTTTGCTCAGACTACAATAATAATTAAATATAAATCAGAAGAATCACTTAAGCAAAATAAATTATCACTTCAAAATAAATTATCTGATCTAACTCAGAACAACGTCAAGGACAATTCCAATAACGAAAATAAATTAGTCACTCTAAAGGAAAAATTCGGAAAATTAAATTCCAGTCTTGACAGAATTGTAAAAATACATCTTACCAAAGATCAAAATGTAAATGAAATAATTAATAGTATTTCAAAGAGTTCAGATATTGAATATATTCAGCAATTATCTAATTATAAAATTGATCTATTGCCAGACGATTCACTCTATTCAGAGCAGTGGGGACTTCAAAGTATTAATGCTCCCAAGGCTTGGGATCTAATCCCAAATGACAATCAAGAAATATTGTTGGCCGTAATTGATACAGGTATCGATTATCTCCATCCTGATATAGAAAATAAAATTTATCTAAATAGTGGAGAAGTAGGTATTGATCAAAACGGAAATGATAAATCTGAAAATGGAATTGATGATGATGAAAATGGATTTATTGATGATTATAAAGGTTGGGATTTTGTAAATAAGTTAGATGTTTTTCCGATTGAACCAGAAGATGATTTTACAAACTGGGATAATGATCCCATGGATGAACATGGACATGGAACAAATGTTTCCGGAATAATTGCTGCTGAGCATAACAGCTTTGGAATTGCAGGTATTGATCCAAATGTTAAAATATTAAATTTACGTGCCTTTGATAAAAATGGAAACGGCGAAGAAGACGATGCCGCATCAGCAATAATTTATGCGGTAAAAATGGGTGCCAAAGTAATAAATATGAGTTGGGGAGATGCAATTCATTCTCAATACTTAAAAGATGTTATTGAATATGCTTACGAAAATGAGGTTACGTTAATTGCCAGTTCGGGTAATAATTCTTCAAATTTACCGCATTATCCTTCAAGTTTTCCTCAGGTTATTAGTGTTGGTGCAATTCAAGAAAATGAAGTTTTAGCTAGTTACTCAAATTACGGATCAACAATTGATTTAGTTGCTCCTGGTTCGCAAATTCTAACTATAGGCTTAGAGAATACATATAAAAAAGTAAGCGGAACTTCAGCATCTGCTCCATTTGTGAGCGGAGCTGTTTCAATCATCAAATCAATAAAAGATTTTTCATCCGAAGAAATTAAGCAAATATTGAAATCAACCACGAGAGATTTAGGTGATAATGGTTGGGATACAAAATATGGAGCCGGAACATTAAATTTGGAAAAAGCTCTGCAGATTCTAAGTCCTTCAGAAATTAAAATTAATTTTCCCAATCAAGAATATGCGACTGATAAAAATAAAGTTCCAATTAACATTACATGTATATCATCGTATTTTCAAAGTTTTCAATTGTTTTATGGCATTGGTTATAATCCGGAAAGCTGGAATTTATTAAGTACAGGTAAGGAAAATTATCAAGTTTATAACGAAGAAATATATAATCTTGACATTTCAAAATTTCAAGATACGGTTTATACAATTAAGCTTTTAGTAAATAAAATTGATCAAGGCTCTTTGGAAGAAAGAGTCAATTTTATTGTTGATAAAACACCTCCAAAAGTATTGAACAGTAATATTTTTCCTTCATTATTAAATGATATTGAAAACGTACATGCATCAATTATTACGGATGAAGTAACTTCTGTTAAATTGTTTTACAGAAAAAGAAATTCTGCAGATGAATTCAAATCAATATTTCTTGATGGATTTGCTAGTGAAGTTAATATGTATTCAACCAATCATTTTGGTGTATTACCTAACGAAGAAGTTATAAGTGGAATTGACCATGAATTTTATTTTGAAGTGATAAATTTAGCCGGTTTATCTACTACAGTTTTAGACGATGGCAATTATTTTTCTCTGCAGAATTATTTTGAAAATTCGTCTGTTAGTTTTTTCACAAAAGAATATTCTTTGCCCAACGGAAGATTATATTCTGATCCAGTTAATTTTGCCGGAATAAATGAAAAATTTATTTTGTTAAATGAAAATGAAACCTCATCTAATGCGAGTATTTATAAATTCTCAAATTCAAAGTTTGATAAAGTGAATGAACTGCAAAATAGAATACCAATATCAGTAAATGATTTTAATAGCGATGGTAAGACTGACATTCTAAATTTATTTGTTAAAAATGGCTACATTGATTCACAATCAAAGGTTGGTGATTTTGAATTTCTAAATTCATTTTCGGATAGTACTCAAAAATTTTGGCCTTCAATGGCTGAAGATATTGATAATGATGGAAAAATTGAAATAATTGTATTTAGCAGCGATTCAACATTAACTATTTGGGAAGTATCAATTAATTTTGAGCTTAATAAAGAAACAGAGCTGCAAAATTTTGTCGATGCAACGAATCAGACAATATCAAAATTTAGGAACAACGAGGTATTAATTGGCAATTTTGATTCTGACTTTCAAAATGAAATTCTTGTAATGGATAATTACGGAAGAGTTCTCGTTTACCAGATAAATGACAATTCTTCATATCAAAATGAAAAAGTGATTGAACATTTTTTCCCAATTGAATCAAGTTCTATTTTTGCAAAAGGGGATTTTAATGGTGATGGTAAATTAGATATTGGTATTGTTTCTGAATTTGAAGAAAATGTTTTTGGCGGACCGTTAGTTTATTCTACAGTAATAAATATTTCAAATCAAGAAATAGATTATCTTTTTCAAAATATGTTTTTTGCTCCCGAAAATAATTTTGTAAGCAGCTTTCAAAAAAAATATAGAGCAATTAATTTTGCTGATATAAACAATGACACGAAAGAAGAATTAGTAATATTCACTTATCCTAATTCTTATATTTTTCAGTATTCAGAAAAACCAAAATTATTGTTTTATCAAACTGACGTAAATGCTCAGTCAATTTTTTCCGGCGATTTAGATGAAAACGGTATTGTTGAAATTGGAATACCATTCGGCAATAAAATAAACTTTATTGAATTTATTGAAGATGGTAAAATAAATCCTCCTGTAATTACCGATTATTATTCAATTGATTCGTTCACTATATATTTTGAATGGACTTCTAATGGAAATCCAGTTAACATTTATAAACTCTCAGAAAATCAGAATTGGTTAAAGTATTCATCAACAAATGAAAATAGTTTTACTGATTCAGTGTCATCAAATTCAACTAATAAATACTATATAGAATTCTTTGATCAAAATACAAATGAAATTGTGTCAAATAAATCTAAAATTATTGAAGTATTTGCACATGCTCCCGGAAAATTAACCAACTATACTGTAAATAATAATTCAATTCTATTGAATTTTAATCAGCCAATTAACTCAAATGATGTTACGATTAACTACTTTTTAATTGATTCAATATATAATCCAACATCCGCAATATCATCATCAGAAAACTCAATCTTATTGACTTTTAATCCCAATTTAGAATTGGGTCAACATGATCTAGAGATTTCTGAATTGAAAGATATTTACAATACAGAAATAAGCGATACTATAATTCAATTTGAATACATTTACTCGGAGAATGAAAATAACAAACTATTTATAAATAATTTTGAAATTAATAATAATAATTCTATATCTATTATATTTAACATGAAATTAGATAGTATAACTGCAATAAATAAAATAAATTATATCTTTTCTCCTAATAATGTAATTGAACATATAAAACTTAATAATAACAAAGATATAGTTACTTTATTGACTAAAAATCCTTTTGGTGCGATTGGTAAAGAATATGTCTTAAAAATTGAAAATTTAGTTTCATCGATAGAAACAGGTAAAATCCCTATTTCTCAAAATTCAGGAAGTGAAATTGTTCTTACATCAAGTGCAGAAAATTTAGATGATATTTATGTTTATCCCAATCCTGTAAATATCGCTGAAAAGTCCTTTATAACATTTGCAAATTTGACAACTAAAGTAGAAATTTATGTTTTTTCAATTGATGGAAAGTTCATTAATAAAATAGTCGAAAATGATGGAAATGGTGGTGTTGATTGGGATCTAAACGATGAAAAAAATGTGAGAATATCAAGCGGTGTCTACATTTATAAAGCTATTTCACTTGATAATTCGGATAATAAACTTCAAGAAAAAATAGGTAAATTTGCAGTAATTAAATAAAATGATTTATGAAAATACAAATCAAAAAAATATATACAGTTTCAAATTTCATCAGTTTTATAAGAATTCTTCTGGCTATTCCAATATTTATTTTTGTTAGCAAAATAAATTCAATTGAGGGAGCACGTTATTATTTACTTTCGCTTTATACTTTTGCTTACTTAACAGATATTGCCGATGGTTATTTTGCAAGAAAATTTAATGAAATAACTGAATTAGGTAAAATTATTGATCCCCTGGCTGATAAAATCCTCGTCATTTTAGTTGTGCTGTATCTTTATTATTATGAAATAATTCCTGCTATTTATTTTTGGATCATTATTCTACGTGATATAATAATTTTTACCGGTGGAATTTTTGTCAGTAAAAAGATAGGCGTGGTTTTACCTTCAAATTATTTAGGTAAAATCACGGTTCTATCAATTGGATTTTTTATAATTATTGTAACACTTGGTGTGGATAAAAATAATTTATTTTACATGGTTTTTTATTATGGAAGTTTATTACTAAGTTTCGCCTCCGTAATTTCATACGGTTTACGCGGAATTAAAGAATTAAAAAAGGTTAATAATGAAACTCTTTAAGAATCTAAATTTTGGGAAATTAAAAGGCGGTTTATCAAAAACACGGAATAAATTAGTAAACAGCATTACTGAAACAATCAGCGGTAAAGCTATAATTGATGAAAATGTTTTAGATGATTTGGAAGAAACACTTATAACTAGTGATATTGGAATTGAAACTTCAGAAAAAATAATTGATGCAACAAGAAAATCATTAAAAAGTGATAAAGATAGAACTTCTGAAAATGTTCTCAACGTTATTAAAAGCGAGCTTATCAGAAATCTTGAATTAAACAACAATGGATTGACTGAATATTCCAATTTTGAAAAGTATAAACCATATGTAATTTTAGTTGTTGGTGTAAATGGAGCCGGTAAAACAACAACAATTGGAAAACTAGCACACAACTATAAAAAAGCCGGATTAGAAGTAGTTATTGGTTCAGCTGATACATTTAGAGCTGCTGCAAACGAGCAATTAGAAATTTGGGCAAAACGGGCCGGTGTGGAAGTTATTCAACGGGAGCACGGTGCTGATCCATCAGCTGTTGCATTTGATACATTAACTGTTGCCAAAAAGAAAAATGCAGATGTTGTAATAATTGATACGGCCGGCAGACTTCATACAAAAACTAATTTAATGGAAGAACTTAAAAAAATAAAAAGAGTTTTAGCCAAAGTTCTTGATTATGCTCCCAATGATACTTTTCTTGTAATTGATGGAAATACAGGTCAAAATGGTTTAATACAAGCTAGAGAATTTTCTAAGGTTACAGAATTAACCGGATTAATTGTTACCAAATTAGATGGAACTGCAAAAGGTGGAATTATATTTCAAATAACTGCCGAACAGAAAATTCCTGTCCGCTATATTGGTGTTGGAGAAAGTATTGATGACTTGCAAACTTTTGATGAAAAAGAATTTGTAAATGCCATTTTTGGATGAAAGCGCTAACTAATCAAATTAATTAAAATCACATATTTTGAATATATATTTTAAATTCCAATACACTATCGTATAATTTATTGGACATATCTTATTCAAAACCTTTCATTTTTTTAATTATTTAAAACATTTCTAAAAAATATTTAGGCATAATTTTAGATTAATACTGTTAATATCGAGAGTATCACATTGGAAAAATCGAAATTCTTTATCTTTTTTCTATTGCCGGCAGTATTTATTTATGCCCAAAGAAATACACTTCTAAATAAAAATGGTGAACAAAGAAAGAGTACAAACAAAATAGTTAGTAATGAAGAAATTACGGAAATAAGAGAAATAATTTCAGAAACTCACGTTAAAAACAGACAAAATATTGTTAAAAATGAAAATTTAAGACAAGTGAATAAAATTGAAAGAAATACCAATAAAGAGACAAAAGTTGAAAATGAAATATTTTTATCAGAATGTTTTGAAGCTTATCCTCAAAATGTATTCGAACAAGGCGAATGTATAGCAAACATTACGCAAAAACTAAGTTTACAAGATGTATATCCAAATTTTCCATTAAGATTTTTAAACGGAAATATAAACTATGCATTCTCTTATTATGATGAATATTCAAATATAATAGATGTTTATGCTTTAGAGTTCAATATAAAATTGAGGCAGGATAATTATTTTGATTTATTCGGCATAAGAATAGATTTTAATGATACTAATCAACTTGAAATTTTTAATGAAGAAGAAGAGCTTTTTACTTCCGATTCAATTTATTTATTTTCAAAAGATATTGAAATTTTTCATACTGGATATGTCAATGTAAGAATTGGTTATTTTGATAAATTAGAGGAAATATTTTATCCGGAAAAACTTTTAGAAGGTAAAACGGATTTATTAATATATGTTAAACCTCCCATTCAACGCAATTTTATGGAAAATTAATAATTATTCTTTTTTTTATGCATATCAAAAAAGTTGGATTTCTTTATGAATAGAAAAACACCCACTATTTAATTATATTTCCAAATTAAAAAAGAAAGAAGAAGTTTTGAATAAAAATAGAGTTATAGTTGCAATGAGCGGAGGTGTTGATTCATCAGTTGCCGCTGCATTGCTTAAGCAAGAAGGTTACGAAGTTATTGGAATTACCATGAAAACATGGGGATTTATGGAAGTAGGAGGTGCTCCCAAACATGAATCCGGTTGTTGTTCATTAGATGCAATATTTGATGCAAAAAGTATTGCAACTAAGTTTGATTTCCCTCATTATACTGTTGATTTTACTAAGGCATTTGAAGATGCTGTAATTACAGATTTTGTGGATGAATATTTGGATGGACGTACGCCAAATCCTTGTGTTATCTGTAATAGAAAAATAAAATGGGAGGAACTTTTATTAAAGGCAGATTCATTAGATGCATATTATGTGGCAACCGGTCATTATGCAAATATTGAATTTAACCAAAATAGTAAACGATACCTTCTTAAGAATTCTGCTGATTCAAAAAAAGATCAAACTTATGCTCTTTGGGGATTGACGCAAAAAAGTTTAAGCAGAACACTTTTACCACTTGGTAAATATACTAAGCCCGAAGTTCGAGAAATAGCTGAAAAATTAGAAATTAAAACTGCTAATAAACCTGATAGCCAAGAGATTTGTTTTGTTGCAGATAATAATTATGAAAGATTTTTAAGAGAAAGAGTTCCTGAAAAAATATCAGAAGTTGAAGAAGGAAACTTGGTTTATAACAATGAAACAATTGGCAAACATAGGGGAATTCCATTTTATACTATCGGCCAAAGAAAAGGATTGGGCGTAGCATTAGGTAAACCAGTTTATGTAAAAAATATTGACAAAGAAAATAACATTGTCGAATTAGGTGATGATACTGAACTTTTTTCAAAAGATGTAATTGCAAGAGATATAAATTATATTAGTGTAAATTCTTTGAATATTGATGATACTGTTATAGCAAAAATTAGGTACTCTGATAGAGGTTCATTGGCAAAAGTAAAATTTGCAGATGAGCAGAAAATTATATTAGAGTTTGTTGAACCAAAAAGAGCTATAACACCCGGTCAATCTTTAGCACTATATGATGAACAAGGCTATTTACTTGCAGGGGGAGTAATAGCAAAAGAAAAACATTAAGGAGTTAGTTTCGAACAAAAATATTCAAATAATGGTGCATTAAATGCAAAAGTACTTCTTCTCAATCAAAGTTTTGAGCCCCTGACCTTATGCACAACTAAAAAAGCTTTAATCTTAATGTATTTGAGAAAAGCAGAATTAGTAAATGAAAATCCCAAATTAGTGATTAGAAGTTCCAGCAAATCATTTGCTTGGCCAAGTGTAATTAGATTAAAGTCTTACATTCGAGTTCCCTATAATAATATAAACCTAACCCGTAAAAATATTTTAAGAAGAGATAACCATAAGTGTGCATATTGCGGCAGAGGTGATCTTGCATTTACAATAGATCATGTTAAACCTAAAGCAAAAGGTGGTAAAGATACTTGGGAAAATCTTGTAACAGCTTGTTTACCTTGCAATAATAAAAAAGGTAATAGAACTCCAGAAGAAGCTAATATGAATTTAAAAATAAAACCGCACAAACCTAACTATATTATGTTTATTCTAAACTCAGTTAGCCGAATTGATGAAAATTGGAGACCATATCTTTTTCAATAAAAATTTATATTTCAAATAGTCTAAATGTGATTCATATCAACTTTTAAAGTCATCCTTTCTATTTCTTATCAAAGTATTTGTTCTGATTTTACAAAAAAAATGTAAATAAAGAGCTTTAACATATTTTAAAAAAATGAAGAAATTGAAATGAAGGCAAAAAATTTACTAATAGGTTTATCAATTTTATTACTTTCCTTTACAAGTTTATCAGCTCAAAATGATACAATTGTAACGGTTATAAATCCATGGATTGGCGGTTCTATTACCGGTGGTGGAGAATATCTATCTGGATCTCATGTAACTCTTGAAGCATTTCCAAATTCAGGCTATGAATTTACAAGCTGGACTGAAAATAATGTTGTGGTTGCAAATGATTCAGTCTATTCTTTCATATCATCCGGAAACAGAACTTTATATGGAAATTTTAATCTTAAGACTTACAATATCTCAGTTGATGTAAATCCTGTTAACAGCGGCAATGTCACGGGAAGTGGAAATTATGAACATGGATCAGCTGTTACTTTGGAAGCAATTCCTAATATTGGCTATAATTTTAAAAACTGGACAGAAAAAGGATTGGAAATTTCGACAGATTCTGTTCTATCTTTTACTGCTGATAAAAAGCGAGACTTATCTGCAAATTTTGAATTAAAATCTTACAATATAACCACTGATGTTAACCCTATTGGCAGTGGATCAATTACTGGTGATGGGATTTATCAGCATGGAACAAATGTTACTTTGGAAGCTATTCCTAGTGAACATTACCAATTTGTAAATTGGACAGAGAATAATTTAGAAGTAACTACTGATTCACTTATGACTTTTTTAGCAAATGGTAATAGAAATTTGATAGCTAACTTTAAGCTAAAAAGTTATTCAGTATCATCATCTGTAAATCCCATAAATGGCGGTAATATTAACGGTGATGGAGATTATCTTTTTGGTTCTACAGTAAATTTAGAAGCAAATCCTACATTAGGATATTCATTTTTAAATTGGACAGAAAATAACTTAGAAGTATCAACAGATACAATATATTCATTTACAATAAATCAAAATAGAGAATTAGTTGCAAATTTTTCATTAGATAACTTTTTGATCTCGACTAATTCAAATCCTTTGCAAGGCGGAGTAATTACTGGTGGTGGGCTTTATGATTTTGGTCAGCAAGTAAATTTAGTTGCTACTCCGGCTTATGGTTATAATTTTTACAATTGGACTGAAAATGGAACTGAAATATCAACAGATTCAACTTTTTCATTTTTAGCTAATTCAAGTAGAACAATAACAGCCAATTTTCTACTCAAAAAATATAATGTAACAACAGCAGTCAATCCAATTGAAGGTGGAGTAGCCAGCGGCGATAGTACTTATGATCATGGCTCAATGGCTCAATTAAAAGCTATGCCTACTGAGGGCTGGAAATTTGATAATTGGAAAGAAAATAATCAGATTTTATCAATAAATTCAATTTATAATTTCGTAGTATTTAATGATCATTCCATCACTGCAAATTTTTCAAAAAAAATATTTACATTAACTTTACGATCAAATCCTAATGATGGCGGAATTACAGTTGGTTCGGGTAAATATCAATATGATTCGCTAGTTACCATAACCGCTACACCTAATAACGGATGGAATTTTGTAAGTTGGAATACAAATGATACAATCATTTCAAATGACTCACTTTATAGTTTTAGGATTAAGGAAAATAAAATTTATACCGCCATATTTAAGAAAAAAGAATATAATATAGCTACACAGATTTTACCAGAAAATGGTGGTTTAACTTTAGGAGACAGCATTTATACTCATGGAGATATTGTAAAATTAAATGCAATACCTGATTCAAATGCAGGCTATGATTTTGTAAATTGGACAGAAAATTCAAATCAATTATCTGTAAATCCAGAATATACTTTTGCAGCAAATGATAATAGAATATTAACTGCAAATTTTAGATTAAGATCTTATACTGTTGAATTGAGTAAAAATCCTTCCGATGCTGGAAATATAACCGGAGCAAAGACCTATACTCATGGAGACAGTGTTACAATATCAGCTGTCCCCAATGCGGGTTGGTTATTTGCCAATTGGACTGAAGGCCAAACTAATGTTTCAAACAATCCCTCTTATACTTTTAAAATAACTGGAAATAAATCATTTACTGCAAATTTTGCTCATGAATTATATTCTCTAAATAGCTTATCTGAGCCGGTAGAAGCTGGCTTTGTTTCTGGCAGTGGTTCTTTTTATTATGGTCAAGTTGCAACACTAATTCCTGTAGCTAATACAGGGTGGGAATTTGTAAATTGGATGGATGACAACAATATAATTTCTACAGACTCAATATTAGTTATAGCAGTGACAAAAAATGCTAATCTAAAAGCTAACTTTACACTAAAGAGCTTCTCAATTAATTGTTCGGTTAATCCATTAGATGCTGGTTTCACATCTGGCTGTGGTCTTTCATTTTATAATCAGGAAATGATTTTATCTGCAAGTCCTAACAGTGGATGGGAATTTAAGAATTGGACAGAAAATGGGGAAGTTGTTTCAACGGTAATAGAATATAATTTTAATGTTGAAGGAAGCAGAGATATTGTTGCGAATTTTGATTTGATAAATGGAATAGAAGAAAATAACAGTTATGATAAAATTCCTGACGAATATTATTTGTCGCATGCATTTCCAAATCCCTTTAATCCAGCAACAAAAATTAATTTCGGGTTGCCTGAAAAATCAAATGTAAAAATCTTTATTTCAAATATTAATGGTCAGATTGTAAAAAATATTCTGTCAGATTCTAATCTTCCTGCAGGCAATTATTATTCGGATTTTAACGCTGAGAATTTATCAAGTGGAGTATATTTTTACATATTTTTTGCACAATCAACAGATTCAGATCAAAAATTCAAGAAAATAGAAAAGCTTATTTTGGTTAAATAACTCAAAAATATCTTAATTATAGCTTAAAAACAAACTCTAGTATTAGAGCGGTTTAATAGTAATTATTTATTACTTTATTAGTAGTGGCAAAATTACTATTTTGTGATAGAAATAATAAATGTGCATAAAATGAATCCACGAATATTCTATCATCTAATAGCAATTTTATTCTTACCAATAAATATACTTTTTGCTCAAACACCCACAATAGTTGTTTCGACAAATTCACTTTCAGATTTTGGTAATATTGTTACGAATACTGCTTCTTCTGAACTTACTTATACAGTTGCAGGTAGTGATCTTACAGATAACATATCAATAACAGCTTCATCCGGATTTGAAATATCAACTAATAGCGGATCGGGATTTACAAATTCACCTATAGTTTTAACACAATCTGGTGGTGTAATTTCAACAACAACAATTTATGTTAGATTTTATCCTACACTTCCTCAAAGTTATAGTGGAAGTATTGAAAATACATCAGTTGGAGCTTCTTCTGAGATTATCAGTGTAAGTGGAACTGGGGTTGATCCAAATTTGACAGTAAGTCCAAACAATCAAGATGTAACAAATACATCGGGATCGACAGATTTCACAGTCACATCGAACGTAAATTGGAGTGCAAGTAAAAACGTAAGTGATACATGGATCACATCAGTTACACCGAGTGGCAGTGGAGATGGGACAGTAACAGTTAGTTATGAATCAAATCCAACCACGAGTCAGAGAGTAGGAACAGTTACAATAAGTGGAGGCGGGATAACAGAGAATGTAACAGTAAGTCAAGCAGCAGGATCAGCAACATTAACAGTGACACCAAGCAATAGAGATGTAGCAAACACAACTGGAAGTACAACATTTTCAGTAAGCTCAAACACAAGTTGGACAGTAAGTGATAATGTATCATGGATGTCAGTTAGTCCGACCGGAGGAAGTGGAGGTGGTACTTTA
>JACKAA010000005.1 GCA_020635275.1 Ignavibacteriales bacterium
AAACATATTTTAGAAGCACATAATTCTAATGTTGAGGTATCCAGCGAGTTAAATAAAGGATCAAATTTTTCATTTAAGTTACGCAAAGAATAAATCTTAATACTTCTAAACACATTCCTTAACAATTTCTTAATATAGACATAACAAATCCTTAACACCCTCATAATATTCTGTTAACATCAACAATATATTTTTCAGCCATAATTTTTAATCAATCTGACATGAGGGGTCATGCAAAATTTAAACTTACGTTGGCAAAAGTGTGCCGCAAAAATGAAAAAACTTAATTATCTAATTCTCATACTTCTGGTTCAATATTCCTCAATTATTGCTCAAACAAGTGGATCTATTTCAGGAACTGTTGTTGATAAGGATTTTGGAGATCCATTGATAGGTGTAAATGTTTTTATTGAAGGAACAACAAGAGGTTCTGCTACTGATATAGATGGCAAGTATTCAATTGATGGTATTGAACCGGGAACTTATAACGTTACTTTTTCAATTATTGGTTTTCAAAAAAATACAATAACTGGTATTGAAATTAAACCAAATGCAAATTTAAAAATAGACGCAGTACTGGGCACTGAAACTTATGAAACAGAGGAAGTAATAATTTCAGCAAAAGCATTAACAAATACGGAAGCATCATTATTAGCAAATAGACAAAAGTCAATTGCTGTTAGTGATGCAATAAGTGCTGAAGAAATATCTAAGTCCGGTAGTGGAGATGCAGCTTCAGCAATGAAGAAAGTTACAGGTGCATCTGTTGTTGGCGGGAAATATGTGTATATCAGGGGTTTGGGAGAAAGATATTCTGCAACAATGTTAAATGGCGCTGAATTACCTAGTGCCGATCCAGATAAAAAATCATTTCAATTAGATTTAATTCCGGGCAACATGCTTAATAACATTAATACTATTAAAACTTTCACTCCTGATAAACCTGGCTCATTTACAGGCGGATTAGTTGATGTTACTTTAAAAAGTTATCCTGAAAATCTTTCTATAAATCTTTCAAGCTCAGTTGGGTATAATTCTTTGGCAACCGGGAATAGTAATTTTATTTTGGGAAACAGCGGCGGTTCTGATTATTTGGGATTTGATGATGGTACAAGAGAGCTACCTTCTTCATTAAACGGAGGAGAAATTGATATACCAAGAACTAGCACAATCAATACAAAAGAAGATGCACTTTATTTGGATGGAATATCGAAATCTTTTAATGACATAATGGCGCCGGTTAATGCCAGCGCACCTGTCAATTCCTCATTTTCTTTATCAATTGGAAATACTATACCATTTGATTCTGAAAATGAAAATAGTTTAGGTTTTTTTGGCAGCTTTTCTTATGGTCAAAATTACTCTTTTGTTCAGAATGGAGAAATTGGCAGATATAAACTTGTTGGATCATTATCTGATGTTACTGGTTTAGAAGCTGAATTTAAAGGTTCTGATACTAAAGGAAATATGAATATTGATTGGGGTGCAATTGGAAATGTGGCTTATAAAAATAATTCGTTGGGTGAACTCAAATTTTCTTATATGAGAACTCAAAGTGCAAATTCTTTGGGCAGATACATGGTTGGAGTAAGAGATAGAGACAGATCTTCTGAATCATCTACCGTAACGTTTGAAACAAGAGTTGTATCTTGGACCGAAAGAGCTTTGGATAATTATCAATTTGAAGGTGATCATTCAATTACAGCACTTAATAATCTAAAATTAGATTGGAAAGTTTCGTATTCTCTTAACACTCAAGATGAACCGGATCAAAGATACTTTTTTAACATATTTAGGGTAAATGATGATGGTTCAAAAACCTATGCCTTTGATGGAGCAAACTCACAACCGCTCTCAAGATATTTTAGAGATTTAGAGGAAACTAATTTCTCAACTCAATTAAATTTAACAATGCCTTTCAAAATTTGGGATGAGCATCAAGCAAAACTTAAAACCGGATTATACACAAGTAATGTTGATAGAGGATATAATCAAAAAAGATTTGACTACGAAACCAACAGACTAAGTTTTAACGATTACAATGGTGATATTCAAGCATTATTTAATGATGTTGGTATAATTGATTCTGTCAGCAGACCTGATAGACCAAGCAGATGGTTTGGATTAACTTTAGATAATGAATCTGTAAAAGACTCAACAAATTATTTTAGAGGTGATTCTAAAATCTTAGCTTCTTATTTAATGATTGACTTGCCGATCATAAATCAACTTAGATTTATTGGAGGGGCAAGGTTAGAAACAACTTTAATGAATAGCGGTACTTTAGACGTTGATGATGAAAAAGGAAAACTTGACAATACTGATATTCTTCCATCCTTGAACCTGATATATGCAATAAATGAAAATATGAATTTCAGATTAGCATATACCAATACCATTGCCAGACCTACTTTTAGAGAATTGGCTCCTTATTTAAGTTTTGAATTCGTTGGTGACTTTTTATATATGGGAAATCCAAATCTTAAAAGAACATTGATAACAAATTATGATTTAAGATGGGAATGGTTCTTAAATCCTGGTGAAATTATTGCATTAAGTGGTTTTTACAAAGACTTTAATGATCCAATTGAAAGCTATATTGATCCAACATTTAGTGATGATAATACTTTAAGAAGCGTTAAAAATGTAGATAGAGCTTTAGTTTATGGATTGGAATTTGAATTTAGAAAAGGTTTGGGTTTCATTTCATCTGATTTGGAAAACTTTAAAATAGGTTCAAATTTATCTTTAGTAGAATCAAAAGTTGATGTCCCACAGGAAGAAATTGATGAAAAAATATATAATGGAGATCCAAATCCTGATAAAACCAGACCTTTCGTTGGTCAGTCACCTTATCTTTTTAATGTGAATTTAACATATGACAATTTTGAATCAAACACATCTGCAGGTATTTTCTACACTCTATTTGGCGACAGATTATTTGTAACTGGAAGACACGCAACGCCAGATGTATATGAGAGAGGGTATGGTACTTTAGACTTTAAAGTAACCCAAGGTATTTTCAGCAACTTTGATATTTCTTTATCAGCAAAAAATATTTTAGATCCTGAACAAATATTCAGTTACAAATTGGATAACGGACTAGTTAACAAAGAATTTAATTACTCTGCATATAAGCAGGGAACAACATTTTCAATATCATTATCATATAAACCATAAAAGGAGAATTCATGAAACAATTTAAAGTAATTAGTTTACTATTACTAATACCAATATTATTACTTGCTCAGCCGCAAAGGGTGATTACAGACAGCGATATACCAGTAGGAAGTACTGTAACATTTTCATCGGATACAGTATATGTATTAAGTGGAATGGTGTTTGTGGATAGTTTAGCAACCTTAACAATAGAAGCCGGAACACTAATAAAAGCAGAAGACGGACAAGATACAGAAGCAAGCGGTTTAGTAGTAACCAGAGATGGAAAAATCTATGCAGAAGGAACAGCCGAGAGACCAATCATATTTACATCGATAAATGATAATATGGATGGAAATTTAGCATATGATGATAGAGGAGAATGGGCAGGAGTAGTGTTGTTGGGAAGATCAATAACAAATAACGGAGAGATCAAATCAGTAGAAGGAGTAAATGAGATTGATCCGGTAAGAGCAAGATATGGTTCAGAGACACCAGATGAGAATCACAGCAGTGGTGTGTTCAGATATGTAAGTATCCGTCATACAGGTATCAATGTAGGAAGCAGTACAGGCAATGAGATACAAGGATTAACATGCGGAGCAGTAGGAGCAGGAACAGTGATAGAGTATGTAGAGAGTTATGCAAGCGGAGACGATGGATTTGAGTTTTTTGGAGGTACAGCCAATACAAGATATTTGGTAAGTGCATTTTGTTCAGATGATGCATTTGACTGGGATCAAGGATTTAATGGAAAGCATCAATTTTGGTTTGCCATCCAAGCGCCGGATGCAGCAGGCAGAATAGCAGAGATGGATGGAGCAGGTGGAAATGAACAAGGAACCCCATATGCAATGCCAAAGTTAAGTAATGTAACATATATCGGTCCAGGATTAGATGCTACTCCGGAAGGAGATGGAGGTCAAGCATTGATATTCAGAGATAATACAGGAGGATTTTATTACAACAGTATAATCACAGACTTCAATGGATTTGAAGGCGGCTTAGGCGTAACAGTAGAAGATATAGATAATAGTGGAGAAAAGGTAGAAGACAGCAGAAAGAGATTTGAAGCCGGAGAGTTAGGAATGATGAATAACATTTGGTATGGCTTTGGAGCAGGAAATACGATAACAGAATTTTCAGATCAAGATTTTGTACAAAGTTATTTAAGTGATGCAGCAAATGGAAATAGAGTAGTAGATCCAATGTTGAAGGGAATAAGCAGAGAAACAGATGGCGGCTTAGATCCACGGCCAAGTAATGGAAGTCCGGCATTAAGCGGCTCAATGGAAGTAGGAGATGATTGGTTTGTAAAAACAAGTTATGTAGGAGCATTTGGTGGAAATAACTGGTTATTAGGCTGGACTGCTTTAGATCAATTGGGTTATTTAACACAACCGACAATTGAAGCAGGTACAAGAATTATTACAGACAGCGATATACCAGTAGGAAGTACTGTAACATTTTCATCGGATACAGTATATGTATTAAGCGGAATGGTGTTTGTGGATAGTTTAGCAACCTTAACAATAGAAGCCGGAACACTAATAAAAGCAGAAGACGGACAAGATACAGAAGCAAGCGGTTTAGTAGTAACCAGAGATGGAAAAATCTATGCAGAAGGAACAGCCGAGAGACCAATCATATTTACATCGATAAATGATAATATGGATGGAAATTTAGCATATGATGATAGAGGAGAATGGGCAGGAGTAGTGTTGTTGGGAAGATCAATAACAAATAACGGAGAGATCAAATCAGTAGAAGGAGTAAATGAGATTGATCCGGTAAGAGCAAGATATGGTTCAGAGACACCAGATGAGAATCACAGCAGTGGTGTGTTCAGATATGTAAGTATCCGTCATACAGGTATCAATGTAGGAAGCAGTACAGGCAATGAGATACAAGGATTAACATGCGGAGCAGTAGGAGCAGGAACAGTGATAGAGTATGTAGAGAGTTATGCAAGCGGAGACGATGGATTTGAGTTTTTTGGAGGTACAGCCAATACAAGATATTTGGTAAGTGCATTTTGTTCAGATGATGCATTTGACTGGGATCAAGGATTTAATGGAAAGCATCAATTTTGGTTTGCCATCCAAGCGCCGGATGCAGCAGGCAGAATAGCAGAGATGGATGGAGCAGGTGGAAATGAACAAGGAACCCCATATGCAATGCCAAAGTTAAGTAATGTAACATATATCGGTCCAGGATTAGATGCTACTCCGGAAGGAGATGGAGGTCAAGCATTGATATTCAGAGATAATACAGGAGGATTTTATTACAACAGTATAATCACAGACTTCAATGGATTTGAAGGCGGCTTAGGCGTAACAGTAGAAGATATAGATAATAGTGGAGAAAAGGTAGAAGACAGCAGAAAGAGATTTGAAGCCGGAGAGTTAGGAATGATGAATAACATTTGGTATGGCTTTGGAGCAGGAAATACGATAACAGAATTTTCAGATCAAGATTTTGTACAAAGTTATTTAAGTGATGCAGCAAATGGAAATAGAGTAGTAGATCCAATGTTGAAGGGAATAAGCAGAGAAACAGATGGCGGCTTAGATCCACGGCCAAGTAATGGAAGTCCGGCATTAAGCGGCTCAATGGAAGTAGGAGATGATTGGTTTGTAAAAACAAGTTATGTAGGAGCATTTGGTGGAAATAACTGGTTATTAGGCTGGACTGCTTTAGATCAATTAGGTTATACAGATAATTTAACTGCAGTTGAAGAAACTTTTATAAAGCAAATTCCTAATAGTTTTGAATTAGCACAAAATTATCCAAATCCATTTAATCCATCTACTACAATTACATTTGCATTACCAAAAAGTAGTGAAGTTCAATTGAATGTTTACAATATTTTAGGTCAACAAGTAGCTCAATTAGTAAATGAAGTTAAAAATGCTGGTACATACTCAATAAATTGGGATGCATCAAATTTAGCGAGTGGAACTTATATTTACAGGCTTCAAGCCGGAAATAATATAATTGTAAATAAAATGATTTTAATGAAATAAACCCCCTCTGTTAGACTATCCCAATAGGGAAAATAAGGGACATAGCAATATGTCCCTTTTTATTTTCAAAATACTTATATTTTATTTATGAAAACATTGCTAATTATTATAAATATTAGCCTTTCATCTTTTGCATACTCGCAAAGTATCCCATCAAATTTTATAAATGATCAAAATATAAATAATATAAAAAAGCATTTAGAAGTTTTAGGGAGTGATCTGTTTGAAGGAAGAGGAACAGGAACAAGAGGAGGAGAATTATCAGCAAATTATATTGCATCAATATTTAGAAAATATGATTTAACTCCTTTAGGATCTGATAGTTCTTATTATCAGAACGTTCCATTACATGGTTCCAATTTTTTATATGAATCAAAACTTTATTTGTATACTTCATCTGATACAATTCAATTAAAAATTGGAAAAGACTATTTACTATCAAATTCAGGTGAACAAACTTATTTACCTAAACCAATTGATTTAATAAGCGTTGGTTATGGAATTATTGCTCCTGAATTTGATCATAATGATTATTTGGATAAAGATGTTAATGATAAAATTGTAATTATGTTTGACGGTGAACCTACATCAGAAAATGCAGAATTTTTTAATGGTGAAGAACCCACAATATATAGTTATCCTGATGTTAAGCATAGAGTAGCGATAAGCAGAGGTGCTGCAGGTACCATAATAATTCCCCAGATAAATTATAACGATTCCTCATCCTGGCAAAAATTAGTAAATGAATATTCATTTGAGGATATCAGATTAGCTTATAATGCTACTAATAATTTTGGAATAATATTAAATCCAAATATTCTCAGATATATTTTATTAGATCAGAAAGACTACTTGCGGCAAAACAGCAATAATAAATTAAGAATTAAAAATTGTTCGCTTAAATTTGAAGGTGAATTTTTTGTTAGAGATTTTATTTCACCAAATATTATTGGTGTAATTGAAGGAAATAATACTACTGATAATGAAGAATATATAATTGTCTCTGCTCATTATGACCATTTAGGTATTGGTCCAGAGATTAATGGTGATAAAATATATAATGGCGTGCTTGATAACGCAATAGGTGTATCTGCCCTTTTAGAAATTGCAAATTCATTGAGATTGCAAAAAGATAAACTTGAAAAATCAATAATATTTTTAGCAGTCACTGGTGAAGAAAATGGTTTATTGGGAAGTACTTTTTATGTTGATCATCCTATTGTACCACTATATAAAACTTCGGCTAATATTAATATTGATGGAATTGCATATTTGGATGAATTTAAATCAATTATTGGAGTTGGATCTGAACTGTCACAACTACATAATTACTTAGAAAATATTGCAGAACTAAGAAGCCTATCAATTGGTAAAATACCAAAAGAATTTTATATGAATGAAGCATTTAACAGATCAGATCAAATGTCATTTGCAAAAGCCGGAATTCCTTCCACATTAATTTTAGATGGTCCGGATTATGTTAATTTAAATTGGGATGATGCTCTAAATAAAATTATTTATTATCATGAAAATGTTTATCACACACCGTTTGATGATTTATCAATAAAAATTAATTATAAAGCCGTTAAACAACATGTGGACTTGATAGCTTCATTTATTTATGAATTAGCTGTAATGCCAGATGAAATAAATTGGAACGATAATTCACCTTATAATTATATTAGATTGCAAACAAAAGCTGAAAAACGTTGAAACATTTAATTAAAATATTTTTTGGTTTATTTCTTTATAATTGTTCTTCGCAACTTGATTTGACTAACATTATAAAGATTAAAGGTTCGGATACAATGCTTTTGCTTAATAGAAAATTAGCAGAAGAATTCATGAAAATTAATCCTGATATTTCAATATATGTTGAAGGCGGTGGAACTGCAACTGGTGTAAATTCTCTAATTGATAATAAAATTGATATTTGTTCAGCATCCAGACCATTGGAACCTGATGAGATTAAACAATTTGGAGAAAATTTTAGCACAGTTGGTATGTCTTATCTCATTGGAAGAGATGCATTATCTATTTATATAAATAAAGGTAATCCAATAAAGAAATTTACTCTTGAACAACTAAGTGATATTTTTCTTTGTAAAATCACAAATTGGAAAGATTACGGAGGTGACGATATTCCAATTTTACCAATTTCCAGATCAACTTCTTCAGGCACTCATATATATTTTCAAAAACATGTATTAAAAGGTGAAGAAATTTGTAATAGTATTCAGGTCGCAAATACTACCGCAGAAATAGTAAAATTTGTTAAAGAAAATAAAAATGCCATTGGTTACGGCGGAATAGGATATGCTGATTATTCAATGCAAGCTGTCATTAATGAAATTCATCCTACAAAAGAAAATGTTCTGAATAATAGCTATCCAATTTCAAGATATCTTAGGTATTATACTTCAAGAAAACCGAGCGGAAATACAAAAAAATACATAGATTGGGTAGTAAGTTTACAAGGACAAAAAATTGTAGAAGAAATGGGATATATACCTCTTTGGAATTAGTATAAAAAATTTAACAATTACTTAACATTAACTTAACATCACCTCTTATGATTAAGTATATATTTAAAAACTGTTCAAAAACGAGTTTTTAATTAACAAAAAAAATGTCATTAAAAGAGGGCAAAATGAAAAAATCTAAAAAAATATTTACAGTTATAACATTATTATTATCTGCTTTAATTTTGTTAAGCAGCTGTAAAAAGAAAGAAGAAGTCGAAAAAACAGTTGTATCTGTCAAAGGTTCCGATACAATGGTCAATCTTTCTCAAAAATGGGCAGAAGCTTACATGCAAAAAAATCTTAATGCATCAATTCAAGTTACTGGTGGTGGTTCTGGAACCGGCATTGCGGCATTATTAAATAGTACAGTTGATTTGGCAAATGCAAGTAGGGAATTAAAACAAAAAGAATATGATAGAGCAAAAGAATTGGGCTTATCTCCGCAAGAATTTAAAGTGGCTCTTGATGGAATTGCTGTAATTGTGCATCCAAGTAATAAAATTGATGCTTTAACAGTTGCTCAATTAAGAGATATTTTTACAGGTGCTGTCACAAATTGGAAACAAGTTGGTGGTAGTGATATTCCAATAGTACTTTACGGAAGAGAAAATAGCAGCGGAACTTACGAATTCTTTAAAGAACATGTTTTAGGAAAAGATGAACAAGGAAACACAAGAGATTTTGCTAACTCAACACAAGTACTTCAAGGAACAGCTGCTTTAGGTGAAGCTGTTGCAAGAGATGATGAAGGAATAGGTTACGGTGGAGTAGGTTATTTTGCAGCAAGAACTGATGTTAAAATTATTCAAGTTAAAGCTGATGATGCATCTCCGGCAATTGCTCCAGCTGCTGACGGAAAAGTAAATTATGAAGCTATTTGGAATGGAGATTATTCAATTTCTCGTTATCTTTACTGTTATACAAATGGGACTCCTGATGAAAAAATTCAAGATTTTATGAATTTTATACTTTCCAAAGAAGGTCAGGATTTAGTTAAACAAATGGAATATATTCCATTACCTGAAAAATAGAAATTAATGACAAATAATTCTGTTATCCCAGAAGAGATTAACGAAGAAGATTCTGCTAGAATTAAAGCAGAGTCTTCTTTTGGTAAAAGAATATCATTATCAGTTAGAGTAAAAGAAAAGATAATTGAATATTTTTTTGCTTTAAATGGAACAGTTGCATTAATTTTTATTATACTTATCTTTATTTTTCTTTTCAAAGAAGGTATTCAAGCATTAAATGATATTGGTGTACTTGATTTTATATATTATGATCAAGTTCAATTGGATGATTCAATTAAGAGATTGTATGAATGGTATCCAACGTCGAGTCAGCCAAGATTTTCTTTACTACCATTAGTAGTTGGTACTTTAATGACAGCAATTCCTGCAACACTTATATCAACTTTTCTTGGTGTTGGTGCGGGAGTTTATCTTTCTGAAATTGCTAAACCAAAAGCCAGGGAATTTCTAAAACCCTTAATTGAATTATTTGCTAGTATTCCAACTGTTGTTTTGGGATTTTTAATGCTGGTAGTTGGAGCCACTTTTTTTGATGATTTATTTAATCCGACTAACAGATTAAATGCTTTTATTGCCGCACTCGGACTTTCGTTTGTAATTATCCCAATTATTGCATCAATGACTGAAGATGCATTGAGATCGATTCCAAATGACTTGAGAATGGCGTCTTACGGTCTTGGAGCTACAAAATGGCAGACTATTAGTAAAGTTATTATTCCGGCAGGTTTTAGCGGTGTATCAGCAAGCATATTATTAGGTTTTGGCCGAGCTATTGGTGAAACAATGATTGTGCTTATGGCTGCAGGAAATGCTGCAAATATAACTATGGACTTATTTTTAAGTGTAAGAACTATGACGGCTACTATTGCCGCAGAAATGGGTGAAGTATCACAAGGCTCTGATCATTATTATGCCTTATTTTTTATTGGGATTATTTTATTCACAATAACATTTTTTCTAAATTTAATTGCAGAAATTATTATTAACAAAATGAGAAAGAAAAATATTTTCTAAATATAGAATGAACTTTCAGAAAAAAAATAAAGATTTAGCGGGCTCATTTTTTATAACTTCAACAAAAGTATTGTTTGGATTTTTAGTATTTATACTTTTTTTGATTCTTGCAAAAATAACTTACGAAGGTATTGGTGTAGTATCGCTGGAATTTATTTTTGATGAACCCAGAAACAATATGACTGAAGGCGGTATTTGGCCTGCTATTTTTGGTACATTAGCAGTTACAACAATTATGGTTGTGCTAGCTGTTCCTATTGGAGTTTTTGGGGCAATTTACCTTTCTGAATATGCAAAAGATACATTCCTTACAAGAATTATAAGAACTGCTGTAAACAATTTAGCGGGCGTTCCATCAATTGTTTTTGGTTTATTTGGATTAGGTTTTTTTATTCTATTTCTAGGTCAAAATATTGATGAAATCTTAGGAACCGGACTAATCTGGGGCCAGCCGTGTTTACTTTGGGCTTCTGCTACATTAGGAGTTCTTGTTTTGCCAATTGTAATAGTTTCAACTTTAGAAGCATTGAATTCTGTTCCTAAAAGCCATAGAGACGCATCACTTGGGTTAGGAGCTACAAAATGGCAGACAATAAAAAAAGTGATAATTCCTCAAGCAAGACCGGGTATTTTAACAGGTACAATTTTGGCAATCAGCCGGGGAGTTGGTGAAACTGCTCCAATTTTATTCTTAGGTGCAGCGTTTTTCTTGCCGAATTTACCCGTAGTTGATTTGTGTATTGGTGATTATTGTATTCCAATGATAAATCCTGCTGAACAGTTTATGTATTTGGCATATCATATTTTTATATTGGCAACACAATCATCAAATCCAACTTTAACATTGCCTTTGCAATATGGCTCAACCTTAGTTTTAATTGGAATTACTTTTTTGTTGAATATTACTGCAATTTTTATGAGATATAAATATAGAAAAGCAATTGGACGAATTTAATTTTTGAGAAATTTTTATAATGAAGAATACAAAAATACTAACTGAAGAATTAAGTTTATATTACGGAGAAAAACAAGCATTGAATAATATTTCGATGCAGATACCGGAAAAGCAGGTAACAGCTTTTATTGGTCCATCTGGATGCGGTAAATCGACTTATCTACGTGTAATAAACCGAATGAATGATTTAATTGGAAATGTGAGAATAACTGGGAAAGTTTTGGTTGACGGAATTGATATTTATGAAAAAGATATTGATGTTGTTAATTTAAGAAAACACATTGGTATGGTTTTTCAAAAATCTAATCTTTTCCCAAAAACTATATATGAAAATATTATTTACGCTCCAACCATTAATGGAATAAAAGATAAAAGTAAATTGAATGAAATTGTTGAGACAACTTTAAAACAAGCTGCAATTTGGAATGAGGTAAAAGACAGACTTCATGAATCTGCACTCAGTCTTTCTGGCGGGCAACAACAAAGACTTTGCATTGCCAGGGCTTTGGCAGTTCAGCCGGAAATTGTTTTAATGGATGAACCGGCAAGTGCGCTTGATCCAATATCTACAGGAAAAATTGAAGAGTTAATTCATGAACTTAAACAAAACTACACAATAGTTATTGTAACTCATAATATGCAGCAAGCTGCAAGAGTTAGTGACCGGACAGCATTTTTCTACCTTGGTGAATTAATTGAATATGATAGTACAACTAAAATTTTTACAAATCCAAGTAAAAAACAAACAGAAGATTATATTACAGGAAGATTCGGATAAAATTTTAATAGAGGGTAAAAATGGAAAGACAGTTTGAACTTCATTTAGGAAAATTACGTACAAGAATTATTAAAATGTCTAGTCTAGTTGAAGAACAACTGGAATTTGCAATTAAGGCATTTAATGAAGAAGATTTAAAATTAGCCGAACTTGTTACCGAAAGAGAACTTAAAGTTAATAAACTCGATAGGAAAATTGAAAAAACCTGTCAAAAAATTATTGCTCTTAGTCAGCCAGTTGCAATGGATTTACGATTAGTCATTTCAGCTTTAACTATAAATACAAATGTTGAAAGAATAGGTGATTTAGCTGAACATATAGCCAGAAGTTTTATAAATCTTGGTAAAAAACCTTATTTTTTGGCTAAAACTAAATATTCTGAAATGACAGACTTAGTTAAGAAAATGATAAGAAATGCTATTGATTCATTTAACAATAATGATGCTGAATTAGCAAAAAAAGTTATTGAAATGGATAATCAGCTGGATAGTTTATTTGCAGAAAACAGAAAGCTTATTATATCAATTATGAAAGAAAATTCTGATAATATTGATGAAGCGCTAAGTATTTTGGAAATTTCAAGACATATGGAAAGAATTGGAGATCATGCAACAAATATTGCAGAAGATGTATATTTTATTGTAGAAGCTCAATTAATTAAACATAAATATGAAAAGTATATATTTTCCGAAATTTCTGATGAAGATGAGGAAGATGAATAAATCACATATTTAGTCCTTTCAAATAAAAATATTTGACAATTTTTAGTCATTTCCGTACTTTTACAAGTCTAATCAAGATTTAATGGAGAAAAAATGTACGCAGTTGTTGATATAGCAGGACAACAATTTAAAGTTGAAGAGAATGCTACGTATTATGTGCCTAAGTTAAATACTGAAGTAAATAAATCTGTAACTTTTGATAATATTTTACTTTTCTCAGATGGAAAATCAACTTCAATTGGAACACCATCCGTAAAAGGAATTAAAGTTAAAGCTAAAGTTCTTGAACATTTAAAAGATGATAAAGTGATTGTTTTCAAAAAGAAAAGAAGAAAATCATATAGAGTAAAAAATGGTCACAGACAGCAGCTTTCAAGAATTGAGATAACAAATATTTCTGCTTCAAAATCTAAAGCTGCAGAAAAGGAGAATGAATAATGGCTCATAAAAAAGGTCAAGGATCATCAAGAAACGGTCGCGATAGTAATCCCCAGTACTTGGGTGTAAAAAGATTCGGTGGTGAAAAAGTAAATTCCGGTACTATTCTAGTTAGACAAAGAGGAACAAAATTTCATCCTGGCAGTAATGTTAAAAGAGGAAATGATGATACTTTATTTGCTGTAGTTGATGGATTTGTCAAATTTGAGAAAAGAAGAGATGATAGAAAATATATTAGCGTTTATGAATCATTAAGCTAATATGACAATAAATATAAATTTAAGAAACCCCTCAAATTTGAGGGGTTTTTTGTTTTTGGGATATAATTATCCAAATTCAAGAAAGTATTGTATTTTTTAAGCCAGAACTTTTAATCTGTAATTGCGTCAAAAAAAGTAAATAAAAAGTTTCTTAAAAAATGAGCAAAAAAAAATATTATATAAAAGAATTTTGGAAAAACCTTCCGATAAAATCTTATATAAAATTATTGTTGGCAATATTTTTCATTTTTTCTATTATTGGTTTGGCGACAGATATTTTTGAAGGATTTAAGCAAAGTTATAATTTTCTATTTATCAATATAATTTTTTCCGGTTTTATTGGAGTATTTTACGCTCATACTTTTATTAAGCAAAAAGTATTTTTACCAATAGCTATTCTGTTCCATTTATCATATATCTATTACCAATCCGAATTTAAAGTCAATTCTATATTAAATACCGTTCCAGATGAAAAATATTTTTTATTTGGATTAATTCTAGTCATCTTGATAATGTTAGCATATGTTTTTTTAATGATCTTTATCACCGGTGAAGGAATTCCCCATATAAAGTTAAGAACAGAAATGGAATTAGCTAAAGAAATGCATGAAGTTCTAGTTCCTGAAATTAAAATAGAAAGTAATGATTTTTTAATTTATGGAAAATCAATCCCTATTTCAGAAGTTGGCGGAGATTTAGTAGATGCATATTTTAGTGATGGAAATCTACTTTGTTATATTGCTGATGTTAGTGGTCATGGAGTTTCTTCTGGTTTGTTTATGGGAATGTTTAAAAGTTCTGTTCATACTGTATTGTTAAATAATAATTCTCTTGTAAATGTATTTAATAACTCGAATAAAGCCTTAAGTAATTTAAAGAAACAAAATTTATTTTTAACTGCCGCTGGTATAATGTTCAAAAAAGATAAAACTGCTGAATATTCAATTGCTGGACACTTGCCAATTATTCATTTTAATCATTCAGGAAATGAAATAAAACAACTCTTAAATAAACAAATTCCGATCTCCGTAAAATCTGATTTTTGTTTTAAAAGTGAAAATATAACATATAATTCTGGTGATATTTTTATTTTAATTTCTGATGGAATCATTGAGGTTTTCAATCAAAAAAATGTTGATTTTGGATTATCAAGAATTATGGAATTGATTAAGAATTATACCACAAAATCACCAGAAGAATTGAGTTCAATAATTTTTGAAGAAATATCAAAGTACGGTAAGCAAATTGATGATCAGTCACTTTTAATTATAAAGTGTAAATAAAAATTCGTCAGTTAGAGAGAATTATTTAAAAGTACCCAATAACAAATGACCGCTAAAACAAATTATTACTGTTAATAATTGATCGACATTCTAAAGTTTTATAAATCCAGCAATTTACATTCTTTTAATTTTTCTAATTTATCTAGATTTGTGAGTAATCTGTCGGCTTTAGAAAAATTTTTGTTATGTTCGACACTGTATCATTGTACTTAGGTATTTTTTTCATGCGCTGCCATTCAGGATGCGCACTAAAATTTGACCAATGAACTTTGTGTGATTCAAGATCTGAAGCAGATAGCATATATGTTAAGTTAGGCAAATCATTACCAATTAATGCTTCCCCATAAAATACTGGAGCTAATTCGGTATCCCTCATTATCTGTATCTCACCACTGTTAAACATGTCAATCTTCAATGCTGCCTTTTGTTCCGTGTGACTTTCATATTTTCTTAATTCAAAAATTCTTGGTTTATTTCCAGTTGTCTGCTGTGGCATTTCAATAATTGGCATACCTGCAAATGCTTTGAAGAAATTACTCTGTACTCTGCTGAAAACGGGATCTTCAAGCGGTACATCAAAATGCTCCTTTGCTGCATTTATATAATCTTTGTCTTCTAAAAGTTTGGTATTCATCTCTGAAAATAATTCTAAACTCGAATACGGAATTATTAAATGAATTGAAAAATCATTTGGCTTATCTATCTCAGTGAAAACTCCAATGCGGTCAATATTCATGCGATTAAGAGCCGGAATTAGTGCTTTTCCCAAGTAATTTTCCAACTTTATTTTGTTTTTTGAATCATTTACTTTGTATATGCGGTACTCATAATATTCTTGCTCTTTACTAATCTTATCATTTATAGCTTGTATATTTTTTTTTGAACCAGCAACAACTGCAAGTGCTGCAGAGATTTTAAGAAAGTTCCTTCTATTTAATGATTTTGACATATTACTAACTCCTTCTTTATACTTTAGTTAGTTGATCAATTATTTATTCAAAGTTAACTAATTTCAGAATTATTCATACATACAATATTTACCAAATTTTTTTATGAATGTGAAGAATTTTAATCTTAAAAATATAATGAAACAAAATTTGGAAATAGCACATTAGAAATAGAATTTCTAACGAATTATACACAAGGTATGAAAGTAATAAATTATTTTCAGATGAGAATGAAAACATGCCATATTTTTAAAATATGGCATGTTTATGAAAAATTAAAAACCTAATCTTTCCATATCAGCAACAAGATTTGTAACTGCACTAACAGAATTATCAAAAGCGGCTTGTTCTTCATCATTAAGAGTAACTTCTAATATTTTCTCGCATCCATTTTCACCAAGAACAGCTGGTACGCCTACATAATATCCATTTACGCCATACTCACCATTTAAATAAACACAAGAAGCTAATACTCGTTTTTGATCGCCCAATATTGCTTCTGCCATTGCTATTGCAGAAGATGCTGGTGAATAAAATGCTGAGCCGGTTTTCAGTAATTTTACAACTTCACCACCTGCCATTTTAGTTCTTTGAACCATTGCATCCATTACTTCTTTTGCTTTAGCGGCATCACCATATTTTCTCTCTAATAATTCCATTACTGGAACACCATTAACATTTGCATATCTTACTAAAGGAACCATAGTATCGCCATGACCGCCCAAAACCATTGCATTAATATCTTTAACAGAAACACCAAGTTCCCAGGCAATAAAGGTTGAAAATCTTGAAGAATCTAAAACACCGGCTTGACCAATTACTTTATGGTGAGCAAAACCTGAAACTTTTTGGAATAAGGTTACCATTGCATCTAATGGATTTGAAATTATAATTACAATTGCATCAGGTGCATTTTCTTTTACGCCTTCAGCAACACTTTTCATAATTTTGGCATTTGTTGTAAGTAAATCATCACGGCTCATTCCCGGTTTTCTAGGCAGTCCAGCAGTAATTATTACAACATCTGATCCGGCAATATCTTTATAACTATTTGTACCTTTAAGACTAACATCAAAGCCATCAACACGAGAAGCTTCAGCAATATCAAGAGTTTTTCCTTGCGGCATATCTTCTACAATATCGAATAATACAACATCTGCTAATTCTCTAAGACCTATTAATTGTGCTAAAACACCACCAATTTGTCCGCCACCAATTAAAGCAATTTTTTTCTTTGCCATTGTTGAACTCCTAATTTTATAGTGAAAAAATTATTTTATAAAATAAAAGATATTATAATCCAAATATAATAAAATGTCTGGTTAATGCACCAGAAATAAAGAAAAGTTTAAACACTAAAAATGAGAGTTACTTCAGTTCCGTTGTTGCTAAATTTATATTTAATATCGTCAACTAAAGTCTTCATGATGTGAATTCCACGTCCGCTGCCTTTTAAAATATTTTCTGGGATTGTTGGATCCGGAACTGATTTTATATCAAAACCATTTCCTTCATCTTTAAAAGTTATATTAATCTTAGATTTTGCAATTGATACAGTTACATCTACATTTTTATTTATATCATTTTTATTACCATGCAAAATACAATTTGCAGCTGCTTCTGCAACAGATAACTCAATTCTGTTAATTTTTTCTTCATTTAAATTGAAACTATCTGTTATAATTTTTAAAACATAATGCTCAATTTCCGGCAGAAGCTCTGGATTACTTTTAAAGACTTTATGATGTATGTTTTTCAATATTTTACGATTTTTTTTATCTGAGTGACATTTAATATAAAATTACTTTCTAATCATTTCAAGTTACTTTTTATTATAATTTCCAATTTACTGATAACGATAAATTAGCAAGTTCTCTTAAAGAATTACTTTCTGTTTTAATAAATTCGTACCATCCGTAAAAATATAAACTTAAATTTTGCAGTTGAATTGAAAAATTTGAAGTTGGACCAATGCTAGTGTATTCATTAGTTAGAAATTTAAAGTTATTTTGATTATACCCAAATGTTTTTAGACTGAATAATCTTAATCCAACTCCGAGACGTAAATTGTCTTTTTTAACAGCCAGCATTGGTACAAGATAATATTCTGCAACAAAACGGTCCGGATTATTTGCAAAATTTTTCCAATCAAAATCACCTTGTTCCGATAATTTTACGTAACCTATGAAATCTAGATTTACTCTGCCAATTAAGTTAACAGAAGAAGAATCCTTTGCACTGAATTGCCTGAATGAGAAACTTCTTATATTTGGATTAATATCTTCAAAATCATAAGTTGTATAATTAGCACTAACTTCAAAAGTATTTCTTGAATAAAACTTTGAACCATCAAATTCGCCGCCGGAAGAAAGTTTTAAAATTCTGCGTACATTATTATTTGAACTTCTTTCGGCAAAAATATATACTATATGATTATAACTTCCTTCCAGATTTACAAAAAAATTAAAATAATGATTAAAATTTCTTAAATAGGAAAGTCTAAAAATTGAAAGCAATTCATCCCTATCGTCAAAGTTATCTTCACTTGGTGTATTGTAAACTAATTTTCTCTGTAAGATGGAAAAAGAAATATTATCTTTTTGAGTAATAAAAAAATTACCTATTGCTGAAACAGTAGTATATTCAGAGCTATTATTTTTTTTCCGTTCTTGCTCTGATCTCTGTTCATAAAGTATTGGATTAGCTTCATTTAAATTTTTTACGTTATGTTTTTCTTCTCTTTCACTGTAATCAATTCTTAGTTTACCAAAAAAAACTTCGCTTCTGTATTCGGTTGTACCGGATAGATCAAATTTAAATTCCTCAATTTTTGTATCAAAAGTAGATAAACCAATGTTTGCTAAATTTTTATATTTTGTTTCTCTATCAATATCTCTTAATGAAACACTTCCGCTTAAATCAAAAAAAAGATCAGAGTTAAATCTGGAATTATAAATTCTCTCTTCAACAAAATACTTCTTTTCAGTTCTGCTTTGTATATTTTTATTTATGTCAAAAATTGATGATGTGATTGAATCAGTTTCAAAATAAAAGTCTTTTCGCGTATTCGAATAATTTGCAGAAATCTGATTTGTTAAGGATAAATCCAGATTGTTTTTTACACTTAATGCAGCTAATTGCTGTGAATTTTTTCTTGGTGAAATATCCTCATTTTGATATTTAAGTTTTGAACTAACTTGGAATTCATTAAAGCTGTATCTGTCCAAATTAATATTACCGCCATAAATTGCACCGCGATCATCTTCATTAACTTGCTTATTAATTGAGTAACCAGTATATGGAGTGATTCTTAATTGGTCAATTGGGGTAATTTTTGCAAACACTGTGGTATAAATATTTGAAGCTTCATTGATAGCTATTTTTCTATCATTTGAATAAATATTACTTTGAGTTAAAGATCCAAATTGCAAATAAGGTAAAAAATTGTACTCACCAATAATTGATAAAGCTTGCTCATCTTTAATATTTTTATCTGAAGAACTAACAAGTGAAGAAAAATAATTTTCATCAACACCAACAAAAATGTTATTTGAATTTAATGAATAACTCAATTTGGAGTTTAAATTATATGTATTCAGACGTTTATCAAGCGATGTTCTGAATATATCAGATAAATAATTTGTTTGAGAAAAATTCAAACTATCTTTTAGGGATTGCGAGAATAAATTTGAAGTTATTAGCAACAAAAATATGATTATGGTTATTTTATAAGTTGATCTCACAAACTCTAAGATATTTTTTAATTATAAATTGATCATGATAAATTGATTTTCAATTTTAATTTTCGTTAATAATTGATTACTAATCAAGAACAAAAACATCGCCCTTTTCTGGAATAGTGACTTTAGAAAAACCATTTTCCAAGATCCTATTTTTAAAAATTTCCTGCTGATCAAATTCACCATGGACTAGGAAAATATTTTTTAACATTTCTTTATTGAACTGATTTACATAATCCATTAATTCATTTGCATCTGCATGTGCACTAAATGAGTTTAAAACTATTACTTCTGCATTTAATTTGTATTCTTGACCAAAAATTTTAACAATCTCTTCTTTCTCAATTATTCTTCTGCCAAGTGTATGTTGAGCTGCATATCCAACAATAAGAACAATATTATTTGGATTTTCAATATTATTCTTTAAGTGATGCTGAATTCTGCCGGCTTCACACATACCTGAACTGGAAATAATTATCATTGGTCCGTCTTTTTCATTTAACTCTTTAGATTCTTCAACTTCGGAGATATAATTCAACTGATTAAATCCAAATGGATCTTTATCCCTTAGTAAAAATTCTTCAGTTTCAACATCAAAACATTCTGGGTGCAAACGAAATACTTCAGTAGCATTCACAGAAAGGGGACTATCAACATAAACCGGAATTCTCGGTGCATCATTTCTGCTGAATATTCTATGTAAGGCATAAACTAGTTCTTGAGTTCTGCCAACACTAAATGCGGGAATTACAACTTTTGCATTTCGTTGATGAGCTCTATTTACAACTCGGGCGAGCTGGTGTTCAGAATCAGTTGGATTATCGTGAGTTCTTCCGCCGTAGGTACTTTCACAAATAAAATAATCAACATCTCTTATTTTTTCGGGATCTCGTAAAATTGGCAAATTGGGTCTTCCTAAATCACCTGAGAATCCCACTTTAATTTCCTTGCCATTTTCCATGATGGAAAGATAAGATACTGCCGAACCAAGAATGTGTCCTGCATCCACAAATGTTAATTTTATATCTGCATTTAATTCAATTTCGTGGTGATAATTAATTCCAACAAATAGTTTTAGTGCATTTGTAACATCTTTTGAAGTATAAAGTGGTTCAAATAAATTTTGACCATTTTTTTGTCTTCTTTTATTAACATATTCAATATCTTTTTCCTGAATGTGAGCACTATCTCTTAACATTATTGTTACTAAATCTCTAGTGGCAAAAGTAGCGTATATTTTTCCTTTAAAACCATTTTTTACTAATGTAGGTAAATTACCCGAATGATCTATATGGGCATGTGTTAAAATTATAAAATCTACTTCTTGAGGATCAAACAAATCGTAAGTTCTATTTATTTCAAAAGCTTCTTTTCTTTTACCTTGATAAAGACCGCAATCAACTAAAAATGTTGTAGTTCCGGTTCTTACTAAATGCATTGATCCAGTTACAGTTCTTGCCGCGCCAATAAATTGAATTTCCATAAATAAATACCTATGCAATTTGTTTTACAAATTTTTTTGCTCAAAATACTAAAAAACAAAAAAAGAATTACAATTTAGATCAATAGATTTTTTATTTTTACTTGATTAAAAAATAAAAATGGATATATATGGCAAATTTAGATTTATTATTGGAAATAAAAGCAAAAGCTACCAAAGCGAAGAGAACAATTGTTTTACCAGAATCACATGATGACAGAGTTTTGAAAGCTGCTAAAAAATTAGCCAAAGAAGGCGTTGCAAAAGTAATTACTTTGGGCAATGAAAATAAAGTAAGAGAAAGAGCTAATGAATTAGAAATTGATTTATCAGGTGTAAGAATTATTGATCCAGAAAAATCTGAAATGCTAAGTGATTTTGCTAATATTTTCTTTAACCTTCGTAAGAAAAAAGGCATTGATATTGAAACAGCACGCGAAACTATGAAAAAAGATTTATTTTTTGGCGCAATGCTTGTTAGAGAATCTATGGCTGATGGTTTTGTTGCAGGCTCAACTGCTTCTACAGGTGATGTTTTAAGAGCTGCAATTCAATGCGTTGGAATGCCGGAAGGAATTTCAATTGTATCTAGTTTCTTCCTAATGATATTTCCTGAAAGAGTTTTTAGTTTTGCGGATTGTGCCGTAGTTCCTAATCCCGATGCAGCTCAACTTGCGGATATTGCAATTACTACTGCTGAAAATCATCAGAAATTAACAGGTGAAGAACCAAACGTGGCTATGCTTTCTTTTTCAACAAAAGGAAGTGCCAAACATGAATTAATAGATAAAGTTTTAGAAGCTACCTCAATTGCAAAACAGAAAAGACCTAATATGAATATTGATGGTGAATTACAATTTGATGCAGCAATTGTTGATTCAATTGGTCAAAGAAAAGCGCCTGGAAGTCCGGTTGCCGGAAGAGCTAACGTGTTAATATTTCCTGACTTGCAAGCAGCAAATATTGGTTATAAAATTGCTCAAAGATTAGGAGGTGCTGAAGCAGTTGGACCTGTAGTTCAAGGATTGAAAAAGCCTTTATTTGATTTAAGCAGAGGTTGCAGTGTGGATGATATTGTTAATACTTCGGCAATTGCAGCTTTAATGGCGTAGTTAGAAATATAGAAGAAATAAAAAAGTCCTTATTTTCATAAGGACTTTTTTATAAAAACTTATTGTTTAGTGTAAGGCAATCCCCAGTCACTTATTACGTCTACCCATAAATATAATTGGTTGCCTTCAATTTTATAAGTATAGTAAGCTGGATTTCCTCCATCCAAATACAATTTAATTTGTTCATTTTCAATTGTCCATTTCCATGAAACATTTTGATTGTACAATGTTTGGACACATGTTCCATTATTATTAAAAGTCCAGCCATGTACATCATTGTTAGAATCAACAAAAACCCAGCTGCCATATAAGTCGCTATCCAAATTCATTTCATCAGTGTTAGAATTAGTCGGATTGTTATCATCATCTGAACATCCGCTAAAAACTAAAATAAAAGATAACAAAGAAAATAAAACTAAAAGTTTTTTCATTTTAACCTCAATCATGTTGTTTAAGTAGTTCAGTAAATTATATCTATGTAGATCAATAATATTCTTAAACAATAAACCATATTGGATATACCAACAGAAGATTATCGAGGGAAAATTTTCAAAATTAATTTTGAATGGAAAAATGAGGGAAATTTATAAATTATTAATTTTGGATTACTTATCCGAAAGTTATTGTTCAAGTTGGCAGTTTATTAAAAGTCCTTTTAATTGTAAAAGGACTTTTGAAAAACCGTTAAATATTATAAACTGTCTTTAATTGATTCGAGCCACCCAACAAGCTGATTTCTTTGAGCATCACTTAATTCAGCTTCTGAATGCAACATTACATATCCTTTCATTGGCATTTCACCGCTATTAATTACTTCAATGCATTCATTCACCTTATGCTCTTTTTTGGCTTCTTTGTAATCCGGCCAAATTGAAAAATTTAGGTGATTTCTTCCATCATTTACATGACTTTTTAATAACCATGAAACAGGTGCAACATTTGAATACCACGGATATTTTGTGTGATAAGAATGACAATCATAACATGAACTTTTTATCATACTGCCAATCTCAACCGGTGGATTTGTAATAGCTATAAAATCTTGCTGAGGATCAGATGTTGGATTTGTCTTATCAATTGTAAAAAACTGAATAACAACAAAAATTCCAATGACAATTAAAATTACTTTTTTCATATTAATCTACCCTAATTTATTCCTAATTCTTGTTTAACTTGTAATTTTGCAACGACTCTGTCTTTATTATGAAGGTGCAAATTATTACTTACTTTTTTAATATAATATTCTTCGTATGAATCTAAATTACCATCAGCATAAGCAATTTGCCACAAATATTTAATTATCAAAAATTTTTCATCGCTAGATAGATTATGATTTAATATGTCTGTAAATTCATAAACACTTACAGATTTTTCAATTTGCTTTTCTGATTGTAAAATTAGACTATTTACCTCTTCATCAGAGAGTTTAAATTCATTTTTTATAATTTCATAGATTCTTGTTTTCTCAACTTCAGAAAAATCTTCATCAGACTGTGCAATTTCTAATAACAGTGAACATGCAGCAATTTGCAGTTGATGGTTTCTTTCATTTGTGTTTTGTTGATTAGTGGTGTTTTCGTTACTAAAAAATTCTTTTAAATAATTAAGCATAATATCCTTTCTTATTCTGGCAAAAATTCATTCGGCGTATGCTGATCAACAGGTATCTCTTTTTTAGGAGGTCTATCATAAATTTCAGCCATTCCTTTAAAAGTTAATGGTATATTAGAATTAACTTGTTCCCAATCAAATCTCCATGTCCAATTGCCGCCAAGTTTACCCGGGAAATTCATTCTTGCTTCTGATCCCAAATTCAAAATATCCTGCATTGGAATTATGACAATATCTGCAACGGAAGAATAAGCTGTTCTTATTAATTCAAAGGTAATGTCATTACCATAAAATCCCAAATATCTTTGTGCCCATTCGTAAATACCGGATTTATTTTCTTTCTCTTTTTCAAAAAATCCTTTTGTCGTATCATTATCATGAGAACCAGTATAAACAACACAATTATTTACAAAATTGTGAGGCAAAAATTTATTATCGCCATGCTCACCAAATGCAAATTGCAAAATCTTCATTCCGGGAAATCCAAAATGATCCCTTAATTCTTCAACCGATTTTGTAATTACACCTAAATCTTCAGCAATAATTGGAAGTTCACCAAGCTCTTTTTTAATTACTTCAAAAAGTTTTTTACCAGGAGCTTTAATCCATTTTCCTGTTTGGGCAGTTGGTGCGTCTCCGGGAATTTCCCAATAAGCATCAAGGCCTCTAAAGTGATCAATTCTTATAATATCAACAAATTCTAAAGTTTTTTTAATCCTTTCTAGCCACCATACAAAATTATCTTTTTCCATTTCTATCCATTTATACAATGGATTTCCCCAAAGTTGTCCGGTCTCACTAAAATAATCTGGCGGCACACCAGCAACAGTTTGCAATTTACCATTATCATCAACACTAAAATATTTTTTGTTAGCCCAGAGATCAGAACTATCATAAGCAATAAAAATTGGAATATCACCTATAATCTTTATTCCCTTATTATTTGCATATTCTTTAATGTTTTTCCACTGTTTATAAAATGAAAATTGCAAGAATTTTTGATATTCAATTCGGTATTCAAGTTTTTGAGTCCATTTCTCAACTGCACCCGGTTTTCTAAATGCGATATCAGCTTCCCATTCAGTCCATAATTTACCGCCATGATATTCTTTTACAGCCATAAAAAGGGCATAATCATTTAACCAATTTTGATTTTCAATACAGAAAGTTCCGCAATCATTTGTAAAATTTTTACCATTAGTTTTATAATTCTGGAAAGCTTTGGATAAAAGTTCATATTTTACCTCAATTAATTTTCCGAAATCAATATGATCTTTTTTAAATTTTGGAATTTCATTCAGATCTTTGTCAGAAAGAAGACCTTCTTCTTTTAAGAGCTTTAAATCAATCAGTAATGGATTTCCGGCAAAAGTTGAAAAAGATTGATAAGGCGAATCTCCGTAACCTGTTGGTCCTAAAGGAAATACCTGCCAAAGTTTTTGACCGCATTCAACTAAAAAGTCAACAAAATGATATGCATTTTCACCAATTGTTCCTATTCCAAATTCACCTGGTAATGATGTTGGATGTAAAAGTATACCCGCTGATCGTTCGAATTTCATTATGTTTTTCCCACTTAGTGAAAAAAATTAAAAATTAATATTGAGTTTAGTGAATTATTTTTTATTTTCGAAGAACAAAATTTTGTTCTTGGAATTTAATTAAAGTATGATTTTTCAATAAAAGTTTTGGAAATATCAATCAATTGCTTTAATTTTACATCCCCCGATGTTACAATGTTTTTTTATTCTAGGGGCTCATCGGGATAGAATAAAAACAACATACCTTAATTACAATTTTTAAAAATAGAAATATTTGAGGCATAAATGAAGATTTCTCGCTACTTTACCACTGCTGGTCAAGATCCCTTCTCTGAATTAAATTTTGAAAAAAGAACATCTGAAATTAGAAATCCAAATGGAACTGAAGTTTTTAAAATGGAAGATGTATTAGTTCCTAAATTTTGGTCACAAGTTGCAACAGATGTAATTACACAAAAATACTTTAGAAAAGCTGGTGTTCCTAAGCTTCTAAAGAAATTAAAAGAGAAGAATGTTCCTAAATGGCTGCAGCCATCGGTAGCGGATGATGAATTATTAAGTGAATTACCAGAAAAAGAAAGATATGGAAGTGAAACGGATTCAAGACAAGTATTTCATAGATTAGCAGGTACATGGACATATTGGGGTTGGAAAGCAAATTATTTTGATGAAGAAGAAGATGCACTAGCGTTTTATGATGAATTATGTTTTATGCTTGCAAATCAAATGGCTGCTCCAAATAGTCCGCAATGGTTTAATACTGGTTTAAATTGGGCTTATGGAATTAATGGTCCTTCACAAGGTCACTATTATGTAGATTATAAAACCGGTGAATTAACAAAAGCCGAAGATGCATATACACATCCTCAACCTCATGCTTGTTTTATTCAATCAATAGATGATGATCTTGTTAACGAAAATGGAATTATGGATCTTTGGGTTAGGGAAGCAAGGTTATTTAAGTATGGTTCCGGAACTGGAACTAACTTTTCTTCATTAAGAGGTGCTGATGAACCTTTAAGCGGCGGAGGAAAATCTTCAGGATTAATGTCATTTTTAAAAATTGGAGATAGATCAGCAGGTGCTATTAAATCCGGTGGTACAACACGAAGAGCCGCAAAGATGGTAACCTTAAATATTGATCATCCGGATATTGAAGAATATATTAATTGGAAAGTTAGTGAAGAACAAAAAGTTGCGGCAATTGTTACTGGATCAAAATTATGCAATCTTCATCTAAATAATATTATAAAATCCTGCTATGCAGAACATCCTGAAAATGACAGATTTAATAAGAGAAGTAATAAAAAATTAAATGCCGCTGTATTAAGTGCAAGAAGGGCTCAAATACCAGAAAACTATATTGAAAGAGTAATTCATTTAGCAAAGTTAGGTTTTACATATATAGAATTTCCGGAATATAATACGGATTGGAACTCAGAAGCTTATGCAACTGTTGCCGGTCAAAATTCAAATAATTCAGTAAGAGTGTCTAATGATTTTATGAAAGCAGTTCTTGATGATGCAGATTGGAATTTATATTGGAGAACTGAGTTAAAGAAATCAGCAAAAAACAATAGAAAACCAGCTCCATGCAAAACATTAAAAGCTAGAGATTTATGGGATCAAATAGGATATGCTGCTTGGTCATCAGCTGATCCAGGATTACAATATGATTCAACAATAAATGAATGGCATACATGTATAGAAGATGGAAGAATTAATGCATCAAATCCATGTAGTGAGTATATGTTTTTAGATGATACAGCCTGTAATTTAGCATCAATGAATTTAGTAAGATTTTATTCGGATGAAAAACAACAATTTAATATCAAAGCATTTAGACATTCAACTAGGTTATTGACTGTTGTGCTTGAAATAAGTGTACTGATGGCACAATACCCAAGTAAGTCTGTTGCTCAAAATAGTTATGATTACAGAACTTTAGGATTAGGATATGCAAACCTTGGATCACTTTTAATGCGCCAAGGAATTCCTTATGATAGTAAAGAAGGTGAAGCAATTACGGGAGCTATAACTGCAATTATGCATATGAAAGCATATGCAACATCAGCAGAAATGGCAAAAGAACTCGGTACATTTTCCAAGTATGAAAATAATAAAGAAAATATGCAAAGAGTTTTAAGAAATCATAAAAGAGCTGCATATAATGTTCCTCAAGAAGAATATGAAGATCTGACAATTTTCCCTCAGGGTATTGATCCAAAATATTGTCCGTCTGATCTTTTGAAAGCTGCGCAGCAAGATGCACACAATGCAGTAGAGTTAGGAAAGAAAAATGGCTTCAGGAATGCACAAGTTACAGTCATTGCTCCAACGGGAACAATTGGACTAGTAATGGATTGTGATACAACAGGTATTGAACCTGATTATGCTCTTGTTAAATTTAAAAAACTTGCCGGCGGCGGATATTTTAAAATAATCAATCAATCTATTCCTCCGGCATTAGTTAGCCTTGGCTATAATCAAGAACAAATTAATGAAATTGTAAAATATGCAAAAGGTACCGGATCATTAGATGGTTGTCCATATATAAATGTTGAATCACTTAAAGCCAAAGGATTTACAGATGAAATTCTATTTAAAATAAATTCAATGCTTCCATCGGTTTTTGATTTAACATTTGCTTTTAATAGATATAACCTAAGCGATGATTTCTGTCTAAATGTGCTAGGGTTAACTCAAGAGCAGTTGGATGATTTTGAATTAAACATACTTGAGCAAATTGGTTTTACAAAAGAAGAAATATCTTTAGCTAATGATTTTGTTTGCGGTACAATGACAACTGAAGGAGCCCCTTTCCTAAAACATGAACATTATCCTGTATTTGATACAGCTAGCAAATGCGGTAAGAAAGGAAAAAGATTCATTAAAAGTGATGCACATATAAGAATGATGGCAGCCGCTCAACCATTTATCTCAGGTGCAATTTCAAAAACTATAAATCTGCCAAATGAGGCATCAATTGAAGATATAAAAAATGCATATATGAAGTCTTGGAAGTTGGGATTGAAAGCTAATGCATTATATCGTGATGGTTCAAAACTTTCTCAGCCATTAAATTCTGTTAGCGAAGAGTTAATTGAAGAAATTGAAGACGATAATAATGAAAATGATATAGTAAAAGTTGCAGAAAGAATTATTCACAGATACATTGCAAAAAGAAGAAGATTACCAGATAGAAGAACAGGATACACACAAAAAGCTAAAATTGGCGGGCAAACAGTTTACATAAGGACCGGTGAATATGAGAATGGTCAACTTGGAGAAATTTTCCTTGATATGCATAGAGAAGGTGCAGCAGTAAGAAGTTTATTGAATAATTTTGCTATTGCAATTTCTCTTGGTTTACAACATGGCGTGCCTTTAGAAGAATTTGTTGATGCATTTGTATTTACTAAATTTGAACCAAGCGGTATGGTGACCGGTAATCAAAGAATCAAAATGGCAACATCCATAATTGATTATATATTTAGAGAGTTGGCCGTTACTTACTTAAGCAGAAATGATTTATCTCATGTTGATGAAAGTGAAATAATAAAATCCAAATCTAGTCACAATTCAGTTGTAGAACCGGATTTTATCAGTGAAGAAGTTATTAGTGAAAGAATGATTCATCTGGATAGAGAAAATGTAAAAGTTGTAGCAAAATCTCCTTCATCTTCAAATGGAAATGGCGCTAAAGCACAAGCTGCTAGTAAAATTAAACAAGCAAGAAATTTAGGCTATACCGGCGATATTTGTCCCGAGTGCCAAAGTTTAACAATGGTCAGAAATGGCACTTGTCTAAAATGTGAAACTTGCGGGGCTACTACCGGCTGTAGTTAAATAAATACTTTACTAAAAAGGGGCTTAAACGCTCCTTTTTTTTTCTTTATTTTATGTTGATTCACCACAGTATTATTGTTACATTCTAATTTTTAATTTGTTAAAATGATACGAAATAATATTCAGCAGATCAAAGGCAAAATAGCTGATAAATGTTTAAAAATTGGGAGAAAACCAGAAGAAATAACACTTGTGGCAGTTTCTAAACAAAATCCTTTGAGCTCAATAATTGAAGCTGCAAAATATAATATACTGGATTTTGGAGAAAATAAAGCCCAAGAATTAAAACAGAAAACTTCTGAATTTATTGGTGAAATTAATTGGCATTTTATTGGTCATTTACAAACAAATAAAGTAAAAGATATAATTTCTTCTACTTATTTAATACATTCAGTTGATAGTATTAAATTAGCCAAAGAAATAAATAAAAGAGCTGAAAACATAAAAAAAATACAAAATGTTCTAATTGAAGTTAATACAAGTGGTGAAGAATCAAAATTTGGTTTAAATTTATATGATAAGATTTTTGAATTAGCTGAGTTTTGTAAAAGTTGCAGTAACATAAATCTTATGGGATTAATGACAATGGCACCTTTTACAGATGATGAAATTGTGATTAGAAATTCCTTCAGAAATCTTAAAAATATTTTTGAAAAATTAAATTCAGAAGGATTTACTCTTACTGAATTATCAATGGGTATGACAAACGATTTTGAAATAGCTATTGAAGAGGGGGCAACAATTCTAAGAATTGGCACTGCCATTTTTAGAAACTGATCAAATATGTCAGATGAGATAACAAATATTGGATTAAAAGAATTTACTACAGAAAAAAATGGTTACAGCCAAACTGAAGTAAAAAATTACATTAAAGTTCTTGAAGAAAAATTTACTCAGCAAGAAAAAATTCAAGCAGAACTTAAAAGTCAATTAGAAGAAATAGAAAAAGAAATAAGTGAATATAAAAGTATTGAAAAAGAACTAAGAGAAAGCGTAAGTTTTTTTAAAGATTTAGAAAAAGAAACTATTAGAAAAACAAAAGACAAAATTTCAGCAATGATTCAGGAAGCTGAAGATAAAAGTCAAAATATTATTGATTTAGCTGAAGAAGAAGCTAAGTCTACAAGAGACACTCTTTTATTCTTGAAAGAACAAAGAGAAATTTTATTAGTAAGATTAAAAATTATTATTGATAGTCAAGAAGGAATGCTGAACGATTTTATTAGCGGAAAAGTTTCGGATGAATTACAGAAAAGTTTGGCAGAAGTAGCGGCATTCAAAGCTCAGAATGAAATAAAAATTGACTCTATTTTGGAGAAATTGTTATGAGTGAGTTATTAGAAAAAATTGAAGATTCATTAAAAATTATTAGAGAAAAGACAGAAGCGAATTTTCCTATTGGAATTATTTTAGGAACTGGCTTAGGTGGATTAGTAAATGAAATTGAAATTTCACATGAGATAAATTATCAAGATATTCCACATTTCCCATTGTCGACAGTTGAATCACATAGCGGAAAGTTAATACTTGGTAAAATTAATGGTAAAAATGTTGTAGCTATGCAAGGAAGATTTCATTACTACGAAGGCTACTCGATGCAGCAAATAACTTACCCGGTAAGAGTAATGAAATTTTTGGGTGTTGAAACATTGTTAGTTTCAAATGCTTGTGGAGGAATGAATCCAATTTATAAGAGAGGAGATATCATGATCATGTTAGATCATATAAATCTTCTCGGAGATAATCCTTTGATAGGTAAAAATGAAGATGAACTTGGACCAAGATTTCCAGATATGAGTGAACCTTATAATTTAGAATTAATTGAATTAGCTGAAAAAATTGCTTTAGAAAATGCAATAAAAGTTCAAAAAGGTGTATATATTGCAGTTCCCGGACCGAATTTAGAGACAAAAGCTGAATATAGATTTTTAAGAGCAACCGGAGCTGATGTTGTTGGAATGTCAACGGTACCTGAAAACATAGTTGCTAATCATATGGGTATTAAAGTTCTAGGTTTTAGCATTATTACTGATGAATGTTTTCCGGAATCTTTACAGCCTGTTAATGTTCAGGAAATAATAAAAACTGCAATGACTGCAGAACCAAAAATGACCAAAATTATGAAAGAAGTAATTAAGAGAATTTGATGAGCAGATCAAAAAAATATTACCTGGCTCCATTACTTTTATCTGGATTAATATTTATCTCAAATTTTTTAAATACTACACTTTTTGGTCAGGAGATTATTAACTTTGCAGTCTGGTTTATTTTATCCTTGTTCATATTTGCAATTGGCTGGATAACAAATAATACTTTAGGCTGGGTTCATGGCGGAAAAATTGTTTTTTCAGTAATTGTTGCAATGGCAGTAATTAGTGCAATGTTGGTTTCTTTTTTTAGTGATTATTTCTTAACTGAAAATCTGCTGTTTGAGAATATTATTTTATTTACGTTAAGAAATATATTTCTTGGTTCAATGGCATTTTTTGGAATGTCAGTTTCAGAATTAGTTAATAGCCAACGTTCTATTGAAAATTATAAAAACCAGGATAATGAAAAATTAATTAAAGAAGCATCAAAAAAAGCTGAATTGATGTTAAAGGAAGCAAAACTTGAATCAGATAAAATAATATTTGAAGCTACCAAAAAAGCTTCTGCTATTATTGAGCAAAAAAATAGACTGGAAAGAAAGATTAAAGAATTTATTGATGTTGAAAAAGAAATAATTAAAAAATACGAATCAGATAAACAATAATTTTATTCTACTTATGGCAAAGAAGTATAAACAATATTCAGAAGGTATCAATTACTCGAAAATTGAAGAAAGTGTACTCCAATTTTGGCAAGAAAATCAAGTATTTGATAAAAGCATTCATTTAAGAGAAAATAGTAAAACTTTTACATTTTACGAAGGGCCGCCTACAGCTAATGGAAAGCCCGGCATTCACCATGTAATGGCGCGTACGTTAAAAGATTTGGTGTGCAGATACAAAACAATGCAGGGATTTCAGGTAAATAGAAAAGCTGGTTGGGATACACACGGTTTACCAGTTGAGATTGAAGTTGAGAAGCAATTAGGTATTAAAAGCAAAAGTGAAATTCCTGAATTCGGAGTAGCAAAGTATAATGCTGCATGTAAAGAATCGGTTTTTACTTATAAAGATCTTTGGGAAAAAATGACCAATAGAATGGGCTATTGGTTGAATTTGGATGAAGCTTATATAACATGTACAAATGAATATATCGAATCGGTTTGGTGGGCATTAAAAACTCTTTTCGATAAAGGTTTAATATATAAAGACTACAAAATTGTTCCTCAATGCCCAAGATCAGAAACAGTTTTATCTTCTCATGAACTTGCATTAGGTTACAGGGAAACCAAAGACCCCTCAGTTTATGTTTTAATGAGATTAGAAGAATCAGAATTAACAAGTAATGGTGAAACATACTTTTTAGTTTGGACTACTACACCTTGGACATTAATTTCTAATGTCGCTTTAGCTGTTGGTCCAGAGATTACTTATGTAAAAATAAAAACAGAAGGAGTTTACTTAATATTTGCAAAAGAACGTCTTTCTGTTGTACGTGAAGAATATGAAATTATTGATGAATATAAAGGTTCTGATTTAGTCGGACAAAGTTACAAACAACTGTTCCCATACTTAAATGTTGATAAGAAAGCTTTTTATGTAATTGACGCAAATTTTGTAAGTACAGAAGATGGTTCCGGTATAGTGCATATTGCACCGGCGTTTGGTGCGGATGACTATGAAATATCTAAAGCTAATAATTTGCCGTTTTTGCAACCTGTAACAAGAGGCGGATTATTTACAGAAGAAATTACAGATTTTGCTGGAATGTTTGTAAAAGATGCTGATCAAGGTATTATTCAAAAATTAAGAGAAAGTGGAAATTTATATAAAAAAGAAACTATCACTCACTCTTATCCGTTTAGTTGGCGATTTGATAATGTACCTGTGATATATTATGCTAGAGAATCATGGTTTATCAGAACGACTTCAATTTCTAATAAAATGGTTGAGCTGAACAAACAAATAAATTGGTATCCTCCTGAAGTTGGATCCGGAAGATTTGGAAATTGGTTGGAAGAAAATAAAGACTGGGCTTTATCCAGAGATAGATTTTGGGCAACTCCATTACCAATTTGGGTGGCAGACGATGGTGAGATGTTTGCTGTTGGAAGTATTGAACAATTGAAAGAAGGCTATATAGAAAAAGAAGGCAAGAAAATTAATGTATCTGATTTGCCTGATGAAGAAATAGATTTGCATAAACCTTTTGTGGATGATATTAAATTTGAAAAAAATGGAAAAGTATTTACACGAACACCTGAATTAATTGACGTTTGGTTCGATTCAGGGGCAATGCCTTTTGCTCAATTTCATTATCCTTTTGAAAATAAAGAATTTTTTGAAAATAATTTTCCGGCAGATTTTATTTGTGAAGGTATTGATCAGACAAGAGGATGGTTCTATACTTTACATGCAATTGCAACAATGCTCTTTGATAATGTTGCTTACAAAAACTTGATTGTTAACGAACTTATTCTTGATAAGAATGGTTTGAAGATGTCAAAATCAAAAGGCAATGCTGTTGATCCTTTTGAACTGTTTGATAAATATGGCGCTGATGCAACAAGGTGGTATTTAGTAACAGGTAGTCCGCCTTGGAGAACTACACTTTTTGATGAAGAAGGAATTGTTGAAGTGCAAAGGAAGTTTTTTGGAACTTTAATGAACACATATTCATTCTTTGCTCTTTATGCGAACATAGATAATTTTGATTTTAGTCAAGAATTAGTACCTTATGAAAAAAGACCGGAAATTGATAGATGGATTATTGCTAAACTGTCTTCAACTATTGAAGAATTTAAAGATCTAATGGATAATTATGATGTTACTAAAGCTGCCAGATTAGTTTCAGATTTTACTATTGATGAATTATCTAACTGGTATGTCAGAAGAAGTAGAAGAAGATTTTGGAAATCAGAAATAAACGAATCAAAAATTTCTGCATATCAAACGTTGTATGAATGTTTATTAACGATAAGTAAATTGACTTCACCTTTTGCTCCATTTATTGCAGAAGAATTGTATCAAAATCTTAATATGGTTACTTCAAATGATTCTGCTCTGTCTGTACATTTAATTGATTTTCCTATATCATCATTCAAAGATGAAAAATTGGAAGACAAAATGGAAATTGCTCAAAAAGTTGTTTATTTAACAAGAGCAATGAGAGCCAAATCTAATCTAAAAGTAAGACAGCCGTTAAGAAAAATTATGATTGCAGTTGCTCCAAATAAAAGAGATGCTGTGAGAAATATGACAAGTGTAATTCTAGAGGAAGTAAATATTAAAGAATTGAATGTTTTAGAGGATGATTCAGCAATTGTAAGTAAAACTGCAAAGGCGAACTTTAAAACTCTTGGTCCTAAATACGGAAAGCAAATGAAACAGCTTGCTGCCCGAATTAAAGAGCTATCTAAAGAAGAAATTAGTACTTTGGAAAAAGAAAATTTATTAAATGTTTATTTAGATGGAGTTCAGATTAATCTAACTTTAGATGATGTTGAAATTATTAGCAACGAAATTGAAGGTTGGGTAGTAGAATCAGAAGGTGGAATAACCGTTGCAATTGATAGCGAGTTAGATGATGATTTAATTGGAGAAGGTATAGCACGAGAATTTGTAAATAGAATTCAAAATATGCGAAAAAGTTTTGGCTTGGATGTGACTGATAGAATTCAAGTTGGTTATAAATCTATAGATGAATTTAATTTATATATACAAAAATTTGATAATTATATTAAAAATGAAGTATTAGCTGATGAACTTTTTAACAATAGTGGATTAGAAGGTTATAAAGAAGAAGTAAGCATTAGCGATTATAAATGTGAAATAACCATAAAAAAGGTTGTTTGATTTATCAGGAGGCTAGAAATGGCAAAGACAACAAATAAGAATAAAACAGCTGCTAAAAAAACAGTCGTTAAAAAGACAGCAGTAAAAAAAACTAAAGCTGCTCCAAAAGCTAAAGCAGTTGTAAAATCAAAAACAGCTGCAGCTAAGAAAACAGTAAGTAAACCTAAACCAGTTAAAGCTGCTAAAAAAACAAAAGTGGCTGCAAAGAGTACTAAAGCTCCGGTTAAGGCTAAAAAAACTAGAACTAAATCAACATCAACTACAAAAACCGGAAGAAAAGTGGAAGTTGTTACAACTGTCAAAAAAGAACCAAAGAAAATAAAAGGTTATTCAAAAAAAGAATTGGCTGAATTCAAACAAGTAATTTTAGATAAAAGAACAGAAATTATTGAGCAGCTTCAAAATCTAAAAGATCAAATGATGGATTCAACTACAGGGCAATATGTAAACGAAAATTCTCCATATTCGTTGCATATGGCTGAGCAAGGTACTGATGCTCAAGAAAGAGAAAAGCTTTATCTTTGGGCACAAAGGGAAACCAAATTTTTAGGTTATTTGGAAGATGCTCTTCAAAGAATTGAAAATGGAACTTACGGTATTTGTATTGATAGTCTTGAATTAACCGAAGGTCCTCATTTAATTCCAAAGAATAGATTATTGGCCGTTCCTCATACTCAGCATTGTGTGGACTGTAAAAATAAGAAAAAGTAGTAAGTAATTATTTTATGAATAACTGGATTATTTTAGTTTGAAAGTTCTAAATCTATCTTTATTAATTGTAATTATTGATCAAATATCAAAAATTTTGGTAAAGGGAATAAGTATTCCATTTCTCAATATTAATATTACCGGCATGGAATACGGCCAAAGTATTCCAGTAATTGGCGAAATATTTAAATTTACATTTGTCGAAAATCCCGGTATGGCTTTTGGGATCAATGTCGATGGATATTTCAAATTATTTTTATCACTTTTCTCTTTGCTAGCCAGTGTTGCAATTGTTGTATACATTTATAAAGTTAGAAATCAAAAATTATTATTTAGAATTGCTCTTGCACTAATATTGGGCGGGGCTGTTGGTAATTTAATAGATAGATTTTTCTATGGAATTATTTATGGTTACGCTCCACTATTATATGGTAGAGTGGTAGACTTTTTGCATTTTGATGCACTTGGATTTACAATATTTGGTAAAACCTTTGATAGTTTCCCAATTTTTAATGTTGCAGACTCTTCAGTAACTATTGGTGTATTCATACTTTTAATTTTTCATAAAAGTTTTGAAGAATCATCTAAAGCAGAAAATAATCAAGATAGTAATGTTGTTGTGCCCGCTAATGCAGAGATAGGTAATGGCGATAGTATCAGAGAAAGTAATCAAATTAGTAATTAGCACTGGTGAAAAAAGAAAGCGAATTGATTCTTTTCTGGCGAACACATTAGAAAACACTACCCGATCAAGAATACAAAAGCTTATTAAAGAACAATGCTTAACTGTAAATGGTGAAGTTGTTAAAGCTAATTATATAATTGAACCTAAAGATGAAGTTATTTTAACAATTCCCGTCGCACCTCGTCCGGATAAAATTGAACCAGAAAATATTCCATTACAAATTGTATATGAAGATGAATATTTAATGGTGATCGATAAACCTGCTGGAATGGTTGTTCATCCTTCTCCTGGAAATTATTCCGGAACCTTGGTACATGCATTAAAATTTTATACAAATGAATTGAGTTCCAATTATGGCGATGCAAGATCAGGAATTATTCACAGAATTGACAAAGATACGTCAGGATTGTTAGTAATTGCGAAAGATGAAAATGTTCATTCAAATTTAGCAAAACAATTTGCTGCTCACTCAACCGAACGGGAATATTGGGCAATTTGCTGGGGAAAATTTAAAAATTCAACTGGTGAAATAACCGGAAATATTGCCAGAAGTAATAAGGATAGAAAGATATTTTCTGTATCCGAAAATGAAGGCAGACATGCTCAAACTTATTATGAAGTATTAGAAGAATTTGACTTTTTGAGTTTGATAAAGTTAAGACTAAAAACTGGCCGGACACATCAAATACGAGTTCATCTTTCTCACATAAAACATAACATTTTTGGTGATCATACTTATGGTGGGCGAAGAATAAATTATGGTTTTGAAATTCCCAAAATAAAGGCAACTGTAAACAATCTCTTAAAACTAATTGACAGGCAAACACTTCATGCAAAAACTTTAGGTTTCATTCATCCAATTACAAATGAAAAAATGAGTTTCAATTCAGATCTTCCGGAAGATTTTGAAAATCTTTTAACAGCATTAAGGAATCTTAACTAATCTAATTCCGGAATTACTTCAATACTGCCTTCAACAGGTAATTTAATTTTATATAATTTTTTTGCTTTATTTGTTAAGTAATTTTCGCGTAACCAAGGATTATACATTTTTAAAATTTTATAATTAACGCCATTATCTTTAGCAAATGTTGCCCAATCTGGAACAGCAGAATTAACATCTACTTCATAAGTTTCAAAAGGTTTATAAAGTTCTTCGGGCTTAATATCAAATCCATATTCCTTTGGATTATTCATCATAACTTTGGTTGCAATCACTCTAAAAACATATCTTGAAGTTTCTTCGTTTAAAACTAAATTATAATAATTATTTGTTTTCTGTCTATCTAATTGTTCATTTACTCCGGCAACTCCCATATTATAAGAAGCTGCAGCCATTGTCCAGCTTCCATATTTTGCGTATGATTCCTGTAAATATTTGCATGCTGCTTCAGTAGCTTTTTCAACACTATATCTTTCATCAACTTCATTATTTACTTCAAGATCATACCTTGTTGCTGCGCTTTTTAAAAATTGCCAAAATCCAACGGCATTGGCCGGTGAAATTAGATTTAGTAATGTACTTTCTGTTACACACAAATATTTAAAATCATCCGGAATATTATTTTTTTTCAAAATTGGTTCAATAACCGGAAACCATCTGTTTGCTCTTTTTAATGTTAGAATTGTAAGAGAATGCCAATAAGTATTTACAATAAATTCTCTTTCTAATCTTTCATAAACCTCAAAATTATATACTGGTACTGGTTCTCCGCAGAATTCCAAATCATTTGGAATTTTAGGAGTTACTATTTTATAATCTTGGGGAAATTTGTCAGAATTATTTACTGGTTCATTTTCGTTTTGCTTTTGAGAACTAAAACTTGAAAATAAAAAAAATGCAAAAATTATAAATATTGTACCAATAATAAATGTTTTGGCAAAAGTGGGTTTAGTGTTAGAAGTAGTCATAGTTTAATAATAATTTAAATTGTTATGGCCAATTTTACCTTTAAAAAGATTGAAAATCAATTTGATGAGAGTATGCTAAACTTTTTTTTGACATTCACGATTATCAATGAAGTTTAGTAGTAAAATATTATCACCCCACAATAAACCTTTTTAATTGAAAAGAAAGGTATTCCAATTTTTATATCACTTTAATAAAAATAAATCATTTATTTAGGAGGCAATATGTTAAAAAGAATTTTAACAATTCTTTTGATAACAGGTTTAACTTTTTCACAGTTCTTTGCTCAAGAAAGTAAATCAGGCAGTTTTGCCAGATTAAAAGCAATGGGAAATAATCCTTTTGTTTCTGATCCAACAGATATGATGGTAAATCCGGCGTGGGGTAATTATTACAATAATATTTTATTTGGCGATCTAGGTGAAACGATTGCAAACAATTTTGAATCTGGCGGTATTGGTCAATTTCTAACAGTAAATTTTGACGTAGCAAAAAACTTTACAGTAGGTGCAACATTAGCAAGAAAGAGCTTTCAAAGTTCATTATCAATTGCAAACCTTGATCCTTACAATATTGTTGGTGAAACAAACAATGCACTTGGAACTTCCGGTCTGGTTGAGATGGATAACAATTGGGTAATTATGAGTTCATATAATTTCTCAGGCCATATATTAGGATTTGGAATTTCTTATGCATCAACAATTTCTGAAACTAAACCTGCAAATGGCGGCGGAATTAGAGCGGATGCTAATCAGCTTGGCATTAACATTGGATATTTAGGCAAATTATCTCCTATACTAAAACTTGACCTTTCTGCGGTTTTATTATTCCCCGGAACAACTTATGAAACTCCGCAATCTTCTGAAACCAAATTTTCTCAAAGTGTAATTAGTATTATTGGTCGAGGATTTTATAAAGCTGATAATAGATTTACAATTGTTCCTTACGGTAAAATTGTAAAAACAAGTGGAACCGCTGATTTAGGTGATGCAAATGGTATAACAACTACAGATTTACCATCAATGCTGTCATTTCAATTTGGAGTTGGTGTTTTGTATAAATTCGAGAATTTCTTGTTTGCTGGCGGACCAAGTTTTGGAATTTTAGAAGAAAAAACTCCTTCAGTTTCTGGTGTTTCTCCAGAATTAACAAGAACAACAAATTCATTCCCAATATGGAATTTTGGTGCGGAATGGAATATGATTGAATGGTTGATCGGAAGAATTGGATATCGAAGTAAAACTAATACTGTATCGAACGAAACTGTAGCTTCTCCAACGAATTCAAATGAAACAATATTCACTTCTTTTGATCCGGCAATTGGTGGAATTACTTTAGGAATAGGCTTTAAATTTTCCGGTTTTTCTCTTGACGCTACAATTAACGAAGATGTTATCAGACAAGGTTTTAATAACCTTGGCGGCGGCGGAGCAACATTCGCTTATGTTTCTGCCGGTTATGAATTTTAATTTATGTTAGAATTATAAATGCCGGAGTAATCTTCGGCATTTTATTTTTATTTGGTTCAGTTTAGTACTATTTTCCTATAATGAGATTGCAAATCCTATTTTTACTGCTTTTAAACATGTAAAAATTACATTTAAGCAATTTCCAAATTTTAAGAAACCTTTCTAATGCTTAAAAATCAAAGAATTTAAAGTTACTCAGTTGTTTGGCACCAATATTGTGATTTAAAGCAAAATTAATTTTTAACAATTAGAGTGATCGTTGAATTCCATAAAAAATCTAAATAAAATAACTGATTGGAACATCGCAACTGCTTCTCATTTATTATCAAGAACTTTATTTGGTTATACAAAAGAAGATTTAGATTTTGCTTTATCAATGCCCATTGATGAATATGTTGATAATTATTTATTAGCAGATTTGTCGGCTCCTCAATCACCAGGATTCTGGGTGAATGATCCTTCAAACTACAATAACTCTGTTCGGTCCCGTGAACTTACTTATTGGTGGTATAACTTAATGTTAACTCAAGGACATTCATTAAGAGAAAAAATGGTATTGTTCTGGCATAACCATTTTGTTTCAGAAATATCCGTAGTGGATTCTCCGCAGTTAATGTATCATCAAAATAAATTATTTAGAGAACTTGCGTTTGGCAACTTTAAAGAATTGACAAAACAAGTTTCAATAAATCCAGCAATGTTAATTTATCTTGATAACACCAAAAACAGAAAAGAAGATCCTAATGAAAATTATGCAAGAGAATTAATGGAATTATTTACACTTGGAATTGGAAATTATAGTGAGAATGATATTGTTGAAGCTGCGAAGGCATTAACTGGCTGGCAAGTTGAAGGATTAGAGTCTTACTTTAACGAAGAAAGATTTGATGACAGTGTAAAAAACTTTTTGGGTAAATCCGGCAATTTTAATTATACGGATATAATTGAGATTATATTTCAAAAACCAGAAGCAGCAAATTTCTTATGTGAAAAATTATATAAAGAGTTCATTTTTATTGAACCGGATCAAGATATTATAAATCAATTAGCGGAAATATTTAGGAGTAATAATTATGAATTAAAGCCAGTACTTTCTGCTTTATTTAAATCAGAACATTTTCAATCAAGCGATTTTATTGGAGCAAAAATTAAAAGCCCAATTGAATTTATTATTCCTCTAATTAGACAATTTAGAATTATAAATCCAGAATATGAATACTTGAGAGATATTGCTGATGATATTGGTCAGACATTATTTTCTCCACCAAATGTTGCGGGATGGGAAGGCGATAAAACTTGGATAAGCACAAATACACTGCCAGCGCGTAATATTTTTTCAGATAGAATTATTAATACAAGTCATTCTGATCTGAAAATTCTTGAATATGCAAGAACATTTGATAGTTCGGAAAATGCAATTCAGTTTGTTCACGATGTTGCTGAAGTATTTTTCAGTTATAAATTAACTGAAAACAGAATTGAATACTTGCTTCAAATTTTATTGGATGGCGCTGAAGTTTATGACTGGTCAACTTATAATGAAAATTCTGCGGCAAGATTAGAATCATTCTTTAAAAGTTTGTGCAGATTATCAGAATATCAATTAACGTAAAAAGGGAATAATGGATAGAAGAAAATTTCTGAGGCAATTGGGATTATTAGCAGGTGCAAGTACAATGTCTATGACATTCGGCAATGTACCATTACGTGCTTTTGGAAAATCTTTATATAAAATAGATGATGTAAATGGAAAAGTTTTAGTCTTAATTCAGCTAAGTGGCGGAAATGACGGGCTTAATACTGTTATTCCTTATGAGGATAGTCTTTACTACAATGCAAGACCCAATATTGCAATTAGAAAAAATGATGCACTTAAACTAAATCCTTTAACCGGTTTACATCCTTCTTTACAACCATTTAAAGAATTTTACGATGAAGGTAAATTAGCAATAGTTCAAAATGTTGGTTATCCCTCACATAATAGATCGCATTTTAGATCGACTGATATTTGGCTTTCTGCATCTGATTCAGATCAATATCTGAATGATGGATGGATTGGAAGATACTTGGGTTATTCGGTTACAAATGATAATAATTATAATCTTGATCATCCAATGGCAATTTCTCTTGGATCAACACAAGACACACTTTTAAGCTGTACATGTCAAAGCGGTACAATGGGAATTTCATTTGAAGATCCCAATCAATTTTTTCAATTAATAAATGGAAGTTCAGCAGATACCGATCCACCTCCAAACACAATTGCCGGTAATCAATTAAAATACGTAAAAGAAATTGCGGCACGTTCAATTAAGTTTGCAGAAATAATTAAAGAAAAAGCTGATACAATAAATAATCAAGTAAATTATCCTAATACTGATTTGGCAGATCAATTATCTATTATTGCGCAATTGGTAGCTGGAGGATTGCAAACTCCAGTTTATTTGGCATCAATTGGAGGATTTGATACACACTCAAATCAATTAGGGCGACATGCAAATTTATTAAATAATGTAGCACAATCAATTAATGCATTTCAAAGAGATTTAGAACAGCTTGGCGTTGCTGATAGAGTTGTTACAATGACATTTTCTGAATTTGGCAGAACCGTTGAGCAAAACGGAAGCGGTGGAACTGATCACGGTGCAGCTGCACCATTATTTGTACTGGGTAAAAATGTTAATGGCGGAATTTGGGGCGATAATCCGGATTTAACTGATCTTGACGCTAGTGGTGATAATAAGTTTAAATACGATTTTAGACAAATTTATGCTACAATGCTTAGAGATCAGTTGGGTGCGGGTCCAGATGAAATGGAAGAAATTATGTTGAAGAATTTTGATACACTGCCATTAGTTTCTGTAAAACATATAACATCCGGCGGACCAAGAGCATTTGAATTAAATCAAAATTATCCAAATCCGTTTAATCCCAAAACACAAATATCTTATACGTTAAGATTACCTCAGGAAATATCATTAAAAGTATTTGATTCAACAGGAAGACTTGTTAAAACTTTATTTAAAGGTTATAAGGATGCGGGTACCTTTTATGAATATTTTGGAGGAAATGAATATCCTAGCGGAGTTTATTATTGTCATTTAATTTCAGGCTCTTATAGAAAGACCATAAAAATGACTTTGGTTAAATAACTTTATTCTATTTATGTTTTTTTGAATTATATAAAAATGCAACGATCAAAATTATAAAGCCAATTATAAGCTGTAATATTTTAACGCTTTCACTTAAAATAATTATTGAGAATAAAACACCTAATGGAATTTTAAGATTATTAAAAACAGCTAAATTACCTTCATTAACTTTTGTTGCTCCCACATTCCATAAAAAGAAAGACAAACCTGAAGCAACAGCACCCAAATAAATTAAGGTTAATCCTTGATTCAATGAAATGGAAATCTGATTAAAATCTACTGAGAACAATGAAAATATTGCTGTAACTAAAACTGCACCAAAAAAAATAATTCCAAAATTTTGTTTTTGTGTTTTTACTGATTCATCTTTTATAATTTTTTTGTAATAAATTTGACCGAATGCAAATAAAAAATTTGAAACTTGCATTAATAAAATTCCTTTCCAAAATCCGACTGTTATTTTATCAGAATAAATAATAATCGCACTTCCAATTATCGCTAAAACTGCTTTAATCCAATTTGTTGAAATAAAATTTTTATTCCAAACATCAATTATTATTACAATAAAAATTGGAGTAAAAATTGTAAGAATTGCAATTTCAAATGCCTGCAAATATTGATAAGAATAAATATAAGCTAAATACATAATGCCGTATTGTATTGCCCCGATCAAAAGTAAATGCGGTATCAATTTTTTATTAATTTCTTTTAATCTTAAAAACGGGAGAAAAATTATGAATGAAATAAGTAATCTTATGAACGAGACAAAAAATGGATCAATTGAAGTAAGCTGCCCTTTAATTAAAGCAAATGAAAGTGACCAAATGATTGAAACAATAATTAAATAAATCATTAAATGAAATTATTAGATGAAAAATTAGAAAATAATGTTACCAAAAAATCCTAAAACTTGTATTGGTCTTTTTAATCCAAATCTAATTTTAAGTATATTTAAAATTCAATTATGGAGAAATGATGTTAATTTATAACACTTTAACAAAAAAGAAAGAAGAGTTTATTCCTAAAAATTCGCCTAATGTTACTATGTACGTTTGCGGACCCACTATTTATGATTATTTCCATATCGGTAATGCAAGATCTTTTGTAATGTCTGATATTGTTAGACGTTATCTTGAATATAAAAATTTTGATGTAAAATTCGTTATGAATTTAACAGATGTTGATGACAAGCTAATTAAGAAAGCAAATGAAGAAAATGTTCCGGTTGAGCAAGTTGCAGAAAAATATGCTGATGCCTTTTTTGAAGATATTGAAAAGTTAGGTATTAAAAAAGCAACAGTCTATCCAAAAGCAACAGAACATATGCAAGACATTGTTGATCTGATCAAAAATCTTGTTGATACTGATTATGCTTATAATGTGGATGGAAATGTTTTCTATAATGTAAATAAATTTAAAGGTTATGGAAAATTAAGCGGAAAAAATATTGATGATTTAGAATCGGGTGCAAGAATTGAAATAAATGAAGAAAAGAAAAATCCGCTTGATTTTTCATTATGGAAAAAAGCAAAACCTAATGAGCCGGCTTGGGAAAGTCCGTGGGGAAAAGGACGGCCCGGATGGCATATTGAATGCTCAGCAATGAGTATGAAACATTTAGGTGAAACTATTGATATTCATGCCGGAGGAAATGATCTTATTTTTCCGCATCATGAAAATGAGATTGCACAAAGCGAAGCTTGCTGCACAAATGAATTTGTAAAATACTGGATCCATTTTGGATTCCTGAATTTGAATCAAGAAAAGATGTCAAAATCTCTTGGCAACTTTTTTACAGCCAGAGAAATATTGAAGGAACATAGTGCAAATTCAATCAGATATTTATTTAGTCAAACTCATTATTCGGGTCCATTAAATTTTAGCAAGGAATTACTTGAAAGTTCTGAAAAAGGTTTGGAGAAAATCTATAATCTTGTTCAACGTATAGAAAATATTAAACCATCTATGGCAGATAATTTAAATACTTTTGAAAATGAAAGATATTTATTTGCCTTTGAAAGTGCTATGGATGATAATTTTAACACACCTCAAGCATTGGCATCTATTTATGATTTCATTAGGGATTTCAATAAATTTTTGAATAAGAATGATCAAGTTGCTAAAAATGATATAATTAAAGCAAAAGATTTTCTAACAAAAACTTTAACTGATGTTTTGGGAATTGTATTATTTTCAACTGAAGAAAAAGGTGAATCCAAAGAAGATGATTTAATTAAATTGCTTATTGAAATTAGACAAAAAGCTAAATTAGATAAAAATTATTCTTTGGCAGATGAGATCAGAAATAAATTAAGTGAGTTGGGAATCACATTAGCAGATAGTAAAGAAGGTACAACTTATAAAATTTCCAAATAGATTTGGATGGTTAAAAATTCATTGACCACACTCGCAATAGTATTTGCAACTTTAATCATTATATTTTTTACCTGGCATTATATGCTAAGTATTTATGAGGTAAGATATAAGTATAATTTTAATCCTAATAAAATTTCTATAAACAAAACTTATTGCATTGAATGTGTTGGAATAAATGCATTAGGTTGGGAATTAAGTTTTAGAGATTTATATCTAAACTGTAAAACTCTGGGTGAAATTGAAAGTGATAAAATGCAATTAAAAATTGATAAAAATAAAATATGTTTTCAGATAAATAGAATAGACGATTTTGAATTATTATTTTCCTCAAAGTATTCTTTAAATCCGACCAAACTTGTTTTATCAGCTATTGAAAAATCTGATGAAGATTAAATTTCAAATATTATCAATTTGTCTTGCCTTTGTTATTCATTCACAAAATATTGCTCAGGGTTCCGCAGGCAGTGATGCTAGCAGCGAATTAAGAAGTTTGGTGGATATACCAACTGCTGGTGTATTAGAAAGTGGAAATTTGGGATTATCATTTGAAGCTATGCAGTATGGAATTTTTTCTACAAAAGTAGAACTTGGTTTATTTAAAAATTTTAATCTCGGAGTTTCATATGGCGGTTCAAAAATAATTGGAACCGGTAATCCAGATTTTTATCCAATGCCCGGATTTCATGCAAAATTCAGAGTTTTTACGGAAACCAAAACAATACCTTCTATTACTTTTGGTTTTAACTCTCAAGGCAAAGGAAAACATCTTGATAGCTTAAACCGTTATGAAATAAAATCACCGGGAGTTTATACTTCTTTTTCAAAAAATTACAAATTATTAGGTTACTTTTCACTTCACGCAACCGCAAATTATTCATTTGAAAGAAAAGACGGAGATGAGAATATAAATATTGGCTTTGGATTTGAAAAAACGATTGGTCCTACAGTTTCATTAGTTGCAGAATATGATTTTGCATTAAATGATAATTCAAAAAATTCTCTTGGTGATGGAAAAGGTTATTTCAATGTTGGAATTAGATGGGCCGCCAGTTATGGATTAACGATCGGCTTAGATTTTAGAAACATTTTTGAAAATAAGGTGTCACAGACATATACAGGACCAGAAAGAGCTTTAAAAATAAATTATGTAAGAAATATATTTTAATGTCTACTTTAATAGACAAAAAGTTTAAATTTTTATACAAAAGTGATCCAGTTTTATTAAAAATCGACGTTTTTGGTTAAATATAACTGGCGTAATTATTGAATTCTTATTGTTAGTTTAATAGGAAGGAGTTCGAAATGAAAAAATATATTATTGGAATAGTTGTCTCTCTATCATTTTTCTTGACAAGCTGTTATACAGAAATTGGTTATGATTATGAACGAGAAGCCTATTGGGATAAAGTAGAAGGTGTTGAAAGGGGAACTCAAGAAGTGCAAGATTCTGAATACGTAGCTGAAGAATATGCGGATACTACGGATTATTATTCCGATGAATATTATCCTGATGAAGAATACTATCCTGAAGAAGAAGGTTATTACGATGATAGTTCAGATGAAAGTTACTATAATCCCCAAAGAAAATACTATGATTATTACTATCCAAATCTAAGATATTCTGTTTACTTTAATTATACGCCATATTGGTATTATGATCCATTTTATTGGGATTATTGGCCAAATTATTACTACTATCCAAGTTATTATTCTTTCTGGCACAGACCATATCATTATTGGGGATGGTATAGCAGCGGTTATTATGGATGGTACGATCATTATTACAATTATCCATACGGTGGAAGCTATGCATATAATAAGACAAAATCACGTACAAATTATTTTTCTAACTTAAGAAACAATAGTGGCGGAAGAAATTATGCTAATTCTTCTTATACTGATAGACCTTCTAGATCATTTTCAGAATCAAGCAGGACAAGTTATGATAAATCAAGAACCTCCAGAAATAGCGAGGTAATGGGTACTGAAAGAGCAGGAAGAAGCAGTATTTCAACAAATAGAAGTAGTGAAGCAATTAGTAAGAATACAAATAGATCTTCTGAAATTATTAAAAATAAATATTCAAGAGATACTCAAGATAAAACTGCAAATATCACTAAAAATACTAGATCGTCTGTATCAAATGATGCGTCTAAATCATATAAATCATACGGTAGAACCAATCAATCTCAAAGCGTTAAACCGGATAAAAACAGTTCAAATGAATCTAAAAGAACGACTTATAAAAGTCCACAATACAAAACAAAAACTTACACAAGCAAAAGAAATTATCAGACAAAAAACAGTTCTTTAAGTAAGCCGAAGTCGAATTATTCGACAAAAAGTTCACGAACACCTTATGAATCAAGTTCAACAAAATCTTCAAGAAAATCATATTCGAGCAGTAATAATAGTAAAAGCAGTAGTGGTTATGTAAGTAAGAGAAGCACTAATAGTTCAAGTAAGTCATATTCTTCTCCATCTAGTTCTAGAAGTAAGAGTTATTCAACACCATCTTCATCAAATAAAAGTTCAGGATCAAGAAGTTATTCACCCAAAAGCAGTTCTGGAAGCAGATCAAGTGGTGTTTCCAGTCGAAGTTCAGGAAGCAGCAGTCGCAGTTCCGGTAGCAGCTCTGGAAGTAGTAGAAGTTCCGGCGGTAGCAGCAGAAGTTCCGGGAGCAGAAGATAATGAAAAAACTCTTTTTAATATTTTTGATTTCCTCTATTGTTCTTGCTCAAAATTATAATGATGCATACCGTTTAGGTGAGCAAACAATTGATTTTGATGCTAAAACACTTTCTGTAGGAAATAGCTCAATTGGAGCACTTGGAAACTTTTCAAGTGCAATTATAAATCCAGCTGGATTAGGAACAATTAAAAGAGATGTTCTTTCAATTAGTTTTAACTCAAATGGTTTTGAAAACAATGCAGATTTTCTTAATAATTCAATGACCTCTGATAAAAGAAACAGCAACACAAATCATTTAAGTATAATTCTTCCTTTACCAGTAAGAAAGGGAAGTGCAACTATTGCTTTTGGTTATAATCAGTCACGAGATTTTACTTCTATTTTAAAGTTTAATTCTTTCAATAATGCTAATAATTCTATGATTCAGAATTTAACAAATTCTAATTTTATTCCAGATAGAGAATTTGCTTGGGAACTTGGATTAAACTCAAGAATAAATGAAGACAGTGACGAGTACCAAACTCCAATTTCAGGAAAACTTACTCAATCCGGAGAAATTATTGAAAATGGATTTACAAATAACTGGCTTATGTCTGGAGCAGTAGAAGTTGCTAAAAATCTTTTTATTGGGGCAACAATTAATATTATTTCAGGTGAATATCTTAAAAACCGAGATTATTATGAAGAAGATCTTCCAAATAATACATATACTGGATTAATTGATCCTGATTATCCTGAAACAGAAGATTTTCAATCATTTTACTTAAATGATATTGTTGACTGGGATATTAATGGGTGGGATTTTAGATTAGGATTGCTCTACAATTTTAATAATCTTCTAAATTTTGGGGCAACCATTAAATTACCAACATCATATGTAATTGAAGAAAAATATTCAATATATGGTAAATCAGAATTTGTAAACAATACTTATACAGTTGATTATCCTGGTGATTGGTTTGAATATAAATTTACTACTCCAATGGAATTAAGCGGGGGAATTTCAGCGTCTTTACCACTTGTAAATCTAAATGCAAGTATTAAATTTGTTGATTATTCACAAATGGAATATAAAGAAGGTTTTGACAAAAGTGAGTTAATCGATAAAAATAATCAAATAAATGAAATATTTGAAAGTACATTAAATTGGAATTTAGGGGCTGAATTCACGTTGCCGTATCCTTCATTAAAAATTAGAGGAGGATTTATTTATCTGCCATCTCCTTACAAAGATGATACTTCTGAATATGACAAAAAATATCTAACAGCAGGATTAGGATTTCCCTTAGCTAAATCATTGATAATTGATTTTGCTTATGTATATGGATGGTGGAAAAATTTTGGTGATAATTATGGATATGAAGTTTCTAGAACTTACCAAGATATAGAAATTAACAAATTTGTGCTTTCAGCATCATACGTGTTTATGTAATTTCTAAAATTAAATTTGATTTGTTAATAAAAGCACCTTATTTTTTTCGGGTGCTTTTTTTATAGATAAAGGAGATAAACATTCGCGGCAGAATTGTAAAAATTGAAAGTAAAGACTATTATGTAAAATCAGAAAATGGAGAACTTTTTAGATGTTCGTTAAGAGGAAAGTTTAAAAAAAATCTTCAGCATAAAAGAGATAAACTTCTTACTCAAGATTTTGCTGTTTTAGGCGATATAGTAAAATTTTCAGAAATATCGAATGAAATTGGTGTAATTGAAGAAATTGAAGAACGAAAAAATTATCTATCAAGGAAAGCAATTAAAGCGCGCGGCAGCTTAAAAAGAGGCGAAAGATTAGAGCAAATAGTAGCCTCTAACATTGATAATTTATTTATTGTAACAAGCATAAATTCCCCAAAATTTAATAACCGGTTTCTAGATAGAGTAATTGTTTCTGCAGAAAGCTCCAAAATTGATATTAAAATTATTATAAATAAAATTGATCTGGATGAAAGAAATTTGGCTTATGAATGGGAACAATTGTACACAAACATTGGTTATAAAGTCTTTATTATTAGTGCAATTAAAAATAAGGGTATTGAAAAAGTAAAAGATGATCTTAGCAATAAAGTAAATTTATTTTGGGGACAATCAGGTGTTGGCAAATCTACAATATTAAATACAATGTTCTCACATTTAGATTTAGATGTCGGTGAAATTAGTAATTATTCAAATAAAGGAACACATACTACTGTAACCGGTGAATTAAGGGAAGTTGAAGAAAATACTTTTATTATTGATACTCCAGGAATAAGAGAAATTGATCCTTATGGTATAAAAAAAGAAGATCTTTCTCACTATTTTAACGAGTTTAAACCATTTATTCATAATTGTAAATTCAATACATGTATTCACGAACATGAGCCAGGTTGTTCTGTTGTGGAAGCAGTTGAAAACGAATTAATAACAGTTGAACGATATGAGAGCTACTTAAACCTTCTAAATACAATTGAAGATGATATGATTTACTGAGTTTTTATTCACAACTTTTCTTAATATTATTAAATGTATTTTTTTAATTAGTATAATTTTCATGAGAAATATAAATTTTTTAAAATTACTTCTGTTTTCAGTTTTTATAACTTCATTTGGCTGTTCTTCTAAAATCGAAGACCAAGTTCAAACATTAAGTACTGAAGAACAAGAAAAAATTGCCAAACAGCAAGAATATGCTAAACAACTTTTTATTGATGCCTCTTTAATGGATGTTGAAGGTAAATATGCCGAAGCAATTTTAGATTATCAAGAAGCGTTAAGATTAGATCCGAGTGCTGGAATATATTATGCAATTGCCAAAGATTATCTTCGATTAAAAAAACTTTTACCTGCTTTAGAAAATTCAAAGAAATCCGTTGACTTAGAATCAAAAAATACTGAGTATTTAACACTGCTTGGTACAATTTATACAATGAGCAGAAATACGGATTCGGCTGAAGTTGTTTTCAAGAAAATAATTGATATAGATTCTACTGATATAACTGCATTAGTTAATCTTGCTCAACTTTATGAGTCTGAACAACCGCTAAAATCATTAAATGCTTATAAAAAGATTTTAGAAATTACCGGACCAGAATGGAACGTTTTATTAAAAATTGCAGAGCTCAATGAACGATTAAATAAAGTTGATGAAACAATAAGTACTGTTGAAGAACTGCTTGAGTTAAATCCTTCAAATGTTCAATTACAGAAATTATTAATTGAATCATATCTAATGAATAAAAAATATGATAAAGCACTTTCATTGGTTAATGATGCAATTGAAATATTTCCTGACGATATAAATCTTATTGAACTAAAAGGCAATGCTTTAGTTAAAATGGAAAAATGGGAAGATGGGGCGCAGGAATATAAAAAAATAATATCTAAAAAAAATATGCCTTTTTCGACAAAAATGAGAATTGGTACTGCATTTTACAGCGAAGCACTTCAGGATTCTGCACTTATTCCTTATGCTGAAGATGTTCTAATTCAAGTTGATAAAGATTCTTCTGATTGGCAAATAAATGCCTTCCTTGGTGAACTGGCTAACAAAAAAGGTGATGATTCACTTACTCTTTTCTACTTTAGAAAAGCTATAAGTTTAGCTGAGTTAAATAGTGATTTAAGAATTAGATTAGGTCAAATTTTATTTGAAAATGCTGAGTATGAAAATTCCGTAATTGAAATGAAAAAAGCTGTTGCTAAATTTCCCAGAAATCATGTTATTAATTTAATTTTAGGATTATCGTTATCACAGGATTCTAATCACGAAGAAGCATTAAAATATCTTAAAACTGCTGTAGATTTAAATCCAAATGATCTAAATTCAACTTTGGCCTATAGCTTTTCATTAAATCAAACTGATAATGATGATGATGCTTTAGTATACTTAAATAGAGCTTTAAGAATTGATCCAAAAAATACTCAGGCTTTGGGAATGATGGGTTTGATTTATGACGGTAAAAAAATGTATTCCAAAAGTGATAGTATTTACAGCAAAGCAGTTGCAATTGATTCAACAGATATTCTTATTCTTAATAACTATGCATACTCATTAGCTGAAAGAGGAGTAGATTTAGATAGAGCTTTAAGAATGGTAAAAAAAGCAATTGATGAAGCTCCGGAAAATTCATCATATTTAGATACGATAGGCTGGGTTTATTACCAAATGGGTGAATACGAAAATGCAAAAAACTACATCCATAAAGCAATTGATAAAGATGATAATAATGCAACACTATTAGATCACTTGGGTGATATATATTATAAAATGAATAACAAGACTAAAGCAATTGAATTATGGGAAAATGCTTTAGAATTAGACTCAACAAAAACAGAAATTAAATCGAAAATTGAACAGGGATTAGATTGAACAAATTTGACAAAGCGTTATTATTTTTTTTAATTGCGGTTTATATTATTGGATGTGTTCCTTCTAAACCGACATATGAAGAAGAAATATTGCCGGCTGACAGACTTGTAAAAAAGTTGGAAGCCAATAGAAGGAAAATTAAAACCTTTGAAGGTTCTGGAATTCTTAATGTTGAAAGCCCTCAAATAGAAGCAAAAGCTACATTTGAAGTTTATTTAAAGAAACCAGACTCACTAAAATTTATAATATACGGTCCTTTTGGGATTGACCTTGCGCAAGCTTTGGTTACAAACTCCGAATTTACATTTTATGATGTTATGAAAAATGTAGTTTATAAGGGCAGAAATGATAATAATATTCTTAATAAAATATTTCATATTGATGTATCATTCAATGAACTAATTGATGCATTTGCAGGTGCAGTAAATTTAACTGACAAATTAAGATTGGAACCTCAAAAGTTTAACTTAAATGACGAAAATTATTTTTTGACCTACTATGATTCCTTAGCGGGAAAACAAACTGATTACCAAATTCAAATTAATAATCTGGCAATTACTGATTATAAACTTTATAAAATGCCAAGTATACTAATGTTCGAAGGAGAATATTCAGATTTTGAAATGATAAATAATGTAGCAATTCCATATTTAACAAAAATTGAAAATAAATTGGCAAAGCAAAAAGTAACAATTGATTATAGGAACATTACGGTAAATGAAAAAATAAAAAATCTGCATTTGGATATACCAAAAGATGCAAAAATTACGATATGGTAAATAAATTTATTAAATACATTTTTTCTCTTCTATTAATTCCATTTTTGATTTTTGCTCAGATTAAAGAGGAATTGGACAGTAAAAATTTAGAATTGAAAAATATTCGTAATGAAATTACTACTCTTGAAAGTGACCTTTCAAAATTATCAACTCAAGAAAAAAATCATTTAAGTGTTTTAAAAAAAATTGATCAGCAAAGTTTACTATTAGGCAGAAGTATTAAAAATCTTGAAAAAGAAGAAAAAACAAAAGAAGGCCAAATTGTTAAATTAGAAAATCGAATTACGGTTTTGCAAAAAAAAATTAAAAAGCTTCAGTCGGAATTTGGTGACTATTTGGTATGGTTATATAAGCAAGGTGATAACTCAACTCTAAAATATATTTTCAATTCAGAATCATTTAATCAAGCTTTAATTAGATATAAGTATTTGGAATATGTTCACAAGGAAAGTGAAGAAACTGTAAATGAATTAAATACAGCAAAAGCTGAAATGGATGAATCGATTGTGAAGCTTGAGAAAGAAATTGAAGAAAAATCTAAAATTAAAGAACAGAAAATTAATGAAAACAAAAAATTATTAGAACGTAAATCTGAAAGAAACTCAATACTTACAAGTCTTAAAAAAGATAAAGATAATGTTGTAAAAGAAATTGACGAAAAGAGAAAAATGGAAATTTCAATTAAACAATTAATTGCAGATTTAATTGAAAAAGAAAGAGAGCGGGAAAGAAGATATAGAACTGAAAAATTGAAAGGTAACATTGTTAGCTATGAGGATTATTTTAATTACAACAGTTTTCAAAATTTTGCTGAACTGAAAGGTTCACTTAATTGGCCAATTAAGCAAGGCAAAATTGGAAGAGATTTTGGTGAAAATAAAAATGATAAAACAAAAACAGTAACATTGAATTATGGAATTGATTTAATAGCAAGAGGTGAAAAAGAAGTTTTTGCAGTAGCAGAAGGAATTGTAAGTGCTATAGAATGGATTCCTGGATATGGCAGTGTTGTAATAATAACTCATAGAGATAATTTTAGAACAGTATATGGACATCTAACAGACATCAATGTTCTTGAAGGCAATAAAGTTATTGCTGGCGACTTGATTGGAATTGTTAGTGAAAGTCTTGAAGGCAATATTTTACATTTTGAAATTTGGAATGAGCGAAACTATCAAAATCCTCAAGATTGGTTAGTTAAAAAATAGATGCCGGTATATGAAATAATAAAATCAACAATTTCGAAAAACAAAGTTCTCTTTAAGAATTTTTCATCACTTTCAATTTTACAAATTGCAAATTATATTTTCCCGCTTATTACATTTCCATATTTAGTAAGAGTTTTAGGTCCTGATGGATTTGGTTTAGTAGCTTTTGCCACTGCTTTTGTAAATTATTTTAATGTAATAACAGATTACGGATTTAACCTTTCTGCTACGCGTGAAATTTCAATTAGTAGAAATGATAAAGAAGAGATAAACAGAATATACAATTCAGTTCTTACTGTAAAACTAATTTTATTTTTATTTAGTACTATTGTTTTTCTTTTAATTGTATTCGCATTCCCAAAATTTAATCAAGATTACGAAATTTATCTGGCAAGTTTTATTTCAGTTTTTGGCATGACCTTATTTCCCACTTGGTTTTTCCAAGGTATAGAAAGGATGGGATTCATAACAGGTATCAATGTTGCGATAAAAGCAATTTGGGTAGTATCAATATTTCTCTTAGTTCACAATCCATCGGATATTTTATTATTAGTTATCCTAAATTCCATAAGCGCAATATTAATAGGAATTATTGGAACTATCTCGGTTCCAGTATTTTTCAAATTAAAATTTAGTTTTGCTAATATTGGTGAAATTATTGATCAAATTAAAAAGGGATGGTTATTTTTTATATCTAATATTTCAATAAGCCTTTATACTATTTCAGCAACATTTATATTAGGATTATTTTCCAACAATACAGTTGTTGGCTACTTTTCTGCAGCAGATAAAATAAGATTAGCTGTACAGAATTTAACTGCAATTGCCGGTAGAACGGTTTTCCCACATTTATCAAAAGAATTTAAGCGATCAAAAAAAGCAGCATTCAAATTTTTGAAGAAATATACTTTAGTAACTGGTATAATTACTTTTTCAATATGTACGGTTTTATTTCTAAGTGCAGAACAAGTTGTTTTAATAATTTTAGGAAAAAATTACTATCAATCAATTTTAATTCTAAAAATTATTTCATTTCTTCCATTTATAATTTTACTCAGTAATATTGGCGGAATTCAGATAATGATAAACTTGAATTATGAATATGAATACTTTTTAGTTTATTTAGTTACATCAATTATTAGCTTGTTGTTGTCATTTATTTTAGTTCCGTTTTACTTCGAAATAGGCACATCAATAACAGTAATACTAACTGAGTTATTAGTAACAATATTAATAATTGGAATATTAATTTATAAAAACTCTCTACGTTACAAGAAACTATGATGGTAAGAAATGAAAAATTTGTGAGTATTATTATACTAAATTACATTACATGGCAAAGTACTTTAAATTGTATTCAAGAACTTCTCAAAATTAATTACAAATATTTCAATATTATCGTAGTTGATAACAATTCCCAAAATAACTCATTAAAAAATATAAAGGAAAAGCTTGAATTAAAATCTAGTATAGTTAATGAAAATGAAATTTCAAATCTTTTTCTTAAAAACCAAAACGAAAAAATATTTTTTATTCAATGTTTGCATAACCATGGATATGCCAAGGGTAACAATATAGGTATTAGATTTGCAGAATTATTTAATCCTGAATTTATTCTAATCCTTAATAATGATACTCTCCCAAAGGTTGATTTTCTTGATAATATGGTGCAAACTTTTAATTATAATTCTAAAATAGGATTGGTTGGAGCAATTAATTACAATGATAAAAACAAATATGATCTTGATTCCGCGAAAAGAAATATAAGTTGGTATCATGTTTTAACAATTCATCAAAGTTTTTCTTTTTTTAATAAACTTTTCAAATTGTATTTATTCAAAAATGATAGTCAAATTTCAAATTTGAAAAAAAAGGAATTTATCTATGTTGAAATTATCTCTGGAGCTTGTATGCTATTTAAAACAGATGTTTTAAAGAAAATAGACTATTTCGATGAAAATACTTTTTTGTTTTTTGAAGAAAATATAATATGTGAAAAATTAAAAAAAAATAATATTTTAACAGCTTTATCGTTAAAAAGTAAGATTATACATAAAAAAAATTTTTCATTAAAAAATAATACACCTAATCAACTAAAAAATATTAATTTAAAAAGTTTAATTTATTTTCTAAAAGAATATAAAAAATATAGATTTCTTTTCATTTATACTATTTTATTACCATATCATATTTCATATTTATATAGTATCATTAAAAATAAAATTAAACAAACTTATTATAGCCTTAATTGATACCAAATGTAATTCATTTTATTTACGGATTAGAAGAAGACTTTGGGGGAAAACCATTTTCTTTAATTCATTTCTTATCTATATTAACTGCTCAAATTGTAAATAAACCTAAGAAAATTTATTTTCATTATAAGTATGAACCGACGGGATTTTGGTGGGAAAAATCTAAACAGTATCTGGTTCTTAGGCAATTTAATCCAAGAAATGAAATATTTACTAAAAAATTATCTCACTTTGCACACAAGGCTGATATCGCAAGGTTAGAAATTTTAAAGAAATATGGAGGAATTTATTTTGATATTGATGTTATTAGTATTAATCCTTTGAAGCCACTTTTAAAGTATAAGTGTGTTATGGGAAGAGAAGAAAATGTAGGTTTATGCAATGCCGTGTTATTAGCAGAATCTAATTCAAAATTTTTAACAATCTGGTTTGATTCTTATAAAAGCTTTGATGAAACAGACTGGAACTACCATTCTGTAATATTACCAAATAAATTAGCTAAACAAAATAAAACACTTATTCATATTGAAGATGAGTATTCTTTTTTTTATCCTATGATGGATGATCCTGTTTTAAAGTATTTATGGAATCAAGAAAATCTAACTCTCACAAATAAAATTTATAGTGTTTTCAAAAAGATAAAAAGAAAGTTGGGTGGAAATGATTTACGGGGAAACTATTTAACTATTTTTCATTCTTTATTTGATAAAAATTGGCATTTCAATAAAGTTCAAAATTCATATTGTATCCATTTGTGGGAAACAAGATGGTGGGCAGACTACCTGATTAATCTAAAAATAGAATCATTATTAACGGAGAAAAATAATTTCTCGAAACTTATCAGATCAATTATTGGTATAGACTTTTTAAAAGCACTTGAGTTAGAACATAAGAACAAAGTTATAAAGAAATGATAAAAGTTTTGCATATAGCAGATTTATTAGAGAATAACATTAGTGGTGTTTACAAGCATATTAAGTTAATAAATCAATTTACAGATAAAGAAAAAATTAAACATTATCTTATTTACAGTAACGGAGATCTTATAGCAAGGGATTTTAAGAGTGATGGTGGTTTTGCATTAGAAGTGATTGACTTAAATTCAAAAATTCCTGTAAAAGCAATATGGGTGATAAAAAATTTTATTGAAAGATATGATATAGATATTTTACATACACATTTTACAAAATCTTATTTAATAGCAGGTATTCTTAATATTTTTTTAAAGAAAAAAGTAATCGTAAATTATCATGGATTAATAATTGCAAATCAATTTTATAATCATTTTGAAAAAAAAATTATTATTTCATTGCATAACTATTTTGTTAGAAAACGAATTCTGAATTTAATGCTTTCGTGTTCTAAGTCAGGCGTGAAACAACTTACTACTGAGACACCAAATTTTAGAAATATACATTACTATTATAATGGTGGAGAAATTATTAAAAATAATCATTCTTATGATACAATGAAGTTCAAAACTGAATATAAAATTCAAGAATCGTTTTATAATATTATTTTTGCGGGCAGAATTACTGAACAAAAAAATCCATTTATGCTTCTTAATATTATGCAACTCCTTAAAGAAAAGGATTCTCATATTAGATTACATATTTTTGGAAATGGTGACTTATTTGATGATCTTCTTTTATATTCAAAGTCAATGAATTTAGAAAATTGTGTTTATTTTCATGGTTATTTGGCCAATATATCAAAGTTTTTTTATCTTTTTGATCTTCTTATTTTAACTTCAAATTATGAAGGTATACCTTTTGTAATTTGGGAAGCAATGTCTAATGGTTTACCTCTAGTTGGTCCTGAAATTGATGGAATTAAAGAAATTATTGAAGATACAAAAGCAGGAGTACTTTTTAAGATTAATGATAATATTGATGCTGCGGAAAAGATTTTCCAATTATATAATGATAAAGTTAAGTCTAAATGCTTAGGAAAAAATGGTAAAATGAGTATAATAAATAATTATAATTATATAAACTTTGGTAAGCAACTTTCTAATATTTACATAAATATTTAATTATTATTTAAATGATCTTTTCATTAAAATATTTCCCCAAAATTGAATTTAGTAAAAATCAAAAAAAAACTATAATCTATGCCGATTTTAATGTTTTACTTTATTTATTTAAAAACAATTTAAAAATTCCTAGCAGTATTATATTATATCCTGATTCGACATTAGTGAATTTTTCATTAAGGATTTTGAATAGAAATAATTTATATCGTTATGTAAGCACAGATATTCAGAATAGCTTATTAACTCAAATTGATACTCAAAGTAAAAAAGTATTTTTTTTTGGTGATTCAAGTGAAGTTCTAATGAAATTAATAAGTAATGTTCAAAATGAATTTAAAAGAATAAATGTTGTAGGAACACAAAATGGATACTATTTCAAAACAGATAAAGTAATTGAAAAAATTAATAACTTATCTCCAGATGTATTATTCATTGGGCTGGGGATTGGAATTCAAGAAAAATGGATATTTGAAAACTATAATAAAATAAATGCAAATGTTATTTTAAGTGTGGGAGGATGGTTCCAATATTTAGCTGGATGCAAATTGCGTGCACCTAAGTTGATGAGAAAATATCATTTAGAGTGGTTGCATAAATTTTTAAATGAATTCAATAGAATATGGAAACGTTATTTAATTGATGCGCCTGAGTTTTTGATTAGGGTTTTTGTAACAAAACAAATAAAATTTAAAATAAATAGTGAATAATCATATAGAATACCTTTTAACTATTATAATGGCAGTTCGCAATGGGATGCCATATTTGAAAGAAGCAGTAAATTCAATTTTAAAACAAACCTATAAAGAGTTTATATTTATTATTGTTGATAATAAATCGAGTGATGGATCTTTTGAATATTTAAATTCAATAAAAGATAAACGTATTAAACTTTTTAGTTCTGAAAAAATCGGATTTGTACCAACTATAAACTATGGACTAGAAAAGGTTACAACTAAATATGTAGCTACAATGGATGCAGATGATATTGCACATCTTAGAAAATTTGAGTATCAAATTGAATATCTTGAAAATAATCCTGATATTGGATTATTAGGAACAAACTTGAGTTTTTTTTCTAAGAATAATGGTTTAAGTTGGTCCATACATTTTCCTACTAGACATAATGATATTCTTGATGGGCTAAAATCAAAAAAATATGTTCTTAGCCATCCTACAACTGTAATGAGAACAAAATATCTAAATCAGATAGGCGGATTAAGAGAAAAGTATAAATATGCTCCTGACCTTGATATGTTTTTAAGATTAAGTAATCTCACTAAATTTTCAAATATCTCTTTAGATTTATTTGGGTGTCGAATATCTCCTAAGAGTATTACTTCACTAAATTTAATAAGTGTAATAAAACATCAAAGGTGCGCGATTAGAGATTTTGAAAATAACAAATCAGAATTAAAATTAAATACCACATTGATGGATTATATCAACTATTTGTCATTATACTTCTATAAGAAAGCTTTATTTAATTATTTGAATTCTTCAAAATTGTTTTGGCTATTATTTCTGGCATTATCTGTACTACTCAATCCATCAAAAGCTTACTTTCATTTAAAGAAAAAAATGGGCTATTTTAAGACAATATAAATTATATTTAATAGAGTATATATCTTTTTAGTAATCATAGGACCTATATGAAATTTTTCTCTTATGTATTTATATTACTTATATCTTCTTCAATTTTAGCTCAGACTTCCATTTCTTCAAAAGTTATTAATTCCAAATCTTTTGACATCGCAATAGAAAATATAAATCTTGATTACAAAGAACATAAAATCGGTAATTATAGTGTACGTGACTATTTTTTTATAAATGAAAAAAAAGGATTTCAAAAAAAAGATTTAATTATTGCTATTCCACCGAATTCATTACCCTCAATTAAAATCAGTAAAATTGAAAATATAAAATTGAAGAATACAATTCTAAATTTCTCAAATGATTCAAATACAGTTGAAAATAAATTTATCCCCAAAAACAACATTTATTCTTATAATAATGAAGTTGAAGTATTAGGGTACTTCTGGTACAAAAACGTTTATTGTGCTCATATCAAATATCCGGTATTAGATTTTTTAGCTGAATCAAATACTTTAATAGAATATAAAAATGTCACACTATCAATTGAATTTGATAAAGATCAAAATTTGAGGCTTACAGATCAGAAAAATTCTAAAGTTATTGACAAGAATGAGTATAGTTTTATAGCAAACAAGGATATGCTTTCCTATTTCAAAAGTTCAAATAAATTAAAAACACGTAATTTATTTACTAACTGGATGAACGAAAATTCCAGATATATTAAGCTTGGTATATCTAAGGATGGGTTATATCGTTTCTACGCTAATTCTATGTCTGAACTCGGTATTAATCAAGTTGTAAGTATTGATAAAATTGAGCTTTATGAATCAGGTATTAACATCCCATTTAAGATAGAAGACAAAAACAATAATTTATTTTTTGATGCAAATGATTACATTGAATTTTTTGGTACGAAAAATTATTCAAAGGAAGAATACTTTAAAGAATTCGAAGCTAATGAAAGCTATATTCCTTACTTAAATAGATACTCTGATACTTCATTTTATTTTTTTACTTGGGGAAATAAAAAAGGTGAATATATTCAAATTGAAAATAAAATTTTAACAAGTATAAGTGATACTTTGGATTTTTACCAAAACTTTATGCATTTAGAAGAAAATAAACTTTTTAATAGAGTTTCGGTTGATAATGTAGTTAATCAGGATCCTTTCTGGACAAATACAGATCTTTGGCAATGGAGAGGATTAGGAATTGGGAGTGCTAGTTTTTCGTTTGATGTTAGTGATTTATTATTAGGAAAACAAGCTAGCATTTATTCCAAAATTGTAGGGGCAGCGTCAGATAGATATACTAATTCTCATAATTTATCAATATCATGCAATTCTACAATGATTGATTCCCAATCAATTGATAGAAATCAGAATGTTATCTTAGGGAATATGTTTAATTCAAATGTACTTTCCAACGGGCAAAATTTTATAAAAATAAATAATTATGAAAATGGTAGTTCAGTAAATTCAATTGTGTTTGACTGGTATGAAGTCAACTATCCAAAAAAGTTAATTGCAATTGATGATTCCCTAATTTTTCAATTCAAAGATTCCAATATTGATACTAAGGCATATACAATTAAAATTGAAAATTTTAATTCGGATAGTGTAATTATTTATCAATTAGCTCCACGATTTTCTGAAATTACAAATTACTCAATAAATAATTTTACCATATATTTTTCTGATACGGTTTCAACTTTAAGTAAGTATTTAATAGTTTCCGAAGATAAAATACTTCCGCCAAAAATATATGGTGAAACAATTTACAAAAATCTTTTACATCCCGAAGTAAATACTAATTATTTGATTCTTACTCATGAAGCTTTATTTACTCCTTCAATTGATTACAGTAATTTTATCAAGGAAGAATATAATGTTGAAACTAATGTAATTGATGTTAAAGATATTTTTAATGAGTTCTCATTTGGATACCCTGATCCAATTGGAATTAAGAATTATCTTCATCACATTTATGGTTATTGGGATGAACCCAATCTTGATTATGTATTTATCATTGGGAATGCTTCATATGATACTAAAAATTATTTATCTAAGAATGTTAATAAAAATTTGGTCCCCTCTTTTGGTGAGCCTGTAAGTGATGTATGGTATACAATTTGGGATTCGACGGGTGCTTCAGTTCCTCAGCTATCAATTGGAAGATTGAGTGCAAAAAATGAATCAGAAGTATATGAATATTTAAATAAACATAAGAAAATATTCAATGATGAATATGATGAATTCAATAAACGAGCATTATTTTTTTCAGGAGGGGATGGTAATAATTCTGGGGAATTAGAAATACTTAAAAATGTAAATGATTTTATAATTGAAAATTATGCAAGATCTGAACCATTAAGTCTCCAAACATCTCATTTTTATAAAACTGTAAATCCCAAAAGTGATTTTGGACCATTTGAATATGATTATATTAATAATGAGATTAAAAAAGGTGGGGTATTTATTTCTTATATTGGACATAGTGGGACTAGAACTTGGGATAATAGTATTTCTCAACCTGAACAACTTAATAATTTAAGTAATAAAAGTTCATTAGTTACTGATTTTGGTTGCTCAACAAATAAGTTTGCTGAACCAGATATTGATTGTTTTAGTACATTATTTTTACGAGAAGGAATAGGAATCGCTTATATTGGTAATTCCTCATTAGGATTTCTAACAACTGCAGTAAATGTCTCTAAATATTTTTATGAAAGTATTTTAATTGATTCCATTTACACTTTAGGAAATGCTCATAATGAATCTAAAATGAAATTATTAACTAGATTAGGTACTTCAGGTATTTATAAAATTTTTGTTTATACAAACCAATTAGCTGGGGATCCAATTATATCCTTACCGCTTCCCAAATTACCAAATTTACAAATCAAGCAAGATAGTATAATAATCTCAAAAACAAATATTTCAGAAATTGAAGATTCAGTTAAGATTCAAATACCAATTTATAATTTTGGAATTGCTAGTAAAGATAGTTTTGATATTTCAATTATTGAAAATTGGAACGGACTTAAATATCATTATAATTTAAGAAATGTGGTCCCGGATTTTAAATCAATACAGGTTTTTAATGCACCTACTAAAGGTCGAATTGGAAAACATGATTTTGAGATATATTTTGATTCTGAAAATAAGATTAAAGAAATTTCTGAGAATGATAATTTTGCTAGTTTTTCGTTTAATGTTACAAGTTCACAAATAAGAAGTTTAATTACAAATATAAATTCATTAATTAAAGATTCGATTACCTTCATAAATCCCACTTATAATTTGGAAATAGATGAAAATATATTTGAATTTGAAATTTCAAAGTCGTCAGATTTTGAAAATTCTAATTTACTTAAAACAAGTTTAGATACATTGTTCACTCAATTCAGTGTTGGAAATCTTGAAAATCATAAGCGATATTGGATTCGCAATCGAATTTCGAATAATCAAAATTGGAATGCTCCAATTTCATTCACAAAAAATGATAATAATCTTAAATATTTTTTAAATGATTCTTTGTCAATAAGTTTTGTTGATAGAAATAATTTAGACGGTAATAATTTAAAGTTATCAAAGGACTCAGTCATTATTGAAGTCCAATCAAGTGGTGGTGATGTAGCTAAATATGGAGCTATATTCAGAAATGGTATAAATGTATTGCCAAATACATTTAGTTGGGGAATGGGTATCGCTGTATTTGACTCAATTGATATGTCAGTTGATACTGCAATGACTGTTTGGTATGGAGATAATAGCTCAGCTGCTAATCAGCTTGCAAATTTCATCCTCTCGATACCTGATGGTAAAATTGTTGCTATGAACGTTATTGATGATGGGAAATCCAATTTAACTTCTGATTTAAAAACAGCTATTAAAACATTGGGCAGTAGTAAAGTTGATTCAATTAGTTTCCGAGGACCATGGGCATTAATTTCAACTAAAGGTAGTGCGGAGGATAATATTTTAGAAATTGTGGAAAATAGAAGTTATGAAAATGTCATTATCATTAGCAAAAAATACAATATTTTAAATGGTAAGGGTTCACTTATCGTTCCTAATATTGGCCCCTCCTCAACCTGGAATAATATAATTGTTCGAGATTCACTTCTTAATAACTCTAAAATTACATATAAGCCTATTTTAATTTCTCAAGTTGATTATTCAGAAGATACTCTGGATGCATTAAATTTTGTTAACGGAGAAGCATCATTGAATTTTATTGATGCAAAAAAGTACCCATACATAAAGTTATTAGCTGAGTTTGAAGCTGGTGATAACAACACTTCTCCAGAATTGTATTCATTAGGAGTTGATTATGTTGGAATACCAGAACTCGCCATTAACTACCAAGTTGTTTCAGTCGAAAAAGATACTGTTAATCAAGGTGAAGATGCTAATCTTCAATTTTATGTTTACAATGTTGGTGAGTCACGTGCTGATAGTTTTCAGGTGAAAGTTGAGGTCGTAAAACAAGATAATTCTAAAGAAAAGATTTTTGAAACACTTATTGATTCATTAGGATCTGAAAAAAGAAAGAAATTTAATATTACATATAGTACTGCTAATTTTAATGGTCCTAGAACATTTTCAATTTCCATTGATACTGAAAATAAGGTAACTGAACTTTATGAGGATAATAACTTTTTTAACATTCCATTTTACGTAGTTGGAGATACCACTCAACCAAGTTTAAAGTTGACATTTGATGGAAATGATATTTTTGATGGTGAATACATTTCTAGTCAACCAAATATTAAAATTGAACTCACTGATCCTTCTCTTGTCCCGATCACTGATACTTCGTCGGTCAATATTTTCTTGAATAATAATTATATTCATTACCTTGGCAATGAAAATATATTAAATGTAAATTATTCAGAATCTAATCCCAAGGTAACATTAAACTATACACCAACTTTAGAAGATGGGGAATATACTTTAAGAGTATTTGGTAAAGATGCCTCAGGTAATGTTGCGGATTCTGGTGGAATTAGAAAATCTTTTATTGTACAAAGTGATCCAAAATTATTAAATGTTTATAACTATCCCAATCCCATTACAAATGATACATATTTTACATTTAAGTTGACTCAAATTCCAGATGAAATAAAAATAAAAGTTTTCACCATTGCCGGTAGGTTAATTAAAGAGATTGAATTGAATAGAACCCAACTTAATTATGATCTTAATAAAATTTATTGGGATGGAAGAGATGATGATGGTGATTTGATTGGGAATGGAGTATATTTGTACAAAGTAATAATGGATGTTGCAGGTAAAAAGCAAGACGTTACTCAAAAATTAGCCGTTGTGAGGTAAAAATGAAATCTAAAATATTTACTGCTGTATTACTGTTCTTTTATGTTTCAATTATAAATGCACAATTTGATAAACTCAGACCAAATGAAGGTTATTTTGGAGGTGGGTTTGGAATGACGTGGATAGATGATAAACCGCATTATTCATTTCATCTTTTCCCTGAAGTGGCATTTGCAAATATAGGAATTGGTTTAGATTTGAATTTGGAATTTGATGCGAGCGGAAAATTAAGAAGTGAAAACTTTAATGAATTTTCAGATTATTTAAGCATTATACGTTATGTTCGATATGGATTAAAGAACGATCCTTTTTATGCAAGACTAGGAGCTTTGGATTATGCTACTTTGGGACACGGTTCAATAATGTATATGTATAATAACCGTCCAAGTTTTGATGCCAGAAAAATTGGTCTTGAGCTTGATATTGATTTTACGACATTTGGATTTGAAACCGTTTATGGAAGTTTTGGAGAATCTGGTGTTGCTGGATTAAGAGGTTATATTAGACCACTTTTATTAACTACATTAGCTGATGTTCCAGTTATTGGAAATCTTGAATTAGGTGCATCTTTTGTATCTGATTTTAATGAATATGCAGGTGTGACAAGTGGCGAAATAGATCCTCAAACAAATAAATTTAATGCAACAAACGATGAAGGCAGTGTATCAGTTATTGGTTTTGATATTGGATTGCCAATTATTAGAAGTGGAATTTTTGGTTTCGACCTCTATTTTGATTATGCACAAATTATTGATTATGGAAGCGGAACTGCACTTGGCGGAATTTTTAATTTTAGTGGAATGGGATTAGTTGAAGCCAGAGCAAAACTTGAAAGAAGATTTAATGGTGATGATTATATTCCATCTTACTTTAACTCTTTTTATGAAATAGAAAGATTCCAATTTAATAAATCCACTAACGTTGTCACAAGTAAAATTCAAGCATTGCAAAACATTGGTAAAGTAGGTGATGGATATTACGGCGAATTATTAATTAGAATTTTAGGTACATTTGATATTCTTGGCAGTTACCAAAGATTAGATGATCATCCTGAAAGTGGAATTTTCCACGCAACAACTGAAATTGCACCTGAGGGATTTCCATATGTTGCAAGAGCTGGTTATGATAAAGTTAATATTAGAGATGAAAAAGATCTTTTTACACTTGATGATAGATCATATCTTTTTGCCGAATTAGGTTATAAACCTTGGCCATATATATTAGTTTCTATGGTATACAATTGGACGTTCACTCCAATTCGTGATGCTGATGATAAAATTGTTGAATATGAACCACAAAAGAAAATTGAACCGAGAATATCCTTCGTCTATCCCTTAAGTTTCTAGCAAAATTTTAACCTCCGGATTTTATAAATTCGGAGGTTATTCATATCTCATAAATTGAAATTTGACCATCCTTTAACTATATTTTCAAGCTAAATAATTTTAGAAAAATGGAAAATATTAGAAATTTTTGCATAGTTGCTCATATAGATCACGGCAAATCAACTATTGCTGACATGCTACTTGAAGTTACGCACACCGTATCTGAACGAGAAGCTAAAGCTCAATTGCTGGATGATATGGATTTAGAGCGTGAGAGAGGTATTACTATTAAATCTCATGCAATAAAAATGTTTTATAAACATAAAGATAATAAGACTTATAATTTTAATCTTATTGATACACCCGGACATGTTGATTTTTCTTATGAAGTTTCACGTTCGCTGGCCGCTTGTGAAGGTGCATTACTTGTGGTTGATGCTGCACAAGGTGTTGAAGCACAAACAATCAGTAATGTTTATTTGGCAATAGAAGCCGGTTTAGAAATAATTCCAGTAATTAATAAAATTGATCTCCCGAGTGCCAGAGTTGATGTTGTAACAAATCAAATAGTTGATCTAATTGGTTGTGACGAAACAGATATAATATTAGCAAGTGCAAAAGCTCGCTTGGGTTTTGATGAAATTCTTACGGCAATTGTTGAGCGGATTCCATCTCCTAAGGGTGATGCAAACTTACCTCTTCAAGCATTAATTTTTGATTCAGTTTTTGATTCATTTCGCGGTGCAATTGCTTATGTGCGAATTGTAAATGGTGTGCTAAAAGTTAAAGATCAAATAAAGTTTTTTAGAAATAGAAATGTTTATTTAGCTGAGGAAATAGGTGTATTAGGTTTACGTAAAGAAAAACGTACTGAACTATCAACAGGTGATGTTGGATATGTAATTGCAAGTATTAAAGACGTCCATGAAACCAAAGTTGGTGATACAATTACGCATTCAAAAAATGGTGCAGAAAAACCGTTACCTGGTTATAAAGAAATAAAACCAATGGTTTACAGTGGTTTATATCCTACCGATTCTGATGAATATGAAGATTTACGTGATGCAATAGAAAAATTACAGTTGAATGATGCATCTTTAGTTTTTACTCCTGAAACTTCTGCAGCTCTTGGTTTTGGTTTTAGATGCGGATTCTTAGGTATGCTGCATATGGAAATTATCCAAGAAAGATTGGAAAGGGAATATGATCAAAGTATTGTTACAACTTTACCTAACGTTGAATACTATGCTTATAAGAAAAATGGTGAAAAAGTAGTTGTTGATAATCCGGCAGATCTGCCTCCAGTTGGTGATCTTGAAAAGGTGGAGGAACCTTACATAAAAGCCCAAATTGTTGTTCCAAGCGAATATTTGGGAAATATTATGAAATTAGCTATGGATAAAAGGGGAATATATAAGAATACAACTTATATTGATCCGACCAGAGCAGATATCGAATATGAGTTCCCATTATCAGAAATAATTTTTGATTTCTATGATAAATTAAAATCCACTACACGTGGTTATGCTTCTTTTGACTACGATTATATTGGTTATAGAGAATCTGATCTTGTTAAGCTCGATATTATGTTAAATGGAGAACCGGTTGATGCTCTTTCTGTGATTGTTCACAAAGATAAAGCATATGATTGGGGAAGAAAAGTTTGCTCAAAACTTAAAGACCTAATACCAAGACAAATGTTTGAAATTGCAGTTCAGGCTGCAATCGGTAATAAGATTATTAGCCGAACAAATATTAAAGCGCTGCGAAAAAATGTTTTGGCAAAATGTTATGGCGGTGATATAACAAGAAAAAGAAAACTTCTTGAAAAGCAAAAAGAAGGTAAGAAAAGAATGAAACAAGTTGGAAATGTGGAAATTCCTCAGGAAGCCTTTCTTGCCGTATTGCAATTAGATGAATAAATTGTTTTTGCTTCCTACTTAACCTCATCTTGTGATTTCTCGAAATTAGTAGTATACCGTTTATTGCTTTTTTATTTATAAAATTAAAAGGTTATTTTTATAATTCTATTCTTTTAAAAAGAATTGAAATAAATAGACTTTTTAATTTTTGTCCGCAATTTTTTTGAAACAAAAACCAAAATTGCTGATATAATATTTAACAGAAATAGGATCCTTGATGACTACCAGTAAAGAAGAAAGAAAAAAACAAAAAGTGCAGAAAAAATTGAGTAGAACTCCATTACAGAAATTTCTAGATTTTTGGAAGAATTTATTTTTTGCAGCAATTGCTGCTCTGTTAATAAAAACATTTTTAATTGAAACGTCTCGTGTTCCAACTGGGTCTATGGAAAAAACAATTATGGTAGGTGATTTTTTGTTCGTTAACAAATTTATTTATGGATCATCTTCACCAAGAAATATACCTTTTACTAATGTTGTTTTGCCTTACTTTCAATTGCCAGCTATATCAGAGCCAGAAAAAGGAGATATAATTGTATTTGAATATCCTGGCGATAGAGATGTTATCACACCCACTGAAATTTTGAATTATGTAAAACGTTGTGTCGGCGAACCCGGTGATACAATAGAAATAAAAAACAAGGTCGTATACGTTAATGGAAAAGAACTCCATAAGCCTTCACACATTCAATATTTGATGCCAAGAATTTTACCCAAATCTTATACAAGACCGGATATATTTCCTAAGGGAAGCGGATGGAATAAAGATCAGTATGGTCCATTAGTAATTCCTAAAAAGGGAGATAAAATAAAACTTACTGCTGAAAATATTGAAATATATAGAACGTTAATTAATAGGACTTACAGCAAAGAAGTAGTTTCAGTTCAAAATGGCAGTGTTCTTATAAATGGCAAAGTCGTTGATGAATATGAAATTCCGCAAGATTATTATTTTGCTATGGGTGATAACAGAGACGATAGTGCTGATAGCAGATATTGGGGTTTTGTGCCAAGAGAAAAAATTGTAGGTGAAGCTCTTATGATTTATTGGTCATGGAATCCAAACATATCTTTTGGTGATTTTTTCAAACTTCTTGGTTCAACCAGGTTTAATAGGATTGCCAAATTGGTGCACTAAGAAAGGTGATATGAAGTTTTTAATTTTTTCATGGTTAATAATATCTTCAATTATTCATGCCCAAGAAAAGTATCTTATTTTCTTCAAAGATAAAGGTATTACTAAAGAATCATTTTTAGCTAAATCTGCTGATCGTGAAAATTTAGCAATTAAATATTTATCCAAAAGAAGTATTGAAAGAAGAAAAAAGGTTCTTGGAGATAAATTTTTTACATATGAAGATTTACCGATTAATCAATTTTTCATAGACAGAATAAATAGTTACGGAATTAAAATAGTCAATAAGCTTAAATGGTTTAATGCTGTTTCTGCCTATTTAAATGAAAGTGAAATTAATGAACTCAAAAAAGAAAATTTTATTGAAAAAATTGTAAAAGTAAAAAAAGTAAAACATTCCAATCCAATTGCGGGTAATGTACCTTTTAAAAAATTACCTCTTCCAACCAATATAAATAACACATATAATTATGGCCCATCTATTACTCAAAATGAATTGTCTGATATTCCAGCTGTTCATAATATGGGATTTTCAGGAGAAGGAGTAATTATAGGATTGCTCGATTCTGGATATGATTGGGAAAGGCATAATTCATTAAAAGAAAGAGATGTTATTGCTGAATATGATTTTATATATAACGATTCAGAAACTTCAAATGATTCTAAAGATGCCGTAAGTACACAACATAATCACGGAACAAGTGTCTTTTCAATTTTAGCCGGATTCGACGAAGGAAAAATTATTGGTCCGGCTTTTAACGCAAGCTTCATATTAGCAAAAACTGAGTATATTCCAACTGAAACTCATGTTGAGGAATTAAACTATGCAGAAGCCTTGGAATGGATGGATTCAATTGGTGTAGATATTACAACATCATCTTTAGGTTACAGTGAATTTGATGAAGGTGAAGGATCCTATACATATGAAGATATGGATGGCAATTCAACAATTGTTACAAGAGCGGCAGAAATGGCTTTTGAAAGAGGAATAATTGTTATTACTTCTGCTGGTAATGAAGGGAATCAACCATGGAAATATATTACAGCTCCTGGAGATGGTTTTAATACTTTAACAATTGGGGCAGTTAATGCATCAAATAATTTAGCTTCATATAGTTCACGTGGACCAACTTTTGATGGAAGGATTAAACCGGAAATTGTTGCTATGGGTTCATCAGTCTTTAATGCTGTTGCGGGAACTGACACTTTATATGGCTATGGCAGCGGAACTTCTTTTTCATCACCAATGGCAGCTGGAATTGCTGGACTTTTACTTTCTGCTTATCCTCATTTAACAAATAAGCAAGTAAGATCAATAATGATGGAAAGCGGGGATAATGTTTCAAATCCAAATAATGATATAGGTTATGGATTAGTATCTGCACTTAAAGCAGTTACATTTCCAAATATTAGTGTTCAAAATAGTAATTATAAAATCAACAAAATGTTTCCTGATACGGTTTTTATGAAAACTGATTCGATACATTTTTTATTTACTAAAGAAAATTCAGATTTGATTGAAATTGCCGCTGTGCGTAAAGATGAAAACAGAAAATTACAATTTGAAATTCCTTTTGCTGATACCGGAAATATTATCAGATTTTCTTTTGAACTTTTTGATAGTCATGGAAATTTAATTTATAAGGAGCCATTAGAAGGAAATTATCGCTGGGAATATGGTTCCGAATTAATATCCTTTAAAGTTGAAAATCCAATTCATAAACCAGTTATTCCTGCAAAATTCACGCTTTCTCAGAATTATCCTAATCCATTTAATTCTATAACAAAAATTAATTATTCTATTCCGGAAGAATTAGGTACGGCAAAAGTAAGAATAGATTTGTACGATATTTTGGGTAGAAAGGTAAAAACTGTTATTAACAAAGAAATGAATTCGGGCAATCATTTTGTAAGTTTTTCATCTGAAGGTTTAAGTTCTGGAGTATATTTTTATCGTTTTCAATCAAATGATTTTATGCAAACAAAGAAAATGATAATACTAAAGTAATGCCTCAATCTAAAATCTTATATCCTGAACAACAAAATTATTTATCATCTTTTATTGGTGAAAAAGATTCACTTTTAATTGAAATGGAGAAATTTGCACGCGAAAACAATATTCCAATATTAGATAAAAATGCAGCTGAGTTTTTAGAGGTTTTACTAACTATTTATAAGCCAAAATCATTCTTAGAAATTGGTACAGCTATAGGATATTCTACTATTAGAGTAGCGAAAATATTAAAAAATAGTAATTATATTCATACAATAGAGTTTAGTGAAGACAATTTTAAACTTGCTAATCAATACATAGCAAAAGCAAACCTTACTGATAAAATTGTAATATTTAGAGGTAATGCATTGCAAATTATTCCAGATCTAAAAGACGTATATGATTTTATTTTTCTTGATGCTGATAAGGAAGATTATTTAGCACTTTTTAACTTGGCAATAAAAAAATTAAAAAGTGGGGGAGTAATTTTAGTAGATAATCTTCTTTGGAAAGGTTTTGCTGCTTCAACTGAGATTCCGGAAAAATATAAAAAAAGCACTGAACTCATTAAAGAATTCAATGCTAATTTCATGAATACCCCTTCCCTTAAATCCATTATTCTTCCAATTGGAGATGGATTAGGAGTAGGAATAAAAACTAAATAATTTCTGCTTAGACTTTTTTACGTAAAGTTTCAGTATACTCTTCAGCAACTTCTCTTACGGATTTACTAGAGATCAAATTGTAAATATTATCCCGTAATTCACTCCATTCATCATGAAGTGGGCAAGGATGTTCATCAGAGCATTCTTTTAGTCCGGTAACACATTTTAATGTAATTACTGGTCCCTCAATTCGTTCAACAATTTCAAGGATTGAGCTGTCTAAAGCAAGTTTTGTAATTTTAAACCCACCGCCTCGTCCTTTATAGGAATCAACGTAACCATATTTAGCCATCCTTTGTAAAATCTTAGCTAAATAATGTGAAGGAATGTCTTCTTTTTTTGCAACAACTGAAGACATTACAAGAGCATCTTCTGATTGTCTGGCTAAAAACAGAATCGCTCTTATAGCATATTCACCAGTTTTTGTGTAAATCATTATGTCCTCTATAGTATTAAATATTCTTTGGAAAATAGTATTTTAAGGAGTCGAATATCTGATATCGAATTTAAGTAAATAAGAACTTTTTATCAACTTAATTTTATTTCTATTTTAAATTTAAATAAATGTTGCTATTTGTAGTAGTAAAAGTAGCTTTTCCGCCAGTTTTTTCAATTAATTCATTTTTAAAGTCATTAATTAAATTTGGCTTTAGAAAACATTGAATTATTGGTGATTGCGTAAAAAGATTTTCTATCTTTTGGCAATTATATTTATTTAGAAGATAATGGATTGCGCTTGTTGAGTCATATTCGTAAGTAATATTAATTTTTCTGAACTTTGACAATTCAATTATTTTTGTTTCATTCAGTAATAATTGTGCTGTTTCACCGTATGCTTTCCCTAAAGGTCCAACACCTAATTTTGTCCCACCAAAATATCTAATTACGACTACTAAAATATCGGTTAAATTAAAGTGATTTACAGAATTTAATATTCTTATTCCTGCCGTACCATTTGGTTCACCGTCATCAGAAAATTTTTCATCACCTTCTTTTGTCTTATAAGCATAGCAATGATGAGTCGCATCATAAAATTCTTTCTTTAAAGATTTTATTTCCTCTTCAGCCTGTTCTGCAGAATTAATACGAAAAGCATATCCAATAAATTGTGAGCCTTTAACTTTAATTTTATTAGTCAAAGATTTTTCAATTACAAATATTGTCTCTAAATTATCCACTTAAATTGATTTTTTTAAAGAATAAAAATTGATTTTCTTATAACCTTTAAGTAATATAATCATTTGAACATTTGCAAATTATTTGATGATAGATCAAGAAAAAATTATAATAAAAGGCGCCAGAGAGCATAATTTAAAGAATATTGATTTAGAAATTCCAAGAAATGCTCTTACGGTAATTACAGGTTTATCCGGTTCCGGTAAATCTTCATTAGCATTCGATACAATATATGCAGAAGGTCAAAGAAGATATATTGAATCACTTTCAGCTTATGCACGTCAATTTTTAGGTCAATTAGAAAAACCTGATGTAGATTTAATTGAAGGACTAAGCCCGGCTATTTCCATTGAGCAAAAATCTACCGGAGGAAATCCTAGATCAACTGTTGGAACAATTACAGAAATTTATGATTATATGAGACTTTTGTTTGCCAGAGTTGGAACTGCCCATTGTTACAATTGCGGTAAAGAAGTAAAGAAACAATCTCCTGATCAAATTATTCAGCGGGTAAATGATTCTTTTTCAAATAAAAAAATTCAGATTTTTGCTCCGGTTGTAAAAGGTAGGAAAGGTCATTACAGAGAACTTTTTGAGGATATTCAAAAAGATGGATTTCTTCGCACAAGAATTGATGGTGAAGTAGTTGAACTCACTAAAGGTTATAAAGTTGATAGATATAAAATTCACAACATTGAAATATTAATTGATAGACTTACAGTTACAGAAAAATCAAGTTACAGATTAAGTGAATCTATTGAGGTTGCTCTCAATTTTGGTAATGGTAGTTTAATAATTTTTGATGGTGAAAAAGATCACATTTATAGCAGAGATTTTGCTTGTCTTGATTGTGGAATAAGTTATCAGGAATTAGCTCCAAATTCATTTTCATTTAATTCTCCTTACGGTTCTTGCTCTGATTGTGATGGTTTAGGGGAAAGTAAAGCAATGGATATTAATTTGATTATTCCGGATTTCGACAAATCAATAAATGAAGAAGCATTGGCCCCGCTTGGCAAACCAAGAAATATTTGGTTTTTTAATCAATTAGAAGCAGTTGCTAAATTTTACGGTTTTGATTTTGATACTCCCATTAGAGAATTGAATGAAGATCAAAAAGATATTCTATTAAATGGAAGTACAAAAAAAATTCCGTTTACATATAGTTTTGGTGATGGTAAAAAAGTTAAGTATATGCATAAATTTACCGGTCTGTTAAAGTATGTTCAAAATTATTTTGAAAATACTACATCACCCAAAATTAGAGAGTGGGCTGAATCTTTTATGAATACCCAAACGTGCCCAACTTGTAACGGAGGAAGATTAAAGAAAGAATCGCTGGCTGTTTTAATTAATGGCAAAAATATAAGTGAAATTACTGGGTTTTCAATTGAAAAAACCAAACAGTTTTTTACTGATCTTTCTTTTGAAGGTAATGCTGAAATTATTGCTAAACAAATATTGAAAGAAATTAATTCACGTCTAGATTTTTTGTTAAATGTTGGATTAGATTATTTAACATTAGACAGATCAGCTAGAACTCTTTCGGGTGGTGAAGCTCAAAGAATAAGATTAGCTACTCAAATTGGTTCACAGCTTTCCGGAGTGTTATATGTTTTAGATGAACCAAGTATTGGGCTTCATCAGAGTGATAATATTAAACTGATACAATCTCTAAAAGAGTTAAGGGATTTGGGCAATACAGTAATTGTTGTTGAACACGATAAAGAAACAATAATCAGTTCTGATTACATTGTTGATCTTGGACCGAAAGCCGGCGAGCATGGCGGGAAAATTTGTTTTACTGGCAGCAACAATAAATTATTTAATACAAAATGTGATTCGCTTACTCTGGCTTATCTTTCGAATGAAAAACTTGTTTCAATACCTCAAAAAAGAAGAAAAGGCAAAAGCGAATATCTTGAAATAATTGGAGCAAAAGGAAATAATTTAAAGAACATAAATCTCAAAATACCATTAGGAAAATTAGTCGCAATAACCGGAGTAAGCGGTTCTGGTAAATCTTCTTTGATAAATGAAACTCTTGTAAGAATTTTAATGAAGAAAATTTATAATTCAAAAATTATTCCGCTTCCATTTGAAAAAGTTAACGGAATTGAAAACATTGATAAAATTATTGAAATTGATCAAGATCCAATTGGCAGAACTCCAAGGTCAAATCCAGCAACTTATACAGGAGTATTTACTTTTATCAGAGATTTGTACTCTCAATTGCCGGAATCAAAAATTAGAGGTTATTCGCCGGGAAGATTTAGTTTTAATGTTAAAGGCGGCAGATGTGAAGAATGCCAAGGTGACGGATTAAAAAAAATTGAAATGAATTTTTTACCTGATGTTTATGTCTTATGTGAAGAATGTCATGGGAAAAGATACAATAGAGAAACTTTAGAAGTGCTTTACAGAACAAAAACTATTAATGATGTTTTGGAAATGACAATTGAAAATGCACTAGTATTTTTTGATGAACATCCCAAAATTAAAAGAATATTGCAAGCTTTATTTGATGTAGGTTTAGGGTATATAAAATTAGGTCAGCAGGCTACAACTCTTTCTGGAGGCGAGGCACAGAGAGTAAAACTTGCTGCGGAATTAAGTAAAATAAGCACTGGAAAAACATTATATATTTTGGATGAACCAACAACTGGCCTGCACTTTGAAGATGTAAATATTTTACTCAACGTATTAGACCGTTTGGTTGATAAAGGAAATTCAGTTGTTGTTGTTGAGCATAATCTTGATGTAATTAAAGTTGCGGATCATATCATTGATCTTGGACCAGGTGGCGGAGAATACGGAGGCAACATTATAGCTGAAGGGACTCCGGAACAAATTACTAAAAACAGCAATAGTTTGACTGGCAAGTTTTTAAAGAATGAATTGGAAATAAAAATAAATTAGAATGAAAAAAATAATAATCCCAAAGGAAATTATAACAGTAAACGAAAACAATGAAATTTTAAGAAACCATGCATTAGAAATTGAAAATGGAGTGATTACAAATATTCTCGATCTTGAAGAATATAATATAGAAAATTTTGATGGTGAAATTTTAAACTTTAGAAACCTTACTTTAATACCTGGATTTGTTCAAACCCACGTGCATCTTTGCCAAACTCTTTTTAGAGGTTTAGCTGAGGATATGGAACTTCTTGATTGGCTTCAGCAAAAAATATTTCCATATGAAAATTCACACAACCTTGCTTCTCTAAAAATGTCAGCTCAATTAGGAATTAATGAATTACAAAAAGGTGGAACAACAACTCTTCTTGATATGGGAACTATCCGTCATGAAGAAATAATATTTGAAGAATTAAAAAAATCTAATATGAGAGCAATTGCCGGTAAATGTATGATGGATATAAATGAACTTTATCCTGCATTTATTGAAAGCACAAAAGACAGCCTGGATTATACTTATAACCTTGCAAAAGAATTTCACAATTCTAATAACGGAATGTTGAAATATGGATTTGCCCCAAGGTTTGTATTATCCTGTTCAGAAGAGTTATTGACAGAATCTAAAAATATGATGAAAGATTTTGAGGGTTCAATTTATCACACACATTCTAGTGAAAATAAAAGTGAAATTGAAGCTGTAAAAAAAATGCACAATATGGAAAACATTGAATATTTTAATTCAATAGATATTCTTGGCGAACACACAGTATTAGCTCATTGCATTCATGTTAATGATAATGAAATAAATCTATTAAAAAATACGAATACAAGAATATCACACTGTCCATCTTCAAATTTAAAACTTGGTTCGGGTATTGCAAATATTCCTAAATACTTAAAAGAAAACATTTCAGTTTCACTTGGTGCCGACGGTGCACCTTGCAATAATAATCTAAGTCAATTTACTGAAATGAGATTAGCTTCATTGATTCAAAAACCAATTCATGGTCCAACGGCTATGGATTCTTTAACTGTATTCAGATTAGCAACAATTGAAGGTGCAAGAGCATTACATTTGGAAAATGAAATTGGAAGTATTGAAATAGGAAAAAAAGCAGATTTAGTTTTGCTGAATTTTGAAAAGCCAAATGTTACATTGATTGATGAGAATGTTTATTCTTCAATTATATTTTCTGCCAACTCTGATAATGTTGAAAATGTAATGATTGAAGGAAAATGGGTTGTGAAAAATGGAGAATCATTAAATTATGATGAAGATGAACTTTATCGAAATAGTAAATTGGAATTAGAAAAATTGTTAAAAAGAGTGAAAGTAAATTAAATATGAAAGTGATTTTTGCAACTGGAAACAAGGGTAAATTAAGAGAAGTAAAAAATATATTTGCTGATACTAATCTTGAGATAATTTCTTTAGAAGAATTAAACTTTAATGAAGAAATTGAAGAAACGGGATTGACCTTTTATGAAAATGCTTTTATAAAAGCAGATGCAATTTTTAATAAATTCAAAATACCTACTATTGCTGATGATTCTGGTTTAGCTGTTGATCAACTTGATGGTCAGCCTGGAGTTTTCTCTGCAAGATATGCTGGTGAAAATGTTACTTACGATGACAATAATAGAAAACTGCTGAAAGAATTAGAAAATTTTCCGCAACCGCATTTTGCAAAATTTGTATGCTGTGCAGTTTTTGTTGATAATACTAATAGAATTGCAGTTAATGGCGAATTAAAAGGTGAAATAATTAAAGAATTTAAAGGTACAAATGGTTTTGGTTTTGATCCAATCTTTCAGCCTGAAAGCTATAAAATAACTTTAGCAGAAATGAACATTGAAGAAAAAAATAAAATTAGTCATAGATCAAAAGCATTTAATTTATTAAAAGAAAAATTAGTTGACCTTTCTATTTTTTAGCTATTACAACTTGAACAATTCCAAAAGTCAAGGAGTGTTTAGTAATATTATTAAATCCAACTTCTGATAAGAGTTTTTGTAAATCTATTTTCGAATCAAATTCGTTTACTGATTCCGGCAAATAATTATAAGCTTCTTTATCTTTTGAAATAATTTTTCCAATTAAAGGTAAAATTTTATCAAAATAAAAAAGATAAATGCTTTTAATTATTCCTCTTTCAGGAAGACGAAATTCCAAAATTGTTACTTTCCCATTATCTCTAAGTACATTATAAAATGATTGAAATCCTTTTTTAATATCATAAAAATTTCTAACACCAAATGCTACTGTGATATTTGTAAATGAATTATTTTTGAATGGCATAAATTCAGCAACAGACTGAACTAAATTACCCTTGCTCCAATTTACTTTTTCATTAAAATTACTTAGCATATTTTTACTTAAATCTAAACCTATAATTTTATTCACACCAAACTTCTTAGCAGAAATCGAAAAATCACCAGTTCCGCAAGCTACGTCTAGTAGTGAAGTATTACTATCAACCTGACTTAGTTTTAGTGCTTTTTTTCTCCAATAAAAATCAACTCCAGCACTCAAAAAATGATTTAAAAAATCATATTTATGAGATATTGAATCAAAAATTCTTTTTACTTGTGTTTTTTTATCCATTTAAAAAATCTAAATAATTATGAGAGGTTTTTTAAGCTTTTTCTGCCACCAATTAAAAATTCTTTTCCCAAGAATCAAAGTTAAAATCATAAAGACAAAACCGCCGATCAGATCAACAAAATAATGATATCTTAAATATACAGTTGCAATTATAAGTAAAGATCCATCGATTAAAAAGAACCACTTATTTCTAGAATTAAATTTTACAGCCAAATACATTACAATTAATGTCATTTGAGTATGCCCGCTTGGGAATACATCTCTCTGAACAACTTCAATTGGATTTAAAGTTCCTGAAGGAATGGACTCGCCGCTATTTACTACTTCTCTCAGAAAATTGGTTAACCACAATCCAGGTAATTCTATATTTGTTAAATCAAAATCATGAAGTGTAAATCTTGGTCCGACTGCTGGAAGAAAAAAGTAACCAATGTAAGAGAGAAAAAATCCTAAGACAACAGAAAAAATAACATAATTAAATTTTTGAAAATCTTTTTTGAGATGGAATTCAACGCCTAAAATAATAGGTAAGAAGAAAAAAGTGCCATATGCAATTTGTAAAATTTCAGTTAAAATTGGATTTGCATATTGAAATAAAAAAACTGTAGGATCGGTTCCCAATAAAAAACGATCTGCCTCAATTAATAAATTATCATAATCAGCAGAATGTATTGAACTTATAAGGACATATACTTGCTTGAATGACAAAAAGATTAAGGGAACAACATAATAATAATGTAAGTTTTCCCAAAAACTACTTTTTACTGAATTTGCCTTATTTGCCAACCAGAATACTACAAAAATTAAAGTGAAATTTAGAGAATTTAAGAACAGCCAATTTTCAACATATGAGTGAAATAAAAAATTGACTACAATTAAGTATATATAAAAAAATATTACTACTAAGTCTGTTTGGCTTAAATTTTTTAAAACATTTTTATTAAACATAACTAGGCTAGAAAAATGGTTAGAAGGGTAAAATAAATTAGCAAGCCAAATACATCATTTGTTGTAGTAACAAAAGGGCCGGTTGCTATTGCGGGATCAATTTTTAATCTCTTCATAATAACCGGAACAATAGCACCAATCATTGTGGCATTTACCATTATAACAAAAAGTGAAAAGGATAATATATAAGCAAATTTAATTTCAGCATTAAAAACGTAAAAAGTTACACCAAGTAAAAAGAGAGTGCATATTAATGAATTTAATAATGCAACTCTTAATTCCTTAAATAACCTTTTTAATGTATCGTTAACCCAAAAATCGCCGGCATTAATTGCTTGAACCATAACAATAGATGATTGACTTCCGGCACTTCCTCCCATTGCCATAACTATAGGAATAAAAAAGCTGGCAATAATAATTTTTTCAATAGATGCTTGGAATGATGCTAAAACTACTGCACTTAACAGTTCTCCGGCTAATGATACAAATAACCAGGGCAACCTGTTCCTTGAAACACGAAATGTAGAATAGCTAAATTCTTCTTCTTCAGTTAAACCAGCAATTTTCTGCAAATCTTCAGAAGCTTCTTCCTGAATAACATCTTGAATATCATCAAAAGTGATTCTGCCTAACATTCTCCTGTGATCATCAACAACAGGAATAGCAACCAAATCATACTTATTCATTATATTAGCAACTTCTTCCTGGTCCATTTCAGGGTGAACAAACATCAAATCTTCTTGTATAACTGTTTTAACTTTTTTTTGAAGCGGATTAGTCAGCAAAGATTTTAATGTTACTATTCCGAGTAATTCATCATTTTCTTTTAATACATAAATATGATATATATGATCAAATTCTTCAGCATTTTTTCTTACTTCAGCAATAGCATCTTTTATAGTTGCGTTACTATCAATAGAAACAAAATTACTAGTCATAATACCGCCGGCAGTATCTTCGGGGTATTTAAGCAATTCAATTACATCTTCAGAATCTTCTTTATCAATATTCTTTAAAACTTGTCTAGCAATTTGTTCTGGAAGATCACTTACAATATCAGTCGCATCATCGGTATATAGTTCATCAACAATTTCAGTGATAGTTTTTAAATCAATATCTTTTAATATTTTTTCGCGCAGATTTTCATCAATTTCGGTAATTACTTCACCGGCAGTTATAGTATCTAAAATTGAAAAGGCATATTTTGCACTGTCAATATCAATATGATTTATAATTTCAGCAATATCGGCGGGATGTAGATCTGCGAAGATATTTAATAAACTCTTTTCAGCATTCTCTTTAATTAAGCTGGTAATATTATCTAAGAGTTCATTATCAATCTGTAAAATTGTCTTTACCGTTGTTAATTTGTTTTCTTCTTGCATACTTGATTCTGCAGATATTCAGTTAATTCCAAAAAGTCATTTAAATCAAATTCTTCTGCTCTTTTTGATAAATCTAAATTAACTTTTGAAAAATCATAATCTTTAAATATACTATTCCTAAGAGAATTATTTAAGGTTTTTCTTCTATTTCCAAAAGCCGCTTTAACAGTTTTAATAAATAACTTATTGTCAATATTTTCTTTTTCCAACTTGTTAAATTTAATATGAATTATTGCAGATTCCATATTGGGTTTTGGAAAAAAAACATTTGGTGATACTTTTGTAATTATTTTCACACAGCTAAAATAACTAAAAATTATTGTGAGAATTCCATATTCCTTTGTTTGTTTAACTGCAACAAGTCTTTTTGCAATATCTAAAGGAATTATAAAAACAGCTTCATTAACAAAATCTTTTTCCTCAAGTAACTTAAAAAGTATACTTCCCGTTAAGTTAAAAGGAATATTACCTATTATCTTAATTTTTTCTGTAAATCCTAATTCAGATATCCTAATATTTAGGAAATCACCTTGTATTAAATCAACGTTTGGATATTTTTCTATTAGTTCTTTTATAACTCTCGTATCAATTTCTACAGCAGTTAACTTATCTAAGTTTTCGAGCAAAATTTCAGTTATAAAACCTTTACCCGGACCAATCTCCAAAACAGCATCATTTGGTTTTAATTCCAACGGTAAAATCATTTTATTAACAATATTCTTATCAATAAGATAATTTTGACCAAATTTTTTTAATGGTTTAATTCCCATTGTTATTAAAAAAATCCTTAGTTTTTAATACTTAATTCTGCAAAAAAAATATTATTTTCCTAGTAAGATACTAATTAAAAACTGTAAGGAGTAAATCTTGAATAAAGAATTTGTAATTTCGACTGATTTAGGCGGAACGAAAATATTATCAGCCCTAATTAACAAAGAAAATAAAATTATCGAGAGATCAAAACTTGCCACAGATTCAAACAAGGGTCCGGATTTTATTGTTGAATGTATTGCAAAATCAGTTAAAAGTCTCCTTAAAAAAACCGGAATTGATCAAAAAGAAGTGCGTGCATTATCATTAGGAGTTCCCGGAACAGTTAATCCGGAAAGTGGAATTATTTCCATTGCACCTAATCTTAATATTAAAAACTATAACATAAAAAAAGCACTTCAAAAATATTTTGAGATACCCGTTTTATTAGAAAATGATGTAAACCTTGGCGGACTTGGAGTAAAATATTTTGAGTATAAAAATAAAGTGAAAAACATGCTTGTAGTTTTTGTTGGCACTGGAATAGGCGGAGCTTTGATTTTTAATGGAAAATTATACAGAGGTTCATCATTTTTTGCCGGAGAAATTGGACACATGAAAGTAAATTTTGACGGGTCCCTAAATGCTGGTGATAGTAAAGAAACTTTTGAGTCTTTAGCAAGCAGAACTGCCATTGTAAATTCTATTGTTGTTAAATCAAAGAAAAATGATACGGTATTAAAAAAGACAATCAAAAAAGGGGAGAGAATAAAAAGCAAAACTCTTTCTAAAGCTATTACTGAAAAAGATAAACTTGTTATAGAAGAAATGACTAAAGGTTGTAAGATTATTGGAACAGTGCTGGGAAGTTTAACAACTTTACTTAATTTTGATACTATTGTGTTAGGCGGTGGTGCTATTGAAGCAAATGAAGAATTTATGATGACAAGAATAAAGAAAGCATTTTTTGAAGCCGTAATTGAACCTGCAGGAAAAATTGCAAAAGTAACAGCTACTAAACTTGGTGATGATGCTGCAATTTACGGCGGTATTGCATTAGCTGATGAGTTTTTACCCAATGAATAAGATCGCGAAAATATTAGTTTTAATAATTATTCAAGTAAGCAGTCTAATCGCTCAGTTGAATAATGATAAAGTATTTATTGAAAATGAAAACTGGAGTGAGTTCTATAATTCAGCAAAAGTAAATGGAACGTTTGTTCTCACTAAACTCAATTCTGATTCAATATTTTGCTTCAATAAAAATAGAACTGATTCTTCGTTTTTGCCAGCATCTACTTTTAAGATTATCAATTCCTTAATTTCTTTAGAGACAAAAGCAATTGAAGATGAAAATGAAATAATTAAATGGGACGGTCAAAAACGTTTTTTAGAAAATTGGAACCAAGATCAAAACCTGAGATCAGCAATAAAATATTCATGCGTTTGGTTTTACCAAGAATTAGCAAGAAGAGTTGGAAAAGAAAAAATGCAATATTATTTGGATGTATGTAATTATGGTAATTCAAAAATGGGAGATAAAATTGATACTTTTTGGTTGGAAGGAGATATTAGAATTTCTGCTAAGGAACAAATAAAATTTTTGACAAACTTCTTAAATAAAACTTTACCTTTTTCTGATAGGAATTTTGAAATAGTAAAAAATATTATGTTGATTGATTCAACAGATAAATATAAGTATTATGCAAAAACTGGTTGGACAGCCAGAGTGGAAAGAGAAATTGGATGGTATGTTGGTTTTGTTGAAAGATTAGGGGAGACTTGGATTTTTGCAATAAATATTGATATGAATGGAATTGATGATGCTAAATATAGAATTGAAATTACAGAATCGATACTTAAACAAGAAGGGATATTAAATTAATTTTAACTAGCAATATTTAATTCATTATTAATTCGCTCGAGTTTTTCTTGTAACTCGGTCCACTCCAAATACTTACTATCTAGCTCATTTTTTACTTGATCATATTCTATTTTAACTTTTTTAACCAACTCTGAATTTGAATAAATTTCTTCTTTAGTAAGATCACTTTCAAGTATGTTTTTTTTATTTTCAAACTCTTCAATCTGTTTCTCTATTTTACTAATATTATTTTTTAGATCTTTTGTTGCAGAATGTTCTTTTTGTCTTCTTTCTGCCTCAAGTCTTTTCTGTTCTTTTCTTGTTAATTTTTGATCGGTATTATTAAGAATACTCTTATTAGGAGAATCTTCACTTTCCTCTTCTCTTTTAGCTAAATAATATTCAATTCCACCATAATATTCTTTTAGTTTATTGTCTCTAACTTCAATAACTTTTGTAACTATTGACTTAAGAAAATCAATATCATGAGAAACAATAATTAAGGTACCTTTAAATTCTTTAAGTGCATTTTGCACAATAAGTTTTGAGTCGAAATCCAAATGATTTGTAGGCTCATCCAGAACAATAGTATTTGCTTTTGTTAGCAGAACTTTTGCCAATGCTACTCTGCTTTTTTCTCCACCGGAAAGAACTTTTATTTTTTTAAATACATCATCACCATTAAAAAGAAAAGCTCCCAGTATTGTTCTCAACTGAGGAATTGTATTTTCACTATCACTTTGAGCAAGTTCAGAAATAATATCATTTTCTAAATTAAGATTATCAACAACATCCTGTGCATAAAAAGAAATAAAAGTATTATGCCCTAATTCAATATTACCAGAAGTAGGTTTTATTTTTTGAGAAATAAGTTTTGACAAAGTTGTTTTGCCTGCACCGTTAGGACCAACTAATGCAACTTTTTCGCCTCTTTCAATTTGTAAATTAATTTGACTTAAAACCAAATTGTCATCGTAAGCTTTTGAAAGATTGCTAATTTTTATTGGTAAAACACCGCTTTGTATTGAATCAAAAAATCTAAAGTGAATTTTATTTTCTTTATCAGCAATTTGAATTCTATCTATTTTTTCTAACTGTTTTACTCTGCTTTGAACTTGTTTGGCTTTTGTGGCTTTATATCTGAATCTTTCAATAAAATCTTCAGTTTGTTTAATCTTTTTCTGTTGATCCCTTAATTCTGCTTTTAATCTTATGTCACGTTCTTCTTTAAATTGCAGATAATCATTATAATTTCCTTTAAAGAATGTTACATTTTTAAAGTAGATCTCAAGCGTTTTAGAACAGATTCTGTTTACAAAATATCTATCGTGGCTTACTAAGATTATTGCACCTTTAAATGCTTTTAAGAATTTCACAAGCCATTGCAGTGAGTCAATATCTAAATGATTTGTCGGCTCATCTAAAAGAATTAAATCATTTGCAGATGTTAAGATTTTTGCTAATTCAACTCTCATTTGCCATCCGCCAGAGAGTTCTGAAGTTTTTCTATTTAAATCATTTGTTGTAAATCCCAATCCCATAAGAATCTTTTCAATCTTTGCATTAATTTCATAATATTCGCTTTCTTCCATTTTGGAATGTAGCAGCCCCAATTTTTCAGCAATCTTATCATGTGTAACTTTATCTAAGTTTTTGTCTAAAAGATTTTGGTTAAGTTTATTTTCCTCTTCTTCTATCTCTTTAACAAATTTTACTGAATTTCTTACTTCTTCAAAAATTGTCTTATCACTTAAAGAAATTAATTCTTGAGGCAAGTAGCCAATTTGAATGCCTTTTTTAAACTGAATATTGCCGGTTTCTTGACTTTGCAACCCAGAAAGTATTTTAAGGAATGTTGATTTACCTGCTCCATTAGAACCAACTAACGCAATTTTATCGGTCTCTTGGATTTTTAAGTTTACGTTTTCAAAAAGTGAATTGCCGGTAAACTGTACGGAAAGATTTATAATGTCAATCATGTAAAATTTCTTATTTTCTTAAAACCGCAAATTTAGCATGACCAACTTCATTTACTTCTGAATCATAAGCTACAACAATATAAATTCCACTAGAGAGATATTTCCCATTTAAGTCTTTACAATTCCAATAAGTAGTCTTTCCGCCTATAGATAAAAATTCATTAACAAGATTTCCTGAAATATCAAAAATCTTAATTTCTGAATCTTCAACTAATCCGTCGACAATTAAAAATGGATTTGAATTTGATGAAAGTAAAACTGGATTTGGATAAATAAATAGTTTTGAAAAGTCCTTATTTGGTTCAACAAAGTAAGTTGAAATGGCTGTAATTCCAAAATCAGTTCCTGCATATACAATACCATTTTGCTTATCTATTGCAATACTTTTAATAACATCAGTTGGAAGGGGAGAATTTGATTTTGTGAAATTTGCAATTAAGTTTGAACCATCAGAATTCATAAGGAAAATGCCCTTTTCTGTCCCAAACCATTTTTGATTTATTGGATCAACTGCAAGACAATTTACAGTTTGCTGTCTCATAGCAAAATATTGATCGCCTCTAATTGATTTTGGATCAGAAGGATTTGGAATAACATCTACTCCAATACTTGTAGCAATAATTAATTCACCATATTGATCGACAACTACATCTTTTACATCATTATTTCTTAATCCATTGACAGATGACAATTTACCCCAAATGTCATCCGAAGTATTTTCTAATGTGCCATTGTCATTAAAATAGAATATACCTTCTGTTGCTGCATCACCGTTAAAATCGCCAGTAATCCATTTTGTACCATATTGATCAATAGTTAAATTCTCAACAGAGATTACTTGCGAACTTATGGAAGTTGGTATAGTATAACTAATAATTTCACCATCAGTTTTAATAACGCCAATTGGTTTCCTATCGGCTGCCCAATAATTTAAGAACCATGTATTTCCTTCATCATCAGTTTCAGCATCATTTATTACTATAAAGTTATTTGAGTTTGGAATTCCTATCAATTCCGTTGTTTCAGAATCAAAAATTTCATATTCACTATTTTTATATTTAATAAATCCTTTTCCCCAACTGAGAAAATATACATCATTGTTTGAAGAAGATACTTTATGAAAATCATTAAATTTGAATGAAGAATTATTCGATGTGCTTATGTTTTCCCAACTTTGCCTATCAAATTTTAATACTCCAATACCTTGATTATTTTTCCCAGTTCCCGACCATAAATTACCTTCTGAATCAACTGTTAAATTTATTGTTGAGTTTGTTCCTGGTGCGTTAGGATAAATAAAATTATTATTTCCTTCTCCAATAATTGCCAGTCCTGTGTATGAACCAACTGCAATTTCATTTGAGGGAAGAACATCTATTTTAGATAAAACACCTGAGTTATATTTGAGTATCTCTTGGTTTTGATTTGAATGTAGATATAATGAACTTGCTGTATATCGTTCTAAATCATTATCAAAATATCCTACAATACTATATAGATTTTGACCTTCAACGTACAGATTCAAAATTTTTGATCCTGATAAATATGCTACACTCCAGGTGCTATTTGTTTGTCTGTAAATGCCGTTATTTGTTGCAGCTAAAAGCTGTCCATTTAATTTAGTAACTCTATTTATTTCACTTACCGGAATATTTGAATTTAAGGAGATATTTTCCCAAGCTTCAGGCGCAGTTAAATTAGAAAATCCATCTTTATTAATTGCAATACCAGCTTGTGTAACAACATAAATTTTATCAGATAGAAAAACATTTAGTACGGGAGTTTCTGAAGTAAATGCTCCAAATTTTAAGATACTATCAAAAAATGACAAATCTTTTGAATTAATTAAAGAAAGTCCGAATTCTGTTGAAACAAAAACAGTATCGCCACTTATTTGAATATCATTAATTCTTTTATTGCTTTTGTTTTCTTTAAATATTTCATAAATAGTGCTAACCTGATTTGTGCTAGGATCATAAACATCTATATAACCTTCCGATGTACCAATCCAAATTTTATTGTCATTACTAATTGCTATTGACGTTAATGTTTGGCTAGACAATCCTTCAGATTTTGTAAGTAAAAAGTAGGTGCTATCAAGTTGAGAAAAACTAAATACTCCGCCATCAGTAACAGCCCAAAATATATTTTCATTGAATTCAAAATCATTTATTTTCTGCATACTTGTATAATTCTGCCAACTTTTAATTTGTTGAGCATTTGTGTTAAAGGAAAACAGAATTATAATTAATAATATTTTTCTCATTTTTTCTTTTGGTTAATTTTTTGAAAAATAAAAAAATAAATAGTAGAAAGAAGTTTAAAAATTAATGACCATTAAGATACATATTTTGTCTGAGCCATATTTCTAATATTTTCTACAACAGATAATGATGTAACATATTTGCCAAAATTTTCTTCATCATTACGCATTCCGCCATGAAAATCTGAACCTCCCGACTCAAGCAAACAGTACTGATTTACAATTCCTCTATAAAATCTTTGCTGGTATTTTTTATGTGATGAATGAACAACCTCAATTCCATCAATTCCTAAATTTATAAGATTTGTAATTATCGATTCATTAATTCCATTGGGATGTGCTAAAAATGCCAAACCGCCTGAATCGTTAATTATTTTAATGGCACTTTGAGGAGAAACATGTATTTTTCTTTCAAATGCCGGACCATTATCACCGATATATTTATTAAAAGCTTCAAAAAAATTATTTACAAATCCTTTTTCTAACATAACTTTTGCAATATGAGGTCTGCAAATAGGAGAGTTTTTTGCGACTTTTAGTATATCCTTAATACTTATTTTAATATTTATTTTTTCTAATTTTTTTAAGATTCTTCGGGCTCTTTCAATTCTTTCATTTCTGAAAAATTGAAGATATTTGTTTAATTCCTCATCTTTATAATTAATAAAATAGCCTAATAAATGGACTTCTTTTCCATCAACATCAGTACTTATTTCAAGTCCGGGAACTATGTCGATTTCATATTTATTACCATAATGTATAGCTTCTTCTATTCCATCAATTGTATCATGATCTGTAATTCCAATTACATCAATTTTTTTCTTTTTTGCTAAAATAATCAATTCTTTTGGAGTCAATGAACCATCAGAAAAAACTGTATGTGTATGTAAATCTGCTATTTTTTTCAATTTATTGATATCTTTCTTTTATCTTTAATTATCTAAATGTAACTAAATTTAAAGAGTTATTCACCATTCTCAATCATTTTTGTTCTAAAAATTTATAATCATTTTATAGATTTAAGTTTAATACATAATGTTAATTTTTGTTAAATATAAAAAAACGTGAATTTTTATTCTCTTTAACGAATATATAAAGGTCTCTTAATTGTATTTATGTGCACTAAATTGTATTTTTGACAATTGTAAATTATTAATTAAACAAACTTAAATTAAAGGAGTTAATAAATGGCAATCAAAGTCGGAATTAATGGTTTTGGTAGAATAGGTAGACTTGTATTTAGAAGAGCAATGAAATTAGATGAAGTACAAGTTGTTGGAATTAATGACTTATTGGATGTTGAATATATTGCTTATATGTTAAAATATGATTCAACTCATGGTCAATATGATGGTGAAGTTAGTGTAGTTGATGGCAACTTAGTTGTTGATGGACAAACAATTAGAGTTACTGCAGAAAAAAATCCAGCAGATCTTAAATGGGGTGAAATTGGTGCTGAATATGTTGTTGAATCAACAGGTATATTCTTAACAAAAGAAAAAGCTCAAGCCCACATTGATGCTGGTGCAAAAAGAGTTGTAATGTCAGCTCCTTCTAAAGATGATACACCAATGTTTGTTATGGGTGTTAACCACAAAACATATTCAGGTCAACAATTTGTATCTAATGCATCATGTACAACAAACTGTTTAGCACCTGTTGCTAAAGTTTTACATGACAAATTTGGAATTGAAAAAGGATTAATGACTACGGTTCATGCTACAACTGCTACACAAAAAACAGTTGATGGTCCTTCAATGAAAGATTGGAGAGGCGGACGTGGCGCTGGTCAAAATATTATTCCTTCATCAACTGGTGCAGCAAAAGCTGTAGGTAAAGTTATTCCAGAATTAAACGGAAAATTAACAGGTATGTCATTACGAGTTCCTACGCCTAACGTTTCTGTTGTTGATTTAACAGTTACTTTAAAAACTCCAACAACTTATGATGCAATAAAAGCTGCAATGAAAGAAGCTGCAGATGGAGAATTAGCAGGTATTTTAGGTTATACTGAAGATGCTGTTGTTTCAACTGATTTCTTAGGTGAAGAAAGAACATCTGTATTTGATGCTGAAGCCGGTATAATGTTGGATGATACATTTGTTAAAGTTGTTGCTTGGTATGATAATGAATGGGGTTATTCTTGCAAAGTTGTTGATTTAATTCTTCATATGGCAACAGTATAATTGTAATTATAATTTTAATTAAGGCGGCATTTGCCGCCTTTTTTTTGATATTAAATAAAATAAGGATATGGAGTATGAACAAGCTTTCAATTGAAAATTTGGAACTAAACGGTAAAAAGGTTTTAGTTCGTGTCGATTTCAATGTTCCGCTTAATGAAAATTTAGAAATTACTGATGATATCAGAATTACTTCTGCTTTGCCTACGATCAAAAAAATAATTGCTGATAATGGTAAAGCCATTTTAATGAGTCACTTAGGAAGACCAAAAGGTGAAGTTAATCCTAAATTTAGTTTAAAACCTGCTGCAGTTAGATTAAGTGAATTATTAGGCCAAGAAGTTAAATTTGCTGATGATTGTATTGGAGATTCCGTTAAATCATTAGTAGATGAGTTGAAAGATGGTGAAGTTTTACTATTAGAAAATTTAAGATTTCATGCTGAAGAAACTAAAAATGATCCTGAATTTGCAAAACAATTGGCACAATTTGGTGATGTTTACGTTAACGATGCTTTCGGTTCTGCTCATCGGGCTCATGCTTCTACAGAAGGTGTAACAAAATATTTCGATACTTGTGCAGCCGGTTTTTTAATGAAAAAAGAATTAGATTATTTAGGCAACGCAATTGCTAATCCTCAAAGACCGTTTACTGCTATTTTGGGCGGTGCAAAAATTTCTGGTAAAATTGATGTAATACAAGAATTAATGGGAAAAGTAGATAACCTAATTGTTGGCGGTGGAATGGGTTATACATTTTACAAAGCTCAAGGTTACGAAATTGGCACATCACTTTTAGAAGCTGATAAAGTTGAATTAGCTAAAGAAATTTTAGAAAAAGCCAAAACTTCCGGGGTCAATTTCATGTTGCCAGAAGATGTTACAATTGCTTCAGAATTTGATAATTGTTCACTTTCAGATATTGTTCCGGTTACAGAAATTCCAGCAGATAAAATGGGATTAGACATTGGAACAAAAACAATAGAGAAGTTCAAAAAAGTTATAGTTGAAAGCAAAACTATAGTTTGGAATGGACCTATGGGTGTTTTTGAATTCGATAATTTTGCTCATGGTACAAATGCTATTGCAGAAGCTTTAGTTGAAGCAACAGAAAAAGGTGCAATTACTATTATTGGCGGCGGTGATTCGGCTGCGGCTATTAAAAAAGCAGGCTTAGATGATAAAGTTTCACATGTTTCTACCGGCGGTGGAGCTTCATTGGAATTTTTAGAAGGAAAAATTTTGCCAGGTGTTGCAGCTTTAACAGATAAATAAATCTTTGTAATAGAAACCCGACTTTTTCAAAAAGTTGGGTTTCTATTTTCTATAACTGAAACCTTTTTTAATATTTTTAGTCTAATATTCTAAACCTCCGGAAATTATGGTTTTTTTTCGGAGGTTTGTTTTTTTGAAAATAATTTAATTAGCTAAAAATTTCTTATATTTGTTTTCAATTGTATTATATAGATTTAGTAAAAATTTAAAGGATATTTAATGTCATATGATAGAGGGTCATATAGACCAATGGGTTTTGGAGGATTTAGTTTTTTCCCTCCAGTAATAAAAAATTTGCTAATTATTAATGGCATTGTATTTTTTATAAAAATAATAGCAGAAAATATAGTAGTGGGTCAAACCTTACTTGAAACTTATATTACAGGGTATTTTGGTCTAATTCCTTTTGGTCATCCATATTTTTCTTTCATGCCTTGGCAATTGATAACGTATCAATTTTTACATGCTAACTTTTCACACATTTTCTTCAATATGCTTATGCTGTGGATGTTTGGAATGGAAATTGAAAATATTATGGGATCAAGGAAATTTTTAGTTTTTTATCTTCTTGCCGGTATTGGTGGTGGATTACTTCAATTATTATTAGGCGGCGGCGGAGGACCAATTATAGGAGCTTCCGGAGCTGTATTTGGTGTAATGGTTGCTTTTGCAATGTTCTTCCCAAATAGAATGATTTATATTTATTTTCTTCTTCCCGTTAAAGCTAAATACTTAATTGTCTTTTTGATGGTGATTGAATTTATGTCAGTAGGGGACGGAAGTTTTGTAGCTCATTTAGCTCATTTGGGCGGAGCAATTGTTGGATTCTCGTTTGTATATTTAGATAGACAGCAAAATTTCAATTTTGATAAAATGTTTGATATTTTCAAAAGTAATAAAACTTATAGTGATACAACATTTAAAAAGAGATCTGGATTTGGATTTGGACGGAAAGAAGTTGAAGATGCAGAGTTTTATGAAATTAAGTCTGATAAAAGTTCAGAAGATAAAGTTGATCAAGAAGTAATAGATGCAATACTTGATAAAATTAGCCGTAGTGGTTATCAAAATCTTACTGAAAAAGAAAAGAAAATTTTATTTGAAGCCAGCAAGAAAAATTAGTTTAGTTTTTATATTACTATTTATTTTCAATTTCTGTTCAGATAAATATGAAGTTGAAAAAAATAGACTTGCTCACACCTACGTTGATTTATTAGTAGTTGAAGATTTATATAAAGACACGGATTCTCTATTAAATAAACGTGCTAAAGTTTTTGAAAAATATTCTTTGACCGAAGAACTGTATGATAGCGCCTATAAAAGAATGACTTTTAATATTGAGGAATGGGATATTTTTTTTGAATTAGCAAACACTTATTTAGATTCCTTAAAAGCTATTGAGAAGGAGAATGAGCAGAAGAAGAGATAATAGCTTTAACAATTCTAATTTTAGCATAACTTATCTTTGATGGCAGTCTTTTCTTTATTTCCTTAATATCTTCAGATAATTCTGTTATTTCATTTTTAATTAAATCAAAATCCTCCTTTCCAATTAAATAAGAATAGTTTTCATTTGGGTAATAACTTATTATTGATTCAATCTGCAGTGAAATAATTGATTCAGATAATTTTAGCAGATTTTCTATTTCAGTTAAAGAATATTTTTTCTTTATTAAATTATAAGTTTGCACAATATGTTTAGGCAAGTCATTTGTAATTTTTTTAATCTCACCTTTACTTTTATTCTCCTTTATTATTTCAATAAACTCTAAACCAATTTTGTTATACATTCTTTGATTTACACCATTTATACTTAGAAATAAAGAAGGAGTAGTTGGTTTATCTTTTGCCAATTGTCTTAAAATAATATCGGAACAAATAAACTCAGGATTTTGAGAAAACTTTTTTGCTGCGGTATTTCTTTCTTCTCTAAGTTTATTAAATAGTTCCAAATTTTGTTCATAATCAGAATTACTTAATTTCTCCTTTTCATATTCAATCAATTCCTCAACGGGATCTTTAAATATTTTATCACCTATTTCTTTTATCAACTTTTTGGTTAATAATTCGCTAATTACATCATTAATTTGATCAGAATTAAAATGTAAGCAAGATCTATAAGTAGAAATTGTTTTAGCAATATGAGATTTTGATTTACCTGATAAAATTGATAAAAGTCGCGACCTGGAAATTCCACCTTTAAATTCAGTAATTGTTCTCAAAACCATTTCTGAAATATAATCTGTCGAAGTCTCATCAATTATTCCAGAACCTTTGCAGTTATCGCATTTCCCGCATTTATAGTTATTAACATTTTCTCCAAAATAATTTAGTATAAATTTAAATCTACAATCTTTTGTAAAACTATATTCAATAACGGAATCAAGCTTTTGATTTGCATGCGAAAATTTAGAGTCAATTTCTTTTGTGTTTAAATGTAAATTATTTGCAGAAACTCTTTCTTGAATCATTTCAACTGTTGGAAGATATTGGGGCTGTTCATATTCAATAATGCCAATTTGATCAAGTTTCTTGAGATGATTTTCTACTGTTGAGGAATTTTCTCCAATTAAATTTTGTAAATAATTTAAGTCAATTTTTATTTTATAATCAAATGAAGAACTTCCATAAACTTTTACCAACGTTATTAAAAAGTCTTTCAACTCTGCATTAATTAATTTTTTAATATAATTTTTTAATTGATCGTGATTTAATAAAAATTTGATATAGTTATTTGCTTGAGATGCTAAATTTAATTTTAAATATTTATTATTTTCTAAAATTTGAAGAGCAGAGTTAAACTGAGTTCTGTTTATAGACTTTGATTCAATTAATCTAAATAACTGTTCGTCCAGTTCAAGTTTTTTTTCAGATCTGCTATTTACAGCAATCCTATTGAAATCCATAACAGCATTATAACATTCTTTTATTTGCTCAATTGTTGGATGTGATACTTTGATTAAAAATTCCTGAATAAATTTATCACTATCAGCATAAAATAAATAAGCTTCAGCTTCATCTCCATTTCGGCCGGCTCTTCCAAATTCTTGATAAAGATTTTCTAAAGATCCAGGAATATTATAATGAATTACCATTCCAATATCTGCTTTGTCAATTCCCATTCCAAACGCATTTGTTGCAACAATTACCTTTATATTATTTTTTATAAAATCATCTTGAATTACCGTTCTTAGTCCGGTAGTTAAACCTGCGTGGTAAAACTCTGCATTAATTTTTTTTTGCTTAAGATATTCTGTTACTTCCTCACAGTTTTTTCTGGTTGCAGCATAAATTATTGTTGGAGTATTAAATTTTTTTAATAGCTCAAATATTTTTTCTTTTTTTTGTTTTGTCCTAATTACATTTAATGAAATATTATTCCTTTCAAATCCGTGGACAAAAGATATTGGATTTTGAAAACCTAATTGCTTTATTATATCATCTCTAACATCCGGTGTAGCAGTAGCAGTAAAAGCAGAAATATTTTGAATGTTTAAATTTTCTGCAAATTGTTTAATATTCCGGTAACTTGGTCTAAAATTATGCCCCCATTCACTTATACAATGAGCTTCATCCACAAATAAATATTCTGGATTTGTTTGCTTAAGCTTTTCAATAAAAAAAGAATTGTTCAATTTTTCGGGAGCTATAAAAAGCATTTTAATTTTCTTTTCATACAAATCATTTAGAACTTTTTCGGTATCTCGGTAGTCTAAAGAACTGTTTATGAATGCAGCGGTTTGGTTTTTACTATTTAAAGAATTTACCTGATCCTGCATTAAAGAGATTAATGGTGAAATTATTATTGAGTACGATTCAGATAATAATGAAGGCAGTTGGTAACATAAAGATTTACCGGCACCTGTAGGCATAATTCCAAGTACATTTTTTTTATCAAGAATTGCTTGGATTATTTCTTCTTGTCCTTCTCGAAATTCAGAAAAACCATAATATTTCTTTAAAGCTTTAATTAACATTTTATAAATATATAATTTCTAATTAACTGAGATAAATTCTATCTTTATGTTCAACTTAAGATAAATTATATTGAATAATGAATTCTGTTGAAGTTACAAATCTAACCAAAATATTTAAAACCCAAGTATCAAATAATATTACTGCCCTTGATAATGTTTCATTATCAATAGGTGAAGGTATTATTTTTGGTTTACTTGGTCCAAACGGAGCTGGTAAATCGACTTTAATGAATTGCATAATTGGTTACTTAAATCCAGACAAGGGAAAAATATTATTAAAAGGTGATGATACTAGTGAACTTAATCTAAAATATAGATTACACATTGGTTATGTGCCACAAGAAATTGCTTTGTATCAAGAATTAACTGCAATACAAAATCTTAAAATTTTTGGAAGTTTTTATGACCTGCCTGCAAAGGTCTTAAATGAAAGAATTTCTTCAGCTTTACATTTAGTAAAATTAGAAGATAGAAAAAGCGATTTGGTAAAGAATTTTTCTGGTGGGATGAAAAGAAGATTAAATATTGCGGTAAGTATTTTGCATAATCCTGAAATAATTTTATGTGATGAACCAACTGTTGGAGTCGATCCGCAAAGCAGAAATGCAATATTTGATATGCTTAAAGAATTGAATAAACAAGGAAAAACAATTCTATATACAACTCATTATATGGAAGAAGCAGAACGTTTGTGTAATAAATTGGCAATAATAGATAATGGAAAAATTATAGCAGAAGGAACATTATCGGAATTAATTGCACTATTAGAAAAACGTGAGACTATTAAAATTAGAAAAGCACCGGCATCGGAAAAAATGATTGAATCGCTTAAAAAAATTGGTGAGGTAACAGAGACTGATTTTCATTATGAAATAATCCCAAATAATTCTAATTCTAAAAATTCCGAATTATTTAATGAACTAGAAAAATTGCAGCTACCATCTCATTTATTGGAATTAAGCAGTGCTTCATTAGAAGATGTATTTTTAATGTTGACCGGTAGGAGTCTTAGAGATTGAAAAACATATTTCAATTATTCAAAAAAGATTTAATCCGATTTTTAAAAGACAAAACAGCAGTTATGTTAACATTTTTAGTGCCTGCTGTTTTAATAGTAATATTTGGAAGCATATTTGGTGGAGGAAGCGGCAGTCGCGGAAAAATTCCTATAATTGTTGTAAATGAAAGCGGTGTTGATTTAGCCGCATTTTTGGAAACAGAAATTGATTCAAGCAATTCATTGAGAAGTGTAAAAAATTATACTGATGAAAATGGTAATGAAATTAAAATTGATCACGAAAAGGCAAAAGAATTAGTTATAAACGGTAATTATCCAGCGGCTTTAGTTTTTCCATTTGATTTTTTTGCAGATACCAGCAGTGCAATTAAATTTGTTTATTATTATGATCCAAGAAATGAAATTGAATCACAATTAATTCAGGGAACTATTCAAAAAACAATTTTCTCAAAAATACCAAGTCTGTTTCCACTTTTAATGCAAAGAGAAGCTAAAAATTTTCTTGGGGAAGCTTTATCAGACTCATTTAATTCTGATATTGCAAATATGATGAGTAATTATTTTGGAGCTAATAAAGATAGTGTTATTGAATCAATTACAAATTTTGATATTGTTAAACTTACACAGCAATCCGATTCAAATTCAGTAAATAATAGACAAGCTGACTTTATAAGTAATTTGATAAAATTTGATTCTGAGCAATTAGTCGGTGCCGAAAAAAAGAATCCGGGAGTTACAAGAATTGTTGGCGGCTGGGCAATTATGTTTTTACTTTTTACTTTATCCGGAACTGCTACTTCAATATTTGAAGAAAAACAAGATGGAACATTAAAAAGAATTTTCTGTATGCCGATCTCAAGAAGTCAATTTTTGTGGTCAAAATATATTTTTGCAATTTTGTTAGGCATAGTTCAGCTTTCTGTTTTATTTTTATTTGCCTACTATTTATACGATGTTGATATATTTTCTAATTTTCTAAATCTTATGGTTGTAATTTTGGCTTCTGCCGGGGCGGCAGTTGCATTTGGAATGGTAATAACAGCATATGCTAAAAGTCTTGCACAAGCAAGCGGAATTTCTACACTCATAATTTTAATTATGTCGGCATTAGGCGGATCCTGGTTTCCGGTTACACTTTTTCCTGAATGGATGCAGTTTGCGGCAAAGTTTACTTTAACATATTGGTCAGTTGAAGCGTTTCTTCAGGTTTTATGGCGGGATGCCAGCTTCACAGATATTGTTTTTCCTTATTTAGTTATTTTAATTGGAATTGCAATCTTAATTAATTATTTAGCACTTTACCTTTTTAAAAAACGACAGGTCGTTTAAAATATGCCTAACTCAGTTCAAGTTGAAAATCTTACAAAAATATTTAAAGCAAAAGTTTCTGGTAAAAATGGGATTACTGCTTTAGATAATGTTACATTAGCAATTGAAAAAGGAACTATATTTGGATTACTAGGACCAAATGGAGCCGGAAAAACAACGTTAATTAAAATATTACTTGGATTAGTTTTCCCGACGAGCGGTTCAGCAAAAATATTAGATACTGATATTTCTGATTTTAATATTCGTAAGAAAATTGGTTATTTGCCTGAGAATCACAAATTCCCCAATTATTTAACTGGTGAAGATGTTATTGTTTACTATTCTAAATTAAGTGGTTTTGAAATCGATAAAAAATCACCGAAAATTACTGAAGTGTTAAATCTTGTAAAAATGGAGAAATGGAGAAAAACCAAAATCAAAAAATATTCTAAAGGAATGATGCAAAGATTAGGTTTAGCTCAAGCAATAATTCATGATCCGGAAATAATATTTTTAGATGAGCCAACAGATGGAGTTGATCCAATAGGAAGAAAAGAAATTCGTGACTTATTAATTTCATTAAAGAATCAAGGAAAAACAATTTTTATTAATAGTCATCTGCTTTCTGAAGTTGAGCTGGTTACTGATAAAGTTGCAATACTTAATGAAGGTAAACTTATAAAATTTGGAACTGTTGATGAATTAACTGTGAACAAACAACTTTATGAAATTAAAACTGATCTGCCTATATCAACAGAATTATTTAGAAGTCTTATTGAAAATTATAAAATCACACAAAAAGAAAATATGATTTCACTTGAAATAAGTGATAATTCAGATCTTAATAAATTTCTTGATGAACTGAGAAAAAGCAGTATAAATATTATTGGTGTAAATCAGAAGAAGAGTTCTTTAGAGGATACATTTATTCAATCATTAACTGAAGTAAAAAATTAAATATGAAGAACATAATTAATATTTCAAATTTTACAATTAGAGAAGCTTTATCCAGAAAAATTATTGTAACCTTTTTTGCAATTTCTACATTTGTTCTCATAATTTTTGCATTACTTTTTACATTTGTACCTTTTGAAGATTTAAGCGGTATGGTAAGATCAAATGGCAGTGATCCAATTAATATTGCAACTGAAATTGTTAAAGGACTCAAACTTTTTGTTGTGGCGCCATTATTTGGAGGCGGTTTATTTTTATCAATTTTTTCGGCTTCCAGTTTTATTCCAAATATGTTAGAAAAAGGAGTTGTTGATCTAATTGTTTCTAAGCCAATTTCCAGGACACAGATTATTTTAGGTAAATTTTTAGGCGGTGTACTAATCGTATTAATAAATATTGCTTATTTAATTATAATATTATGGATCTTAATTGGTCTTAAGTTTAACATTTGGGATATTGCTCTTCTTTCGAGTATTTTAACAATCACATTTACGTTTGCATCATTGTATGCGCTTATAATTTTAGTTGGAATTTTAACTCAAAGCTCAATTTTAGCAATGATGCTCTCATATATAATATTTTTTGTTTTATCTCCAATTTTAACCGCAAGAGATACAATTTCTACATTTCTAAATAGTTCTTTGATGGAATGGATAATGGACATTTTATATTATATAATTCCCAAAACTTCGGAGCTTGGTTCATTATCTACAGAATTAGCAATGGGTTACGGAATTGACGAATATCAACCTATTTTATCTACTTTTATATTCTTGGTTCTCGTTCTCTATATTAGTATTATCATTTTTAGTAAAAAAGATTACTAATCCTTCGAAAATCATAAAATTAGTAAGTATTTTTGTGGTACAAATCTTGATCTTAATTAAGATTATTAATTAAAATAATTTAAAGAAAGTATATGGATAATAACAAACTAAAACTTGAAGATTTATTACAGAATTCATCACAACATGATAGCGGCGCTCAATTTGAGTATGTTGCAATTATTGGGGCTGGAATTATGGGACAAGGTATTGCTCAAACAATTGCTTCTGCTGGTATTGATACAGTAATCATAGAAAAAGATGAAAAGAATTTAGAGAGAGCGAAAGCTCAAATTCAGAACACAATGAGGCACGAAATTGAAAGATGGGCAATGACTGAAAGTGAAATGAAGTCTATTTTAAGTCGGATAAATTGGCAGTTAGATTTAAATGAAGTCACAGAATGTGATATGATAATTGAGGCAATTGTTGAAAATTATCAATTAAAAAGAGTACTTTTTAAGAAATTAGATGAAATAGCAAATCCCGAAACAATTTTTGTATCAAATACTTCAACATTAAGTCTTACAAATATTGCTGAAGTTACAAATAGAAAAGATAAAATAATTGGAATGCACTTTCTCAATCCAGTTCCAAAAGTTCCGCTTGTTGAGCTTGTAAAAGGAATGGATACCTCTGAAGAAACTGTTGCAAAATCAAAAGAGTTTGCTAATAAAATTGGGAAGACCGCAATTGAGGTATACGAATATCCCGGATTTGTTACCACAAGGGCGATTGTTCCTTTATTAAATGAAGCAATGCATATTTTACTTGAAGGCATAGCTTCTGCAAAAGACATTGACACTGCAATGAAACTTGGTTATAATTTCCCAATGGGTCCTTTAGAACTAGCAGATTCAATGGGATTGGAAGAAGTATTAACTTGGATGGAGCAATTATATAAAACTTTAGGCGAGCCAAGATATCGTCCTTGTCCAATGTTAAGAAAATTAGTTAGAGAAAGAAAACTTGGTAAAAAAACTGGTGAAGGATTCTTTAAATACGATAGTGATGGTCATATTATTAAATAATTTTTAAAGGAAATTTTTGTGAAAATATTAGTATTAAACTGCGGCAGTTCTTCAATAAAATATCAAATGATTGAAACAAATACTCAAGAAGCACTTGCTAAAGGTCAAGTTGAAAGAATTGGAATGAGCAGTGCAGTGTTAACTCATGAGCCAAAAGGTAAAGAAAAAATAAGAATAGTTGGAGAAATTCTTGATCATTCAATTGCAATGGAATACGTAATAGCAGTATTGTTAAGTCCAAACCATGGAGTAATTACCGATAGGAAAGAAATTGAAGCTGTTGGACACAGAGTAGTTCATGGCGGTGAAACTTTTTCTGGATCGGTTTTAATAACTGACGAAGTAATGAAAGCTTTAAAAGATAATATTGAGTTAGCACCTTTACATAATCCGCCAAATTTAAAAGGTATTACAGCTGCAAAAGAACATCTTCCAAATGTACCTCAATGCGGAGTTTTTGATACAGCATTTCATGCAAGTATGCCGCCGCATGCATTTTTATATGGTATTCCATATAAATTATATAAAAGATATAAAATTAGAAGATATGGATTTCATGGAACATCTCACCGATTTGTCTCTGAAAGAGCTGCTAAGCTATTAAATAAATCTCTTGATGAATTAAAAATTATAACCGCTCATTTAGGTAATGGCGGAAGTATGGCCGCTGTTAAGAATGGTAAATCAGTTGATACAACAATGGGCTTTACACCACTTGAAGGCTTATTGATGGGAACAAGAAGCGGTGATTTAGATCCTTCAATAGTAACGTATGTAATGGGTAAAGAAGAACTCTCAATTTCAGAAGTTAATACAATGTTAAATAAACATTCTGGGCTTGTTGGTATAAGCGGAGAAAGCAGTGATATGCGTGAAATAGAGCAGGCAGTTGAAGATGGTGATAAAAAAGCTACTTATGCATTTGATGTTTTTACTTATAGAATAAAAAAATATGTTGGTTCTTATGCTGCTGCAATGGGTGGTTTAGATGCTTTAGTTTTTACCGGAGGAATTGGTGAAAATTCTGTTAAAGTTAGAGAAGCAGTTTGTAAAGAAATGGAATTTTTAGGAATTAAACTTGATCCAAATTCAAATGAAAAACCAAATGGCGAAGCAATTTTAACAACAAATGATTCTAAGGTTAAAGTATTGAGAATTCCGACTAATGAAGAACTTGTTATAGCAATGGACACAGAAAAAATAGTGACAAACCATAAATAATTAATTTATATGGAATTTAAGTTAGCAAATAAAAATGTTTTTGTCTCTGCAGCTAGTACCGGCATTGGTAAAGCTGTAGCAAAATTATTTTTAACTGAAAATTGCAATGTTACAATTTGTTCAAGTAAAATTGACAAGCTCGAAAAAACTTCATCCGAATTGAATGTGTTAAATAATGGTAAAATACATTTTGTAAAATGCGATATAAATAATTTAGATGAAATAGAAAATGCCGTTAAATCAGCTGAAGAGAAATTCGGGACAATTGATATTTTAGTAAATAATTGCGGAGGTCCTGCTCCAGGCTTTTTTGATGATTTGGATGAAGCTAAATGGAAACAAGGTTTTGACCAAGTTTTAATGAGTGCTGTAAGATTTACAAGACTAGTTCTTCCTAAAATGAAAGCACAAAAATGGGGACGAATTATTAACATAACTTCAATTTCAGTTAAGCAACCAATTGACAATTTATTACTATCCAATGCTTTTAGGAGTGGAGTCACTGCATTTTCAAAAACCCTTTCAAATCAAGTTGGTCAATTTAATATAACTGTAAATAATGTAGCTCCAGGATTAACTCTTACTGGCAGATTGCATGAACTTGCAGAAATAAGAGCAAAACAAGCCAAAGTATCAAAAGACGAAATGTTGAAAAAAATGGCTGCTGATATTCCGTTAAAAAGATTAGCTCAACCAGAAGAAATTGCTTCTACGGTTGTATATCTTGCATCAGAAATAGGCGGATATATTAATGGTCAGACTATTGTTGTTGATGGCGGATTTAATAAATCTACATATTAACATATTTAAGTAATTACTATTCAATTTTTTCCTCATAAGAAGAGGACACAAAATGCAAAAAGAAGTTGAAGTTTCAATCCCGCCGGATTTTATAAAAAATTATGATTTTATAAAAAATCTTGCTGCAAAAAAAATTAAAATAAATCCAATTGAAATTAATTCAATAAAAATTTTAAAAAGATCAATCGATGCTCGTAAGCAACCAATTTATAGATTAAGAATTATAGCTTACATAAATGAAAGTCCAAAAGAAAGTAAGAAAATATTTGATTACAAATCTGTTAACTCAAAAAAGAAATTAATTATAATTGGCAGTGGCCCTGCCGGTTTATTTGCTGCTTTAAGAGCTATTGAGCTAGGAATTAAACCAATAATTTTTGAGCGCGGCAAAAATGTTCGTGACCGAAGATTTGATTTAAAATATTTAATGCAAGAAGGTATTGTTAATCAAGATTCAAATTATTGTTTCGGTGAAGGCGGGGCAGGTACTTATAGCGATGGTAAACTTTATACTCGTTCAAACAAAAGGGGAAACGTAAATAGAATTTTAGATATTCTTATTCATCATGGAGCAAATGAAGATATTAGGATTGATTCACATCCTCATATTGGTTCAAATAAACTTCCCAAAATTATTCAAAATATTAGAAATACCATTTTAAGTTGTAATGGTGAAATACATTTTAATAGCAAAGTAACTGATTTTTTAATTGAACAGAACAAAATGAACGGAGTAATTGTAAATAATAATTCAGAATTTCTTGCTGACGGAATAATTTTAGCAACCGGACATTCAGCTAGAGATATTTATTATTTATTTAGAAATAGAAATATAAAAATTGAGTCAAAGCCATTTTCAATGGGTGTAAGAATTGAACATCCGCAAGCTCTTATCGATTCAATTCAATATCATTCAAAAGAACGACATACAAATTTACCGGCTTCTAGTTATAATTTAACCTGCCAAGTTGATAATAAAGGAGTTTATTCTTTTTGTATGTGTCCAGGTGGAATAATTATTCCTGCTTCAACACAAAATAATGAATTAGTTCTAAATGGAATGTCAGTATCAAAACGGAATTCACCCTTTGCCAACAGTGGATTAGTAGTTGAGGTAAATGAGAATGACTGGAATCATCTAAACTCACATGGAGTATTTGCCGGTCTTGAGTTTCAAAAGGAAATTGAATCTAAAGCATTTTCTTTAGGTGGAGAAAATCAAATTGCACCGGCACAAAGAATTACAGACTTTGCTAAAAATAGACTATCTAATAATCTTCCAAAATCCTCTTATATTCCGGGAACAAAAGCAGTAATAATGGAAGAAGTATTTCCAAAACAAATAGTAAAGAGCTTAAAAAAATCTTTATTTGTGTTCAATAAAAAAATGAAAGGTTATTTTACCAAAGAGGCACAAATACTTGCTGTTGAATCAAGAACAAGCTCCCCATTAAGAATTCCACGCGATAAAGAAACATTTATGCATCCCCAAATAATAGGATTATTTCCATCAGGCGAAGGAGCAGGTTACGCTGGTGGAATTGTTTCCGCTGCTATTGATGGTGAAAAGTGTTGTGAAAACGCAATTAAATTTATAAATCAAAATTAATTAGATAAAGCTTTCTCAATTGCATTTTCAACAAGAGGTTCCATAACTTTATAACCTTCACTATTTGGGTGAACACCGTCTCCCGAATATTTTTCAGGCAAGCCATTTCTTTCATCAACCATTGCAGAAAAATAATCTAAATAAATCAATTCATTTTCTATGCAATAATTCTCAATCATTTTATTTAATTGAGGAATTTTTTCATTTGGATTTTGACCGGGTCGCCATGGATAATCAAATGCTGGTAATACTGAACAAAGTATTACTTTAATTCCATTAGCTTTTGATATTTCTGACATGGATTTTAAATTGTCCAAAATCATTTCCAAAGTTGAAGGTCCGGTATTGCCTGCAATATCATTAGTCCCGGCAAGAATAACTACTACTTTAGGATTAAGATCTACAACATCTTGTCTAAATCTTAATAACATTTGCGGTGTAGTTTGTCCGCTTATTCCTCTATTTATAAAAGGTTTATCAGAAAAAAATTGTGGTCTTTGTTCAATCCATCCTTGTGTTATGGAATTCCCCATAAAAACAATTCTGTTCTCATAAGGTGATGGTTGACCAACTTTTTTATTATCATCTTTAAAGCGATTTAAATTTGCCCAATCTTGTGCAAGTAATAGTTCATTCATTATAAATACCACTAGAAATAATATAAACAAGTGATTATTAAATTTTATTTTCATAACGTTTCCTAAAACTAATGATTATTTAAAAATAACTGCATAAAAACTAAATCAAGCCATCTATCAAATTTATAACCGGATTCTTTAATTCTGCCAACTTCTACAAAACCAAATTTTTTATGAAAGCCAATACTGTCTTTATTTTCAGCGTCAATACCGGCTATCATTGTATGAAAGCCCTGCTCAGAAGCCAAGTTAATTAGATGTTCTAATATTAATTTACCAATTCCTAAATTTCTAAAATCTTTATGTATGTAAACTGAGTGTTCAACACAATATTTATATGCTTCCTTAGGTCTAAAAATTCCGTAAGATCCAAAACCTACAACTAGATTTCCAACTTCTGCAACAATTACAGGCATGTTTGTAGATTTTTTATCTTGGAACCATTTTTCTCTTTGTTCAAGATTTTGTTCTGAATAATCATAAATTGAAGTCGAATGAATTATTTCATAATTAATTATTTCAAGAATTTCTTGAACATCTTCAATATTTGCGTCTCTAATAATAACTGACATTAGATTATCTAAATCGTTTATAATTAAATTTAACTTCAGAAAAACTTCCATTTTTTTCTTCAATATTTACATAAATATTTATTTCCTTCTCATTAATTCTTTCGAATGTAAATCCTTCAAAATAAACATTATTTGAATCAACTTTAACGAGTCTAAAAGTTAATGATTCATCTTTTTCTTCCCATCCGATATATTCGCTGGTAAAATGTTTGAATCGCAAAATTAAACTATTGTTATGTTCCACTATTCCGCCGGATTCATAAAATACAACTGTATCTGTTTCGGCATCGACAAGTTTAAACATAAACATCATTGATTCACCAAGCGGGGGTGACCAAATTTCATCGGTTATACCGCCAAAAGCTGTTCCTCTCCAATGTCCGGCAATCCATTTTACATCTTCTAAACTTGCATTAGGTGAATTTTGATTCTCTGAAAGCTGCAGGGTTTTATTCTGAGCAATAATTTGAAATGAAAGAACTAAAGTAAGGATTGAAAATAATTTTAACATAATTACCCTTTCTGCAATAGGTTAATGATCCTTAAATTTAAATCCTATATTTTCCAGTAGAGCTTTTGCTTTTTCGGCAATATCTTTAGAAGCAAAAGAAAGCCTGAATGTTCCTCCGGTGCCTTCTCTAATTTTTAATAATTCAATATCCTTTATATTTATATTTGCTTCATAAAGTCGAGTTGAAATTTTACTTATCACTCCAGGTTCATCTTTTACAAAAATAAAAATATCATAAATTGGCGTAATAAATCCTTTACTGTTTTTGGGAATTTCATCACGACTTTTTCTTGCATCATCAAAATATTTTGAAAGTTTATCTGAATTATTTTGTGAGATCCATTTTTTTACATTATCTAATTCATATGAAAATTCATCAATTGCCGCAATAATTTGATTTTTATTTTTGCGAATTACTTCATCCCAAATATTAAAATCGCTGGAAGCAATTCTTGTTAAATCTCTAAAACCTCCGGCTGCTAAATCAAGAAAATTATAATCATCAGTTTTTAATGAAGCAGTATTCACTAAAGTAACAGCTAAGAGTTGAGGTAAATGACTTACGCTGGCAGCGATCACATCATGCTGTTTTGCCGGAATAAAAAGTATATTGGCTCCAAGTAATTCAATAATATTTTTGAATTCATTAAACTCAGAAACCTTATTTAAATCTTCTGTAACAATATAGACCGAATTCTCAAATAGAAGCGGATCAGAATTTTCATAACCGCCTTTTTCTTTTCCAGCCATTGGATGACCGCCGATATAGAATCCTTTGGACTTTATTGAATTCCACTCATTCTGAAAAGCTAATTTAATTCCGGAAACATCTGTTAAAATTGTATTTCTGAATATTTTTGGAGCTAATTCTTTAAATGCTATAAGATTCTGTTCTAATGGTAGGCAAAGAAAAATTAAATCTGAGTCTAATGCATCATCAATTGATTTCAAACTTTTATCAATAACTTTGTCATGTAACGCCGTTAATAAAACATCTTCTTTATCAAAGGCAGAAATAAAGAAATTATTATTACTATTTTTAAGAGCCTTGGCAATGGAACCGCCAATTAAACCAAGGCCAATAATAGAAATATTTTTTATTTCTTTAGACATATTCAATTGCTAATTAAATTGTTTTTCCAATAGCTTGAGCAATAAGTCTTAATTCTTGCATTAGTTGAGAAAATGTTTCCGGTAAAAGAGCTTGTGGTCCGTCTGATAAAGCATTTTCCGGATCGTGGTGAATTTCAATCATTAATGCATCAGCACCAGCGGCAACTGCTGCTCTTGCCATTGGCGGAACTTGATCACGTAAACCTGTAGCATGAGATGGATCTGCAACTACCGGTAAATGGCTTCTATTATGAATAATTGGAATAGCAGATAAATCAAATGTATTTCTTGTATAAGTTTCAAAAGTTCTAATTCCTCTTTCACAAAGGATTACATTTTTATTTCCGCCGGATAAAATATATTCTGCAGACATTAACCATTCTTCAATTGTTGCTGCTAAACCTCGTTTAATCATAACCGGTATTTCTGATTTGGATAATTCTTTTAGCAAGGAAAAATTCTGCATATTTCTTGCGCCCAATTGGAAAATATCGGTGTATTTTGAAATTAATTCAATTTGATCAATTTGCATAACTTCTGTAATTACTAAAAGTCCATACTGATCTGCGGCTTCTCGCATTAGTCTTAATCCTTCTTCACCCAATCCTTGAAAAGAATAAGGAGATGATCTTGGTTTGAAAGCTCCGCCTCGTAAAATCTTAGATCCAGATTTTGCAACAACTTCTGCAAGCTTAAATATTTGTTCTTCACTTTCTACTGAACAAGGCCCGGCCATCATTGCAATTTTGCTTCCGCCAATTTCAACATCTTTTATTTTTATTACAGTTTTTTCTTCTTTGAATTTTCTACTTGCTAATTTAAAAGGAGAAGTTACTCTATATACATCAGCAACTCCTTCCAAAATTCTTACTTTACGAATATCAAAGCCTGGTTTTACTCCGATTGCGCCTAATATTGTCCTTTGAACACCTGATGATTCATGTATTTGAAATCCAAAATCTTCTAAATGTTGTTTTATATTTTTTATTTGTTCTTCTGTTGCATTATTTTCAAGAATTACAACCATTTTATATTTCCTTTAATTTTAGTCATGAAACTTTTTTTCACCGGCTTCAATAGCCAAATCTATATAATCTTCTTTTGTTGGTATTGCACACGAATAATCTGCACTGTAAGCGCAATAAGGATTATATGCAAAATTAAAATCAATTGTATAATTAAAATCTTTATCACTGCTCAATTCAAAAGGTAAATAACGGCCAACTCCATAGGTTGAGTTGTTTGTTGTTTTATCTGTAAACCAAATACTGTAATATTTTGTAAAATCCGGATTTACAGTTTCATAAACACTTAATTTATATTCATTACCTTCTTTTTTCAAAATTAAATAACCATACCGAACAGCTTTTCTTTCTTCTCCTTTTGTTCCAAAAATCACAACAGTATCTTTAGTAATATACTCTGTTAATTTACTTGTAAAAATAAATTCCGGATTTGGCTCAAAATAATTTAAAGAGTGAAAATCTACTTTTCCTTTATAATTAAAAGGTGAATTGGGATCATTTTTCATCCAATCATTTATCTCTTGTCTTTGTTGTTCAACTGCAGAATTATATTTATTTGTATCAGAAGCATTTTTTCCGCAATTCCATAAAATTAATGTTATTATTAGCATTATCGGTATTAACATTATTTGGGATTTTGTCATTTTAATTTTCCTTGATTTTCTTTTTTAGTTCGTTTAATCTATTTAATGCTTCTAAAGGAGTCATATTATCAACAGCAATATCAGAAATTTCTTTTCTCAATTTATCATCTTTCATTTCAAATAGACTTATTTGATATTCATCATTTTGATACTTTTGAATTTTTCTTTTCTTAACTTCATAAGGTGTTAATTCTTTATCTTCCAAATTTAATAAAATTTCTTTTGCTCTCTTTGTTACAAATTCTGGTAAACCAGCCATTTGAGCAACTTGAATTCCATAACTATGATCAGCTCCTCCGGATGAAACTTTATGCAGGAAAATTACTTTATCGTCATATTCTCTAACTTCCACTTTGAAATTTTTAATACGCGGAAAAATATCTGCCATCTCATTCAGTTCATGATAATGAGTAGCAAATAATGTTTTTGCATTTACATTTGGATTTTCATGTAAAAATTCAGTTATTGCCCAAGCAATTGATAAACCATCAAATGTACTTGTTCCTCTGCCAATTTCATCAAGTAAAATTAGACTTTTATTAGTTGCATTATTAAGAATATTTGCAGCTTCCTGCATTTCTACTAAAAACGTACTTTCTCCTGCGGAAATATTATCACTGGCTCCAACTCTTGTATAAATTCTATCAACTATTCCTATACTTGCTTTTTGGGCCGGAACAAATGATCCAATTTGAGCAAGTAAAACAATCAAGCCTAATTGCCTCAAATAAACAGATTTACCAGCCATATTCGGTCCGGTTAAAATAATTATTTGAGAATCAGCATTACTCATTAAATAATCGTTTGGAGTAAATTTTTCACCAGCTGGCAAAATCCTTTCAACAACCGGATGCCGGCCTTGTATAATTTCAATTATTTCAGAATCATTAACCTGAGGTTTTGTGTAGCCATAATCATTTGCACATTCAGCTAATGAAAGATAACAATCAAGCATTCCAATAAGTTGAGCGTTTTTTTGAATTTTTTCAGATTGATTTGCAATTGTCAATCGCACTTCATTAAATAACTGATACTCAAGATTCCCAATGTTTTCTTCAGCATTTAAAATTTTATCTTCATATTCTTTCAATTCCGGAGTAATATATCTTTCGCTATTAACTAAGGTTTGTTTTCTAATATAATTATCCGGAATCTTATTTTTATGAGTATTGCTAATTTCAATATAATAACCAAATACTTTATTATAACTCACTTTTAAAGAGGGAATATTCGATCTTTCCCGTTCTGTTTTTTGAAGATTGGCAATCCAATTTTTTGCATTTATTGAAAGATCCCTTAATTCATCTAACTCGGGATTAAAACCTTTTCTAATAATACCGCCATCAGAAAGTGAAATCGGCGGATCATCAACAATTGCCATTTCAACACTATCAAATACTTCATCCAAATCTTCAAGTTTGGCATTTACTGTTGCAATCACTTCAGAATTTGATTGATCGAGCAACTGCTTAACCAAAGGAATTTTTTTTACTGAATTCTTTAAATAAACTAATTCTCTCGGATTAGCTCTATTTGTGCAAACTTTTGAAACAAGTCTTTCCAAATCGCCAATTTCATCAAATTCACTTTGAAGATTATTCCTTAAACTTTTATTCTTGAAAAAATCTTCAACGCATTCCAGCCGTTTTATAATTTGATCTTTTCTTCTTAAAGGAGCATTAATCCATTTCTTTAGTAAACGTGCACCCATAGCTGTTTTTGTTTTATCAAGAACAGAAATAAGTGAACCTTCTCTTTGTCCATCCTGCATTGTATAAAGAATTTCTAAATTTCTTTTTGTAGACAAATCCAAGTACATATATTCAGAAGGATTATAAAGTGAAATTTTTGATATATGAGCAAGATTAGATTTTTGTGTATCTTTAAGGTAATGTAGAATTGCACCGGCGGAAATAATTCCACCGGATAAATTTTCTATTCCAAATCCTTTTAATGTCTGAGTTTTAAATTGTTCCTTTAAAGTGTCTTTGGCATATTCTTCATTAAATATCCATTCATCAATTTTTGTCAATTTTATATTAAGCTGCTGTCTTTCAATAATTACTTCAATTTCATTTTTTTGTTTTTTTGAAACTATTATTTCGGCAGGCGAAATAGTCTCAATTTGTTCGGCAATTTTTAAAATGGAAGTTTCAAAAGTAGAGAACTCACCGGTAGAAATATCACAATAAGAAATGCCGGCACTATTGTCTTCAAGAAAAATAGCTGCTAGATAATTATTTTTTTTATGTTCAAGAAGTTTATCAGAAAAAACGACACCTGGAGTTACAACTTCAATTACTTCTCTTTTTACAATTCCTTTTGCAAACTTAGGATTTTCAACTTGCTCACAAACTGCAACTCTAAAACCCGCTTTAACAAGTTTTGGGAGATAAGTATCAATTGCATGATGAGGGAAACCTGCTAAAGGAACTTCCCCTGCTTTCCCATTTGCTCTTTTTGTTAAAGTTATGCCTAAAACTTTTGAAGCCGTTTTAGCATCTTCTTCAAATGTCTCAAAAAAATCTCCAACTCTGAACAACAGAATTGTATCAGGATGATCATTTTTAATTTTGTGAAATTGAGCCATTAATGGCGTTGCAGACATAGTAAATCTTGGTCTTTTATTATTTATCCAAACTTAAAATATACCTTAATATAGATTATTTATCAATTTTAGCAATTTTGCGCATCAAGACTATTATTAAAATTCCAATTTTAATTCATACTTTTGTATAAATTGTTTCTTAAAAAGTGAACTTATATTTCTATTTGACTATATTTAATTACTATTAATTTATTTCATAACCTTTTGAAAAAGGCACAATGAATAATTCCAGCAGAATTTCATCAACTCCAACTTTTGAATTCCATATTGCAAAACAAATCCGTGAAAAATATCAATTAGATGAATCTTTCTTTTCCATTACGGGAAATGTTGTTTTTGCAAATTTTTATCAAGTGCGCTTATTTGTTCAGAAAATAAATGCCAAACGAGATATTGCTTTGCATATTTCACCCGGAGAAGCAAATGGTGCTGGATTATTGCATGAGATTTATCACTTAGCAATAAAAAATTATGTTAGAAAAATTTTCCCAAATGCATTTTCTGAAGCAATTTCAAATTTGGAAAATAATTATGGAGAACAGAATATTGAAAAACTTTTGAAGGAATTTATAAAGGTTTTTCCGCCATTAAAAGTCTATAAAAATGAAATATCTTCTGAAGAGTATTTAAAGGGCTTTACCAATTCAATTCCAAACAGAGAAATACTTTTAGAAGAATTAATACTTGTTCATTTGGCTAATAGGAATCCGGCATTTTATAAAATAAAAGAATTTTTTGATGAAGATTATATTGAAGATAAAAGTGTTTATAGAAATACAATTTCTACTCTAAAGAATTTTTTCAAAAGGGAAGATCTGAAAATTGGATTGTCAAATTCTGATTTATTTGATTTTCTGAGTCGTCCGTTTCTGAATCATTCCGAAAGCATCTGGGATCAATTAGAATTTATTAAAAGTGAGTGGGGAATTTTTATTGATCAATCCCTTTTAATGAAAATACAAAGCAGTAAAGATTTATTTGTTGAAAGTATAAAGTTTAATCCGCAATGGGGTGGAGGAGATGCCGGTTCGCCAACAATTGTTCCAAAGTATAAAGGCGAACAAATTGATGCTGATCATTTAGTTATTGGTAAATCAAGATTTAGATATGCCACCGATTCAACTAAAGAATATGATGAACCGGAACAATTTACAATTGATACACACTGGATGCCTAATTTAGTTTTAATTGCAAAAAATACATATGTGTGGCTAGATCAACTTTCTAAAAAATATAAAAAAAACATTAAAACGTTAGATCAAATTCCGGATGAGGAACTTGAAGAATTAAGTCAAAATCATATTAATGGATTGTGGCTAATTGGCGTTTGGGAGAGAAGTTCTGCATCAAAAAAAATTAAACATATTATGGGCAACTTTGATGCTGTTGCATCTGCTTATTCTTTGTACGATTATGAAATAGCTCATGATTTAGGCGGAGAAAATGCATATCATAATTTTAATGAGCGTGCAAAAGCTCATGGAATTAGATTAGCAAGTGATATGGTGCCAAATCATACCGGAATTTATTCAAAATGGATGATTGAACACCCGGATTATTTTATTCAATTAGATTATCCGCCTTTCCCAAATTACAGATTTACCGGAGAAAATCTTTCAGAACATCCTGATATTGAAATAAGAATTGAAGATCAATATTGGCAAATGAAAGATGCTGCTGTTGTGTTTGAGAGAAAAGATAAACGTATTGGTCAAACAAAATACTTTTATCATGGCAACGACGGAACAAATATGCCGTGGAATGATACTTCTCAACTAAACCTTTTAAAGAGTGAAGTGCGGGAAGCATTAATTCAAAAAATATTTGAAGTTGCTAGAAAGTTTAGTGTAATTCGCTTTGATGCCGCAATGACATTAGCAAAAAAACATTATTCAAGATTATGGTTCCCTGAACCCGGCAAAGGCGGTGATATTCCTTCAAGATCTGATTTTGCTTTAACACGCGATCAATTTGATGAACTTTTCCCAAAAGAATTTTGGCGAGAGGTGGTAGATAGAATAAATACCGAAATGCCAGATACACTTTTGCTTGCAGAAGCTTTTTGGTTAATGGAAGGTTATTTTGTTCGCACTCTTGGAATGCACAGAGTTTATAATAGTGCATTTATGAATATGCTGAAAAAGGAAGAGAACGCTAAGTACAGAGAATTAATTACAAATACTTTAGAATTTGAACCCGAAATATTAAAACGTTACGTCAACTTTATGAGTAATCCAGATGAGGAAACAGCGATTGCACAATTTGGAAGTGACGACAAATATTTTGGTGTTTTAGTTTTAATGTCTACTCTGCCGGGATTACCAATGTTCGCTCATGGGCAAATTGAAGGTTATACAGAAAAGTACGGAATGGAATATCAAAGAGCATATTATGATGAACAACCAAATCAATGGCTGGTTGAAAGACATGAAAGAGAAATTTTTCCAATTCTTAAAAAACGTCATATTTTTTCTGAAGTTCAAAAATTTTGGATTTATGATTTTCTTGATCAGACTGGAAATGTAAATGAAAATATTTTTGTTTATTCCAATGAATATAATGGTGATAAGGGTTTAGTTGTTTTTAATAATAAGTTTGATTCAACCAGAGGATCTTTTTATTACTCCAGACAAAAATTAAACGGCAATTCATCAAATAATAATAATCTTCATAACACAGATATTGCATATAATCTTGGAATAAAAAACAGTGATTTCCATTTTTACATTTTACGTGATGTAACAACCGGATTAGAATATTTCTTTAATGGAAAAGATATTCATTCAAATGGTCTTCATTTAATTTTAGGTGGATTTGAATACAGAGTTTATTTGCATTTTGAAGAAATATATGATCAAACCGGTGATGCATATAAATTATTTAAAGAAAATTATGGCAGGGGAATTTACAACATAAAAGGTGAGTTAGACAGACTTAAATTATCTTCTATTCATAATAGTTTTGAAAATCTGTTTAATGAAGATTTCTTAATAAAATATATCAAGATTTTTGAATCAAAAAAGAGTAATAAAAACATAATTGAAGAAATAAAAGAATTATTGCCGGAAAAATTAGATCAAATTATAAATTCAATTGCCGATCAATTTATTATTTCTGGAAATGCAAATAACTTTAAAGAAAGATTTATTGCAGATGTTATCTCAATAGTGAATTTAATTGCTCAAGTTAAAACTGATTTCAAAAATAAAAAGGTGCAAGCCAATAGTGAAATTCAGAAATTATTTTTTGAGAAATTAGAAATTAAGTGGCTAATTATTTTATTGTTTAAAACGTTGATTAATCTCAAATTATTATTCAATAAAAATGATGAAATGGAAAATGAATATTTCGATAAGTTGCAGCTTATTAGACCAATAAAAAATATTTTACGGCAGAAAATTAAAGATGAAGGATTTATTAGTGTACAAATTTTATTGATAGATGTGCTTTTACAGTTTGATGAAGTACTTGAAAGATTCGTCAAAATTTCTGATGAATTTCTAAAACAAAGAAGCGGTCAAAAATTATATGAGTTTGTTTTAATTGATAACAAAGAATTTTTTGAAGAATTAATTAAGAAAGAGATATTTACAACATATTTAGAAGTTAACACTCATGATGGTAAAATATATTTCAGCAAAGAAAGGTTTGAGGAATTAGTTGAAGTTTTAACCTTGGTTTACAATGTAAGGTTTAATAAAAATGTAGAATCAAAGTATAAATCAAAACTGAAGCAGAAAACAGAAACAGTCAGGTTTATTAAAAAATTATCTTTGATACAGAGATATTTAATTAAACAATCAGATGATTCTGAATATTTATTTTTGATCTTACTCGAAAATCTAAAAATTACAGATTAAAAAATATTTTTATCCGGCAATTTCTTTTGCCAACATATCATTTATTGCTGCAGCGGCTTTTCTTCCTTCGCCCATTGCCAATATTACTGTCGCGGCTCCAAGTACAATATCTCCGCCGGCAAAAACTCTATCCATCGATGATTTTTGATTTTCATCAACAATTATATTGCCCCATTTATTAGTTTCTAAATTTGGTGTAGTTTGTTTTATTAATGGATTGCTTCCATTTCCAATTGCAACAATAACAGTATCAACATCAATTATAAATTCACTTCCTTCAATTACGACTGGTCTTCTTCTTCCAGAACTATCCGGTTCACCTAATTCGTAGCGCAAACATTCCATTGCGTTTACTTTTCCTTTTTCATTACCTAATATTTTTTTGGCATTTGTTAAAAAGTTAAACTCAATACCTTCTTCTTTGGCGTGAGCAACTTCTTCTTTTCTTGCTGGCATTTCAACTTCGGTTCTTCGGTAAATTACATAAACTTTTTCTGCACCTAATCTTAATGCCATTCTTGCGGCATCCATTGCAACATTTCCTCCGCCTAAAACTGCAACAATTTTTGATGGATAAATTGGAGTATCAGCATTTTTTTTATCAAATGCGCGCATTAAATTAGCACGGGTTAAATATTCATTTGCTGAAAAAACACCTACTAAGTTTTCACCTTCAATTCCCATAAACATTGGTAAGCCAGCGCCTGTTCCTATAAATACTGCATCAAAACCATCTTTCTCAATTAAATCGTTCAATTTTCTTGTTCTTCCTACAACGTAATTTTTCTTAATTTCCACACCCATTTTTACAAGCGTATCAATTTCTTCATCAACAATATCATTTGGCAAACGAAACTCAGGAATTCCATAACGCATTACTCCGCCAAGTTTATGGAATGCTTCAAATATTGTGACTGAATGTCCTTCACGTCTTACATCAGCAGCAACAACCAATCCTGCCGGACCGCTTCCAATTATTGCTACTTTTTTTCCTGTCTCAGGTTTTACATGTGGAATTTTTACATTTCCTTGTTCTCTTTCCCAATCGGCAACAAATCTTTCTAATCTGCCTATTGCAACTGATTTATCTACATCCTTTAAAGCAATTCCAACTTTACAATTTTCTTGGCACTGAGTTTCTTGCGGACAAACTCTTCCGCAAATAGATGGAAGTAAGGACGCTTCTTTAATCACATCAACTGCATTTTGAAATTCACCATAAGCAATATGTTTTATAAATCCTGGAATATCTATTTTTACCGGGCAGCCATCAATACATGTTTGCTTAACACATTCAAGACATCTTAATGCTTCAACGCGAGCTTCTTCCATTGTATAACCGATTGCAACTTCTTCAAGATTATGACCTCTTACAATTGGATCTTGTGCAGGCATATCTTGAACGGGAATTTTTAATCTGTCTTTGGCTTTAAGATTTTCAACATTGTGGATATAATCATTCAATATTTTTTTTGCGTTTGCACTTAATATATCAGGTGATTGATAACTCATTATTTTTGCTCCAAATTATAATTTTTTTTCTTCATACATTGAATCGATATAGCAAGTGTGTTTATCTTGCTCAATTTCTTTGTAAGAATTTAACCTTGCCATCATATTATCGAAATCAACTTTATGACCATCAAATTCTGGCCCATCAACACAAACAAATTTAACTTCTCCGCCAACATTAACTCTGCAGCCACCACACATTCCGGTTCCATCAACCATAATTGTATTTAATGAAACTTCTGTATAAACCTCATATGGTCTGGTCGTTTCAGCACAGAATTTCATCATAATTGGTGGTCCAATTGCAATTACCATATCCGGTTTTGGATCTCTTTCGCATAATTCTTTTAGCGGTTCTGTGACTAATGCTTTTCTACCATAACTTCCGTCATCTGTGCAGATAATTAATTCGTCTGCAATTTTTCTCATTTCTTCTTCCATAATTATCAGATCTTTATTTCTAGCACCAATAATTATTTTAACATCATTACCGGCCGCTTTAAATGCCTCAGCAATTGGATGAAGCGGAGCAACACCAATTCCGCCGCCAACACAAACAATTGTTCCATGTTTTTTAATATGAGTCGGAGTTCCGAGTGGGCCAACTAAAACAGGAATGTCATCGCCTTCATTTAATTTAGAAAGTTCATCAGTTGTCATTCCCACAACTTGAAAAATAATTGTAATTGTACCTTCGTTTATATCAGCATCAGCAATTGTAAGAGGAATTCTCTCGCCCAAATCTTCATCAATTTGGAGAATTATAAATTGCCCTGCAGCTCTTTCTTCTGCAATTGAAGGAGCGTCAAGTTTCATTTTATAGACAGTATCTGAAAGTTTTTCTTTTAAGACAATCTTCGCCATAAATCACCAAATTGTAAATAAAAATGTTTTACTATATAAAAGGATGTTAGCATCCTAAAAATAATAAAATTTTTACATTTTCAGCAATTTTTTTAATTTTTTGATAAAAGTTAGTTATTTAACGGAATTAAAGATTATAGCCAATATTTAGACCAATATTGTAAACATTTGAATCCCAAATGAAGTGATGCTTCCCAAAACTATAATCAGATAAACCAATACTTAACAAAGGCTGAAAAAATATAAGGTCATTAAAAACTTCTGGACTGTATTCTATTCCAAAATCAAGATTAAAAAATAATTCCGGATTTGATTGAGTCTTAATTTCAGTTTTTTCATTTATTCTAACATTTCCGGCGTTGAATAACCTTAATTGTAGTCCAAATACAACATCAAAATTTGTAAAAAGATTATTATATTTTACAAAAATTTGATCCTTAATAAAATGATTCTTATAGCACAAACGTCTTGAAATAGATCCATCTTCAGTAAATGAAAAATTTGTTAATTCATATCCTAAATGCATGCCGAAAGAAATTAAATTGTCTGATTCAAACTCGCCTCTAAGGCCGATAGTTATTGAGTAACCGTTATTATATTCTGATGTGCTTTCAATTGAATAAACCTTTGAATTTGTCATTCCTAAATAACTGCCGCCAATGAATAAACTATATTGATCCGTTTGATAGTTTAATATTGAAGGTAAGTGAAATAGTATGATTAAAAACTTGTAAGTATTCATTTATTATTATTAAAATTATTGTTTAAAATTTGTCAAAACAATGAATATCATTTTGACCGTATATTTTTTTATTTTACAAACATATTTGATTTTAGAGACATATAACTTATTTTAGGAACCAAATTTATCTTATAAAAAACTCATTTAAGGAGATTGAAAGTGGTTATAGCAATACCTAAAGAGATTCTTAAAAATGAAAACCGCGTCTCCATTGTTCCCGATGTTGCTTCCAAACTAATTAAAAAAGGCTTTTCAATAATTGTTGAACAAAATGCCGGAATAAATGCTGGTTTTACTGATAAGCAATACATTGAGGCTGGAGCAAAAATTGTTGATACTCCTGAAGAATTATATTCTTCTGCTGAAATAATATTAAAAGTTCAAAGACCAATTGAAAATCCGGAAAGCGGAAAACATGAAATTGATATAATTCCTGACGGTAAATTGTTAATTGCATTGATGTACACTTTGCACTATCCGCAAGTTGCAAAACAATGTGCTGAAAAAGGAATTAACATACTTTCAATGGATGCAATTCCCAGAACAACTTTAGCTCAGAAAATGGATGCGCTTAGTTCACAGGCAAATATTGCAGGTTACAAATCAGTTTTAATGACAGCTAATGAATTAGGTAAAATATTTCCATTAATGATGACTGCAGCTGGAACAATTCAACCGGCTAGAGTTGTAATTATGGGTGCTGGTGTTGCCGGTTTACAAGCTCTTGGAACTGCAAAACGTTTAGGTGCAATAGTTGAAGTTTCTGATATTCGCCCTTCGGTTAAAGAAGAAGTTGAAAGTTTGGGCGGCCGTTTTATTGAAGTTGATACAGATGAAAATATGCAGGATGAAGGCGGTTATGCAAAAGAAGCATCTGAAGAATTTTTAAAAAAACAAAAAGAATTAATTTTTAAACATGTAACCCATGCAGATATTGTAATTACAACTGCTTTAGTTCCGGGTAAAAAAGCGCCTATTTTAGTTACTGAAGAAATGGTTAAAAATATGCGGCCTGGTTCAGTTGTACTTGATATGGCAGTGGAATTTGGTGGAAACTGTGAAGTTAGTGAAAATGGAAAAACTGTTAAAAAACATGGAGTTACAATAATAGGCGAACCGAATTTACCAAGTCTTGTTGCAACAAATTCAAGTGAAGTATACAGTAAAAATTTAATGGCATTACTTGATCATATTGTAAAAGAAGGTAAATTGGATTTAAACCTTGATGATGAAATTGTTAAAGGATCGCTTATTACGTTTAATAAAGAAGTAATTCAAGAAAGAACAAAAAGTTTATTATAAAAATTTAGGGTAATAAAATGGAAATTCATGAACTAATAATGCTGATTTACGTATTTGCTTTAGCAATATTTGTCGGATTTGAACTCATTACAAAAGTTCCACCAACTTTACATACACCTTTGATGTCGGGATCAAACGCAATTTCAGGTATTACAATTGTCGGTGCTTTACTAAGTGCCGGATTAGAGGAATTTGGAATCAGTACAGTATTGGGTTTAATTGCTTTGATCTTTGCCACAATTAATGTTGTTGGCGGATACTTAGTTACAGATAGAATGCTAAAAATGTTTAAAAAGAAATAGGGGAATATCATGGAAATCATTTCATATTTAATTTATTTAATTGCCTCTATCCTTTTTATTTTTGGAATTAAAAAACTTGGTTCACCAAAAACAGCAAGACAAGGCAATTTTCTATCTTCATTAGGTATGTTTTTGGCTGTTGTAATTACTCTTTTTGATCAACGAGTTTTGACATTTGAGTACATCCTTATTGGGATAATTATTGGTTCTGCAGTTGGTGCAGTTATGGCTTTAAAAGTTCCAATGACCGGAATGCCTCAAATGGTCGGTTTGCTAAATGGATTTGGTGGAGGTGCATCGGCATTAGTTGCATTTGCTGAATATTATCACATTATGAATACAGCCGGAACTTTTGATGTTGCAACTGGAGTAACACTTGTATTATCAGTTCTTATTGGCGCGGTTACATTTACAGGATCATTTATTGCCTTTGGTAAATTACAAGGTTTTATTACCGGTAAAGTTGTAAAATATCCTTTGCAGAATCCAATAAATATTCTTCTGCTTTTAATGGTTCTGGCAGCTGGAGTAATTGTTGTCCTTGAACCAGCGAATGATTCAAATCTTTTGGGAATTGCTGGTGTTTCATTGATTCTTGGAGTCCTTTTGGTATTACCAATAGGCGGAGCAGATATGCCGGTTGCTGTTTCTCTGTTGAATTCATATTCTGGCCTAGCTGCATCTATGACTGGTTTTGTTCTTCAAAATAATATGTTAATTATTGCCGGTGCACTAGTTGGTGCTTCTGGAATTATTCTTACATTAATTATGTGCAGGGGAATGAACCGATCATTAATGAATGTTGTATTAGGTGGTTGGGAAGACGCTGGTTCAGGTGGCGCAGGTTCCGGTGATGGTCCCCAAGGAGATGTGAAATCTGTGGATGCTGAAGAATTAGCAATGATTCTTGATTCAGCTCAGAATGTAGTAATTGTTCCTGGTTATGGAATGGCTGTTGCTCAAGCACAACATGCTGTTAGGGATTTGACAAATATTTTAGAAAAGAAAAATATTAATGTTCGTTTTGCAATTCACCCTGTTGCTGGTAGAATGCCAGGACACATGAATGTTCTGTTAGCTGAAGCGCAAGTTTCATATGATAAACTCTTTGCACTTGAAGATATAAATGATGATTTTCCAAATGTTGATGTTGCATTAATAATTGGTGCAAATGATGTTGTGAATCCTGCTGCACGTCATGACCAAAGTTCCCCAATATACGGAATGCCAATTTTAAATGTTGATTATGCCAAAACGGTTGTTATTAATAAAAGATCTATGAATGTTGGTTATGCAGGAATTCAAAATGAATTATTCTTTTATCCAAACGCATTGATGTTTTTTGGAAGTGCAAAAGAAGCAGTAAATAAATTAGTAAACGAAATTAAAGAGTTGTAAAAATTTTAGGCTGTCTTTAATTAAGATGGCCTAAAAAAAATCACCAAACAATTAAACTTGGATCAATTTCTTTTGTGAAAAGTAATTCAGTTGAAAGAACTTCTCTGTTGTAACCTTTAGATTTAAATAAAATTAAATAGTAATCGGGAAAATTTTCATAATTTTCTTCAAAGTTTTTATTTAATTCATTTATTGAATTTTGATTACTTAAATATTTTACAATTCCTACTGAACCAGTAGCATAAAAACTTACAATTAGATAAATTGTTTTTTTATTTGGACCGGGTACTTTTAAAAATAATGAATAATCAATATGATCAAAAGCCGGAACACCTGTTCTAATATAAGTTTGAAGTGAATCATGAGAATCATTTGATTTAATTTCTAGTTTTTCTTCTCCAATAATATTATAACTAATACCCAAATTTTCAATTATTTGATTAAGAATTCCTAATGTCCAAAATGATCCAAGAAATACAATATCATGAGATTTAATATCATTTGAATTTAAATTTGTGGCACTTTTAATTAGAAAGTCTACATTTTTACCCTTAAACAATTTTACAAGATGGGGCAAAGGCCAAACAGCCGCTTGATTAAAAAATGAGAAAGGTAATTTTTTGAAATTATCTCTTTGTTTTTCCTCAGATTTAAATTTTTCAAATTCACCTTCATTATTTATCATAGAATTTCTATACATCTTTCTAATTGGGGTGGTATTAAATTCAGAAAAATCTGAATAATATATAAAATCATCTCCAAGTGATATAATTTTGGGATTCTCCGAATTAATAAAACTATCCAACAAATTGCTGCTGTAACTGTAATTTATTTGAGATGGTAAAGCTGAAGTTTGTGGTTGTTTCGTTAATAAATACAGAATAATAAATAATAAAATAAATACTACAGGTAATAAAATTACATAAGGATTTCTAACTAAATCCCTAATATTCTCTTTAGAATAGTTAAAAAATATAACCTCGTAATGTCCTTTGGGAATTTTAACTCTTAACTTAGTACGTTTTCCCATATTCTGGTAATAACGCTCTAATTTTTTTCTCAAATTATAAACAGATACTCTAATTAGTGTATCTTCATTTGGATTAAAACTTGCGTCTTTCTTAAAAACGTCAATGGCTATAGAATATTCACTTGGTGTTTTACCAGAAATTTCACATTTTACTAAATAGGTAAGTAGTTTAGCATTAAGTTTTGAATTAATAAAACTATTACTTTTTAAAATCTCGTCTAGAATCTGCAGTTTTTGATTTTTATCAATCATTATAATAAAAGTTAAAAGCCTTATTGCATAAAATTATCTATATGTAATATAACAATTTACAACGTATTTAACAGTTAATTAACTGTCAATTTCACTGTTTTTCACTAGCTTTTCATCCTGCTTGTAAATATAATACGTTCCCCACTTATAAAAGTTTAATTTCATGGGTGCGATAGTTGTTTGAAATTGGAGGAAAATAACATGTCTGACCTAAATTACCGCAATTCCTTAATAATTACAATAGTTATATTTTTTATAACTTCTTTTTCAATTTGGGCTGGTACAACTGGAAAAATTGCTGGACGAGTTGTAGATAAAAATTCGGGAGATCCATTACCAGGGGCAAATATATTGATAGAATCTACATCACTTGGAACTGCAACCGATTTTGATGGATACTTTTCAATATTGAACGTTAAACCTGGGCAATATAATCTTAAAGTATCTATGGTCGGTTTTTCTACCGTAATTATTGAAGGAGTTCAAGTTCATATTGATCAAACTGCCAGAATTGATATTGAACTGGAAGAAGAATCTATTAGTTTAGGTGAATTAGTTGTTACAGCTGAAAGGAAAATTATTAAAGAGGACGTTTCTGCTAGTATTACATCTATATCTTCTCAGGAAATTGAAGAATTACCCATTACTTCTGTTGAAGGTGCAGTAGGATTGCAAGCCGGTGTTGAAAGCGGTTTAGTCATTAGAGGCGGTTCTGCTGATGAAGCATTATTTCTTATGGACGGTTTTTCAATGCGCGATCCAAGAAATAATCAACCTATTACAAATGTAGCCCTTAGCGGTATTGATGAAATATCTTTAGAAAGAGGCGGATTTAATGCAGAGTATGGTCAAGTAAGGTCAGGAATATTAAATATAGTTACTAAAGATGGAAGTACTGATAATTGGAGTGGAACAATTACATTTAAGGCAAGCCCTCCAAGTTCAAAACATTTTGGAATTTCTCCGTATGATAAAAACTCAATGTGGCTGAAACCTTACTTAGATCCAGATGTAGCTTATGTGGGAACACAAAATGGCACTTGGGACCAATATACACAAAAACAATACAGAGTATTTGATGGTTGGAATGAAATTTCCCGTCAACTTTTAGAGGATGATGATCCAACAAATGATTTAACACCTGAAGCTGCAAAAAAACTTTTTGAATGGCAGCATAGAAAAACACCTGTTACAGATCAGTATGATTATGATGTTGATTTGGGCTTTGGCGGTCCCGTTCCACTAGTGAGCAAAATGTTGGGTGATTTACGTTTCTATCTTACTTATAAAAGAACAAGAGAAATGTTATTAGTTCCGCTTACTCGCGATGATTACGTTGATAATAATTTTACTTTTAAGCTAACTTCTGATTTAGCTAAAGGTTTAAAATTAACCTTATCCAGTATTGTCGGCAATAGCTATAATATTGCAATTAACGGTCCGCAGCAATCATCTCTTGCTGGTACAAATGGTCTGAATAACAGCACACAATATGTTAGAACACCTTCGGATATAATTTCACAATTACAAATGAATCCATTTGCACGAGCTAGTTTCATTTTCTCAGATGCATACTGGAGTATAGCTGATGTAAACCATTTAGGAATTTCATCAAAATTAACAAATGTAATTTCTGCGTCTACATTTTATGATGTTAGTTTAGAATATTTTCAAAGAGATTATTTTACAAGACCAACATATTCTAGAGATGAAGAATTAGTTGAACTATTCCCGGGATACTTTGTTAATACAGCTCCATTTGGTTTTAGTACAGAAATTGGTACCGGGATAGGTGATGGTTTTACATTTTCAAATAGTACTACAAAAGATAAAACAAAAACTTCTTCTCTAACATTTAAAATGGATTTGACAAGTCAGATTGACAATAATAATCAAGTTAAGACTGGACTTGAATTTGTTTATAATAATCTAGATCTCGAATTTGGTTCGTACAATCCAAATTTTCCATTAACAAATACATATATAGATCAACAGTATAATCCAATTAGAGCAGCATTTTATTTGCAAGATAAAATAGAATTTGAAGGATGGATTGCCAATGTGGGATTACGACTTGATTATAGTAATTCTGGTGTTGATTGGGCTGATATTGATCCTTTTACAAGAAGTTTCTTTGGTGCTGGGTTTAATGAAAGTGTAGAGTATGATACTAAATCTCCTGAATCAAAATTAGCAATAAGTCCTCGTCTTGGAATATCACATCCAATTACTGAGAACTCAAAATTATTTTTTAATTATGGACATTTTCAACAATTGCCAAGTTATGAATGGCTGTTCCAATTATCTAGAGGTTCATTAAATCAAATTACACGTTTTGGTAATCCAAATTTAGACTTATCAAAAACTGTTTCTTATGAACTAGGATATGATCATGTTTTGTTTGATAACTATCTTATTCAGTTAGCTGGATTTTATCATGATGTAACAGATCAAATTGCAGCCACTCAATATTGGAGTGCTGATGCCAGTGTTATATATAATGCTGTAAATTCTAATAGTTATGAAGATATAAGAGGTTTTGAATTAACTCTAAAGAAAAGCGGTGGCGATTGGTGGAGAGGATTTGTTACTTATACATACCAAGTTAAATCTGCAGGTAGATTTGGAACTGATATAGTTTATCAAGATCCATCAGAACAAAGAAAGTTTAATAATAATACTGGCAATTTTGCTCAAGATAAACCAATACCACAACCATGGGCAAATTTAGTTTTAACTTTCAATTCACCTGATGATTTTGGTCCGGATGTCTTAGGAATTATGCCATTAGCTAGTTGGAATCTTACACTAATTGGTGATTGGCGAGCTGGCTGGATGGCTACAAGAAACCCAAATAATGTTGCAGGCGTTTCACAAAACGTACAAACAAAAGATTGGCATAATTTAGATCTAAGATTAGTAAAAGATTTTGATTTTGATGCCCTGTTAGTAAGTTTTATTATGGATGTTAGTAATGTGTTTAATAATAAACGTCTTTCACTCTTAGGCTTTATGAATGCTCAAGATTATGAAGATTATTGGAATTCGCTGCACTTACCAAAAAGTAATGCTTATGATAATATTGTTGGTGATGATAGGTATGGTGAGTATAGAAAACAAGGAGTTGAATTTCAACCGATTGAACAGGTTGCAAATGTAACAGCTTTAACAAACCCAAATACAAGAGCATTTTATTATGAAAACTCATCAGGTAAATACATGCAATGGGATGGAAGTACTTGGTCAGAGGTTAGCAGTTCTAAATTAGATAAAGTAATGGATGATAAAGCTTATATAGATATGCCAAATGAAACATCTTTTAATTTCCTAAATCCAAGACAAATATATTTTGGAATAAATGTAAGATTTAAGCTATAAAAAAAATAGTTTTTAAAAAAATTCAATAGGTTAAAAATGAGAATATTGAAAAACAACTTATTAAATATTTTTATTTTATTAATAATATTTGGAGCAAGCAATTCCAATATAATAAATGCACAAATAGCTCAAGAAATTAAATGGCTCCGGGTGGGTTCATTACATAGTTGGTTTTCCAGTTTTGGTGCGGAAATTGAAGTTGGAAGAATTGCAGAACAGTTAGATGGATTAAGATGGGATGCACAATTCCCTTATCAGAATCATCAAGCTGCAAAGGGACTATGGATTGGCACAACCAATTATGATGACAGATTTCTAAAAACTACTGTCCCTCATAAAGTTATCGCTGTCGGAACAAGATCGGCTGATGCAGTAACCGAAATTATTCCCACTGAATTTAAAATGGAAGGCAGGTTTAATGCTCCAATTGTTATTGTTGACGGAGATATAGCTACAGAAAATAAGCTAAATGATATTGTTGATGAAGTAAATGAAGACCTTCCGGCAGATAGAGTGATTACTAACTCCTTAAATTCATACATTGGATTGTCTTACACAAGAAAACTAATGGCATTTAGTCAACAAGATCATGATAATTATTACATCTATGATTATACTTTTAAAAATACAGGTATTATAGATGCTGAAGGAAATACAGATCCCAAAACATTGACCGATGTCTATATTTTTCTTCAGTTTAGATATGGCTTTGGTGAAGAAGCAAGATTGTGTGCTTGCGGATGGGCTCCAAACCAAAACATTGCTTGGGGCAGAAATGCTGTAAATCATCAAATAGGGCAAGATCCAACAGACCCTAATTTTGAAATGAGAGCTCAATATACTTGGTATGGAAAACATTCTTTAGCAGACTATGCATCATTGGGTTGTCCTTATTTTGATAGAGACGGACGTATGGATGCTAGACAATATGTTGGAACTGTAACTCTACATGCGGATAAAAGTCCGCAAGATAATACAGATGATCCAAATCAGCCTAGTACAACTGTCTCAATTGGTTCGGATACTGAGCAATATGGTTCAAATCCGTTTAATACAGGTGCGATGACTAGCAAGTATTTAATTATGAACAAAGGTCATGAAATTCCAACACATGCAGAAAAACTTGGAAATGATTTTGCCGATCTTTATGGAAATGATGGCGGTGGATATTCACAAGGACAAGGATTTGGACCTTACACAATTGCTCCTGGTGATAGTATAAGAATTGTTGTTGCCGAAGCCGTTGCCGGTATAAGTAAAGTGAAATCTAACGAAGTTGGATTGAATTGGATTAAAGGTTTAAAAGGTGAGATTAATTCATTTGAAATGCCTGACGGTTCAATTACAAGTGACCCGGATACATATAAAGATGCTTGGGTTTTAAGCGGCGAGGATTCATTATTAAATACATTTAGAAAAGCATTAGATAATTTCTCTAATGGTTATAATATTCCCTCTCCTCCTCCACCTCCAAATGTCTTTGAAGTACAATCCGGTGGGGATAAGATTACATTAACTTGGGCGGATAATGCTGAAAGCTGGCCAAACTTTAAAGGATACAGAGTTTACAGAGCAATTGCAAAAGCTGATACATTTTATAATTTGATTTATGAAACAAGTCCAGATAACATAGTAAACACATATAATGATACAGAAGCCAGAAGAGGATTTGATTATTTTTATTATGTTACAAGTTTTGATGACGGTTCTACAAATAACGGCGTTACATTAGAAAGCAGTAAATTTTATACAATGACAAATAAGGGCGCCTATTTAAGAAAACCTGCTGAAGAAGTTTTATCGGCAGTAAGAGTTGTGCCCAATCCATTCCACATTCAGGCACGAAAACTTCAGTTTGGTGTTGATGCTGGTGATAGAATAGCATTTCTTGGATTGCCGGCAGAGTGCATTATAAAAATATTTACTGAAAGAGGTGATTTAATTGAAACAATTCACCATAATGATGGTACCGGAGATGAACTTTGGGATTCAAGAACACTATCAGAACAGATATTAGTTAGCGGATTATATATTGCATACATTGAAGTTACCAAAGACATTTATAATGAAGAAGATAAATTAGTGTTAAAAAAAGGTGAATCTATTTTTAGAAAATTTATTGTAATTAGATAAATGAATATTTTTTTTGAAAATGAGTTATATAAATTTTTGGAGAAATAATATGAGAAAAATAACAATACACTTAATACTTGGAGTAATTGTTGTTTTTAATATTAGTGGCAAGTTATTTGCTCAAGAAAAATTGGCACAAACTGGAATGCAATTTTTAAGCGTAATTTCAGATGCAAGAGCAGCAGCATTAGCAGGTGCAGTTACTAGCTTAGAAACAAATTCAAGCGCATTATTTTTTAATCCGGCAACAATGGGTTTTAACACTAATCTGTTTGATGCAAGCTTTAGTATGAATAAATGGATAGCTGATATAAATCATCAAAATATAAGTTTATCTGTTAGTCCAGCAGAAGGAGAATATGGAGTATTTGCTCTCAGTTTACAACTTGTAGATTATGGTGAAATTTTAGGAACAGTAGTGGCAAATACAGATTTAGGTTACACTGATATTGGTAAATTATCAGCATCATCATATGCAGCTGGATTTGGCTATTCAAAAAGATTATCCGATAAGTTTTCGGTCGGTGGTCAAGTTAAATATGTTTCGCAAGATTTAGCAGATGCAACGATTCCAGCGACTGATTCCACCACTAAATCTGTTGAGAATAAAGCATCTGGATTAGCATTCGATTTCGGTACATTATTTAAGACTGGATATAAAAGTTTGCAATTTGGTATGTCAGTAAGAAATTTTTCTCAAGAATTTAAATATGCTCAAGAAGGATTTGAATTACCTTTGACATTTTCATTAGGTATTTCAATGAATGTGTTTGATTTTACATCTTTGAAAAAAGAAGAACACTCTTTACTCGTTTCCATCAATGCATTAGATGCAAGATCACATTCAGCACAAATTGCTGTTGGCGGTGAGTACACATTTTTAAATAAGTTTATGCTTAGAGCTGGTTATTTAACAAATAGTGATGAAAACGATGTATCGTTTGGTGTAGGTGCTTCTATATTCGGTTTTGTTTTTGATTACTCATATACGCCTTATGGTGTTTTCGGAAATATTCAAAGATTATCTGCTCGTTTTAGTTACTAAAATTTATAAATATTATAAAATTGGAGTTTTATAATGATATTCAGAATTATAAGTAAAAGTGCATTACTGGTTTTCTTGCTTTTTAGCTTATACTCATGCAGTTATGAGGGTCCAAATGAAATTTTTGATCCAAATGATACTGGTAGTGAAACTCCAGTAATTACAAGTATCGAACCTTCGGATCTTGCTCTGGCACGATATACACAAGTTAAAATAACAGGTCAAAATTTTGCTTCTGGATTAGATAGCAATAGTAGAAATTTAGTTTATTTTAATAATGAAAAGGGAACAGTTGTTTCAGAATCAGCTACTGAAATAATTGTAATTCCACCCGATATTTCAGGTGAAAGTATTACTATTAAAATATCAGTCCCTGGTGCTTTAACTTTTGCTGAATATGAAAATTATAGGGTTGAGTTAATTAGTAATAAAAGTGATGCTTTTCTTCCAATAGATTTAGTTCAGGCAATTGCGGTTGATTCTGATGAAAATCTTTATGCTGGAATTAGAAATGGCAATACAATGTATTTTTATGTTGTTGAACCGGGTAAGGATAAAATTGAATTTGCTACTGCAAGAATACCTGTTATTGAAGATATGAAAATTGGTCCGAATAAAGATATTTATTTTGTTCCGGGCAACAGAGATCTTTATAAAATTCCTTCCGGTAGTAATGAAGCAGCTGCTTTCATTAGATTACCAAAAAATGTTAAGTATTTTGATTTTGACCAAAATAAAAATATTTACATTGGAGGATCAAAAACTGGAATGTTTAGAATAGCAACAACTGATTCAAGTGTTACTGAAGTTGGCAGTTTTACTGATTTTGATCTGAAATCAATTAGAGTTTTTGATGGTTATGTTTATTATTCTGCTAATTATTCTGGAACAGTAGGGACATATCCATTAACCGGTGTATGGAAAAGTAAGATCTCTGAAACTGATGGCAGTTTAAGTGATCCTGAAGTGGTATTTGATTGGTCAACCTCGGGAAGTTATTCTTTATCAAAAATTGGTACAATTACCTTGGCAATGGATGGAACATTATTCATTGGTTGCGATAGTGAAGAAAATCCAATTTTAGTTGTTAATGCAAGCGGAAACAGTACTCCATTATATTCTGGACTTTTGTTTACAAAAACCGTCCAATTTGTTTGGGGCAATACAAATACTATTTATCATAATGTAGTAAATAGCGATGAAGACATTACAGGTGTTTATGAAATTTTAGTTACTGATTGGGAAAGCGCTCCATATTACGGAAGAGAATAAAATTTAAAAGCAATAAACTATTTTGTATAAAAAATTTCTTTGAGAAATAACAAATTTCTTAATTATTCCATTATTGGTGATTTATGAACCAATCAATATTTCCTATTTATTTCTAAAATGTAAATCAATATGGAATAATTATATTTGTCGATAAAAATAAAAAAATACCATCCTGCTACTTGGGTTCCTACTCTTTACTTTTCAGAAGGTTTGCCTTTTGTTGCAACTTCAGTTGTTTCTGTTCTAATGTATAAAAGTCTGGGATTATCAGATTCAGAAATTGCATTTTTTACAACTTTAATAATGTGGCCATGGACGTTAAAACCTCTTTGGGGTCCCTTATTAGAAATGTTCAAGACAAAGAAACATTTTGTTATTGCAACTCAATTTATTGGAGGTGTTGCATTTGGTTTGTTAGCATTAACGCTTCCGTTAGAAGGATTTTTAAGATACTCCTTGGTAATGTTTGTAATAATTGCATTTAATTCAGCCACCCATGATATTGCTGCTGATGGTGTTTATATAAATTCACTATCTTCAAAAGATCAAGCAAAATATGTAGGTTGGCAAGGTGCATTCTATAATGTGGCAAAAGTTCTTTCGCAGGGTGCGTTAGTTTATATTGCCGGTAAGTTAGAAATTATTATTGGTGTTGTTGAAGCTTGGATGATAGTAATGGGTCTGTTTGGTGCGATTTTAATGTTGATGGGTATTTATCATTTAAAAATGCTGCCAAGCGGAGGTTCTTCAACAGAAGTAAAAAATGTAAATGAAGCATTTACAACTTTTTGGAAAATTGTTAAATCATTTTTTGCCAAAAAGTATGTTTTTTGGGGAATTGCATTTATTATATTATTCAGAACTGCCGAAGGACAATTGACAAAAATTGTACCTTTGTTTATGAGAGCGGCAAGAGAAGATGGTGGACTTGGACTATTAACTGCTGATATTGGAATTGCATATGGCATTTTTGGTGCTGCAGCTTTTGTACTTGGCTCAATTGCAGGAGGATACTTTATTGCAAAACGCGGATTAAAAAGATCAATATTTATTTTAGCAATAATATTTAATCTTCCTGATGTTGTTTATACATATCTTGCTTTTACTGTACCAGAGAGTTTTACTATTATTTGTACCGCAATAACTATTGAGTGGTTTGGTTATGGTTTCGGATTTGTTGGCGTAATTCTTTTTATGATGCAGCAAATTGCCCCCGGACCTTATAAAATGGCACATTATGCTTTTGCGACTGCTGTAATGAATTTGGGTTTTATGCTGCCGTCAATGGTTAGTGGTTTTATTAGTGATTATTTAGGTTACAAAAACTTTTTTGTTTGGGTAATGATCGCAACTATTCCTTCATTTTTAGTCGCTTGGTTTGTACCGTTCAAGGAATTAGAGAAAGATAGTTAACCTGATTGAAAAAAAATCAATGAATAAAATTCTGTTGTAAAATCAAGATTGTAGAAATTATTATCATTTCACAAAATTATGTTTAATAAATCTTTAGTAATTACCAGATTTTAAATTTCTTCAATAAGTTAACTAAATAAAAATTGTTAAAAATTATTTTCTCTAAAATAAATCGTGTAATAAAATATTCTTATCTCACCAAATAATTATATTAGGAGAATATCAATTGTGAAAAGGGTGATGATTTTTATTTCTGTACTGTTAATATTAATATTTCAGTCATGTGCTTCCTCAAAACAAAATACAAAGCTAAACAAATTAAACTGGAAGGCAGTTCATTTATTACATTACAATAATGATGAAGAATTGGAAAAATTGGGTAAACAAATACCGCGTTTATCTGAAATGGGTATAAACAAAATAATTCTTGAAGTTGACTATCATTTTAATTTTCAATCTCATCCAGAATTAAGACAAACTGATAATCCAATTACAATAAAAGGTGCTCAAAAAATTACTAATATCTGTAATGAATACGGCATCGAAATTATTCCTCAATTTCAATGTTTAGGTCATCAGTCATGGGCGGAAGAGACTTATAAATTTTTAGAAGTTTATCCTGAACTTGATCTAACACCAAATGCTTTCCCAAATAATAAAGGATTATATTGCAGAGAATGGGATGTGACAAATCCAAAAGTATATGAAATTATATTTCCTTTAATTAGTGAAATAATTGATGCTTTTAATGCAAAAGCTATGCATGTCGGCATGGATGAAGTTTTCTTATTAGGTTCTGAACATTCACCAAATACATTTGGACAAGATCCTGCAAAACTTTATGCAAAAGCTGTTAATGATATTTATAACTTTTTGGTAAAAGAAAAAAATGTAGAAATGTTAATGTGGGGAGACCGTTTAATTGATGCAAATATTATTAATTATGGAGAATGGGAATCTTCAAAAAATGGAACAGCTCCAGCAATCGATTTAATTCCAAATGATATAATTATTTGTGATTGGCATTATGAAGGATATGATGATTATAAAGATCTAAATGTTAAAGAATATTTGTCTATTCCAATGTTTATAAATAAAGGTTTTAGAGTTTTGCCGACAAGCTGGAAAAATGTTGAAAATATGAAAACTTTAATGGAATATAGCCTTGAACAAAAAAATGAAAAAATGTTAGGACATTTATTTACACTCTGGTCAAACGCAAAAGGAGAAGAATTAGTAAACTATCCGCCATTGGTAGAAGGGCTAAATTTTCTTAAGACTATTTCAAATTAACATTTAAAACTATTATGTATATTTTAATTAGTAATTAAAAATTTCTGGTGTATCAATGGGTGAATTAGCTTCCTTAGACATTGCAGTAATTATAGCATTCTTTTTAGTAATATTTGGAATCGCAGCGTATTATTCAAAACAAGCTGGTAAAGATACAGGTGAATTTTTTCTTTCTGGAAGAAATATGCCTTGGTACATTGCTGGTACTGCAATGGTTGCAACAACATTCGCGGCTGATACTCCACTAGCTGTTACAGAATTAGTTGCTAAAAATGGAATTGCCGGAAACTGGCTTTGGTGGAATCTTGCAATAGGCGGAATGCTAACGGTTTTCTTCTTTGCTAAATTATGGAGAAGAGCAAATATTTTAACAGACGTTGAATTTGTTGAACTTCGTTATTCAGGGAAATCTGCTGCAATTTTAAGAGGATTTAGAGCCATTTATCTCGGCTTATTTATGAACGCCATTGTAATGGGTTGGGTAAATAAAGCAATGGAAAAAATATTTTCTGTTGTTATTCCAACTTACGATCCATTTACTCTGGTTGTAATCACTGCATTAATTATTGCGGTTTATTCATCTGCATCTGGTTTATTGGGAACTGCAAGAACAGATAGCTTTCAATTTGTATTTGCAATGATTGGCTGTATTGTATTAGCTGTAATAATTGTTCAGCAACCGGAAGTTGGCAGTTTAACTGCATTGCGTGAAAAACTTCCAGAATCTACCTTGGAGTTTTTTCCTACCATCGGAAATTTTTCTGCCGGAAGTGCTCTTAATGGTGTATTTGCGTTGAGTGTAGGAGCTTTTATTGCGCATGTGGGCTTGCAATGGTGGAGCAGTTGGTACCCTGGTGCTGATCCTGGCGGCGGCGGTTATGTTGCTCAAAGAATGATGTCTGCCAAAGATGAAAAACATAGTGTATTTGCAACTTTATGGTTTACAATTGCTCATTATGCAGTAAGACCTTGGCCATGGATTATTGTTGCATTAGCAGCTTTAGTTATTTTACCAAGAAGTACAGATGACGAACTCAAATTAGAAAATCAGCAATTTTATCAAATATCACAGCAAGTATTTAGTAAAGGCACTTTAAGTAGTATTGATAGTGAAATTGCTCAAACAACTGAATTTAAAGAATACTATAACAAATATGAAAATACTGTTGATCCAGGATTAATGTATCCAAAATTAATGCTTATGTATTTGCCAGCCGGATTATTAGGAATGCTGATTGCAGTTTTTCTTGCAGCTTATATGTCAACAATTGCCTCTCAATTAAATTGGGGAACTTCCTATTTAATAAATGATTTTTATAGAAGATTTATTAAAAGAGAAGCCGACGAAAAACATTATGTAATAATTTCAAGAGTTGGAATAATATTAGTGACAATTTTCTCATTAGTTGTAACAAGATATTTTCTCACAACAATTTCCGGAGCTTGGGAATTTATTATCAATGCCAGTGCCGGAATGGGTGCCGTTCTAATTTTAAGGTGGTACTGGTGGAGAATAAATGCATGGTCAGAAATTTCTGCAATGATTGCTCCATTAATAATTTACCCAATTGCTAAATATGGTTATGGATTAGAATCACCAATTACACTTTACCCGATTGTATTTGGAACTACAATTGTGTGGTTGGCTGTTACTTATTTAACAAAACCGGTAAATGAAAATAAACTCGTTGAATTTTATACAAGAACATATCCTGGCGGATTGGGATGGAAAGCTATTGCCGAAAAAGTTGGAACAATAAAGAGCAATATGGATTTTGGCAAAGCACTAGTTAACTGGATTTTTGGTGTTATATTAGTTTATTCATTCTTATTTGGATTAGGAAGTTTTCTTTTCAGTTTTAATACAAGTACCATTTTATACTTAATTGTTGGAGTAATTTCTGCGATAGTAATTTATAGAAATTTGAAATCTATATAATTACTAACTAAAATGGTTAATGTATGAAATACTTTGCAAGAGTATCTTTGCAAATATTTTTTCTTTTAACTTCTTCAGTTATTGCGTCAAACCAAACGGTTATAAAAGGAAAAATAAAAAATCATTCCAATTTTCCGGAGAATAAAAATGTATTTATTATTTTCATGGAATATGCTTCTGGGCAGCAAAATATTTTTACTTCAGAAATTAATGATTTGGGCGAATTTGAAATAAAAGCTGACTTAGATTTTGCTCATGACGGATATTTAAATTACGCAGAAAGACTAAGTACAATTTATCTAGAACCAAATTCTAATCTAACAATTAATTTTGATGCTGAAAAATATATAAATTCTGAAAAGGGCAATTTACAATCACATTTAAATTTTGAAGGAAAACTAAAAGAGGTTAATCAGAATATTTCTGATTATTTAGTTTCTTACAATAATAATTTCCCATCACCTTACGAAAAACATTTAAAGTTAAAAAATCTTTCTTTACAAGAATACATCAAATACAGATATAAACTTTTTGAAGATGAAAAAATATTTAATAAAGAATTTATATCTCAAAACAAAGTTTCACCAATTTTTGTTGAGTGGAGTAAGTATGAAATAATGTATAGTTGTGCCGATGAGTTAATGAGATATAGATGGGAACATGATTATGCTAACGCAAAATTAAAGAATCTGAATGAAAAATTGGTTTCTAATCCGGAAGGTTATATTGATTTTCTTGATAAATTTATAATTAGTAATCCAAAAGCTATGATCTCGACAAAATATCACGAATATTTGCACGAATGTGATATGTATATTGTTGGTAAGAAAATGAATTTAGAAAAAAGCTATTGGACAGCATTTATAATAAAGATAAAAAATCTTTTTAATTCCGAATTAGATAATAAAATAAAATATGTCATTAAAAACTATATTGAATCATTTGATGGAATTGCTCGTGACATTACAATTTCCAATTATATGTTTAGTATAATGGGTTCACAACCTGACTTAGATATTTTAAAACAACAAGTAAATTACTACAACGAAAATGTTGAAAATGAAATTCTTAAAAGTTCTGTAAATAAAAGATACAATGAAATTGTTGAATTGATAAGTGGTAGTAAATTAACTTCTAAAATGGAATTAAAAGAAAATGAAAATTCCGGAAATAAATTTTTAAGTGAATTAATAAAACAAAATGAAGGCAAGGTAATTTATATAGATTTTTGGGCTCCATGGTGTTCACCTTGCAGAAACGAAATGAAATTTTCCAAAGAATTAAAAAATAGTTTTGATGATACAAAAATTTCATTTGTTTATTTATGTAATAGAGCTCCGGATAAACAATGGAAAGAAGGAATTGCTACTTTGGGAATTGAAGGTCAGCATTATTTATTAACAGACGATCAATGGGGATTTTTAAGTGCTGAATATAATATTTCAGGTATTCCGCGGTATATGATTATTGATAAAACCGGAAAAATTATTGATAAATATGCTAAGCAACCAAGCTTGAATGAAGAGTTAAACCAAAATTTAATTGCACAGTTAGAAGATCTTATAGAAAAATAAACTAATTGTTTCCAGTAAAATGTTTAATAATTGTGGCTTGCTCTAAAGTAACTAATCCGCCAGAGTTTGACTTTTCTAGTAATTCATCTAAAATTGGTAAAAATTTTTGAATTTTTTCTTCAGAGTCAACAATTTCTATAACTAACGGTAAATCTTCAGATAATCTTAAAACTTTTGAAGTATGAATTTTACTGCTTTTCCCAAATCCCATAATCCCTTTGTAAACAGTTGCTCCGGCTAAATTATTTTCTTTAGCTTTAACTACAATTTTTTCATATAAACTTACTGGACCAATTTTATCATTTTCGCCTAGAAAGATTCTTAATAATTGAGCTTTACTTTGGTTTATCATAATTCCTCACTATTTTGAGAAAATATATGCAGTATAAATTCCTAACATTGTAATAAGCAAATTCAGCAAAACATTTAAACCGGCAAACAGAAATTGCGAGTCTTTTAATAAGTTAATAGTTTCCAAAGAAAAAGTAGAAAAAGTAGTTAATCCACCGCAAAATCCAACTCCAAGTAATAATTTTAGGTTATTGGATAACAATTCTTTGTCATCTAATCCAAAAATTAAAAAGCCAAGTAAAATACTTCCAATTGCATTAACTATAAGAGTTCCAAAAGGAAAATAAATTGGGAAAAATTTTGCTGCATAATTTGAAATAAAATATCGCAGTCCGCCGCCAATTCCGGCACCAATTGTTACAAGTAAATAATTCATATTAAAAGTTAATAATTTTTTCAAAAATACTAACTTTTTTATCTTTGAAGAGTCTAAATATTTAGAAAACTTAAGAAAATTTTACGGGTGTACCATGAAAAACATAAATAAAGTAATTTCATTGAATATTCTAATTCTTCTTTTGCCAGTTTTATTTATTTCACATTCACAAAATATTGGCAAAGAACTTGATTTATTAAAAGAAAAAACTTTTAGTGTTAGTCCCGGACAACTATTGGAAGTTAAAACCGATGTTGGTGATATTATAATTAAAACTTGGGCAAAAAATGATGTTAATGTGAAAATATTTGGGGATGATGATGCCAAGCGAAAAATGGAGTTCAGTTTTGATCAGGATGAAAAAGGAGTAAAAATATTTGGGGAGAAACTTGGGGGAGGTTTCTTCACTTGGTTTAGCAACATTGATCTAAAATATGAAGTAATTGTTCCGGTTGATTTTGATGTAGATCTTAAAACTTCCGGCGGTGATTTAGTTGCTAAAGAGTTGCACGGCGATTTAAGTTTCAAAACTTCCGGCGGTGATATTTACTTAAAAAATGTTGAAGGTACACTTGATGGAAGTACTTCCGGAGGAGATATTACGGTTTTTGAATTTAAGGGTAATATCAATGCGGCTACTTCTGGTGGAGATATTCAAATAGAATCTGATAACGGATTTATAAATGCTGCTACTTCTGGTGGAGATATTTTTCTGAAAGCTTCAGAAGGAGCAATAAAAGCTGAAACATCGGGCGGTGATATTTCGCTAAGTTATTTTGGTGAAAACAAAGGTGTTAAATTAGGTACATCCGGCGGAGACATTGATGTTCTGCTTCCATCTGATTTTAATGCAAATGTAGAATTAAAAACCTCGGGTGGAGATATTACAAGTAATTTTTCAAAGAATAAAATGACCACAATTAGCAAATCAAAATTGATTGGCGAGTTTAATAAAGGTGGATCAAATTTTATTTGTAAAACTTCCGGCGGTGATATTATAGTTAAGGAAAAATAAATTTTTTCATGCGAACCCACTCCTTATAATGCCATCCAATTTTGGATGGCATTTTATTTATAGGTCAACTCTTAATCCATTGAATAGAGTTTTATTTTTAGTATTTTTTAATGTTAAATTATTATTCTAATAAAATACACGCCTTATGATAATTCTTTTTTTCGTTTTATTATTTTCAGTAAAAAATTTTGCTGAAGAACCAATTATAAAAAGTTTACATGTTTACAAAAACAGTGACGTAACTGTCCTTCCGGTAATAAATCAAAATTCATCTGATAAACTAACAATATCATTTGATATTGAAGCCGAACACGAACCTGATTTCAATATTATATTTAAATTTTGTGATGAAAATTGGAAACCGTATGATAATTTACTTTTGGAGAGAATTGGCGAAACAGAATTCCGTAATGTTTATGTTGAAAAATTACCAATTACAACTGAAGGGGCTCAATATTCTGTAAAAGAATCTTTCCCAAAAGAAAACATAAAATTCAGCAATAGCGGTAAATGGATGTTTTTTATTACAGATTCGTTTGATGATGATTATGTATACGAATTTGGAAAGTTTTATGTTGTTGAAAATAAGGTAAACCTTAGGACAAATATTCAAAACTGGAGGCGGGAAGGTAGAATTTCAGATAATAATGCAAATGACAGAGTGCTAAATTTAAGCACCAAATTTGCAATATCAGATTCACTTGAGCCATTTAGAATTGATCATATTGAGATTGTGAAAAATTTTGAAACAAGCTACCCAATAATTCTTAATAAAGATTCATTTGTTAAAAATAGAGGTTTTGAGTGGGACGGTGCAAGGAATTTTGAATTTGTTATTAGAGACTTAGAACCGGGAAATGAATATCGCCAGACAAATCTAAAAAATCAAAATAAGTATCAATACCCAATAACTAGAGCGCAATTTGAAGGATTTGATTATTCCAGATTTTATCAGTTAGGTAAAAAAGATTTTAACGGCGGATTTAAACTAATGGATAGCCGAAATGAATATTCTGATTATATAATTGCTACATTTGAATTTAAGCCTCCAAACAGAACAGATGAAGATATTTTTATAGTTGGTTCATTTACTAATTGGGAAGTTCTGCCGTGGTTTAAACTCAATAATGAAAATGATCTATATAATATTAGTCTTGAACTAAAACGCGGAACTTATGATTATCAATATGTTACCGGAACAATAAATAATGATTTTGTTGAAGATATAAATTGGTTTATTTTTGAAGGTAATTTTTATGAAACTGAAAATGTTTATTCAGTATTTTTGTATTATAAATCTCCTGAAAAAGGAGAGTATGATAAAATTATTGGCTACAAGCAAATTGTGAGATAATTATGAAAATGTTAAATATTGGAATTATTGGAACCGGACATTTAGGTAAAATACACACAAAATTACTTAAGGAAGTAATGCGCGCAAATTTGGTTGGTGTTTATGATCTGAATACTGAAGTTGCTGCTAAAGTTGCAGAAGAACTCGAAACAAAATCTTTTAACAATTTAGATGAATTTTTTGAAAATGTTGATGCCGTATCTATTGTTGCAACAACAAGTGCTCACTTTGACCTAATTAAAAAAGCTTTCGAAAAAAATGTTCACGTTTTTGTGGAAAAACCAATTACTAGCACAATTGAACAAGCTGAAGAAGTTGTTAAGATTTCGCAACAAAAAAATCTAAAATTACAAGTTGGTCACATTGAAAGATTTAATTCAGCCTTACTAAGTTTGGAGAAATATAAATTAGAACCAAAGTTCATTCAGACGGATAGACTTGCCCAGTTTAATCCAAGAGGTACAGACGTAGCAGTTGTTCTTGATTTAATGATTCATGATATTGATATAATCTTAAGTCTAATAAAAAGTAAAGTTAAAGAAGTTAGAGCAAGCGGAGTAGCAGTTGTATCGGATAATATTGATATTGCAAATGCCAGAATTGAATTTGAAAATGGTGCCGTAGCAAATGTTACTGCAAGCAGAATTTCGCAAAAGAAAATGAGAAAAATGAGAATGTTTCAGAGGGATTCATATATTACTGTCGATTTTACAACCGGAGTTTCAGAAGTTTTTAGATTAATATCTCCAAGTAATATGAGCATGGAACATTTCCTATCATTTGGTGAAATTGGTGTTGGTGAAAATAAAAAAGCTGTTGTTTATGAACAGCCTGAAATTAAAGAAGTTAATGCTTTAAAACATGAGCTTCAGTTATTTGTTAATGCAGTATTGGATGACATCAAACCTGTTGTTAGCGGAGAAGATGGCTTGCGTGCATTAAGAGTTGCTGAAATTATTCTGGAAAAAATTAAGGAGTCAAAAGTAAATTGAAAAAAAGAATATTACTATTTACCATTTTAGGTTTATTTATTGCTTCATGCGGAGTTTATAATTCATTAATGAGCCTGTCAAAATTAAAATTCAAATTAGGCAATGTTGATAATTTTAAAGTTGGAAATTTACTTATAACAAATAAAACAAAGCTTAGTGATTTTGGTACAATGGATATTGTTAATTTAACCTCAAAAGTAATGTCCGGCGAATTCCCGGTTTCATTTACAGTTAATGTATTGGCACAAAATCCAAATAAATCATCTTCTTCCAGTTCAAGTTTATCTGATATTTCTTTGGAATCTTTTCCATGGACTTTATATATAAATGATAAAAAAACAATTTCGGGAAATATTTCCAATCCTGTTAAAGTTCCTGCAGTTGAATCTACAACAGCAATACCTTTGGAAATGACATTAGATATGATGGAATTTTTTCAAGGAGAAGGTCTTAATAATTTAATAAATTTAGCTCTTAGTTTAGGCGGACAAAATGGATCGAGCTCAAAATTAAAAATTATTGCTGAACCTGTTTTAGGTACTTCAATCGGCAATATGAGTTATCCAAGTCCAATTACTATTATTGATCAATCTTTTAACTAAGAGTTTAATTATGAAATTGAAATATGCTATTGGTGTTGATTTAGGCGGTACTAAAATAAAATTAGGTATCGTAACTTCTGAAGGCAGAATTGTTAAAAAAGATTCCATCCCAACATTAGCAAATGAAGGTGTTGATAAATCAATCAGCCAAATTAAAAAGGGTATAAGTAATTTATTGAAAGGTAATAAAAATTTAATTTCCGGAATTGGCATTGGTTCGCCGGGAGTAGTTTCACTAAAAAAAGGCACTGTTGAAAATCCACCAAATTTACCTGGCTGGGGAAAAGTACATCTTGGAAGAATAATAAGTAAAGAGTTTTCTTTACCAACATTCGTTGAAAATGATGCAAACGCTGCTGCAATTGGCGAACTAATTTATGGTAAAGGTAAAAAACTAAATAGTTTTATAATGATTACACTAGGAACCGGAGTTGGTGGTGGAATTATTTATGATAAAAAATTATTTAGAGGTGATTTAGGCGGTGCCGGTGAAATTGGTCATTTGACAATTGATATAAACGGACCAAAGTGTAACTGCGGTTCTCGTGGTTGTATTGAAGCTTATGTTGGCAATAATTACTTTATTGCTAATGTAAAGAAAAAACTTGAAAGTGTAAAAGAATCTAAAATATTTGAGTTGATAGACAATAATTTGGAAAATCTTTCACCAAAAACAATTCATGATGCTTCTTTACTAAATGATGAGTTTTCAATTAAGATGATTGAAGAAATGGGACAAAATCTTGGTTTTGGATTAGCCTCAATAGTTAACGTTTTGGATATTACAAATGTAATAATTGGCGGCGGTGTTTCTGGTTTTGGTAAAATTTTATTTGATTCAACAAAAAACTCAATAAAATCAAGGGTTTTAACTCCGTTAAAAAGTAGAGTAAATGTTTATCCTGCTAATTTAAAAAATAATGCTGGCGTAAAAGGTGCTTCGTCTCTTGTATTTTATTCATAAATTAATTTCACAGTTGCTTAAAATTGAATATTGTTTTTTAATATTGTCTTTTCGATAATTCTTAAAGCAGAATTAATTAATGTATGTAAATGAAAAAAACTTTATTTCTCATATTGTTTGCTGCTTTTGTATTGAAAGGACAAAATATTAGAATTGATTCTCTGCAAACTGCAACTGAAATAGATACTGCAATAGTAAATCAAATCTCCTCAGAAGTTAAAGATTCAGTTAAAAGTAAAAAATTTGATGTTGATGATGTAATTACCAGCACTGCATCTGATTCAATTAAGTTTAATCTTGTTAATAAAAGAATGTACATCTTTGGAAGCGGGGAATTAAAATATAAGCAGACTAATTTAAAGGGCGGTAAAATAAATATTAATTTTGAAACCAATGAACTTGAAGCTGAAGGGATAATTGATTCGGCCGATACAAATGCAGTAAATGGTTTGGCGCAAACTCCTGTTTTAAGCGAAGGTGCAGAAAACTATGAAGGAACAAAATTAAAATATAATTTCAAAACTCAAAAAGGATTTATATCTGCTGCAAAGAATGTTAAAGATGATCAGCGTTATGAAGGTTCGGCGGTAAAAAAAGTTGATAAAGATACTTATTTTGTAAAAGAAGGAATTTATACTACATGCAGAGAAGATACACCGCATACTTATTTTTCAGCTGAAGAAATGAAGGTAATACAAAAAGATAAAATTTTTGCCAAATGGATTTTTATGTACATCGGAGGAGTTCCGCTTCCTATTCCAATTCCTTTTGCTGTTTTTCCAAATGAAAAAGGAAGAAGATCTGGAATGATTGCTCCAACCTATGGAACAATTGCCGACCGTGGTCAGTATTTCAAAAATTTTGGTTACTTTTTTGCCATAAGCGATTTTATGGATTTAACTTTGAATGGTGATTACTATACACGCGGTGGATGGGGAACAAGAATGCGTTACAGATATGCAAGTCGTTATGAATTTAGCGGAAATTTAAATGCTGGTTATTCCAGAATTTTAAAAGGTGAAGATGAGGATCCGAAGAAAACCAGAACAACGGATTGGAACATTTCATTTAATCATAATCAAGAATTTACACCTACTCTAAAACTCGATGCAAATTTGAGATTTCAGTCTAGGAATTATCTTCAAAATAATAGCATCAGTTACAATGATTTGTTAACACAAGATATTACATCAAATGCAACATTATCAAAAAGATGGGAAGAATCTGGCAACTCTTTGACCATTAATTACAGCAGAACTCAGAAATTGGATAGTGTTGATATTAGAGAAGTATTGCCGAATGTTAGTTTTAATAAGTCGCAATTTTATCCATTTAAAACCTCTGCATCCTCTAAAGATGAGGGCTGGTATGAAAAAATTGGTATAAGCTATTCCGGAAAATTTAGAAATAACAGAAACAATATTGGCGGAGATTTAAAAATTAGAGGTGGAATGCAGCACAATATTTCTGTAAATGCATCTCCCAAAATTGGATATTTTAATTTATCTCCACGTGTTAATTATGTTGAAAAATGGTACAATAAAAAAACAAGAAGATACATTGAAAATGTTCAGGATGTTTCCAATTCAAAATTATTGCTACAGATGTTAGCTTCTAATACTGCCACAAATGATGTTTTAACTGAAGATATACATGAAATTAATATGATACGAACTTTTAATTTTGGTCTTTCTACTTCGACAAAAATTTATGGTATGATGCAGCCGCAAATGTTAGGCGTTGAAGCATTTAGACACACAATTACTCCTTCGGTATCTTATAACTATACTCCAGATTTTTCAAAAGAAAAATGGGGATATTATGAAACATATACACAAGCTGATGGAACAATTGAAAGATATGATCCATATTCACAAGAGGTTTTTGGAGGCGTTTCAAGTGGCGAATCTCAAAGTGTAAATTTTTCAGTAGGCAATATATTTGAAATGAAGACCATGAAAGATCCAACAGATACTACATCCGAACAAGAAAAAATTACTTTATTAAATTTAGATTTATCAACCGGTTATAATTTTGCTGCAGATAGTTTAAGACTTTCGGATTTAAGAGTCAGCTATAGAACAAAAATTGGCAATATCCTTAATTTTTCAGGCTCTTCAGCTTACACATTTTATGATTATGATAATAGCAGAAGAATTAATGAATTTCTTGCTGACAAAGGTAAAGGTTTATTCAGATTGACAAATCTAAACTTTTCGGTGTCTGCTTCAATTTCAGGAGAAAAATTAAAAGGTGAAGAAAGAACGGGAAAAGATGAAGAAAATAAGGAAGAGTATGATGCTTTTAAGAAAAAAGATTATACAAGATTATATGAGGAAGAAGAGACTGATTTTTCAATTCCATGGAATTTGAGTTTAAATTATAATTATAACCTTTCTAAACCAACTCCGGCTGAAGGAAAAATAAATTCTAACATTGGTGTTAATCTTGGATTCAACTTAGCAAAAAATTGGAAGTTTGGTGTAAGAGGAAATTATGATTTTCAGCGTGAAGAATTTTCTGCACCACAAGTTACAATTTATAGAGATTTAGAATGCTGGGAAATGAATTTTAGCTGGAATCCGCTTGGAACCTACACAGGATTTAGATTTGAGATTAGAATGAAAGCTCCGGAATTAAGAGATGTTAAAGTAACAAGAAGACGTGGTTTATATTCCGGTCGATAAATTTATTTTAGAAAATTATTAAATCACTATGATTCAAAAATATATAATTGACGGAAATAATTTAATTGGTAAAATAAAAGATTTATGGAATTTGCAAAATTCTGATAAGCAAATGTCAAGAGTAAAATTAGTAAAAATGCTGGATGAATATTTTAGTCAGAAAAAAGTTAAAGTCTCTCTTCATTTTGATGGATTTGAAACTGATAAAATTCCGTCTATTTCCTCAAAGATTAATTACTCAAATAATAAAACCGCTGATTCAAAAATAAAGAAAGAGATTGATCATTCTAAAAATCCTAAAGTAATTGCAGTTGTATCTTCCGACCATTCTGTAATGCAATATGCTAAAGTTAATAGCTGCACGGTTTTAAAAAGCGAAGAGTTTGCCAGAAATTTGAAGAAAAGAAAAAAAGGAAACTCAGAAGAAGAAATTGCCAAATCAATTAGTAATGATGAAATAATAAAATTATTTTTAGAATAGTATTATTGAACAAGCTGTCATTCCCACGAAAGTGGGAATCTAGAAGATTTTCAATTATTTTTTTTAAATTAGAATGACATTTTGAATATTCAGAATTATTCTTAAATCAATTTTATATCTTTAAGAAACCCTAATTTTTCTCTCACCTCGTAAACACTTTGAATATCAATTTCTGCATAAATTATTTTCTCTTCGTTTTCACTAATAATTATTTCTTTGCCCATAGGATCATAAATTGCAGAAAATCCATTATATTTTTGAAAAGGATCTTCTCCAATTCTATTTACACCAATCATATAACATTGGTTTTCAATGGCTCTAGCTTTCAATAATGTTTTCCAATGATCAATTCTTTTAATTGGCCAATTAGCAATGTTAACAATAATTTCAGTTCTCTCTTTTCCATAAAGTCTGTACAATTCAGGAAATCTTAAATCATAGCAAATTGAAAGACCAATTTTTGTTTTATCAATTTTAGTTATAACACTTTCATTTCCGGCATCAAAATTCTTATCTTCTTCAGCCAAAGAAAAAGGATGTACCTTTCTATAAACAGCTTTTATTAATCCTTTGTTATCAAAATGAAAAAGAGAATTATAAAATTTATTATGATATTTTTCTATAATCCCGGCAATAATATCTATTTTAAATTCAGAAGATAATTTCAAAAAATACTTCATACCTATGCCATCAATTTCTTCACTGTAGTTTTGTGAATTCATTGTAAAGCCGGTTAATGTCATTTCAGGAAAAATTAAAATCTCAGTATCTTTTTTAATATTATTTACTAGATCGTTAATCTTAAGAATATTATCTTCTTTTGATTCCCAAATTGGTGAAAATTGTAAAAGTGCTATTTTCATATTAAAATAATTTATTCGTATTTAGTAAATTGAGCATGTCATTTAGATAAAGAATTTATAATTTGTAATTCAAAATTGAATTTTTCTCTGCTAAAATCAAGGAGTAATAAATGCTAAATTATGTTTGGCTTGGATTACTAATTCTGGGAATTGGTGTAGCTTTAACAACAGATATAGTTGATAAAACAAATAACAAATATCAAAATGGTGAAAGGTTAGGAATTGAAATTGTTTTAGATGACAGCGTAGATGAATTTGAAAACAAAAGTTATGACGCGTCAATTTTAGTCAAGCAAGAAACATTTAATAAATTTTATTCATACAATGTTGATCAAGATTTTACTCAAAAAGTTAAATTAACTATTGATAAGAAAAAAAATAAGAATCTAATATTTTTTAATGTCGATGAAAACTCACCCAAAATCTGGAATGAAATTGCTAAAGTTTCCGGAAAGGATAAAGATCTAACCGGTGAAATATTTTTAGGTAAAAAATTATCACCAACCAATTTTAATGCAGAAATAATTTTGGAAGAAATTTCATTTGCAAAAATGAAAGATGTGACAAATTCAGCATTAGAATATGCCGGCATTGCAGTTGAAATTGCTCTTGGTTTAATTGGAATTATGGCACTTTGGCTTGGTGTTATGAAAGTAGCTGAAGATGCCGGGTTAATTCAAATAATTGCCAAAGCAGTTAAACCAATAACAAAGTTTTTATTTCCGGAAGTTCCGCAAGATCACCCTGCTATGGGAGCCATGATAATGAATATGGCTGCAAACATGCTTGGTTTGGGAAATGCCGCAACTCCATTTGGACTAAAAGCTATGGAAGAGCTTGATAAATTAAATCCCAATAAAGGTGTTGCAACAAATTCAATGTGTACTTTTCTGGCAGTAAATACAGCTGGATTAACTCTTATTCCAGCTACGGCAATTGCAATTCGTGCAGCATCTGGAAGCAGCGATCCGGCAATAATTATTGGTACTTCAATCTTTGGTGCTTTATGCGCAACTACAGTTGGAATAACTGCTGCAAAAATAATGGAAAGGTTTCCGCTAAAAGAAGGCGGATTAAAAAGTTTATTTCAATCAAGTAAAAAAGCAATTACATTTTTTGCAGTGTTGGCAATTATAGCTATTGTACTGGTTATAACCGGTTTGATGACTGCATTGGTTTCATTTTTTAGTTTTCTTAATCCAGAATTATTTAAGAATGTTATTCAAGTCATTTCCACACTTGCAATTCCAATGTTGATTTTAATATTTATTGGATATGGCGCAATTAAAAAAGTAAAGATTTATGAAGTTTTTGTTGAAGGTGCCAAAGAAGGTTTTGATGTAGCTGTCAGAATTATTCCTTATTTAGTTGCAATGCTTGTTGCAATTGGAATTTTTAGAGCTGGCGGTGCGATGGAAATTTTAATTTATGCATTAACACCTATAACTAATTTTATTGGAATGCCGGCAGAAGCTTTACCAATGGCTTTAATGAGACCGCTTTCAGGTTCAGGTTCATTAGGAATAATGGCTGAAATTATTGCAACACATGGTCCGGATTCATTTATTGGAATTTTAGTTTCAACATTTTTTGGAAGTACCGAAACTACTTTTTATGTTATTGCAGTTTACTTTGGTGCGGTTAATATTAGAAAGACCAGACATGCTCTTGCCGCAGGATTATTAGCAGATATTGCTGGAATTTTAGGCGCAGTATTTATTGTTAAATTATTATTTGGATAAAGTATGAATGTATTTATAACAAGAGAAATACCTCAAATAGCAAAGCAGCTTCTTGAGAAAAATAATATAACCGTAAAAGTTTTCCGACCCAAAAGAAATATTTCTGAATCTGAGTTAATAAAATATTCAAAGAATGCAGATGCAATTATTTCATTACTAACAGAAAAGTTTGATCAAAAAACAATTGATCAACTTAGCAAGTGTAAAATTATTGCTAATTATGCTGTTGGATTTAATAATATCGATATACAATATGCAAAATCAAAAGGAATTATTGTTACAAATACTCCCGATGTTTTAACTGACGCGACTGCTGAGATTGCTGTTTCTCTTGTATTGGCATGTGCCAGAAGAATTCCAGAAGGTGAGAGAATGATGCGTGAAGAAAAGTTTATTGGGTGGGAACCTAATTTACTTAAAGGAATTCAATTGACGGGTAAAACTTTTGGAATTATTGGTGCTGGAAGAATTGGGCAGGCAACTGCAAAAAGAATGAAAGGTTTTGGCTGTAAAATTATTTACTATAATAAATCTAAAAAAGTAGATTTTGAAAAAGAAGTAAATGCACAAAAGGTATCACTTAATTCATTATTGAAAAAATCGGATATTATTTCGGTGCATGTGCCTTTAAATCCTTCGACAAATAATTTAATTGATAATACCAAACTAGATCTATTAAAAGAAAATGCTATAATAGTAAATACAGCAAGAGGTGAAATAATAGATGAGAAATATTTGATAAAAATGTTAAAATCAAAAAAAATATTTTCAGCAGGATTTGATGTTTACGAAAATGAACCCAAAATTAACAAAGACTTGTTAAAGTTAAATAATGTAGTACTTCTTCCTCATATTGGCAGTGCAACAATTGAAACAAGAGATGAAATGGCAAAACTTGCTGCAAAAAATATTGTAAATGTTTTGTTTGGAAAGAAGCCTTTAACACCTGTCAATTAAAAATCTTAAGATGTAAAAATGCTTTGTTTTGGCTCTAAATTCTATTTATTTTATGTAATTATAAATTAAATATTTCGGACTATGAGAATTGGAATTCCAAAAGAAACCTTAAGAGAAGAAAAGCGAGTTGGATTAGCTCCAGTGGGTGTTGATGCTCTTACAAAAGCTGGTCACTCAGTATTTGTTGAAACTGAAGCTGGTTTGGGAAGTCACTTTAGCGATCAAGATTATATTAATGCTGGTGCTACAATTGTTTATAGTGCTGAAGAAGTTTACCAAAGAGCTGAATTAATTGCAAAAGTTACACCTTTAACTGAAGAAACTGCTGATCTTATTCAGGAAAATCAAATAATATTTTCTTTCTTACATTTATCAGTAGGAAAAAAGTATATTATTGATAAGCTTCTAGAAAAAAAAGTAACCGCAATAAGTTATGAACTAATTGAAAAGAAAGATCAATTACCGGTTCTTCAATCAATTAGTGAGATTGCAGGTCAGTTATCAATACAAGTTGGCAGTAAATATTTAAAGAGTGATGTTCCTTCAGGACGTGGTATTTTATTAGGCGGAATACCCGGAGTTGCACCGGCTGCTGTAGTTATTTTAGGCGCAGGTGTTGTTGGATATAATGCTGCTCGAGCAGCATACGCAACAGGTGCTCAGGTAATTGTATTAGACAAAGATTTGAGAAGATTAAGAAGAATTGAAAATAATTTGTCTAAAAATATTACTACTGTTGTTGCAAACCCAATGACGATAGCAAGAGGTGTAAAGTTTGCAGATTTATTTATAGGTGCGGTTCAAATTAAGGGTGAAAAATCACCTCACATTATTACTGAAGAGATGGTAAAGACCATGAAAAAAGGAGCTGTTATTGTTGATGTTGCAATTGATCAAGGTGGATGTGTCGAAACCAGTTACCCGACTACGTTATCTGATCCAATATTTATAAAGCATAATGTAATTCATTATTGTGTTCCGAATATTCCCGCGCTTGTAGCAAGAACAGCAAGTTACGGTTTAACAAATGCATCAATAGAATATATTACAAGTATTGCTGATAATGGTTTGGGAAATGCATTGATTGGTGATGTCGGTTTTTCAAAAGGTGTTTGCACATACAAAGGTACTTGCTCAAATGAAGTAATTGCAGAAACTTTTAATTTAGAATATAGAAGACTTCATATTTTTTCTACTAATTAAAATTAATTGAATAGTGATGACAGAAGAAATAAAAATAAATAGACCTCAGAAGTTATCTTGGAAGGAAAAATATAAATCCAAAGTTCTTTCTTCAGATGATGCATTAAGAGTAGTAAAATCTGGTGATAAAGTTGTAATTCAGCCTGGCTGTGCAGCTCCAATGGAATTAATAAGAGCACTGGTTAGAAAAAAAGATGATTTAATGGATGTTCTGTTATATCATATTTTAATTGTAGGTGATCTGCCTTATTTAGCACCGGGAATGGAAAAACACTTTCAGCATAAAGCTTTTTTTATTGGAGGAAATTCAAGAAAAGCAGTAAATGAGGGTAGAGCTGAATTTATACCAATATTTCTTTCTGAAGTAACAATGTTGTTTAAACGCGGTATTATTGTACCGGATATAGCACTAATAAATGTTTCTCCTCCTGATGAACACGGTTATTGCAGTTTTGGAATTGACGTTGGTAATATAAAAACGCCTACAGAAAAATCTAAAATTGTTATTGCTCAAATTAATAATGAAATGCCCAGAGGTTTAGGTAACAGTTTTATTCATCTAAATAAAATTGATTTTATTGTTGAACACGATGAACTGTTATTAGAATTACCTCAAGTGGATCCAAATGCAACGCCGGAAGTTTTAGCCGCTTATGATAAAATTGGACAATATATTGCTGAAATGATAGATGACGGATCAACATTGCAAATGGGAATAGGAGCAATTCCCGATTCAGTTATGCGGTATCTGAAAGATCATAAAGATTTAGGAATTCATACAGAAATGTTTTCTGACGGCATTGTTGAATTAGTTGAAGAAGGTATTATTAACGGTGAACAGAAAGCTTTACATCCGGGAAAAATTATTGCCGGTTTTGTGCTTGGAACAAAAAAGTCTTTTGACTTTATAGACAATAATCCAATTTTTGAATTTCATCCGCAAGAATATGTAAATGATCCATTTATTATAGCAAAAAATAATAAAATGGTTGCTATTAATTCTGCAATTGAAATTGATTTGACCGGACAAGTATGTTCAGATTCAATAGGGACAAAATTTTATAGTGGTATTGGCGGACAAGTTGATTTTATAAGGGGAGCTGCTCATTCAGAAGGCGGTAAACCAATTATTGCTCTGCCTTCAACAACAAAAGACGGAAAAATTTCAAGAATTGTTCCAACACTTAAAAATGGTGCCGGTGTAGTAACATCAAGAGGTGATGTACATTATGTGGTTACTGAATATGGGGTTGCCAATCTTTTTGGAAAAAGTATTCAGGAAAGAGTAAAATCTCTAATTAAAATATCACATCCTAAATTTAGAGATGAATTAACTCAATTTGCTAAGTCAAATTACTATATTTAATTAAGGTTCAATGGTAGCAGTATTAGGAGACATACACGGTTGCTTTTATACTTTGCGGGAACTTTACCATAATGTTGTTGAAAAGTATCCGGATATTAAGGTGTATTCGGTTGGCGACTTAGTTGATAGAGGAAAGTACAGCTTAGAGACAATTGAATACATAAAACGAAAAGATATAAAATTTACTCCAGGCAATCATGATTTAATGTTTACACATTTTTTTGAAAGTCCCGGAAGTATTTTTGCACGGACATGGATTCATAATGATCACGGTCCAACACTTGCTGCATATGAGTTTGAACCTGAAAAAGTTTGGGAACATATTGATTTAATTAATAATCAACCGTTGGTTTATAATTTGGATGATTGTTTTATTACACATGCTGGAATTTCATCTTATTATAAAAAAGTAATTCCAACTGGTTTTAAAGAAAATTTAGATTTATTAACACCTTTGATTGACAATGAACATTATAATGAACATGGTGTAATGTGGAATAGAGATAAGCTTTTAAACATTGGTAAACTTCAAATAGTTGGCCATACACATGATTTAGAACCTCGTTTTGATAAAAGATCAAATGCACTTTATATTGATACCGGAGCATTTAGAGGAAATAAACTAAGCTGCGCAATTGTCGAAAATAGTGAAGTAGTTGAAATTATTTCAATTGAAACGAAATCGAGGGATATTTATTAAATAGGCAATCATTTTTGACTATTTTTATCGTTAATTGATAATTATTATTTAATTAGATAATTTTTCATCCCTTTTATTAAACAGGAGGTTTTATAGATTTACATTTACAATAATTAAGGATCAATAATAATTTAGGTTTTGTTAAAATTTTGATTTCCATAAATAGAATAAAACTGTTATTCTTAGCAATACTTATTTTACTCTTTTTCTTTTCTACTGATACGTATACAGATGTTTCTGGTAGTATTTTAGAAAGTGTCAATGATGTAAAAAATAATAATACGCTTGAAGAAAGTGGAATTTTTGCTTCTGCAATATTTGATGCATCATATATTCCTCCTCCGGATACTAATCTTACATTAAAACAATTGGATTCTTTAAGAGCCGATTCAATAAGACGCGGACTCATAAAAATAGATTCAACAAAATTTGATTCAACTGCCAGGTTGAAAAATTTTCAATATGTAAGAAAACCAAATAAATTTCTAAACGTTGAAGAACCAAGAAAGCTTAGTTTTTTTGCTTATCCATCCCAAAGATATTTAAGAAGAACTGTGGAATTAGATTCAACCGGAACTTATGTAGTAATTAGAGAATTTATTGCAGATGCTGAAGTTAGAAATCCATTGCGAATACCGCTCGAACAATATATTGAAATGAAATTAACAAGTACGGAAAGGAATAACTGGGAAGGTTTAGGCTATAATTATCAGTTAACAGAAGGTAAAGATGATTTAGGACAACTTTTTAGTGATATTACAAGTATTGAAATACCGCTACCAAGTGTTTCATTCTTAAGTATTTTCGGTCCGCCTAAAATTAGCTTAAAGATTAATGGAGCTGTTGATATTCATGGTGCTTGGAGAAATGAAACAACAGAAGGTGTTACAGCTTCATTACTTGGAAATACAAGGAATGAGCCAGATTTTAATCAACAGGTCCAAATAAATGTTAATGGAACAATTGGCGATAAGTTAACAATTGCCGCGGATTGGAATACCGAAAGAACATTTGAATATGAAAACCAGCTTAAACTTCATTATAAAGGTTATGAAGACGAAATAATTCAAAGTGTTGAAGCCGGCAATGTGTCTTTACAAACTTCTCCATTAGTTGGTGGTGGTGAGGCTCTTTTTGGAATTAAAGCTTTATTTCAGTTAGGTCCATTTAGTTTAACCGCATTGGCTTCACAAAAGAAAAGTGAAGTTGAAGAAGTTTCAGTTTCAGGCGGTAGCCAGAAAAATGAATTTGAAATCCATGCTTATGATTATTCACAAAACCACTATTTCGTAGATTTAGTATATGCAGATGAAGATATTAATACCTTTGGAAAATACTTTAGAAACGCAAATCCACTTATTGTTGATTCCCTAATCATTAGAGAAATTGAAGTTTGGAAATCAACTTCAACAACAATTGATAATGCAAACGAACGCAGAGCGAACGCTTATATTGATCTACCTAAAAGAGTTGGTTCAGGTGAAATACCGGAATACGATAATTCATATCGAGAAATTATTGAGAATCCAATTCCAGGACGCAGCACAGGCGGAAGATTTAGACTGTTAGAAGACGGTGTAGATTATATCTTTAATAAATATGCCGGTATAATAAGTTTTAAATCTCAAATTAGCAAAGAAGATGCAATTGCAATTGCTTTTAGATACGAAGGTCCGGCCGGACAAACCGATAATTATTATGGTGAATTTTTGAGGGAAGTTGTTGATGATACTGCAAAAGTTATGGTCTTAAAGCTTGTTAAACCTCAAGACTTACAGCCTGGAGGAACATTTAGAGATGCTTGGACTTTGCAGCTTAAAAATATTTATCCCGTTGGCGGAAGGGACGTAAAAAAAGAGGGTTTTACTCTAGATATTAAATATGAAGAAGCCGGACAAGATCCAATTAATATTCTTGAAGGAAAAAATCTACTAGAAGCATTCGAACTTGATAAATCTGATGAAAGCGGCACCGGAGGTCCAGATGGAGCTTTTGATTGGGAACCTGGAAGGACGATTTTTACTTCAACAGGTGAAATAATTTTCCCTTTTCTTCAGCCTTTTGGTAAAGATTTTCCGCTTGAAGATCCAGAAAAAACTTATCAGGCAGTTTATGACACATCAGTAACTTTTGCAAAACAGGATAAAGCAAGAGATAAATTTATTATTGTTGGTGAATACTCGGCTGATGCTACCTCTGTTTATAATATAGGTTTTAACGCAGTGGAAAACTCTGTTAAGGTTACTCTTGACGGCAGAGCATTGCAGGAAGGAGTTGATTATTCAGTCGATTATAATTTAGGTCAAGTTATTATTAGAAATGAAGCCGCTCTGGTAACAGGTGCTAATTTAAAAATTACCTTTGAAAAAAATGATCTTTTCCAGCTTGCTTCAAAAACTTTGCTTGGATTAAGAGGTATTTACGATTTTAGCGATGAGACAAAATTTGGATTTTCATTTCTAAATTTAAATCAAACAACTCTTAGTGACAAAGTACGCATTGGTGAAGAGCCACTTAATAACTCAATTTATGGTTTTGATTTTCAAACCGGTGTGGATTTACCTTTCTTGACAAAAGGTTTAGATTATCTAATATCCACAAAAGAGATGTCGTCCATTAGTCTTAAGGGTGAAGTCGCTTACATGAATCCTGATCCGAACACAAAGAAAAGTAAAATATCTAGTGATAACGGTGAAAGTATTGCCTACATTGATGATTTTGAAGGCGCTAAAAGAACTATCCCAGTTGGTGTTTCTTATACTGGCTGGCGTGATATAAGTGTTCCAGATGATATTCCTGGATTAAATAATTCATTAAGTAAACTTGATAAAATGGCTTTTAAAGCAAAAAGTTACTGGTTTAATATTTTACCTTCAGATGTTGTTGTAGAAGATATTTGGGGAGATAGAAAAAAAGTCGGACGAAATGATGATCAAATAACTGTTCTGGATTACGTTTTTAATCCTATTGGCAGAGGTACTTATAACTGGGATCCAAATTTAGCAAATCCTATTCAGAACTGGGGTGGAATGATGAGACCATTATCCTCATCTGCAGGTAATTTAGTTGAAGAGAACATTGAGTATATAGAATTTTGGTTAAAAATTAGACAGGCCCCTGAAGATGCAAAACTTTTTATTGATCTAGGACAAATCAGTGAAGATATAATACCGGATGGTAGTTATAATACTGAAGATGAACAGCCTTATAATGATAATATTGATGAAGGTGAAGATACTGGTTTGGATGGTTTAACAAATGCTCAAGAAATTGAAAGATTTACAGATTTTGATGGCAGTGGTGATCCTAGTGGTGATGACTTTGTATTTTCATTAGGTTCAGGAGATTATACCCGAATAAACGGTACTGAAGGTAACGCTAAATTAAGTGATGCCGGAAGATTCCCGGATTCTGAAGACATGGGTTATAAGAACTATGAGATTGATAAAGTGAACAGTTATTTTAGATACGAAGTTCCAATTGACACCAGTAAAATTAGAAATAGATTTATCAGCGGCGGCGGCGATAACGATGGCTGGTATCAATTCAGAGTTCCGCTAAGAGAATTTGCTTCGCAAGTAGGCAGCCCAAGTTTTACGTTAGTTGAAGTTGTGAGAGTTTGGGTTACTGGTGTTGAGGAACCGGTACATATCCGTTTAGCTGAAATGAATTTAGTTGGTAATCAGTGGCAGAAAGTATTGGTTCCCGGAAAAGTTGATGAAGACGATAAAGTTTTAAAAATTTCAACAATTAATTATGAAGATAATCCTGAATATAATAGTCCTCCTGGTGTGAAAAGAGAAAGGGACAGAACTAACACTGAAGAAGTAATTTATAAAAATGAACAATCATTACAACTTGTTATTACAGATCTTGAAGATGGAGATAGAAGAGAGATAGTTAAATATTTATATAGCCCACTTGATGTTTTTAGTTATAAAGAAATGAAATTATTCATTCATGGTGAATTGAATTCTAATCCTGGTTCTATATCACATTATGTTGATGAACATAATTATGGTGCAGAAATGTATTTTAGATTTGGTACTGATACTTTGAACTATTATGAATACAGACAGCCGGTTGAAGCAGGATGGAATGAAATAGCAATACTTTTTGATAATTTGACTGCTATAAAAGAAATAAGAACAGATCCATCAAAATATTTTTCTTTACCTGTAGAAGGAAAAGAAGGACATTTTTATGGAGTGAGAGGTTTGCCTACTTTAACTAAAGTGAATTTTTTCTCATTTGGTATTGAAAATCCTAATCAGGAAATTTCTAGCGATGAAATAGTTGACAAAATGTTAAAAGGAGAATCAGTTTCCGGTGAATTATGGGTAAATGAATTAAGAGTATTAGGTGCTGATGATACTCCTGGCTGGGCTTACAGTGCATCAACTCAATTTAAATTAGCTGATTTAGTTTCAGTCAATCTTAATGCAAGTCAGTCAGATCCCTATTTTCATAAATTAAATCAAAGATTCGGTAATAGGGTTGATGATAGAAAATGGAGTGGGGCAGTAAATTTTAATGCTTTAAAATTATTACCTTGGGATTTAACTGGTAGTAATCTTAGTGTAAACTATTCACATTCAGAATCTATTGCAAAGCCACTTTATAAACCTGGTACTGATATTAATGTTGATCAGGCTGTTGAGCAGGAAGCATTAAGACTTGAAGAAGAGCAAGGTTTAACAAAACAAGAAGCTGAAACACAAGCCGAGCAAATAAGGACTGAATCTCAGACAATTAATGTATCTGATACTTGGTCACTTTCTAGTATTAGATTTAAATTGCCAAGTAAAAGTTGGTATGCAGAAGATATTATTAATAATATTTCGTTTGCATTTAATTATAATCAATCATACAGCAGAAGTCCCTCACAAGTATTTTCAAAAAGTTGGGTGTGGAACGGAAGCGGAAAATATTCATTAAATTTTAGTAAAGATAATTACTTCTTTGCTGCAGATATTCCATTATTGGGTTATCTAATAGAAATTTTTGAAGATTATAAAAATGTTAAAATTTATTTTTCACCTCAGTCTTTTAACACTAGTTTATCTGCATCAAGAAAGCAGGCATCAAGTTTAAGCAGAACTTCTGATGCTGCAGAAAATATTCAGAGAGACTTTACAGCCAAGCGTGATTTTGGATTCAGTTGGAAAATAACTGAAGGCGGATTGCTTAATCTTAGTACAAGTTATAATGTTGATGTTTCATCTTCATATGCTCATTTATTAGCGTTTGAAGATTTAAGCAGACCAGAAAAAGATATTTGGAATGACATTTTTAGAGGTCCAATTTTTGGAAAGGACTATAACTATACACAAAGTTTCGATCTAAAAACAAGTCCTGAATTACCATCGTTATGGGATTTAAAAAGGTATTTAAATCTTACAATGGGATATTCTGCTAATTATAGATGGACAAATAATTTTAAACAAGAAGATTTAGGAATTGGAATTGGATTTTCTAATAGTATAAGAGCTGGCATTACTTTAAAATGGCAATCCTTAACTGCACCACTTTTTGCTGAGGAAAAAGTGACAACATCTAATGTCTCACCGCAAAGTACTGGCAGAAATACAAGAGGCAGAGGAAGAAATACTGTAAAAAATATTGATGAAGAGTTAGAAAAACAAAGAGCAGAAAATGAAACCGAAGAAACTGAATCTGATACTTTGGATGCTACTCCGGGAACTCCTCTATATACAAAAGCTTTTAGCCTTTTAAAACTTGGTGCAAAATGGATTTTCTTTGATTATGAAAGTATTAGTATGAACTTCAGTCAAAGTAATTCAGTGTCAAGTTCGGGAATTAAAAATCCCGGAACCGGATTTTCTAATTTTTGGGGTTGGCAAAATAATCCTGATAACGGACCATCAAGATTATTTATGCTCGGTTTAAGCAGTGATGTTGGTGCACGAGCTCCAAACGGTAATTTATCTGATAATTTCACGCAAAAAAATACTGTTGATTTTAAAACTTCCAGACCTTTATGGGAAGATGCGAAAATTAGTTTGGATTGGCAGGTCGGTTGGGGACTAAATAAAAATACAAGAATTACAACTGATGACAATGGGACAGTATTTGTAAATGAAATTACATCAACAGGTAATTTAGATAGATCATTTATGTACTTACCAGTATTTTTCTCTAATGCTGGAATCAAAGCAGTAAATGATCTTTATCAAAAAGATCCGAATAAAAATATAGCAAATGCATTTGTAGAGGGTTTTGAAAGCATGCCGCTTCTTTCACAACTTCCAATATTTAAAGATGTTGCCAAATATGTACCAAGAGCAAATTGGCGTTTTGATTGGCGGGGATTGGAAAAATTAAGTTTTATTGAAGGATTTGCAAAATCCATTTCTTTAAATCATGCTTACCAATCTGGTTATTCAGAAGGATGGAAAGTTGATACAGACGGCAGAAAACAAATTCAGACCCAAAGAATTAATTATGGATTTTCACCATTAGCCGGAATAAATGTTACTTTTGATGAAATGTGGGGAGGTAACTTAACCGGCTCAGTTAAATATTCAACAAAAACTAGTTATGATTTAGGTATTACTACGAAAAATATTACGGAATCATTTTCTAAGGATATTAATTTTACTGCAAGTTTTTCCAAATCCGGTTTTTCACTTCCTCTGTTTGGTTTAGATCTTAAGAATGATATAGAAATGTCTTTATCATATACAAGTGCTCAAAATTCGGTTGTAATTTTTGAAATGGGTGAAGATTTTAATGAAAAAGGTGAACCGCAGGATGGAACATTGAGAACCATAATTGAACCTAGAATTAAGTATACTCTTAGTTCAAAAGTAACTTTATCAATATTTTATAAGCGTACTTCTGTTGAACCTGAAGGTTCTTCAAGAATTCCTGCAACTACAACAAACGAAGCCGGACTTGATGTACATATTTCAATACAATAAAATTTAAGAAGGAAAAATGCGAAAATATAAAATACTTTGGGTTGATGATGAAATTGAAATGTTAAGACCGCACATTCTTTTTTTGCAGGAAAAAGGGTATGATGTTTCAACTGTTACAAATGGAAAAGATGCAATTGCCGAAGTTGAAAATAGAGAATATGATTTAATTTTTCTTGATGAAATGATGAGCGGTATGGGAGGTTTGGAAACTCTCTCAGTTATAAAGGAATTAAATCCAAATTTGCCTGTTGTAATGGTAACAAAGAGTGAAGAAGAAGCTCTAATGAATGATGCAATCGGGAGTAAGATAACAGACTACTTAATTAAATCTGTTGTGCCTTCTCAAATTTTAATGGTTTGCAAAAAAATTCTTGATGGTAAAAAGATTTCTGGTGAATACGTAACTAAAGATTATTTAGAAGATTTTAGTAAAATATCCCGCCGACTTTTAGAAAATCCGGATTTTGATGATTGGATTGATATAAATAATAAAATGGTTAATTGGGATATGGAGCTTGATGAACACAGAGAAATTGAACTGCGCCAAACATTAAATGAACAGAAAAAAGAATGCAATAGTGAATTTTCAAAATATATCGAACTCAATTATGAAAATTGGATTAATACAGATGATGTTGATTCTGTTCCATTATTAACAACTGATATTGTTGAACAGTTTGTAATTCCGCATTTGGAAAGCGCCGATGGACCTGTATTTTTCTTTGTCTTAGATTGCTTACGACTTGATCAATGGCTTTTATTGGAAAAACATTTGTTGAATTATTTCAGTATTGAAAAAGATTATTATTATTCAATTCTGCCGACTGCAACACCATACGCAAGAAATTCCTTATTCAGTGGATTGTTCCCATCAGAAATAGAAAATTACTATCCTGATTTATGGCAGAATAATAAAGATGATGAAAGAAGTCAAAATAAATATGAAAAGGAACTTCTACAATTTTTATTAGATAGAAAAAGGATAAAATTAGACAATGAATTAAAGTATATGAAAATTATTGATCCGGATGTAGGCCGAGCATTTGAACAAAATATTGTTTCGCATAAAAGAACTCACTTTATGGCTGTAGTTGTTAACTTTCTTGATATGCTGGTTCATGGCAGATCTGATTCAGAATTGATAAAAGAAATTGCACCAAACGAAGCCGCTTTTAGGTCTCTGACCAATAGCTGGTTTACACATTCTTCTCTTTTTGGTACTTTCAGAAATATTGCAAACATGCCAAATGCAAAAGTGATTGTAACAACTGACCATGGAAGTATAATAACTAGAAGAGCCTCAAAAGTTTTAGCTGATAGAGAAACTTCCAAAAATTTAAGATTTAAATTTGGAAGGAATTTAAAAGTAGATTCAAAACAAGCACTCCAAATTAATGATCCGGCAAAATATAAATTACCTAAAAGAGGGGTTACGTCAAGCTATATAATAGCTAAAGAAGATTATTATTTTATTTATCCTACAGATTATCATAAATATCTAAATTATTACAAAGATACTTTTCAGCATGGCGGAATTTCCATGGAAGAAATGATTCTCCCGGTTATTACAATGGAGAGTAAAATATAATTGGAATTGATATTTGATAAAACAACTAATTCTTTAGAAGAATCAAAACTGATTGCAAAAGAAATTTTTAACCAAATCAATTTGCAGGATGTTGTTGTTCTGAATGGAAATTTAGGTACAGGTAAAACTACTCTTATAAAATTTATTTGTGAATTGTACAAAATATATAATTCTACTAGTCCTTCATTTTCAATTGTTAATGAATATGAAGGAGATGCAAAAGTCTTTCATTTTGATTTTTATAGAATTAAAAAGGTTGAAGAAATATATGATATAGGATTTGAAGATTATTTAAATTATGAAGAATCTATTATATTTATTGAATGGGGAAATTTATTTCCTGAAATACTTCCCAAAAATCATTTTGAAATTCAACTGGAATTAAATTCTGATAATACAAGAATTATAAAATTTATTAAGCACAATTAAATGGCAGTAAAAAAAATATTGGCAATTGAAACCTCAGGCGATCTATGTAGTGTGGCACTTTCGTTAGATCAAAATAAGTTTGATGAAAGAAATATCCTGTTAAAACATATTCATTCAGAAAAATTGATCCCCATGATTGAGGAGTTGCTAAAATCAAATAATATTGAAGCTAAGGATTTAGATTGTTTATCAGTTTCAATTGGTCCAGGATCATTTACTGGCTTAAGAATAGGATTAACTGCAGCAAAAGGAATTGCTTTTGCCTCCAACATACCTATTGTTCCGGTTCCAACATTTGATGCCTTAAGTTTTGAAATTTCAGAGTACATTCCAGAAAATGAAATGTTTTGTATTATAAATAATGCTAATATTGAAGAATGTTATTTTGCAAAATATCAAAAATCTCATAATGGTGTCAATAAATTAGTTGAATCATGTATCTTATTAAAAGCTGAGCTTGATGAAAAAATTGATAATTGTAAACTTTTATTCGGAAATTTAAAAGCTTTACCGGAAATAAGAAATATAAGTTCACCGAGAGCAATTTCATTAGCAAAATGGACTTATTTATTTGGAGAAGATTTATTAACTTACGATTACGATTATTTAGAACCAAAATATCTAAAGAATTTTAAGGTTAGGAATCAAAAATGAAAAAGTTAATTGTTGTTTACTTTTTAACAGTTTTATCAGTATTTGCACAATTCGGAAATCCCAAAATTGTTCCTTTAGAGCAGGAATATAATTTTGGTGATATTATTGAAGGTGAAAAAGTTACTCATGATTTCATAATTTTTAATCGTGGAACAGATAAATTAGTAATTGATAAAGTTAAAGCATCATGCGGATGTACTGCAGCAAATCCGACAAAAACTGAATTACTTCCGGAGGATTCAACTACAATTCAAGTTGAATTTAATACATTAAGACGAATTGGACCTCAAAAAAAGTTTGTGTACGTATTTTCCAATGATCCTGAAACACCTCAATTAAGATTGCAGTTTTCCGCTAATGTTATAAAAAAAGAACAGACCAAAGTTGGTTCAACACCCGATTTAAAGCTTTCTAAATACTCACATAATTTTGGGAATGTTAAGCAAGGTGTAGTTCTTAATTTAGAAATTGAAGTAAGCAACCAAGGTGATGATAAATTAAAAATAAACGAAATTAAATCATCTTGCGGATGTACTGCTGCATTAATGTCTTCAATGGAATTATCACCAAACGAATCGAGCGAGTTAAAAATTAAATTTGATACTAAAAATCTAGCTGGACAAATTGCCAGAACAGTTACATTATTTTCAAACGATCCTAAACATCCAAGTAGGGTACTAACACTTATAGCAAATATTGAAGAGGGTTAAAAATGGGCTGGTTCAAAAGATCTAAACAGAATATTTCACCAAAAAGTAAAAAACTAGATGTACCTGATGGTCAGTGGATAAAATGTGATAAATGCGGTGAAATTATATATGCCCGCCAATTAGAAATGAATGCTTGGGTTTGTTTTAAATGTGATCATCATTTTAGAATTGGAAGTGCAGAATATATAAGTCTTCTTTTTGATGAAAATTCTTTTAAAGAATTAGATAAAAAAATGAAATCTGCTGATCCGCTTGAATTTGAGGATACAAAAAAATATTCTGAAAGAATTTCTGCTACAATAAAAAAGAGCGGAATGAATGATGCTGTAAAGACTGGCATAGGAACAATTAATGGTCAGAAGGTTAGTTTTGCATGTATGGATTTTAAATTTATTGGCGGAAGTATGGGTTCTGTAGTTGGAGAAAAAATTGCCCGTGCAATTGATAAAGCCTATGAAAATAAAATCCCAATGATTATTATTTCCCAGAGCGGAGGTGCCAGAATGATGGAAGGTGCATTATCATTAATGCAAATGGCTAAAACAAGCAGCAGATTGGCAAGATTATCAGAAGCCGGACTTCCATATATTTCTATTTTAACAGATCCTACAACCGGTGGAACAACTGCCAGTTATGCTATGTTGGGAGATGTTATTGTTGCTGAACCTAAAGCCTTAATTGGGTTTGCCGGTCCTCGTGTAATTAAACAAACAATAGGAAGAGATCTACCTAAAGGTTTTCAAAGATCTGAATTTTTGTTGGAAAATGGATTTGTTGATGTGATTATTCCCAGAAAGGAAATGAAAGGAAAAATCTCACAATTGCTTCAATATATGAATTAAAATTATTTTCTAAATTTTTCTGTTAATTTTTTCATTACATCAATTGTATAATCTAATTCTTCAATTGTATTATTAGGTGAGAAAGAAAATCTAATTGTTCCGTTGGCATATTCTTTTGAATAACCTGCAGCTAAAATTACATGTGAAGGTTTTAATGTGCCCGAAGCACATGCTGATCCCGAAGAAACAGCAACTTCATTTATATCTAAAAACATTAAAATAGATTCGGAATCATTATTGTATATTTCAGGACTCAATGTAATACTCAAAATAAAGGGAGAAGAATCTGCAAAACTATTATTAGTAATTCCTTCAATATTTTTTGCAACCAGTCCATTCCAAAGGTAATCTTTTAATTTTTTAACTTTATTAAAATTATCATCTAAATTTTCTTTTGCGATTTTTACTGCTTCGGCAAAACCAACAATACTTGCAGTGTTTTCTGTTCCACCTCTTCTATTACGTTCTTGACCTCCGCCCAAAATTATTGATGACATTGGTGTTCCACTTTTAACATATGCAATTCCAATACCTTTTGGGCCGTTAAGTTTATGAGCTGAAGCTGAAAGAGCATGTAAACCTAATTCTTCAACATCAATTTTTATTTTACCAAAACTTTGAACAGCATCAGTATGAAAATAAGAATTTTCAAATGCTGAATTTATTTCTTTGATGTTATTAATTGTGCCTGTTTCATTATTAACATGAACTATTGATGAAAGTGAAACATTATTTTCATTTTTAGATATTACCTTAAAATTTTCATTTAATGGAAATATTGATGAATGAAATCCATTCAAAACTAAATTCTCAATTGTGTTGAGAGTTGCTTTATGATCTCCTGCCGAAGTAATAATTCTGTTCTTGCCGGATTCAAGAAATTCAGTTTTTGCAATTCCATTAATAATAAAATTTGTTGCTTCTGTACCGCCGCTGGTAAAATAAATTTCACTTGGATCTGCATTAATAAATTCTGCAATAATTTCTCTTGAATCTTCAATTGCAACTCTTGCTTTTCTTCCAAATGAATGCACTGAGGATGGATTGCCGTAATGTTCTGTTAAATACGGCATCATTGCATCTATTACCTTTGGGTGTATTTTTGTTGTTGCAGCATTATCTAAATATACTTTCATAAATTACTTTACCTAACTAAAACGTCTCCGTTTTTAATTTTTTCAAAATCCTCTCCAACTTTTAAAATCATTAAACCATTAGCATCAATGTCATAAAATATTCCGGATTTTTTCTCATCACCCACATTTATCATTATATGTTCACCAATCATTCTGCATTTTTCACGCCAGTCGTCTAATAATTTTTTGGAACCTTTACTCATCTCATTTAGTATTTCTTCAAACGTATTAAGTATTTCACTTAAAAGTCTCTCTCGTGTTACTTCTTTTCTCAACTCGAATTTTATTGAGGTTGGTCTAATTTTAAATTCGCCAATAAATTTAGTTTGATTTACATTTACACCAAATCCAATAATAATTTTTTCCAGACTTGAACCCATTGAAGTCGATTCAAGTAAAATCCCACTTACTTTTTTACTATTAACTAGAACATCATTCGGCCACTTTAATTCTGTTTTTAACTGAAATAAATTTTCAATTGAATTAGAAACTGCCAAAGAAGCGGCTAAACTAATATGATTCGGATTATACTTTTCAAGATCATTTTTTAATAGAACAGAAAATGTAAGATTTTGACCTTTTTCACTAAACCAAGGTCTGTTAATTCTACCTTTCCCTTGATTCTGAAATTCACTTAAAATAGTTGTTCCGTGTAAAAATTCATCATTTGATTTCATCAAATATGAGTTTGTTGACGAAATTTCTTCAGTGTATATAAAATTCCTACCAAGATTTTCAGTTTCTAATTTTATATCAAAGTTTTCTATATTAAACATAAAACCTCCAGAAATACTAATGTCATTATGGCAGAATACTTGTCATATTTTTGCATATAATGTCAAAATGGCGGAAAATAGCCAATATGACATAATCGATAATATTGATCCTAATTCTCATAAAGCATTATAAAACAATAAGTTACAAATATTTATATTTTTTGGCACGCACTTTGTATAATTATTTGCAAAAATTGAACAATTTAACAAAAATTAAGGAGATACAATCATGACACTATTAAGATTTGAACCCATGAGAGATTTCGATTTTTTATCAAGCAAATTTCAAAGATTTTTCGATGAATTTCCTGGATTACAAAATTATAGTCACGATTCATATACACCTAAAATAGATATTTCAGAAGATGATAAAAGTATTTTAATTGATGCTGAAATACCTGGTGTACCAAAAGAAAATTTAAAAATTACATTGCAAGATAACATTTTAACCATTGAAGGTGAAAAGAAAAAAGAATCTGAAGAAAAAGAAAAGAATTATTACAGAGCAGAAAGATGTTTTGGAAAATTTAAAAGAAGCTTTACTTTACCGGCTGAAGTTGATTCAGAAAATGTTGACGCAAATTTCAAAAACGGAATGCTGGAAATAAAGATAAATAAAATAGAACCTAAAGAACAAAAAGAAAGAGTTATTGAACTTAAATAAATAAAAGCGACTTAAATAGTCGCTTTATTAATAAACTAAAGGAGATTAGTGATGGGAAAAATTATAGGTATAGACTTAGGAACTACAAACTCGTGCGTTGCTGTTATGGAAGGTAATGAGCCGGTTGTAATACCAAATTCAGAAGGTGGAAGAACTACTCCTTCAGTTATTGGTTTCGCTAAAAATGGAGATAGGTTAGTTGGTCAGCCTGCAAAACGTCAAGCTGTAACTAATCCAAATAATACAGTCTTTTCAGTAAAAAGATTTATGGGAAGACGTTATGATGAAGTAAGCACTGAAATTGAAGAAGTACCATATAAAGTTATGTCCGGAGATAATGGCTCTGCAAGAATTAAAATAGATGATAGAGTATATTCTCCACCAGAAATAAGTGCAATGGTATTGCAAAAAATGAAAAAAACAGCTGAAGACTATTTAGGTCAAGAAGTAAAAGAAGCTGTAATTACAGTTCCTGCATACTTTAATGATGCACAAAGACAAGCAACAAAAGATGCCGGCGAAATTGCTGGTTTAACTGTAAAAAGAATAATTAACGAGCCGACTGCTGCTGCACTTGCTTACGGATTGGATAAGAAAAATAAAGAACAATTGGTTGCCGTTTATGATTTAGGTGGTGGAACTTTTGATATCTCAATTTTACAGTTAGGTGATGGTGTTTTTGAAGTTAAATCAACAAACGGTGATACTCACTTAGGCGGTGATGATTTTGATCAGCGTTTAATTGATTATTTGGCAGATGAATTTCAAAAGCAAGAAGGTATGGATTTAAGAAAAGATCCAATGGCGTTGCAAAGATTAAAAGAAGGTGCTGAGAAGGCAAAAATCGAATTATCATCTTCTTCACAGACAGATGTTAATTTACCATTTATTACAGCAACTCAAGATGGACCAAAACATTTGAATATTACAATTTCTAGATCAAAGTTTGAGCAGTTGGTAGATGACTTAATTGAAAGATCTGCTGGACCATGTGAGCAGGCTATAAAAGATGCCGGTGTTTCACCTTCTGAAATAGATGAAGTAATTTTGGTTGGTGGTTCAACAAGAGTTCCAAAAGTTCAGGAGTTAGTAAAAAGAGTATTTGGCAAAGAACCTCATAGAGGTGTTAATCCAGATGAAGTAGTTGCAGTTGGTGCAGCAATTCAAGGCGGAGTTCTTGCTGGTGATGTTAAAGATGTTCTTTTACTTGATGTTACACCTTTAGCTTTAGGAATTGAAACACTTGGTGGTGTTATGACAAAATTAATTGAGTCAAATACTACAATTCCTACAAAGAAAAGTGAAGTATTTTCAACTGCAGCAGATAATCAGCCTTCTGTAGAAATACATATTCTGCAAGGTGAAAGATCAATGGCTGCAGATAACAGAACTTTGGGAAGATTTCACTTAGATGGCATTCCACCTGCCCCTAGAGGAGTTCCTCAAATTGAAGTAACTTTTGATATTGATGCAAATGGTATTATGCATGTTGCAGCAAAAGATAAAGCAAGTGGAAAAGAACAAAGTATAAGAATCACTTCTTCTAGCGGTTTATCGAAAGATGAAATAGAAGAAATGAAAAGAAAAGCTAAAGAAAATGCAGCTGAAGATAAAAAGAAAAGAGAAAGTGTAGATGTTAGAAATAGTGCTGATAATTTAGTATTTCAAACAAAAAAACAATTGGATGAATTAAAAGATAAAATACCTGCTGATGCAAAATCAAAGTTAGAAGCAGAAATTACAAAAGTTGAAGAAGCATTAAAGACTGATAATTCAGATACAATAAAAGCTGCAACAGATCAGCTTAACAAAGTATGGAGTGAAGTTGCACAGAACCTTTATCAGCAGCCTGGTGCACAAGGTCAGCCTGGTGCGGGACCACAACCTGGTGAAGGAGCCGGACAGCATAAAGAAACTCCTAAAGATGAAAAAGATGTACAAGATGCTTCTTATGAAGTAGTAGATGATGACGATAAAAAATAAATAAGGAGAATAAATTATGGAAGACACAAAAGCTTTAACAAAAGTAGAAGAAAAAAGAAGCTGGGAAGAAGCTTTAGAAAAAGAATCTTGGGTAGCTCCATTAGTAGATATATATGAAACAAATGACGATTATTACATCGTTGCAAATATGCCGGGAGTTGCAAAAGATGATGTTAAACTTAAAGTTGAAGAAGGTGATCTTGTAATAATGGGAAGGATAAATTTTGAGGGGGAGCGCTTGCGCAAATACCTTATGAAAGAAATTGATTCCAGCAATTATTATAGGAAGTTCAATCTTACCGAAAGCGTAAATGAAGATAAAATTAATGCTAAGTTAGAAAACGGTAGACTGTTCGTTCATCTTCCTAAAGTTGAAAGAGTTAAACCAAAAATTATAGAAATAAAGTAAAACTTATATCAAATAAGGAATAATTAACCCCGAAAATATTCGGGGTTTTTTATTTCAGAGAATTTCTATTCTTTTATCTTGTTCAAGTGTTAATTATCTTTGAAGAACTAAAAATTAATTTAGAGAAATAAATGGCATTATTCCCAATTACAATTTACGGCGACAAAATTTTAAAGCAAAAAGTAAAACCTATTGATAAAATTGATGATGAAATAATTGAAATTATACAAAATATGTTTGAAACTATGCGAAATGCTAATGGTGTGGGACTTGCAGGTAATCAAGTAGGTCTAGATAAACAAATTTTTGTAATTGATATATCTCCAGTTGAAGGCTGTGAACACATTAAACCTATTGCAATGATAAATCCTAAAATTGTAAAAAAATCTGATGATACGATTATTATGGAAGAAGGATGCTTAAGTTTACCAACACTGCGAGCTGAAATAGAAAGACCAGAAAATATTATTATAAAATATTTAAGTCCGGCAGAACAAGAAGAAGAAATTGAAGCTGATGATTTTTTTGCAAGAGTAATTCAACATGAATATGATCATTTAATAGGCAAAATGATTCCGGATAGAGTAGACGAAAAAGAAAGACAAAAAATGACTGAATTATTAAAATTAATTAACAACCGTGCAGTTGAATGTGATTACCCAATAACTAGTAAAACAGATTTCTTTGCATAATGAAAATTATTTTTTTTGCTACTCCCGATTTTGCAATTCCATCTTTAAGAATTTTACATGAAAGTAAACATGAAATAATTGCTGTTGTAACTGCTCCGGATAAACCCCGCGGGCGTGGAAGAAGTCTTTCCGTTACACCAATTAAACAATTTGCACTTGATAATAACATTCCCATTTTAACACCCGAAAAACTTAAAGATGAAAATTTTGAAAAAGAATTAAAAAAATTAAATGCAGATTTATTTGTAATAGTTGCTTTCAGAATTTTGCCCTTTAATATTTTTACAATTCCTCCTAAAGGTTCATTTAATCTGCATGGATCACTACTTCCCAAATATAGAGGTGCGGCGCCGATTCAATGGTCAATTATAAATGGTGAAGCGGAGACAGGTTTAACAACATTCTTTTTAGAAGAAAAAGTCGATACCGGAAATATAATTTTGAAGGAAAAAGTTGTAATAAATGATTCAGATAATTTTGGAACTTTGCACGATAAAATGAGTTTAGTTGGTGCAGATTTGGTTAAGAAAACAGTAGAGCTAATTGAAAATGAAACTGTTCAGCTTACCAAACAAGATAATTCTTTAGCAACACCGGCACCAAAAATAACAAAAGAAATTTGTGAAATAAATTGGCAAAAATCTGCCTTTGAAATTCATAATTTAATTAGAGGTTTATCACCTTTTCCCGGAGCGTTCTTTAAATTTAACGATAAAACCTATAAAGTATTTTCATCAAAAATATCAAATAAAACTAATCTAAGTCCATTTCAAATTGAGCAAACCAAAAATGAAATTTATATTGGGACTGAAACAAACGCACTAAAAATTTTAGAACTTCAGCCAGAAGGAAGAAAAAGAATGAAAACTGAAGATTTTCTTAGAGGATATTCTTTAGTTTAAATTTTACATCCTTTCAATCTTTACATATTTTTCAAAATACAATTCTATTTAATTCTGAGGAAATAATGGGTTTTGCAACAGATGCAATTCATGCCGGACAAAAACCTGATGAAGGAACCGGAGCAGTTGTTACATCAATTCAAATGACATCAACTTATGCGCAGGAAGATTTAGGAAAAAATAAAGGATATGAATACGGAAGAGTCCATAATCTTACTCGTGAATCAATGGAAAAAAATATTGCAACCTTGGAAAAAGGGAAATACGGAATTTCATTTTCTTCCGGACTAGCAGCAATTCAGGCTGTAATTAGTTTAGTAAATTCTGGAGACCATGTAATTGCAACAGCAAATTTATATGGAGGTTCATTCAGACTTTTTGATACAATAATTAAAAATTACGGTATAGAATTTTCTTGGGTAAATACTGACAATATTGTTGAAGTGAACTCTGCTGTAAAGCAAAATACAAAAATGATTTTTGTTGAAACTCCTACAAATCCGTTATTGATCTTATCTGATATAAATGCAATTTCGAAAATCGCAAAAAAGAACAAAATAATTTTAGCAGTTGATAATACTTTTATGAGTCCTTATTTTCAAAATCCTTTGGTTTTAGGTGCAGATATTGTAGTTCATAGTTCCTCAAAATATTTGAGCGGGCATAGTGATATTATTAGTGGAATTGTAATTACAAATGATGAAGAAATAAATAAAAAATTAAAATATACTCAAAAAGCAATTGGTGCAATTCCTTCACCATTTGATTGCTGGTTAATTTTAAGATCAACAAAAACTTTAGCATTAAGAATGAAACAGCATAATCAAAATGCAATTGAAATTTCAAAATATTTATCAACAAAAAAGTATGTTAAAAATATTTATTATCCTGGATTGAAAAATCACCCTCAACATAAATTAGCTAAAAAACAAATGTCTGGTTTTGGCGGCATTGTAACTGTTGAATTTGTGAATTTTAAATTGACTAAAAAATTTATTACCAAAACAAAACTCTTCACTCTTGCAGAAAGTTTAGGCGGAGTGGAAACATTAATCTCACATCCGGCAACAATGTCGCATGGTTCAGTTCCTGAAAAAAGAAGATTGGAAATGGGTATTACAAAATCTTTGATCAGAATTTCTGTTGGAATTGAAGATGTTGAGGATCTTATAGCAGATATTGAAAATGCGATGCAATAAATCATTATTCCAATTCAGATGTTTTACAAAATCGCAATTCATTAGACTTCTTACTCCTATTTATATAGTTTTAAAGTATAAAATTTGGAGAATAAAATGTCAGATCAAGAAAAGCACAAAAAAGAGAACCAAAATATTGATTCAAAATATTCGATGGACACTCATTTGATTTATGGAAAAAATGTTTCCAACAAATGGGATTACAGCCATCACGTAACTGCACCAATTTCTTCATCAACAACATTTAGATTAGATTCTGTTGAGCGCGGAGCAGAAGGTTTTATGCAATTTGCTCAAACTGAAACTCATGGTGATGAAAGTCCAATATTTATCTATGACCGTTTGGGTGAACCGAACAAAGATATGCTTGAAGAAAATTTGGCATATATTGAAAAAGGTGAAATGGCAGTAACATTCACAAGCGGAATGGCTGCAATTTCTGGAATTTTGGGTATACTTACAAAATCTGGCGATGAAATAATTACACACACAACTTTGTATGGATGTACAATTTCACTTTTTAATAATTGGTATCCAAAATATAATATTAAAGTTCAACCAATTGATTTAACAAATCTTGAAAATATTAATTCTGTCTTGAATGAAAATACAAAAGTAATTTATTTCGAAACACCGGCTAATCCCAATTTGGATATTGTAAACATTAGAGAATTGCGCAAATTGGTTGATGAAATTAATAAAAATAGAAATACAGAAAATCAAATTTCAATTGTTGTTGATAATACTTTTGCAACGCCTTTTAGTCAAAGACCAATAGAATTAGGTGCAGATTTTACGGTGCATTCTTTAACAAAAGGAATTGGCGGATTTGGAACAGATATGGGCGGAGTAGTAATTGGTAAGAAAAAATTTAGAGACGCGCTGCTTCTGTACAGGAAAGATTTTGGTGCCGTTCTTAATACAAAAAGTGCTTGGGCAATTTTAACTTACGGACTTCCATCTTTAGCATTGAGACAAAGACAGCAAATTGCTTCTGCAATCAAAATAGCTGAATTTTTAGAAAATCATCCTAAAGTTGAATTTGTAAGATATCCGGGATTAAAATCTCATCCTCAATATGAAATTGCTAAAAACCACATGATAGACTTTTATGGAAATTTTGCACCCGGCAGTATGATTTATTTTGTGCTTAAGGGAAATACACCTGAAGAAACAAAAGAAAATGGCAGAATTTTAATGGATTATATTGCAGATAATGCGTACACAATGACTCTTGCAGTAAGTTTGGGTCATACTAGAACATTAATTGAACATCCTGCCTCAATGACTCATTCAGTTGTTCCGGCCGATAAATTGGAAGAACGTGGAATAAATGCTGGCGGAGTTCGTTTAGCAATTGGATTAGAAAGAGTTGAAGATTTGCTTCTCGATCTTGAAGATTCATTAAAAATTATAAAATAAATCGAAAAAATCATTCCGGCAGAGTGAGAAATCTCAGTTTAATAATGAAGATTTTTCACTTTGCGCAATTTGAAAAATTCAAAAATTTTAGTAAAAAGATTTTACTCTGCTTTTGTTCAATGACTACAATCTTTATCTGAATTAACGATAATAAATAAACATAGAAAGCAAAATATTCTCTTATGTTAAAACATTTAATATTATTGTTATTTTTGTCAAATTTTCTAGTTTCGCAGACTTTCTCAGAATATGAAAATGAAAAAGTTACTGGAATGGTTTCTACTAATGATGGCGTATTCTTAATTTTAGAAAATGGATATTTACAAATTGAAGAAATTGATCCATACCAAGAATATTACCGTAAAATTTACAAAGATTCAACAATTGTAAATCCAAATACTGAATTAAAATCTAAATATAATTTTAGAATCATTCCTTATTTACTTCCTCAATCTTATGTGAAAAATAAAATTATTTTTGATGAACCGCACGAAATAGGATTTTTTGTTGATATGCAAGAAGATCGAATTAATATTTTACCTTCTGCTAAACCAGTTTTAGATTTGATTAAAAAACAGAATAACGAATAGCTTCTGATTATTAAAAATCAATAGCCTAAATTTTCCAAATCCACTAAAAAAAGTATGTAATTATCAACTTTCAAATCATTATTTAGCTTAGTAAATTTGTTTAATTTTAATAAAAAACTAATAAATAATGATTCTAGAAAAACCTCAAATTTTTAATCAATTCCCTGAAATTATATTTGGTTTAAGTACAAAGTTTAACACTTCTCAAAACGATAAATTTAATTTCAATATGTCAAAATCAATTGGTGATAAAGAAATTAATGTTGAAGAAAACAGAAGAACTTTTTTCGAATCGATAGGATTATCAGTAAACAGTGTAATCGTTCAAAAACAAATCCATAGTGATATAATTAATGTTGTAGATGAGTATTCATCCGGCTTAGTTGGAGATGCTTTAATTACAAGAAAATCAAATTTAGGTTTAGCAGTTTCAACAGCAGACTGCACTAATATTTATTTATATGATTCCGGTAAAAAAATTATTGCAGCAGTTCATTCGGGTTGGGCCGGAACAGAAAAAAGAATTCTTGAAAAAACTTTAATTAGAATGAAGACTGAATTTAGTTGTAATCCGAAAAATATATATTGTTACTTTGGTCCTTCAATTTGCCAGTTAAATTATGAAGTTGGTGACGAATTTAAAGCTAAATTTGATGCAAAATATTTAATTCCAAAGAATGGCAAATATTTATTGGATCTTAAATCTGCCAACAAACATATGCTGATTAATTATGGTATTCCAAACAATCAAATTGAAGATTCGGAAATCTGCAGCTTTGAAAATGAAAAATTTCATTCCTATCGCCGGGATAAAGATTATTCGGGCAGAGCGTTAGGTGTAATTGCTATTAATGGAATATAAATGAATTCAGAGAAACTTAAAATATTTATCGGGTATATTTTTATTACTTTAGTTTGGGGATCAACCTGGCTTGCAATAAGATTGGGTTTGGATTCACTTACTCCTTTTATCTCTGCCGGATTAAGATTTTTATCTGCATCAATTTTAATTTTAATTATTGTTAAGGTAAAAGGGATTGCAATTCAAAAAGATTCTGATTCAATAAAACTATATTTCTTTTTAGGATTTCTTTCATTTGTAATCCCATTTTGGTTAGTTTATTGGGCTGAACAATTTATTCCGTCAGGACTTACTTCAGTAATGTTTGCCGTTTTTCCATTTTTTGTATTTCTGTTTTCTGTTATTTTACTAAAAAATGAAGCGACAGATAAGTTTAAACTATTTAGCGTTATTTTAGGTTTTATTGGTGTATTTATAATTTTTTCAGATGGTTTAGAAGTCGATTTGCAAAATCACTTTTTGGGATTACTTGCGGTTTTAACAAGTGCTATGCTTCAAGGTTTATCAGCAGTAATTATAAAAAAATGGGGCGGACATTTAAATCCATTTTCAATGAACGGACCACCGCTTTTTCTTGCCGGCTTTTCTATGGTTTTCTTAAGTTTAATTTTTGAAGATTCTTCAAGTTGGATTTTTAGTCAAAAAGCAGTTATGTCTATTTTATACTTGGCAATTTTCGGTACAATTTTTGCTTTTTCAGTTTACTATTGGCTTTTAAAGCGCATAAATGCTGTGATTTTATCACTTTCTTCGTTTGTTACACCAATTATTGCAGTTATTTTAGGCTGGATTATTTTAGATGAAAAACTTTCTGAAAAAGTATTAATAGGAACTCTTTTTGTGCTAATAGGTATATTATTTGGTAATTTAAAAGGATTTAAAAAATATTATTTAGCTAGAAAAGGAACTGTAAGTGCTTAATGTTGTTAGAATAAAAAAAGCATCATTTTATGCATATCATGGCGCGTTAAAAGAAGAACAATCAATTGGTGGAAATTTTGAAGCAGATGTTGATATGTATTTTGATTTTAGTGACGCTGCAAAAACTGATGATTTATCAAAAACAATAAATTATGATGGAATTTACAAACACATAAATAAAGTGATTCATCAAAAAAAATATTATTTAATAGAAACAATAGCCACAATTATAGCTGACAGTTTGTTGGAAACCTATCCGATTCTGGATAAAATTGATGTTAAAGTAAGAAAAAATAATGTTCCGGTTGGCGGTATAATTGATCATGTTGAAGCTCAAGTGGTAAAAAGCAGACATGAATAAAATATTTTTAGGATTAGGAAGTAATGTTGGAGATAAAGTTGAAAATATACTTAAGGCGATTGAATATTTTCAAAATGATGAAAGATTTTTAGATGTTGCTTGTTCTTCACTTTATGAAACAAAACCTTATGGAATTATTGAGCAAGAAAATTTTATAAATTGTGCCTTTTCATTTTTAAGTGAAATTACATTAGATGAATTATTTGTTTTTACAAAATCAATTGAAAAGGAAATTGGCAGAATAAAAAGACAAAATTGGGGACCACGTGAAATTGATATTGATATTTTACTTTTTGGTGATGAAATAATAAAAAATGTGAAAATTTGTATACCTCACAGAGATTTATTGAACAGAGATTTTGTATTAATTCCGCTTTTAGAAATTGATAAAAATTTGATACATCCGGTTGAGAAAAAAAGTTTAAAATCATTTTTATCTAAGTTAGATGATAAATATATTATTGATAAAATTAATTTCAATTTTAAGCAGAAAGAAATTTCTGATCTTACTAAATAAAATTTAATAGGAGTCATTTTTTTGGAAAGTCCAAAATATATTGCAATTGAAGGAGTTATTGGGGCCGGAAAAACTACATTAGCAAAGAAGATATCAGAAAAACTTTCTGCAAAACTTGTTTTAGAAGAATTTGAGGAAAATCCTTTTTTAGAAAAATTTTATGATGACAGGAAACGCCACGCATTTCAAACTCAAATGTTTTTTTTGATAAACAGATTTAAACAGCAAGAACAATTTAACCAAGAAGATTTATTTACAGATCATGTTGTGTCTGATTACATTTTTGACAAAGATCAAATTTTTGCTTATCTCAATTTATCTGGAGAGGAATTAAAATTATATGAAAGTATTTTCCCATTATTAAAAAGAGATCTACGACAGTTTGATTTAGTAATATTTTTACAAGCCAGCGTTGACCGTTTAATCTATAATATCAAGAAAAGAAATAGACCTATTGAAAAGAATTTATCAAGATCTTATATACGTGAACTAAGTGAAGCTTATAATAATTTTTTCTTTAAATATAATTCAACACCGCTTTTAATTGTCAACACTACTGATATAGATTTTGTAAACAGAGATGATGATTTTGATGAACTATTTAGACAAATATTTAGAGAAGACAGAGGATTTATAGAATATTTTAATCCCAAAATAAAGGTGTAAATATGTTAAAGTTAATATATTATATATTGATTGGGTACTTAATTTACAAAGGTATACAGTACGTAAAAAAAGTATTTTTCTCCAGTCAGAAAAGTACTGATTATAAAGTTCACGATTCCAGAAAGGGTGAATCAAAAATAGATAAAAAAGATATTATTGATGCTCATTTTGAAGAAATTGATGACAAAGAAAATTCCTCCTCAACAAACCAGTAATTCATGTTTAAATTAAATGTAATTTATAGTTTTTTACTTTTCATTCTTAAAATATTTCTCCGCATTAAACCACAAAAATCAGTCGAACTTAAAAACAATAATGTTCTAATTTTATTTCAGCATGAAAATTTAGGAGTAATTTTATCAGGTAAGATTTTTTTTGAAAACATAAAAAACAGCTTTCCAAATTCAAATATTCATTTAGTAATTTGCAGTAAATTTTTAACAAATATCGATTTGAGTTACTTTTCTAATGCAATTGGATTAGAAAAAAATGATAAAATATTAACTCTAAAAAACTTTCGGCAAATTATTTCTCGTGATTATTTTTCTGTAATAATTCCAACAATAGAAAAATTTTCATTTTTTAGCCATTTCATTTTAGCTCTCTCAAATTCTTCACAAAAAATAGGAGTATCTTATTTAGATGATGAAAAAAATCCTTTTGGATTTACTTTCACTAATAAAATTGCATTAAAATGGAAGAATTCACCAGATTCTCACATTAGTGAATATTTAAACGAATTTTTAGTTAAAGCCGGATTAAAAGTTTCAAAAATTAAAAATCAGATTCTTAAATCACAACAAAAAGAAAAGCTGTTAGACCAATACAGTATTGAGAAAAATAAAAAAATAATAATCATAAATAATGAGCCCGAAGAGTTAAAAAATAAATGGAGCACTGAAAATCTTGTTAAGCTAATAAGTAATTTAGTTTCAACAGGGAATTATTATTTTTTCTATATTGAAGAAAATATTGAGCCGGAAATCAAAAGAATTTTAGAATCGGAAATTAAAGTTCTGCATTACATTAATAAAAATAATTTCTCTGAAATATATGAAATCCTTTCAATTAGCGATTTAATAATTACTTGTGATTCTACAATAATGCACTTAGCCGGATTATTTGATATTCCGCAAATTTCTATTTTTGGAATTACAAATCCTTTTAACTGGGCACCAATTGGAGTTAATAAAAAATTTCTTAAAAGGTCTGATCTAATTAATGATATTACTTCTGAAAATGTATATGATTTATCATTAGAATTATTAGCCAAAGGCAGATAAAATGAGTAAGAAACTTGCAGCAATAGATATTGGTACGAATTCATTTCATTTAGTTATTGTTGAAATATTTGACAATGGAAATTTTGAAATAGTTGATAACGAAAAGGAAGTAATACGTTTAAGTGAAGGAAGCACAGGAGATATAAAATATATTCAGCCCAAAGCAATTGAACGTGGAATAAGTGCACTTAAAAAGTTTGCTGGAATTGCAAAATCTCATAATGCTGAAATTAAAGCTGTTGCAACAAGTGCGGTCAGGGAAGCTTCAAATAAAATTGATTTCATTCAAAAAGTTTTAGATGAAACTGGAATAAGCATTTCAGTAATAAGCGGAGTTGAAGAGGGAAGATTAATATATCAAGGCGTTCTTCAGGCCGTTCCAGTTTTTAATAAAAAAGTACTTTGTATTGATATTGGTGGAGGAAGCACCGAATTTGTTGTGGGATATAAAGGCAAAATTTTATATGCAAATAGTTTGAAGTTAGGTGCAGTCCGTCTTACAAAAATGTTTTTTGAAAATTATTCTATTACAAATGAATCAATTGAAAATTGTAAAAAATGGGTTGAAGGAGTTTTATTCCCAATTTCAAAAATTATAAAGAATTTCAATATTGATCTCGTGGTTGGTTCGTCTGGAACAATTATGGCTTCGGGATTGATGATTAAAGCTATGCTTGAGAAAAAAGTAACAGAAGCAATTTTAAATAACTACACTTTTAATTTTGAAAATCTTAAAAAAGTTGAAAAGAACATTTTAAAAAGAAAAACTGTTGATGAAAGAAAAAAAATAAATGGTCTTGATTCAAAAAGAGCAGATATAATTCCTGCCGGAGTTATTTTACTTTCTACCATTTTTGAACAATTAAATTTTAGTGAAATTATAATTTCAGGTTATGCATTAAGAGAGGGAATTATTTTTGATTCAGTTTACAAAGAATTTCCCAATGTTAAAAAACTTTTTACAAAAGATATTAAAAATGAAAGTGTTGAAAAATTAGCTAAATCATGCAATTATGATTACAAACATTGTTTTCATGTTGCTCATTTATCGGAAAATATTTTTGATCAGCTAAACGAATTGCATCAATTGCCAAAGGAAAATAAAGAATATTTAATTGCTGCTGCAAAACTTCACGATATTGGATTTCATATTTCACATTCTAAACATCATAAACACTCACAATATATAATTGTGAATAGTGAAATTATGGGATTTAACGAAAATGAAATTAGAACAATTGCTTGTATTGCAAGGTATCATAGAAAAAGTCATCCCAAAGACTCGCATGAAGAATACATGCTTTTGCCAGCTGAATGGAAAATTATTGTAAAAAAACTTTCTGCAATTTTGCGTATTGCTGATGCTTTTGACAGAACCCATAATTTTTTAGTCAAATACATAAATGTGGAAATAAATAAAAATAGTGTGGTTTTTCAGGTAGAAAATAAATTGGAAGATCTGGAAATTGAATTGTGGAGTATCGACAGAAAAAAACAACTTTTTGAAGAGTTTTATAATAAAAAAGTAATAGTTAAAAGTTTTAGTTAATAATTTATTTTCCGCATGAAACTAAGTTTAAAAGATGCTATTTTTCTTAATCTTATAAAATTTTAAATGGATTAAAATACGGTAAAATTATGTTATCACACGTTTATATTAAAGATTTATCCAAACATGTTGGAGAAAGTGTAACGCTTAAAGGCTGGCTTTTTAATAAAAGATCAAGCGGAAAAGTAAAGTTTTTAATTTTAAGAGATGGAACAGGATATTTACAGTGCATTGTTTTTAAAGGAAATGTAAGTGAAGAAGTTTTTGCTTTGGCTGATTCGGTTTCACAAGAAGCATCTTTTGAAATTACCGGTAAAGTTAAAGAAGAACCAAGAGCAGTTGGCGGATTTGAGCTTGATGCAACTGATCTTAAACTGATTGGTGATTCGGTGGAATATCCAATAACACCAAAGGAACATGGCATTGAATTCTTAATTGACAATCGCCATTTATGGATTCGTTCAAAAAAGCAAGTTGCCATTCTGAAAATACGTCACAGAATAGTTAAAGCTATTAGGGATTTTTATGATGAAAGAGGTTTTACACTTTTTGATCCCCCAATAATTACTCCAAATGCTGCCGAAGGCACATCAACTTTATTTGAGATGGATTATTTTGATCTTGGTAAAGCATATTTAACACAATCAGGTCAATTATATGCAGAAGCTGGAGCAATGGCTTTAGGTAAAGTTTATACTTTTGGCCCAACATTCAGAGCTGAAAAATCAAAAACCAGACGACATTTAACTGAATTCTGGATGGTTGAACCTGAAATGGCTTTTTATGATTTAGATGATGATATGGATTTAGCCGAAGAATTTATTGAATATATAGTTCAAACTGTTGTAAAAGATTGCAGACCTGAATTAGAAGTTTTAGAGAGAGATATTTCCAAACTGGAAAAAATTGTAAGACCTTTTCCAAGAATTTCATATACAGAAGCCGTAGAAGTATTAAAATCAAAAGGCAGAGAATTTACTTGGGGAGATGATTTTGGAGCACCCGACGAAACTGTAATTTCAGAAGATTATGATAAACCGGTAATGATACATAGATACCCTTCAGCAGTTAAAGCATTTTACATGAAAAGAGATCCGGAAAATCCTGAAGTTGCATTAGCTGTTGATGTAATTGCACCTGAAGGTTATGGTGAAATTATTGGTGGAAGTCAGCGTGAAGATAATTTAGATTTTCTTTTAGAAAGAATTAAAGAACATAATCTTCCTCAAAAATATTTTGAGTGGTATTTGGATTTAAGAAGATTTGGTTCTGTACCGCATGCTGGTTTTGGATTAGGATTAGAAAGAACTGTAACTTGGATTTGTGGAATTGATCACCTTAGGGAAACTATTCCATTTCCAAGAATGATATACAGAAATACTCCATAAACAAAAGTAAAACAGTTATGAAAAAAACTTTTTTGTACTCTATTTTTGTGTTGTTAACACAATTGCCAACAAACTTATTGGCTGCTTCCGGAGAAGTTCATACTTTACCGGATACTTTTATGGTAATACCCTTTGTGATTTTACTTTTAATGATTGCAACCGGACCTTTATTTTATCATCATTTTTGGGAGCATCATTATCCTAAAGTTGCGATATTTTTAGGTTTAATTACAATCACATATTATTTAGCAGTGCTGCATGATACACATAGTTTACTTCATACGCTTGCTGAATATTTATCTTTTATCGCATTACTTGCATCGTTGTTTGTTGCTTCCGGCGGAATTCTTATTAAGGTAGATAAAAAATCTACACCAATGTTAAATGTGATAATATTATTTATTGGTGCCGTTATCGCAAACATTATTGGTACTACCGGAGCTTCCATGCTACTGATTAGACCATTTATTAAAATTAACAGAAAAAGAATAAAGGCTTATCAAGTAATATTTTTTATTTTTCTTGTTAGTAATATTGGAGGCGCATTAACTCCAATTGGAGATCCGCCCTTGTTTTTAGGATTCTTACGCGGAATAGAATTCTTCTGGTTTATTGGTCACATTTGGTACATTTGGCTGCCAACAATAATACTTCTTCTTGCTATATTTTATGTAATTGATTCCAGGAATATGCCTGAAGACAGTGACGAATATTCTGGCAAAATCGAATTTAAAGGATTAAAAAATATTGGGTATTTAATAATTGTTTTAATTTCAGTATTCCTTGATCCGGCCGTTATGTCTTGGGTTCCAAGCTTATCACCATTACCTTTTGGTATAAGAGAAATAATAATGTTTTCAGTTGTTTATTTTGCCTACAAAGGTGCAGATGAAGAAATTCTTAAAGCGAATGAATTTGATTTTGAACCAATTAAAGAAGTGGCTTTTTTATTTATCGGAATTTTTGCGACAATGATTCCTGCTCTACAACTAATTGCATATGAAGCCCAAGTATTAGGTGAACAGCTTAATCAAGGAATATTTTATTGGGCAACTGGTATACTTTCCGGATTTTTGGATAATGCTCCTACGTACCTAAATTTCTTAAGTGCTGCAATGGGCAAATTTGGATTTGATATAAATAATGCAAATGAAGTTCATCAACTCTCTATTGATTATCCAATTTATTTATCAGCAATTTCAGTTGCAGCAGTATTTTTTGGAGCAATGACATATATTGGAAATGGTCCGAATTTTATGGTTAAATCAATATGTGAACGTTCAGGTATTAAAATGCCAAGTTTCTTTGCGTATTTGATAAAATTTGCAATCCCAATTTTAATACCGATATTTATTATAGTTTGGTTAGTATTTTTTAACGGAGGTTAAAGTGAATTCAATTGATAAAGCGCTTAAAGAGAAAAAAATTGGTTTATATTACGGAACTAGGGTTATTCTTCCATTTGTTGCAGATATTTTAAAAGCTGTAATTGATGATGAAATAATTACCGATTTTAGTCCGGTTTCTGATGGTGCATATTATGAAAAATTTGATGATTTTACCGAAATCTATTTTTTTGATCATGAAGATATTCTAAAAGATGTTTCCAAATATGAGACAATTAAACTTATTGTTGTTGATGAAGAAGATGATATGTTTGACTTTGAAAATCACAGGCGAATATCATTAAATCCAATTGAAAAACATACTTTAGAAATCTCTGAATTAAATGATGATGTAATATTTATTGAATAGAATTATTAAATGATACCTTTATTTTCATCTGATCAGGTAAGGTCAGCGGATAGTTTTGCAATAAACGAATTAAAAATTCCTAGTATAGTTTTAATGGAAAATGCTGCTAAAAGTATTTTTCATGCTATATTAGAGAAATATCCTTATTTGGATCAAAGTTACAGATTTGGAATAGTCTGCGGCAAGGGGAATAATGGCGGAGACGGATTTGCACTTGCTCGCCATTTAATTATTTCTGGATTTTCAGTGAAGGTACTCTCTCTTGCTGATGAAAGGGACCTAAAGGGAGATGCGCTCACCAATTTTATTGTACTAAAAAATTTTGTTAATCATTATTCAGAATTGGATGTGATTTTTTATCAATCCCAAAATAATCTTAATAAAATTGCAGATTGTGAAGTAATAGTTGATGCCATTTTAGGAACTGGAACAACTGGTACTCTAAAAGAGCCCTATAATCATATAGTAGAAAAATTAAATGATTTACCGGCTTTAAAAATATCAATAGATGTTCCTACCGGTTTAAATCTTGATAAAGCAAGCGGAGATATAATTTTTAATTCAAATTTGACTGTTACTTTGGCTGGGTTAAAAACCGGATTGTTTTATGAAAAGGGAAAGCTGTTTTCAGGTAAAGTTGTAAAGGGTTCAATAGGGATGGGTGAATGTTATTTTGGTTCACTTAAAACAGATGACTATTTGATTGAACCGGAGGATGCACTTATACATTTACCTCAAAAAAAAGCAGATTTGCATAAATACAATGCAGGAAAAGTATTTGTTATTGCTGGATCTACAAATATGCCAGGTGCTGCAGTTTTTACAATGAACTCAGCTATGATTAGCGGAACTGGTGCCGGTAAATTATTCTTCCCGGAATCGATTAAAAGTATTGCTCAGAATCAAATGAATTCTGCTACTGTTTCTGGGTACGCTGATGAGAACTTAGGATTTTTGAGATTAAAAAATGTTGAGCTGATTGAAAAAAATATTGAGTGGGCTGATGCAATTGCGATTGGCCCAGGTTTAGGCAGAGAATCTGAAACCGTTGATAGCATATTAACTATTTTAAAGAAATTTAAGAAAAAGAAATTTATAATTGATGCAGATGCAATTTTTGCATTAAGCGATAAAAACTATAAGAATATAGATTTAAGTAATTGTGTTTTAACTCCACATCATCAAGAATTTGCTAATCTGATAAGCGTTGATATCAAAGAATTAAAAAATAATTTATTACAGCTAGGAAGAGATTTTACAAAAGAGACAAATTCATTTTTAGTATTAAAAGGTGCTCCTACTGTTATATTTAATCCTGAAGGAGAAGCTTTTATTAATAGTGCAGGAAATTCAGGGTTAGCTAAATTTGGAAGTGGAGATGTTTTAACTGGAATTATTTCTTCATTTGTTGCTCAACAAGAAGATATTGAAAAATCATTAATTTCTGCAGTTTATTTGCACAGTTTAACAGCAGATCTAATTCAAAAAAATGAATCAGAGTTTGGAATTACTCCACAAAAACTTATTGATGAATTTCCCAAAACCATTCAATTTTTAAGGAAATCTATTGTATAATTATATAAAATCAAATAGAATTAGGGTATTACTAATTCCATTGATTATTTACTGGATTATTCTGTTTATTGGAACTAGTATACCATCAGATAATTTTAGTGATATACTTGAATTAAGTGATAAATTGAAACATTTTCTAGCTTATTTAGGTTTGGCATTTTTACTTAGTTTGAACTTTTATTTTCAAGAAAAGTGGGAAGGTGTTTCTAAATATTTTTTAAAGTATACTTTTATTGTTATTTCTTTGTATGGTTTAATTGATGAAATTCATCAAATATTTGTTCCAAATAGATCAGCTGAATTTTATGATTGGCTTGCTGACTTATTAGGAGGAGTAATTGGACTATTTATAGCTAATTTTTTCCTCAAAAATATTAGAAAGAATAAGCCGTCATTTGAAACCAAATAATATTTTTGCTGTTTAATCTAAAGAACTTGATTGACAATAAAGGAATGATTTTATAGATTACATTTAATTAATACATAATCTTTTTTATTTTAAGGAGCAAAGCAGTGGCTTTACCAAAAAATCCAAAAGTTGATTTAAAACTGAAATATCGTAGAATTTTTGAAATTAGTGTTATCCTAGCTTTATTGCTTCTAATATTAGCTTTTAAGTTTTTCCCAAGATTTGAAAGTGAAAGTTTAGGAGCAGAAGCAGTTCAAGAATTAGTGGAAATGGAAGATGTTGAAATTACAAAACAAGAAACAGCACCTCCGCCTCCGCCAAAACCGCCAATTCCTATTGAAGCTCCTGCTGACGAAGAGTTAGAAGATATTGAAATTGAAGATACAGAAATTGATATGGAAGCTGAAATAGCCGCACCGCCTCCACCTGTTGAAGAGGAAGAAGAAATTCCAGTTGAATTCTTCGTAGCAGTAGAAGAAATGCCGGAACCAATTGGTGGAATTCAAGGAATACAACAGCGAATAGTTTATCCTGAAATTGCAAAAAGAGCAGGCGTTCAAGGTAGAGTATATGTTAAAGCATTTGTTGATGAAAGCGGAGCTGTTAAAAAAGCTGAAGTTATAAAAGGAATAGGAGCAGGTTGTGATGAAGCAGCAGTTGATGCTGTATTAAAAACTAAATTCAAACCTGGTAAGCAAAGAGGTAAACCTGTAAGGGTTCAGGTTTCAATTCCAATTCTTTTCAAATTGAACTAATTTTTAAAGCGCCGAAATGGCGCTTTTTTTTTACCCTAAATTTTAAAACTTTTAACCTGAAAATTTGAAACAAAAAATTTTCGAAATTGTTGAATATTGTAACTCTCACCTAAATGGAGGTACAATATGCCACCCAAGAATCCTAAGTTTAATATCAAACTAAAATATCAAAAAGTATTTGAAGTAAGTCTAGTATTTGCACTAATATTAATTATTGGAGCATTTAGATATTTTCCAAATATTAAAACTCAAACACAGCAAATGGAATTTTTTCAAGAGTTAATTGAAGTAGATGATATTATAAGTACTCACGATAATTTAAAACCTCCTACGCCGCCAAAACCTCCAATACCTATAGAGGCTCCGATTGATGATCAATTAACCGATATAGAAATTAATAATACAGAAATTGATTATGATGCAAACATGACCAAACCGCAATTATTATTTGAAGAGGACAACTCAGAAGAGTTTGACATTTTTATTCCAATTGCAGAAATAATGCCCGAGCCAATCGGTGGAATTCAGGCAATTCAACAAAAAATTATTTATCCGGAAATTGCTAAAAGAGCAGGAATACAAGGAAAAGTGTTTATAACCGCATTTGTTGATGAAAAAGGTGATGTGAAAAAAGCTGAAATAACAAAAGGTATTGGAGCATCTTGTGATGAAACAGCTTTAGAAGCTGTATTAAATACTAAATTTAAACCAGGTTTTCAAAGAGAGCGGCCAGTAAAAGTAAAAATTACAATACCTATTTCATTTAGATTAAAATAAATAATGCGTCTTTCGGGACGCTTTAATAATCTTGAATAAGAATTCCTCAAGTAAAATTCATATCTTTAAACTTTCATTTAATTTTTTATGCAGATAATTAATCTTAAAAATATTTCGTTCAATTTTCAAAGTGATGCTCATGAAAAAAGTTTTAAAATTCATGAGCTTAATCTTGCAATATCTCAAGGTGATTTTATATCAATTTTAGGGCCAAATGGTGCAGGTAAGTCAACATTAATAAAAATTATTTCAAATATATATAATCCTTCAATAGGCGAAGCTTCCTTATTTGGTAAAAATTATACAGAATATTCTAGAAAAGAATTTGCAAAAAATATTGCCTACGTGCCTCAAAATAACAACACTCAGTTTCCTTATTCTGTTTATGAAATTGTAATGATGGGCAGATCACCTTATCTTAATTTTTGGGGAATTGAAGATAAGTCTGATCAGGATTTAGTTTTTGAGATATTGCATAAATTAGAAATTTATCATTTAAGAAATAAAGGAATAAACGAAGTTTCCGGTGGAGAAGCCCAGCGAGCTTTAATTGCGCGTGCATTGGTACAGAAGCCCAAAATTCTTTTTTTAGATGAACCAAATGCACATCTTGATATTAAACATCAAATAAGTATTTTTAATTTATTAAAAAATTATAATATTGATAAAAAACTTACAGTTGTTTTTATTTCGCATGATTTTAATCTTTCTTTACGGTACAGTAATAGAGCTGTATTAATGAAATTTGGTAAAATTCTTTATGATGGTATTCCAAATGAAGTTCTTACAAAAAATAATATTAATGAAGTATTTAATGTCGATTCAGAAATAATATCAAATATTGAAAATAAAAATATGTATATCAATTTATTCCCATACTCTTAATGAATTCTAAAAAGCAAATCTGGTTAATTTTACTTCTTGGGATATTAAATTTTATCCTGTTAACGTTTATAAAATATTATTCAAATCAATTATCTTTTGCTGATATTAATTTTTTAAAGATTGGGAATTTTATAAGTGTATTTCAAATACTTCTTTTTATTATTGGCAATGGGTTACTTATTTTTTCCGGTAAAAAAAATAACTCGGGACATATAAATTTTTTGGCTTTCCTTTCCGTTATTTACATAATTCCATTAGTACTGGTTATAATAATTACACTTGTAAATTTTGAATTTAGTAATAGTTACTTTTTGGGTTATCCAATAAAAAAAATTATACCGGTCATTTTTTTAGTAGTAAATCAGACTTTATTTTTGTTTGTATTGTTTACGCTTTGGTTTATCTATTTAGGGAATAATTATTTAGCTTATTTTTATTCTTCAATTGCTGTAATTATTTCTATTATTATTTTAATATCAGCTGCATTTGTTAAAACTTTTTTAGTTGAAGATGTTGTAATTTTTAGTAAGGAAAACAAATTTGATTATGGGATTATTTTAGGGGCTGCAGTCTGGAGCGGAGATAAACCAAGTCCAATTTTTATTGGCAGAATTGAAAAAGGTGCAGAGCTTTATTTAAATAGAGTTATAAAAAATATTCACCTAACCGGTGGTAACGCTCCAGGTGAATTAAGCGAAGCGAAAGCTGCTTATAATTACTTAGTGGAAAATTACAATATTAATCCTGATGATATTTTAATTGAAGAGGCCACTTCAACTACAAATGAGCAAATAAGATTTATAAAAAATAATTTTTCTAATTCATCTTCAAATTTTTTATTTATTTCTGATGATTTTCACTTAAAACGAATTGAAGATATGGCAGACTTTTATAATCTTAATGCAAATGTAATTTCTTCAAAATACAAATTAAATTTTCAGAAATCGTTATATTACAGACTTAGAGAAAGTGTAGGTTTGGTTCTTTTTTGGTTTTTTGCAATTTAGTGTTACAAAATATATGGAGTTTATAAATGTTAAATTTTGATTTGATGGAAGAGTTTGGACATGAGCAATTAGTTTTTTGTTCAAATAAAGAATCAGGATTAAAAGCAGTTATTGCAATTCATGATACAACTCTTGGGCCGGCAATTGGAGGAACAAGAATGTGGAAGTATACAAGTGTTGAAGAAGCTGTTGAAGATGTACTAAGATTAGCAAGAGGTATGACTTACAAATCATCAATAGCGGGATTAAATTTTGGAGGGGGAAATGCAGTAATTATCGGTGATTCTTCCAAACAGAAAAGTGAATTATTATTCAGAACTTTTGGAAAATTTATTGATGGATTAGGAGGAAGATACATCACAGCTGAAGATGTAGGTACTACTGTAAAGGATATGGAATATGTAAGAATGGAAACAAAATATGTAACTGGAATTTCCAAAGCATTGGGCGGTTCTGGAGATCCTGCTCCGGTTACTGCTTATGGTGTATACGTTGGAATGAAAGCCTGTGCAAAGGCCAAATGGGGAAATGATTCGTTAGAAAATAAAAAAATTGTTATTCAGGGAGCTGGTCAAGTTGCTCAGCATTTATGCGAGCACCTTTATAATGACAATGCTGAACTAATTATTAGCGATATTTCAGAAGAAAAAATAAATAAAGTTTTAAATTCAGTTAAAGCTGATGTTGTTGATCCAAAAGATATATACAATAATGAAGCAGATATTTTTTCACCATGTGCATTGGGCGCAATACTAAACGATAACACAATTCCTAAAATGAAATGTGAAATAATTGCTGGCTCAGCAAATAATCAGTTGCAAAATGAAGACAAACATGGTAAAATGTTATTGGATAAAGATATCTTGTATGCACCTGATTATGTTATAAATGCTGGCGGATTAATGAATGTATCAAATGAGTTGGAAGGATATAGACAAGATAGGGCTTTAAAACACGCTGATAGCATATATGATATTTTGACAAGAGTAATTAAAATTTCTCAAGAAGAAAATATTCCAACACATAAAGCTTCAAACAAAATTGCTGAAGAAAGATTATTGCAAATTGGCGGTATTAGAAAAATCTATTCAAGCAAAAATAAATAAAAAGTCTGGGCAAACATGAAATCAAAAAGAAGAAAGTTAAGAGAAAAAGTTTTACAAATATTATATGCTTATGAAATGAATGGCGGTGGTCTTTCTGAAATTATTGAGGATCAACTGCAGGATATTACAGTAAAAGAAGATAAAGAATTTTGTACCGGCTTAATAAATTTTGTTTTAGCAGAAAGAAAAGAAATTGAAGATAAAATTGAAAAAAGACTTGTCAATTGGGATGTAACAAGAATAGCTGTTCTCGATAAGCTCCTTCTTAAAATTGGAATTGGCGAACTAATGTTTGCGGTAGATATTCCTCCGAAAGTTACTATAAACGAAACAATAGAAATTGCAAAGGAATACAGTACTGCTAAAAGTGGTAAATTTATAAATGGTATTTTAGATGCAATACTTCTTGATCTGAAAAAAGAAGGCAAAATTAAAAAGGTAGGAAGAGGACTGATTGAAAATTCCCTCCCAAAACAAGCAAATTGAACAACCCAATCAAAGCAAATTTAAAATATTTGTTTGGACACTCTACGATTTTGCTAACACATCATATTCAATTGTTGTCGTAACATTTATTTTTGCTGTCTATTTTAAGAATACTATTGCCGATGGTCAACCAATTGGCGATTTATTTTGGAGTTTGGGCATTAGTATTTCAATGTTTATAACTGCAATTATTGCTCCAATTTTAGGAGCAATATCAGATTATTCTGCTGGCAAAAAAAGATTTCTATTACTTTTTACTTTAATGTGTATAATCCCAACATCAATGCTTTATTTTACGGGAAGTGGTGATATCTACATTGCATTATTCCTTTTTATTTTAGCTAATATTGGTTTTGAAGCCGGATTAGTTTTTTACGATTCATTTTTACCTGAAATAGCAACTGAAAAAAATTACGGAAGAGTTAGCGGTTATGGATTTGGAATGGGTTACATTGGATCGTTAGTAGTTTTAGCAATAGCGTTTCCATTAATTCAAAGTGAAATGATAAAAGAGACTTTTCCTCTGGCAGCCGTTTTCTTTCTAGTTTTCAGTATTCCATTATTTATTTTCTTAAATGATACAAGAAAAGATAAATCGAAAAATCAATCTTATATAAAAATTGGTTTAGATCGTGTACTGACAACAATTACACATTTAAGACAGTATAAAAATTTAGCATTATTTCTTTTAGCTTTTTTCTTTTACATAGAAGGAGTAAATACTGTTATATTCTTTGCAGGTAACTATGCATCAACAACTTTGAACTTTTCAATGGAGCAGTTAATAGTTTTCTTTATTTTAGTTCAAACGACAGCAATTTTGGGTTCAGTAATTTTTGGTATTATTTCAGATTCTATTGGTCAAAAAAAAGCTATTTCAATATCATTAATTATTTGGATTTTTACAGTAATAATTGCCTATTTAACAAGTAGTGAAAGTAATTTTATTGTGAAAGTTATTTCTGAAAAAATGGAAATAGCAACAAGAGATATAATGATTTTAAGTTTTTATTTTGTCGGATTATTAGCCGGAAGTGTGATGGGTGCCACTCAATCAACAAGTAGAAGTTTAATGTCTAAACTTACGCCTACTGAAAAGAAAACAGAATTTTTCGGTTTCTATTCTTTATTCGGAAAAAGTTCAGCAATTGTAGGACCTTTAGTTTTCGGTTTTGTTAGTTTCTTATCCGGGGATCAAAGATTTGCAATTTTATCTGTTGCAATATTTTTTATTGCCGGTCTACTTATATTAAAATTTGTAAAAGAACCACACATATTATAATCTTAATTTTTACTAAAATAACTTTGCTTTAAAACAAGAAATAGAAGAGCAATCGAAATTATAAACCATAGTAATCCAATTAAAATAGCAGGTAATCCTGTTAAATATTCAAGTATCTGCGTATCTGTTTCTCTAATGCTTGAAGTTAGCAAATCTTGTTTTATATCAGCAATAACGTACAAACAACTAACAATCCCTAAAAACTTTAATATATAAGGTGTAATTTTTTTGTTAACATATCGGGGAAGAATAAAAAATATTAAAGAAAATATAATACTCAGAAAAGTAAAAAAGCCATCTTCAATAATGTTGACTGCAACAATAAAAATTATGGTAGATATTATTGTACACAAGTATAACTGTAGTTTTTCTTTATTTGCTGAAATAACTAATAGTAATCCCCACACTAAACTTCCAAGGTAACCTGCAGATGCAATAAAAATTGCATTTCCTTGAATGGTATTTGTTATTCCTGAAAGATTTGAAGTTATAATTATTGAATGTATAGATCCGCCAGTTAAAATTGCCATTAATCCATGGTTTATTTCATGAATAAGTACAATAAAAAATTTAATAGGATAAACTATTATTGAATCCCAGAAAAGCAATGCAACGAATGAGAAACCAATTAATATACTTAATTCATTTTTATTTTCAACTTTTTTCATTTCTTAATAAGAATTCTTTTGATTTTATAACAACTAATTGTTAGTTTAATGCGTGCAATTGGCATTATACCAATCATAATTTAAAAGGAAAAGATATGGCACAAACATATAATTTCCAAACACCTCGCCATCTTTATGAAAAACTATGCAGAGATTCTGAAAAACTTGATGTTGTAATTGATGGAGATCATTTATTTAATTTTATATCTACTGCTCACCATTTACAGGATTGGATTAAAAAATCTCCATTAAAATCATCAACAACTATTAAGCGGTTTCTTAAAAAACTTAACAGTGATGATAATCTGAAAATTTGCAGTGATGTAGTTGCAGCAAATACACATTTCGAAATTAATCCCGCTGCAAAAGGATGTCAACTTAAAGTATCAGATTCATGTATTGATGCAAAAGATTTTAAAAATGAAATAATGGAAATGTACGAAGTATATTTTAAAATCAAGGGACACTAGCACTTGCGAGTGTAACTCAGATGGTAGAGTGTCAGCTTCCCAAGCTGAATGTCGCGGGTTCGAATCCCGTCGCTCGCTCGAAAATAATATTTGCAAAAGAAGTAAAATTAGTATAAATTTATGGCTCTAAAAATTTGATTGAAGCGGGAGCTTAGCTCAGTTGGTTCAGAGCACCTGCCTTACAAGCAGGGGGTCATAGGTTCGAATCCTATAGCTCCCACAAACATAAAGCCTTCTAAGACAATAACTTAGAAGGCTTTTTTGTTTTAAAGATTATTAAAATATTTGTTAGGGTAGTTAATAGGGTAGTTAAAATTGCACACAATTTACATTACCTTTAAGATAAAGTGAAATATTTACTTACTGAGATTGATGACTTTCAAGGTTTGTTGAGCTTTTAATTTAGGTTGGTTGAGATTGTGAAAATAATTTCCTCTAAAAACTTTATTAGCTTCATTTCCCAATCTCCTTAAATCTGCAGAAGTGTAATACTTAATGGTTGTATCGACTTTTTTATGCCTTAATAATTTCATCGCATCAAACACAGAAGTATCATTATTTACAATTTTTGTCGCAAAAGTTTTTCTAGGTGAATGTAAGCAACATTTCATTTCTAGCGTCTTAATAAAACACCTCCAAAATTTAATTTTTCTCAACTCCTATCAACAAAATAACCACCAATTGCATTTTGAAGAAGAGTTCATGCTTTATTGCTTGTTTATTTATTAATTAAAATCTGAGAATAAGACAATTTTCAAATACCAGATATATACTTAAATTAAGTAGTCACAAAGATCTCTCAATTACCAAGTATTCTAAATATCTAAGTGCTGTAATTAATAAGTTACTGCGTTCATTTGCATTAATTACAAATTCATTCAAATATTTTTTATTTATTATTCTTCCTTTAACCATTACCCATTCGGGATGTTTTAATACAGTTAAGTTTTCAAGCGGATTATCTGAAGTTAGAATGAGGTTAGCAATTTTTCCTTTTTCAATACTGCCTAAATTATTCAATTGTTTGTGCACTTTTGACGCATTAATTGTTGCTGTTTTTAGAACATCATAATTGTTTAATCCTGCTTCTTTATAAAAAGCTAATTCTTCATGAATTGATTGTCCTGGAACTGTAATACCAATACCTGCATCTGTTCCACAAATGATATTTATTCCGGCATCATTAAATTGTTTAACAATTCTAAGATGAAAATCATGCTGTTTCTTTATGTGTATAGGAATATTTGAATCGTTCGCTTTACTATTTTGCCATCTATCAAATTGATCCCGACTATCAGTTGATTGAATTAGGGGATTCATCATTAATGCAGATTTGGTCGATAATATGTCTTCATCTTTTATCATTCTGTAAATATTATAAAATGCCATTAATGTTGGACAAAAAGAAATATTTGATTTACTAAAATCTTTAACAACTTGATCTAGCTTTACTGAGTCTAATTGAAAATTTAATGCTTCTTGAACAATATCTTCTGCGTGTTCAATAGATACTATTTGAGGATTGAAATGGTATGCAAAAGGAACTTTTTGAGAAGGATGAGCTACTATGGAAATATTACTTTTTATTGCTTGGTCAATTATTGCATCATAGATATCTCTTGTTAATCCATAGTAAGATTTTATAAAATCGTATCCATCCTCTTCATATTTTATAACCTTTTCTCGTGCTTCATCCGGTGAATACAAATTTAAATTATCATCACCAATAAATTCAGCTCCGGTTAACTTGGGACTAGATGTAATAAATAAAGGGGAAAGCATTTCGTCATTATCTATTTCATTTTTTATTCTTAAGTGCATTGGCATACCCCATAAATTTCTTACAGTTGTGACACCATTAGCCAAATAAAGACCAAGTTCAAATCTATCCCATAAATGAATGTGCATGTCAATTAATCCGGGAGTTAAATATTTTCCCTTAGCATCAATTATATTTTTTTCTGTTCCATTTAATTCTTTACTCATTCTTTTAATTACTCCATCAACAATTTCTATGTTCATTTTCACAAAAACTGTATCTACATTCATTGGAATAATATTGACGTTTTTAATTGTATACGTGTTTATTTTTAAACTTGGATTGTCACTAAGTTTCAAATAAGAAGTTTTACTTTCCTCAATCTTAAAAACAATAAATATAAAAAGTGATAGAATTATTAATAGAGTTATAAAACTAAATAACAACCACTTAATAAATTTCATATTTCCTCTTCAATAAATTTTTGATTTCAAAACCTATAAATACGATTTATTTTACTAACAAATAACTTTCTCAGACTCATGCTATGGCTAAAACAACATTGCCTCTTTTGTGCCCTTTCTCAACATATTCATGGGCCTTAGTTGTTTCTTCTAGTTTATATTTTTTATCTAAAACCGTTACTAATTTATTATTTTCTATCAGCTCTTTAAGAAAAATTAGATCTTTTATTTTTTGGTTTGGTTTTCTTAAACCGGTCGCTGAAAAGATTACTTTTCTTTTGCTAAATTTTGAGCTGATTAACATTTGCAATAATATTGAAATTCTTAAAACTGGTGAAAGAAATATTCCGTTTTGAGTAAGAGAATTTTTACTTTCTTTAAATGTTAACTTTCCTACAGTATCAAAAATTATATCATATTTCTTTTTATCATTATTAAAATTTTCTTTTGTATAATCTATCGTGTAATCGGCTCCAATCGATTTTACTAAATCAATATTATTAGAACTGCAAACAGCTGTAACTTCAGCTCCAAAATATTTTGCCAGTTGTACTGCTGCTGTTCCAATACTACCGGAAGCACCATTTATTAAAATTTTTTTACCAATTGTAATTTTCGCTGAATCTCTTAAAAATGAAAGAGCTGTTGTAGCACCTTCAATAATTGCAGCAGCTTCATCAAAATTCATATTATTAGGTTTAGCAATTATAACATCATATTCAGAAAGGGATATATATTCTGCATAGCATCCTCCTCCCGCATCCGTTGCAGCTATTATTTGATCACCTACTTTAAATTTATTAACATCCTTACCAACTTCAACTATTTCTCCGGCAAGGTCTGTCCCGGGTATAGAAAATTTTGGTTTAGTTAATCCTATCACTAAACGCCCAAAAATAGGTTTGCCTTTTCTCATTGCACAATGTGCCGCAGTTACAGAAGATGAATAAATTTTAATTAATATTTCATTTTCTTTTGGTTTAGGTTTTTCTACTTCTTTATAATGTAACACATCTGGGTTACCATATTTTTCTTGAACTATTGCTTTCATTTTTTCTCCTAACTATTAAGACTTTTTGCTTTATTGTAATATGGATCTAACGTCTTAACAAATAATTCAGTTTATGATCTAAGTTAATGATTATAAAATTTAATTTTAAGTGTAAGTATTTTTATTGAGCTCAAAAAATCTATAATTAACTAAAATGCGAATTTTTTAAATTAATAAACTAATTAAGCTAATTTATATTTTTTGAGTGATGTAAAGATATCTGATTGAATTAAAATTATCGTTCGTATTTATAAATCGGAACCTATTAGTATTTGAGTATTTATTGTAGGTTTTTCAAAAATTCTTTTGGAGTTAATCCCACTTCTTTTTTAAAGTATGTGTTAAAAGCAGTTTTAGAATTGAATCCACTATCATAAGCCAAGCCTATTAATGAAATGTGAGCATTTTTTGGTTCAGTTGCTAATTCTTTAAAAGTCTCAATTCTGTAATGGTTAATGAAATCGGTAAAATTTTTACCTATGCTTTCATTTAGTAACCAAGAAAGTTGATTTGGATGAATATTTATCATTTCTGCTAAAGAACGTAAAGAAAGTTTTGGATCGAGATAGGGCTTTTCTAATTTTATAAAGTCTAGTAATTTATTTTTATAAGTCCGAATTGTTTTTTGATCTAATAATTTTTTCTTATTCTTCTTTTTAGTACATAATTTTGAAATTGGATATAACTTAGACTTAAATTTTTCGTAGTAAGGATCTTTCTTAACAGATGTTGCCAGTGGATTATTAAAGTGCAATAATAATAAAGAATAGTTGGTTTTTAATAAACTTTCAGCCCAGCTTAGTGCATTTTTACTCTCTCCTTTAATAGCATAAAAAAAATAATAAAATATTTTTGCAGTTGGTGTATTATTAAATTCTTTAATCAATTTATTGAGTAGATTTTTAGCTTTTTCGTACTCATTATTTTTTGTTAAAGCTAGTGCAGTAATTCCAATTTTATCTTCTAAAATTACAATCTCTTTTTGCATTTTATGATCATAATAATTTATTGCTTCATCAATTTTTCCTTCATCTATTAGTATGTAGCACTTTACGGAATGTGCAGGAATATTTTTAGGATTTTGCTGAATGCAAGAATCTAATTGTTTATTTGCCTTTGAGTAATCTTTTATCATGAAATTATAAAAGGCACTGTAAAAAAGAGTTTCTTGCGATAAAGGATCAATTGTAAGTGCAATTTGCAGATGTTCAAGAGATTTCTTTTGATTGCCTGCAATTATATATAGGAATGACAAAAATTGATGTGCCTCAACATTGTTTTGTTTTATTTCAATAGCTTTAGTTGCATTTTCAAATGAGGCACTATAATCAGACTCAACGAAAAATTTAATATTCGCAAGTTGGTAATAAAGTTCAGCCAAATTATTATTTATACTAAGAGCGATGTTAGCATATTCAATAGCTTTTTTCCATGCATCTTCATAAGCCAAAAAACCGGTTGTCGCCAAAAATCCATAAGCATCGCTTAATCCAAGATAAGACTCAGCATGTTCAGGATCTATAGCAATTGCCTTATTATAATACGAAATTGCTAATTGTACATCGGTCGGATTCCATTTTCTAAAATGATATTTGCCTTTTAAGAAATAATCATAAGTATCTAAATTATCAGTTTGTTTTTCAACCAAATGATCTTGAATTTGAATGTGACCGGAATGCTCTCTAATTTTATCTGCAATTAACAAACTAATCTCATCTTGAAGTTCAAATATGTTATCAAGTTTTCTATCCCAAGTTTCTGACCAATAATGAAAATCATTTTTAACTTCAATTAACTGGGCAGTAATTCGCATTTTATTTCCGGATAAACGAATGCTGCCCTCTAATATTGTTGAAACATTTAATTTTTCACCAATAAGACTTATTGAAATATTTTTATCTTTGAAAAAAAATGAAGATGTTCTTGAAGTAACTTTTAATCCTTCAATTTTTGCAAGAGCGTTAATAATTTCTTCGGTTATCCCATCGCAAAAATATTCATTCTCTTTACTTGAGCTCATATTTACAAAGGGGAGAACTGCAATTGTATTTTCTTCGTTTTTTTCAGAATTTATTATTTGAGTGGGAGAGGGAACTGTTATACCTTCGTTTGTAATACAGTATATTTTTGCCGGTTCAGATATATTTTTTAAATTAAAATTCCCTAAAAATATAGTGGAGATCTCTTTATGATTTTTTAATTCATCATTAACTTTTTTTGATAATAGAATAGCTCCTTTTATTCCCAAACTCTCAATTCGTGAAGCATAGTTTACTCCGTCGCCATAAACTTCTGTTTCATTATAAACAATATCACCTAGATGAATACCAATCCGTAAGGGAACTTCCGGATTTCCTTTTTTCATTTTTTTTTGAATCTCAATTGAACATTTTACAGCATCAATTGCACTTGAAAAAAGACTTAAGACACCATCTCCATAGTATTGTATTATTTCTCCATTAAAATATTTGTGCTGCTCATTAAAAACCTTGCGATGCTTTTTTCTAACCCTTACAGCTTCTGCTTCATCATTTTGCATAAGCTTTGTGTATCCTACAATATCAGCAAACATAATTGCTGCAAGTCGCCTTATTCTAGTTTTTTCCATTAATTCAGTAAATTCTTTCCGTTCTATTTACTTTAATTTTGATTAGAAGAAAGTAATTTGAACACAATTATTAAACTTTGTAGTTAAACTTATTAATAATATTATTCCATAAATTTACAAAATATAATGAGAATGTAAATAAGTTTATTAAAATCAAATCTTTTGAGATACTCAGCTATTCTTAAACTCTCAAAATTCTTAATAAAATTAATTCTAAAATTCTGTTCCATGTTTAACTCATTAAGATTTATTTATGTGTGAGCAAAGTTTTGCTTAAATTTGCTTAGTTATTTATTGTTGGGTAAATACATGATTCGGACTATACCACGAATTAAAGCTATTAATAAAAGTGAACAATCCAGAATAACAAAGTTAAATTCTCCTCAAAAAATTCAAAAATTTCTTGATTCTATTCCTTATAACAGTAATACAATTTATCGCTGTCCCTTGCGTGTTTTAAAAGATCAAAAAGCTCATTGTTTTGATGGAGCCGTATTTGCGGCAGCAATCTTAACTCAAATTGGATACAAACCATTAATTCTGGATTTATATTCACGAATGATTGTCGGATGGCAAATATCTGAAAGACAAAACAGTTCATTGGTAACAACAGCAATTATAAGTGGCTTAATCCAAAGAGGAAAAAATGCGGGAATAATATTTCATTCGGCTCAAGGAAGTCAATATGCATCAAAAGTAGTAAGGGATCTATTGGCTACAAATGGAATAATCCAATCGATGAGTAAGTAGAAAAGGAAATTGTTATGATAATGCTGTAATGGAAAGTTTTTTTCATACATTAAAAACTGAGCTAGTAATACATGAAAATTTTCAAACCAGAGAAGAGGCTAAAATGAAGGTGTTTGTCTATATAGAAATTTATTACAATAGGCAAAGAATACACTCTTCAATTGATTATTTTACTCCAGTTGAATATGAAAATAACTCAATTTCAAGAAAAGTTGCTTAATTATTTGTACGTTATTGGGTGGTAAAGATCATATGATTTACCTAGAAATATTGACAATGAATAAATATGAAGTGAAATAAAATGGCGGACATGAGGAAAAGAAAAAAGTAAACTTAATCACTTTATAATTATTTTTAATGAGTAAAATTCCTAGAGCTATTTAATATATAATTTATCAACTATGTACATTATTAATATTCTAAATTCATTTTTGTTTTTTGTATCATTCAATTTCTACTTTGTTGATAGTAATTCAAATTCATTAAAAACTTATTCCATTAATTCGGAAAAGTTAATTGAACTTCATAATTCTTATCTTAATAAAAAATTAGAAGAAAATGAAGCATTTCAACTGCTAATAAATAAAGCTGATGATTTACTAACAATGAAACCTGTTTCAGTAATAGATAAATCGCCTATACCGCCCAGTGAGGATAAACATGATTATATGAGTATGGGACCTTATTGGTGGCCTAATCCTGATACAGAAAATGGATTGCCTTATATTAGAAAAGATGGCGAACGAAATCCTGAGATTAATCAAATAACAGATCATGCTAATGAAAGAAAAATGACAGATGCAGTATACACTTTATCTTTAGCATATTATATAACTGGTGAATCAAAATATTCAAGTAAAGCATCACAACTTCTAAGAATATGGTATATAAATGATTCTACTAAAATGAACCCTAATTTAAATTACGCTCAAGGCATTCCTGGAATATGTACCGGCAGAGGAATTGGTATTATTGAATTGTCTTCAATTTATAAAATAATTGATGCAATTAAAATTTTGGAGACTTCTAATTCATGGACTGAAATGGATGATGAAAAAATTTATACGTGGTTTGATGAATATCTTAATTGGCTTACAACAAGTCAATATGGAATTGACGAATTAAATTGGGAGAATAATCACGGTTCATGGTATGATGTTCAGACTGCTTCAGTTTCATTATTCCTTGGAAAAGATGACTTGGCTAGGAAAATTATTGAAAGAGCAAAAACAAAAAGAATAGATCTCCATATTGAATCGGATGGTAAACAGCCACTTGAACTGGAACGTACAAAGTCATGGAGCTATAGCGTATTTAATCTCAATGCCTTATTTCTCCTTGCTTATTTGGGAGAACATGTTGAGGTTGATTTATGGAACTATGAAAATCCAAAAGGAGGTTCACTTGCTAAAGCTTTAGATTATATTTTACCTTTCACTTTAAATATGGATGAGTGGAAATATGAGCAAATTCAAAAAATTGATATTGATTCAATTATTCCATTAATACAACTCGCAGAAAAAAAAATTAATAAGAACCTTTATTCAGATTGGAAAAAGAAATTATTTGATGGAAAAGAGAAAAAGCAAATTTTCAATTTATTATATTGATTAATTTATCAGTGAATAAAAAAAATATTGATAATAGCAAAATATAAATTCATTTATTAAACAGCTTTAACTGACCTAAAGTATTGATATAATTCATATTAAATATTCAATAAATGGTTAGATTTTGTATTTATACAATTTAATCATTGATTTATGAATATAAAGGGCTTATATTAAAATACAATTATGCTTTTCTTGTGAGAAGCATTTTGAAACTTGTCTTCAAATTTTTCACCTCTAATATATTACACTTCTTGCAAGAATCTCCAGATGAAATCTAAAATTTCATTATTTGAATAGAGATTTTGATTTTCTTGGCAATTCCCATTAAATGAAACAATATTGCTATTAATTGGGATGATTGTCGGAGAAATCTACCTTCTAAGATCTTATAATGATACTGAACTTTTATTCATTTGGAGGTTTAAATGTATACAAACAAATTAACCTTAATATTACTTATTCACCTTTTATTTCTTTCCACATCATTTTCCCAAATAGTAATTAACGAAGTAATGACTTCAAATGCTAATTCAATTTATGATGAAGATGAATCTACTCCAGATTGGATTGAGATTTTTAACAATAGTTCTAATCAAATTGATTTAACCGGGTATTATTTATCTGATAGTAAAAATAATTTACAACGTTGGATAATTCCAAGCTATATAATTGATGCAAATGAACATCTGCTAATATTTGCTTCTGGAAAAGATCAGTATATTGATGGACCTTATTGGAATACGGTCATAAAATGGGTTGATGTATGGAAATATAGAAGAAGATTAGCAGCTCCTCCGCCAGACGATTGGAAGAAGCTTGATTTTGATGACAGCGGTTGGGAAATGGGTTCAACAAGTATTGGGTATGGAGATGATGACGATTCAACAGTGATATCACCATGCAATACACTTTATCTCCGGAAAAAATTTGCAATTGATGATATTAATTCTCTCAACTCAATTTTACTGCATATTGATTATGATGATGCATTCATTGCATATTTAAACGGTGTTGAAGTAGCAAGAAGAAATATAGGTAAATTTCGTGAAGATACTCCTTACAAAGCTTTTGCGGATAAACATCACGAAGCAAAAATATATCAAGGCGGTCAGCCGGAATTGTGTACTACTGATCTTTCCGGTACTTTAATTCTGAATGGCGAAAATTTATTTGCTATTGAAGTTTTTCCAGCAGAAGTTGGTGATGATGATATTACAATTATTCCTTATTTAACATTAGGCTTAAAAGATCCACCGTTATCTCCAGGAGGAATTAATGAGCAAATAGCAGATCTATTACCGTTAATGCATACAAATTTTAAGCTATCAGATAATGAAACACTTTATCTGTCAAATAATTTAGGAGAAATAATAGATTCAGTTATATTACCTATTATTGAAACAGATGCTTCATTTGGTCGTTATCCGGATGGAGCATCGAGTTGGCAATATTTTACAAATCCAACTCCTGGGCAAGTCAATGATCAACCTGGTTTTTCAGAAATTGCATCAGAACCAGAAATTCAACCAAGTGGAAACTTTTTTAATAATAGTGTAACAGTACAATTATCAAATACCGACCAATCAAAAATATACTACTCACTTGATGGTTCAATCCCAAGCGACACTTCATTCTTATATTCAAAACCTTTTACACTTGATTCAACAAGAGTTGTTAAATGTATATCAATACATGAGAGTAAATTACAGAGTAAAGTATCAGTAAGGACATTTTTTATTAATGAAGAGAACAACTTTCCAATAGTATCACTTTCAACAAATCCGGCTAATTTGTGGGATATTGATAGTGGTATATATGTAAAGGGTAATAATTACAATCCTGAAGCGCCAAATTATGGAGCGAATTTTTGGCAGGATTGGGAAAGGGAAGCACACATTGAATTTTTTAACGAAGTGGGAAATATTGGTTTCTCATTACCATGTGGCATCAAAATATTTGGAAATATAACAAGATGTTTTCCACAGAAATCGCTTTCAATATTCTTCAGAGGGCAATACGGTTTTAATGAACTTTCATATGAACTCTTCTCGAATAGTAATATAAAAAAATTTGATGCTCTTGTTTTAAGAAATAGTGGAAGTGATTGGACTAGCACAATGTTGCGTGATCCATTTATGATTTCTCTAATTGGCGAACTTGATTTAGAACTTCAGAATTACTGTCCCGCAATTTTATTTATCAACGGAAGGTATTGGGGAATCCATAATATACGGGATAAAATAAATGAAGATTTTATTGCATCAAGAAGAGATGTTTCTGCAAATAAAATTGATTTACTGGAAAACAAATATAAAGTTGTTGAAGGAACAAATGATGATTATCTAGATATTCTATATATTCTAGAAAATAACAATTTTTCTGAAAATGAATTTTATAATTACTTTAAAACAAGAATCGATATAGATAACTTTTTTGATTACCAAATCTCTGAAATATATTTTAATAATACTGATTGGCCAGGAAGTAATGTTAAGTTTTGGCGAGAAAAAACAGAATCTCCTTTATGGCGTTGGATAATATATGATACAGATTTCGGATTTGGGCATTTGATGAGTTACAAATTTAATTCTTTAGAATTTGCACTTGCTGAGAATGGCCCAAGTTGGCCAAATCCACCATGGTCAACTTTTTTACTAAGAAAACTTCTTGAAAATCAAAAATACAAATACGAATTCATAAATAGATTTGGAGATCTTTCGAATTCCTTATTTAAGAAAGATATTGTAAAAATGAAATTGGACTTAATTAAAAATAGAATTATCTCTCAAATGCCAAGACATATTAAAAAATGGGAAAATTCGTTTCAATATGTTGATAACATTGTTACATGGAGGTCCATAAATTCATTTGAAAATTGGGAAAACAATGTCCAGGTCATTTATAATTTTGCTGAAAATCGATTAAGTTATTTAAGACTATATTTTATTGATCAATTTAATTTATCTGGTGAAGCTGCTATTAATTTAAATGCATCAAATAAAAATGGAGGAACAGTTGTAATAAATAAATTGGTTGTCGATTCATTTCCATGGTCTGGAAAATATTTCCAAGATGTTCCGGTTAAGATTAAAGCATTACCAAATTATGGATATAAATTTGTTGGTTGGAGCGGTGATATTACTTCAGCTGAAAGCGAAATGACAATTATGCTAAATGAGACAAATTTATTTACAGCAGTTTTTGAATTAAATGAAGATGAACCTCAAGTAGTTATTAATGAAATTAACTACAATTCAGCACCAGATTATGATACAGAAGATTGGTTAGAATTTTATAACAATTCAAGTAATCCTATTGATTTGACTAATTGGTATTTTACTGATAGTATTGATTCCAATAAATTTTACTTTCCGGAAGGCTTAGTTCTTGATACTGCTAAATATTTAGTTGTATGTAGAGATACAACAGCATTTAAACAGTTTAATCCATCAACAATAAATTTACTTGATGATTTTAATTTTTCATTCTCAAACGGTGGAGAGCAGATTAAATTGTATAATAATTTAAGCCAATTAGTTGACTCAGTATTTTATGACGATGCATTACCTTGGCCCATTGAACCAGATGGGAAAGGTCCAACGCTTTCACTAAAAAATCCAGAATTAAACAATTCAAATTCAGAAAGTTGGGCAGCATCAGGTGGGCATGGAACTCCAGGAATAAAAAATGATGTTTATACTGATATATCAACATCTATTGAAGAAGAAAAGATTGTGACTGAATATAAACTTTTACAAAACTATCCAAATCCATTTAATCCAAGCACAACAATAAAATATTCAATCCCAACTAATTCCGTCATTGCGAGGAGCAACGCGACGCGGCAATCTGCTGAGATTACTTCGGGAAATTCTTTCCCTCGTAATGACAATGTTAATGTTACACTTAAAGTTTATGATATTTTAGGGCGGGTAGTTAAAACTTTAGTAAATCAAAAACAAAAAGCTGGATTTTACGAAGTCAAGTTTAATGGAAGTGATTTATCAAGCGGAATATATTTTTACAGAATAACTGCTGGAGATTATGTTGAATCTAAAAAGATGGTTTTATTAAAATAAATTAAGACTATTCTAGAGATGTAAAAGTTTACTTCTCAACAAAAAAAAATATGTTAGAGAAATTTTCCTTCATAATATTTAACTCAATTTCATTTGGAGGTTGAAATGAAACATTTTCCTTCAATCACTATTTACTTTTTTATCACACTCATAACATTGCCCAACAAAATATTGGTAAATATAAAGCAATTTGAAAAGTATATTTCTTGAGGAGAGGTTGAATTTCAATATGAGATTTGATTTACCTTTATTTTTTTTTTTTTTTTCATTTTTACTTGTGAAAAATTGAAAGCGGAATAATTATATGGATTTAATTGCATTATAATTTATTCCAAAATTTTGGAAAATGCCCAAAGTTTACACAATCATTAGATTACTAAAATAATAACTATAAAGACTTTTCAAATTAAAAATATAAAATAGATTTAATAATATATTGGACTTAACAAATAATTATTCATTGAAGTAATTAATTTACTTGACAAAAAGATACCAAAGTTGTATCATACTCAAAGCTTTTCGAAAAGGTTTGAGCAACAAAATTTTCTATGTTTTATCAAAAATAAATAATTTTTTACAGATAAATTATAATTTGAATTTTATTATTAAACACTGCCTGTTGAGGAAAAATGAATACAAAAAATCTTAGTGAATCATTAGTAAATCTTAAAAATGAATTTGGAAATGAACGAGTACAAGCTGCAATAAATGCTATCATGAAATTTCAAGTTGAAGTACCAAGTTGGATTTTTGGAGAATTTGGCGGAGGCAGATTTGGTGATTATATGCCTGCAGGATTTGCAACAAACATTTTTGAAAAATTGGACGATGCAGCTAAAGTAAACGAACTTACCGGAGCTTCTCAACAAATTGCAACTCATACATTATGGGATTTTTCTGATGATGGAATGGATGGCTCCTACGATATTGCTATTGAGGTAAAAAATGCTGCTGAATTAAGGGGACTAAAATTAGGGTCCATCAACCCAACATATTTTTTGAAAGGATCACACACAGGAAGTCTAAGTTCATATGATGATAAGATAAGAGAAAGATATATTGAACAAACTATTCTGTCTGGTAAAATTGCTCATGAATTATCAAATGGAGTTTTAACTTTATGGCTTCCCGATGGATCAAATTATCCAGGTCAAACTGAATTAGATAGGCAAATCAAAAATACTAGAGATTCGTTAAAATTTATTTCAAAAAATGTTCATGAATCAGTAAGAGTTTTAATTGAATACAAAGTTTTTGAACCCGGGACTTATAGCACTGTATTGGCTGATTGGGGAAGCGCGTTGTTAATGGCACAAGCATACGGACCAAATGCCGGTGTACTAATTGATTTAGGACATCACTTTCATTCGACAAATATTGAACAGATAGTTTCAAGATTAATTAGTAATGATATTATTGGAGGTTTCCACTTTAATACTAGATATGCCGCCGATGATGATCATTCCGTTGAACCGAATTTAGAAATGGCAAGAATTTTTTATGAGTTGATTAAAGGTGATGTAATTTTTGGAAAGAAAAAATGGGATTTAATGATTGACCAATGCAGCAGCAGGGAAAATAGAATGGAAGCTATTATTCATTCAATTGATTCATTGCAAATTCTTTTAGCCAAAGCAATGTTAGTTGATCAAGAACAACTATTAGAATATCAAAAAAATGATCAAATAATTTTAGCAAATAGACTTTTTAATAATGCATTAATTTTGGCTGATGTAAGACCAATAATTTATGAAGCAAGAAGAATTAAGGATCTTCCTTTAGATCCAGTAGATGCATATGTTCAAAGCGGATATCAGAAAAAAATTGAAGATGAACGAAATAATTAAAATAAAATTACGTGATGCAAAAAAGGAGCTAAAATGTTCAAGCAAAAACTGTTATCACAATTAAATTCTGTTGAAGAATATGAACGGACACCAATTCCCGAAAATAAGTTAAAGGGTTGGAAAAGTTTTATTGGAATGTATGCTGGTGAACATACTGCCGGTACTGAATTTGTAATAGGACCACTATTTGTGGCTCATGGAGTTGGTGCACTTGATTTATTATTAGGTCTTTTTATTGGTAACATACTTGCTGTATTCAGCTGGGCTTTTTTAACAGGACCTATTGCGGTTAAAAAAAGAATAACGCTCTATTTTTTACTTGAAAAAATTTGCGGAAATAGAGTCACTTTAGTTTATAATCTTATTAATGCTTTAATGTTCTGCTTTTTAGCCGGATCAATGATTGCAGTTTCAGCTACTGCTGTAGGCATTCCTTTTGATATTGCTATGCCGTCATTAAATGATTGGCTGCCAAATTCAATCGGTTGGATTGTAATTGTTCTAATTGTAGGAATTGTAACAACAATTGTTGCAATGTTTGGTTACAATCAAATTTCAAAATTTGCAAATATAGCTGCCCCATGGATGATCATGGTATTTATTGCCGCTGCTGTTGCTGTTCTGCCAGACTTGGGTGTTCATTCAGTTTCAGAATTTTGGACTAAAGCAAATGATGTAATGTGGACTGGAACACCGCTTGAAGGTCAAAGTAAATTTTCCTTTTGGCATGTACTCTTTTTTGCTTGGTTCTGTAATATGGCAATGCATATCGGTATGGCAGATCTTTCTATTTTAAGGTATGCTAAAAAATGGTATTATGGATTTTCATCTGCAACCGGAATGTATTTAGGTCATTATATTGCTTGGGTTGCTTCTGGTATACTATATTCTTTGTTTTTATTAGAATCTTCAAATAGTACAGAATTTGCACCAGGACCAGTTGCTTATAGAGCTGCTGGTTTGGCTGGAGCAATTTGTGTTGTAATTGCCGGCTGGACAACAGCCAATCCAACAATTTATAGAGCTGGATTAGCATTACAAGCAATTAAACCAAGTTGGAAGACATGGAAAGTTACAGCAATTGTTGGAGCTATTACAACTTCAGCTGCACTTTTTCCGGCATTGGTTATGAAACTATTAGAATTTGTTGCGTTATATGGTCTTTTACTTATGCCGATGGGTGCAATTATTATTATGGATATTTATATTCTTCCTAAATTTAATCTTCAATCTAATTTTTCTGAATACTTTAAAAAGAATTTTAATCCATCAGCTGCTTTAAGCTGGATCATAACTTTACTAGCTGCATTGTTTTTTAATATATTCTTTGGTGTTGAAGTATTTTTCTTAGGTTTGCCAGGTTGGTTTGTAGCTTCACTTGTTTATTTAATTTCGAGTAAGATAATTCAGCAAAAATTAAATATTGCTAATGGAGGTGCTGCATGAAAAACTTAATAAAAGTAATTTCTTATATTGGATTAGGCTTAACATTAGTTCCTGCTTTTTTAGTTTTTGTTGGAAATATTGATTTAGACTCAAACAAAATGCTGATGCTATTCGGAACAATTATTTGGTTTGTCACTGCTCCAATTTGGATGAACAAAACTGAATAACAGATTTCAATCATTATACTGTAATATAAAATGAAAAAGAAAGTTACGTTAAAAGATATTGCCCAAAAGATTGGTGTTGATACATCAACTGTTTCTAAAGCTTTACGCAAAAGTCCGGATATTTCTTCAACAATGCAGGAAAAGGTTAAAAGTATTGCTGATAAATTAGGATACAGACCAAATCTTCTTGCAAAGTCGTTGATTAATAAAAGAAGCAACATTTTAGGTGTAATTATTCCTGATTTGAGAATATCTTTTTTTTCGGAAGCTACGCGTGGTATTTATGAAGAAGCAACAAAAAATGGATTTGAATCAATTTTGTTGGTTCATGATGAAAATCCCAAAAATGAAAAACAAAAATTAGAATTTTTATCGGATATAAATGTTGATGGGATTTTACTTAACTCTGTTGATGAAAACACAAATTTAGATTTATATAAAAGATTACAAGAAGAAGGTATAAAAATTGTTTGCTGGGATAGAAAAATTAGAAATTCTAATTTTAATTCAGTTACAATAAATGATAAAAAAGCCGCTTACGAACTTACTAATACATTCATAAAAGCCGGTAGAAGAAAAATAATGTTTATTGGACCAAATACTGGAATACCAGTAGCAAAGGATAGATATGACGGATATTTGATGGCACTTAAAGAAAACGATATAAAGTTTAATAAGAAACTTGTATTGCAAACAGAACGGACATTTGAGAGTTCGCATGATACTTTGTTTCAGGTACTAAAAAATGGAACTGAAATAGATGCAATAGTTTGTGTTGGAGGTCTTGTAGCCTACGGTGCAGGAAACGCAATTTTAGAAAGTAAACTAAATATACCGGATGATATTTTATTGGGTGAATTTGGAGATAATGATATTATCTCAAGATTGGGAGTTCCATTTTATTCAGTTAATCAAAATCCTTACCAGATGGGAAAGCAATCTGTCGATTTATTAACTCAATGTTTAAATGATGAAAAAATTTGTGCCAGCTCAATTAATATTGAAGTCGACCATAAAATAATATCCCGCAATACGGGTGTGCAAAAAATGAAAAAAAATTTTATCAAGAATTAATCTTAAAAAGTAAAAATTAATTACACATTCAAAAATTATAATTATAGGAAACACACTTTGAATTTTCATCTACTTCATCCGAAAGAACAGCTTGTAAGAATAATGAATAGGATTTACAATAATAAAATGACGACTCTTTCAGGCGGTAACTTATCAATAAAAGATTTAAATGGTGACATTTGGATAACTCCGGCTGGAATTGACAAAGGCAAATTAGCAGCTAACGATATAATGTGTGTTAAAGCAAATGGCCAAATAATTGGACCGCACAGACCTTCATCAGAATATCCATTCCATATTTCAATTTATAACAAGAGACCTGATATCAAAGCAATTGTGCATGCACATCCTCCGGCACTAGTATCATTTAGTATTGTCCGAAATATACCAGACACAAATATAATACCTCAAGCGAAAAGAGTTTGCGGAAAAGTCGGTTATGCTCCATATGCGCTTCCCGGAAGCGATAAGCTAGGTGAAAATATTGCGGCAACTTTTGAGAAAGGTTATAATGTTGTTCTTCTTGAAAACCATGGAGTTGCAACGGGAGGAACAGATTTATTAAACGCTTTTCATCGATTAGAAACTCTTGAATTTTGTGCAAGAACAATTATACAAGCTAAAAGAGTTGGCGAGATTACTACTCTTACAGAAGAACAAATTTCTTTTTTTGATCATAGACAAAATAATTTGCCGGAATTTGAAATACTTGAGCATACTAGTTTGGAAAGAGAAATTAGAAGTCAGATTGTTGATATTGTACACCGATCATGTGATAGAAATCTTATGATAAGTACAGAAGGTGTTGCTTCAATAAGATATGAGGGAAATGATTTTCTTATAACTCCTTCGGGATTGGGGAGAAGAAGTATTGATATTGAAGATATTGTGATGATAAAAGACGGTAAAAGAGAAAAAGGCAAAAATCCAAGCCGTTCGGTTTTATTACATCAATCTATCTATAAAAATAATCCGTATATTAATTCTATTATTTTAGCTCAGTCGCCAAACGTAACTGCTTATGCAATTTCAAAAGAATTCTTTCAAACAAGAACAATACCGGAGAGCTATGTTGTTTTACGTGATATTCAGAAAATAAAATTTGGCGATCAATTCAATGATCCTGAGAAAATTGCTAAATCTCTTTCCCAAAGTGTTCATGTATTATTAATCCAAAATGATTGTCTTTTAACAACCGGTAAAAATATTCTTGAAGCATTTGATAGATTGGAAGTTGCAGAGTTTAGTGCAAATTCATTAATAACATCAAAAATAATTGGTGAGTGCATTAAAATTGATGATGGTCAAATCTCAGAATTAAATGAAAAGTTTTCGCTTGCTAAATAATTAGAATAAAATGAATCCATTGATTGAGGAATGAATGAGAAATAAGTCAACTTTTTTTCTATTAATTTTTATCCTTGTAACTAAAGTTTTTATGGAACACTAAATATTGGAAGTACTTTTGAGAGATAATATGTTAAGGCACTTATTTCTAATAAGCATTTTTATTGTTTTACTTTTAAGTAGTGAAATTATTGCCCAAAATAAGATATGGAAACTAGGCAGAGAAAGTACGTCTATCGATCCGGCTGTACAACCTGATTATAATGAATATGACTGGCCTGATAATCCACCGGAGGATTGTCCTTACGAACAATCTAATGAAATTAAGCGAATCCATTTTACAGGACGCTATGCTAACTATACTGGTGCAGATACTTGGTATCCAATGTGGGCTTCGGATGGAAATCAATATTCAACTTGGACGGATGGTTTTATTTGGACCAACCGTTCTGTTCCTTGGATTGACTGCCAATATACAAATCCAGGCAGAAAAATGGAACCAATTGACAAATGGACCGCGGATTATCCACAATATCCGCAACTATATCACAGTCACTCTAATGTCCCCCCAACTTGCGTTGGAATTGCAAAAATTGTTGGTGATTCTCCTCTAAATCTTGATGTTATTAATCTTGGAAAGCTTTATAGCGGAAATAATTTATATCCATGCGTGTGTCTTATTGCCGATAATAATTTTTTTATTGGTACATATGATGCATATTCCATCGGAGGAAGGTTTAATGGATTCAGATATTCTAATAATTGGGATCATTGGGTAGAGGAAACTGAAGCTGGATGGGAGAACCAATATTGGAAAGATGTACGATCAGAAGAAACTGATTTTTTTGCTGCTGACTCAAATCCAAGAAGATTTAATGTACCTCATGCGGTAGTTTTCGGACAAAATAATAATCTCTCGCCAGACGGAAAAGTATATTTTACTTCGCATGGTGAAATTAAAGGTGGAAAAAGTAATTGGGATAAGGGAGACGCCATATATCTCTGCAGAACCAATTCTGATCCAAATTCGGTTATAAACACAGAAAACTATGAATTTTTTAACGGACATAATTCTAATGGAGAAGCAATTTGGGTAAACGATGTTACAAAGAGTAAACCAATTTTGGAATGGAAGGATCATCTAGGGAGCGAAGGCATTACCTTTATACCCGCATTAAGAAAATATATACTCATGACTGCTCGTCTTAAAGAGAATGAAAATAATTTACCATATAATGTTTTGATATTCTGGGAATCGGATAATATTACCGGTCCTTATAAAATGGTGCATTATCTAAAGGATTGGGGCCCTCAAACTTACTTCCCGAATATTCCGGCAAAATTTATTTCGCCTGATGGAAAAACAATGTGGCTGTGTGTAGCTTCAAATTATTCTAATTCTGAATCAAATCCAGTTCAATGCAGATATGGGTTTTCTCTTCATGAAATTTCTTTGGAAACCAATGAATATAAATGGGAAAAACCAAGTATTAAAAGTATCAATATTGCTCCAAAAGCTGTTGTTTCAACAAGTGCACAAGAAAGTAATCCTGAAGCAGTAAATGATGGTAAACGCGATTTGGAATCACAACAATGGATTAGTAAAGAGGGTACAGGTTCATGGATTCGCCTCGAATGGAATGAAAATCAAATGATTAATAAAATCAGACTTTGGGATTTACCTGAAATCGACAGTTGGATTTTAAATGGTACTTTTTCTTTCAGTGACGGTTCAACAGAAAAGCTTAATGCTTGGACATCTAATAGAGCATATGCTCCAAGTGAAATCAGTTTTAAATCAAAATCTGTAACTTGGGTAAAGTTTACCATTGATCAAGCTTATGGAAGTGTTTTGGGTCTTAGTGAGCTTGAAGTTTATACAGATGAATAGTTGAAATAATAATTGAAAAATTTGGGATACTAAAATTAATTGAGATGAAATAATGAGAATTGCTTTTAAAATGAAACTTCATGAGGGATATGAAAAGGAATATATTGAAAGACATAATCCAATCTGGAAAGAATTAGAAGAGCTATTATATAAACAAGGAGTTTTGACTTATTCAATATTTCATGATGAAGAAACAAATATTTTATTTGGTTATGCAGAAATTGAGGATTTAAAAAAATGGGAAGCAGTTGCTGATTCTGCAATTTGCAGAGAATGGTGGGATTATATGGCACCACTTATGGAAGTGAATGATGATAAAAGTCCTGTTTCAAAAGATTTAACAGAAGTATTTCACATTGAACATTAAAATTTATTCTGAGGTTAAGAATGAAAATTATATTTATTTATTTTTTAAGCATCTATACACTTATGGCTCAAAATTTTAAGTTGCCATTGTGGGAAAATAATATTCCAAATCAAAATGATGTTAAAGTTGAAGAAGGAATAGAAATAACTGATAAACTCAGAATCACAGCAGTTGATGAACCTATAATGGAAGTTTATCTCCCAGAAAAAAGTTATGCAACAGGCGAAGCTGTCGTTATTTTTCCCGGCGGAGGTTATAGAATTTTAGCATATGATTATGAAGGAACAGATGTTGCAAAATGGCTTAACTCATTTGGCATTGCCGGAATAGTAGTTAAATACAGATTACCTCATACAGCTAATAATATTGAATGCAGACTTTCTCCATTTTTAGATGCACAAAGAGCTGTTCGATTAACCAGATACAATGCAGATAAATGGGGTATTAAAGCTAATAAAATTGGAATTATGGGATTTTCAGCAGGCGGTCATTTAGCTTCTACATTAGGAACTCATTTTGAAGATAATTTCTTTACAACTGATGAAATTGATTCAGTTAATTGTCGTCCGGATTTTATGATTCTTATGTATCCGGTAATAACCTTTAATGAACCAAATTTACACTCCGGTTCACGAACAAATCTCATTGGTGAAAATCCAGATGTTAAGCTGGTAGAGTATTATTCCAATGAACTTCATATTTCAGAAAAAACACCACCGACATTTTTAATTCATGCTGCTGATGATAAAGGTGTTCCGGTTGAAAATAGCTTAATGTTTTTTAATAATTTGAAAAAGAATAACATTAAAAGTGAGATGCACATATTTGAAAATGGAGGTCATGGTTTTGGATTAGCGATTGGCAAAGGCCGACTTGAACAATGGAAAGATCTGTGTATTAGCTGGATAAAAGATTTATCAAAATGATTTTTAAAGTTTTAGGAAAAAAGAAATAAGAGGATCAAAAATATTTAGTCGGTTTCTTTAATTAATAATTAACGGCAAAAATTATGAAAATCAAAAATATTATTCTTAACTCTTTGTTTATCCTATTAAATACAATCTTAATAAATGCACAAATAATAGATTCTCCACCAGATACTGTTGCTGGAATTCCTGCAAATTATTATGAATCAAAAACCGGTGAATACACTCTTCCAAACCCGTTACTTTGTCAAGATGGAAGTTTAGTCGAAACACAGAATACTTGGTTAACAAAACGTCGTGATGAAATAATTAAATTATTTGAAGATAATCAATTCGGTGTTACTCCCAAGTTTGATTATAATTTTATTTATGAAGTTTATGAGAAAGGAACATTAGCAATAAATGGTAAAGCAAAACGTACTCAAGTTACAATTAATTTATTTACCAATGGCGATAAACAAAAATTAAATGTTTTATACTATTTGCCGTTCAAAGCAGATAAGCCCTCACCAATGTTATTGTATATTTCGTTTAGAGCGAATTCACAAGTAATTGATGATCCAGAAATAATTGAAGGATACATTTGGGATAGAAATACAAAAGAAAAAGTTTTAGCTGGCAGAGAAAGCAGATTTGGGAAAACAAATGTTGAGAATATTATTGACAGCGGCTTTGGATTTGCTACAATTTACTATGGTGATATTGAACCTGATTTTGAAGATGGTTATAAATTTGGAATTAGAACAATATCAAATTCAGAAGATAACAAATCAAATACTTGGGGCTCATTCGCTGTGTGGAGTTGGGGATTAAGCAGGGTTCTTGATTATTTTGAAACTGATAAGGCAGTTGATTCAAGAAAAACAACAATAATGGGAGTTTCTCGTTTAGGCAAAACCGTTTTATGGGCTGGGGCATTAGATGAAAGATTTGCTGCAATTATTCCGGTTTGTTCAGGTGAAAGCGGTGCAAGTTTAAGCAGAAGAAATTATGGAGAAACTATTGTCCACATTGCTTCCCCGCTAAGATATCATTACTGGTTTGCGCCTAAGTATCAAGAATTTTGCGAAGATGTTTCAAAACTTCCGGTGGATGGACATATGCTTATTAGTTTAATTGCACCAAGGCCAATACTATTAATTACAGGTAATACTGATAAATGGTCTGATCCTTATGGTGAATACCTAGCAGCAAAAGCCGCTGAGCCGGTTTATCATTTGTTTGGAAAAAAAGGATTAGAAACTGACAAGCAGCCAAGAGAGGAAATTCCGGTATTAAATGATATAAGTTTTTTCATGCATGATGGCGGTCATGGCATGATTGAAAGTGATTGGAAGGTAATTTTAGATTTCCTTCAAAATCATTTTACTGATTAAATGTTAGAGATTGATAATAGATTTTAATAAATCTTATATAAGATTCAATTTGTATTTTGTCAATACATAAAATGGTAATCTTTATTTATGCAAATGGATTTGAAATTATCAAAAAGAAGTAAGTTGAAATATTTTTAATAATAAATGAAATTGAGGTAGAAATGGAAAGTAATTCAGGTAATAAAATATTGGGGAATTTTCCTAGAAGAGAATTTTTAAAGAAAAGTTTATTTGCAATAGGCGGAGCTACTTTACTGCCTTATGATAAAATTTTTGGGAGTAAAAGAATTTGGGATGAGAAAACTCAATCATTTAGTAATATTTCTACATCTGCAAATGAAAAAGTAAGATTAGCAAGTATTGGAATTGGTCATAGAGGGGGAGAAATACTTAATGATTTTTACAATACTGGATTAGTTGATATTGTTGCTTTATGCGATGTTGATATGGGCGGCGAACATACATTAGAAAATATGAATAAATTTCCTAATGCTGCACGCTTCAAAGATTTTAGAAAAATGTTTGATAAAATGGCTGATAAAATTGATGCAGTAAGTGTTGGAACTCCAGACTTTTCACATTTCCCAATTACAATGTTAGCACTTTCTCTAGGAATCCCAGTTTATGTTGAAAAACCAATGGCTCGGACTTTTAACGAAGTTGAATTAATGATGGCAGCAGCAAAAAAATATAATGTTGTGACTCAAATGGGAAATCAAGGTCATTCGGGTGCAAATTATTTTCAGTTCAAAGCTTGGAAAGAAGCTGGAATTATTAAAGATGTTACAGCTATTTCCGCTCATATGAATAATTCAAGAAGATGGCATAGTTTTGATCCGAGAATTACAAGTATGCCTCCAAAAGAATCATTGCCGGAAAATATGGATTGGGATGTTTGGCTTAATACAGCTCAATTTCATGAATATAATAAAGACTATCATCATGGTCAATGGCGCTGCTGGTATGACTTTGGTATGGGCGCATTGGGAGATTGGGGAGCTCACATTTTAGATACAGCTCATGAGTTTTTGGATCTAGGATTACCAACAGAAATTAATCCTACATTTCTTGAAGGGCACAATTCATTTTTCTTCCCATTCTCATCAACATTGGAATTTAAGTTTCCTGAAAGAAATAACATGCCTGCTGTTGATATTACTTGGTATGATGGATTGGATAATATTCCTCCATTGCCAGCAGGTTATGTCATGCCTGAAAGAGATCCAAATATTCCGCCGCCAAGTAATAATGAGCCTGTAAAAACAAAAATTCCACCGGGAAAAATAATTTATAGTAAGGATCTGATTTTTCAAGGAAGATCACACAGCACAACATTGACTTTAGTCCCAAATGAGAATTCAAAAGATATTGAATCAAAATTACCTGTTGTTCCTGAAAGTCCTTCCAATCATTTTGAAAATTTTATTCGATCAGTAAAAGGTGAAGAAAAAACTCGTTCACCATTTGAAATTGCCGGTCCGCTTAGCCAAGTATTTTGTTTAGGTGTAACAGCTCAAAGATTAAGTTCAAAATTGGAATTTGATAGAGAGACAAAACAAATCACAAATAATAAATTTGCCAATGAACTTTTAATAGGTGAGCCTCCAAGAAAAGGTTGGGAAGAATTCTATAAACTATAAAAAGTAATAATCTTAGGACTTAAAAATGAAGATTAAGTTATATATAATTTTAAGTTTTTTTATTTATGCCGTTTTACAAAATATTATTTTTGGACAAGGCAAAGTTAAAACTCCATCGTTTATTACTGACAATATGGTTTTGCAACAAAATTTTGATGCACCACTTTGGGGTTGGGCAGAACAAGGAACTAAAGTAACAATTCAACCAAGTTGGCATAAGACTAATTATCAAACTTCAGCAGATTACAATGGTAATTGGTTTGTTACAGTCAAAACCCCATCTGCTGGTGGACCTTATCAAATAGCTATAAATGATGATACATTAAAAAATGTTTTAATTGGTGAAGTCTGGTTATGTTCCGGCCAATCAAATATGCAATGGGCTTTGGAAAAATCTGATAATGCCGAAGAAGAAATTTCTAAAGCGGACTTTCCAAATATTAGAATGTTTTATGCAGCCAGAGATAATGCCAGAGAACCAAATAAAGATGTTTATGGTCAGTGGGATGAATGCAAACCTGAAGTTGCAAAAACATTTAGTGCAGTAGCTTATTATTTTGGTAGAGAATTATATAAGGAATTAAACGTTCCAATTGGATTACTTCATTTTAGCTGGGGAGGTTCTCCTGCACAAGCATGGACAAATCCGGAAGTTTTGGAAACGACACCTGAGGGAAGATACTATTTAGAAAAATTCCAAGAGAAAATTAAAAATACACCTCCAGGTGAATTGCCGAGAAATTATAGAGATCCCGGTGCAAATTATTATGGAATGATAAGACCTCTGATTCCATACAGCATTAAAGGTGCAATTTGGTACCAAGGTGAAAACAATGTTTTTGAACATGAGATGTACCGAAATATTTTTGAAACCATGATTTCAAATTGGAGAGATGAATGGTGCCAAGGTGATTTCCCGTTTTATTATGTACAACTTGCACCATACAATTATTCCAAACCTTTGGTTGGCGCAGCTTTAAGAGATGCTCAGCGCGAATCATTGGAAATTAAAAATGTTGGAATGGCTGTGACTTTAGATATTGGCAATCCTGAAGATATTCATCCTAAAAATAAATTTGATGTGGGGAAAAGATTATCACTTTGGGCTTTAGCTAAAACTTATGGAAAAGGTAATATAGTTTTCAGCGGCCCAATTTATAAATCTATGAAGATCGAAGGCGATAAAATTAGAATTAGCTTTGATTATGTTGGATCTGGGTTAATGAGTAAAGGTGATACTTTAACTGACTTTACAATTGCGGGCAAAAATCAGCAATTTTATCCGGCAGAAGCGGTCATTGACGGAAATACAATTTTAGTATCGTCGAATGATGTGAAAAATCCAGTTGCTGTCAGGTTTGCTTTTGCAAATGAAGATGAACCGAATTTATTCAATAAAGAAGGATTACCAGCATCAACATTTAGAACAGATAATTGGGAAATAATTACTGAAGATAAAGATTAAATTTTTGTAAACTTTAGAGAATATAAATGAATAAAATATATAAATATTTTCTTCATAAAATTAATTTTTTAGGATTGAGTTTACCTCTTCTGATTTTATTTAGTTGTAAGTCTGAGCAAATAAACAAACCGGAAAACTCTAAACCTAACATTGTTTTATTTGTCGCAGATGATCTTGGTTGGAATGATGTTGGTTTTCACGGATCGGAAATTAGAACTCCCAATATTGATAAATTAGCTGAAACAGGTGTTGAATTAAATCAATTTTATGTCTATCCAACTTGTTCTCCAACTCGTGCATCACTTTTAACAGGCAAGTATGCCAGCCGTTTTGGAATTGGCGGACCAATTGCAATGAAAAGTACTCAAGTATTACCGACAGACGTTAAAACATTACCTGGGATTCTTAGAACAAACGGTTATGAAACAGCAATTACAGGTAAATGGCATTTAGGCTTAAGATTAGAAAACGGACCCAAATATTATGGATTTGACTATACATACGGATATTTACATGGGCAGATTGATCAATATACACATAAGTATAAAAATGGTGACCGCACTTGGCATAGAAACGGCGAGTTTATAGAAGAAGAGGGTCATGCGACTGATCTAATAACAAAAGAGGCCATCAAATATATTTCAGAAATTAGAGATAAAGAAAAACCATTTTTGCTTTATGTTCCATATAGTGTTCCGCATTACCCACTACAGGAAGAAAATAAATGGATTGAACCATATAAGAATCTAAACAATGTTGAATCAAGAAAAGTTTATGCTGCATCTGCTGAACACATGGATTACAGCATCGGAAAAATAATTAAGTCAATTGAAAGCGAAGGTGAAATTAATAATACAATTATTATTTTTATTAGTGATAATGGGGGACAAGAAAATTGGGATCCCCAAAAGGAAACCGCAGTAAATTTATATGAAGGACGGCATGGTCCATATCCAAAATTAGGAGATAATTCGCCTTTGAAAGGTTATAAAACTGACCTTTTTGATGGTGGTATTAGAGTTCCGGCAATTATAAATTGGAATGGAAAATTAAATAAAAGTAAAATTGAACATTTAATAAAAATAACTGATTTATTTCCAACATTGGTTTCAACAGTTGGAATTACTTTACCTAATATCAATTTTGATGGAAATAATGTTTGGGATATAATTAGCGGAAATGATAATAAAGATAACCATCGACAACTTTATCTTAGAACAAGTGACAAATTTACTTTAATAAAAGGTGATTGGAAATTACTTCATTTTGGAAAAACTATTTTAGAAGGATACAATGAATTATATAATATTAAATCTGATCCATATGAAACAAAAAATGTTATAACTGATTTTCCTGATAAAAAAAACGAATTACTCAATCTATTGAAAATAGAAATAAAAGAAGATTCAATTCAGCTTAACAAATAGTTTGCAATAAATTTGTAATGATTCTAATTTAAAATTGAATTGTTGGTTAAAATCAGCTTAAACTTAGCCAGCATTTTATTATATCGTCCGACAAATAATTTTGCTGCTCATGGTTATGGTCCGGTGTTTTTAGCTGGTGCAGAAATTATAAGGCTTTTAGATTTAAATAAATTTCATTTAGAAGAGGGTGCTCTTCAATTGAAAAAATAATTCAATTTATTTGTATTCTATTACTGTACATTTAGACTCAAAATTATTTCAAAAAATTTATATGATATGATCAAAAGTAAATTCATTTTAATATTGATTTTTATTATAAGTTCTCATACCATTCTTGCTGGTGAAAACGAAAAAGAGATATTTAAATATTCCAATAATTTATTTACTAAGAAATTTTATTCATCAACTAGTGAAGCTGGAAAAATATTTAGTGAATTAGAACATTTTGATAGTAATATTGATATACCAACCTCAACCGGGAAACCATTATTTGAATTTTATGTTAATAAAACAAAAGTAAATTCTGAAAGTGAAATTTGGAGTTTCAAAGACTATAGTGAACGTAAACTAAAAAATGGTGGAGTTGAATTTAAAATTAATTTCTCCGCAATTAAGGGTCCAATAAATGGTTTAAATATTTCATTAGTGCAGCAGTTATTTCCAAATTCAACTTTAGTAAGAGAAAAGTTAATTCTATGGACTGAAAGAGAATCTGAATATTTTCTCAATAAGTTAAATGACAAAATCCATTTTAATTTTCCAATCAATTACTTTAATTCAGAAAGTGATCAAATATTAACAAATACTGAAATTAGAATTGCATCGTGGGAAGAAAAGCCAATTACTTTTGGAAATAAAACTTCCGGCAACCACATGTTTTATCCAAAAATTAATGAAACGATATTATCGAATGAAGTTAGTCTTGTAAAGGGACCAATAAACTTAATATCTAATGGTAAACAAAGCTTATTTACAACCTATGAACATGCATCTCAGGATAATATTAATGGAATGTTTGATGAAACAAAAAAGGGAAAAGGTAAACTAATTGTTGATGCAATGCAAGGAACAAAAGGTGTATTTAACTTTGAAATAAATGATGAAGACTTTTGGTTTCTTGGAATCGAAAATAGCTACTCAAATAATTTAGTGACCTCATCTGTAAAAGCTTTGCGCGGTGCATATTTAGACGGTGAAATTATTGATAAGAATCATCCTTATGAATCAGTATGGACTGCAACAGCTTATTATGAAGGTAGTTCAATTGAAGAAGGTAAAAGGATTTTAAGAAATTATTTATTAAATCAGATTAACGAAAACCTCAATTCTAGAAAACCCGAATTTTATTACAACACTTGGGGAATGCAGCGTAATAGCCCAGGCGATTCACTAAGAAGCATCTTAAATTATGAAAGAATATTTAAAGAAATTGAATATGCATCTGAAATGGGTGTTGATATTTTTGTTTTAGATGATGGCTGGGAAGAAACACAAGGAATTTGGACTCCAAATAAAAAAAGACTTAAAGATGGTCTTGCACCAATAAAAGCAAAGCTTGATGAACACAATATGAAAATGGGTTTATGGTTTTCTCCAATGGGAATTGATACTTCAACTAAAAGGTATAAACTTCATCAAGACTGGGTAATTAAAGACTCTGAAGGCAATCCAATTAAAGCTCAATGGGGACATCCGGCATTTGATTTTGTAAGCGATTTCTCTGAATTATTTATTGAAGATTGCAAAAAACTTATCGATCAGGGGTGCAGTTTTATGAAATGGGATGCTATAAATACTTTTTATAGCGATCTTCCAAATTTACATCACGGTGATTCAAATTATACATCAGAAGAAAGAAGAGCCCGATATGAATATCTTCTTCCAATTTATGTTACAAAAGCCATGGAGACTTTATTAGAATACGATCCAAATTTAATTATTGAAATTGATCTTACAGAAGCTAGAAGGGTAATGGCCGGTTTAGCTCCAATTAGTCAAGGTAAACTTTTTTGGATGAATAATGGAGCCAGTACATATAATGATTATTCAACATATAGAACAAAATCAATGCGGACAATTGCTAATGAATTTGCAGGAATTATTCCTTGGGAACTATTTACTTATGCGAGTTATCCTCATAATATTAAAGGCTCTATGGAATATAATTTGAATAGTTCAATACTTTCCGGACATGGATTCTGGGGGAATTTGGATTTAATGAATTCTGCAGATAGAAAATATATTGGTGAAAAAGTAAAAACTGCCAAATCAATTTTAGAACAAATAATTGATGTAAATCCAAAAGTAAACGGTAGAGTTGGAGATAGTCCTGAAATATATTCTATTGTAAATAATGAAAAAGGAATTGGACAAATTATAAGTTTTACGGATGAACCAATTAAATATGATTATTGCATAAAAATTAATCCGGAAAAAGTGTTCACTGTTTTGAATACGCCTTATTCTATTGTTAATGATTCACTAAAACTAAATTTAAATTTTACTCTTCCAGAATCATCAATAAATGCGTCTATTTTGCCAAATGAGAATAACCAAATTTTAATTACGAACAGCCATGTTCCAATTATTTTTGCTGAATTCAAAAATGATAAGTTGCAGTATCAAGTTAAAGGTAAAGGTCAGCAAACAATGTATGTAAATAGAAATTATGGTTTGCCAAAAATTAAGAATCAAAACTCAGAATTAAATTTCTCAGTAAAAGATGATTATTACATTATTGATGTAACAAATAATGTCCCAGATGAATTTATTGAAATAGATTTGGAAAAATAAGTTTGTCAAAAATATTTTTTTTGAACTGCCAAATTTTCATAAAAATTATTGTATACCTATATTGAACCTAATTTAAACAAATGGAGTAAGTACCATTGAAAAAAATCCTAATTTTATTCGTTTTATTCTTCTTGTCAACTAATTTTGTTCAATCCCAAGAAAATATCAAAATTGAAGATTTAGAAAAACTTGCTAATCAACACGATTTAACACTTCCAGACTGGGGACCTTATACAAAAAGATACATTGGAGTTTCGCATATTCCGGATGTAAAAAGTGGATTGAGATTTGACTTAAGCGTCTTCCCAAGTTTCTATAGAAGGAAAGTTGATGTACCAAATGTACTTTATGAAAATGGATATCATCCTTGGGAAGCTTCTCCAAATTTAGAATATTTTAGTTTTAGACACGAGCTTGAATGGAAAGATCAAGTTTATGCGGATATTTCATATTCCGAGATAACTTCAAAATCACGACTAATTAGAATTGAATGTGTAAATAATACTGATCAGAATCAAAATTTAGCTTTAAATTTTATGGCTTATTTAAATTTTCCTCCAATAAAAGAATATAGTCCTTACACTCCAATTTATCCTGCAATAGTTAATTTGCCTAAAAAATCTCAATGGATTGATGCACTTGACTATGAAGATTTGAAATTTTACAAAACTCGTCCGACGGATAATTTAGTATATGACGGTAAAATGAGAGGTGAAATTAGAGATAATGGATTTGTAAATGGTTCCGGCATTGGTTTGGATTTCGGTAAGGATAAAGGTGATTTTGTTTCTTATAAAATTTATGTTGAAGAAAATTTTCTTGATGCTGTTTTATTAATAAGATATAAGCTAGATGAGGGTAAGAAGGTTAGCTTTGATCTAAAAGGATTAACAACAGAAAATATTGCTTTTACTGGGAATAATACATTTAAACTTGAAGAAGTAAAATTGGGAAAACTTGCAAAGGGTGCACAAAGTTTTACATTAACTTCTAAAGGTGGAAACGGATTACAATTTGATGGTTTTATTATTGTTGAATCAAATGATGCTGATAATATTAAGTTTGTACAAAAAGAATGGAATCCTGTGCCAAAAATATCTGAAGGCCCAAGTAAAAATTCAATAATTCTAAAGTATGATGATTTAGATTTATTTTATGGGTTATCATGGCCGGATGATATTTTTCAAATTCGTGAATGGTATGGACGAGATCTTTCAGATTATTTTAAGCAAATGGTAAATGAGCATGTTCAAACAAAATTTTATGGAGAGGGGAAAGGTCACTACACAAATGTATTTTTGCGTCCAATTGTTATGCAGCCAAAAACAAATAAAATATTGTATGGAACAATTTGCTGCGGAACAAAAGAAGAAGTTGAAGAAAGCTTAAACAAACTGAACAAATCTGCTTCTACTTTTGATGATATATATCTTAAAGCAAAATCCAAAGTTGCAAAAATGGATGGAAATGCTGAAGGTGAAATGTACAAATTTAGTATAGAAAGAATGAACGCAACACTTAATTGTAATGTTGTTTATCCGGTTTATACACAAAAGCAATATATTCGGCACAGTGCACCGGGAAGATGGTGGGATTGCCTTTATACTTGGGATTCAGGATTTATTGGAATGGGTTATTTGCAAACTAGTACGCAAAAAGCAATTGAAAATTTAAATGCTTATGTGCAAGAACCCGGCGCTCAATCTGCTTTTATCCATCATGGAACTCCGGTACCAACGCAGCATTATTTATTTACGGAACTTTGGAATAAAACTCAATCAAATGAACTGCTTGAATATTTTTACCCAAGATTAAAACAATATCATGAATTTATGGCCGGAAGATTAGGAAGTTCTTCAACAAAAGTATTAAAATCAAATTTATTAAAAACATGGGATTACTTTTATAATTCAGGCGGTTGGGATGATTTATCTCCTCAAAAATATATTCATGATAATAATTTGGAAGAAACTGTCGCACCTGTTGTTACATCATCTCATGTAATAAGAACAGCCAAAATGTTAAAAATGGTTGCAAATAAATTAGGGAAAACAGAAGATATAAAAGAATATGATGAAGATATTTTAACATTTTCAAATGCTCTTCAAAAATATTCATGGGATAATGAATCCGGTTATTTCGGTTATGTTGTTCATGATACAAATGGAAATCCTGAAAAAATATTGAGATATAATTCAAAAGAAAATTATGATATGACATTTGACGGAGCTTATCCAATTGTTGCAGGAATTTGTAATCTTAATCAGAAAGAAAGAATTTTATCTTATCTTAAATCAGAAAAGCACTTGTGGTCAAATACTGGATTAACGGCAGTTGATCAATCAGCACCTTATTATAATATTGACGGATATTGGAATGGAACTGTTTGGATGTCGCATCAATGGTTTTTTTGGAAAGCAATGCTTGATATAGGAGAATCAGAATTTGCATTTAAAATTGCCAAAACAGCATTAGATGTTTGGAAAAATGAAGTTGAAACTTCATACAATTGCATGGAACATTTTTTAGTTGAAACAAGCAGAGGTGCGGGTTGGCATGAGTTTGGGGCTTTATCTTCTCCAGTTGTTATTTGGTATTCAGCGTATTTTATGCCAGGTAATTTTACAACAGGATTTGATATTTGGTCAGAAAATAAAAAGTTTAATGAAGATTACACCAGTTTTTCTGTTGAATTAAAAAGTTACGGACAAAATGAAAAATCATCAATTATTGTTTGTATGAATCCCGAATATAGTTATGATGTTAAATGGAATGGTGAAAATATTGAACACAAATCATTAACAAAGGGTACATTGAGTATTGAATTAGATATGCAAAAGAATAAAGTCGGAAATTTAATAGTCAATTTAAAATAATTGAGAGTTATTTGTATGTTCAAACTAAAACTATCGGGGAAAATATTTAGATCTTATACTTTTATTGTCTTTTTTATTATATTCACTTTTTTTGAATTTAAACCAGTTATTGCATCAACAAAAAATTTTAATATTTTGGATTTTGGAGCAATTCGTGATGGTAAAACACTTAATCATGAATTTATTCAAAATGCTATTGATGCAGCTCATAATTACGGAAACGGAAAAGTTATAATTCCAAGTGGAATATTCTTGACTGGCTCAATAGTATTAAAATCAAATGTTGAATTATATTTTGAAAAAGGTGCAATTTTATTGGGCTCAACTAATATTAAAGATTACAAAAGTTTTGACAGATGGAAATCTTTAATATTAGCTGATAAACAAGAAAATATTAAAATTACAGGCAATGGTACCATTGATGGGCAAGGCAGAAACCTTGCTCTTAAAATTGATAGTCTATTTTATGTTGGACAGCTCGACTCAAGTTATTATAATCTAAGAAGAAAGAGACCAAACGAATTGGCTAGACCTCAGTTAGTAGAATTTGTTGAATGTAAAAATATATTAGTTGAGGATATTACGTTAAAAAATGCAGCATGCTGGGTTCAAACATATGATCTATGTGAAAATTTAGTATTAAATAGAATAAAAGTTATAAGTGATGCATACTGGAATAACGACGGAATTGATATTAGCGATTGTAAAAATGTACAAATAACAAATTGTTATGTAAATTCAGCAGATGATGGAATTTGCTTAAAGTCGCATCATGAGGATTCTTTTAATGATAATATAATAATTTCTGATTGTACAGTTCGTTCTAGCGCCAGTGCAGTAAAATTTGGGACTGCATCTGTCGGCGGATTCAAAAATGTAAAAATTTCCAATATAAAAATATTTGATACTTTTCGATCAGCGATTGCAATTGAATCTGTTGATGGTGGAATAATAGAAAATATTGAAGTCTCAAATATTAGAGCCATTAATACAGGTAATGCAATATTTATTAAGCTTGGTCACAGAAATAAAGATTACAAAATTGGTATTGTTAAAAATATTAAAATAAATGATGTTAAAGTGCAGATTCCATTTAATAGGCCTGATGATAATTATGAAATTAGAGGTCCGGAATTAGAATTTTTTCATAATCCTTTTCCAGCTTCTATAACAGGAATTCCGGAATATTATGTAGAGAATGTTGAATTATCAAATATTGAAATTACTTACCCTGGAAGGGGCAATAATGGTTTAGCTAATTTACCAATATTTAGATTGACCGATGTACCGGAAAATGAAAGTGATTATCCGGAATTTCATATGTTCGGTGAATTACCTTCTTGGGCTTTTTATGTTCGTCATGTTAAAAACATAAAAATGCAAAATGTATATGTTATTGCTCAAGATATTGATTATAGGCCTGCTTTTGTCTTTGATGATGTTAAAGATTTGGAATTAAAGAAGTTGCAAATATTAGAAGAAAAAATAAAGACACAAATAATTCTAAAAAATGTTGAAGTGTTTGATATTGATGATAGTGCTCAAAAATTAGTTAAAGTTTTAAAAAATTTAGTTTCTGAGGAAAATAGAATTAAAACTGAAGAAATTCGAAACTAGATGAATTTTACTTATTATGATATTGCCAAGTTTTCCTTAGTTTATAGAATTGAGAACCAGATAGAAAATTACATGTTAAAATATTACATGTAAAAGAGTGGATTAAAAATTAAAAAGTTATTCTTGATCACAAATTGGTGAATATAAAAGCAGTGCGACTGTCAATTAAACCTTTAGAAAAAAAATGAATTTTAGAAAAATGAAAAATAATATTTTATGTTTAATATTAATTACTAATTACTTTGGCTGTACTAATGTTAATAAAATTGATTTAATAAAATATGTTAATCCTTTAATTGGTACAGCACCATCAACTACAATTAGTGCACTAAAACATGGAGAAGGAACTGAAAATAATGCACAAGTAATTCCATCTGTAAGTGTTCCTTTTGGTATGACAAATTGGACTCCGCAGACAAAAAATGTTGAAACTAAATGTGTTGCACCTTACTATTACACTGATACACTTATTACAGGATTTCGAGGTTCTCATTGGTTAAGCGGATCTTGTACACAAGATTATGGAAGTTTTACGGTAATGCCAATTACTGGAGAATTAAACTTTTTGCCTGATGAAAGAGGATCTGTATTTTCACATAAAGATGAAAACTCAACACCATATTACTATAAAGTAAATTTGCAAAAATATAATATTGATTGTGAATTATCAGCAACAACAAGAGCTGGAATTTTGAGATTTAATTTCAATGAATCAAAAAATAGATTTATTGTAATTGAACCAAACAGTGATGAGAACGAAGGTTACATAAAATTATTGCCAGAACAAGGTGAAATAGTTGGTTATAATCCAGTTCACAGAATTTATCAAGGTTGGGGTGAACGAGCAGGATTTAGCGGTTACTTTGTTGCAAAATTTGAGAAACCTTTTGATAAATACGGAACTTATCAAAATCAAAATTTATTAGAAAAAGAAAATGAAATTTCTGATCGGGAAAAAATTGGTGCTTATGTTGATTTGTCAAATTCAGATGATAAAATTATTGAATTAAAAATTGGAACATCATTTGTCAGTATTGAAAATGCTAGGGAAAACTTAGAAAAAGAAATTGGTCAAAAAAGTTTTGATGAAATAAAAAATGATCTGAAAAATATTTGGAATGAAGAATTAGCAAAAATAAAAATTGAAACTTCTTCAAATGAAAAGAAAATAAAATTCTATACTGCATTTTATCATTCGCTCCAGCATCCAAGAACTTATAGCGATGTAAATGGAGATTATCCAGAATTTAATGGTGGAAAAGAAATTAAAAATTCCGGTTCAGATAATTATTATTCAGATTTTTCAGTTTGGGATACTTATAGATCACTTCATCCATTGCTGAACATTATTATGCCTGATAAAAGCAAGGGAATGATAAAATCACTTTTAGCTATGGCAGAACAAGGCGGCTGGCTTCCAATATTTCCGTGCTGGAACAGTTACACTTCTGCTATGATTGGAGATCATGTCATATCAATTATTGCTGATGGTTATGTAAAAGGAATTATTGAGATAGATGAAAATCAATATTCTTATTTAAAACAGAATGCAACTGAATCACCCAAAGAGTTTAAAGATTATGTTGATGGAAAAGGAAGAAGAGCATTAGAATCATATATGCAATATGGTTACGTTCCTCTTGAAGATAGTGTAAAGCAATCATTTCACCAAAGGGAACAAGTTTCCCGAACAATGGAATATTCTTATGATGATTATGTATTAAGTCAAATTGCTAAGAAGTTAGGAAAAAATGAAGATTACGAAAACTTTTTCAAGCGATCAAAAAATTATAAAAATGTTTATGACACTTCAGTAAAAAGTGTAAGAGGTAAATTTAAAGACGGAACTTTTACAAATGAATTTATAAAAGATCAGCGAATGCCTTATATTACTGAAGGAACGCCATGGCAGTACACTTGGTACGTTCCTCAAGATGTAAGTGGATTAATTGAATTAATGGGGGGAAAAGATTCTTTCAATACTGAGTTAACAACATTCTTTGAGACCGGAAATTATTGGCATGGTAATGAGCCTGGTCATCAAATTCCTTTTTTATTTACTTATAGCGATCAGCCCGAAAAAACAAATAAAATTGTTAATCAAATATTAGAAGAAGAATATAGCTCAGAACCGGGAGGTTTAAGCGGAAATGACGACGCTGGTCAAATGTCGGCCTGGTATGTATTTGCGGCAATGGGACTTTATCCGGTATGTCCGGGTTCAACAGAGTATGCAGTATTTTTACCTAATCATGAAGAAAGCATTATCGATTTAGGAAATGGAAAAACGTTTTCAATTTTAGCAGATGGTGTTAATGTAAATTCACAAATTAAAAAAATTTTATTAAATGGTAAACAAATTGAGAGAAATTCAATTAGTCACTCAGATTTAATCAAAGGGGGGCAGCTTATTTTTGAACTTTCAAACAAATGATCGAATTGAGGGACTATTAAACTTCTACCTGCTAAAAATGAAATTATAAATAAATTTATTGGAGAAAGAATGTTAATTAAAAAACAATTTAACAATTTATTATTCTTAAAGATTTATCTATTTATTTTAGCTTCAACAATAAATTTTGCACAAACTAAAATTATTGTCAATCTAGACGAATTAGGTAGCTATATTGATCCAAATATTTATGGACAATTTTCAGAACATTTAGGTAGCTGTATTTATGGTGGAATTTGGGTTGGTGAAGATTCAGAAATTCCTAATACAAATGGTTTTAGAAATGATGTTATTGAAGCTTTAAAAAAATTGGAAGTCCCGGTTTTACGTTGGCCGGGCGGTTGCTTTGCAGATGAATATCACTGGATGGATGGAATTGGTCCAAAGAATGAAAGACCTTCAATGATGAATACAAATTGGGGCGGAGTAATTGAAGATAACAGTTTTGGAACACATGAATTTTTAAATTTATGTGAAATGATTGGAGCTGAAGCATACATAAGTGCAAACGTTGGAAGCGGAACAGTTGAAGAATTTGCAAATTGGATTCAATACACAACTTCAGAAAGTGGAAATCCGATGGCAGAATTAAGAAGAAAAAATGGAAGAGAGAAACCTTGGAATGTAAAATATTGGGGAATTGGAAATGAAAGCTGGGGATGCGGCGGAAGAATGAGACCATCTTATTATGCTGACCTTACTAGAGTTTATTCAACTTATGCAAAAAATTATGCAGGCAATCAAGTTTACAAAATTGCTTCCGGTCCAAATTCTTATGATACTGTTTGGACGGATCAAGTAATGGAAATTGCCGGCAAAGTAATTAATGGCATTGGCTTGCATTATTATACAAACAATTCAAGAACTGCTGCAGATTTTGATGAAATCGGATGGTTTTCTGTTATTCAAAAAACATTAGAAATGGATAAATTAATTCAGATGCATTCTAAAGTTATGGATAAACATGATCCAACTAAAAATGTTGCATTAATTGTTGATGAGTGGGGAACTTGGCACAATGTTGAACCTGGAACTAATCCTTCATTTTTATATCAGCAAAATACAATGAGGGATGCAGTTGTTGCGGCCAGCAATCTAAATATTTTTCATAAATATACTGATAGAGTTAGAATGACAAACATTGCACAAATGGTAAATGTGCTTCAGGCAATGATTTTAACTGATAATGAAAAAATGCTTTTAACTCCCACATATCATGTATTTGAAATGTACAAGGTTCACAAAGGCGCAATTAATTTGCCTCTTGAGTTAAAGACTTCTAATTACACAGTTGGTGATGAATCAATACCTTCAGTAAATGCAACTGCATCAATAAACTCAAATGGAATTGTTCATATTTCATTATGTAATGTTGATCCTAATAATAACGATGAAGTTAAAATAGATTTGGAAAAGTTTATCAACGGAAAAATTTCTGGAAGAGTTTTAACTTCTGAAGAGATGAATGCGTTGAATTCTTTTGATGAACCTCAGAATGTTGAACCCAAAACGTTTACTGATTTTAGATTTACAGATAATAATATAACAGTTAATTTGCCTGCCAAATCAATTGTGGTATTAAAACTAGAAGGTGAGCTGAATTCAAATATTGGATCAGCAATTAAAGTAAATAATCCTCAACCTAAATTGACTTATGATTATTATAAAAAATCACTAATGGTTCTGCCAAATTTTAGTGACTTGGAAATAGTTAGTGAAGGTTTAATTGATCAAATAAAACTTCCGGAACCAAATGATGGTTCAGATTTTGCTGTAAAATATAGCGGTCTAATAAAAATCCCTCAAAATGGGTTTTACAATTTTTATTCAAAGTCTGATGACGGTACAAAATTATATATTGATGGTAAATTATTGGTTATAAATGATGGTCGACATGCTCCAATGGAAACTCAAGGATTTGCCACATTAAAAAAAGGTTTTCATAAAATTGAAGTAGAATTTTTTCAAGCAGGAGGTGGATTAGAAATTGCGGTAAGTATTGAAGGCCCTGGAATGGAAAAACAAGAAATTCCTGCAGAAATGTTATATCACGAATCAAAATAAGAAAACAAGATGAGAAAATTATTTTTTATTGTTATTGTTCTATTTTTAATTTCATGTAATGATCAGTCTTTAGAAAAAAACACTGATATAGTTTTTGCACCAACCCCGCCAATGGGATGGAATAGTTGGGATTGTTTTGGAACAACTGTTTCTGAAGAAGAAGTTAAAGCAAATGCTGATTATATGGCTGAACATCTTAAAGAATTTGGCTGGCAATATATTGTTGTTGATATTCAATGGTATGAACCAAATGCTAAAGCCCATGGTTATAGAAAATTCGCAGAATTAGATATGGATGAATTTGGTAGATTAATTCCAGCAGTTAATCGTTTCCCATCTTCAGCAAATGGAAATGGTTTTAAACCGCTTGCAGATTATATTCACAATAAAGGTTTAAAACTTGGAATCCATATTATGCGCGGAATTCCAAGACAAGCAGTTAAAAATAATTTGCCAATTAAAGGAACAGATTTTACAGCGCAAGAAGTTGCTGATACAAATAGTAAATGTCCGTGGAACACTGATATGTTTGCTGTAAAAAATACGGAAGGCGGACAAGCATATTATAATTCCATTATTGAACTTTACAATTCGTGGGGAGTAGATTATATTAAAGCTGATGATATGACTGCATTCTCTGGTAATCCGGCAGATGAAAGTAGAAAAGCAAATACTAATATGCTTAGCAAAGCCATAAAAAATTTTAACAGACCAATTGTTCTAAGTTTATCTCCAGGTCCGGCAAGTGTTGAGCAAGCTAAGTTTTTAGAACAGAATGCACAATTGTGGAGAATCTCAGATGATTTTTGGGATAAATGGACTGATATTTTGCAAATGTTTAATTATATGAGAGCTTGGCAAAATCATATTGGTCCAACTACTTGGCCCGATGCAGATATGCTACCGCTTGGTAAAATAGGGATTAGAGCAGAAAGAGGAGATAACAGATTTACAAGATTTACTAAAGATGAACAGATTACATTAATGTCGCTTTGGTCAATGTTTAAATCACCTTTGATGTTTGGCGGAAATCTTCCTGATAATGATGAATGGACTTTAAAATTAATTTCTAATGAAGAAGTTTTGGCAGTCAATCAACATAGCAAAAACAATAAAGAGATTTATAATAAGGATAGCATAGTTGTTTGGTCTGCAAATCCAAAGGATTCAAAAAATATTTATTTGGGAATTTTTAATATAAATGAATCAGATACAAGTATTGCATTAAAATTTGAGAATATGAATCTGTCATCAAATAAATATCAAATTAGGGATTTATGGGAAAAAAGTGATATTGGTTCTTACGAAGATTCAATAAATCTCCAGCTAAATAAACATGGTGCAAAATTATTATTACTCAGTTTATAGAGATAAATTAAGCCAATGAAATCGATACCTAAAATATATTTTATTTTTTTAATGCTGATTGTTACAAGAATTACATTTTCACAAGAAAATTCTGAAAATTTAAATTTAGAAAATGGTCCATTGAATCCAAGCTGTGCATCAACTAGTTGATATTGTAAGCAAAAATGGAAATCTTTTATTAAGTATTCCAATGAAAGGTGATGGAACAATAGATAGTCTTGAAGTGAAATTTCTTAAAGGAATGTCAGAATGGATGAAAATAAATGGTGAAGCAATTTATGGCTCAAGACCTTGGAAAGTATTTGGGGAAGGTCCGACAAATGTTGAAAGTGGAATGTTTAATGAAAATAAAATAAAATTCACATATGAAGATATAAGATTTACTAAAGTGGATAATTCAATTTATATTTTTATTATGGGTCTTCCGCAAAAAAATCATATTATTGTAAACTCATTAGGAGCAAATTCAAAATTATCAGATGATATAAATATTTTAAATATAAGTTTACTTGGTAGTGATGAAAAAGTAAACTGGTCTCAAAATGCAAATGGACTAAATATTGAATTATCTGATTTCAGTAATTTTAAATATGCACTTGTATTAAAAGTAGAATCAATAAATAATTAAAATTCCAGCATAATATTAGGTTAAAAATGAAAATTATTTTTTCAATCTTTTTCGTATTACTAACATTTAGTATAATGACAAGCCAGACAAAAAAAAATTATAATCGCGAACCACATCCAGAACTTGAGAATCCAAAATATCTATTTGACAACAAAGAAGATCCCCATGCTTCTTTTATGACTTTTACCAATATTACAAATGCACTAACAGATAGAAGAGAAAATTCAAAATGGTTTCAATCCTTAAATGGTGAGTGGTATTTTAAATTTGCTGAAGGAATGACAAATAGGATTAGTGATTTTGCAAATCCCAATGATGATATGAAAAAATGGGATAAATTGAATGTTCCTTCTAATTTTGAAATGCATGGTTATGGTTATCCAATCTATACTAATATTCGTTTTCCATGGGCTTTTGATAATTCTCAAGTTCCTCCATATGTTGATATGGAGAATAACTGGTTTGGGTATTATAGACGTGATATTAATGTTCCAGAAGATTGGGATGGAAGGCAAATATTTATACAATTTGGAGCAATTAAATCTGCAGGCTACGTTTGGATTAATGGTGAAAAAGTTGGTTTCTCAAAAGATGGAAAAACACCAGCCGAGTTTGATATTACCGACTTTGTAAAAGTTGGTAAGAATTCGGTAGCTGTTGAAGTTATAAAATGGACAGACGGCAGTTATTTGGAAGATCAAGATTTTTGGAGACTGAGCGGTTTAAATAGGGAGGTCTTTATTTACTCACAACCAAAAGTGAGAGTAAAAGATTTTTTTGTTAAAGCTTTATTATCAGATAATTATATAGATGGAGATTTTTCCTTAGATATAAAAATTAAAAATCATTTAAATGAAAATGTTGAATATAATATTACTTATGAAATATTGGATGAATCCGGCAATAAAATTGTATTTGAAGAGAGAGAATTTGAACTAGAGGAGTTGAATGAAGCAAACTTGCATTTTAAAAATAAAATTGAAAATGTAAAAAAATGGTCAGCAGAAATTCCAAATCTTTACACTTTATTAATTACGCTAAAAAATGATGATGAAATTGAAGAAATAATTCCTGCAAAAATTGGATTTAGAAGTGTTGAAATTAAAAATGGACAATTATTAGTTAATGGAAAACCAATCTTAATTAAGGGTGTAAACTTACATGAGTTTAACCCTTTAACAGGTCAAGTTATTGATGAAGAAGTTATGATGAAAGATATTACAACAATGAAGAAATTAAATGTAAATGCTGTAAGAACAAGTCATTATCCGCAGCCTGATCTATGGTATAAACTGTGTGATAAATATGGCCTTTATCTTGTCGCTGAATCAAATATAGAATCTCATGGAATGGGGTATAACCTTGAAAAGGGCGGTACACTTGGCAATAATCCTGACTGGCTTGAAGCTCATTTATATAGAACAAAAAATTCGATTGAAAGAGATAAGAATCACCCAAGTGTTTTAATTTGGTCAATGGGTAATGAAGCCGGAAACGGTTATAATTTTTACAACAATTATAAATGGATTAAGGAAAGGGATAATACAAGACCAGTACAATATGAAAGAGCGTTAAGAGAATGGAATACAGATATTTTTGTTCCCATGTATGAAAGAATATGGGATCTTGAGAAATATGCAAAATCCTATAAAGATCGTCCTTTAATATTATGTGAATACGCACATGCTATGGGAAATAGCCTTGGTAATCTTAAAGATTATTGGGATATGATAAATAAATATCCAAATTTACAAGGCGGATTTATTTGGGACTGGGTAGATCAAGGATTATTAAAGAAAGAAGGTAATTTAAGTTATTGGGCTTACGGTGGAGATTATGGTCCTGAGAATGTTCCATCAGATGGTAACTTTGTTATAAATGGTGTTGTATTTCCTGATAGATCCTTAAAACCTCATAGTTACGAAGTTAAAAAAGTTTACCAAAATATTTCTTTTCAACCAGTTGATCTGTTAACTGGTGAAATAGAAATATCAAATAATTATTTCTTTAAATCACTTGAAGAATACTATCTGGAATGGCAAATTGAAATTGATGGAATTGCGACTAAAAGTGGGATGGAAAAAGACATTAACTTAAATCCAGAAACAAAAAAAACTATTAAGTTAAATTATGAAGATATTTTAAACAATTCCGGCAAAGATTTTTATTTAAATCTTTCTGTAAAATTAGGAAATGATAAACAATCAATTTTACCTGAAAATTATGAATTAGCAAAAGAGCAATTTAAAATTCCAGTCGAAATTAGATCAGAAAAAGCTATAATTGAAAAGAATAGTAAACTACAAGTAAAAGAAGGTAGAAATAAATTAGTTATTTCCGGCCAAAACTATTCTTACACAATTGATAAAAATGCAGGAGTAATATCCTCGTACAAATTTAACGATAAAGAATTTATAAAAAATAGTGAAGGATTAAAACCAACTTTTTGGCGTGCTCCAAATGATAATGATTATGGTTGGAAAATGCCTATAAATTCTGGTCAATGGAAAGAAGCCTCAAACTCAAAATTAGAAGTAAGATCAGTTAAAACTGAAAAAAATCAAGACGGTACATATTCAGTTACTATGATTTATAATTACACAAAAGTAAATTCGCAATGGACCGTAAAATATGACTTTTTTGCAGACGGAAGAATTATTGTGAATAATAAATTTGTGAGTAAAGAAAATTCTCAAGATATTATTCCAAGAATAGGAATGAATATTACACTCTCTGATGAATTTGATAATGTAAATTATTTTGGCAGAGGTCCACTTGAAAATTACACTGATAGAAAGTATTCTACACATTTTGGAAAATATTCAGCTAAAGTAGATGAATTTTACGTGCCATATATCAGACCTCAAGAAAATGGGCATAGAACAGATGTTTCTTGGATTACGTTATTAAATGAAAAAGGAATAGGACTTAAATTTGAAAGTGAAAACACATTTGAATTTAACGTTCTTAAAAATAAAGTAGATGACTTCGATTCCGGAATAGAAAAGGATAAAAATCCTAAACATACAATTGATATTGTATCTAAAGAGTTTGTTCAGTTGCACATTGATTATAAAATGATTGGATTGGGAAGTGATGACAGTTGGGGAGCTAAACCTCATGAAGAATATTTGCTTCATCCATCAACTTCAGGATATGAATACAGCTTTAATATAACTCCATACAATGTAAATGAAAATAAATAATATCTTAATTGGATTGGATGATGAAAAGAAGAAAATTTAGATATATCAATATTTTTGTAATCTTATTTGGGCTTTTATTATTTTCGCAAACTTTAGCTCAAACCGAGGAGTTAGAATATAGAAAATCAACAAAAACTATTCTCAAAAAAATTGCTGACAGAATATTATCCGAAACATCATATCAATTTATAGATACAGAAACTGGTGAAAAGTATAAATCAACAAAAGGACTAAAACCAAAACTAACTGTTAAGATTGAAAGTAAATACAATGATTGGCACTATACAAATGGCGTTTTAAACTTTGCAATGAATGAACTTGGCAATTTACTTGAAGAAAAAAAATACAATGATTTTGTTGATAATAATTTTGACTTTGTTTTCAACCATGGAGATTTAGATTATTTTAAGAAACTTTATGATGAACAAAAGAAAATAGATTGGTTCAGCGTTAGGCAAGTAACATGGCATATGTTTTATCGAATGATTAGGCTTGACGATTGCGGAACAATTGGAGCAAGTTTAATTGATGTTTACAAAAAAAATCCGCAAGAGAATTACAAAAACTATATTGATTTAGTTTCAAACCATATACTGAAAACTGAACCTCGTCTTGAAGATGGTACAATTTCTAGATACTGGCCCCATGAAAACACTATTTGGGCAGATGATCTTTTCATGAGCGTTGCATTTCTTGCCCGCATGGGAAAATTTACCGGAGAAAGCAAATATTTTGATGATGCTATAAATCAAGTTAAGTTATTCCATAAATATTTATGGAACAATGAAAAAGAAATATTCTATCATTGCTATCATACTGATACTGAACAGAATGGTGTTGCACACTGGGCAAGAGCAAATGGATGGATGTTTATGGCTGAAGCCGATTTATTGGATGTACTTCCTGAAAATTATCCGGAAAGAGATAAGGTATTAGAAATATTTCAAGATCAGGCTGAAGGAATAGCAAGGTGGCAAAGTGAAAATGGGCTTTGGCATCAGCTATTAGACAAAAATGATTCGTATTTGGAAACATCAGCTTCTGCAATGTTTGTTTTTGGTTTGGCTAAAGGAGTTAACCGTGGATGGATAAATCAAGATTATTCATATGTTGCTGATACAGGTTGGGAAGGTGTATTGTCAAATATTGATGATAACGGTAATGTGCATAAAATATGTGTCGGAACAGGAATAATGCCTGCTTTATCGTTTTATTATAAGAGACCTGTTGAATCAAATATTCCAATGGGAGAAGGACCGGTAATTCGTGCAGGAGTTGAAATTATAAAAATGAAAAAATATCATGAGCTGCCTGCAAGAGCAAAATATGATCGGATAATAAATGAAGCAAAAGAAAAAAAGTAATAGAAATGACAAACCTATAATTTTTTCAATAACACAAATATTATGAAAATAAAATATGTAATTGAAAACAATAAGTTTCTTAACATCATTTTAATTTTTATATCAGTTCTAACTTTTTCTTCTTGTTCTGTAAAAGAAAATAATAATATTCCGGAATGGCCCAAAATCAATAATGAGACAAAACCATGGACACGATGGTGGTGGCACGGAAGTGCTGTAACGAAAGAAGGTCTTACGTCAAATTTAGAGACAATTGAAGAAGCAGGACTCGGTGGTGTTGAAATTACACCAATATATGGTGTAAAGGGATTTGAAGATAAGGACATTAGTTTTCTCTCTACCGAATGGATGGAAATATTGAGTTATACTTTGCAAGAAGGAGAACGGTTAAAATTAGGTGTAGACTTAGCAAATGCATCTGGATGGCCTTTTGGCGGACCTTGGATTACAGCTGATGATGCATGTAAAAATGTAAAATATAAAATATTTGAATTAAAAGAAGGTGAAAAACTAAAGGATAAGATTGAGTTTATTCAAGAACCGTTGGTAAGAGCAGTCGGTCATAAAGTTGATATATCTGAAGTGATATTTCCAATTAGTGAAAATAAAAACCTGCAAGAATTGGCTTTAGATCAAGTAAGATTTGAAAAGAAAATTCCACTGCAGACTTTAATTGCGTATAATCAACTAAATGAATCAATTGACCTAACAGATAAAGTTGATGAAAATAATATTTTAAATTGGACCGCGTCGAAAGGGGAATGGAAAATTTATGCTGTCTTTCAAGGATGGCATGGTAAGATGGTTGAACGTGCCGGAAAAGGTGGTGAAGGAAATGTAATTGATCATTTTTCAGAAAGTGCTGCAAAAAAATTCTTAGAAGTATTTGATAATAATGCAAAAAATATAAGTGTTAATGGATTAAGAACTTTCTTTAATGATTCTTATGAAGTTGATGATGCACTTGGTGAAGCTGATTGGACGCCTTTGTTTTTTGAAGAGTTTGAAAAATTAAGAGGTTATAATTTAAAGGATTATTTACCGGCATTGTTTGGCAATGACACTAAAGAAATGAATGCGAGAGTAATTTGTGATTATCGAGAAACAATTTCTGATTTACTTTTAGAACGTTTTACCAAAGTATGGGGAAACTGGGCAAAAAAATATGGAGCCGGAATTAGAAATCAAGCTCATGGATCACCTGCAAATATTCTTGATTTATATTCAGCAAGTGATATTCCTGAAACTGAGGGAACCAATCCAATGCGAATAAAAATGGCTTCATCTGCCGGTCATGTTTCAGGTAAACCATTAATTGCCTGCGAAGCATCGACTTGGCTTGACGAACATTTTCTTTCAAATCTGGCTCAAGTAAAACAAAACATAGATAGATATTTTGTAAATGGTGTGAATCACATTGTTTATCACGGAACTCCTTATTCGCCAAAAAATGAAGAATGGCCTGGTTGGATGTTTTATGCATCAGTTCATTTTGCTCCAACAAATACCTGGTGGGAAGAATTTAAAACAATAAATTCTTACGTAACAAACTGTCAATCATTTTTACAAAATTCAAAACCTGCAAATGACATTTTAGTTTATTTCCCAATTTATGATAAATGGTCAGAAATAGGCAGCAGTATGCTGCAGCACTTTGGCAAACCTGAAGAAGACCTGACAAAGTCGTTAAGTGAGTTTTTGGTTAATAATGGATATACATTTGATTATATATCAGATCGACAAATATTAGATTTGAAGACAATTGATAATAAAATCATTTCAGATGATTTAGAGTATAAAACAATCATAATTCCTAATTGTAATTATATTCCTTTAAAGACGATTGAAAAAATTATTGATCTGGCAAAAAAAGGTGCTACAGTAATATTAGAAAATAATTTTCCCAAAGACATTTCCGGTTTTAACAATTTAGAATCAAAACGCAAAAAATATTTAAGTTTGCAGAATAATATTAGTTTTACTGAAAATGAAAATCATTCAATAAGTAAAATTAATAAAGGAAAAATAATTAAGGGTGCGGTTGATAAATATATTTTATCTGAAGTAGACGTTTTGCCTGAAGAATTATCTGAAAATGGTATATGGTTTCATAAAACTAAAAATTTAAATGGTTATAATTATTTCTTAACTAATTGGAGTGAAAAAGATATTGATGGTTGGATAAATTTTAATTCCAGTAGTAATGATGCAGTCTGGTTCGATCCCATGCTTAAAAGTGAAGGAAAAGCTAAGATAAGAAATAATTCTGAAGTGTACGTTCAATTAAAAAAAGGTGAAACTTTAATTCTACAATGGTATGATAATAGCCAAGACATTGATTATTATCCTATTTATCATTCATCTGAAGAAATTATAATGCTAACTGGAGAGTGGAATATTGAATTTATAAATGGCGGCCCGACTATTCCACAAGCCTATAAGACAAATGAATTAAAATCGTGGACAGAAAAATCTGATGTGTTAAAAGGTTTTTCCGGAACTGCAAAATATACATTAGTTAATGATATACCGATTGCAGATAGTCATGATTATTTGATTGACTTGGGTGATGTGAAAGAAATTGCAACAATATATTTAAATGATAAAAAAATATCAACATTAGTCGGACCGGAATTTAAGACAATCTTGAAAAAAGAATATTTAAAGAAAAAAAATAAATTAGAAATTTATGTTACCAATTTAATGGCAAATAGAATTATTGATTTAGAAAAAAGGGGAGTAAAATACAAAAAGTTCTACAACATAAATTTTGCTGCTAAAAAAAGAGAAAATCTTGATGCGGATGGAACTTTTACAGCCAAAAATTGGATGCCTTTAATTTCCGGATTGCTTGGACCAGTAAAATTGATTGAAGTTGAGTCTGAAATAAACTAACATAAATTTCCTTTTATTATAAAAAGACATAAATTAGATAGAAAAATGTTGGAATTGCTCAAACAGTATTAAGTTTGCAATGTATTAAAAAAGTGTTTCAGTTAAATCCCAAGTTTAAAGTTCTAGCCCATTATAACTTCAATTGTATTTTCACTCCCTTTTTCCATAATAGGAATAATATCTCCTTCAATCATATTTCCATTCACATAAATTTGCTTAATCCCTTTTGAAATGTGATTTGGATTTTTAACTTCAATATTATACTTAGCATCTCTAAATTTTCTGATAATTGTAATTTCATTCCAATCATTAGGAATACAAGGATCAATTTTTAGTCCATTATATTGAGGTTGAATACCTAATATATATTGAGTAATTGCATAATAATTCCAAGCAGCAGTTCCGGTTAGCCATGAGTTTTTTGCTTCACCTGGTTTGAAAGCATCTTTCCCAGCAATCATCTGAGAATAAACATAAGGCTCAGTTTTATGTAATTCACTTATATCTTCCAAATAGGAAGGAGCAATTTTTTTATAGTAATCAAATGCTCTATTTCCATTTCCTAAAATCGTTTCACCAATCATTATCCAAGGATTATTGTGACAAAAAATTCCAGCATTCTCTTTGTAACCAGCTGGATAAGTAGAAATTTCTCCCATGTTTATATAATACTTTGTAAATGCCGGATTGTTTAAAACAATTCCATAATCACAATCCAAATATTTTTTTACTGAATCCAAAGCTTGTTTGGCTCTTCCATCATCAATACCAATTTTTGCCATTGTGCAGAATCCTTGAGATTCAATAAAGATCTTTCCTTCTTGATTTTCATTACTGCCAATTTTTTCTCCAAAATAATCATACGCACGTAAAAACCAATCTCCGTCCCAACCAAATAAATCAATTGCAGATTTCATTTGCTCAATATGTTTCAATGCCTCATTTGCTACTTCTAATTTGTCGATTTTCTTGCAAAGCTCAGCAAATTCATTTCCATAAAGTACGAACATACCAGCAATCAGTACTGATTCAGCTACTCCATCTTTTTTATTTTCTGTTGTCTGAAATGACTCATCTGGATTTTTAGAAAAACAATTCAGATTTAAACAATCGTTCCAATCAGCTCTTCCAATTAATGGCAACTTATGAGGACCCAAATTATTTACAACATGATAAAATGATCTCTTTAAATGCTCAAATAAAGATGCAGATTTGGTTACATCATTATCAAATGGAACCTGCTCATCTAAAATTTCCCAATCTCCGGTTTCTTTAATATAAGCTGTTGTTGAGAGAATTAACCAGAGCGGATCATCATTGAAATTGCCTCCAATAGCATTATTACCTTTTTTAGTTAACGGCTGGTATTGATGATAAGCTCCTCCATCTTCAAATTGAGTAGCTGCAATATCTAAAATTCTTTCTCTTGCCTTTTCCGGAATTTGATGAACAAATCCTATTAGATCTTGATTGGAATCTCTAAAACCCATTCCACGTCCAATGCCGCTTTCAAAGTATGAGGCACTTCTAGACATATTAAAAGTAATCATGCATTGATATTGATTCCAAATATTTACCATGCGGTCTAATTTTTCATCATGACTTTTAACTTGGTAAACTGAAAGTAGTGAATCCCAATAACTCTTTAAATTATCAAAAGCTTCATTTACTGCGGCTGGTGTTGAAAATTTATTTACTATATCTAATGCCTTTTCTTTATTTATTATTCCTTTTGATTCCCATTTTTTTTCATCTTCATTTTCAACATAGCCAAGAATAAAAATTAATTCTTTTTCTTCATTTGGAGCAAGAGTAATTTCAAGATGATGTGAAGCAATTGGTGACCACCCATGTGCTAATGAATTTTTTGATTTTCCTTCAACAACTACATCCGGTTTTTCAAAACCATTATATAGGCCAATAAAAGAATCTCTATCAGTATCAAAACCATTTATTTCTGAATTAACAGAATAAAATGCAAAATGATTTCTGCGTTCTTTATATTCTGTTTTGTGGTATATTACAGAATCCAAAACTTCGACTTCACCGGTTGAAAAATTTCTTTGAAAATTTGTTTGATCATCTTGAGCATTCCATAAAGCAAACTCAATGAAAGAAAACAATTTTATTGTTTTCGTATTTTTATCCAAATTTTTAATTCTTACTTTTTGGATCTCACAGTTATTATCTAAAGGAACAAAAAACAATACTTCAGTACTTATTGAATTACGCATACTGCTAATAATAGTATACCCTAATCCATGTCTGCATAAATAATCTTCAATATCAGCTTTAACCGGTTTCCAACCAGGAGACCAAAAATCATTTCCATCTTTTATATAAAAATATTTTCCGCCATTATCTATTGGAACATTATTATATCTAAATCGAGTAATTCTTCTTAAAAGTGCATCTTTATAAAAAGTGTAACCTCCTGCACTATTAGATATCAGAGAAAAAAACTGATCATTACCTAAATAATTTATCCATGGATATGGAGTTTTATAATTGTTAATCACATATTCTTTAAATGTATCATCAAAATAACCAAACTTCATATTCTCCTCAATATTTTATCAGATTGATAAAGCTATATCATAAGAATAAATAAATTTTGCAATAGCTTTTAAAATTTTTTAAGAATTACAACAACATAGATTCTTAGAGTTGAGCTTATTCAAATTAATTTAATAGAATACATTTTGCTTAAGTCATAAATAATTAACAAATTGCTAATGACAACTGCGCATGTATTGTTCCAATATATTTTGTTAAAAATTACTTAAGGAAATATAAATGAGAAAAACAATTAATGGAAATTCACTTCCAAATATTCCATGGGAAGAAAAACCAAAAGAGTGTTCAGATGTAATTTGGAGATTTTCTGGAAATCCAATTATTGATAGGAATCCAGTACCAAAAGCTGCAAGAGTTTATAACAGTGCCATTGTTCCATATAAAGGCGAATTTGCCGGAGTTTTTAGAGCTGATCAAAAAAATGGTCGTGCAACATTATTTGCGGGTTTTAGTAAAGATGCAATTAAGATAAATTTAGATCAAGATCCAATTGAATGGATTAATGAAGATGGAACGCCAAATCCTACAAGTTTTGCATATGATCCGCGTGTAGTTAATATTGATGATACATATTATATTCTTTGGTGTGATGATATGAACGGTCCTTCCATCGGGTTAGGAAGAACAATAGATTTTAAAACTTTTATTCGCCTTTCAAATCCATTAATGCCATATAATAGAAATGGAGTATTATTTCCGCGCAAAATAAATGGAAAATATATGCTCTTGAGCAGGCCAAGCGATACTGGACATACTCCGTTTGGTGATATTTTTATTAGCGAAAGTCCGGATTTAGTTTATTGGGGAAATCACAAACATTTAATGAGTAAGGGTGGAAAAGGCTGGTGGCAAGGAACAAAAATAGGTGCTGGTCCAATTCCTATTGAAACAAATGAAGGCTGGCTTTTATTTTATCATGGAGTATCCGGAACTTGTAATGGTTTTGTTTATAGTTTTGGTGCCGTCATTTTAGACTTAGATCAACCTAGTAAAGTATTGTATAGGACACGAGATTATTTATTGACTCCGGAAAAGGATTATGAATCTGTTGGCTTTGTTCCCAACGTTGTTTTCCCTTGTGCTAACTTATTTGATGCTGATACTGGTAGAATTGCAATTTATTATGGCGCTGCTGATACTTACACAGCAATTGCATTTACTCAAGTAGATGAATTAATTCAATATGTAAAGAACAACTCTGAAGTAATTATTTAATACTTAAAAAAAAAGAAAAGGATTATTAGAAAAGTTTGTGTCATTTGTTTTACAGTAAGTAAGTCGGTACTTTTATTTAATATATTCACTAGAATTTTCCAATTTAATTTTATAAAAAAAATAATTACGACCTACCTATTTATTAATATTAACTAATTTAAAATTTTATTAGATATTTGTAAAGAATTTTATTAAATTGCCGATAATTTAAGACATAGTGTCGTTTTAGGATTGTTTTAAATTCATACCAAAATAATTTTTGAATGATATTATTATAATGATTTATTCATTACAGAAGTTTAGGGGAAAGTTATTCAGAAAAACTCCCTTTATTTAATTAATTATTCATTAAACAAACATACTACTTAGCGATATAAAATGAATGAAAAAGAAAAATTTTATGTTGTTGCTATTGGTGCATCTGCTGGTGGATTAAAAGCACTTGAAGATTTTTTCTCAAATGTCCCCTCAGATACAGGAATGGCTTTTATTGTAATTCAGCATCTATCACCTGATTATAAAAGCTTGATGGTGGAACTACTTTCAAAAAAAACAAATATGAAAGTATTAAGAGCAGAAAATGAAATGCCAATTATTAAAAATAGGGTTTATCTAATACCTCCCAAAATGAATATGAGTGTTTATCAAAGTCATTTAATTTTATCAGAACAAGATCATCATCATGGAATCAACCTACCTATTGATATTTTCTTTAAATCTTTAGCTAAAGATGCTGGTGAAATGGCAATGGGAGTTATTTTATCTGGTACAGGTAGTGATGGGACCAGTGGATTGAAAGATATTAAAGAAAACGGTGGTCTGGTAATAGTTCAGGATCCAGAATCTGCTCAATTTGATGGAATGCCTCGAAGTGCAATTAATACTGAATTGGTAGATTTTATTCTTCCACCAGAAGAAATTGCTGATAAATTAATAACCTATGCAAACTCACTTCCAATAAGTATAGAAGAAAAATCTAAATTATTATCCTCTAAACAAGATGGATTGTTAAGAATATTTTCATTGATTAGAGATAAACACAAAATTGATTATTCATATTATAAAATGAGTACAATGGTTCGACGTATTGAAAGAAGAATGTACCTTAATCAAATTGGCGATTTGCAAGAGTATATAAGATATTTAGAAAAAAATTCAAGAGAAGTCAGTTCTCTGTGTCGTGATCTTCTAATAGGAGTAACAAGTTTTTTTAGAGATGATGAAGCATTTTCAGTTCTTGAAAAAGATATCATTCCTCAGCTTATACAAAAAAATGAAAATAAGGAAATTCGCGTTTGGGTTGCAGGATGTTCTTCAGGTGAAGAGGCTTACTCAGTCGCGATACTTTTTAATGAATACCTTGAAAAAAATGGAAATAAAGTTCAAGTTAAAATTTTTGCTACTGATGTTGATCAAGAATCTGTAATAAAAGCAGGTAATGGTTTGTATGTTGATAGTATCTTAAATGAAGTAAATGAACAAAGAATGAGTAAATATTTTTTGAAGCTTGATGTTGGTTTTAAAATTTCTCGTAAAATACGAGAAATGGTTGTTTTTGCAAAGCATAATTTGGTTAAAGATCCACCTTTCCCAAATATTGATTTAATAACATGCAGAAATCTTTTAATATATCTTCAGCCATCTCTTCAAAATAAGGTTTTTGATTACTTCAATTTTTCTTTGAACGAAGGAGGTTATCTTTTCTTAGGATCGAGTGAATCTATTGGAGATTATTCAGAATATTTTGAAACAATAAATCATAAATGGAAGATCTATCAATCTCGAGGCAAACCTTCCAGAATAGATTTAAATAGAATTAGTGTTTCGTTACAATCAAATAAAATATCTAGAGGAGAGAGTAACCCTAGAACAGGATTTTATACAACGCATGATGAAGAAAGAATATTAAACAGATTCTTGGATAGTACTTATGAAAGATTTTTGCCACTATCAATTATTATAAATGATAGAAGTGAAGTTCTACATATTATTGGTGATGCTTCTAAGTTTTTAAGATTTCCAACAGGAAAATTAACTAACAATATTTCAAAATTAATTAACAAAGACTTGGAAGTACCGATTTCTACTGCTATTCAAAAGCTTTTTATAAAATCTGAAGAAATAATATATAATAATATTAAAATCAAATCCGAAGACGAAGTAGAAATATATAATCTAAAATTTATTTTACTAAATGGTAAAAAACATCAAGAGCAATTAGGAGCAATATTTTTTGAAAAGATTAGTGAAATCAAAGAAACGGATGTTTCAAATGAACTGAATAACCTAGATATAGGTGAACAAGCTTCACAAAGAATAAGTGATCTTGAACAAGAACTTCAGTTTACGAAAGAGAACTTGCAAGCAACAATTGAGGAATTAGAAACTTCAAATGAAGAATTACAAGCAGCAAATGAAGAATTATTAGCAAGTAATGAAGAACTTCAAAGTACAAATGAGGAACTTCAGTCAGTTAATGAAGAACTTCATACTGTTAATTCGGAACATCAAACTAAAATATTAGAATTAACTGAATTAAATAATGATATAGAAAATTTAATTAACAGTCTTCAACTTGCAGTTGTATTCTTTGATGATAATCTTGAATTAAGAAAATTTACTCCTAAAGCCTGTGAGATATTAAAAATTAATGAAACCGATCTTGGAAGAAGTTTTGAAGATATTTTATTTAGATGGGAAAGGCCAAATCTCTGTGGTTTAATAGAACAAGTTCATTTTACTGGAGAAAATCTAACAACAGAATTTTCGTTAAATAATAATTACTATATAGTTGGGGTTAAACCTTATTTAATTTCATCAGATTCTCAATCAGGTGTTACATTATCTATTGTTGAAGTTACAGAATTACATGGGATTGAGGATAAACTTATAAAAAGTGATAAATGGTTAAAACAAACTGCAACTCTTGCAAATATTGGCGGATGGGAAATTGATTTAGAAAAAAATAGAATTCACCTGCTTGATGAAACAAACAATATATATGAGATTGATAAAAAAAATGAACTAAATATTGAGAAAATGTTGAATTTCTATACAAAGAATGATAGAGCTATTTTAAAAAAATCAATATTTGATTGTATGGAAAAAGGAACCAATTTTGATCTAAACTTGCAAATTGTTACTCAAAATGCAACAAATAAAAATGTTAGGATTATTGGTAAAGCTGAAGTTAAAGATAATGAAATATTAAGAGTATATGGTGTTGTGCAACATTTGAAATAGATTTTAATAAAACCAAGTTAAAACCGATAAAATATTTAAGAACTTAATCCTAAAAAAGGATATAACTAATGGATAATTCAAATATTGAAAAAGAAATTCTTAGAAAAAAAGCATTAGAAAGATTAAATACAACAGATTTTGTTGAGGAAATTTATAACAAAGATAATATAAAAGAAATGTTTCATGAGTTAAAAGTTCACCAAATTGAACTTGAACTGCAAAATGATGAATTAAGAAATACTCAAGTTAGTTTAGAGGAAAGCAAACAAAATTATTTTAATCTTTTTAATAATGCACCAAACGGATATGTAATTCTTGATTCAAAAGCAACCATTATTAATGCAAATTTAGAGATGCAGAATATTTTTGATTGCAATATTGTAGATATTAAAAATAAATCATTTAATTCATTTTTAAGTGAAAAAGACTCAAACAAATTTCTAAGTATATATAATAGTTTTTATAAAAAACCTGAAAACAAAATTTATGATTTTAAAACCAATGCAAAACATATTCAGGTTTATGGAAGACATCAGCAGATTTTTCTAAAAAATCAAAATTATCAAGTCTTATTTTTAAATGTTATTGATATAACTGAAATTGAAAAAGCTAATTCAAAAGTAATTGCAAGCGAATTAAAATATCATGAAATATTTAACAATGCAAATGATGCGATTTTTTTATCAAATCCTCAAAGTTTTGAAATAATTGAATGGAATGATAAGGCAAGCGAATTATTCAATTTTTATAATAATGAATCAGTTAATTATAATCTACAAAATCTTTTTAAAGGAGAATTAAAGGATAAAATTTTAAGAAAATATATTGATATTGCAACATTCAAAAGTTTTTCAAATCAAAGATGCCAAGTTAAAAATATAAGCGGAAGTATTATACCAATAGAAATAAGTGCCACATTATTAAAAATTGATCAGCAAGAGGTAATTCTTTCAATAGCACGCGACCTAACTGAAAGAGAATCAATGTTAAAACAAATAGAAAAGGATGCTGAATTTTATAGCTCAGTAATTCATTCTTCTCTTGAAGGTTTTTGGATTTTTGATAATGATAAAGTGATTCATGATATAAATAATGCAGCTTGTCAAATGTTAGGTTACAAAAAAGATGAAATGATAGGTATGCATCTTGAGGATATTATTACTAATAATGATGAGTTTAATAAAAACATTCAAAATATTTTACTCAAGAAAAAGAATTATGAAAAGTTCGATGTACAATTAAGAAGGAGTGATAAACACATAATTTATGTGGAAATCAGTTTATCAATATTAGCAACAAGAGATTCAAATATATATGTTGCATATATAAAAGATACTTCTTCGGAAATTATTAATAAAAAAATATTAAAGAAACGTCTTGAATTAGTTGAATATTCTGTATCTCATACAATTGACGAAGTAATACAAAAAGCTTTAGATTTTGCTGAAGAAATAACCGGAAGTGAGATAGCCTTTTGGCACCACTTAGCGGATGATGGAGAAACAATTTTACTTCAACAATGGTCAACAAAAACACTTCAAATAAATTGTACAACTGATGGTAAGGGTCACCATTCAAATATTAATGAAGCAGGTGTATGGGCTGAATGTATTAAAACAAGAAAACCTGTTATTCATAATGATTATCAAAATTTGCAAAATAAAAATAAGTTACCTGAAGGTCATGCATTTATTATCAGAGAACTTATAATACCAATATTTAAAGAAAACAAAATTGTAGCTTTAATCGGAGTAGGAAATAAAAAATCTGATTATGTTGAAGAAGATATAATTGCACTAGAACTTTTTGGAGGTGTAGCTTGGACAATTTATGAAAAGCAATTTGCAAATGAGACACTAGTTAAAAGTGAGCAAAAAAATAAAGCAATAGTTGCAGTTTTACCAGATCTTCTTTTTGAATTTAGTAAAAACGGTGTTTTCCTAAATTATCATTGCAGCGATTATTCTAAACTATTTATGCAGCCAGATAAATTTTTGGGCAAAAATATTATTAATGTTCTTCCGCAAAATATTGCTGAATTAATTCAATTTAGAATCGATGAAACTTTGATCAAAGATGATATGGTGAGTTTTGAGTATTCAAGTTTTGTTGATTCTAAATATCAATATTTTGCTGTTAGAATGGTTAAGTTTTCGGCTCATTCAGTACTATGTTTTATGCGTGATATAACTGAAAAACAGGTTGCCAAAGAACTTATAATTGAATCTGAGGAAAAGTTTTCGAAAGTTTTTTTTAATTCTCCTTTAATTAAAACTATTGTTGATATTAAAACTGATAAATTTATTGACGTTAATAATAGTTTTGAAAAAATTACTGGATTTACCAAAGAAGATGCTTTAGGAAAAACAGCAGTTCATATTGGTTTGTTAAAGTCCGAAGAAAGAAAACGGATATATAAAGAATTAGATAAAAAAGGTAATTTAAGAAATTTTCAAGTAACTTTTTTTAAGAAAAATGGAATTCCATTTATTTGTAATTATAGTCTTGAAGTTGTAAGTATTGCTGGGAAAGATCACCTACTTACCTTAGCTGAGGATATTTCTGAAAAAATAAAGGTGGAAGAAGAGTTAGAAAATTATCGAAATAATTTAGAAAAATTAGTTAATCAACGTACTTTAGAATTAAATGAATTAAATAAAAAATTGGATCATGAGATTAGTAAAACACAACAAACTGAAAAAATTATTAATGATGCATTAGATAGAGAAAAAGAATTAAGCAAAATGAAATCACAGTTTATTCATTTAGCCTCAAATGAATTCAGGACACCTTTGACAAATATAAAAAATGCATCGGAAATTATTGAAACATATTTAGAAAAAGACGATAAAAATAATGCGTTACTTCAGACAAAAGAAATCCAAAATTCTATAAATAATGTTGTTCGGTTATTAGATGAAATATTAAGTATTAATAATTTTAAAAAATAAGAGTTAAAATTTATGTTAATATGAAATAATTATTTTCTGCATTAATAAGTTGTTTTATTCAGATATAGTTTTTGTATACATATTTTTTGCTTTATAGTTCTAAGTTCTGCTATTTTTATTAGGACATTAATATTTTTTGATCTATTTACACTTCTTAATCAATAATTAATTTTATGATAAATATGATTGCAAAAATAAAATTGCTGTCCTTAATTGCTTTTCTAACCATAAGCTGTAACAGAAAAGATTTACAAAATGAAAAAAAGCCAAACATTGTTTTTGTATTAGTTGATGATTTGGGTTGGAAAGATCTCGGAATTTATGGGAGCGAATTTTATGAAACTCCTAATTTAGATCAATTTACTTCAGAAAGTGTTATGTTCACTAATGCTTATTCTGCAAGTCCGGTTTGTTCACCAACACGAGCATCAATAATGACAGGTAAATATCCTTCCAGAGTTGGAATAACCGATTGGATTCCTGGTCTTGACCCAAAGGATAGAAAATTATTAGGACCCCAAGATTTAAATGAACTCCCGCTTCAAGAAGTTACAATTGCCGAGGTTTTAAAACGAAATAATTATAAAACGTTTTTTGCAGGAAAATGGCATTTAGGTGATTCAGGATATTTTCCTGAACAGCAGGGATTTGATTTAAACTTTGGGGGACATCATATGGGTCAACCTCCTGGAGGTTATTATTCGCCTTATAATAATCCAAAACTTAAAGATGGTCCAGATGGTGAATATCTAACTGATAGACTTACGAATGAATCAATTAAATTTATTGAAGAAAATAGTGAGAATCCTTTTTTTGTTTATTTATCATATTATTCGGTTCATACTCCAATAGAAGCTAATAAAAAGTATGTTGGAAAATTTAGAGAGAAATTAAAAACTTTAAAAAATAGTAAAATTGAAAAATTAAAAGAACATAATGGTTCAACTGTGCAAAACCAAGTTAATCCAGAATATGCTTCGATGGTTTATTCTTTAGATAAAAATTTTGGCAGATTAATTTCTAAATTAAAGAAACTTGATTTGTATGATAATACGATAATTGTTTTTACATCTGATAATGGCGGACTTTCAACATTATCCTTAAATGCAAATGCACCGACATCAATTAAACCACTAAGAGCAGGTAAAGGTTGGTGCTATGAAGGAGGTATAAGAGTTCCACTATTAATTAAGCAACAGGGTAAATCAAAAAAAGTTATTTCTGATTTTCCAGTTGTGAGCATGGATTTTTTCCCAACATTACTTGAATTAGCATGTCTGGATAATATACCTATAGAGAATATTGATGGAAAAAGTCTTGTTCCATTATTAAATGGTGAAAATCAAATTGATAGAGAAGCTATTTTCTGGCATTTTCCGCATTATCATGGCAGTATGTGGACTCCAGGTTCTGCAATTAGAAAGGGCAAATGGAAATTAGTTGAATTTTATGAAACAGGTGAAATAGAACTTTATAATTTAAAAGAAGATTTAAGCGAGAAAAATAATTTATCAGAAAAGTATCCTGAAAAAGTTAAGGAATTAAAAACCGAGTTAGAAATATTTTTGGATAAAACAAACGCGAAATATCCTTTAAAAAATTCAAATTATAATTAGAGATTCTCTAATTTCTTCAAATCTATATTAAATATATTTATTTAACAAAGTTAGTTTTGTTTAGCATGGGGGGATGTTTTCTTAATTCTTCATTTAACTGTTGATAAATTAAAAGTTCTCTATTGGATAAAGAATTAATTTCTAATGGATTTTCTTCGAGAATATCTTTTTTAAGATTAATAAATCTTCCATCCCTATATAATTTATAATCTACATTTCTTGCAAATTGATTTCTATATTTATTTACGTTTTTCCCCCATTTGGGATCATAATGAAGAAACATTAAATCTTTTTGATTATGTTTTTTATTCATTAATAAATTATAAAAACTTACACCATCAGATTCAACTTTTCTATTTACTAAATCAGCAAGTGTTGGCATAAAATCACAAAAATCAATTAGTCCATTATATTCAATATTATTTTTTATTTTTGATGGCCAATATGCTATAAGGGGAACATGTGTTCCCGCATCTGTTGTATTACCTTTACCACCTTGGATAATTCCATTTTTTGTATTTGTATAAATTGAGGTATGATTCCCATTATCTCCTGTAAATAAAATCAGAGTATTTTCTTCCAAATTATTTTTACGAAGTTGCATAACAATTTTCTTTACAATTTTATCAACATATATTACCATATCTTTAAAGTAAGTAGTATCATTTTTATATTTCAAATCAGGATTATTCCACACATCCGAATCAGGCGTTGGAACAAATGGATCATGGACCAAAACCATTGGGTAGTAAATGAAGAAAGGATTATTTTTATTACTGTCAATAAAATTCAAAATGAAATTTGAAAAAATATCTGGTCCATAATCATCTTTATTTGTAGATAATACTATCCCATTTTGTTCAATAAGGGGTTGAGAATACCTTTCACCTTCAGCTCTTGTTTTGGTATACTGCCATAAGCAATATTCATCAAATCCAAAGATTTTAGCTCTAGTTTTATCGTTCCAATTTTTAATTGAATCTTTATAAGCTAAACCATTTAATTGCCATTTGCCGCTAATACAAGTTGTGTAGCCAGCATCTTTCATTAAATTCCCAAAAGTATATTCTCTATCATTTAAATAACCAAAATGTTCATAATTTTTGTAATTATATAAACCAGACATTATTTTAACTCTTGATGGAGTGCATAAAGGTTGAGATATACAATTATTAAATTTTATTCCGTTGTTTGCTAATGAATCTAAGAAAGATGTTTGATAATCCAGATTTCCATATGTGCTTAAACATTCGTATCCCATGTCATCAACCATAATCAATATTACATTCGGTTGATTTGTTTTTATATTTCTTGAACAAGATATTAAAAGTATAATAACTAGGATGAGTACTATTATTTTAAACTTCATGCATAAATTTTGATTGTTATTTAAAAAAGTTATAGTAAATTATTTTTTAATCTTAAGGATATATTTATCTGTATATATTTTTTCAGAAGTCTTTAATTTTATTTCAATATCATTTTTCTCATTTTCTAACCTTAAATCATTAAAAATATATTGCACTGAATTTATTCCATTTTTCATTAAACCAAAACTTTTACCATTCACAATTAGTTCAGGAGTACCGATATTTGAATAAACTTTAATATTAGTTAAATCATTACTCAAAGAATCATTTCTCTTTCCTGCAATATGAAAAACCGGTTCATCTGACCAATTTGCCTTATACCAATAAAAAGCATCTTTTTTTGTTTTTCTATCATAAGTAATTAAGCCTTTATGATTTCTACCTTTTATTCCTCCTCTATCCCACTCTGGAACTGAGAAATCAAACATATTCCAAATATATGATGACCAAATAAAAGGATATTTTTCAATAGCTGAATAGGTTACTTCATGATAATAAGTATTGTAAGTTTCTGGAAAAAATTGACCTTTGGGATCCGGAGTAATTGATAAATCATTTGTTTGATGTTCTATATTTCCGCCAGCTCCGTATTCTGAAATGGAAACTCTTACATCAGGTTTTTTATTGTGATAATTATTAATCCACTTTTCTAATTCTTCGGGACGTCCGCCGTACCATCCTGTATATTGATTAAAACCTTGAAGGTCAGTTAATTCATGAATTGGGTGATCAAATACCCACCATATATTGCTTACACTTACTGTATATCTAGTAGGATCCAACGTTTTTGCAAGGTTGTGTAATTTGTTTGTTAAATTAACCGGCTGCTGTATTGTATTACCTTTAATAACTTCATTATGTACACCCCACACAAAAATAGATGGTGAATTGTAATTTTGTTTTATTAATTCAGTCAATTGTTGAATTGCATTTTCATCGGCATTTTCTTTATATCCATTTACAAAAGGAATTTCTGCCCAAATTAAAAATCCAATAGAATCAGCCAGTGAATATATATAATCTGCTTGTTGATAATGGGCCAATCTTATTGAAGTAGCTCCAACCTCATTAATAAGTTCCATATCTTTTTTATGATGTTCAGGTAAAAGAGCATTTCCAAAATTTTTCCACTCTTGATGACGGCAAACACCTTTTAATCTATATGGTTTGCCATTTAGTATAAATCCAGTATTCGGATCAATTTCAAAATATCTAAGTCCAATTACTTCTTTGTTGACATCAACAATTTTATTCTTAAAATATAATTCGGTAACAAGAGTATATAAATAAGGATCAATTTTACCATTCCATAGTCTTGGATTTTTTACTTCCATGGAATATGATTTTGGAACCAATCCACCTGGAAATATTTTTTCATTATTTGAAACTTCTGAAACTACTTTACCTTCTGAAGAAATTAATTTGTTAACAACAACAATTTCCTTTTTTTCAGAAGTTTCATTTTTTAATAGAACATTTATTTTCAGTAAAGCATTATCATCTCTAATTTTCTCTTGAGTTACATAAACACCATTGCTTGCATTATCTGTAAGTCCAATATGAATTTTATTTGTCACTATTAAATTTACATCTCGATAAATTCCACCATAAATTCCGAATAAAAAATTATCTTTAGGATAAGAATCATTTAACTCATTATTTACACGAACAAGAATTGAATTAACTGTATCAGATTCGTGAATAAATTTTGTGATATTAAAAATGAATGCGGAATAACCTCCCAAGTGTTCACCAAGGTATTTATCATTTATATAGATTTTTGCGTATTGCCCAACTCCATCAAACTTTAGAAAGTATTCCTTATTTGGAACAGCGTTATTAATTATTAAATCTCTTTTATACCAGCCTGTTCCATAGTTAACTTTGTTTCCAGATTGAATATCTTTGTTATTCCATGTGTGAGGAATTTCAACATTTATCCAAGAATGTTCGGTCAACTTAATAAAATCTAATTCATTATTAGCCTGTACAAATTTCCAATTTTTGTTCAAACTAATAATATCTCTATTGATGGATTGACCCAAAACAATAAATGTCATAAAAAGATTACAAATAATAAATTTTCTAAAACTAAAGATCTTTCTCATAATTAATATTTAACGTTATTTTATAGAATTATTATTTAAGATTATTTCCCACTAAATATTCTTCACCTGCACTAGTAACTAATTGAGTTGAAAATTCTTTATACTTTAAATTACATTCACCGCCGGAATTGGATTTAATTTTTACTTCAGTTAATTTTCCATTATTCCAAGCAATATCAATAATAAAATTACCTTGAGCTTTTAATCCCTTTACAAAACCATTTTGCCATTCAGTTGGTAATGCCGGTAATATATTAATTTCATCATTATGACTTTGCAACAACATTTCTGCAATGCCGGATGTTGCACCAAAATTACCGTCAATCTGGAAAGGGGGATGTGTATCAAATAAATTTGGAAGTACAGATTTCTTAAATAATTCAGATAAATGAAAATATGCATTTTCAGCATCAAGTAATCTTGAGTAAAAATTTATCATCCAAGCTCTGCTCCATCCAGTGTGACCGCCGCCATTTGCTAATCTCTTTTTTAACGTCATTTTTGCTGCTTCAAAAAGTTCTGGTGTTTTTGGTGTAATCTGCGTCCCCGGATGCAGACCATACAAGTGCGACATATGACGGTGACCAGGTTCAACTTCTTGATAATCCTCAACCCATTCCATAATTGTTGAATCTTTTCCAACTCTAACCGGGGGAAGTCTTTTTAATGTATTTTGCATTTGCGAAACCAAGTCTGCATCTGTCTTCAATATATTTGCAGACTTTATAGCAGCATTAAACAATTCGTTTATTATTTGAATATCCATTGTTGGAGCATATGTGATTTGATTTGAAGTTCCATCTTGCGGATTGATATATGAATTTTCCGGTGACATCGATGGTGCTGTAACCAAATATCCATTTTTATCTTCAATGAGAAAATCAAGAATAAATTCACATGCCCCTTTCATTAAAGGATATGCTGAATTTTTCAAATAATCCAAATCTTGCGTAAATTCATAATGTCTCCAAAAACTTAATGTCATCCAAGCTCCAGCCAAAGGTGATGTTCCCCATTGAATGCCGCCATTTATTGCAGTGTAACCAAAAGGATCTGTAACATGATGCATCATCCAACCTTTTGCGTTATACATTTCCTTTGCTGTGGTTTTACCTGGCTCTTGAATTTTATCAAAAAAGTTTGTTAGTGGAATTATTGTTTCAGATAAATTACACATTTCTGCCGGCCAATAATTCATTTGCAGATTAATGTTTGTATGAAAATCTGAATTCCATGGAGCCCCAAAATCTTTATTCCATACTCCCTGCAGATTTGCGGGTAAAACTCCAGGTGATCTTGAACTATTCATTAATAAATATCTGCCGTATTGAAAAAATATTGAAATAAGTTCCGGATCTTTTTCACCATTTATTATTCGTTGCAGTCTTTGATCTGTTGGCAATTTAGATAATAGACTATCACCAAGATTTAATTCAACTCTATTAAAAATTGATGAATGTTCTTTAATATGATCGTTTTTAATTTCAGTGTATGATTTAGAATTAATCTTTTCAAAAATATTATTACATATTTCAACCGGATTTATTGATCTATCAAAATTAAGAGAATCAATATTATAATCAGTTGCAGCTGTTAGATAGATTGTTGCTTCACTTGCATTGGATACACTTATAGTTGATCCATCTGATGAAAGATTTCCATCTTTACTAATTACTTTAAGTTTGGATGCAAATTTCATATGAGCACCAGCGGGACCGCATGGAATTGTATCATTATCATTTATTTGCCCAGTCATAAAAAGTGAATTATTACCGTCTGTTTGAATTACCGCATCTTTTTCTCTATTAAGATTTATTGAAAAATTGAGTACTGAATTTTCACTTGCGGTTATATTTACTGCAATAATATTATCGACTGCTGATATAAAAGCTTCTCTTCTGAATTTAACTCTATTTTGCTTAAAAGTTACGGAACTAATTCCAGATGGTAAATTTAATTCTCGTCGGTAATTTTCTATTGAGTCGGATGAAAAATTAAAATTTAGGTTTAGTTCTCCTAATGTTTGAAATGATCTAATTCTCGGAGGAGTACCAAGCAAATATTTTACTGCTAACTTTTTTGCTTCAGTATTTTTACCATCTAGCAATAGATTTTGAATCTTTTTTAGATTTTTAGAAGCTTCTGGATTATTCGCATTAATTTTTGTTCCTGCCCATAAACTTTCTTCATTAAGTTGAATCAATTCATTTTCGATTCCGCCGAAAACCATTGCTCCCAATCTACCGTTCCCAATTGGTAAAGCTTCCACCCATTCTTCAGCCGGCTTATCATACCAAAGTTTCATGTCAGAATTAATTTCTTGGTCAGATGAATTTGTGCAACTAAGGAACGAAATAACTATAAGAGACAATATAAATTTGATTGAATAATTCACTTTTAATTCTCCAATTTTATTTAGAACAATTTTTTAACTCCATAAAGGTCATAAATAATTTTCATCCAGTTCTAATTTATCTTTCATTTTAATTTGTAATTTTTGCAGATCATTAAACAGTGATGTTTTTATACTATCATAATTTTTGTTGTATGATAAATCATGCATTTCATTTAGATCTATTTTAACATTGAACAGCCTGACTTTTTTTGCTTTTGGATATACAATTAGTTTGTAATCATTTTTGCGTATCATTCTTTGATCATTAATGTAAGCGCCATAAATTTCAGAATAGTTGCTTTTATTATTATCAGTTGTCAAAAATGGAATAAGACTATTAAAATCAACAAAACTCGGTTTATTGATATTTGCAAGTTCAAGAATCGATGGCATAATATCTTGAATATAAACATCAGATTTAACTGATTTATTTTTTGGAACATTTGGACCAGATATTAATAACGGCACTCTTAAACTATGATCGTACATATTTTGTTTTCCCATTAAACCATGCTGACCAACAGCTAAACCATGATCTGCCGAAAAAATTATATATGTATCATCCAATAAATTTGAAGTTTCCAACGCTTCTAAAATTCTGCCAATTTGCTGATCCATATGTGAAATAATTGCATAATATTCTTGAATGTTAACTTTTACTGAATACTCTGTTCGAGGAAATGGAGCTAATCTTTCATCACGCAAATTTTTACCAGCTCCCATTTCTTCTTTATAAGGATATTCCGGTAAAAAATTCTTTGGGATTGAAATACTTTCTAAAGGATATTGATCGACAAATTCTTTTGGAGATTGGCGTGGATCATGCGGTGCGTTAAAAGCCAAATACATAAAGAAAGGATTTTCCTTGGTTTTTGCGCTATCAATAAAACCTATTGCATCATCACCTAAAACTTCACTCCAATGTTTTCCGCCTTTCCAAAAACCTTGTTTAGATTTATCCCAAGGTTTCCATAATGTATCATTTTCGTTAAGTGGTCTATTGTATCCTTGCGGAGTTTGATTTGGCATTCCGGGTCTAATATTTTTAGCATATTTAAAAACATCTTTTGCTGGTTTTTTAATATGCCATTTGCCAGACATATAGGTATCATAACCAGCATCATTTAATAACTCACTTAAAAGTGGATTTAGATAAGAATCAGTTACAAATAAAGAATCAGCTTTCTGTGCATCCCATAAAAACTTTCCTGTAAACATCATTGTTCTTGAAGCAATACAAACTGCTCCGCCCCAACCGCCCATGTTATATGAGTTTGAAAAACTTACACTTGAATTTACTAATCTATCTAAATTGGGAGTTTTAACTTCTTTGTTGCCTAAAGCTCTTATTGAATTAAAAGTAAGATCATCAGCAAAAATCAATAAAATGTTTGGTTGCTTGTTCTCTTTTTTAGCGGTAGGATTGCAGGATAGAATTCCAAACAGAATTAATAATTGCCAATATTTTGAAAGTTTAGATTTTATCATTAATCAAATTAATTTTCTCTCACATAAGCTTTGATTGTTCCACATTTCTTGTTGATTGAATTTCCGAAAGGTTTAATTGTGTATTGATCTATATTTGCCGGAATAACAAATGTTTCAGCATAATTAACAATAAATGGTTCAAATTTGTTATTTGGACTTTCAACTAATACTTGATTGCCTTCAACTAAATTTAAAACATTTACTGTTCCATTTGTCTGATGTATAATCTTTTCAGTAAACCAATGTCTTCTTGTCTCAATGAATTCTAATTCATGCAATCCGGTTTTTTCTTCTACATGAGTATTATTTTCTGATACCTTAGAAATTTTGTTGACTAAATTTTCTTTTGTCCAATTTGTAGTTCTATCCCACTGTATTACTTTTTTACCGTGATTGATATGAATTGGTCTGGGCTTTCCATCCAATCCCAGTCTATCCCAATCCCACAATTTAAAAGTGAAAATGTAGGGTGTTGCGCTAATTTCTAAAACTAAAGAATTTTTTCCAGAACAATGCACTGTTCCTGCCGGAATTAAAAAGTGATCATGTTTTTTAATTTCCCACTGTTCAACAAATTCTTCTGCCGGAAAACTTGAATTACCTTGGTTTGCATCTAATAACTTATCTATCATTAAGTCTTTATCAATGTGTTCTTTTAATCCTAAAAAAACTTTTGCTCCTGGTTTGCAATCAAGAATGTAATAACTTTCATCTTGAGTATAACTCATTCTGAAATTTTCTTTAATATATTGAGTTGTTGGATGAACTTGCAAACTTAAATTTCCACCATCAAAAGTATCAAGAAAATCAAAACGGATTGGGAATTCAGCTCCAAAGTTGTTGTAAACGTTTTCTCCAAGAAGTTCTTTTGGTCTATACAAAACTAAATTTATACTTGGCGATTCAAAAACCGCATTGCCAAATTTAAATAGAATACTATTTTCTTCAGGAACACAATTGAAACACCAAGCAAAGTTTTTAATATCTTTATCAAGATCACAGACTTCTTTCATCCATTGCCCGCCCCAAGGTCCGGGATCAAAAAAGGGAACAAGTTCAAAAGGTTGATTAACAGCCTGCTCTAATGCACCTCTAAATGCAGAACCGGTAATCATTTTTGGATGATCAATATTATTTGTATCAACTACAAAATCAATCTTATCATACAATTTTGTTTTATGTTTATCACAAATTCGCCAATCTATAAAAAAAGCTCTTTTATATTTTCCTTCAAATGATGATTGGCTATTTTCAATAAACAAATTGCTAACTTCATTTTTTCTAAATCTTTGTATTATTTCCCATCTTGCTAAATCAAAATAAATTATAAGATCAATATTTTCAAAAAATGAGGCACCATTTCCATAGATAATTGTTTTTGTGTTTCGCGGATTTCTAATTTTTTTATTTACTTCTTCAATTTTATCTGAATCAAAAAAATCAACTAAATTAAAATTTGTAATTTTTCCAAAAACACGGTCATCAGTTAGTTCCGGATAAACCATTTCCTCAATTTCATTATTAGATTTATAAATTGATTTTGCGTCAAATAAATCTGCATCTGAAAATCTAAGTTTTATTTCTGAAATTATTTCTTTTTCATGAACTCCTTGATAAAATTCAAAAGCGATAACTTTATGCAATTTTTCAATTCTATCAATTGAATTATTTATCTTACTGAAAATATTTTCCCAGCCAGAATAAATGTGACTGTCAAATCCATTTATTTGTACAAAAGGGAATTTGTTGAATTTGTTTTTTTTCTTCATTTATATAATTATGAATAGTTTTAAATTGGAATTATTTATTCAATGATTTCTAATAAAAGTTATATTCTTAGATTAATTTACAAATACTTATAAAAAAAATTTTGACTAAACAGTTTTAATTGTTAAGTTAATATATATTACTTACACGAGTAAGTAAAGTAGAATATTTATATGATTTTTAAAAGTTATTAAGTTAAATAATCTGATTAAATTTATGGAAAACAAGAATTTGAATACTGAATCCAAAGTACCATATTTTATATTATCAAATGGAAATAAAATTCCAGCCATTGGATTAGGTACCTTCGGTTCCGATTCTATAGATTCGAAAACGATTGCGGAAACTGTTGGAAATGCAATCAAAATTGGTTACAGACAAATTGATTGTGCTTCTGTTTACGGAAATGAAAAGGAAATTGGAGTTGAGCTAAAAAAAATAATTGATAATAAAATAGTCAATCGCGAAGATCTTTGGATTACTTCAAAGGTTTGGAATGATAAGCACAATGAAGTAATTGAATCATGTAAGCAATCACTAAATGATCTTCAACTTGAATATTTGGATTTATATTTGGTCCATTGGCCATTCCCAAATTTTCATCCCCCCTTTTGTGATGTGAATACCCGAAATCCTGATTCAAAGCCTTATATTCATGAAGACTTTATGAAAACCTGGCAGCAAATGGAAAAACTAGTTGAATTAGGTCTGGTGAAAAATATTGGAACATCTAATATGACAATTCCTAAACTGAAATTACTTTTAAGGGATTGTAGAATTAAACCTGTTTGCAACGAGATGGAATTGCATCCTCATTTTCAACAAAAAGAATTATTTGATTTTTGTGTTAATGAAAAAATTCAACCAATAGCTTATAGTCCGCTTGGTTCACCGGCCAGACCTGAAAGAGACAGAACTCCCGATGATACAGTAGATTTAGAGGATCCGGTAATATTAAAAATTGCTGAAAAATATAAAGTTAGTCCTGCAAAAATTGCAATTAAATGGGCAATTCAAAGAGGTCAAATTCCCATACCATTTTCAGTAAACCACAATCAAGATAATTTAGAAGCGGCATTAATGAATCCTTTAAGTGACAGTGATATGGCAGAAATTGAAACTATAGATAAGAATTGCAGATTAATTAAAGGTCAGGTTTTTCTTTGGAAAGAAAATCAAAATTGGGAAGATCTTTGGGATCTAAATGGGGAAATAACACCAGCATAAGGAATTAAGTATGTCAAATATGAAGGGAGCTATACTTCCCGGTGATAGCTCAACAATGCTTAAAGAATTTTCAATACCTAAGCCAAAACATGGTGAAGTGTTGATTAAAATGAAATCGTCAACTATTTGCGGTTCAGATATTAGATGTATTTATCACGAACATTTAGGCAAAGGTCCAGAAGGATATCAGCCAGGTTTAATTGTGGGACACGAACCTTCGGGGCAAATTGTAGAAGTTGGACCAGGATGCAGAAGATTTAAAGAAAATGACAGAGTAATTGTTTATCATATTTCCGGTTGTGGAGTTTGTAATGATTGCAGGCGTGGATATATGATTTCCTGCACTAGTGAATTTAGAAGAGCCTACGGTTGGCAGAGAGACGGCGGAATGGCTGAATATTTATTAGCCGAAGAAAAAGATTTAGTTTTGCTGCCGGATGAATTAACTTATTCCGATGGAGCTCAAGTTGCCTGCGGTTTTGGAACTGTTTATGAAGGAATTGAAAAAATTGGAATTTCTGGCAATGATGCTGTATTAATAACTGGTTTAGGTCCGGTTGGTTTAGCATCTGCAATGTTAGCACGAGCAATGGGAGCTGAAAAAATTATTGGTGTTGAAGTATTAGAGGAACGTATCCAAATAGCAAAAAGTACAAAATTATTTAATTCGGTTTTAAAAGCAAATCCTAATAATTTGGAAGAAATAAAAGATTTAACCGGTGGATTCGGTGTCGAAAAATCAATTGAATGTTCGGCCAATGAAAAAGCCAGACTTCTTTCAATTCAGGCAGCCCGAAAGTGGGGGAAAATTGTGTTTATTGGAGAAGGAGGATCTTGCAGTTTTAATCCATCGCCGGATATTATTCATGATCAAAAAATGATTTATGGTTCTTGGGTTACAAATATCTGGAGAATGGAAGAATTAGTTGAAAGATTAATCAGATGGAAAATTCATCCTGAAGATTTAATTACCCATAGATTTAAATTAGAAGAGGTTGAAAAAGCATATTCACTAATGGCAAGCGGCAAATGCGGAAAAGTTGCAGTTGTTTTTGATGAAGAAATAAAATAAAAAATTGTAGGTATATTATGTTAAAAAACATTCCACAAAATATTGGTCCGGATTTATTAAAAATTTTAAATGAAATGGGTCATGGTGATGATATTGTAATTGCCGATGGTAATTTCCCGGCAGCATCCAAAGCAAAAAGATTAATTAGAATGGATGGATTGAGTGCCACTGAAGTATTAGATAGTATTCTTAAACTTTTCCCTTTAGATACTTATGTTGAAAATCCGGTAAGTTTAATGCAAGTAGTTAAAGGTGACACCTATGTTCCAACTATTTGGGATGAATTCAAAAAGATTATAATTGATAATAATGAACCTCTCGAAGAATTTGAATATCTTGAAAAACCCGAATTTTATTCAAAATCAGAAAAAGCATATGCAATTGTCGCCACAAGTGAAAAAGCGCTTTACGCTAATATTATTCTAAAAAAAGGTGTAATTAATTATTAAATTAGTGAACCAAATAAATAAGAAGATAAAAACTTTATGGATTTAGCAAGAGTTGAAGGTACAATTGTATCTACTGCAAAAAATGAAAGATTAAAAAGCCGCAAACTTTTACTTGTAAATCTTATTGAGCCGGATTTAAAACCAAGTAAAAATTACTTAGTTGCAGTTGATTCTGTAGGAGCCGGAACAGGCGAAATTGTTTTGGTCGTTAAGGGAAGTTCAGCAAGGCAGTCTGCTGATTTAGCTAATGTTCCGACAGATGCTAGTATTGTTGGCATTGTTGATTCTATTGAGCATTTGGGTATTGTCAAATTTAGAAAAAGCGATAAATAAATTGAAACTTGGTAAAATAACCGGAAAAGTTTGGGCAACAATAAAGGATGAAAAACTTCAAGGTACAATTTTATATTTGATGCAGCCTATGGATGAAAATCTAAATCCAGTTGGTAAAGAAGTAGTTGCTGTTGATACTGTTGGCTCAAGAGAAGATGATATTGTTTATTGGGTTGGAGCTGCTGAAGCCACTTTTGTTTTTGATGATAGACAAATACCTAGTGATGTTTCTATTGTTGGATTAGTTGATAGACTTGATTTAACAAAGAGAAATTAATTTATGATAATTGGTAAAGTAATTGGAAGTATTGTCTCAACCATTAAATTAGATTGCTACAAAAATCTAAAAATTTTGTTAGTTCAGCCAACTGATAAAGATGGAAATAAAACCGGTGATACTCTTGTTGCTGTTGATACAGTTAGAGCAGGTGTTGGCGATTTAGTAATTGTTGCGTCTGAAGGAAGAACTGCAACTGAAATTTTGAGATTTAATAAAAGAGTTCCAATTAGAAGTGTAATTACTGGAATTATTGACAGAGTGGATATAGAGAGTTAAGTTTAATTTATGCCGCAGACTAGAGAAGAATTTATAAAAGAGATTGTAGAAAAAGTATTAAGTCGATTATTACACTCAAACAGTAGTATTGTAAAAAAAAATGATGAAATTTGGAATACAAATAAAAAGTTAATTACTGGTGAAGATGTAAATTTTGCAATATCAAAAAACATTATAGCCATAAATGCTTTACCAAATGCAATAATTACACCATTAGCTTTTGATATAATAAAAGAAAAAAATATTCTAATAACAAAAGGTGCTGTTGAAGAAAGTTGTTGTTATAAGGAATTAAAAGTATTTTCTGAAACAGGTATGACAGCTGTTCTTTCTAATGATTTTGATCTTGCTTATAAAAATAAGACAATTGAAATTTTGCAAAATAAAAATTATCAAGTAGAAGGTTTAACGCCAAAAAACTTTACTTTTTTTGAATTGCAAAATTCATTAAATAGAATGGTAAATGAGTTAAATAAAGGCAAATATATTTTTGGTGTTGTAATTAGTAAAGATTCATATCAGTTAAAAAATGATTTAAAAATTTCTGCAAATTTAGATTCAAATATTTGTTGGGATATTCAAGCTGATAAAGCATGCTCAATAAAATCTAATATATTATTTATAAACAGCAGCTTAATTGGTTTTAAAAAGCTAGAAGAAAAAATTAATCTCTGGATCAACTATAATAAATCTTGATTATTTGGAGTTTTAATGTCGGGTATAGACCGAACATATATAGAAAATTTAGTAAGAAGTGTTGTAAATGAAATTGATCAAAAGAATTCTAATAGGATTAGTTTCAATTATTCATCAAATGGCGTTTATGAAAATGTTGATGAAGCTATTGCAAATTCAATTATTGCTCAAAAGAAATGGGTTAAAGTACACACCGATACTAAGAAAAATATAATTGAAGCCTTAAGAAAAACAATGCATAAATTTGCTGAAGATTTTTCACTGAAGGCTCTTACCGAAACCGGAATGGGCAGACTAGAAGATAAAATTGCAAAACATCATAATGCTGCTGATTCAACCCCGGGAATGGAAGATTTAGAGACTAGGTCTTGGAATGGTTCAAAAGGAACTGTAATAGAAGAAAGAGCTCCTTATGGAGTAATTGCTGGAATTACTCCATCAACACATCCTATTCCTGTTTTATTGAACAGCATTATAATTACAATTGCCGGAGGAAATAGCGTCGTTTTTAGTGTTCATCCAGCTGCAAAAAAAGTTTCTGCTTATGCAATTGAGATTTTCCATAAAGTCATAATTGAAAATGGTGGTCCAGAAAATTTAATTACAATGATTAAAGAACCGACATTGGAAAATGTTAATAAACTTTTTAATCATAAAGATATTGATTTAATAGTTGCAACTGGCGGTCCGGCAGTTGTTGAAGCCGCATTTAAAGCCGGTAAAAAAGTTGTTGCCGCAGGGCCGGGAAATCCACCTGTACTGGTTGATGAAACTGCAGATTTAAATGTTGCAGCAAAAAGTATTATTACGGGAGCCTCATTCGACAATAACATTTTATGTATTGCTGAAAAAGAGACATTCGTTGTTCACCAAATTTTTGATGATTTTATTGAATCAATGGTGAATAATGGAGCGGTATTGTTAAATGCTCAACAAATTGAAATGCTTACACAAAAAGCGTTAATGTTAAATGACAAAGGCCATTATTTAGGAACAAGAGATTATATTGGAAAAAATGCGAGAATTTTAGCAGAAGCTTGTGGAGTAAATTTGGGCGACAATGTAAGATTACTTTTTGGAGAAGTTTCTGCAAATCATCCTTTTGTAATTGCAGAACAAATGATGCCGTTCATGCCTGTTGTTCGTGTAAATAATTTTGAAGTTGGTGTTATGCAAAGTAAAAAAGCAGAACACGGATTTGGTCACACCGCAGTTATACATTCAAGAAATTTAGATAATATTACTCAATTTACTAAAGAAATGAATACGAGTATTGTAATTGTAAACGGTCCATCATTAGCTGGTAATGGTCCAAGCGCTGGAGAAGGATATTTCTCACATACAATTGCAAGTCCGACTGGAGAAGGTGTTTGTACTCCCAGAGATTTTACAAGAGTTAGAAGGTTAGCAATAAGTAATTCACTTAAAATTGTATAAATACAATCAAAAAAATATAGGAGAATAAAATGAAACTTGAAGCATTAGGAATGATTGAAACCAAAGGTTTAGTTGGTGCAATTGAAGCAGCCGATGCAATGGTAAAAGCAGCAAATGTAAGTTTATTAGGTAAAGAACAAATTGGCGGCGGTTACGTTACTGTAATGGTTAGAGGCGATGTTGGTGCAGTTAAAGCCGCAACTGATGCAGGCGCATCTGCAGCTCAAAGAGTTGGTGAATTAGTATCAGTTCATGTAATCCCAAGACCTCATTCTGATGTTGAAACAATTTTACCGCAAAGTAAATAATTACTTTGAAAAGGGAGAATAATAATGAGTTATAATTTAATTGCCCTCAAACAACAAATTGTTGAAGTAGGTAAAAGAATGTATAATAGAGGATACGTTGCTTCCAACGATGGAAATATTAGTGCTAAAGTAGATGATGAAAGAGTTGTAATATCTCCTACAGGAGTAAGTAAGGGATTTATGACAGTTGATATGATGGTAGTTGTTGATATGAATGGAAAAGTTTTAAATGGAAATAAAAAAGCATCGTCTGAAGTTTTCATGCATTTACAAGTTTATAAAGATAGACCGGATGTTAGAAGTGTTTGTCATTCACATCCTCCATATGCAACGGGTTATGCTGTTGCCGGCATTCCGCTTGATAAATGTGTATTGCCAGAGGTAGTAATTGCGCTAGGCAATATTCCAATTGTTGAATATGGCACACCTGGAACTGACGAATTTTATAAACCGGTTGTTCCTTTGTTAAAAGATTATGATGCTTTTTTATTGGCAAATCATGGTGCGCTTACAGTTGGAAAAGACGTTCTTAATGCATATCATAAAATGGAAACATTAGAACATTTTGCTCATATCGCATTTGTTGCACAGCATGTTGGTCAAATAAATGTATTAAACAAAGATCAAGTAAAAAAATTAACTGATCAAAGAGAAAAGTATGGAATAAGAACAACCGCAGGTTGTATAACCTGTGAAACTGAAGGTACTTGTGATATTCCATCTCATTCTCATTCGAATGATAATTTTAACTTTCAAAATTTATCAAAAAGCGATAAAGATAAATTAATTGAAGAAATAACAGAATCAATTCTTAGAAAATTACGTTAAAAGAATTTTTAAGGTATTAAATGAAAATAGTTGTTTGTAATGTTGGTTCAACAAGTCTAAAATTTCAGCTTCTAGATATGACAAATGAACATCAGATTGCCAGAGGTTACATTGAAAGAGTTGGTGAAGACGATGCAATTATTACATTTTGGGTTAATGAGGAAAAAGTTTTTAATTCTAAAGAACCTGTAAAAAGTTTAAGAGATGCAGTTAAAAAATCATTAGATTTTTTATTAGACAAAAAGTTTGAACTTTTAAATGACATTACAGAAATTGACGGTATTGGATTTAAAACAATTCAAGCCGGTAAAAAAAATGGATCTGTTATTTTAGATTCAGAAGTTCTTCAAGCTATGGAAGATTATTCTTCTTTAGCTCCAGCTCATAATCCGCCTTACTTAGAAGCAATTTACATGTTTAAGGAATTATTGCCTGATACGAATTTAGTTGGAGTTTTTGAGCCGGGTTTTCATGTTGATATTCCGGATTATGCAAAAGTGTACGGTGTTCCATATGAATGGATTGAAAAATATGGTGTTGTAAAATATGGCTATCATGGTGCATCTCATAGATATATCACTTTGGAAACAGTAAAATTATTAGAACTTAATCCAGAAAATCACAAAATAGTTTCTGTTCATTTGGGTGGGTCATCTTCTGTATGCGCATTTAAAAATGGTAAGTCAATTGATACATCAATGGGTTTTACACCGCAGACAGGACTAATTCAAGGTACACGAATTGGAGATTTTGATCCATTTATTTTGCCTTATATAATGGAAAAGAAAAATATTTCTCTGGATGAAGCACTTAAAGAATGTTCCAAAAACAGTGGATTGAAAGGTTTATCCGGCATATCTGCTGACATGCGCGAAATTAATGAAGCGATCGAAAACAATAACAAACAAGCTTTATTAGCCAGAAACAAATTTATTTATGATATTAAAAGATACATCGGTGAATACTTAGTTTTAATGGAAGGAATTAATGCCATAACATTTACCGGTGGAATTGGTCAGAAAGATTCTGCATTAAGAAAAGAAATTTTAAATTCCTTAAAATTCTTAGGGGCAGATATTGATGAATCTAAAAATGCAAATCATGAACAAATTATAAGTACAGATAATTCTAAAATTACAGCCCTTGTTCTTGAAACTAATGAGGAATTAGTAGTTGCAAGAGAAACTCAAAAAGTTATTTTGAGCAATAAATAATTCAATAAAGAAAATATCAAATGCAAGTTGCTCTATTTATTCCATGTTTAAATGAGCATATCTATCCAAATGCTGCATTATCAATGGTAAAAGTGTTACACCATTTTGGTGTTAATACAATTTATGTTGATGATCAAACTTGTTGTGGTCAACCTGCTTTTAATTCAGGCTATCAAAAAGAGATAATTCCATTAGCAGAAAAATTCATTAAACTTTTTTGTGATTTTGATTATGTAATTGCACCTTCAGGTTCTTGTGTAAGTATGGTTAAAAACCACTATGAAGAAATTCATTTTGATTCTGCATTAAACAATAAATATTTAGAACTTAGGAAAAAGATATTCGAATTCACTGAGTTTCTTATTGATGTATTAAAGGTTGATAATTTAAATGCAGAGTTCAAACATAAAGTTACGTTTCATGATTCATGTCATGCTCTTAGGGAACTTAAAGTTTTTTCTCAGCCCAGAAAACTAATGAATATGATCAAAGGTTTAGAGCTAATTGAATTGGAAGATTCAGATGTATGCTGTGGTTTTGGAGGAACTTTTTCATTTAAATACGAAGACGTTTCTGTAGCAATGGTAGAGAGAAAATGTGAAAACATAGTTAAAACAAATGCTGAATTTTGTATTGGTTTGGATTCAAGTTGTTTAATGAATATAGATGGTTATATCAAAAAAAATGATCTTAAAGTAAAAGTAATTCACATAGCTGAATTGCTGGCAAAGAGTTTAGGTTTATAAAAATATAATGAGTGTTCAAGATTTAAATATTAAAAAACATGTTAAAGAAGCATTAGCTGATAACAATCTTAGAAAAGCTGTTTATAAAGCAACATCTTCAACCGCTGTAACAAGACAAAATGTAATCAATTCAATTCCATATTGGGAAGAAATAAGAGAAAAAGCTCACTTCATCAAAAAAGAAGCTATTGAAAATCTTGATAAGTATTTAGAATTATTTGAGCAAAAATGCATTGAAAATAATATTCAAGTGCATTGGGCAATTGATGATAAAGAAGCAAAAGATATTATCTTAAAAATTGCTAAGAAAAATAAAGTCAAGACTATTGTAAAATCTAAATCTCTAACAACTGAAGAGATTCATTTAAATAAATTATTGATTGAAAATAATATTGATACGGTTGAAACTGATCTTGGTGAATATATTGTACAGTTAAAAGACCAAGTTCCATCACATTTAATAATTCCTGCACTCCATTTAAGTAAAGAAGATGTAGGCAATCTTTTTACAGAAAAATTAAAAGTTCCTTATACAGATGTTCCGGAAGAACTTTTAAAAATTGCCAGAGAAAAATTACGTGAAAAATTCCTTTCAGCTGAAATGAGTATAACCGGAGCTAATTTTGCATTAGCTGAACAAGGTTCTTTTTGTATTATTGAAAATGAAGCCAATGCACATTTAAGTATTAGTTTGCCAAAGGTTCATGTTGCCTTAATGGGAATTGAAAAAATTTTACCAAGCATCAGTGACCTTCCATATTTTTTAAAGATATTAGCTCCAAGTGCTACAGGACAAAAATCATCCACATATGTAAATTTTATTGGTGGACCAAGTAAAGAAAAGTATGGAGAAGGACCTGAAGAAGTTCATATAATTTTATTAGATAACGGCAGATCAAAAATTTTAGCCGATCCTAAATTAAGAGAAACTTTATATTGTATCAGATGCGGTGCTTGTTTAAATGCTTGTCCTGTTTATCAGCAGATTGGTGGCCATGCATACAATTGGGTTTATATGGGACCAATTGGTATAACTTTAATACCACAATACTTGAGTGAATTAGAAGGTAAAGATGCACCATTTCTTTCTAGTTTATGTGGAGCCTGCGGTGATGTTTGTCCGGTTAAAATAAAATTACCAGAACATATTTTAGAGTTGCGTAAAAAAGTTGTTGAGAAAGACGGTTCAAGATTTATTGAAAAATTAACAATTAAAATATGGGCATTTGTATCAGCTAATTCTGTAATGTACAGATTTCTATCTAAAATTTTAAAAAGTCTTATGTCTTTAATTCCAAACGGATTACAGAAAGTTCCTGGTTATTATAAGAAAAGAAATTTTCCGGGATTTGCACAAAAAGGATTTAGGGAACAACTTACAAATTATCAAAACTCAATAAAAAAATGAGTAGCAGAAATAAAATATTATCACAAATAAAATCCGCACTGAAAAATAAATCTAATGAGGAAGAAAAAATTTATTCAATTAGTGAGCTTAATGATAGAATATCTGAAACTTTACCAAAATCAAAGACAGAATTGGTTGAACAGTTTAAGCAGGAACTTTTAAAAGTAAATGCTGACTTTTTTTACTTAAATAACATATCTGAAGCACAAGAAAAAATTTCAGAAATACTATCAGAAAATAAAATTAATCATATAGCTTCAACTAATCAGAGAATTTGTGAATCAATACAAGAAAGTATTGAAGCTGTATATACTGATGTAAAATTCACTATTGCAAACGATTTAAAACCGCAAGAACGAAAAGAAAAAATCAGTAAAATCAATACAGCTATTGTTTATGCAGATTTTGCAGTCTCAGAAATTGGATCGCTTGTTTTTTTATATGATAACAGTAAAACCAGTTATCCTCATTTTCTGTGCGATTATGTTATTGCTATTGTAAATTCAAAAAATATATTTCCAAATCAATTTACACTCTTTGAAAATATAAATACTGAGCAATCAAAAAATATGGTTTTTGTTACCGGTCCAAGTAGAACAGCAGATATTGAAAAAGTTTTAGTTTTAGGTGCTCACGGTCCAAGAAAGTTAACAGTTATCGCAATTGAAAATGAGTAATAAGTTATAATAAAACAAAATTTCGGATTAAAAATTATGAGTACAAGTAAATTTTTAGCAATAGATTATGGTGCATCGAGCGGAAGAGCAATTGTTGGAATTTTAAAAGACAATAAAATTAGATTAGAGGAAGTTCATAGATTTCCAAATAAAAATGTTAATGTTCATGGAAGTCTTTATTGGGATATTATTAATCTTTACGAAGAATTAGTGACCGGAATAAAAAATGCAATAGCTAAAGGACATACTAATATTGAAAGCATAGCTGTTGATACTTGGGGAGTTGATTTCGGTCTGATCACAAAAGATAATCAAGTGCTCGGTTATCCTTTTGCATATAGAGATTCCAGAACAGATGGAATTTTAGAAAAAGCGTTCAAATTAATTCCTAAAAATGAGCTTTATAATTTAACCGGTATCCAATTCATGCAGATTAATTCAGTTTTTCAATTATTATGCATGGTTCAATCAAAAAATACATTAATCAAATCTGCAGATAAACTATTATTTATGCCTGATCTGCTAAACTTTTTACTTACTGGTGAAAAGAAATCTGAGTACACAATTTCTTCCACTTCACAATTATTAAATGCCAAAACTAAAAAATGGGAATCAAAAATATTTGAAAAATTAAAACTTCCACAAAGATTAATGGCAGATATAGTTATGCCTGGTCAAAAAATTGGAGAATTACACCAATCAATAGTACAATCTACTGGAATGAATAAAGTAGATGTAATTGCTGTCGGAAGTCATGATACTGCAAGTGCGGTTGCAGCTGTTCCAAATCTAAATAAAAATTGTGCTTACATAAGTTCAGGAACTTGGTCGCTTATTGGCATTGAAACTGATGAACCAATTATAAATAAAAAAACATTTGAATATAATTTTACAAATGAAGGTGGTGTTTTAGGAAAGATTAGATTCCTAAGAAATGTAATGGGGATGTGGATAATCCAAAGATTAAAAAAGGAATGGGAAAATGAGGGAAAAGAATTTACATATGTTCAATTAAACAGTTTGGCAAAGAAAGCTTCTCCATTTAAATGCGTTATAGATGTTGATAGTCCCGATTTCCTTAATCCTGAAAATATGCTAAATGCAATTAATGAATTTTGTTTAAGAACAAATCAAAAATTGCCGCAAACTAAAGGTGAATATATTCGTTCTGTTTTAGAAAGTCTTGCGTTAAAATATGGAATGTTAATTGAGCGAATTAATTCTTTATCAAAAAACAAAATTGAAAAAATTAACATTGTTGGCGGGGGTTCTCAAAATGAACTTCTAAATCAATTTACTGCAGATGCAACAGGATTAAAAGTATATGCAGGACCAGTTGAAGCAACTGCATTTGGCAATATTTTACTTCAAGCTATTGCTAAAGGTAAAATAAAAGATCTATTATCCGGTAGGGAAATAGTTAAAAATTCTGTAAAAATTAAAGAATATTCGCCAAAAAATAAAGATAAGTGGGAAAGCTCAATAAAAATTGCAAATAAAATAATGAATTAGCTGACTTACTTTATCAAAAATTTCTTCTTGAAATAAAGATGCATTAATTGAAATCAACATACTTTTCTTAAACGTTAACTTAAAAAAGTAATTTTTAACCAAATAATCTATTGTAAAAAAGTCGAAAATAATATATCTTACACGTGTAAGTATTATTTACTGTAATGAATGTAAAACAATCCGATATAGCGGCGAAGTTAGGAATTTCAAGGGTAACAGTTACAAAAGCATTACAAGACAGCCCTGATATTTCTACTGAAATGAAAGTAAAAGTTAAACAGATTGCTGAAGAGATGGATTATATTCCTAATCTTACTGCAAGGCATTTAACAGCAAAAAAAACAAGAACATTAGGAGTAATTCTACCGGATATTACAAACATGTATTTTTCTTCTATTGTAAGAGGAATGATGGAAGTTGCCGAAAGAGAATCCTATCATATCATACTTACAGTATCTAGGGAAGAAAAAACAAAAGAGAGTGAAAATATATTTAAACTTCTATCAATGAATGTTGACGGTTTACTTGTTTGCCAAACATTAGATACTGTTGAAGCTGAGATTTTTGAAAAAGTTAAAAAAAGAAAAAAACCACTTGTATTTTTTGGTAGACCTGTTGGATTTTCAGGTTATGATTCAATTGGATTTGATGATTTTTTAGCGGCTGAAAAATTAACGGAATACCTTATTAGTAAAGGAAAAACAAAAATAGCACATATTTCCGGTGATATAAAAAGTGATGGCGGATATAGGTTAGATGGTTTTTTATCTGCAATGAAAAAAAATAAACTTGAGGTAAATGAAGATTGGATAATTAAGGGTAAATTTTTTCCAGAATACGGTTATGAAGGATTTAATAAAATATTTAATGCTGGAACATTGCCTGAAGTAATATTTTGTGGAAATGGAATGATTGCCCAAGGTGTTTATGATGCAATAAGAGAAAAAGAATTAAAAATACCTGAAGATATTAGTGTTGTTGCTGTTGATCATAAAAAATTTGCTGAAATGCTTTATCCAAAATTGACATATATTGACTACCCAACTCGTACTTTGGGCTGTGAAGCAATGAAGTTAATAATTCAGAAAATAGAAAGTAAGAATAAGAAGAACAAAATAGAAAATATAATATTAGATACATTTCTAATAGAAAATGATTCTTTAGCTTAACTAATTTAAAGGACATATGGAATTAGATACAAATATGGTTAATAATTTAGAAGATAGACCAAAAGTGGTATCTAAAAAAATTATTGTTCCATTTATCTTAATTACCAGTTTATTTGCACTTTGGGGTTTTGCCAATGATATTACGAATCCTTTAGTTGCCGCTTTCCAAACTGTAATGGAAATATCTACAGCAAAAGCTGCCTTAATTCAGTTTGCATTTTATGGCGGTTATGCAACAATGGCAATTCCTGCTGCACTTTTTGTCCAAAAATATAGTTATAAAAAAGGCATTCTTTTAGGCCTTGCTCTTTATGCTATTGGAGCTTTACTGTTTTTCCCGGCTGCTCAATATGAAATTTTTGAATTTTTCTTAATCTCTTTATACATTCTTACATTTGGCCTTGCTTTCCTTGAAACGACTGCAAATCCATATATTTTATCAATGGGAGATAAAAGAACCGCAACAAGAAGATTGAACTTTGCTCAATCATTTAATCCGGTAGGTTCATTATTGGGAATGTTTGTTGCATCAAATTATATATTAACCTCATTGAAATCAGATATACGAAATGAATCTGGGGAGTTAATTTTTAGCACTTTAAACTCAGCAGAAAAATCCGTAATTAGAACAAATGATTTAGCAATAATTCGTGATCCTTATGTAATTTTGGGTATTGTAGTTATTTTAATAATGATAGTAATTGGTTTGTATAAAATGCCAATTACTAATAAACATGATAACACTATTCACCCATATGAATCATTTAAAAGATTAATTAAAAATTACAATTATAGAGAAGGCGTTATTGCTCAAGTTTTTTATGTCGCAGCACAAATAATGTGCTGGACTTTTATTATTCAATATGCAGATAATCTTGGTATACCAAAAGCAAAAGCTCAAAATTATAATATTATAGCAATGGTTATATTTTTATCTAGCAGATTTATTAGTACATATTTAATGAAGTATTTGAATTCAAGATTACTTCTTACATTATTTGCTATTGGGGGAATGATAACAACTGCATGTGTAATTTTAGTAGAAGGAATGTTTGGATTATATTGTTTAATTGCAACTTCAGCTTTTATGTCACTAATGTTCCCAACAATATATGGAATTGCGCTTGAAGGTTTAGATAAAGATACAACATTAGGTGCTGCTGGTTTAGTTATGGCAATTGTAGGTGGAGCTTTAATGCCGCCGCTTCAAGGTTCAATTATTGATTTAGGAACTGTTGCGGGATTACCGGCTGTTAATGCTTCATTCATTTTACCGTTTATAAGTTTTGTTGTAATTGCAATTTATGGTTACAGAACATTAAGGAAACATAAAATTGTTATTTAATTACTTAGTAATTTGTTAAATAGAAAAAGTAAATGTTATATAAATTTGTAAAAGTTTTTCTTTTAGTTCTAATAGTCTTTATTACGTCTTGTGATAGTAAAAAAGAAAATGAACCAGAGGAAAAAATACTTGTTAAAATTGGTGATGTTACAATATCATTAAGTGAGTTTATTAGAAGATCTGAATATACTGTGAGGCCGCCTTACTGTAAGGGGAGTCACAATTTGGATAAGAAAATTGTAATTAATTCATTAATTGCTGAAAAATTACTTGCACTTGAGGCAACAGATACAAATATGATTCTTCAATCGGAAAATGTTAAATTGTATCTGCAAGGAATAAAAGAGCAAGGAATGCGTCAATGGCTTTACGCAAAAGAAGCTGATGAAAAAGTTGAATTAGATTCCGCAGCCATTTTAAAAACAATGCAAGTAGCAGGCAGAAAATACAAAGTGTCTTATTTTAGTTTACCGGATAGTTCAATGGCTGTAGAGGTTGATAAAAAATTAAATATTGACAAAAAAACATTTGAAGATACATTTTATGAATTAACCGGTATTGATTCAATTCCTTATCGTGAAGTTGAATGGTCAACTAATGAACATAATAGCATCTTGGATTCTTTATATTCTGAACCTTTGAAAAAGAATCAAATTGTTGGACCAATAAAAATAAATAAAAATGAATATCTTTTTGCGAGAATTAATGGATGGTTGGATACTCCAATTATTATTGAAAAGCAATTTAATGAAAGATGGAAAGATGTTAGTGAAAAGTATCATTCAAGAAAAGCTCAGGAAATATATACTGAATTTATTATTGATGTAATGAAGGACAAAAATATTGAATTTATGCCAGAAACATTTTTTAAGATGGCAAATTTATTAGGTCCAATTTATTTAACAACGGATAAAGAAAAAGAAGATGCATTGAATAATGCAGTATGGCAAATTGAAAACAATGAGGTAGATTATTCCCCGTTAAATGATCAGTTAAAGGAGATGCAAGACCAGCCGTTTTTTAAGATAAATGATGAAATCTATTCAATTAAAGATTTTATAAAAGAAGTAAAAATACATCCGCTTGTATTTCGACAAAAAAAAATAAAGAAAAAAGATTTTGGTCAACAGCTGCAATTTGCAATTATGGATCTGATAAGAGATAAATATTTAACAGAAGTAGCATATGAGCGTGAATATGATCAAATAAATGTTGTTAAAAGAAATTATAATATGTGGAAAGACAATTTTAGCTATATCTATTATAAAGAAAAATATTTACGTTCTGTTCTTCCGGATAGTGCTGATGGAATGAATTATATAACAGTACTTGAAAATTATCTTAATAAGTATGTTGATTCACTGCAATATAAATACAGTGATAAAATTCAAATAGATGTTGAAGAATTTAACAAAATTGAATTAACACGAATTGATATGAATGTAAATTATAACAATGAAGCTTATTCAAGAGTTGTTCCTTCTTTTCCAATAATTACAACAGATAATAAATTAGATTATGGAAAAAAGATGTATGAATAGGATTTCATTAATTAAGTAATATTTTTATCTTAACTGAAAGAAAAATATAAATATGTTATTTTAATAAATAAAAGGAGGCTAATATTAAAAACAACTTTTTTTTCCAATTCACAGTTAAATCATTCATTAACAAACAGGAGACAAAATGAAAAAACTTACGTCATTTGTTTTAGTTTTACTATTTATGGCTAGCCAAGTTAGTGCTCAAGCACTTTCAGGCGGTACATTAATTGATAAAACTGGAACTGACTTCTTCTTTTACTGGTATGTTGGTACAATCGGTAAACAAATCACTGTAGATAGTGAAGGTCAAGTTCATGTAACATATACAAAATCTTATGTTACTGATACTGATACTGGTTACCAAGTAATGTATCAAAACGTAACAACTGGAACTACTTTAGAAGTTCCTTCACAAGATGAAGCAGCTGAAATTATGCCTGCTGTATCTTTTATTGGTGGCGGTAAAGACGGATCCCCAGTTTATATTTACACTGGTGTTGGCGGTCGTGGTTATAATTACGGTCCAGCAATGCATTTACAAGCAATGTCAAAAGTTAATGATGCTGGTGACGGCATTGATAACTTAGGATTGCAAACTGATAAAAACTACTATGCAGATAACTGGTATGCAAACCCATTTGCTATGGAAGTTGATAATGCTCAAGCAATTGCTCATTGCGTTTTAACAAATCCTAGTGGTAGTGGTTTAGCTTATTGGAACTTTGATGGTACTTCATTTGGTGAAATTTATCAAATGTACTTTGCTGATGCTGGTAGTGACGTACCTGGAAGAAACATTGCTGGTGCTCTTCATATGAACGCTTTGGAAGGTGCTGATTTAGCAATTAATTCAGACGGTTCAGAAGTAGCTATTGTTGGTTTACATTCATTTAACCAAATTTGGGTTCACAAAGGAACATTTGGCGGTAACTTATGGGATGATGATTTCTTTGCCGGTATGGATGCTGGAACTATTATTCCTTTATGGGATACTACTGCTGCAAAAGAATGGTTACCTGATTTATACAATGCAAACGCTGCAAGACCATACAACGATGCGCAAGTTGTTTATGATGCTGATGATAATTTAGTTGTAGTTTATACAGCTACTTATCGTGAACATTGGATTGACACAGCTGGTGGCGGTCAAATGTGGGGACCAAATGGTTTTGATACTTGGTGGAGAGATCATGGTTCATGGCCTGGTGATCATGATGCTATGTTCTATGATGGAAGTTCAAAAGCAAAACCAACTGTTATGTCATGGACAGAAACAAGTGGTACACATAATGTAGTTGCCGAAGCAATGTATCCAATGGCTGGCGAAACATTTGAATGGTTTGCTTATGGAGTTTCAGATAGTGGTTACGGTATGTTCGGTAATGCTTACGCTGATGGTATTATTGGTAACTTGGAATTAGTTGCAAATAATAATGGAGGTGAAGGCGAACCTAAATTTATCTTATTATTTGAACAAATGGGTGCTCCAGCTCAAGCCTTAGTTGATGCTGAATGGTCATTCTCACACGAATATTACGCATACAACAATGATGTATTCTCAGTTGTTAGTAATGATGGTGTTACTTGGACTAATGAACAAAACCTAACTCAAACAGCTGATTTAGATGAAAACGACGTTTCTGCAGTTGTTGATAATGGTACTTTACATGTAATGTGGACAAGTGACAACATGGGCGGACGTGATAGAGTTATGTGCTATGTAGATGAAAATGAAGATAAATATACTCTTTGGACAGGTGGCGGAATTCATTTTAGCTATCCAATAAGAGTAAATGAAGCTGATCAAGCTGAAATTCTATACAAAGCTGTTCCTGTTGCAGATCTTTTAACAGCAGTTGAAGATGTTGTTGTTCCTGGAACATATACATTAGCTCAAAACTATCCAAATCCATTTAACCCATCAACATCAATTGCTTATTCTATTCCTTCAAAAGCAGATGTTACTCTAAAAGTATACAACAACGTTGGTCAGTTAGTTGCTACTTTAGTAAATGGTGTTAATGAAGCTGGTGTTCATGAAGTTAATTGGAATGCTTCAAATGTTGCTTCAGGTGTATATTACTATACAATCAAAGCTGGTGATTTTACATCAACCAAAAAAATGATGTTACTCAAGTAATAAAACTTATGTTAGCTTTCTGAGACGAGTGCATTTAGCACTCGTCTTTTATTTTAATAAATAGAAGATTTTAAGGGATTTTATGGGGCTTATCAATTTAAGAAAATTAGTTCTTTTAGTTTCAATGTTTTTACTTTTGTTTGCTTGTTCGGAAAAGAAAATAGACGATGCATATGTAGTTCAAATTGATAAAGCCGGATTAAGAAAAGGAGTTTTTGAAAGAAGATTTAAACTTTCAAATGATTATGGAAAAAACACAGAATTTTCAGTAGAGACTCTTAAAAATTTTATAGATAAAACTTTATTACCTGAGTATTTGTTTATTGAAAAAGCCTATGATTTAGGTTTTGATCAAGATCCACAGATTAAAAATAGTGTTCTTGAATTAAAGATGAATGCCCTAGCTTCCAATCATCCTATTCACAGCAAAGATATTTTTCTTTCAGATGAATCAGTAATAGATTTTTATAATAACAAATCGGATTTGTATGATTTTGATATAATTCAAAATTCTTCCTACTATTTAGCAGATTCGATGTACAAATTTCTTGAAGCCGGAAACAAGTTACAAAAAGAAAATGAAGCCAAATCAAATATGTTCCCAAGAACTATTTCATATTTAAATAAAAGTTATGGTGAAACAGTTCCCAAAGATATATTCGACAAAATAGAAGAAATGCAAGTTGGAGATATTAGCAAGCCAATTTATACTCCACCGGTTTGGGCTATAGTTAAACTAAATAAAAAGTTAAAAAATAATTTGTTGCTTCCAATTGATGATATGAAGCAAACACTTATAAAAGAGTTGCAGAATTATGAAAAAGTTGAACAAGTAAAGAAATTTACACAAGAACTTAAAAATAAATATCAACTAGAAATTGTAAATGTTGATTATAATAAGCTGATTGAGGCATTTGTAATAACAGAAGATCAACACGGATATTTTAATAGAACAAAATATGACGGTTCACCTTCTGATATTATAATATTTAACACCACAAAAGGCAGTCTTAATTTAGATCAATTTTTCTTCTTATTTAATAGGGCAAATCAATTTAGTCAATTAGTAAAGGTTGTTAAAGAAGACCTGGAAGTTTTTATTAATGATTTAGCTGATCAGTTCGTTTTATATATTGATGCATTAGATGAAAATATTGAAAGTGAAGAATCAGTTGCTGATCAGATTGAGAATAAATTAAATAGATCATTATTAACAAAATTTTTAAAAGAGCAAATCTCAGAAAAAATTAATCTATCTGATAACGAGGTTAAGAAATATTATGATGAACATAGAGATAAATGGCAAGGTGAATTTGATGTTGTAAAAAGCAGTTTGATTAATGAGATGAGAAAAAGTAGAATGTATGAATACAGAGATAATTTGATAAATAATTATAAAGAAGAGTACTCAATTTTATATAATCAAAAAGTTTTGCAGGAATTAGCAGAAAAATTTACAAAAGAAAAAATAAATCCAAATAGTAAATAGTTTTTGAAGATAATTTAATGTAATGGACTTTATGTTAAATTAACTACAATATTATAAATATAAAATAGGAGTTATTATAGTGTGTACTAAATTGAAATTTTTTACGTTTCTTGTGATTGTATTTAGTTTAACAATACTACAAAATAATACTCTTTCTCAAACAACTGGTAAAATAATGGGCAGTGTTGTTGACTCAGAAACCGGAACGCCCCTTCCTTTTGCAAATATTATTATTGAAGGCACAACAATTGGTGCTGCCACTGATATGAATGGAGAATATTTTATCCTAAATGTAACCCCTGGCAAATATACTTTGCGTGCTCAAATGATGGGGTATGAGGCACAAATTATAGAGGGAGTAATTGTTTCAGTTAATAGAACTTCTAATATTGATGTTAAACTTCGTGAAACAGTTTTAGAAGGTGAAGAAGTAGTTGTTGTTGCAAATAAGCTATCTATTAAAAAGGATCAAACCAGTTCAGTAAAAAACGTTTCATCTGAGCAGATTGAAATGCTGCCTGTTGAAGATTTAGATCAGGTTATTGCAATGCAGGCCGGTGTTGTTGATGGTCACTTCCGTGGCGGACGACTTACTGAGGTATCCTATTTAGTTGATGGTATGCAGGTTAATGAAGCTTTTGGAGGTACTGATAAAACTGTATCAATCGAAAAAGAAGCCGCTCAAGATTTGGAAGTTATTACTGGTACATTTAATGCTGAGTATGGCAGAGCTATGAGCGGTATTGTAAATGTTGTTACTAAAGATGGTGGTAATCAATATAAAGCTTCTTTTTCATCTCATGTATCTAATTTTTATACAGCCAATTCAGATGTTTTTATTGGATTAAGCAATACTGAATTTGCAAGAAATCAAGATTATAAATTACAGTTAGAAGGGCCGGTAATTCCTGATTTAATAACATTTTTTACAAATTTTAGATATCAAAAATCTCTTGGTCATATTAACGGTATTAGAAGATTTAATGTTGATGATTACAGCAATGCAACTGATGCAAATAAATTTGGAGTAAACACACCTTGGGATTTCGATTTTAACGGACAAACTTATTATTCAGAACATACAGGTGATGGTGAATATGTTCCCATAAATACTAATTTAGATTATTCAGGTATGGGAAAACTAACTTTCAATATTTCTACAGATCTAAAAGCTTCAGTTATGGGGACTTTAAATTATTCCGAAACTCCGAATAGCGGTCACGTATATAAATACAAACCTGATGGAAGAGCAACATTTCATAATGATTCAAAAATGGGAATGTTTCAATTGAATCATTTTCTTTCAAACAGTGCATTCCATGATCTTAAATTATCTTACGTTGATAATCATCAGTATTCATGGTTATATGAAGATCCATTTGATCCAAGATATGTGCATGCAGGTTATGGCGGCGGAATGGGCGGATTTTCAACCGGTGGACAGGATCGAGGTCATTCAGAAAGAAAATTGATTGATTTAAATGCCAAGTATGATCTTGTTTGGCAGGTAAATACTTCTCATGCTATAAAAACCGGATTTTTATATACACATCATACTGTTGAGAACTTACCAATTTTAACTCAAAATGCATTAAGAGGAACACCATTAGCTCAATTAAACTGGTATAATGAAAACACCGGTAAAGTTGAATTTTATCCTTATCAAACAGAGCTCTATCCAGATGATGCAATTGAAATGGATAGATATAAAAAACAACCATTTGAATTCTCAGCATATATTCAAGATAAGATGGAATTTGATGAGATGGTAATAAATTTAGGTTTGAGATATGATTATTTTAATCCTAATACAACATATCCATCGCAAAGAAGAAATCCTGCTAATCAATTGTTGTTCTATCAGTTAGATGAAAATGATAATATAATGTATGATGATAACGGTAATCCTATATTAGATAGTGAAAGAATGTCATCTTATCCAAAAGCACCAGCTCAATTTCAATTGAGTCCAAGATTTGGATTATCATATACTTTAGGAAGTGCAGCTGTACTTCACTTTAGTTATGGACATTTTTTCCAAATGCCTCCGCTTTATACATTATATAGTAATTATAGAAATTTAATTCCAACCGGTGATTTTCAAACTGTTCAAGGTAATCCACTGATTAAAGCTGAAAAAACAGTCAGTTATGAAATGGGAATTTGGCAGGAACTATTACCAAATATGGGATTGGAATTATCAGTTTATTATAAAGATATTTATGATTTATTAAGTGCAGTTGTTTATACTACATATAATCAAATTAAATATGGTCTATACAGTAACAAAGATTACGGTAATGCAAAAGGTTTTGAAATGAAATTTGATTATTTAATGGGTCCATTTTCATTATATGCAAATTATACTCTGCAATATACAAGAGGTAATGCTGATGATCCTACAACAACATATAGCAGATTAGGTCAAAGTTTAGATCCGGTTCCTTATTTAGTACCGCTAAATTGGGATCAAAGACATACAGCTAACATTAGTTTGGGTTACAACCAAGAAGATTTTGGAGTGACTTTGACTGGTTATCTAAATTCTGGAAGACCATATACTTTTACTCCGGTCTCAATAAGTCCTTTAGCAAAACAAACTTTGTATCCAAATAATTCTGAACGACCTACAACATATACCATTGATTTATCCGGACATTATGATTTTGATATAGGTGATGTTGGTAAACTAAGATTCTATTTGTCAGTATATAATTTACTTGATAGAAAGAACGAACTTTCTGTTAACTCTACAACTGGCCGTGCTTATACTGCAATTGTTTACCCAGTTGATTTTGCTACTTTTATTAGCAATTATAATGACATTTATGATTCAATTCAAAACCCTTATATGTATTCTGCTCCAAGGGAAATTAAAATTGGTATCGGACTAGTATTGTAATTTTTATAATAGTGAAATTTATTAAGGAATTAGAAATGAAAAAAAATGTTTACTTATTAGTATTAACCATTGGATTCATTTTATTTATAAATCCCAATTTACACGCTCAAAAGCCATATAGAATTGGTACCACAAGTGCAAATTTTCTTGAACTTGGATTTGGCGGAGCTGCATTATCTATGGGTGATAGTTATGTAAGTATGGTTAATGATGTTTCTGCTATATATTGGAATCCTGCTGGTTTGGGATATCTTAAGAAAAATGAATTAATGGTAATGCATCAGCCATGGTTTGCAGATATTAATTCTTCGTTCGTAGGACTAGGCTATGTAGATGATTATTTAGGAACATTTGGACTTGGGTTAACATTCGTTAGTTATGGAAGCGAAGAAGTTACTTCAATGTTATCACAAGAGGGAACAGGTGAAAAATTTGATGGACTAGATTTAAGCCTTAGTATTTCGTATGGAAGAAAACTAGCCGATTGGTTCTCATTTGGAGTTTCAGGTAAATATATTACTTCCAGAATTTGGCATGAAACAGCCAGTGCTGTTGCTTTTGATTTGGGAGCTATTGTTAATACTTCATTTCTTTCTTGGACCGGCAGTAAAGAAAATGGTATGAAAATAGGCATGAGTATTTCTAATTATGGAACGCGAATGCAATATGATGGAATTGACTTAAAGAGACCAATTGATGAAGCTCCTGACGAAGGTGGAAACTTTGCCTATGTGCCTGCCAGATACGAAACATCCGGATGGGAATTACCATTGATTTTTAGAATTGGTATTTCTAGTTATGTAATTTATTCAGAAAACAATAAGTTTTTATTATCAGTTGATGCTTTACATCCAAATAATAATAGTGAACATATAAATATCGGCGGTGAATATTTATTTACACTTCCAGGTGTTGGAACGTTTGCTTTAAGAAGCGGTTACAAAGGTTTAATGATGGTTGATTCACAATATGGGTGGTCGTTTGGTGCAGGATTTCTAGTAAATTATTTAGGCAACAATAATATTAAAATTGACTATGCATACAGAGATATTGGTTTATTAGGAAATGTTCATGCATATACATTTAGTATTACCTTTTAAACTAAGATAAGAAAATAATTTCTAGAAATAGGTACAGATTATAAAATGAAAATAAATATAAATATAATTCCGCTTTCACTATTATTGATAATGATTTTCTCTATTAATATGTTTGCCCAAAGTCGTCCATATGAAGGACCTGATGATCCTGCAGGTGATATTGCAGCTGAACGTACCGGATGGATGAGTGGAAATCGTGTTTTAATGTTCTATAGAAATACAACCGAAATTGCTGATCATCAAACCTGGTTTGTTAACAAATGGCCAAATACTCTTGACGGTACAAAGATGCATGATGGTATTTGTTTACTAATTGGAGCAAGGGTTTTTCTTGAAAATGATTCAATACCAGTTACAAATCTTGGTGAAATTGCTACAAGAACGGACTTAGATACATTATATTATTGTCAATCCAGTTACCGTGAACATATGGATAAAGATCCTACCGGAACAATTGAATGGGGTTTGTATCCTGTTTTTGGATATTTCAATGAGTTAAGTGAAACTCCTGCAATGAGTAACTTACCTGAATCATGGCCTCCTTTGGGTTGGCCTGCATTTGGAGATGAATTAATATGGCCCAAAGAATGGAATGGCAGATTTGGGCGCGGAGTTATGAAAGCTGATCAAGAATGTTATTTTGTGGTTAATGATGCCCACGATCAAGAATATTTAGGGGCAGAGGATACTGTTAAGTATTACCCAAGAAGAATTTATGGATCAAACGGTGAAGTTTTTTCTGATGTAAAAATTGGTGATAAAAAAACTGATGTCACTATTCAAAAAGGTTTACCTTGGGGTGGTTTAGGTATTAGAGTTCAGGCAAGAGGATTTCAATGGAGTCATCCGGCTGTACAAGATGCAATCTTCTGGGAATATGGAATAGCTAATGTTTCTGAATATGATCTTCCTAACATGTACTTTGGATTATACACCGATAATGCTGTTGGTGGAGAATCCTCTGACGGTGCAGATGATATTGCATATTATAACCTTGAATTAAATATGTGTTATTCTTGGGATTTGGATGGTATTCCAGTTGGAGGAGGTAAAGCTCCAGGTGTTTATGGTTTAGCTTTCCTTGAAAGCCCTGGTATTATTGATGGTGAAGATAATGATAGAGATGGACTAATTGATGAAAGAAGAGATAATGATGCAACTCAAAAAATTGGACCTTATGAAGGTATTTCAAATTTGGCTGATTTCTTGAATTTTTATAGTCTAAGTGAAAGCGATTTGAAAGAACATTGGGATGCTGATGAAGATCAGGATTGGAGTGATTGGAAGGATACAAACGGAAATGGTAAATATGATGATGGTGAAGATTTGGGTGATGATGTTGGATTAGATGGTGTTGGTCCTTCAGATCTAAATTATTTCGGTCCAGATGAAGATGGAACAGAGGCTAATCATAGACCAGATAGAAAGGAAGGTATAGCTGAACCAAACTTTGCTGAAACTGACATTAGTGAATCAGATATGGTTGGTTTAGGTTCATTTAAATATATTTTTAATTGGGGACGTGACTTTTTTGGTGTTGGCGGTGATGAAAACCTATGGCACTTACATACAGAACCATCTGAAACTAATCTGCAGTTTGCAGAAGCGCAAATGGAACCAAGAAACTTTGTTGAACAATTTGCCTCTGGGGTATTTGAGCTTAAAAAAGGTTTAACAGAAAGAATTTCTATGTCAGAATTACATGCATATGAAAATTTATCAGGCTTAAACTCAGAAGAACATAAAGCTCCAGCATTATTTGAATTGAAAAGGTTGGTTCAGTTAATATATGAAACTGATTACCGTTTTGCTCAACCTCCTTTAATGCCAACAATGGTTGCTAATCCAAGTGATGGTAAAGTTTATTTAAGTTGGGATGATAAAGCCGATATTTTTACTCGGGAAGCATTTGCAAAAAATGTTAATGATTTTGAAGGATATAAACTTTATAGATCAACAGATCCATATCTTGAAGATGCAACTACTATTACAAATGGTTTTGGATCTCCAACTTTGAAAGATCCAATTTTTGAATGTGATATTATTGATGATAGAAAAGGATTTGCAAATTATGGTACAATAAATGGAATTCAGTATTGGTTAGGAGATGATAGCGGTATCAGACATTCTTTTATTGATAGTGAAGTTCAGAATGGCAGAACCTACTATTATGTTTTAGTAGCTTATGATTACGGTTTGCCAGATAGAGAAATTGGTCCTACTGAAAATACTTTTATTCTTGAGATTGATGAAAACGAAAATATTAGAAGAGTATCTCCAAACGTAGCTGTAGTTAAACCGCACCAATTTTCTGCAGGTTATCCAAATGCTGGAGAAGCTAATATTCAAGAAAGAACAACGGCTGCTAATTTTATTAAATTTGATGTCGATTTGTTTGATCCAAATAAAATTAAAAATGGACATACCTATAAATTAAAATTAGATGTACATGCAGATAGTTATGCTGAAACAAATGAAAGATTAAGAAGTCCATATGATATAAAATATTATAATGATGGAATCAGAGTTTATAATGTTACTGAGGGCGACTCTTTAGTTTATCATGAAACAAGATATGACTTATCAGGAACAAATTTTGATACTCTAGATGTTTATGGAATTAGTGCTCTTACAAATGAAAGGGAAATTGTAACGAATTTAATTGAAGGTTTAAGACTTCGCATGCGATTAATCCCTTTAACATATCCTGAATTAAATGAAGAAAATACAGGATGGGTTGAAGGTGAATCTAACATGAATATTTTGTTAGGACCAAAATATCAGTATTTCCCTTGGCATTATGAAATTGTATGGAATGAACCGGGAGTTTATGATACAACCCGAACAAATTTTATTCTTAAAAAATTAGAAGATTATCAAGGAAATGAAATTGCTAAAGCAAATACACTTTTAGATCAACAATTTAATTTCCACATATTAAATAAAACATTTTTAGATAGCACTGGCAATTATCCCAAAATGGATTTGCTAGTTCATGATATAAATGGTAATGGTGTTTACGATTGGAAAGAAGATCAAATATTAGTAGGTGATGCAAAATTTGATGTTTTGACAAAATTAACTTTATGGACCGGAACTATACTTGCTATTGATTTCAGCAATATTGCAAGTGAAGACCAATTACCTAAACCAAATGATGTTTACAGAATTGACTTTAAACGTGGTTTTCATGATACGGATTCTATAATGTTTACTGTAACCGGAATTACCGATGAACTAGATGCTGATAAATTAGCAGAGGATATGGAAAATATCAAAGTAGTTCCAAATCCTTATGTAATGACTAATACAATGGAAGGTGCAGTTGCTAATTGGCAACGAAACCAGAAGAGACAGATAATGTTTACACATATACCGGCACAGTGTAAGATAAGTATCTTTACATTGAGTGGCGTATTAGTAGATGAAATTGATGTAGATAATTCAGTGGCCCAAAGAGAAAATTCATGGGATTTAAATTCAGAGGCAAACGGAACAGCACATTGGGATTTAAGAAGCAGTGAAGGTTTGGAAATAGCAGCTGGATACTACCTGTATCATGTTGAATCTAAAAAAACTGGCGATGTAAAAATTGGAAAGTTTGCTATAATCAAATAAAATAGAAATTATTAGCAATAAATTTAGAGTTAAACAAAAATTCACCTATTTTGATTTAAAGGGATAGTGATGAGAAAAACAAAATTTTTAATATTTATTATATCGATTTTAATTTCAAGTAATGTATACTCCCAAAGTCGACCTTACGAAGGTCCGGATGATCCTGCAGGAGATATAGCGGCAGAAAGAACTGGCTGGATGAACGGAAATCGTGTATTAATGTTTTATAGAAATACAACAGAAATTGCAGATCATGTTAGTTGGTTCGTTAACAAGTGGCCAAATACCTTAGAAGGTACCAAAATGCATGATGGAATTTGTTTGCTTTTGGGTGCTAGAGTATTTGTTGAAAATGATTCAATTCCGGTTACAGATCCAGCAGAAATTGCTTCAAGAACTGATCTTGATACATTATATTATTGCCAGTCAAGTTACCGTGAACATATGGATAAAAACAACGCTGGTACTGTAGAGTGGGGTTTATATCCTGTGTTTGGTTATTTTAATGAGCAAAGTGAAACACCTGCAATGAGCAACTTACCTGAATCTTGGCCACCTTTAGGCTGGCCGGCAGCAGGCAATGAATTAATTTGGCCAAAAGAATGGAATGGTAGATTTGGTAGAGGTGTTACAAAAGCTGATCTTGAGTGCTTCTTTGTTGTAAATGATGCTCAAGATCAAGAATATCTGGGACCAAATGCACCGCTAAAATATTTTCCGCGCCGTATTTATGGATCTGATGGAACAATAATTTCAGATTTAAGAATAGGCGATAAAAAGTCAGATGTAACAATACAACGTGGTATGCCTTCTGGCGGTATTGGAATTAGAGTGCAGGTTAGAGGATTTCAATGGAGCAATCCGGCAGTTCAAGATGCAATATTTTGGGAATATGGAATTGCTAATGTTTCTGAATATGATATACCCGGAATGTATTTTGGTATGTATACAGATAATGCTGTTGGTGGTGAATCTTCCGAAGGTGCTGACGATATAGCCTTTTTTAATAAAGAATTAAATATGTGCTATTCATGGGATTTGGATGGTATTCCGGTTGGAGGCGGTAAGGAGCCTGGAGTATATGGTTTAGCATTTCTTGAAAGTCCAGGTGTTGCTGATGATGGTGAAGACAATGATAATGACGGATTGACTGATGAAAAAAGAGATAATGATGCAACTCAAAAAATTGGACCTTATGAAGGTATTACAAATTTAGCAGATTTTTTAAAATTTTATAGTTTGAAAGAGAGTGACTTAAAAGAACATTGGGATGCAGATGAAGATCAAGATTGGCAAGATTGGAATGATGCAAATGGGAATGGAAAATATGATGATGGTGAAGAGATTGGAGATGATGTGGGATTGGATGGTGTAGGACCGGTTGATTTAAATTATTTTGGTCCGGATGCAGATGGAACCGAAGCCAACCATAAACCAGATAGAAAAGAAGGAATAGCTGAACCAAATTTTGCTGAGACAGATGTAAGTGAATCAGATATGCTTGGATTAACTTCTTTCAAATATATTTTTAATTGGGGCCGTGATTTTTACGGAGTTGGTGGAGATGAAAATCTTTGGCATCTTCATACTGAACCAACTGAAACTAATCCGCAATTTGCAGAAGCTCAAATGGAACCAAGAAACTTTGTTGAGCAATTTGCATCTGGCGTATTTGAATTAAAGAAAGGGCAAACTGAACGTATCTCGATGTCTGAACTTCATGCATATGAAAATTTGGCTGGTTTAAATTCTGATACACATGACGCTCCGGCTTTGTTCGAATTAAAAAGAATAGTACAAGCTATATATGAAACAGATTACCGATTTGCGCAACCTCCGTTGATGCCGACCTTAGTTGCTAATCCAAGTGACAGCAAAGTTTATTTAAGCTGGGATGATAGAGCTGATAAGTTTACAAGAGAATCATTTGCAAAAAATATTAATGATTTTGAAGGTTATAAACTATTTAGATCTACAGAACCTTATTTTGCTGATCCTACAATTATTACTGATGGATACGGAACACCAACTTTGAAAAAGGCAATTTATCAATGTGATTTGATTGATGATAAGTATGGATTTGCAAATTATGGAGAGATAAACGGAATACAGTATTATTTAGGAAATGATAAGGGAATTACTCATTCATTTATTGACAACACTGTACAAAACGGCAGAACTTATTATTATGTGCTGGTAGCTTATGATTACGGTTTACCAGATAGAAATATATCACCGTCAGAAAATATTTTTGTTTTGGAGATAGATGAGAATGAAGAGATAAAAAGAATATCGAAGAATGTTGCAATTGTTCAGCCGCATCAGCTTTCAGCAGGTTACCCAAGTGAAGGAGCAAGTATAGAAGGTATGACAGATGCAGCACAAAATATTAATCTACAAGTAGATTTATTTGATCCAAATAAGATAAAGAATGGTCATACTTATAAACTAAAAATGAATGTTGTAGAATTTGGACATGCGGAAACTGATACAAAAATTCAAAGCCCTTATGATATAAGATATTATAACAATGAGATTCAAGTTTATGATGTAACTATGGGAGATTCATTAGTTTATCTAGAGACTAAAAATGATGTATCTGGATCAAACTTTGACTCATTAGAAGCTCAAGGTATTGTTGCATTGACATCTGAGCGTGAAATAGTAACTGAATTATTTGAGGGATTACGTTTAAGAATGAAAATGCCTACTGTATTACCAAGAATTAATTGGGATAACACAGGCTGGGTTGATGGATCATCGGCAATAAACATAAACTTAAGTCAAAAATACCAATATTTCCCATGGCATTATGAAATTATATGGAATGATCCTGGAGTATATGATACAACAAGAACAAATCTAATATTGAAGAAGCTTGAAGACCATCAAGGATATGAGATAGATAAAGACAATACACTACTAGATCACAAATTTAATTTTCATGTAATTAATAAAACATTTTTAGATAGCACTGGAAATTATCCAAAGATGGATTTAATTGTGCAAGATGTAAATGAAAATGGTGTATATGATTGGAAGGAAGATCATATTTTAGTTGGGGATTCAAGATACGTTGAGCGTTTAAAAGTTACCTTATGGTCGGGTACAATATTTTCAATAGATTTTAGAAGTGTAGCAAATGAAGATCAACTGCCAAAACCGAATGATGTATATAGATTAGATTTTTACAGAACATTTCACCATAGTGATTCATTAATGTTCAATGTAACAGGTTTAACAGAAGAGTTAGATGAGAAAAAATTAGCAGAAGATATGGATGAAA
>JACKAA010000006.1 GCA_020635275.1 Ignavibacteriales bacterium
TTGATGAAATTGTCTGCAATTCACTATCCCATTCTACATGTTGGAAATTTCTAGCAGTTGTAAAAAGTAATGAACCATCTTTTGAAAAATCTGTTAAATTATCATTTGCGCTATGATAAGTTATTCTTTTGGGAATTCCTCCGGAAACCGGAATTGTAAAAATATCATCATTTCCATATCGGTTACTGCTGAAAGCAATTGTTGAATTATCTGAACTCCAAAGTGGGGAAGATTCATATCCTTCATGAATTGTTAAACGTTCAGCTTTATTCCCATTTGTAGGCATTGTCCAAATATCACCTTGAAACGAAAAAGCTATTTTTGTGCCGTCACTGTTCAAAGAGGGAAATCGGACAAGAGTTTTTTCTTGTTCAGAAAATGCCGTAGAAGAAAAAAAAGCAATTGAAAACAAAATTAAAATAAATTTTTGAGCATGTTTATTCATAATCTTTCCTTTAATTAATAATTCATAAGATAACCTTTGAGACGATATATAGAGCAGTTTGTTCCAAACAATAATTCAGCAATTAACATTATTCACTTAGAATATTTTCAATATTGGTCAACTCATCTGCAGTTAGTTTTGGTGCGTTTATTGATTCAACAGCTTCTTCAATTTGTTTAATACTGCTTGCTCCAATTAAAGCTGAAGTAACCTCGTCTAATCTTAAAATCCAATTTAAAGCCAGCTGAGACAATTTTTGTCCTCTGTTTATTGCTATTTCATTAAGTTTTTTTACTTTACTAATTTTTTCTTCAGTTAAATGTTCGGGCTTTAAAAATCCATGAGGTTTTGAAGCTCTTGAATTTTGAGGAATTCCATCTAAATATTTATCAGTCAAAAGTCCTTGCGCAAGCGGTGAAAACGGAATTGAACCAATCCCTTTTTCTCTTAAAACATTAGTTAATCCATTTTCTATCCAACGCTCAAACATATTATATTTTGGTTGATGGATTAAACAATGTCTTCCCTTACTATTTAAAATTTCTTCAGCTTTTAGAGTATCTTCAGCAGAATAATTTGAGATCCCAACGTACAAGGCTTTCCCACTATTTAAAATATCTGCTAATGTTCCTATTGTTTCCTCAAGCGGAGTATTTGGATCAAATCTATGACTGTAAAAAATATCAACATAATCTAATCCCATCCGTTTAAGACTTTGATCCAAGCTTGATATTAAATATTTTCTTGAGCCAAATTCACCATAAGGTCCAGGCCACATATAATAACCTGCTTTTGTAGAAATTATTATTTCATCGCGGAAAGGTGATAGATCATTTTTAAGAATATAACCAAATGTTTCTTCAGCTGATCCTGGAGGTGGACCATAATTATTTGCTAAATCAAAATGTGTTATACCTAAATCGAAAGCTTTTTTTACCATATCCCTTGAGTTTTCAAGTGTATCAACACCTCCGAAATTATGCCATAATCCAAGTGAAATTTGAGGTAGTTGTAATCCGCTCATTCCGCAATAATTATACTTCATAGAATTATATCTATTTGAATTTGCCGTATACATTTCAGCTCCAAGGTTTTATAAAGATTTAATAATGCAAGAAAGTTAAAGAAAAGCATTTAAATATGAAATTTATCAGATAAATTTTAATTCTATGTTTAATGCGTTATAAATTCAATTTTATTGTAAAAATTTTGAGATTAATTTTTGCTATATTTATTTAAATATTATTACGCAATTAAATTAATTCCAATTAGAAAATAAGGAGAATGAATTTTGAATTTTACTAGTTTGGATTATATCATATTTGTTGGTTATATAATTGGCATAGTTGCTCTTGGATTATTTGTATCTAAAGAAAAGAAAGGTCACGAAAAGAATTCTAATGATTATTTTTTAGCAGGTAACAAATTAACTTGGTGGGCAATAGGAGCTTCGCTTATTGCAGCAAATATTTCTGCCGAACAAATAATTGGTATGTCGGGCTCTGGATTTGCAGGCGGTTTAGCAATTGCATCTTATGAATGGATGGCCGCTCTAACTTTAATAATTGTTGGTAAATTTTTCCTTCCAATATTTATTGAAAAAAAGATTTATACAATTCCAGAATACATTGAACAAAGATATAATACTACATTAAAAACTATATTAGCAATATTTTGGATTTTCCTATTTGTATTTGTAAATCTTACAACAGTTATGTTTCTAGGTGCAAAAGCTTTAGATACAATTATGGGAACTGGAGACGGATCTCTTTTAGTACCGGCAATGATAGGATTAGCATTTGTAGCCGCTGCCTATTCACTGTATGGCGGACTTTCTGCTGTAGCATGGACTGACGTAATTCAAGTAATTCTTCTTGTATTAGGAGGTATAATTACTACTGTAATTGCTTTAGATTATGTGACCCCGGATGGAGGAGTTATTAATGGGCTAAATCATATTATTGATAAAGCCGGTGATAAATTTCATATGATTTTGGCAAAAGATAATCCTGAATTTAATAATTTACCTGGCATTGCGGTTTTAATTGGAGGAATGTGGATTGCCAACTTATATTACTGGGGTTTTAATCAATATATAATTCAAAGAACTCTAGCTGCTAAATCTTTAAAAGAAGCACAAAGAGGAATTGCTTTCGCAGCTTTTCTAAAATTAATAATTCCTTTAATAGTAGTTATTCCTGGAATTGTGGCTTTTGTAATGTTTTCCCAACCTGAAGGAACAGCCATTATAGAAGGAGCAAAAGAAGCATTCACAAAATTAGATGGTTCAGTAAATTATGATAAAGCTTATCCTTGGCTGATAAGTTCTTTTATTCCAACTGGGTTAAAGGGAGTTGTTGTTGCGGCTCTTACTGCTGCGATAATATCATCGTTGGCATCAATGCTTAATTCAACGGCAACAATTTTCACTATGGATATTTACAAACCTTACATGAATAAAACAGCATCTGAAAAGAATTTAGTTAAAATTGGAAGAATAGTAGCAGCTGTTGCTTTAGTGATAGCACTTTTTATTGCACCTTTCCTAAAAAGTTTACCACAAGTTTTCCAATATATTCAAGAATACACAGGATTAGTAAGTCCAGGAATTTTAGCAGTTTCAATGCTTGGATTGTTCTGGAAAAAAGTTACAACACGTGGTGCAATCTGGGGTGCAATATTATCAATTCCAGTCGCATTAGTGTTAAAGTTTCCAACTATGGAACTTCCGTTTATGGATCAAATGATGTATACTTTTTTAATAACTATTGTTATAACAAGTATGATTTCACTTTCATCAAATCAATATGATGATGATCCAAAAGGATTTAATTTAACAGCAAAACTTTTTTCAACTGATAAAGTATTTAATATTGCATCATATACAATTTGCTTGATATTAGCAGTTTTGTATGCAGTATTTTGGTAATAACATAAATTAGAACAAAATAAAATTTTATGGAGTCAAATTGACTCCATTTTTTTACAAGGAAATTCTTAATGCTACGATCACTTTATATTATCTTTATAGCAATATTCGTTGGACAAAACCTAATGGCGCAAAATTCATTAACTAGAATAATGACTTACAACATTAGATATGCAAATAATAATCCTGGTGAAGAGTGGAATGTGAGACGCGATAAAGTAATTGAAATGATTAGATTTCATGATCCTAAAATATTTGGTGTTCAAGAAGCTCTCATTGAGCAAGTTGCAGATATAAGTTTAAATTTCCCAGAATATCAATTAGTTGGAGTCGGACGAGATGATGGTCATATTCAAGGTGAATTTAGTGCTTTATTTATTAGTCCCGAACTTAATGTTGTTGATAAAGGCACATTTTGGCTTTCAGAAACGCCAGATACTCCATCTGTTGGTTGGGATGCTAGTCTTAAAAGAATTGCAACTTGGGCAATATTGGTAAATCCGAAAGATGAAGATACATTATTTATAATGGATACACATTTTGATCATTTGGGTGTTACAGCCAGATTAAAAAGTGCTGAACTTTTAGTTAGTAAAATCCAAGAACTTAATAATGGATTTCCAAGCATTCTAATGGGTGACTTTAATTTTACATCAGATTTTGAAGGGTATAAAATTATTGTAGATTCAGGTATTCTAAATGATGCTGACAAAACTGCTGAATTCAATTATGGAACAAGTATTACATTTAACGGATTTAAGGAAAATTTAGAAAGAACAGATAAAATTGATTATATTTTTATATCTCCTGAAATTAAGGTTAAACATCATGCAGTTATTGGTGAAAAATTTCAAGGCCAATATCCTTCTGATCATATGCCCGTAATAATTGATTTTTACTTAAAATAATTTAAGATCTTTGCACTTGTTTTTCATTTGACAAATAGAAATAAGAATCTTACATTATCAGTATAAAATTAATTCCCACTTGAGAGCGTTCCTGCTACTCGTGTAAAATATCTCTCAAATAAATACTGAAATAAATGATTTCCTTTGGAGGAAATTATGAATATACATAAAACAATATATTTGGTAATAATATTATTTGCAATTTCTTTTAATGTGGTCTTTGGTCAAATTTTAAATAATAGTTTTGAAAATTGGGATTCTTTTGGTAATCCAACAAATTGGATTACATCAGAAATACCAGGTTCACTAAATTCTATTACTCAATCAAATGATGCACAAAACGGGCAGTACTCAGTAAAAATTGAAGTCATGGATTTTTTTGGAGTACCATACAGCGGCAATCTTCAATCAATTGATACTGCAAATACTTACGGCCATCCGATATCATCTAACTATAGTAATTTGAGTGGATATTATAAATTCGTTCCCAAAGGTTCTGCTGAGTTATTTATTGTTGCTGGTGTATATGATGAAACAAGTCAATTAATTGGGGTAGGCGGTTATTACACCGGAGTAGGAAATAGTAGTTGGCAGCAATTTAATGTTCCGTTAGATTATTATATGCAAAGCACTGCTGCAAGTATTTTAATTACAATTAGTGTAATTGATACAAGTGATCCAGGTCCGGATCTTAACACAATAGGAGCTTATGCGTTAATTGACAATTTGCAATTGGGAAATCCAACAAGTGTAAATGATAATGGAAATTTACCGCAGAGTTTTACACTAAGTCAGAATTATCCAAATCCATTTAATCCTACTACTTCAATAAATTATACTGTCCCATTAAATGGGAAAGATTTTTTACAGGATGTTAAATTAAAAATATATGATATTTTGGGAAGGGAAGTTGCAACATTAGTTAATCAACGTCAGAAACCTGGTTTTTATACTGTACACTGGAATGCAAGTAATCAACCAAGCGGTATATATTTTTATCAATTTACAGCAAAAAATTATACAGTAACTAAAAAAATGACGTTGCTAAAATAATATTAGTAAATAAATATTTATCCGTATAAAGGACCAAAATTTTTACAAGCTTGTAAATCTGCTGCTTCCAGGTTATCTGTTCCAAAAGCATTCCAGGCACTTGGTCTAAAAATTCTTTCTTCTGCAACATTGTGCATATTTACCGGAATTCTTAACATTGCACAAAGTGTGATTAACTTATCGCCAATATGACCATAACTAATTGCTCCATGGTTAGCTCCCCAATTTGCCATTACAGAATATACATCCTTAAATGGACCCTTACCTGTTAAAATAGGAGCAAACCAAGTTGTTGGCCAAGTCGGATCTGTTCTACGATCAAGAACATTATGAACATCAAGCGGTAAATCAACAGAATAACCTTCCGCAATTTGAATAACTGGACCTAAACCTTTTACCATGTTTATTCTGCACATAGTTACCGGCATTTCACCGGTAGTTAGAAATTGTGAAGAATATCCTCCACCTCTGAAATATTCTAAATTAGCCGGGCACCATTTTGTAGCTTCTAAACAATCCTTTACATCTTTATCATTTATTTGCCAAAATGGTTTCATTATAGATTGATCATTTTGTTTTTGTCGGCCGGTACCATCTAAAGTTGTGGAACCTGAATTTATGAGATGAATAATTCCATCTTTTGCTTTTCCAGAAAGATCGTAATTTGTAACTCTTTTAACAGATTCCGGACTCCAAAAAGTTCTTACATCAGAAAAAATTTGAGCAGTATCCGTTAATAAATGTCCAAATAACATTGAAATTCCATTTAGACTGTCATTTTCAGTTGCAACAATAAAAGCTTCTCTTATTCCGTTCCAATCAAATGACGAATTTAAAATTGCTTCTGAAAAATCACCATTTGGAAAATGATCAGTCCACTGCCTTTGACCTTGAAAACCAGAAGCGATAGCATTATTCCCTAATGATTCTTCTTCATATCCTAAATCTTTTAATTTAGAATTGCCAATCATTAGATCGCGCATAATAAGAGTCATTTTAACAACAGTTTCCCAATCCTTATCCTTTTGTTCTCTTGTAAATTGGTTTACTTTTGCATTGATATCTTCACCTTCATTGCAATTATCTTTAACCCAGGTCAATGCTTTTTTTAATTCTTCTTTGTCATATATTTCTTCATCAATTCTTCTAATTAATTCAGTCATATCAATTGTAGCAGTTCGCATGCCGAGATAGTCCTGCAAGAATTCCTGATCAACAATTGAGCCTGCAATTCCCATTGAAACACCGCCAATTGCTAAATATGATTTGTTCCTCATTTCAGCAACAGCTAATCCTGCTTTAGCAAATTTGAGTAGTTTTTCTTTTACATCATCCGGAATTTCTGTATCCTTTGAATCTTGAACATTCTTCCCATATATACTAAAAGTTGGTAAACCCTTTTGACTGTAACCAGCAAGTGCTGCAGCTAAATAAACAGCTCCTGGTCTTTCTGTTCCATTAAAACCCCAAATTGCTTTTGGTACTAGCGGATCAATATCCATAACCTCTGTTCCATAACACCATGCGGGAGTTACGGTTAATGAAACGCCTACACCTTCTCTAGCAAATTTTTCTGCTGTATTTGCTGCTTCTACCACGCCGCCAATTGTTGTATCAGCAATTACACATTCAACCGGCATTCCATTTGAATGGCGTAAATTTTCACTTAAAAATTTGGCTGCATTTTTAGCCATATTCATCGTTTGCTCTTCTAAAGACTCTCGAACTCCTTTTCTTCTACCGTCAATGACTGGTCTTATTCCAATTTTTGGTAAACTACCTTTCAAGCGAATTGCTGCATTAGAGTTATTTTCAAAGGTCATTTTTAAAATCCTAAATTAAGGTTAAATTAAATTCTATTTATATATTTAAACGCAATAAATTCGTTACAAATTAATTTTTTGGTTTTGCGGTGGAATCTCTTAATTCAAATTTTGTATCAACACAAATTGTTTTTGCTTGCATATCTTTTGACGATTCAATTTGCTTTAACAATAATTTAAATGCTTTTTCCCCGATCTTTTGCCTATAATGCGTTATCGTTGTTAAAGGTGTAGCCAAAAATGGAGAATATAAACTATCAAAAAAGGCAATAATGGAAATATCTTCCGGAATTTTCAATCCCTTTTCATAAATAGCTTTTATAGCTCCGAGAGTTACTAAGTCACCGCCAGATGATACAATTGCTGTAGGCAATTTTGGTAAAGCTAACAACTTTAGAGTTGCTTCATAACCATCTTCAAATTCAAATCCCTCACCAACGATATAATTATCAATTAATGAAAGATTAAATTCCTTTAGTGCTTCTTTGTAACCTGCCAATCTATTTTTAATTGTATATATATTTTTTTGTCCTCTTAAAAATGCTATCCGTTTATGACCTAATTTTACTAAATGAGTAACAGCTTTCATTACAGATTCGGCATTATTGGTAATAACAGAATTAACATTAATATCTTCAAAGATCCTATCAATTAGGACTAAAGGAATATTTTTATCAATTACATCTACAATATGTTCTTTACTATCTTGAACCGGTGCAATTATAATACCGTCAACGCCTCTTGAGATTAATTGATTTAAGAAAAGAATTTCTTTTTGTTGATCTTCATCTGTATTGCAGACAATAACAGTATATTTTTTTTCAAATCCTAATTGTTCAATTCTTCTTGCAATTCTTGCAAAATAAGGATTTAAAATATCGGGAACGATCAAACCAATAGTGAAACTTTTTTTCATTCGTAAGGCACGTGCAGTAAAATCCGGAATGTAATTTAGTTCTTTTACAGCTTTTAAAATTTTATCGTGAGTTTTTGCAGAAATTTTGAGATTTTCTTTACCTCTGAGGACTCTTGATACAGTTGAAGGGTGTACTCCAACATGTGCAGCAACATCCTTCAGGGTAGGTGCCATAAATTAATACCTTTAAGTTCTAAATTAAAATTCTTTAAAAACTGCAAACAATTAAAGAACAATCGTTTGTAGAAAATTTATGTAACAATATATAATTTTAAAATTATTTATCAAAACTGATTTATTTATTTTAATTCAAAGTATTTTCAAAAAATATTATTTTTAATTTCTATTGTATTATTTCAACAGATTATCTAATTTTGAAACAGACAATCGTTTGCATTAAATATAACAATAAAATTTTAATATTTTCAAAAATATTTTTAAAAAATGTTGGTATTATGAAAAAAACAATAGAAAATGAGCTTTTTTCTCATCAAGAAGTCATCAAATCTGTAATCAATACTTTAAAATCAGAAATTGAAGAAGCTTGTTCGATTGTTTTGGAAACTATTGTAAATGGCAATAAAATATTACTAATGGGTAATGGTGGAAGCGCTGCTGATGCTCAGCATATAGCTGCCGAATTTACCGGAAGGTATAAAATAGAGAGAAAAGGTTTGCCCGCAATTGCAATTACTACTGATACGTCTGCATTGACTGCTATAGGAAATGATTATGGGTACAACTTTGTTTTTGAAAGGCAAGTTGAAGCATTAGCTAATAAAGGGGATTGTTTAATTGGTATATCATCAACTGGAAATAGTGAAAATGTTTTACGCGCTTTTACTAAGGGAAAAGAAATTGGATGTAAAACAATTGGACTAAGCGGTAAAGGAGGAGGAAAGTTTAACGGCAATTGTGATTTGAATTTGATTGTTCCATCTAATGATACTCCTCGAGTCCAAGAAATGCATATTTTAGTTGGCCACATAATTTGCCAAGTTGTTGACAATGAATATTCAAAGAATGAGATGTTATGAACAAGAATGAAATCAAAAATATTTTAAATGAGTTTGAAAATGTTAAAGTTGGCGTAATTGGTGATTTTGCACTTGATATTTATTATGATCTAACACAAAACACGGGTGAAAATTCCTTGGAGACCGGCAAACCAGTTCTATATGGTTCCGAAATAAAATCATATTTGGGTGCTGCCGGAAATATTGTTAATAATATTGTTGCGTTAGGTGTTAAGAATGTTTTTGTATTTGGCTTTGTAGGAAATGATATTATTGGAAGAGAGTTAATATATCAATTAAAAGAAAAGAATGTCAATACAGAAAATTTACTTCAAATAAATGAAAGTTGGGAAACGTGTGCTTACATTAAACCAATTGAAAACAAAGAAGAAATTTCCAGATTAGATTTTGGTTCACTTAATCAGACTGATAAAACTCAACTTGATGCGTTATTTGAAAAATTAAAAAGAGAAATTAAAAATCTTGACGTATTAATAATCAATCAACAGTTCACTAATCCCTTATTAGATTCAAATTCAATTGAAACGCTAAATAATATTATAATTGAAAATCCGCATTGTAAATTTTTTGGTGATCTTCGTAAAGATAGTACTAAGCTAAAAAATGCGACAATAAAGCTGAATGCACACGTAATATCTAAACTTTTGAAAATAGATTATTTTGATGAAAGAGATACTGAGATTTCGATTAAGTATTTAAAACAGCTTTATGCAAAAATTGAAACTCCGTTGTTTATGGTCAGAGGTGAAAGCGGATTGATATATGTTGATAATGAAAAAATTTTGACAGTGCCTGGAATTTACTTAACTGGAGATATTGATAAATTAGGATTAGGCAATACTTGTATAAGTGCTTTTGCTGTTGGATTAGGAAGTAATTCATCGATTAAAGATTCTTTAGAGATTGCAAATTTAGCAAATGCTATTGTTGTAAAAAGAATAAAACAAACCGGAACTGCTTCTCCAGAGGAAATACTTAAATTAGCCGAAGAAAGTTATTATAATTATGATTTGGCATTAGCGCATGATCCAAGAAAAGCGAAATATTTTGAAAATACAGAAATTGAAATTATTGGGGAGTTGCCGAAAAACTTAGAAATTAAAAATGTAATTCTTGACCATGATGGAACAATATCAACTTTGCGTGAAGGTTGGGAAATTGTGATGCATCAAGTTATGATGGAAGAAATCTGCGGTGAAAAATTAAAAGATCTTGCCACAGATGAATATAATCGATTATCAAATAAATGTGAAAAATATATTAGTGATACAACCGGTGTTCAAACAATAATGCAGATGTACGGTTTAAGAGATATTGTTGATGAAGAATGGTTTATAGAAAAATCTAAAATAAAAACTCCATCTGAATATAAAGCAATCTTTTTAGATCGCTTAATGCTGAACGTGAATGATAGAATTAAAAAATTTGAAAATGGTGAACGAACAATTCATGACTTTTCAATTTTGGGAGCTATAAATTTACTGAACGCTCTGAAAAATAAAAATTTGAAATTGTTTTTAGCAAGCGGCACAGATGAAGATAATGTAGTAATTGAAGCAAATGCATTAGGATATGGAAAGTTATTCGACGGCGGCATCAGAGGATCAAAAGGAAATGAAATTGGAGATGCAAAGAAAATTGTTATAAATAGAATAATTACCGAAGGACATTGCGAAGGTGAAAATTTGATGGTTATTGGAGATGGGCCAGTTGAAATAATAGAAGGAAGAAAAGTTGGTGCATTTTGTATTGGTGTTGCATCTGATGAAATAAGAAGACACGGAATTAATTACAAAAAGAGAACTCGTTTGATCAGGGCTGGTGCAAATATTGTTATTCCGGATTTTTCACAACTTGATCAATTACTAAAAATACTATTCAAAAATTAAATATTGGTATGAATAAAATAATCCTAAAAGATAATTGGAAATTAATTTCTTCAGAAAAATTAAATTCTCCTGATGGACAAATAATTGCTTCAAATAAATTTAATGTTGAAAACTGGCTTGATGCAAAAATACCTTCTACTGTTTTAGCATCATTAGTTGAAAATGGAGTTTATAAAAATCCTTACTTTGGAAAAAATCTAAATGATATTCCGACCGAACAATTTCAAATCCCTTGGTGGTATAGAAATGTCTTTGAAATAAGTGAAGATCAAACAAAGCAAAATATTTTATTATCATTTGATGGGATTAATTATAAAGCAAATGTTTGGCTTAATGGAATTCTAATTGCAGATTTAAATACTTTGTTTGGTTCATATAGGCGTTTCCAATTTGATATAACTGATAAAATTAATGTTGGTAAAAACTATATTGCAATTGAAGTGATTCCGCCCAAGCCTGGTGATTTTACAATTGGATTTGTCGATTGGAATCCGAGTCCGCCTGATAATAACTTAGGAATTTTCAGAGATATATCATTAGAATTTAATAATGGTGTTTCAATCAAAAATACTTTTGTTGAAAGTAAATTAGACATTGAAAATTTTAGCAAAGCAGAACTAAAGTTAACAGCTGAATTGCACAATCATACAAAAAAAGATTTTAGTGGAAATTTGACAGGACATTTTGAAAATGTTCAAATAAGTAAAATCATAAATTTGTCACCTAATGAAAAAGTAATTGTTGAGTTTAATTATGAGGATTTTCCCGAATTAGAAATAGAGAATCCCAGAATTTGGTGGCCCAATAATTTAGGTGATCAAAATTTATATAATCTTAAATTTACTTTAACTGCTAATGATGAAATTATTGATGAAAATGAAACAAAATTTGGAATTAGAAAAGTTGAAGATTATATAAATGACGGAGGCCATAGAGGCTTTAAAATAAATGGCCGTAAAGTTTTAATTAGAGGTGCCGGCTGGACTGATGATCTCTTTCTGCAAGATACTGATGAATCGTTAGCAACTCAGATTCAATATGTAAAGGACATGAATCTTAACTGCATAAGATTGGAAGGATTTTGGGGCAAAGATCATAAGCTCTACGATTTATGTGATGAAAATGGAATTTTAATGATGGTTGGTTGGAGCTGTCAATGGGAACATGAACAATATTTAGGTAAACCGGTGCATCCTAAATATGGCGGTGTAATAGAAAAAGATGAAATTGAATTAGTTGCTAAAGCCTGGGAAGATCAAGTAATATGGTTAAGAAATCATCCGTCAATATTTGTTTGGTCAGTTGGAAGTGATATGCTTCCTCATCCGGACCTTGAACGAAAATATATTGAAACTTTTGATAAATATGATAGTACCCGACCTTATTTAAATTCAACGGGAGGTGTTGGAAGTGAGCAGGGAATTATAACTAGTGAAGAAATTATTAGTGATATAAGCGGTTCTTCTCGAGTTAAAATGTTAGGGCCATATGCATATACTCCTCCGGTATATTGGTATACAAATAAAAATTTAGGAGGTGCTTACGGATTTAATACTGAAACTTGTCCAGGTGCAAATGTATCTCCAATTGAAAGTATAAAAAAGTTTATTCCGGAACAAAATCTTTGGCCAATTGATGATGTTTGGAATTTCCATTGCGGTAAAAATTATTTTTCAAATATAGATAGAACTCAAACGGCAATTGAAAAACGATATGGACAACCGCTCAATGCTGAAGATTTTACATTTAAGGCTCAGGTTCTAAATTATGAATTAATGCGACCAATGTTTGAAGCATTTCAAATAAATCAAAAAAATGCGACCGGTATAATTCAATGGATGCTGAATTCTGCTTGGCCGGAAATGTACTGGCAGTTGTATGATACTTTTTTAATGCCTAACGGGGCATATTTTGGGGCAAAGAAAGCAAACCAATCAATTCAGCTAATCTATAATTATGGTGATAATTCTATCTATATAATTAATAATTCACTTTCCTGTTATGAAAATCTTGTAGCCGCTGTTAAAATATTTGATATAAATTCAAATTTGATTTACAATGAATTAATAAATCTGAAAATTGAATCTGAATCATCAAAACTAATTTTAGCTATTCCGGAGAATTTAAATTTCTCACCAAACTATTTTCTTGATCTGACACTCATTCAAAATTCTGAAAAAGAAATTGCAAGGAATTTTTATTGGTTATCAACAAAAGAAGATATTTTGGATTATGAAGCAGAAGTTGAAGGTTGGCCATATTATACTCCAAGTAAGCAGTATTCAGATTTTACTGCTTTGAAAAATTTGCCAAATGTTGAATTAAAAGTATCAACAGAAGTTAATTTTGAAAATAATCAGATACAGATAGACATAGAGAATAAAAATGATTCAATAGCATTCTTTGTTGAACTATTATTTTTTGATATTGATTCAGAAGATGTAATACTTCCGGTATTTTGGAGTGACAATTATATAAGTATTTTACCAAATGAATTAAGAAAAATCACAGCAACATTTAAGAATTCTGAAAAACTTAAAAATGCCGAACTAAGACTTAAGGGTTGGAATTTAAAAAACTAAAAATTTAGAGGGGAAAAATGGCAAATCTAGCAATAAGTGGTGCTAATCCTTTAAGAAACATTAAGGAAAATCCATGGCCTGCTTGGCCTATTTGGGATGAGAATGAAGAAAAAGCTCTTTTATCCGTTTTACAGAGCGGTGTCTGGTCATATAACGGACCAAAAGAAATTGAGTTCAACAAAATTTTTTCTGAGTTTACCGGAACTAAGTTTTCTATATGCGCTGCCAATGGAACAGTAACTTTACAGTTGGCATTGGAAGCATTAGGAATAGGCATTGGCGATGAGGTAATTCTTCCAGGTTTAACTTGGCAAGCTACTGCAGCTACTGTTATTGATGTAAATGCTACTCCAATTTTGGTTGATATATGTGAAGATACGTGGTGCATTGATCCAGATGCAATTGAAAAAGCTATTACACCAAGAACAAAAGCTATTATTCCGGTTCATTTATATGGGAATTTTGCAGATATGGATAGGATAATGGAAATTGCAAAAAAGCATAATCTTGCAGTTATTGAAGATTGCGCACATAAACATGGTGGTGAATGGAAAGGTAAAAAAGCAGGCAGTATTGGTGATATCGGAAGTTTCAGTTTTCAACTATCAAAACATTTAACTGCTGGAGAAGGTGGAGCTTTAACAACAAATAGTTTAGAACTTGCAGAAAAATTGGATGCTTTAAGAAATTGCGGAAGGAGACCAGAAGGTGAAGAATTTCAAGATGCTGACAAAGGTGCCGGTGTTTATAGCGATGACGGAAACTTCATTCAATCAGGTAATTATAGAATAACAGAATTTCAAGCGGCCATTTTAGTGGAAGGTATGAAAAGATTACCTGAACAGAACAAACTCAGAGACGAAAACGGTATTTATATAAATTCCTTGCTTAAAGAATTGCCTGGAATTACTCCAATGAAAAGGGATGAAAGAGAAACTAAAGAAGCTTACTTTAATTTTTCTTTCCGATATAATAAAGACGAATTTAAAAATCTTCCCACAAATAAATTTCGTGAAGCTTTGGCTGCAGAATTAGGTCTTACTGTTGAAGGATGCTACGAACCTTTGAATAATGCATCTTTATATGTTCCTAGAACAAAACCTTCAAGACATAAATTAAGCGATCAATATTGGGAAGACATAAATCCGGCAAGGTTTAATTTGCCTGTCTGCGAAAAAGTTTTTAAAGATATTTCCGTTTGTTTTCATCACAAAATATTAATGGGTACAAAAAAAGATATGCAAGATATCGTGGATGCAATTAAAAAAATATATGACAATGCTGAAGAGTTATTGTAAAAAATTGGAGACCTATGAAAAAGATTAAAATTGTACTAATCGGAGCTGGATTTATTGCAGATTATCATGCCCGGGCTTTACAATTATTGCCAGAGGTTGAAATTGCCGGAGTAGTAGGTTTACCGATTGAGGCTGTTAAAGGTTTTGCTAATAAGTACAACATCCACAATGTCTCAACTGATTATAAAGATTTTCTTAAAAATAAAGAAATTGATGCCGTCATTATTAGTACACCAAATAAATTTCATGCCCCAATTGCAATTGATTTTCTAAAAGAAGGCATTGATGTTTTCCTCGAGAAACCAATGGCTGTAAATCCTAAAGAAGGTGAAAAAATTACAAGAGTTGCCAAAGAAAACAATAGAATTGTAATGATAGGGCATATGTGGCGATTTGATGAAGAAGTAAACTTTATTAAAAATCTTATTGATTCAGGAAAACTGGGCAAAATAATAAAAACAAAAGGTTATGGAATTCATGAAAATTGGGGACCCGGAGGTTGGTTTACTAAAAAAGAAATTGCCGGCGGAGGAGCTCTTGCAGATATGGGTGTTCATGCAATTGATACAGTTCGTTACATTTTAGGTGATCCAGATCCAACTGAAGTCTATGCAAAAATAGGTACTTATTTTGGAAATTACGATGTTGACGATAGTGGAATTATAATTATAAGCTGGGATAATGGAACTACATCAATTATTGAAAGTGGATGGTGGCAGCCTCATATGGATGGTCCGGAAGCAAGTACTCAATTTTTTGGAACAAAAGGATATGCAACTGTCTTACCCACTGCAGTTAAATTAAAATCAGAAGAAAAAATTGAAATTCCTTCCATAAATAAAAGCGAACATTGTGACCAATCAATTTACAGTAAACAAATGGAAAAATTTGTTGAATCAATAAAAAGTAGAATTCAGCCAAATCCGGGATATATTGAAGGACAGAAAGTCCTCGAAATAGTTGATGCAGCATATCAATCATCTGAATTAGGAAAAGTTGTAAAGTTTTAAATTGGAGTTATTTTGAAGAAAAGTCAAACAATAGGAATTGATTTAGGCGGGACTAATGTTAGGATAGGACTAATTGAGGGTGAGGAAATCATTAAAATTATTTCGAAAAAGATATCATCAAATGAAACTGAGGATTTTATAATAAATGAGATAGCCGATTCAATTTTTGAGTTATTTAATAAAAATGTAAGTGGAATTGGAATTGGTGTTCCAAGCATTGTAGATATTGAAAAAGGAATTGTTTACGAAGTTCATAATATTCCTTCATGGCGAAAAGTTTATCTAAAAGATATTTTTGAAAAAATATTTAATGTACCGACAAATGTTAATAATGATGTAAATTGTTTTGTTTTAGGTGAAAAACATTTTGGAAAGGGCAAAGGATATCAAAATATTGTTGGATTGGCTATGGGAACAGGGTTAGGAGGAGGAATTATAGCAAATGGAAAACTCTATTCCGGAAAAAATGGCGGAGCCGGAGAATTTGGTTTAATGCAATATTTAGATAAAAATTATGAATATTATTGCAGTGGTCAGTTTTTTAAAGGAAAATTTAACCTAAATGGTGAAGATATTTTAAGAAAAGCTAAAAATTCTGATAAAAAAGCACTAAAAATATTTGATGAGTTCGGTGAACATATGGGAAATTTATTGAACTCGATAATGTATGCATTAAATCCTGAACTTATTTTACTTGGAGGATCTGTAAGTTCATCTTATTCATTTTTTAGGGAAAGCATGTTCAATTCGTTAAAAAAACATGAATTTAAGGTTCAGCTTTCTCAAGTAAAAATTCAAAAATCAACATTAAAGCATTCAGCTGTTCTTGGAGCTGCCAAATTAATTAGCTGATTATTAACATAAATTTCATGTTAATTTAACAATATAGTAACGCTGAAATTTTATTTTAAACATGTTTGAAAGAACTTTTTTAATAAATATTGAAAGATAGCCTTAAGTTGTTCTTTCTTGATTCTAATTATGATTTTAAAGTGACTTTTTCCCTTGACAAATTATTTTATTATTGTTAACATTGGATTGCGCAATCGTTTGCATTGAACTATTTTCCTTATATTGATTTAAAAGTAAATTGAGATTTGAAGTCCAAGTTTATTTTTTTTACCAGTGATTTTTACAAATGTTATTTATAAATTAAATACAATCATCAAATAACTAAATCTTTATTTTCACAACAAGGAGGCAGTATGAAAAAAATAGTGCAACTGATGCTAATGGCACTACTATTTAGTTTCTTCACAAATACTTTTGCTCAAATTATGATGGACAAAGACGATGCAGATTGGGCAGATGTACCTATTCTTTTTGAAGCACCGGATAACTTAGATGGAGTATTCCCAACCGAAGTTGGTGCTGTTGTTACGGATATTGTTGATATTAAAGAAGCAAAAGTTGTAGTTGTTGATAATGTGATGTTTGGTCTTCTAAGATTTTGGGGCGGACCTGCCTGGCCAAATAATGCATATCAAAATGATCATGACGGTACAATATATCCTGAATCAAGAGGATATTATCATTTTCTTATAGATGTTGATAATGATGTTACTACTGGATGGAAAACTTCTTGGTATGAAGCTCATTACACTCCTGTTGGTTATCTTGAAAGTCTTGGTCAAGATGTTGCCCCAATCGGTGCAGAAATAATGCAAGAATGGGGAGCCAGAACAAATGATAAATGGAAACAATTAAATGAAGGAGCTTCTTATGCTCGCGGTTTAGATCATTGGGCTGCTGACTATTCGGAATATGATGGTCAAACTGATTTAGGCAGTGACTATGAAATATTCAATATTAGTGTGCCTGATCCTGATTCAGCTAAAATAGTAAATTGGGAAGGTGCAGCAAAAGTTAACAGCAGTGATGATGAGTCATTAGTTGATGACTATTATTCATATTGGATAGGTCATGCCTGGGGTAACGACTTTTTAGAGTTTGGTTTTGAATTAACTCCTCTCCAAAAATACTTTGCTAATAAAGGTATGAGCGTTTTAAATCCTGGTGATGTTATTGGTATTTGCGGAATGACTGAAACTCCAATTGATGATTGGGGCGTTGATATGACAACAAGAGGCGAATATACTTTACCAGATGAAATGCCTAAGAGACCAGAAGAAATAGTTTTTGATGGTGATGATGCAGATTGGACAAGTTTACCAGTATTATTAGAAGCCCCGGACAACCTTGATGGAGTATTCCCAACAGAAGTTGGTGCAGTAGTTTCTGATAGAGTTGATATTAAAGAAGTTAAAGCAAAAATGGATGGTGAAAATATTTTTTGGTTGTTAAGAATGTGGGGCGGTCCTTGTTGGCCAAATGAAGCTTACCAAAATGATCATGATGGTACAGTTTACCCAGAATCAAGAGGTTATTATCATGTATTATTAGATATTGATAATGATGCAACTACTGGATGGATGTCAACTTGGTATGAAGCACATTATACTCCGGTTGGATATCTTGAAAGTCTTGGTCAAGATGTTGCAGCTATTGGTACAGAAGTAATGTTAGAATGGGGCGGTAGAACAAATGATGCTTGGAAAGTTGAAAATGAAGGTGCTTCACCATTTAGAGGATTAGACTATTGGGCAGCAGATTATTCAGAATATGATGGCCAAACTGATTTGGGCAGTGATTATGAAATATTCAACTATAGTGCTGTTCTAGATAGTACAAATATGATGAGACACAATGGTTTATTGCTTAACAATTCAAGTGATGATGCAGCAACTATGGATGGAAATCCAGATTGGATGGCACATGCTTGGGGTAACGACTTTATCGAAGTTGGTATGTCTTTAAGAACATTGAAAATGTATTTCAAAAATAAAACTGGTGTTGATTATTTCAATTCTGGTGATGTTATTGGAATTTGCGGAATGAATGAAACTCCAATAGATGATTGGGGTGTTGATATGACAACCCGCGGTGAATTAAGTGTAATTACTGGCGTTAATGAAGGCAGAAATCAATTAATGGTTGATAAATTTGAACTTAGTAATAATTACCCAAATCCATTTAATCCTACAACAAATATTAATTTTACAATTCCTAAGTTGACAAAAGTTTCCGTAGTTATTTATAACAATCTTGGACAAAAAGTAAGAACTCTTGTTAATAACAAAGTATTATCCGGAAATCACACAACAGTTTGGAATGGTAGAAATGATTTTGGAAACAGCGTACCAAGTGGTGTTTACTACTATCGTTTAGAAGCTGGTTCAAATTCAATTACAAAAAGTATGGTATTGTTAAAATAATTCTATTTTGATGTCTTCAATATAATGGGGAATATAATTTTATATTCCCCATATTTTTAATAGCTGGTTAGGTTTATTATTTATGGTAAAAAAAACAATTAAACAATATTGTAATTTTATATTGGCTATCTTCTTGGTGATTACTTTTACTTATTGTTCACAATCAGATGATAAACTTACATTAGCTACTTTCTCAAATGGCAGTGTTAATTTTGATGAATATTTAGATCATTATTTATTAAGTACTCAGTATAAACCAGATAATTTCCCCACTTTAGATAATTTAAAAGAAATTGTTCAAAATAAAGCTCTTGAAAAAATGTCTTATACTGAAGCAGTTGAATTAAATATTGATCAAGATTCATTATATCAAAAAGTGTTAAGGAATAATGAACGAAGATTGTTGTATCAAAGATATATTCAAGAACAATTCACAAATAAAATTATTACTGATAGTTTAATTAAAAAGTTTTATAATGAATTTACCCCGCAGTTTAAAATAAAATACATTATGAGACCATTTTTGAGAACTTCCTCAAATAGTTTTATTGAATCTCAGCAGCAGACAATAAACAAAGCTTATGCAGAATTGCTGAAAGGTAAGAGTTTTGAAAGTGTTGTTGAAAAATATTCTCAAGATATTGCCTCAAATAAAAAGGGTGGTGATATTGGCTGGGTTATCCGTGAATCATTAGGTGATGAACAACTGAGATTAGTAATGGATACACTTTCTGCACAAAAATTTTCTAAACCATTTAAAGGTTACGGCGGATTTTACATTATTTATAAAGGAGAAAAAAGAGATGTTAAAGTTCCTCCATTTGAAAGTGTAAAAAATAATATTTGGAAAACCTTATATAGAAGCAGAAAAGCTTATATTGAAGATGAAGTTACAATAAGATTTGAAGAGTTGGCACCAAAATATAATTTTACAGAGTTAAGTGAGAATATAAGTAAAATTATTTCAAAGAGTGCTTCGCAAAAAAATATTTCTGATTCAACTCCTTTGGAATTTGATAAATTGAATCAAGAAGATAAACAAATAAAAATTGCTTCATATAACGGCGGTTTTATTTTAGTAGATGATCTCTTTGCTGATTCGAAAAAAGCACCGACAAATAAATCGGAGTTTTATATTAGGTTAGGAAGTATTAGTCAGCAGCATATATTTGCTAAGCATGCAAAGGAAATTAACATTCAGAATATTCCGGATCTTAAAAACCAGATTGACTTAATGAAAACTTCTCTTCTTAGCTCAATTCTATATAAAAAGTTTGTCAAAGATCCTACTGAAGAACAGTTGGTTTCGCTAAAGGGAAACGAAAATTTCAATATTGTAAAAAAAAGAACTGAGATAGAAAAAAAATTGCGTGAAGAATTTGAAGCAAAGTTAAATTCAAAATTTAATTTTCAATTTGTAAGCAGTAATTTTGATGAAGCATTAAAAATTGCTAAAGAAAAAAAAGAAGAACAAAATAGATTAAAACAAAAAGTTAGTTAAAATTTACATACATCATTACAAGTAAACAACAGGTTAAAGATGGTATTGTGCAATAACAAATTAAAATTCATCTTTTATGCTATACTTTCTCTTACATTAACATTTTCAAGTTCAAATATATTTGCTGGTTCAACAGGTAAAATTGGTGGAAAAGTTACTGACGGTAGGACAGGCGAACCATTATTTGGCGTTAATGTTGTGGTGTTAAATGGCGGCGGTCAAGGTGCTGCAACAGATATTAATGGAGAATACTTAATAATAAACCTTCTTCCCGATTCATACACTCTAAGATTTTCAATGATTGGATATAAGACCGTAGAAATATCTGATGTAAGAGTATTTACTGATAGAACCGTAAGTGTGAATATGGAGCTGGAAGAAGCTTTAATTGAGGGTGAAGTAGTTTTAGTAGTTGCTGAAAGAGAAGCAGTTGAACTGGATAGAACAAATACTGCATCTTATGTTAATAGTGATGAAATTGAATCATTACCGGTTTCTACGCTTGATGAAGTTATTCAATTGCAGGCTGGTGTTGTTACAGATGCCGGCGGCGGTCTTCATATAAGAGGCGGTAGATCTAGAGAAATATCATATATGATAGATGGTGTTCCAGTTACAAATACTTTTAGTCAAAGTGGCGGTTCTAATGTAAATGTTGAGAATAACTTTATTCAAGAATTGCAGGTAATTACTGGAACATTCAATGCGGAATATGGTTCAGCTCAATCTGGTGTAATTAATGTTGTTACAAAGGTTCCTGAACAAAATTTTTCTGGTACTATTGAAGCACTAACAGGCGGATATTATTCACCAAATTCTCCAATGTATGTTGGTGGTTTAGATAAATATGATATTTTTGATGAAAGGGAAGTGAAATTCTCAATTTCCGCTCCATTTAATTTTTTCCCCGAAAGTTTAGGTAAACTTGGTTTCTTATTTAACGGAAGAATTGAGGATTCAAAAGGTTATTTAAACGGTGAAAGAAGATATATGCCGGAAGATGGCTGGGAAATAGCTGTTTATAAAGAGTGGTATCAAGCCAGGTTTGATCCTGAAGATCCATTAGTAATTCCTTTGCCGGATTCTTTACATTCAGGTGACGGTTCCGTTGTTCCAATGGAAACATTAATGAATTACAACTTTAACACAAAAATGGTTTATCAACCTATTGCCGGATTGACAGCTTCTTACAGCATATTCTATAGCAACACAAAGGAAACAGATTTTAGCAATACGTGGAAATTTATTCCGGATGGAATTCCGACTTGGTATTCAGATAACATAACACATATGTTTGTATTAACTCATAGTCCTTATGATAATTTTTATTATAATTTAAGATATTCCTACCAAATAAATCATGAAAAAGAATATATGTATGAAAGCGCAACTGATCCTCGCTATCAGAAAACAGCAGTTAATGTTTGGGATCCAGGTGCAAATTCAGGATTTGATTATGGCGGTATTCAAAGTTGGGATAGAAGCTGGTTTGATCAATATATTCAGTTAATTAATGGTGATTTAACTTGGCAGGTTAATAAAGTTGTAGAACTTAAACTTGGATTTGAGGGAAAAATTTATGATCTATTTTATAAAAATTCTCCAATGAAAGAAGAATTAGGACATGAAATGGTTCAGTTTCCTTATACCAGGAGTGAAATTCGTTCCTTTGAAATTCCATGGGAAGAATTTAAGGAAGCAACACGAAATTATGAATTTGGAAATATTAAGTTAAGAGAAACGCATCCAGATAGTGCTGCAGATGATTTATTTTACATAAATTATAATAGACAGCCAGTTGAGGGAGCCGCATTTGCACAAACAACTTTAAATATGGGTGAGATTGTATTAAATGCCGGTTTGAGATTTGATTATTTTGATCCCAAAGATAGATATGCGCCAACATATATAAATGTTTTACCTGAATTGGTTGGGGATAGCAGATACTACACTGATGCAAAAGCAAAATATCAATTAAGTCCGCGTTTAGGACTTTCATTCCCAATATCTGATGGTGGTGCATTAAGACTGTCTTATGGTCACTTTTTCCAAACACCTAGTTATGAGAAAATGTTTGATAATCCAGTTTTGTCACACTATAATCAGTTCAGTATTGCAAATACAACAATTGGAAATCCTAATCTTAAACCTGAAAAAACAATTCAATATGAAATTGGTTTGCAGCAGGCTTTAACAGAAGAATTAGCGATGGAATTAAGTGTTTATTACAAAGATATTAGAGATTTATTAGGAGTTGAACTGTTAACACTTAGTAATGCTACTTCATTCAGAAGATATATTAATAAAGAATATGGTCATTCCACTGGTGTAACATTCGCATTGAATTATCGTTCAAATGACGGAAGATTTTCTGGCGGATTGGATTATACATATATGGTTGCAAAAGGAACATCGTCTTCAGCTGAAGCTGCTCTTGATATTCAAATACTATCTGGTCCAAGTAGGGGTGCGTACACTTTAGCAGCAAAAAATGTAGAGTATTTGGATTGGGACCAAACTCACTCGTTAAATGCATCATTTAGTGTGAGACCTTGGGACAAAACACTTTTTAGTGTTATTGGCAGAATTGGTTCGGCATTACCTTACACCCCATCTACAATTGATTATGCTTTAGAACTTCCTGCGGGATGGTGGAGTAATATTGAACGAAGACCATTAAGATGGAATGTTGATATGAAATTATCAAAAGGATTTGAACTTCTTGGTCTGGACTTTCTTGCTAGCTTAAATGTTTATAATGTATTTAATCATTTAGAAGAAAATATTGTTAATTCACTTACAGGCCGTGCTGGTGCAAATGCTTATTTACCTGAAATTGCGAAAAGAAGATATGAAAGAATTGCTCAAGTTGGTGAATTCACAAAAAATGAAACAGATTACAATCCAGAATGGTATTCTAGACCAAGATTTATTCAACTTGGTTTAGCATTACAATTTTAAAAATTTTTCAAAAATTAATGTGCGTACTATGAAAAATAAAATTTTTACCATTTTTTTAATAGGATTTTTACTCATTACTCAATTTGCAAATGCACAGATTGAATCTGATCAAATTGGTTATAAAACCGATGCAAGCAAAAGAGGTTCAAACGCTGCTGCAATGCTCGGAATTGGTATTGGGGCAAGAGCAGAAGCATTAGGCGGTGCATTTGTTGCAATTGCTGATGATCCTTCAGCTTTATATTGGAATCCAGCCGGTATTACTCAAATTAAATCAATATCACTTCAAGTAACCAAAACTGATTGGTTCGTTGACACTGATTTTAGTTCACTTGATTTTGTAGTGCCGTTACCTTCTTTTGGAAGTGCATTAGGTTTTCATTTGGCAATGTTAGATTACGGTGAAAATCCAGTAAGGACAATTTTTAGACCCGAAGGAAATGGCGAAACATATTCAGCTTCAGATTTTGTTGCGGGATTATATTTAGCTATGTCAATAACCGATAGAGTATCTGCTAGTGTCGGTGCAAAATATTTTAGACAAAGTATTTGGCATGTTAGCGGATCAGTTATTGGATTTGATATGTCAATTTTATTTCAAACTCCTGTTAGAGGCTTAAAATTAGGTGGAACTATTAGCAATTTAGGACCTGAATTTGGACTTTCTGGTAGAGATTTAACAGGTATTATCGATATTGACGGACGTAAGGATATATATCTAAATAATGATAATGTGCCAATTTCACTTTCAACTGAAACTTATGCATTGCCTTTATTATTTAGATTTGGAGCAGCTTATGAATATGAATTTGATGAAAGTAATTCGTTTACATTTGCAAGTAATTTGAATCATCCAAGTAATAACGTAGAAACAGTAGATTTAGGGTTTGAAGCAAAAGTTTTTGACTCTTTTTATTTACGCGGTGGTTATCAATCTTTATTCTCTGAGACGGCAGAAAATGGTTTAACTTTAGGAGCTGGAATAAATTATAGAATTTTAGATATTGCTACATTTATTGTGGATTATTCTTGGTCCGATTGGGGATTATTAACCTCTGTTAATAGATTTTCAATAGGTATAAGTGCATATTAACAAACTATCAATGTGTAATTAGAATATAGGAGAACTTCAGTGTCATTTTTGAGAAGTTTAATAAAATTATTTTACAAATTATTGTTATTTGCTTTTATAACAATAAGTTTTTTTACTAATAATACATCAGCGCAAGTTGCTGGTTCATCAAATGACTCGCACCCAATGCACTGGGCAAGATATTGGGCTAGAGGACTTTTTGATCGAAATCTAATTTATACAACAGTTTGGAATGTTGGTAATATTACTGATGGAGGGATGACAGGAGGTGTTGGTATGCGTTGGCCGGGAAGTGAAGGACTAAATTACCTTGGTGGTGCAAATTTTCTTATTGCTGCGTATGTGACAGACATGGCTGGTTATGAAGGAAAGGTTTTGCCAGATGAATGGGAAGGTACACAATTCGGTATTGTTAGTAATGCTTATTTACCCCATGTTAGTAATGCCACTGTTGCTCAATTGTCTTCTGACAGGACGCATCAGCAAATATTGCAACCTATGCCTGGATGGTTTAACGATGGATTTTACGGATATATATGGGGAATCAACGAAGATGTTAATAATGATGGAGAATTGGCTCCTAGTGAGGATGTCAATTTTAATGGTGTACTTGATTTAAATTTGGAACCCCCAGAAGGTATTTTAAAAAGCATGGCAATTAGTACTGATAAAAGAACTTGGCCACAATTTTGGCCCGGTGGGTCGTACGTTGGTGATTTACGACAACCGGCTGGTAGACCACCCAGAACACTTGAGCCAGGTTTAAGATCAGGTAAATGGAACGGTGAATTTAAAGCCGGTCCAATTGCTGATCAAGAAACAGTTTACCTAATGGATGATCATGAAAATGACTTTTGGGAAGATTATACAGCATATAGATATTATCCATTAAAGAACGATGATGGAACACCCAACACAACAAAATGGAAAGATCCAGATGTTAATAAATTGGGTGTTAGAGGAATGGGTGTAGAAATAGAATCTCGAACTTATGGTTGGTTCCATCCTTTAGCTGAAGATATTCTTGTTTCGGTTTATAGGGCAAGGAATTATAGTGATCATAATTTAGATAGAGTTGTAACAGCTTATTATGCTGATGCAAATATTGTAGAAGGCAATTTTAATGCTGTAGATTATGTAGTTGCAACATTTGGTGCTGAAGATGAAGGTCGTTTAGAATTTGATATTCTTTATCAGTGGCATATGTTTCCGGATCAATTAAATGTTTATCAAAAAGTTGGAGTTTTTGGATTTGGTTTTTTGGAAAGTCCTGGAATTGAATATAATGGTATTGATGATGATAAGGATGGAATGATTGATGAAGATATGGCTGATGGAATTGATAATGATGGCGATTGGAGACCATTTGAAGATATTGGATTACCAGATATTGCCGGTACAGCTGGTAATGGAAAATGGGATACTGAAGATACTAATTTTAATGGTGCTCTTGACACAGGCGAGGATGTAAATAGGAATGATAAATTAGATTTTGAGCCTGTAAATGACGATAGAGGTACAGATGGAATTGGTCCTGACGAAAACGGTTGGCCAGGTCCAGATCCGGATGGCTCAGAAACTAATGGTGCGATTAATATAGGTGAACCTAATTATGATATTACAGATATTGATGAAGCTGATCAAGCTGGATTAGGACATATATATGTTTGGCAGCCTAATAAAGAATTAAGAGACCAAAAAACATTTTGGGATAAATTTTTAAGTAAAGCTGAAGATCCGGAAATTGAAGAGACTGACGAAAATATTGCGTTTGTATTTGGAGCTAAAGATGTAAGATTGGAAACAATTGATGCTTTGGAACAAGCGGATCGACCAGTTTGGAAGCGTTTCACAATCGCTCTTTTAATGGGTGAAGATCAGGAAGATATTAAAAGAAATAAAGCTACAATGCAAAGTATTTACAATGATAATTACAGATTTTTAACTCCGCCTTTGCAGCCTACTTTGATATCTAATGTGACAGATAGAAAAGTTCAATTGTATTGGGATACTGATGCTGAAAATTCAAAAGATCCGTTTTTTGGTTTGGATTTTAACGGTTATAGACTTTATAAAAGTTCAGATCCTGAATTCCTTGATATAAAAACTGTTACAGATGCATTTGGAAACGTGTTATTATTTGAACCTCTGGAAATATTTGATAGATCTGATGATGGTTTAAAGGGTGCTCATCCAATACCTTTCCCTAATTTAGGTGTTCATTATGATATGGGTAATAATAGCGGATTGAAACATTCATATGTGGATACTTTGGTAGAAAATGGAAGAAGATATTTTTATGCTGTGACTTCAATTGATGCCGGTAACGACTATGATTTTTATGACAGAGGATTAGTGACAGAAAATTATCCGTTACAAGCAATGCCTAGTGAATGTGCATTTAATATTACAGTAAATGAAATTGGTGATGTTGTTTTTAGGGATAGGAATACGGCTGTTTGTATTCCTCAAGAATCTGCCGCTGGTTATACAGAACCCCATGTTGATTCTCTTAAAATTCAGCATGTTAGTGGATATGCTAGAGGCGGAACATTTAATATTGATGTATTTAATAAAAATCATGCAACTGAACATTTGGGTGATATATATGAACTAACATTTGAAGATGATGGGTGGTTAACCGACAAAACACCTATGTACAAATGGGGTAGTACTAGTGGTATAACATGTGTAAATATTACATCTGGCGATACAATGTTTAGCTTAAGTTATCCAGGTCCATCAGCATTTTATAAAGATGCATATAAATCAATGGAACGTGGAGTATTTGAAGGTATAAAATATGATTTCAATTTTCCTATGGAAGATGTAGTTGATAATGATAATGATGTTAGAAGAGAAATATCTGTTATTACTAAAAATGACCAGGGAAGAGAAACAAATGAATGGAAACTATGGGATACAGATACTAAATCAAATATAAGATGTGAGGCAATTGAATTAAGCAATGCCGGTATTGCTTTGCCAAGAGATTTTGACCTTATTGTCTATGATCATGTTGTTGATACCTCATATGGTATTGATAATCCATTATCAGCATTTCAAATTTATCCATTAAACTTTGCAGTTTGGGATGTGACAGATCCAAATAATAAGATCAAGATGAAGATCAATGTTATTTATGAAAAAAACACAAAAGGTGGAAATTATTTACCACCAGAAATGTATGGACAAGTTTGGGATAGCACACGTATTGTAATTCGTTTTCCTAAACATGATCATATTACCGGAAGTGATAGGTATTGGTCTTCATGGGAATTAAGATTCTTTAAACCGGACTTTGCGAGAAAAGATCCTACTGTAATTCCTCCTGATCCTGGTGATGTATTTAGTTTTAGAACAGAAAGAAATCCAACTTCAGATGATGTTTATAGATTTACAGTCGATGGCGGTTTATGGAAAGCTGAAGATGTAAAAACAACTGAAGATAAAAAAGTATATGTAGTTCCTGATCCTTATGTAGCTGCTAGTTCTCTTGAAGCAATTTATGAATTAGCCGGTAACTCGCAAAGAAGGGTTGATTTTGTTAACTTGCCGCCTAAATGTACAATCTATATTTTTACTGCAAGCGGTGAACTTGTTAGAAAAATTAAACATGATGATGCATTTGATGTTGGAAGACATTCTTGGGATCTTACAAGTGAAGATGGTCCTGAAGTATCATTCGGAATGTATTTCTTTGTTGTTGAAGCAAAAGGACTTAAAACACAAAGAGGAAAATTTGCTATTATCAAATAGCTAAACTATTGAGGATTAATTTTATTTTGAAATTATTTAGTAATAGACTTAACCCGGTTATACTAGTTGTAATCGGGTTGTTTTTTTTATCATGCTCAAGTGATAAAATACCGCAAGATGAAATTGTTGCCAAAGTTGGTAATAAAATTATTACTGCAAAAGAATTTGCAGCAAGTTATGAATTCAGTTTTCAGACTTTGCGAATTGGACCAAACCCAAGAAAAACATACCTGGATTTTATGATTAAAGAATTACTTATTGCAAATGAGGGATATGCAAATGGCTTTAATAACCATAAATATGTTACAAAAAGATTAAAAACCAGAACAAATAAAGCTTTACTAGAATCCTTTTATACAAAGTATGTATACAATAAAGTAAATGTTCCTGAGGATAAAATAATTGATGCATTAAAAAAAGCTTCAATTAAGTTTAGATTATTAATTTTACCAACTCCATCTCTTGAGAAAGCAGCAATTGCTTATGATTCAGCTGTTGAATCAGATTTAGGTGATTATATTGATAAGCAATTAGATAAGCTCGAAATTAAAAATACATCAAGAAAAAATTTTGAAACCGACTGGCTTGATTATATGGAAATGCCTCCGGATATGTTTGACCAAATTAAGAATTTGGAAATAGGTGTTCCATCAAAACCAATACAATATCAAAATGGATATGCAATATTTCAAGTTATTGATATTCAAAGAGAAGCAATAAAAAGTGATGAGCTTAAATACGGTCCAAAACGAAAAAAAATGTATGCTCGTTTGTTTAATATTGAATCTGATAAAATAGTACATAAACTTATGGATTCAATTCTTACACCTATGAATGTTAAAGTAAGTAATAAAACTGTTGATAAAATGGTAGAACCTTTATTTGAATGGTTGAAACAAGGTTTGCCAAAAAGGGGAACAATAGTTAACAATTTGAAATCAGTAACAGATACATCTGCTGCTTATCTCATTCAATTAAAAAATCTTTTAACAGAACAACTATTAACCACAAATGATGGAGTAAAAACGGTTGAAGATTATTTTGAATATATGAATTATTATAGAAAAGTAATTAATCAAAGTAGTGATTTAATTGATTTAAAAAATAGGCTGCTGACTGAAATTGGAACTATGATTAAAAATGATAAATTTATTGATATTGCAAAGAACGAAGGATTTTTAGATTCAGCAAGTGTAAAAGAAGATTTAAATTTATGGGAAGAAAAATGGACGTATGATATATACCGTGCACAAATGACTAAAGATATTGAAATAACAAATGAGGAAATGCAAAAATTCTTTAAAGAAAGATGGAGAGAATTAAGAATTGCGGATGTTGATACAACAAGATTTTATAAATATGAAGATGATGTTTATAATTTTATAAAATATGAAAAACATATGGCTTTACTTAATGTTGAATTAGAGAAATTAAAAGAAAAGTATGATGTTTGGATAAATGAAGATGTTCTTAATAATCTCAAATTAAATGATGATCCAAAATCTTCAGAAACGTCTGTAATTGTTATTAAAAACTTTTCTGGAGAATTGCTTGTACCAACTGCAGATCCAACTTGGTTGACTTACTAAATTTTAAAGTTATAAAGAGGTTTAATTAATGAAAAAAATAATAGTAACTATTTTCTTAATTCTATTTGTAAACAGCTGCAACAGTAATGAAGTGACCGAAAATATTAAAAATCATGTTTCAATTAAGACTGAAGAATTTATCTATGAAATAGAAAATGCTCTTACACCTCAATGTCATGCTTCAACTATAGCAGTTAGTGGTGATAATGTTGTAGCTGCATGGTTTGGCGGAACTCATGAAAAAAATAAAGATGTTGGCATTTGGGTTTCACTAAAAGAAAATAATACTTGGTCAACACCAATTGAAGTTGTTAATGGTGTGCAGAATGAAGATTTGAGATATCCTTGTTGGAATCCGGTCTTATTCCAACCTAAAGAAGGCCCATTATTTTTATTTTATAAAGTTGGTCCAAGTCCAAGAGAATGGTGGGGACTTTACGTAACTTCTGATGATAACGGAAAAAGTTGGTCAAGTCCAGTTAAATTACCTGAAGGTATATTAGGGCCAATTAAGAATAAGGCAGTTCAATTAGAAAATGGTGATATTTTATCACCCACAAGTACTGAGCATGATGGATGGAAAGTGCAAATTGAAAGAAGTACAGATTTAGGAAAAAGTTGGTCAGCTTCAGGTGACTTAAATGATGGTGTGGAATTTGGCGCTATTCAGCCTACTATTCTTTTTCATCCTAATAATAATCTGCAAATTTTGTGCAGAACAGAAAATGATGTTATATCACAAGTTTGGTCCAGTGACAATGGTAATACTTGGGGTAAAATGACATCCTTAAGTTTACCAAATCCTAATTCCGGAATAGATGCAGTAACCTTAAAAGATGGAAGACATTTACTGGTGTATAACCCAACTTCAAAAAATTGGGGCAACCGCGTTCCGCTAACATTAGCTGTTTCAAAAGATGGGAAAGAATGGAATAATGTTTTAGAGCTTGAATCAGTCACTGATCCAGCAAAAGTTGAAGAAGAAGAATATTCGTATCCATCTATAATTCAAGCAGAAAATGGTTTAGTGCACATTGTTTATACATGGAATAGAAAAACTGTTAAGTATGTTGTTATAGATCCAAATAAAATATAAAATAATTACCGGAGGCATATGTGAAAATTAAAATATCAGTTTTATTTTCACTAATAATCTTCTCAACTACAATTTACTCATCAAATAGTAGTTTAAATGTTGGTGCTTCTTTTAGAAATATAACACCAGATCCATTGCTTCCAGTTTCAGGCGGCGTTGGTATTCCAAATCCTGTAGAAATGAAAAAAGGCGAATTGACTACGAGAGCTATCGTAATTGTAAGTAATGATACAAAAATTGCACTAGTATCAATTGATAATTTAGGTGTACCTAAAATTATAGGTGATAAAATTCGAAGTCGGATTGTTGATATTAAACCTGAAAATATTTTAATAAGTGCCACCCATACACATAGTGCGCCGGACCTCTATGGCTTTGCAGATGAAAATGGGAATTCAGGAATTGATTTATCATATGTAGATTTTGTTATTGACCAAACTTCTGATGCCATAAATGAAGCGCTCAATAATATTCAACCAAGTTATTTAAAAACAGCAGTTGATGAAGCAAAAGGTAAAATCGCATATAATTATTATGCTCCTAAATTGTATGATCCAAGATGCGGCTTAATTCAATTTATATCTGCTGATAATCAAAACCCTATTGCAACACTTGTTAATTATGCAATTCATCCGGAAGTAATCGGAAGTGATAGAGGAATTTGTACTCCAGATTTAGTTGGACCTTTATATAATAAAATTGAATCAGAAATTGGAGGTATTGCATTATTTGTTAATAGTGCTCAAGGAGGAATGGTGACGGCTGATAACCGTTTAGATAATGGCAAAGAAGCTAATGATTGGAATGAATGCATAAGAATCGGTGAGTTATTAGCCGCTGAATCAATTAGAATTATTTCAAATGCAGATGTTCAAAAATCACCTGAAATTAATATTAAAAGCAAAGAAGTAGTATTACCTGTTGAATCTGAACTAATGCAATTTATTTTGAAGCATTCCAAACTAAATTATGGAATTGATGAAAACAAAGTTTTTACAACTTTGAATATTATAAAATTGGGAGATGCTCAAATTTTAACAATTCCCGGTGAAGCATTACCGAACATTGGTTATTATTTGAAAAGAAAAATGAACACACAGCACCCGTTTTTATTTGGACTTACAAACGATGCTTTCGGATATATTCTAACTAAAGAAGATTTTAACAGTTTTAAAACTTATAATTATATTACCAGAACTAGTCTTGGCGAAAAAACTGGTGATATTATAATTAATGCTGCGATGGACTTAATAAATAAAAGTTCATTTTCTGAATAAAATTTTGGAATTAACTTCATGAAAAAAATCACATCATTTTGTTTATTTATATTGATTACCACAAGTATATTTTCTCAAGATAAAATTATAATAGATGGAAAATTTGATGATTGGATAAATATACCGGCTGCTATTACTGATTCATCTAATAATGTTCATGATACAGAAGGTTATGTGGAAGGAGGAATACCCGCTGAATTTATTGAATATTCTGATGTTGATATATTAGAAGTTAAATTTGCAAATGATGATAGTACACTTTATGGTTATATGAAAGCTGTTGGTTCAATTGGAAGAACTTCTGCAGATTCATTAGGCCATGCAAAAAGTGGTAGATACTATTTTATATTTACAATTGACGTTGATAATAATGATACTACCGGATATCCTTTAAGAGAAGGCGGATACTATCCAGATAGCAAAGGTTATGATATGAACATGGAAGTAGAATTTTATAATGGTGCATATAATACTGGTCATTATTTAAATCATGAATATATTTCTGAAGCAGACTATAATGCAAATTGGGAAAATGATTTAGCTCAAGGCATTGTAAGATTAGCTCCTGGAACCTATGATTGGTATTCACAATGGGTAATGTTTGCAGATTCAACTTATGTAGTTGTCGAAGATAAAGGACCGGTTTATCAAGGAATAATAGAAATAGCTATTTCAGAAGATGGACATGAAGCAGAAATGAAAGCTCCTTTTTGGGGTTTTCTAAAAAGCCCTGAAGGTAATAATATTATTGATGTTAATCAAACTATAATAGTTTCCGCATCACTTGAAGCAAGTGGAGAACTATCAGAAGAAGCAGCAAATTTAGGTTACACTGCCGGTAGTAAATCAGTTTGGGGATCCAACACTGCTGAACCTTTTGAATATTATATTAAATCAAGTATTGTTTCAGTTGAAGATGAAAAAAAATATTTGCCGGAAAGTTACGCCTTAAATCAAAATTACCCAAATCCGTTTAATCCTTTGACTAATATAAGTTTTAGTATTCCAAAGATGACAAATGTAAAAGTAGAAGTATTTAATTTTCTTGGAGAAAGAGTTTCTGAATTAATTAACAAAAACTTAGACGCTGGAGTCTATAGTTATAATTTTGATGGTAAAGATTTACCAAGCGGAATATACTTTTATAGAATTATTACTCCTGAATTTTCAGAGACAAAAAAAATGCTACTGATTAAATAAATTAAATGAAAAAAAAACAGTCGATATTTTTCTTCTTATTTCATTTTTCTGTAATTACTAATTTTATTTTACCTCAAAATAATAATTGGGATGGACCAATTCCAAATATTTCCGATGAATTAAAAACAATAACTCAAAAATTTGTTGACTGCAAAACAATATTAAAACCGGAAAAGGATGAAGCTGAATATTGGGCAGGTGCTCCATCGATTGTAAAAGATGAAAATGGAATATTTTGGTTAGCTGCAAGAATGAGGTCTCCAGAATTTCCAAGAGGATTAAGAGGTTATGAAATTAGAATCCTAAGAAGTGTTGATGGAGAAAATTTTACAAAATATCATTCAATATTTAGAGAAGAAATTCCAATACCTGGTTTTGAACGTCCGGCTTTACTAATTGATCCAATAAGTAAAAAGTTCAAGCTATATGCTTGCGGGCCTTATAATGAAGGACCATGGTCTATAATAAAATTTGATGATGTTGAAGATCTAAAAAATATTGATCCTAAATCGGCCTATCCAGTTATTATACCACCAGAAAAAAAATATGAAAGAGATGTTTCAGTTTTAGAATATAAAGATCCCAAAATTATTTTTGCTAATGGAAAATATCATTGCTATGTTACCGGATATATTAGAGGCAACGAAAGAATATTCCGTTTTGAAAGCAGTGATGGAGAAAAATGGAATACAGTCGGCGATGTAAATCAACCAATATTGGATCTAAATAACTGGCATAATTTTTTTATTCGTCCAGCCTCAATTTTACCTTTAGGAATTGGATACTTATTTATATATGAGGGATCAAGTACAACATGGTTTGATCCCGTTTACAATATTGGAACGGGCCTTGCATTTACTTTTGATTTTAATAAAATTTATGACCTAACAATTGAATCGCCACTTTTATTAAGCAGCACACCCGGTGATTTTTATACATTCCGTTATTCTGACTGGATTTGGAATTATAATCAAATTTGGATTTATGCAGAGGTAGCAAATGAAAATAATTCTCACGAAATTAGGCTTTTCAAAATAGATATGAATTAAAGAATTATCACAAGTTAAAAGGAATAAAATATGGAAAACTTTAAAAAAACTAAATTAAGAAATTCTTTAATAGTAGTGTTTGTCATAATTACTGCATTTTTATCTTATCAATGTTTGGGCGAAGAAGAAGGTGATCCAAAATTATCTGAAGTTTGGGATCCGGTTCCCAAAATTGTAACTCCAGGTGAAAATAATACACCACCATCAGATGCAATTATTCTTTTTGACGGGACAAATTTTAATGAATGGGAAACTACGGATGGTGCCGAACCAAAATGGCAGTTAGTAGATGGTGCAATGACAGTTGTAAAGAAAACCGGCAGTATCAAAACAAAAAAATCATTCGGTGATTGTCAACTTCATATTGAATGGAGAACTCCTGCCAAAGTTGAAGGTGAAGGACAAGGAAGAGGAAACAGCGGAATATTTTTACAAGAGAGATATGAAGTTCAAGTATTAGATTCATATAATAATGTTACATATTCTAACGGTCAAGCTGGAAGTATATATAAACAATTTATTCCAATGGTTAATGCGTGCAGACCTCCCGGAGTTTGGCAAACTTATGATATTTTCTTTAATGCTCCTAAATTTAATGAAGATGGAACTGTTGAAGTTCCAGGTTTTGTTACTGTTGTGCAAAACGGAGTTTTAGTTCAGAATCATGTTGAATTACAAGGACCTACAGCATACATTGGTAAGCCAACTTATGAAACACACAATGCAAAGGAACCAATTTCCCTTCAGGATCATGGCAATCCAGTTAGCTATAGGAACATTTGGATTAGAGAACTTTAAGAACATTTTTATTTGGTTAAAAAAAATGTGAGGACATGTAAAATGAAAAAATTAAATAAAACATTATTTTTGATGATTATAATTTTATTCGTTGCGCTTTCTTGCACTTCAGATAAATCAAATAAAATTTCCGATTTAAGAAAAATAGGACCCCAAGCAGATGGAAGTTTTCTTGTTCCATCTAATCAAATTTTACGTCCAGCAGGAAAACAAATTTATTTTCCGGGTAGACCGGTCGATTTAGCACTATCCAATGATGAAAAAATTCTTGCAGTTTTAAATAAAAGTTCATTAGAAATCATAAATATAGATTCACAAAAAATTATCCAAACACTTCACATTGGCGGAGGTGCATCTTTTAAAGGGATTGCATTTTCATCAGATCAAAAAAATATTTTTGTTAGTCAAGCAAGAGATAAAATTTTAATTGCCCAACAGACTGAGGATAACACTTGGCAATGGAAAAATTCCATATTATTTGAAAAGCCTAAAATTGGTGGTCTTCCAGTGCCTGGGGGATTTGAAATTTCCGAAAATGAATCAAAGGTTTATGTTCCGCTAAATAGAAGTAATACTTTAGCAATAATTGATATGAAGGATTTTTCTATTATAAATGAAATTGCCGTTGGTGTTGCTCCATTTCAAGCAATTAACTTAAATGATAAGAAACTTTATGTTTCCAACTGGGGAGGAAGAAAACCTTTACCGGATGAAGAATCATTTAAATCCTCTGGAAGTGAAGTTTTAGTTGATCCTGAATCAGGCATTGCAAATAATGGCTCTGTGTCTGTTATTGATCTGAATTTAAATATAAATGTAAAAAATATTGATGTTGGTTTACATCCCACAAGTATGGTCTTAAATCAAGAGAAAACCTTACTATACATCGCTTGTGCCAATAGTGATTTAATATCAGTAATAGATACTAAAAATGATATTGTGGTCAATCAAATTGATGTTAAAATGGATAAGGATTTGCCATTTGGTAGTGCACCTAATGCACTAACATTATCAAATGACGACAATAAATTATTTGTTGCAAATGGTACAGATAATGCAATTTGCGTTATAGATTTAGCTAATCAAAATAAAATACTAGGCTTTATTCCAACAGGCTGGTATCCAGGCTCAGTAATTCTTGATAAATTAGATAATATTTTTGTAGCAAATACTAAAGGTATTGGATCAAGAGATTTAAAGAAGGATGCAAAGGGTTATAATTCCCACAACCATTTAGGCTCAGTTTCAATAATCAATAATCCAGAATTGACAAACTTGGATGAAATGACAGAAATTGTTAAAGAAAATAATTCGTATCAAAATATGGTAAGGCATTTTAATTATGAAGAAGTATCAGAAGAGGAAGTTGCGGTTCCAGTTTTACCTGATCAAAAATCACATTTTAAACATGTTGTTTATATTATAAAAGAAAATAGAACTTACGATCAGGTTTTTGGTGATTTGCCGCAAGGTGATGGAGATACTTCATTAGTACATTTTGGTTGGGATGTAACTCCAAATCATCATAAACTTGCTGAAGAATTTGTTTTGATGGATAATTATTATTGCAGCGGTATATTGAGTGCTGACGGTCATCAATGGACTGATGAAGCTTATGTTACAGATTACATTGAAAAATTTTTCGGTGATTTTCCCAGAAGTTATCCTTATGATGGCGATGATCCAATTGCTTATTCACCTACTGGATTTATATGGGATAATGTTTTAAAACATGGTTTAACATTTAGAAATTATGGTGAATTTGTTGATGCAATAATTGAACCCAAAAGTGCAACATTCTCTGATATTTATAATGATTACAAAAATGGTACAAGAAATATCAAAGTTAGAGCTGAAGTTAACCTTCCGCAAATAAAAGAATATACTTGCTCAACTTTTATAGGATTTCCTGAAAAAGTACCTGATATTTATAGAGCAGAAGAATTTATTAAAGAATTCCGTGAATTTGAAAAGAATGATAATTTCCCAAATTTTATAATAATGCTGCTTCCTAATGATCATACTTCCGGAACACGACCTGGATTGCCAACTCCGCGAGCAGCAGTTGCAGATAACGATTTAGCACTCGGTAAAATTGTGGAAGCAATATCACATAGTAAATTTTGGAAAGAAACTTGCATTTTAGTTACGGAAGACGATCCTCAAGCTGGGCTTGATCATATTGATGGACACAGAACTGTGGGATTAGTGATTAGTCCATATACAAAACGGGGAGAAGTAGTTTCTACTAATTATTCACAAATAAATATGTTCCGAACAATAGAAAATATTTTGGGAATTCCACCATTAAATCAATTTGATTTAGCTGCTGAACCTATGACAGATTGTTTTACTGACCAACCAGATTTTACTCCATATAAAGCTCTGCCAAATAAAATTCCGCTAGATGAATTAAATCCTTCTTTAGCAGAAATAACCGGTGAACAACATTATTGGGCACAAAAATCAATTGAACAAAATCTTGATGATTATGACAGAATTGAAGAGGAAACATTTAATAAAATAATTTGGCATTCAGTAAAAGGTTATGATGTTCCTTATCCGGAAATCATCGAAAATGATTGAGCAAATATGAAAAAATCGGTTCTTTTTTATCAAATTTATTTGAAGATTTTACAAAATTATAACCATTTTCAATAATAATTTGCCAATCAAGAAAAAAATACATAATTTACTTTAATGATTTAGACAAACGATTGTCTAAATATTTTAATTAGTTCTTTCATTAAAATTACTTTTATTAAGTATTACTGTACTTAATGTAAAATCAATTTCTTGATACTTCAAAATAACATTTCAAAAAAATAAGGAGTACGTAGATGAAAAATATTCTTGCTCTATTTATAATTTTATCTCTTATAATTTCATGTGGTTCTCAAAGTGACAATAATAAAACTTCAAATGAACCGGAGTGGATCACATTATTCAATGGAGAAAATTTAGATAATTGGTTCGTTAAAGGTAAAGCTGTATGGGAAGTTAAAGATGGTATTATGATTGGTGATGGTGGAATGGGTCATATTTATACAAATGCTGTTGCAACAGATTTTGAAATAAAGGGAACATTTAAAATAAGTGAAAACGGAAATAGTGGTTTGTACTTTAGAGCTAATCCGCCCGAAGATGATCCTGATAGCTGGCCTAGAGGATATGAAGCTCAAATAGATAACCACCAGGATGCTCATACCGCTTGGATGTGGAAACCGGGAAATCCAACAGCTAAAGCAAAAAGTTTAATTACGAAAGATAATGAATGGTTTACAATGAGCGTTAAAATGGTTGGCAATCATATGCAGATTTGGGTAAATAATGAACTGATGACTGAGTATGATGACACTGAATATACAAAGGGTCATTTTGCAATTCAAGGACATAATCCTGGACAAACAATAGAAATAAAAGAACTTGTGTATAGAGATTTAAGTAAATAAAAATGCTTTTTACTTAAATTTATTGAGGCTTTTATGAATAATGATTTAACAAAAAAACTTGAATTATACTTAACTAAAACAAGTGATTATTTAAATACTAAACTGATTCCATTTTGGGCAGAAAAAGCAGTTGAACCTAAATATGGCGGATTTCAAACGAACTATGATAAAGATGGAAAAAGAACAGAAGTAACTGAAAAATCTTTTCTTTCACAATGCCGAAGTGTTTTTACTATTTCGCATGCAATGCGTTTAGGTTTTAATTGGCCAGATGGAAAAGAAGCACTTAAGCAAGGAATAGATTTTATTCTTAATCATTTTTATGATAAAGAAAATGGCGGTTATTTTTGGATTGTTGAAGAAGATGGAACTCCTAAAGATTTAAATAAAATTATATATGGACATTCATTTTTCATTTATGGATTTTCAGAATATGCTTTACTTACCGGTGACGATGCTGCTAAAAATGAAGCAATAAAAGTTTTTGATTTACTTCAGGAAAAGATATTTGATAAAAAAAACAAAGGTTATTTTGAACACTTTGATCAGTTCTTTAATATAAAAAGTTCTAGAGGCGATATAAGTGTTCATAAATCATTAGATGTACATATGCATCTTATGGAAGCCTTTACTACTCTATATGAATTAACTGGTGCAGAAAATCATAGACAAGCATTAGTTGATGTTATTGATTTAATTTTTGATAAAATGATCGATCCCGAAACTGGCACCGGAATTTCTATGTTTACGTCGGACTGGAAACCGATTGCAAATGTCGAACTTGAAACAGTTTGGGGAAGAGACCGTTTTGATGAGGATGGAAAATCCATTGATATAACTTCATACGGTCATAATATTGAATTTACATGGTTATATTTATTATCTCAGGATGTTCTTGGTATCCCTCGTGAAAAAAGTCTTGATAAAGTTATGCCAATTTATGAACATACTTACAAAAATGGAATTGACTGGAACTATGGTGGAATTTATGTTGAAGGTAAAAGAATTGGACCGGTTACAGAAGCAACCAAAGAATTTTGGCAGCAAGCTGAAGCAATGGTAGGATTTTTAGATGCATATCTATTAACTAAAGATGAAAAATATTTGGAAGCATTTTTTAATGTTCATGATTTTGTTTTTGAAAAAATGATAAATTGGGAACAAGGCGAATGGTTTGCTTTATTATCTGAAGAAGGAAATCTAATTTGGGATTATATGGGGACAAGTTGGAAAGTATTTTATCATACTGTAAGAGGCTCTTGCCAAGTAGTTAAAAAATTAGAGAAATGTTTGAACAAATAGTTTGCTTAAAATTATAATAAAATGGAGATTTTAATATGAGCGAAAAAGAATCAAAAAATTCAATGTCAAGGCGCAAATTTATTGGAAATGTTACTTTGGCTTCTGCTGCTTTTACTATTGTTCCAAGAAATGTTTTAGGTGGAAAAGGTTATACTGCTCCAAGTGATAAATTAAACATTGCAGTCATTGGTGTTGGAGGTAAAGGCAGATCTGACATGTGGAGTTGTTCTTCTGAAAATATTGTGGCCTTATGCGATGTTGATGATAGAAAAATGGAAGAAACTCTTAAGAAAACTAAAGAAGAAGAAGGCAAACAAGAACTGGCTGAAAAATTAGAGAAAGCTCCAAAATACAAAGATTTTCGTGAAATGTTAGATAAGCAAAAAGATATTGATGCTGTTACAGTTAGTACTCCAGATCATACACACGCGGTTGCAGCTGCTTATGCAATGAGGAGAGGCAAACATGCTTTTGTTCAAAAACCACTTACTCATTCTGTAAAGGAAGCAAGAATTTTAAATCAAATTGCAAAAGAAACCGGCGTAATCACACAAATGGGTAATCAAGGTCATGCTCAAGAAGGAATTCGACTAATTGCTGAGTGGTTAGCAGATGGTGCAATTGGAGAAGTTAATAAAGTTGATTGTTGGACAAATAGACCGGTTTGGGATACAGGAATGGATAGACCGGAAGAAATTCCATCAGTTCCAAGAGATGTTGATTGGAATCTTTGGTTGGGACCAGCAGAATTTAGACCATATCACCCGGCATATATGCCATGGAGCTGGAGAGCATGGTGTGATTTTGGAACAGGAGCCTTAGGCGATATGGGCGCTCACATTTTTGATATACCTTATGAAACATTAAAACTTGGATATCCTACTTCAATTGAAGCGAGCTCAAGTAAATTTAATGAAGAAAGCTGGCCAGTGGCAGAAGTATTTCATTATAAATTTCCAAAAAGAGGAAATCTGCCAGCAGTTGAATTAGGATGGTATGATGGTGGAATTATGCCTCCAAGACCTGAAGAATTAGAACCAGGCAGAAGAATGGGTGATGAAGATGGTGGAGTATTATTTTATGGAACAAAAGGTAAAATAATGTGCGGTTGCTATGGCAGCAGTCCAAGATTAATACCTGAAACAAAAATGAAAGAATACAAACAACCTGAAAAAACTATTCCTCGCTCACCTGGAATACATGAAGAGTGGATCGCATGTATAAAAGAAAACAAACAGGCAACTTCCAATTTTGATTATGCTTCAAAATTAGTCGAAACTATGATGCTTGGTAATATTGCAATAAGGATGGCACCTAAATTTGACAAATTAGAATGGGATGGAGAAAAGGGAGAAATTACAAATATACCTGAAGCAAATGAATTTCTAATTAGAAAATATCCTGCTGGATGGGAATTATAGGTTTAGTTGGATAAATATTAATCGTGCAAAAAATTATTAATAATAATTTAGGAGATAATTCTTATTATGGATGCACAAAATTATAATTCGAAAAAGCTTTTTTTAATGAGTTGTGTTGCCCTAATTGTAACTGCTATCAGCTTTGCTCTTAGAGCAAGACTTGAACCTATTTTTATGAGTGATTATGGCCTAACTGCAACAGATATTGGATTTGCATTTGGTCCAGCATTTTACGGTTTTACAATTTCAATGGTATTGTTTGGTTCTTTCGTAGATTCATGGGGTATGAAAAAAGTATTAACTATGGCTTTCATCCTTCATTTTATTGGTATTACCGGAACTATATTTTCATCAGGAATGTGGAGCTTATTTTTCTCAACTGCTGCAATAGGAGTTGGTAATGGTGCAATTGAAGCTGCATGTAATCCGCTTGTAGCATCAATATATCCAAATAATAAAGCCGCCATGTTAAATAGATTTCACGTTTGGTTCCCAGGTGGAATTGTTATTGGAAGTTTAGTAGCTTATTTCATGTTGGATGTTCTAAATCTTAATTGGCAATTATATGTTGCTATGCTCTATATACCTTTAGTAATCTATGGATTATTATTCTTAAAAGAAACGTTCCCACAAACAGAAAGAGTTACTTCTGGTGTTACAACCGGTGAAATGTGGAAATCATTAACCAAGCCAATATTTATATTTATGGCTTTCTGCATGCTTTTAACAGCTGTTACTGAACTTGCAACTCAGCAAAGAATTAGTAGCCTTTTAGCAGATGCTAATGCAATACCAATGCTTGTGTTGGCATTAACAACTGGTTTAATGGCGCTTGGCAGGGCTTTTGCTGGACCAGTAGTTCATAAATTAAGTACATCAGGAATGTTATTATTTTCAGCAATTGTTTCATTTATCGGTTTACAGATGTTGAGTTATTCTAATGGTTTAATGGTTTATGTTGCTGCTGCAGTATTTGCAGTTGGTGTTTGTTTCTTTTGGCCAACAATGTTAGGATTTGTAGCAGAAGAAATTCCGGAAAGCGGAGCATTAGGCCTTTCAGTTATTGGTGGATTGGGAATGTTTTCAGTATCAATTGTTTTACCAATAATGGGTGTGTTTATGGATACTGGAACACAAGGTTCTGAAACTTTAAGATATATGTCTTATTTCCCAGCAATTTTGATTGTTCTGTTTGGATTTTTATATTCAAAATATGGTAAAAAGAAAAAAGTTCAAGTAAGTGTATAATTTTGTTAAATAAAAAATAGAGTTTGTAATGAGAAGAAAATTAAAAATGGGTATGCTTGGTGGAGGACCAGGTGCATTTATTGGTGAAGTTCATAGAAAAGCTGCAAGGATGGATGGATTTGTTGATATTGTTGCCGGAGCATTTGATATTGATCCGGTTAAATCCCATCAAATGGGAAAAGAACTTAATTTGGATTCAAGTAGAGTTTACGATGACTACAAAAAAATGATAGAAGGTGAACTTGCTATGGATAAAAAAGATAGGATTGATTTTGTATCAATTACTACTCCAAATAATTGGCATTTCCCAATGGCAAGAGATTTCCTAAAAGCTGGTTTTCATGTAATGTGTGAAAAGCCTATGACTATTACTGTTGATGAAGCTTTAGAATTGCAGAAATTAGTTGAGGAAACGGGAAAAGTTTTTGGACTAATGCACACATATACCGGTTATCCAATGGCAAAACTTGGAAAAGATTTAATAAGTAAAGGTGAATTAGGAAATATTAGAAAAATTGTAGTTAGATATCCTCAAGGTTGGTTAACAGATGCTCTGGAAAAGACTGGACAAATGCAAGCTTCATGGAGAACTGATCCCAAGCAAACCGGTGCAGGCGGCAGTATTGGAGATATTGGTATTCATGCTGCAAATTTAGCTGAATATTTTACTGGTTTAAGAATTAATGAAATTAGTGCAGATATTACTTCCTTTGTTGAAGGAAGACCTGTTGACGATGATGCTAATATTTTATTGAGATTTGATAGTGGAGCTAAAGGAGTTTTATTCTGCAGTCAAATTTCGGTTGGTGAAGAAAATGATCTTGCAATTTGGATATATGGCACCAAGAAAAGTTTGGAATGGCATCAGGAAGAACCAAATTATTTATATGTTAAAGAAGGTAACGGACCAATGCAAGTTTGGAAACGTGGTAATTCTTACGTTGCTGAAATGAGTGAAGCAGCTGGACGCGGAACCAGATTACCTTCAGGTCACCCGGAAGCTTTATTAGAAGCAATTGCAAATATTTATAATAATTTTGGTGATACAATTAGAAAAAGAGAAGATAATTTAGATGCAGATGAAAAATTAATTTCTGATTTTCCAAATGTTGATGATGGTGTGCGAGGTATGAAATTTATTGATACAGTGATAAAAAATTCTAAAGGTAATGAGAAATGGACTTCAATTTAAAATTTAATAAGGAGTAAAAAAATGGCCAGACCAATTACACTTTGTACTGCTCAATGGGCTGATATGCCGTTGGAAGTTTTAGCTAAAAAAGCAAGTGAATGGGGATATGACGGACTTGAGTTAGCTTGCTGGGGCGATCATATGGATGTTTTTAAAGCGGCTGAAGATCTTGATTACTGTGCGAAGCAAAAAGAAATTTTAACTAAGAATAATTTAAACTTATTTTCCATAAGTAATCATCTAGCTGGACAATTAGTTTGCGATCCAAATAATGATAATCGTTCTGATGGTTTTGCTCCAAAAGATTGTGCAGGAGATTCTGAGAAAAAAAGAGCATGGGCTGTTGAGGCAATGAAAAATTCAGCTAAAGCTGCCAAGAATCTGGGATTAGGTGTTGTTAATGGATTCACAGGTTCTCCGATTTGGCACATGTTATATAGTTTTCCTCCTGTTGATCCGCAAACAATTGAAGATGGATTTAAATATTTTGCAGAAATGTGGAATCCTATTCTTGATGTATTTGACGAATGTGGAGTTAAATTTGGTCTGGAAGTTCATCCTACAGAAATTGCTTTTGACATTGTGACTGCTAAAAGAGCAATTGAAGCAGTAAATGGAAGAAAGGCTTTTGGATTCAATTTTGATCCTAGCCACCTGCATTGGCAAATGATAGATCCAGTTGTTTTTATTCATGAATTTTCAGATAGAATCTATCATGTTCATATGAAAGATGCTTCTATACAATTGAACGGTAGATCAGGTATTTTAGCCTCACATTTGGATTTTGGTCATAAAGACCGAGGTTGGGACTTTAGATCACTTGGCCATGGCGGTGTTGATTTTGAAGAAATTATTAGAGCCTTAAATCATATTGGATATGATGGACCTCTTTCTGTTGAATGGGAAGATAGCGGAATGGAAAGAGAATATGGAGCAAAGGAAGCATGTGATTTTGTAAAGGATATTAATTTTATTCCTTCATCAATTAAATTTGATGCTGCATTTGATGACAAGTAGAAATCAGTGATTAGATTTTAATATTAATGTTAGGAGTAAATGTCAAATAAAATACGTTGGGGAATAATTAGTACCGGTCATATCTCTGGAAAGTTTGCAGAAGCTTTAAAAATTTTACCGGATGCAGAACTTGCTGCAGTTGCATCAAGGACAAAAGAAAAATCAGAGGAATTTGCAAATAAGTATAAAATTCCCACGGCCTATTCTTCATATGAAGAATTAGCGCATGACGATAATATAGATGTTGTTTACATTGGAACTCCGCATAAATTTCATCTTGAAAATGCACTTCTTTGTATAAATAATAATAAATCTGTTTTATGTGAAAAGGCATTTACAATTAATGCCAAAGAAGCAGAAATAATGGTTAATGCAGCAAGAAAGAAAAATGTGTTTTTGATGGAAGCCATGATTCCAAGGCATATTCCTTTAATCAAAAAAGTTCTTAATTGGATTGAAGAAGGAAAAATTGGCAAAGTAAAAATGGTTAGGGCTTCAAGATGTGCTAACGGTAGCTTTAAAGATGAAGCGAGACAATTAAATCCATTGCTTGGTGGCGGAAGCTTACTTGATGTTGGCGTTTATGTAATTTCATTTACTTCAATGATTTTTAAAAAAGCTCCGGTTGAAGTAACAGGATTAGCACATATTGGAGAGATTGGTTCTGATGAACAAGGCGCTTGCTTATTAAAGTACAATGATGGTGAAATTGCTGACTTGACTTTTGCATTAAGAACCGATGCTGTAAATGAAGCTTATATATATGGCACAAAAGGGTATATAAAAATTGATGAGTTGTTTGCAGTTCCAACCAAAGCAGCATTATTCATAAATAGACAATTAAGTGAAGTTTTGGAAGAAGAAATAATAGGAAATGCACTGAATTATGAGGCTGAAGAAGTTATGAGATGTTTAAAATTAGGATTAAAAGAATCTCCATTTATGCGGCTTGATGAATCAATTCAAATTATGGAGATTATGGATAAAATAAGAAAACCTTGGAATTTAGTTTATAAAAATGATTTAAGGATTTTACAAGATAGGAAATAATATGTTAAAAATAATCTTAGTGTATTTTATTATATGCACATCGTTTGTTTTTTCACAAGAAAATATTCCTAATTTATTAGGGCCTTATATTCAAAATATGAGTGATAGAGATGCCAGAATATGCTGGTCGACATATTTAACTTCAGTTAAGGTAACAGATTCTGAAGGTAAAATATCATATTTACCAGAGTATGAACAGCATTCAATTGAATTAACCAGACTTAATGCAAACTCAATGTATGAATATGATATTTTCAATAATGGCAATGAAAACGGTAAGGGTAAATTTATAACTTATCCAAATGAAATTAATAATTTTAATTTTGTAGTTCTAGGCGACACAAGAAGTAATCCTGATATACATTCGCAAATTGTAAATGGAGTAATTGATACAAATCCTTTATTTGTTGTTAATACCGGCGATTTGGTTTCAAATGGTAGAAATATACATGATTGGATTAAATTTTTTGAAATAAATAAAGAATTAATGCGAAATACTCCTTACTATGCTGTCTTGGGTAACCATGAAAAAGACTCACCATATTTTTACGATTTTTTTCCACCTCCCGGAGCAAATAATTATTACTCATTTAGTGTGGGAGATGCACTCTTTATTATTCTTGATAGTGAAGGGAAAAATTTATCGGCTCCAAATTATTTAACAGATGAATATGAAGATACTTTTTGGGAAGAATCATTTATTGAATATTTTCAAAATCAAAAAGATTGGCTGAATAAAGAATTAAATCTTCACAAAGATGCCGGATTTGTTTTTGTTTTTCAGCATCAACCGCTTTATAGCATAAAAGAATCTAGAATTGAAGATACGAACAAGAGAAGAGAATTTTGGGGAGATTTTTTTGAAAAGCATGATGTTCAATTTTTTATTAATGGTCACGATCACCATTATCACCATGCAGAAAAAAATGGAGTAAATTATATTACAACTGCCGGTGGAGGTGCCCCACTTTATGATACCGATATTCCTCAAGCTGAAACCAAAAAATATAGTAAAGTAAATCATTTTATTTCAGTTAATATTGAACGAGAAAAAGCAGTACTTAATGTAATTGATATTGATGGAAATATAATAGATAAAATTGAAGCTGAAAGAAGAAAAACAGAATAATTATATTTTTAGATTACTTAATATTTACGAGCCTTTATGGATTTATCGATAGTAATACCAGCATATAATGAAGGTAAAAAAATTTCGGGAGATATTTTTGCTGCTGATAAATTTTTAAAAGAAAATAATTTTGAGGGTGAAATTATCATTGTGGATGATGGCAGTATAGATGATACTTATGATGTTTCAATCAATTGTGAAAATAAAACTTTTTTCAATCTTAATGTAATCCGATTAAATAAAAATCAAGGGAAGGGCAATGCAGTAAAAGAGGGAATTTTAAATTCAAAAGGTAAATTAGTGTTATATGCAGATGCTGGCGAAACTGTTGGGTTTGAAAATTCTTTATTGGGTATAAAGCTTATCAATGATGGAAAGTTTAAAATAGCAAACGGTTCCAGAAAGATGAAAGGTTCCAAAATAATTAAAGAGCAAGACTTTGATAGAAAATTGATTTCAAAAATATTTGGTTTTGCGGCAAAATATTTGTTAAAAATACCAAAAGACCTTACTGATACTCAATGCGGTTTTAAGCTTTATGATGGTAAAGTTGCTAAACAATTATTTAGTAAACTTGAAACAACTGGTTTTCTCTTTGAATTAGAAATTATTTTATTAGCAATAAAAGAGGGATATAATATTGTTGAATTTCCGTTAATATGGAAATGTGATAGAGACAGTAGAATTAGTGTAAGTAAGAGTTCAAAAAAAGTTATTGATGAATTTATTTTTTTATATAAAAAATTTATTAGTTGAAAAATTATTCGTTTTAAAGAAATCTTCAAGTTTTAAATTATCAGATTCTTTCAAAATTATCATTCCGCTTATTTCATTATTATTAGAACACAATTCCAAAACTTGCTCAGCACTCATTAACATAAATGCCGTTGATAAAGCATCTGAAACTGCAGCTGATTTTGCTAATGCCCAACATCCAATATTTTGCGTGACCGGTAAATTATTTATTGGATTTATTATGTGATTTAATTTTTGTTTTCCCGAACCACTTAATGAATTATTCTTAAGAATAATTTCAGCTATCGTCTGGTCTTGGTTAATAGGATTACTAATTGTAATTGGCCAACCATCAAAATTATTAAATTTTCCAATTGTTTTAACGGTACTTCCGCCACTATGAATTAAAGCGTTCTGTATATCCCACTCAATTAATTGATCACAAATAATGTCAATTGCAAAGCCTTTTCCCAATCCTCCTAAATCAAATTTAATATTTTCATCATGCAATTCAATTGAATAAGTATTTGGATCAAGAATAACTTTATCCATTCCGGATTTAATTTTATTTGAATCTTCAACTGAAATATTATTTGATTCGATATTTTTCCATTTGTCAATTATTTTACCGGAAGTTACATCAAATAATTTATTGGTCATTTCAAAAATATTTTTAGCAATTGACAAGCACTCAAAGGTATTTAATCCTAATTTTATGCTTTTTCCAACGCCAAGATTATTTATTCTTGAAATATCACTATTAGGTTTAAATCGGCTTAGATCTTCCTCTAAACTATCTATTTCTAAAAATGCAGCAGATGCCGCTTGCTCGGCATAAGATTTATTTTCCAACTCAATTACAATTTCAAAAACAGTAGCCATTGCATTGTGAGAAAATCTGTGGATATTATTATTCTGAATTTGACTATTTATAAATGACATAACTCAAAATATTTAATTCTTTGATCGTAAATAAAAATCATAGAAATCTTTTTGAATATATCCGCGTAATTCAACTCCAGGTCTGAGCGAAACGTAATTATCAAACAAAGGAACATAAAGATTTTTCTCGCCTGAAGGAGGAAGAGAATATAGTTTATTAATTAACTCTTCTTCAAATTCCGGGGAAGATATAATTAGTTGATACTTATATATTGAATTTGGAATTGAATTATTCCAAGCAATATTAGGAAATTTTCTTAAATACCAAGGAAGCGGCCAATAATCATTATTTTTTGCTATTACATTTATAAAAATTTCATCTTTATTTGGGATTGAATCTAATACATTCTCAACTTTTTGAGATGCTGAAATAATATCTGGAGTTGGTTGAGAATATGTAAAAGGATTCTCAGGTTGATATGGATATGTAAATGATGTTAAAATTGTTTGATAAAGATGAAAAGAAAAAATAATTCCAATAATAAAGGAGAAAACTATTCTGAAATTTGATGATTTTATCTTTCTAAAAATTTCAGAAATTCCAAAGCCTGCTAAAATTAAAAATCCTATCCAAAAATTTAATATAAGCCATGGAGTTTTATAGGGAATTAAAGAATAAACAATCGCTTGAAAAATTGAAATTATAGAAATAATGCTAAAGAAAAGATGACTTTTCTTTGTAAATGAGAAATAAATACCTAGTACAGAAAATATAAAAAGAGGAATTTGAGTAAATAAAATTAACTTATTATTTGTAAACAAAATAAACTCAAAATAGTAATACCATGGATAAACGTGCTCTGTATTACTGCCAGCTTTATTAAAATAATTAAAAAAGGTTGAAACAGAATCAATTATACCTTGTGGATTTGTAAAAAACGACGAATAGAATAAAACCGAGATTATTATAAAAGTTGCTACAAAATAAAAAAGATGGTAAATAGTACTAAAGTTTCTAAGATTGATTCTTTTGCTTAAATGTAAAACTAGTAAGCTACAAACAAATGATGCAAAAAATATAATACTAGTTTCTTTTGTTGCAAAAATCAATCCGGCTAAAACTCCTGAAACAATCACCCATTTTAGATTTTTTGATAAATAATACTTATAAACCGAAAGAATCATTGAAAAAGAAAAAGTCACTAACATAGATTCTTGAATATAATATCTGCTGTAGAAAACAAATGAAGGAGAAAAACCAACGATAAATAAAATCAAAAATAATTTCCTATCACCAATTTCATTCCTTAAAAATAAAAACATTATAAGCAATAATAGGGAAGTAATTGCCGGAATTACTCTATAAATAAACTCAGTTGTTTCAGAAAATGTTACTTTATTAGTAAAAATTGATGATATAGTAGTAAAGTAATTTAATGTAGGACCATGATACTCAATTGGATCGTAAGTGTAATTTCCGGTTTCAAGCAATTCACCAAATTTAACCGCATGAACTGCTTCATCTGTATGGAATGGACGATTATCTAAGTCTGATAATCTAAAAAAAATTGAAAAAAAAATGACGATCACAAAAATGTAACCGTCATTTAATATTGAATAATTATTTTTATTTTCCGTAAACTGCAACTTCAATGTAATGATTTAAGTCGTTACTATTATTTCCTTTTGAAAATAGTCGAACATATCTTGCTTTTTCACCTTTTGCGTCTATTAATTTTCCTTCAGATGTTTCAACATAGTGCCAATCTTCACCTTTACCTTGACCACTTGAATTATCTAAATCATTATTGAAAATAGTTCGCACATTTTTTGTAAAATCCTTATCGTCTGCAACTTGAACAATTACATCAAAATAAACTCTAGGCTGTTTGTGAAAATGCCAAACAACAATTGCATAAATATCATAAGCTTTTTCCAAATCAATTACTATGTTTTGGGAAAAAGGTCCAAGTTCAACAAAGTAACCTTCATCAGCATCTTTATCACCGTCAGTAATGTAATCAATTTCACCAATAATCGGCATATCATCTGTGCTAGTTACAGCTTTGCCTAAAGCCACATTTTTTGTTCCTTCCGGAGCCAAAAATGGAGGTCTCGGTTTTCCTAAAGGTTTTTCCAATTTTTCAATTGACATATTTGTTGGTGTTCCAACAAACATTGCTTTTGGTAAATCAATTTTAATTGGAACCATATTTTGGGCAGATAAACTGCTCAGTGAGCTGGTAAAAAATAATAAAGTAAATGTGAGTATAATCTTTTTCATTTTTATAATTAACATTTTTACTCCAAATAAAAATTAAAATTTATTTTTAAGATCGGCTCTTATCCATAGCTGAAATTAAACCACTATGGAAAATTACTAAAATTATTAGTATTAAAGCACTGTATCTATGAATTTCTAACAAAAATAACTGTCCGTCGGTTCCAAATAAAGGAAACATATTCAAAATAGTTGAAATCATTAATGGAATTGAAAATAGGACAAATAGCCAATAAACTAATTTTGATTTGCCATTTTGATTGAAAATAATTGAAAATTTTGTGGAAGTTTCTGTTGGGAGATTAGAAAAATCATTTTTATTAAATTGAAATGAATGAGAATATAAAATTGCAGATACAGCTAAAAACAATGCAAAAATAGGTGCTGCTGTTACATGAATTAATAAGAATATTCCGCTAAGTGAGTCTCCAAATAAAACTGAAGGGATCATTGAAGAAATTGTCATAATCAAAAATAAAAGCAGTGTTACTAAGTAAAATAATTTTTTTGCAAAATTTAATTTTTCAGAATATTTATAATTCTTGAAATTTTTAATGTCGGCAAATAATAAATTCAAGGAATTAAAAAAAGAATTGATCATTTCCATAATTGAGAAATTATTCTTCTTAGCAAAATTGAATAACCAAAATAGAGATGCTCCAATAAACAAGATCGATAAAATTCTATACATCAATTTTTAAAATCTCCATTTTTAAGTGTTTCAATTCCAGAAGATATACTTCTAATTCCCTTAAAGAAATATCCAATTATTACAACAGTTAAAATTAAAGCTGAGATTATGATTATAAATTTTAACCAAGGTCTGAAGAAAAAAGTTAAAGAAAAAAATGATTGATAAATTTCATTATTATTCTGAAATGTACTTGCTGAAATTGAATTTACTCCAGTTGATAAAACTGAACTTTCAATATTTACATTCTTTGCAAAAAATGGAGATCCAATTGAGTGACAATCCTGACATCCATTTACTCCTAAAGCTTGGTTTGCCGGACGAACATTATGTGAAGTTCTCCAGCCGTATCCGTTTGAATAAATTTCTTCTTCTGAGGTCAAAATATTATTTTCAACTTCAAATATTTTTCCGCCAGTTATAAAAACCGGTTTCCCTTCTGTAATTTTCAAGCTATCTAAAGTTTGCAATACTGAAATAATTAAACTATCAGAAACTACCGGCCAATCACCAAAATTGAATAATGAATCTAAACCAAGTATTGGTCTAATATTTTCTTCAACAAATTTTATTGGAAGGGGATTAGCTGCTCCCAAACTATCTTTGAATCCCCAAAAAGATGGCCAAATTAAATTTTGAGGTTCAATTTTCCCTTTTTGCGATTCAGTAAATATCCCAGTTTGGATATGAGGAAAAACATTATCAGCTTTATTTGTACCATGCATGCCTAAGAAATGGGCACGTGAAATTTTTACAAAATTTGTTTCTTTAGTTGGCCAATTACCTGAATGGCAAGTTGTACAAGAAAGTCTTTCAAAGTGAATAGGCGGAATTCCTAAATGCTCCGGAATTGGTGCTCCCAAATTACCATTTGTCGGAATTTCAGATTCATTATTTTTTGTATGACATCCTTCACAAGTAAATGAATGTGATTCTTTTATAACATTATCATCAATACCTTTAATCATATTATGATCAATGCCATTTCTGTGGCAATCAACACAATTTAATCCAGCTTTTAAATGAACGTCCTCTTCATTTTTCCAATTGGAATGAATATTTTCGTTCGCAATAATTGATGAATGGCAATAGTAACAATTATCATTTGGAATTTTCTTTGAAAGATTAAAATAGACTTTGTTTTCTGAATTAAATTTTGATTTATTGTAAGTCAATTTGGGAGGAACCGAAGATCTTTGATCAATGCTTTGGACAGTTGTCAAATTATAAATATCATAATTGTCAGGCATTTTAGAAGCATTGCCTTTAAACTCGGTAAAACTACTGCTTGCTGCTGCGGCCCATTTAAAATTTTGTTTTCTAATATTAGATGCATATTCTGCCTGATCATAAAATGGATCGGCATCATGACAAATTAGGCAATTCGTTTCAAGTTTTCCCGAAACCATCCATCTAAGAAAATCCTCTTTGTTTTCTAAACTATCTAGCTCACTTATATCACCGCCAGCATAATAGGGCCCGAACCTAAATAAAAATTGTATTGTTGAAAGTTTTAATTCATCAGGAGTAAATGATCCTTCATTTTTTCTGTATGAAATTGGAATAACAGATAAAGTTGTTGGATCTGTGTAAATCCAAGGTTCACTTTTTGTTTTACTAATTAATGTTGAATCATGAAAATTAAAATGGAAACCATTGCTTATTTTTTCATAATTATGACATTCATTACCGCAAGTATTTTTAGTAGAAAAGGGAAGAGCAAATTCATCATTTGGATCAATAATATTTCCGTTCTCATCTTTTAAATTTAGAAGGTGAACCGGATGGAGCCTGCTTCCATCACTTACATCTCCAACTTTATAATCTTGTGAAAAGATAAGTGAATTAGTGAACAAAAAAAGCAATAATGCTGAATATACCTTAATTCCAATATTTTTTATTATCATAAAAAACTTATCAATTTAAATTTTGAACTCACTTGGATTAAATTTAATTTCTCGTTTTGCCTTAATGGCTTCATTTACCTTTAATACTGCCACAGCAGTTTCATAACCAACTTCTACCGGACAATTAAGTTTTTCTTTTCCGCGTATTGCATTAAAGAAATTTTCCAAGTGCGGTTGATGATAAGGATCATTAAACTGTATTGGTAAAGTATATTTAGGCGGGGCAGCAGTTTCTCTAACATCTAATACTGCTTGTGTATTTTCTTTTTTAGGTTCTTCTTTTGGTGCTAATAAATAACCTTTGTTTACCCAATTATCCCAAAGTGGTGCGCCGGCTTCTTTATATACTCCAACTCTTCCAGCTGATTCGGATATCGTAAGTGCACCTTGATCACCCATAAAAGTTTCAAAATAACCTTGATTACTATTTGTTGTTATCGTTTGATAAAATGCTCTTACTGTTCCATATTCAGTTTTAAATTTATATGTGGCTAAAACAGTGTCATACCACTCGTGTGTACTTTGTTCATAATAATCAGTTCCACCGCTTGCCATAACTGAAGTTGGCGGAACACCCAAAAACCAAGTATAAATATCAATTTGATGCGAGCCTAAATCAACAATTGGTCCGCCTCCTAAACCTTTATACCATCTCCAATTTCTATGTTCATTCATATTTTTGTAACCATATTTTTGCAAAACTGAATGAGGTATTTCAAATTTTTGAGGCCAGCCATTATCTGGTTGTACTGATCGATTCCATTGTCCGTTAACAGTTGTTATTCTACCAAGAACCTGAGCTTCTTTAATTAGATTATTATATGAATGCAGATAATATGGGTTACTTCTTCTCTGATGTCCGATTTGTACAACTTTTCCTGTTCTGTGGGCAGCATTAACTATTTGTCGGGCACCTTCAAGTGTATTGGACATTTCCTTTTCACAATATACGTGCAGACCAGCTTCCATTGAATCAACTGCATGACGCGCATGCCAAAAATCTGGTGTAGCAACAATAACTGCATCCAGATCTTTTTCTTTAGCTAACATATCTCTATAATCTACATATGCTCGGCAATCATGCCCATATTTTTGTAATAATCTATAAGCTCGTTTTAGATTATATTCTTCCCAAATATCACAAACTGCACGAAATTTAATATTTGGCAGTTTAAGACATGCATTCATTAAAACCTGACCTTCAGCACCTGCTCCAAGAAGTGCAACATTAAGATCATTTGTAACTGAAGATTGAGCAGTTGTTTTAACATAAGGTGCAACGAACAAGCCGGCACCGACTGCTGCAGAGGTTTTTATAAAATCTCTTCTACTATATCCAATATTATTTTTACTCATATTTAATTTTTTGTTTAGTTAAAACGTACAATTACATTTCCCAACCTTTGGGATATTTTTTTGTTAAAAGCTCATTTGCTTCATCCATATTGGTAAATTCACCTTTTTTACCATCATATTCAAGAATAGTATTCTTTTCTTTCATTTTAATTGCAACGTTTCCCAATAACATAGTTTCGGTTAATTTTGCGCTATATTCAAAATCGGTTGTACTTTTAGTTCCATTCTTAATTGCCTCTAACCATTCTTCATAAATTCCTGGCGATCTAGGAATAGTTTTTTCTGGCATATCAAAATCTTGCATTGCTGTTTCTGGAATTAGTCTTGGACTATCACCATAATTATCATGCATTAGTTTGCCTTCGGTTCCATAATATATACAAGCACCTAACTTTCTGCCTGGTTCTAAATCTTCAGGTCTTGGTGGTAATAATCCGCCATCATACCATACAATTTTCACGGGTGCACGCCCATCTTTTTCCGGGAATGTCCACGTGACTATTGAAGAAACTGGGTATGTCTGATCATTAAATTCAGATGATGAAGCTTGAATTGTATCTGGGAAATCTAAATTCAATGCCCAAAATGGCTGATCAAGAATATGAGCACCCATATCACCTAATGCTCCAGTTCCAAAATCCCACCATCCTCTCCAACTAAATGGATGATACGCAGGATGATAATCTCTATAAGGAGCCGGTCCTAACCATAAATTCCAATTTAAAAAATTAGGTAGTGATGGAATTTCTTCAGGCTTTTCAATTCCTTGAGGCCAAATTGGTCTATTTGTCCAGGTATGAACTTCTTTTACATCACCAATTGCTCCATCAGCAATCCATTCATTTACTAATCTAGCGCCTTCGCCGGCGTGACCTTGATTTCCCATTTGAGTTACAACATTGTATCTTTTTGCTGCCTCTGCTAATTTTCTTGCTTCATAAACCGTATGAGTTAGTGGTTTTTGTACATAAACATGTTTCCCTAATTGTATAGCACTTAAAGCAATTATTGCATGAGTATGATCAGGTGTGCTAATTGTAAGTGCATCCACATTTTTTTCTTTATCTAATAAAACTCTAAAATCATCATAAAATCTTGCATTGGGATATTTTTCACGAGTTTTTGCTCCTCTGATTTCGTCAACATCACAGAGCGCAACTACGTTTTCATTTTCCATAGCTTCTGCATCAGTTTCACCTTTACCTCCAATACCAATACATGCTATATTTAGTTTATCACTTGGTGCAACAAATCCTTTACCTCCAAGAACGTGCCGAGGTAAAATAGTAAAAGCTGCTGTAGCCATTGCAGTTCTGCCTATGAAACTTCTTCTTGTTATACCATTCTTACTTTCATTTTTTGATTCTTCATTTTTTACCATGATTACTCCTAAAGGAAAAAAAATAAATTTTTATTAGAGGATGCAAAAAAAGTTTGTTAGTTTTCAATAGTTTTTATCAAATAATTTGAATCTGGAAAATAATAAATATTTGAGTTATATTAAGAACAATCGTTTTACTTGCAATATAATATTTTTTTTTATCTGCCTCAACTTTATTAAATGATAATTTTAACGAAAACCAAAATATCTCATTTTATAACTAAAAAAAAGATATTTTTATACAGAAAAATGCGGAGAAACAATGAGTGTTAAAATCAGATTAGGACTAATGATGTTCCTGCAATATGCAATTTGGGGGGCATGGTATGTTACTGTTGGAAATTATATGAATGCGATAGGTATGACTTCAGTTATACATTGGGCATATACTGTTAGTCCAATTTCTTCTATAATTTCACCATTTTTTTTAGGAATGGTTGCTGATAGATTCTTTGCAACTGAAAGAGTTTTAGGTATTTTACATATTATTGGTGGTATATCAATTTTACTGACTCCTTTAGCAGCTGCAGTATCTCCTACATTTTTCATTTTATTGCTATTGATCCATATGCTCGCGTATATGCCGACCGTCGGATTAACAAATACACTGGCATTTGCTAATCTAAGCAATCAGGAAAAGGATTTTCCGCTTATAAGAGTTTTTGGTACAATCGGATGGATTATTGCGGGAATATTTGTAAGTAAAATATTAGGAGCTGACGAATCTTCACTTCCTTTAACTATTGCTGGTATAGCAAGTTTACTTATGGGATTTTTCAGTTTTACACTTCCTCATACTCCGCCGCCGGCAAAAGGTGAAAAAACATCTTTTAGGAAAATAATTGGTATTGATGCAATAAAAAAATTAAACACTAAATCTTTTGTAATCTTTATAATAAGTTCATTTTTAATCAGCATTCCTTTAGCGGTTTATTATGCATATGCACCTGTATTTCTAAATGAAACCGGAATTGAAAATCCAGCATTTGTTATGTCTTTTGGACAAATGTCGGAAGTTGTGTTTATCTTAATTATGCCTATGTTATTCCCAATTTTAGGTGTCAAGAAAATGCTGCTGACCGGAATGGGAGCTTGGGCGCTTCGCTATTTCTTGTTTGCTTTAGGTGCTGACGAATCAATTGCATGGATGATAATTTCCGGAGTAATTTTACATGGTATTTGCTATGATTTCTTTTTCGTTGCCGGTTTTATTTATGTTGATAAAACTGCACCGGTTGATATACGCGGACAAGCTCAAGGATTCATTATTCTTGCTACATATGGATTTGGAATGTTGATTGGATCTCAAATTGCAGGATTATTATTTAATAATATAATCAGTGGAACAAATTTACTTGAATGGCAAAATTTTTGGTTTATTCCCGCAATATTTGCCACAGTAGTAATGATCTTTTTTGGAACAATGTTTAAAGAAAATAAAGTATAAAATTTTCAGGATAATTGAGGAGAAAAGAATGGCAAAAAAAAGACTTGGCATTGGAATCATTGGAGCCGGATTTATTGGTAAATTTCATATTCGTTCTTGGATTTCTGTAAGAGATGGTGATATAAATGGAATTTTTGACAGAAATGAAGAAACTGCTAATGAAGCAGCATCTCTTGTAAAATCATTAAATGTTGGTGATCCCAAAATTTACAAATCCGTAACTGATTTAGTTGCTGATCCTAATATTGATGCTGTATGGATTTTAACACCAAATTTTACGCGACTTGAAGTTATGGAAGAAATTGTAAATGCAGTTGAATCGGGAAAAGGTGAGCTGATTGGTGTTGCTTGTGAAAAACCTTTAGGCAGAAATGTTTATGAAGCTAAAAAAATGCTTGAATTAGTCCAGCGAGCAAAATTACTCGATGGATATTTGGAAGATCAGATATTTTCTCCAACAACAATTAGAGGAAAAGAATTACTTTGGGCAAGGGGAGCAAATAATGCCGGAAGACCTTATTTAGCCAGAGCTGCTGAAGAACATAGTGGTCCTCATATGCCATGGTTTTGGGAAGGTTCATTGCAAGGCGGAGGCGTATTAAATGATATGATGTGCCATTCAGTTGAAGTTGCACGTCATCTTTTGACTCAGCCAGGTAAACCAAGAGAAAGCATAACTCCAGTAAAAGTTACAGCACACACTGAATGCTTAAAATGGCAAAATCCAAAGTACTCGCAAATATTATCTAATAATAGCAACGGCAAAGTTGATTATAACAATCGTCCTTCTGAAGATTATGCAAGATCTGTAATTGAATATAGAGATGAAAATAATCAAAAGCTTATAGTTGAAACAACAACTTCATGGTGTTATGTAGGAGCGGGTTTGCGTTTAAGTATGGAAGTTCTTGGACCTGAATATTCATTAGCCATAAATTCACTTGATACAGATATGAAAATATTTTTAAGTCGTGATATACATGGAAATCAAGGTGAAGATTTAGTTGAAAAGCAAAATGCAGAAGTTGGATTAATGCCTATTGTGAGCAACGAAGAAAATGCATATGGTTATGATGTTGAAAATAGACATATGGTTCAATCATTTCTTAATGGAAAAAGACCTGCAGAAAATTTTAGTGACGGTGTAAACGTTACTGAATTACTAATGACTGCATATAAAAGTGCCGAGGAAGAAACAACAATTGCATTTCCACCGCCAGATCTTGAAACTTTTATACCCAAAGTTGCAAAAGGTGAGTGGAATCCAAAATTAAATAAATAAACGGAGTGAACATGAAATTTGGAATTAAAGTAAGTTCAATAATTTTATTGTTTGTTTTGGGTAGTGTTTTTGCTCAAACAAAATTAGCAGATGTAAAAGATGAAGTTGCTAAAACAAATTATTCTGAAGTAAAAATAAAAGTGATTCCGGCTGCAGTTCAGTGCTGGACATTTAGAAAGCTATCTTTTATGGAAACTTTGGATAAGGTTAAAGCATTAGGTGTAAAATATCTTGAAGCGTATCCCGGTCAAAAATTATTGCCTGATAATGATGAGAAAACAATGGGTCCAGGTATGAGTGAAGGCGATATGCAAATGGTAAAAGATAAACTAAAAGAATATGGAATTACGCTAAGAGCTTTTGGAGTAACAAATTTTGAAAATAATGAAGCTGATGCTAGAAAAACATTTGATTTTGCAAAAGCAATGGGAATAAAAGTTTTAATGTTGGAACCAAGTTATGATGATTATACAATAATTGAAAAAATGGTAAAAGAATATAATATAAAAGTAGGAATTCATAATCATCCAACTCCATCAAAATATTGGAATCCAGAAACTGTGATGAAAAACGTAGAAGGATTAGATGAAAGAATTGGAATATGCGGAGATACTGGTCACTGGGCAAGGAGTGGTATTAAAGCTACAGAAGCGTTAAGATTATTTAAAGGACGAATAAGCAATATTCATTTAAAAGATTTAGATCAATTTGGTGTAAAAGAAGCTGAAGATGTTCCATTTGGTTCCGGAAAAGTTAATATTCATGATGTATTAGCTGAGTTAACATTACAAAATTACAGAGGAACTTTTTCTGTTGAACATGAAAGAGATGATGAACAACCAGATCCAAGTGCATCAATTGCAAAAGGTTTAGAGTACATAAAAGGAATTACTTATTACGAAGGTTTTGATGAAATTTTAGGATGCGATGATAACGGTAATTATAATAAACATGGTTGGAATCATTATGGACCGGGTTATTTTGAGTTAGATCAAAAAAGCGGAGTGTTAACTTCTGATGGTGGAATGGGATTATTTTGGTACAGTGCTGAAAAGTATGATAATTTCATTCTTGATTTAGAATATAAATGTTTAGCTCCAAGAACAAATTCCGGTATATTTTTAAGAGTACCAGAAATGCCATACAGCAATGATTATATTTATCATTCATTTGAAATACAAATAGATGATGCTTCTCAACCTCCGCATAAAACCGGTTCAGTTTATGACGCAGAACCAGTAAAAAAAGATGCTATGAAACCTACTGGTGAATGGAATCATTATAGAATTACTTTTAATGGAGACAACATTAAAGTTGAATTAAATGGTGAATTAGTAAATGATTGGAACGCAGAACCAAGAGGAAAAATAAAAGACTTTTCAAGTTCAGGCTACATTGGTTTACAAAACCATGATAGTCATGCAAAAGTATGTTTTAAAAATATATTTGTAAAATCTTTAGATTAAAATAAATAAACCTAAAACCCAACTTTTTAGTTGGGTTTTTTGTGTTTAAATTTCTAAAAAAAAATGAAAAGAATTTATTTACTTAAAATATGTTTTCTGTTTTTTATTATTGTCAACTCATGTGAACAAAACCATGAGTTAACTAAAAGAGATTCAGAATCTGAAAATTCATTTAATCAATATGCTCCTGAAGATGCATTTTCTGAAGATCCGAAATATCCATATTATGGAAGTGAAAGTAAATGGAATAGAGGCACTTTCTCAGAAAACGCTGCGAAAAATTCATATAAACGAAAAAGCCAAAGACAATTACTTGAAGTACTTGATGGAAATTTTGATGAAGCAATAAAAATTTGTCAAAGTGACTTAAAAGATGATCCAAATGATCTAGAATCATTATTTATTTTAACTATAGCTTACTGCCAAAATGGACAAATCGATGATGCATTTAATACTGCAATTTTAGCAATTGAAAAAGGGATGCCAATTGAAAGGTATTTAACAGGACCGAGAGAATTACTACAACCTCTTTATCATAATATTAATTTTCAAAAAATTATTAAAAATAAAAATATTAACATTTTACATGGACCTTTGTTAGGAGCAGTTACAGATTCATCCGCAAAAATATGGTTTAGAACAACAAAGGAATCAAAAATTAAAATTGAAGTTTATGAAAATGATATTACTGAAAAACCATTACAAATAGTTGAAAGTAAATCTTTTGCAGAAAATGATTATACAATTGTTTTATCAATAAATGGATTAAAACAAAATACAACTTATTTGTACAATGTTTTTATAGATAATAATGTTGAACTAAAACAAAAAGTTTTTACAACATTCTCGTCGGGAAAAAGCAAAAAAAATATTAGAATTGCTTTTGGAGGCGGAGCAGGTTACACACCTAAGTATGAAAAAATATGGAATACAATAAATGAAAGAGAACCAAATTCATTACTTTTGCTAGGAGATAATGTCTACATTGATCTTCCAACATTTCCGAATGCTTTTCATGATTATACATATTACAGACGGCAATCAAGTAAGTATTTTAGAGAACTTGTTGACAACGTTCCAACTTTCAGTATTTGGGATGACCACGATGCAGCAATAAACGACGTTTGGCTTGGACCTTATATTGATAAACCTAATTGGAAGCTTCCAATGTTAAAACACTTTGAAAGAAATTGGAATAATCCTTCTTATGGAACAAAAGATGCCCCTGGATGTTTTTATAAATTCTCAATTAGTGATGTAGATTTTTTTATGATGGATTGCAGATTCTACAGGACAAATCCGTTTAAAGAAGGACAGACTATGATTGGTCCTATTCAAAAAGAATGGTTGAAATCCTCAATACTAGAATCTAAAGCGAAGTTCAAGGTGATTGCTTCATCAGTTCCATGGTCGGAAGGCGCAAAGCCTGGCAGTCATGATACTTGGGATGGATACGTAAATGAGAGAGAAGAAATTTTTCAGTTTATTGAAGAAAATAAAATTGATGGTATTATTTTATTATCTGCAGATCGACACAGATCTGATGCTTGGAAAATTGAAAGAGAAAATGGATATGATTTTTATGAATTTACAAGTTCAAAATTAACCAATATGCATACACACAAATTAATGCCGAAGGCATTATTCGGATACAATGAAAAATGTTCTTTTGGAGAGTTAGATTTTAATTTTAAAAATGATAATCCTAAAGTGACTTATAATATTATTAATATTGATGGAGATTTAATAAATTCTATAACAGTAACTCTAAATCAGTTATCTTATAAATAAAAGAGCACGAATAGTTATTTTAGTAAAATCATCTTCTTCATTTCGGAAAAATTCCCAGCGGTCAATTTGTATAAGTATATTCCACTCGGGTAATTTGAAGCATCCCATTGAATCTCATAATTCCCAGGTTTCTGCTGTTTATTTACAAGTGTTTGAATTTCTCGGCCGAGAATATCATAAATTTTGATTTGTACTTTAAATCCCTCTACTCCGCTCGGGATGACACCGTTTGAAATTTCACTTTTCACATTTGACGGAATAGAATATTTTATTGTTGTAACTGGATTAAATGGATTTGGGTAGTTCTGAAAAAGATTACTTTGAAAGCTTATTTGTTTTATTTCATTACATGATGTTATTTTTTCGAATGAAAAGATTTTTGATTCCATATAATCCTTAAAAACAAAAGTTGCTGGCAATTTGCTAGAATACTTTTGTATTGAATCCTCAACCATTAAAATGTTTTGAAAATTTTCTCCATATAAAAAATGCATAGGTATTAGCACTTTTGGATTGACGTAATTTATTAGAGTATCAATTTTCCCATTTCCAAATATCCCATCATATCTGTAGAAAGCAATATCAATATTTAGTTCCTGTAAATTATAATCTAAATATTGGTCTCCACTTAGTACGTTATCACCTGCGAATAAAATATTAATTCCATTTAATTCAATTAAGTATGCTAGGTGCGGAATTGAAAATTCAGGAAATGGTTTATAATGATTAAGAGGAATAGGAGTTATGCTAATTCCACTAATATCTAAATTAATCAAATTAGTATCAGATGAATTTACTTCAATAATTTGATCGCTAATTTTGTAGAATAAAGAATCATAATTTAAAAATGAAATTACTTGTTCATTTGTAACTAATTTTCCTGATGAATTGTTAATTAAATGTAGAATGGTGCTTTCAACATGAAAATGATCTGGATGTGAATGCGAAATCAAAACCAGATTAATATTTTCAAAAGGTTTTTGTAGAGTAATCAATTTCCCGTGATTTAATAATTCATAGTCAGTAGTTATATAATAACCTGGTAAAGGCATAGCATCAATTATTATTTTTGTTTCTTCAGCAGTAATCATAAATCCACAATTAGAAATGAATGTTACTTCTACAGAAGATGTATCACAGAATTGATTTCTGGAAGATATTAAAAGAATAACAACTAGAAAAAATGAAATATAATTTTCTGAATTGTTCATAAAAATTAGGAACTATATTAAAATTGTATATGGTTATTTAATAAAAATCATTTTCTTAGTATCAATGAAATTCCCAGCGGTCAATTTGTACAAGTATATTCCACTGGGGTAATTTGAAGCATTCCATTGAATCTCATAATTTCCAGGTTTCTGCTGTTTATTTACAAGTGTTTGAATTTCACTGCCAAGTATATCATAGATAATTAATCGTACAGACGCATGGCTATGCGTCTCTACATTAGGGACAGAATATTTTATTGTTGTAACTGGATTAAAAGGATTTGGGTAGTTCTGTTCTAAAATAAAATTATTTTCAACAATGGATGGATTATTATCTTCAACTTTTACAATACCGTTTTCATTATATATTGCAACATATCCATTATTATAACCAATCCAGATATTACCGTTTTTATCTTTGTAACAAGCATTTGAATTCTGATCAGATAAATCTGGTTCGGTCGGATAAATATGGGTCCAGGTTCCGTTCTCAAATTTGTAAAAGCCACCAAAAAATAAAGAAAACCAGATTTCATTTTTATTTTCTAGAATGCTGGCCATTGGCCAACTTTTATTAGTTGGGTAATTAAAAATTGTCCACTTCCCATTATTATCAAATTTTGATAAAAATTGTGTTCCACCAAACCACTTAGTATTATCTTCATCAATATCTAGTGTATAAATTGCGTTATCAACTGTACTATCGGTGGCATAATAATGTGTCCATTCTTCAACACCATCAAATTTAGCTACACCAACACCATCAGATCCAACCCAAATTTCCCCAGAATGATCAATTTCTAAACAATTTATTTCTTCCATGTTTGGTTCTAAATTAGTATTAGAACTATTGAATACTTGAAAATTATTTTCACTGAATTTTATTAAACCATACCAATAACTACCCATCCATAAATTTCCATCTTTATCAAAATCAATATCAAATACTGAATTGCCATAATCATTTAAATAATAAACTGTCCAATTTGTATCATTTAGTCTAATTAAACCTCCTTTTGATCCAAATGTCCCAATCCATTTATTATTTTCACTATCAACCTTAACAGTCCATATTAAATTTACTGGTAAAGGAGAATTTGAAGTATCATATTTTGTCCAAACGTTATTTTCATATTTTAATAAACCTTCTTCGGTAGTACCAATCCAAATCACTCCTTCTTTATCTTCAACTATTGATTGTATTCGAGTATTAGAAATACCAATTTCATCATTAGTAAAAACTTTCCACTGGTATTTTTGGGCACTAATTTGGAGGGAGATTAAAAATACGATAAATAAAACTCTAATTGATGAAAACTCTAATCTCATATTTTCACCTAATTGATTTTAGGAATAATTTAAATTACATATTTTTTAACTATAAAGATAGGTTATTTTAAGAGTATCATTTTCTTAATATCGATGAAATTTCCTGCAGTTAATTTGTAAAAATAAATTCCACTAGGGAAATTGGATGCGTTCCACTCAACTTGATAATTTCCTGGTTTATGTTGTTTATTTACAAGTGTTCTAATTTCTCTTCCAAGAATATCATAAATTTTAAGTGATACATTTAGATTGTCATCCCGAACTTGTTTCGGGATCTCTGAATTATTTAGATGCTGAAATGAATTCAGCATGACTGATTTTGCAGGGACAGAATATTTTATTGTTGTAACTGGATTAAAAGGATTTGGATAGTTTTGGTATAATTCAAAATTATTAAACACAGTTGAATTTTCAATGTTTGTCAAATTATCTAAATGCTGCAGCATATATTGAGGTCTAAGATTATTAAATTCTTTTATTTTCAATAAGGAATTTTCCCAAGTTTCAAACATATCTCCAATATACGGGCATCTATCTTTGTACTCGGGAATGTATGGTCTAATTTCTTCAGCCATTTGATCTAATAAATAATTCATTGAATCCGGATGAAATTCATGCTGCATTTTATATGTAAACCAACTTTTTAATGAATCTTGAAATTCTTGATTTTTATAAATCTTTGCAACAATTGGATGCGGACCATAAACTCCAAATCCTGGAATAAATTCTCCAACTGTAACGGCTTTGATCATATTTAATTGTGGACCTAAACCAGCAAATTGCGGACCCAAACTAGTAGCAACACCAAAACTTGTTTCCATATCAAATTGAATCCACCGCCATTTTGCATCAACTGTTCTTGGTCGCCAACTGCCATCATTATTATTTGGCCAATCCCACTTACCTAAGTAAACACAATGACCTATATAGCTTATAAAATTTTTAATATCTATTTTTGATTTCAAATACTCATAATTATCACTTAAAGTCATATCATGCGTATTCATATAAGTCATTAATAAATTCCAATTATTTGCATCACCCTCATCTGCATAAGCGTATGGAAGGTTATTTCTGGATGAGTGGTTCAAAATATCATAACCCGGTTCATCTCTATTTATATCATAATGGGATTGATAGTACCAAGAATTTTTATTTGATTCTCGTAAAGAATGTAAACCCCAATATTCACCATTAATAAAAACCACAACAGGTTGATAGGCCTGAATGTCTAAATCATGTTTTGCCATTAATCTGTGTGCATATGCGTCATTAAAAAGTGAACCGCTAATTAAACTTCCCCAAGATCTGAGAATAAATCTTTTGAATACATCCAACTTATTTGCTTTAGAAGGATCATTTTCAAATAGGGGATAATTAATTCTGTTAGATCCGTACTCACTTCTGGCAATTACATGTAAACCTTTTTGCGGACTAGCCGGTGAGGTTCCGCCCTGAACATTAATTCCAACATCTTGAGAAAATCCTAAATCTCTATTTAAATCAAAATACTCAATATGTGCTGGTTTTTCCCAATCCTGAAAGTAATTTCCGGAACCGCTATTTCCTGGCTGATGATAAATTCCCGGAACATATATTCCTGTATTTTCATCAAACAAATTTTTATAATCTGAAACTAAAGAAATAACGGGAAGCGTTTCATATTTCTGAAAAATATTTTCATCAATGAAATATGTTTTAGTAATTGTTTCGCTGGGATTATATCCGTCTTTAAAAACTTTTGCTCTAATAACCGATGATTTAAATACTTCACCATTTGGAGATTCCCAATCGGGAAGCCAATCAAATGGATCTTGATTTGTTCTAATCTCTGAAAATATATTTGCTTCACCAATTCTAGATTTAATCTCGATTGCATTAGTGTAAATAAGTGACTGCTCAGTTGGATCATTTCCGTCAGTTGTAAATCTTATAGTTGCATCTGGTTCATTAGTTGTAATTATTAAAGACTGAGGTTCTGAGTAAAATCCTGCTTCAATAGAAAAATTTGGCGGTTCTAGTTTTAGGTAAATTGAAGTATTGTTTGAACTGCCCGGAGTGGGATTATCAAATAAACTCCAATTTATTTCTCCGTCCGGATTTCTCCCCATAGAAATATCTACTTGTTGATTAGAATAAATTATACTATCTATTAAATTTTGGTTCGAATCAAATAATCCAATTGCTTCACCTTCAGCAGAAAGTTTAAAATTTGTATGTAAGCTATTTATTATTGTGTCTTGTCCATCAGCCCAGAAAAGAAAAAACTCTCCAGGTGAAATTGAAATTCCATTTGGAATTTGCCATTTGTCTGGTATATCTAAATTGTCGGTTAAATACCAATTACTTAAATCTATTGTTTCATTATGAGGATTATAAAGTTCCAGCCAATCTGAATTTTGTTCAAAGTCCTTATCTTCGTTAATAGTTTCATTTGACGCAAGAAATTCATTGATAAAAATAACAGGTGTTTGAGAGAAAGCAGAACTTATAAATGTTATATACAATATAAATATGTTTAGAATCATCATTAATGAACAGTTCTTATGTTAATTTTATTTTTAAACAATTAATTTAAAAAATAATCATTTCTTAAAACGAGAGAAGCATTTGCCATATAAACATATGGCCCAATGAGTCTATGTCTTCCCAAATTTTTTTAACTAATTCTCTATCTCCTGAAATATTTGGAATTTCTTCATGTTTATCTTCCCATTGAATGCAAATTCCATTTTTTCGATTTGGATGTAAATAATTTACCATACCAAAATCATTTTTCAAAATATCATCTTTACTTGGAGTAATTGTAGGATTCTTTTCTAAAGGTTGAGATAAACCAGAAGAATAAACTCCATAATCCCTTGTAAAATCTGTTAAAGCTTTCAAGTTTTCTGTTTTTGCATCATTTTGAATAATAGCGCTAGCATCCATTATGTAACCGCCATTTTGTGCAACAACATCAATAACATCTTTACAAAAGTCACGAACTTCATTAGGAGAATTATATGCCAAAAGTGTATTTGGAATTCCGCCACTTAAGCAAAATTTATTATGCAATATTTTACTTGCTTCAAAAATACTTCCTTTATCAACATGATATACTATGCTATGGTGTGGAAGTTCTAAAAAACTATTAAAATGATGTGACCAATCTCCTTCAGCATAAAATAAAGTCTGATGTCCATTCTTCCATAATTCTTCAATTATAGGTTTTGTCGTTGGCCAATAATGAGATTCAAATTGACCTTTTGAAACAAATGGAATACATCCGCGATGCATCCAATATCCAATAGGAACTTGCTTATTTGGATCAGATGATGTAAGTGCAACATTATAAAGATGTGGCATTAATGCTTCACATGCTGCGAGGACTTTATCCGGTTGCTGCATCATATCCATTGTAAGACCAATATAACCACGCAACTTATCACCTATAATATCAAATGGTGCTTTAAATATGCCTGAAATTGCTGAAACTGTTCCAGATTCAGTGCGCAGCCTATCATTTTGTGGACCAAAGTCAGTGAAGTACTTAAGCATTGCCATCGCACCTTTCACTAAAGCCAGATTATTTTTGTAAGATGTTAATTCATTCATGGCAGAAATGTCATTTGAAACTCGTGGCAGCCATTTAGAGTATAGGAAGGCTGTAGGATCATCAATTAGTTCATCATATTCATCAGATTTCATAAAGGAGTTATTTTCATCCGGTTCTCGATATTGAAATCCCACATTAGGTGGAATATCAATCCCTGGAATTCCAATATACTTTATACCTACTGCTTGTGTTAAACCAGTCCAAACATAAACCATATTTGCAACAACCGCATCCCAATCAAAGTCTGCGGCACACTTACGGGCAGCAAAAAATGCTTTTTCATAATCATGTGCAACATCTTGACAAGTAAATCCTGCATATTTTGCTGTAAATTCTGCAACAAATGGACGAATAGGAATTTTGTCTGGCATTTCATTGCGCATAGCAGTTAAATAACGGCTTAGTCTTTCTTCGTAAAGCTTCTCCATTTGATACCTAACAATTGATTTTAATGTTACTAATCTATTAGAAAATTTTTACCTTATTTTTACAAAAATAACTTTCTAAAAATAGACTGAATTTTGTTGTAAAATCAAAATCTATTTCCTAATTTAATAAAAGGAAATCGATTTACTAAACGAAAAATGCATCTTTTTGAAATTATAGATATTTTCGAATAATCACAGTTTTTGCCTAATAATTTATATTTGTAAAAGATATCTAATTGTACAATAATTAAGTTCTTCCTTTTTCTAAAATTAATTTATTTGTAATATGAAATACCTTTCAAAAATAAATTTTATCCTTTTTCTTATCCTTTCTACATGCAATAATTCTTTTCCTCAAAATATTCAAAAACAAAACAATTCAAGTGAAATCATAAATATCGCTTCAAGGTTAGAATTATTTATTGATCACTTTCTAATTGATACTTTAATTAATGCTTCACTTAAACTGCATTATCCAATTGATAGAGGGAATATTCTAAATTTTGATAATCCTTGGGAAGGTCAATTTTCAGGGTATTCTACAATTATTAAAAATGATGAAAAATACCAGCTTTACTACAGAGGAATTAACAAAGTTGGAAACGACGGTCAACCTGATGAAAGAACTTGTTATGCGGAATCTTATGACGGCATAAATTGGATTAAACCAAATTTGGGTATTTATAAAATTGATGGAAGCTTTGATAATAATGTAATTTTGGCAAATGAAGCACCAGCAACTCATAATTTTAGTCCATTTTTAGATTCAAAAAAAGATGTTCCAGAGGCAGAAAAATATAAAGCTCTTGGAGGCACTAAGAAAAGCGGTCTTATTGCTTTCATTTCATCAGATGGAATAAATTGGAGAAAACTTCAAGATTCAGCAGTTTTTAAAGATGGTGAATTTGATTCACAAAATGTTTCATTTTGGTCGGAAGTAGAACAGCAATACGTCTGTTATTTTAGAAGCTGGATAGAAACCACTAATGGCAGATTTAGATCAATAAGCAAAACAACTTCAACGGATTTTAGAAATTGGACCGATCCAATTGAAATGGAATTTGGAAATTCACCCAGAGAACATTTGTATACAAATCAAACATCTCCATATTTTAGGGCGCCTCATATTTTAGTTTCAATAGCGGCAAGGTTTATGCCCGGCAGACAAGTTTTAACCTCTCACGAAGCTGAACGCTTAAATGTTAACCCAAAATATTTTAAAGATTGTTCTGATGCAATTTTAATGACTTCTCGCGGAGGCAATTTATATGACAGAACATTTCTTGAAGCTTTTATCAGGCCTGGAATTGGTTTGGAAAATTGGGTGTCAAGATCAAATTATCCAACTCTGAATGTAGTTCAAACAAATTCAAAAGAAATGTCAATTTATGTAAATCAAAATTACGCACAGCCAACCGCGCACTTAAGACGTTATTCATTAAGAATTGATGGATTTAGTTCCGTTCATGCAGATTATAAAGTTGGAGAATTGATTACAAAACCATTTTTATTTAATGGTAATAATTTGGTTTTAAATTTTTCTACATCTGCGGCAGGATTTGTTAAAATTGAAATTCAAGATAAAAACGGTATTCCAATTAATGGATTTGAAGAAATAAATTCTATTGAAATTATTGGCAACGAAATTTCAAAAACCGTGGCATGGAAAAACTATAGCGATTTGAATGAATTAAATGGAATTCCGATTAAGTTAAAATTCACTCTTAGTGATGCTGATATATTCAGCATTAAATTCGAATAAAATTTCTGAGAATAATAATGCAAAAACTAAAAGAGAAATTACAGTCTGGTAAAAAAATATATGGAACTGCAATTGTATCACCATCAAAAATTTGGAGCAATGCAGTCAGAAGTGCAAATTTAGATTTCGTATTTATAGATACTGAACATATTCCATTAGGCAGAGAAACAGTTTCAGAAATGTGTATGTTATATTCTGCGCTAAATTTAAATCCAATTGTAAGAATTCCATCTCCCGATCCTTATACAGCCTGCACAGTATTAGATGGAGGAGCAGTTGGAATTTTAGTCCCATATATTGAGACTAAAGAGCAAGTTAAAGAACTTGTTGGTGCAACTAAATTAAGACCAATAAAAGGCAAAAAGTTAAATCAATTTTTAGATGATCCTAAGAGTATTACTCCGAAATTAAAAAAATATATTGATGAAAGATGTAAAAACAATTTGCTGTTTATAAATATTGAAAGTGAACCAGCAGTTAAAAATTTATCACAAATATTATCTGTAGATGGAATAGACGGAATAATAATTGGACCTCACGATTTATCCTGCAGTATGGGAATTTCAGAAGAATATGATCATCCAAAATTTGAGAAAGCTGTTAAACAAATAATAAATAAAGCTGCAAAGAAAAATATTCCTGTTGGTATTCATTTATCAGAAGAACCATCATACCAAATTAAATGGGGCAATTTAGGTATGAACATAATTTTGCACAGTTCTGATATTTCCATTTTTAGTAAAAATTTGGTTCATGATATAAATGAAATTAAACAAGGCTTGGAAGATGTAAGTTCAAAATCAATTTCTAAAAAATCAATAATAATTTAGGAAACAAAATGAGAATAGTCCTTTTCTTTTATCTTTTATTAAGCTCTCTAATAGTGGCCCAAATAAAAGGTACTGATATTTTTATTCAAGAAGTTGCAACAGTTTTTACCGAAAAAAATGGCTTACCTGAAGTTAATGTTTTAAAAATAATTTTGAACAGACAAAACAAACCAATAGCATTGACTGAAAAAGGTGAATTTATATTTAATGGTAAAGAATGGAAATCTAATATTAAAAATGAATATCGGAAAAAAGAAAATATTAAAATTCCGGATTTTAACTTACCTATACTATCAAATGTGAAACACAATGGAAGTGAATTTATCGGCACAGATTATGGCTTGTATCAAAAGAGTGATAAGAGTAATAAATGGATTGAAGTATATCCAGCCGATAAAAAATACAGTTGGAAGTTAAGAAATGTAAAAGTTTTAGCAGTTGATTCTAAGAATAGATTATGGTTTGGTGCGAATGAAGGTGTTGGTTATTTGGAACATAGTGAATGGCATCTGTTTACAGGAAGAGAAGGATTACCATATAAAAATTTTACTTGTATAGCTGTTAATGATTTTGGAGATGTTTGGTTTGGTACGGAGAAAGGTGCAATAAGATCTGATGGAAATAAATTTTATTATCGTTTCAGTAGAAGATGGATGCCGGATGATTATGTAAATGATATAACAGTTGATACACGCAACAATGTTTGGATTGCAACAAATAAAGGTGTAAGCAGAATTGAAAATGTTGAAATGACATTAGATGAGAAAGCTGATTATTTTACTAATCAAGTTGAAACAAGACATAACAGAATGGGATTTGTAGCTCAAAACAGATTAAATGAACGGTTTGATATTGATTCTTGGAGATTTGATATTTCTGATAATGACGGAATGTATACGGCAATGTATGGAGCCGCACAAGCCTACAGATTTGCTGTTACAAAAAGTGATGAAGCTAAAAAATTAGCCAAGCGCAGTTTTGAAGCATGTAAATGGTTGGTTGATATTACACACGAAGAAGGATTTCCTGCAAGAGTAATAATACCCAAAGATTGGCCAGATCCTGTAAATGAACAGTACAGTCATGCTTACAATATAAAGAAGCAGGAAGAAGATCCTTTCTGGAAAGATATATTACCTAGATTTCCTGAAAGTAAAGATGGTAAATATTTGTGGAAATGTGATACAAGTTCTGATGAACTTGCCGGTCACTTTTTCTTTTATGCAGTTTATTATGATTTAGTAGCTGAAACAGATGAAGAAAAAGCACCAGTTAAAGAAGTCGTTGCCGCCATTACTGATCACTTGATTAGACATGGATTTAAATTAGTAGATCATGATGGAAAACCGACTAGATGGGCAAATTTTTCACCGGAATTTTTTAATTCGGTTTGGGGTTGGGATCAAAGAGGTTTAAACTCCATGATGATGCTTTCTTTTTTAAATGTTGCTCATCATGTTACCGGTGATCAGAAATATTTAGAAACAGCAAAATTGTTAAGAGATAAATATAATTATCATATAAATGCAATGCTGTCAAAAATGTTTTTCCCTCCTGAAGATGTTGTTCCCTGGGATAATAATCTTTGTTTAATGAGTATGTACGGATTGCTTAATTATGAAACAGATCCGGAATTAATAATGATGTATAGAGAAAGCCTTGATAATTCATGGCTGCATATAAGTAAACAAAAAAGTGCATTTTGGAATGTACTTTATGCAGCACAGGCTATCAAATTTAACAAAATGGTTGATGAAGGAATTTATAATACAGGTAAGTATTTCCCTGAAGCCGGGACTTATTCAGAATACACTGCTAAACAATTTTATAAAACTGATTTCAAAATTGAAGATATCATTGAAACACTTGAAAGATTACCTTTAGATTTAATTGGTTATCAAATGGATAATAGACATCGGCTTGATATACAGTTTGATTTTACTCCAGGTCAATTAGTAAATGAGGGATGGAGACCAATTGATCCAATAAGAACAGAAAATGTTTTTGAGTATGCTAAAGAGCATAACTTAAAAGTTGGTTGGAGTGTTGTTGATAGTAAAGCTCTTCCGATAGATGAAAGGTGCCATGTAAGGTTAGATAGAGATGGATTTGTAATTGATTCAAACGAAGGAAACGGTTATACAGAAAACGAAGGCACGATTTATTTACTGCCTTATTACATGGCCAGATATCACGGATTGATAAAATAGGAAAATAAATTACTAAGTATTATTTACAAAGTGAGGAGAAATTACAATGAATTTAACAAGACGGAAATTTTTACAATCAGTTAGTATGCTTGCAGCCAGCAGTGTTTTACCAATTAACTCATTTGCATTTGGACCTGATAAAAAATTAAAAGTTGTATTAGTCGGTACAGGAGTTAGAGGTACAAGTTTTTGGGGAAAAAGACTCGTTGAAAATTATTCTGATATAATTGAGTTTGTTGGTTTATCAGATATTAATCCGGGAAGATTAGAATATGGTAAAAAATATATTGGTGTAAATTGTCCAACATTTACCAACTTTGAAAAGATGATTATGGAAACGAAACCTGATTTAGTAATTGTTACAACAAAAGATTCTACTCATCACGAATTTATTATTAAAGGTTTAGATATGGGATGTGATGTACTTACAGAAAAACCTTTAACAATTGATGAGGATAAATGTCAGGCAATTATTGATGCAGAAGAACGTTCAAATAAAAAATTAATAGTTGGATTTAATTATCGCTGGAGTCCTTATCCAACAAAAGTTAAAGAATTATTAATGAAGAATTCAATTGGTGAATTAAGATCTGTTGATTTTCATTGGTATTTGAATACTTATCATGGAGCTTCATATTTTAGAAGATGGCATGGGTTAAGAAACAGCAGTGGAACACTATGGATTCACAAAGCTACACATCATTTTGATCTTTTAAATTGGTGGATTGATTCAGATCCGGCAGAAGTATTTGCATATGGGGACCTTGAATATTATGGTGAAAATGGTCCTTTTAGAGGAGATAAATGCAGAACATGTTCTCATAAATCCGAATGCAAATTTTATTGGGATATTACAGAAAGCAAACGCGATATGGATTTGTATGTAAATAATGAAAATTATGACGGATACATTCGTGATAATTGTCTATTTAGAAAAGAGATTAATATTTATGATAAAATGTCTGCACAAGTGAAGTACAAAAATAATGTAATACTGAATTACTCATTAACAACTTATTCTCCATACGAAGGCTGGAAGGTTGCCTTAAATGGAACCGAAGGAAGAATAGATGCTTGGTTAGATATTCCATTTATGAAAAGTGTTAATGTAAGTCAAGCTGAAATGCATGCCAGAGAAATGGATCAAAGCGGTGATGATAAAGCTGAGTTTGAACCAATTATTGTTCATAAATTATGGAAGGATTATGAAACCGTAAAAGTTCCAATTGAAAGAGGCGGACATGGAGGCGGTGATAGCAGATTACAAGATAAAATTTTTAGAGATCCTGAAGTAAAAGATCCTTTTGATAGAGCAGCAGGTCTAAGAGATGGTGTTATGTCAATTTTAATTGGAATTGCAGCAAGAAAAAGTATTGAGTCTGGTGAACCAATTAAAACTGCAGAATTAACTACTATGGAACCAAGAATAAAAAGAATTATATAAAAATATTATGAAACAAAACAGTTCCATAATAAAAGTAATTCTATTTTTATTCTTCATTCTTTTTGGATGCGGAAAAGAAGAATTACAAATATATATTTCACCGGATGGGAATGATGGTTCATTCGGTGATATTGAAAATCCAATTGCTACTTTACAAAAAGTTGTTGAAATAACTAAAAGTTATTCTGGTGAAATTCCTATTACAGTAAATATTGCTAGGGGGAATTATTATTTAACAAAACCGCTAATTTTTAATTCTAAAAATTTGGGAAATAAAGAAAATCCCATTGATTGGAAAACAAACTCATTAGAAAAACCAATTATCTCTGGTGGAATAAGAATTACCACAAATTGGGAAAAAGAAAAAAACGGACTTTGGTCGCTCGATTTGCCTTCTGATTATAAAGGCAAATTTAGATCATTATTTATTAATGGTAAACGTTCACAAAGAGCTAAACATCCGGATAGTACATATTTAAGAATTGTTAAAGCTGGTGATGATGATAGAACTAATTTCTATTTTAAAGAGGATGATTTCCCAATAGTAAAAGATATCAAAAATCTCGAGTTAGTTTTATTTCATGATTGGTCAATTTCAAGAACAAATGTAAAAGAAATTGATTGGAAAAAACTAAATTTAAAAGTTGTTGATTCAATTGGTGCAAGATCACCATCATTTTTTACAATTTCTAATTGGGAAAAAAATCCACGCTACTTTCTAGAAAATGCTATCGAGTTTTGTGATTCACCAGGTGAATGGTACTGTGATTTTGAAATTAGAAAAATTTACTATTATCCTTTGCCGAATGAAAATATTAATGAAATGGAAGTTGTAATTCCAGTATCTGATAAACTAATTCAAATTATAGGTAATAAAAATTTAGATGATGGTTATTTGAATTTTAGGAATATTGTTTTTGAACATACAAATTGGGATTTGCCCGAAAAAGGTTATGGTGGAATTCAAGCATGCATGTTTGATAGTCGTGAAAGCAAAGATTTAAAATGGAGTAAACTACCTGGAGCAATTGAAATTGATTATGCAAATAATGTAATTTTTGAAAATTGTGAAATTAGACATACTGGCGGAACCGGAATTTGGATTAGAGAAAATAACAAAAATTGTAAAATTACTAATTCGTATATTCATGATATTTCCGGCAATGGCGTTGCAATTGGAGAAGGTCAAGATAGATTAGTAGATAACATTCCGTGGTGGAAATCTAATCCGAAAGAAGTTTCATTTAATAACGCGATAACAAATTCTCTTATTGAAAATTGCGGTACACAATTTTATGGAGCAGTTGGTATTTGGGCTGGATTGGTTTCAAATACGGTAATTGAAGGAAATGAAATTAGAGATTTGCCATATACCGGTATTTCAATTGGTTGGATGTGGGATACTATTTCAACTCCTTCAAAAAATAATTTTATCAATTCAAATTATATTCATCATGTAATGAATAAATTAAGTGATGGCGGCGGAATTTACTTTTTAGGAAAACAGCCCGGAAGTAAAATCACAAATAATATTATTCATGATGTAACAATAAATGCCGGCAGAGCTGAAAGCAATGGAATGTTTTTGGATGAAGGAATTACGGAATTAGAAGTCAGTAATAATATTATTTATAATATTGCCCGCTCACCAATTAGATTCCATAAAGCATCCAAAAATATAGTTGAAAATAATATTTTAATGTGTGGAGAAAACATTCCACCTATTAGATATAACAGAACTGATGAAAAGGATATTGTTAAAATAAATAATACTGTTCTAAGCGTGAATTCAGAAAGTGATCAAAATGAATTAACTGTGTTGACTGTTAAAAGAATTGAGGAAATAAAAAATAAAATTAATAAGTAAATATTTTATTTGAGGAAATATCATGACTAAAAAAATAATTTTGGTTATTACATTATTAATCTCATCATTTTCCTATTCTCAGGAAAATTTTCTCTGTATGGGGAGATATTGGACTGAAGACGAAGCTAATTTAAAAATGAAAGAATTTGCATCTCAGTGGAATGATTTAACTTCTTGGGAAACTAGAGCTGATAAAATTCGTAATGGAATAATTAAAGGAATGAAGCTTGATCAAATGCCAAAAATTGAGGAGAATTTTAATACTATTATTCGTGACCCTAAAATAATGGACGGATATATTGTAGAAAACGTGGCATTGGAAAGTTTTCCGGGATTTTACATAACCGGCAATATATATAGACCAACAGAACCTTCAGAAAAAAATGCGGCTGTACTTTGTCCGCATGGACATATGCAGGATAAAAGACTAAAGGAAGACGTTCAATCTAGATGTGCTACTTTAGCTAAAATGGGAGCTATTGTTTTAGCTTATGATATGGTTGGTTATGCTGAATCAAATCAAATAAATCATAAAATGCCGATTGCACTTTTACTACAAACATGGAATAGTCGTAGAGTTTTAGAATATTTACTTTCCAGACCTGATGTTGATTCAGATAGAATTGGAATGACCGGAGGTTCCGGCGGCGGAACACAAACATTTATGTTAACCGCAATAGATAATAGAATAAAAGTTGCTGTTCCAACAGTTCAAGTTTCAGCCCACTTTTTTGGAGGCTGTGTTTGTGAAAGCGGAATGCCGGTCCACAAAACAAAAGATTTCCAAACTAATAATGTTGAAGTTGCTGCATTAGCTGCACCCAGGCCTTTGTTGTTAATTTCTGATGGAGCCGATTGGACAAGGAACACACCAAGAATAGAATATCCTTATATTCAAAAAGTATATTCACTTTATAATGCCGAACATAAAGTTGAGAATGTTCACTTTCCGGCAGAAAAACATGATTATGGTTATTCTAAAAGATCAGCTGCGTATATCTTTCTTGCATACCATTTAAATCTAAATATGAGTAAGGTCAATTTTAAAAACACAATTCAAGAAGATTTTGTAACAATTTTACCACCTGAAAAACTTAGAGTATTTAATGATGAAAATCCACGGCCAGCTGATGCATTAATTGGTGATGAAGCAGTAATTAAGTATTTAAATTTGAAATAAAGATTAAATATGTTATGAAAAAAATAGTTTGTATTAGTTTAATTAGTTTACTCTTATTTTTAGAAAATTCAGCACAGCAAAATGATTCGCTCTTTTTTAATTTATCAGATTTATTAAAATCATATAATGGTAATAAAATAAGCACATCTGATGAATGGGAATCAATTAGAAGAAATGAAGTATTAGAACTATTTGAAAATAATGTTTATGGTAAAATTCCTAATAATATTGAAGTAAAATTCAGCGTAAAAAAAGAAATTAAAAATGCCTTATGCGGCAAGGCAACTTTAAAGGAAATAGAAACTATCTTTTATAATCAAAGTGATTCACTCGTTGCTACAACATTAATTTTACTCCCAAATAATGTAGATAAACCTGTACCCTTATTTTTAGGTATGAATTTTTATGGGAATCACACAATTCATGCTGACACAAGTATTTCAATATCTTCAAGCTGGGTTGCAAATAATGTTCAATTTTGCATTGAAAATAATAAGGCTAATCATTTATCCAGAGGCGTTAGATCAAACAGATGGCCGGTTGAAAGAATTTTAGAAAGAGGATATGGACTAGCTAATATTTATTATGGTGATATCGATCCGGATTTTGACGACGGTTTTCAAAATGGAATTCATAAATTAGTTTTAGATCAAAATCATAAAATTACCGGTGATGAGTGGGGATCAATATCAGCTTGGGCATTCGGATTGTCAAAAGCAATGGATTATTTTGAAACCGATAAAGATGTTGATAAAAATAAAATTATTGTTTTTGGTCATTCAAGGTTAGGCAAAACTGCATTATGGGCTGGAGCTATTGATCAAAGATTTGCGATGGTAATTTCGAATAACTCAGGCTGCGGAGGTGCAGCTTTATCAAGAAGAAAATCCGGTGAAAGATTAACAAACATTAATACGGCATTTCCACATTGGTTCTGCAAAAATTTCCACAAATTTAATAACCAAGAAGAACTATTGCCAATAGATCAAAATATGTTAATTGCTCTAATTGCACCAAGACCTATATATGTCGCAAGCGCTGAAAGTGACTTGTGGGCTGATCCTCTAGGTGAATACTTATCAATGTATTATTCAACTCCGGTTTATCAACTTTATAATCAAGATGTGTTTGGATCACCAAAACTACCTGAATTAAATCAGCCAAAGATTATAGGTAAATATGGATATCACATTCGTTCTGGCAGCCATGACGTGACAAAATATGATTGGGAACAGTATTTAAATTTTGCAGATAGACACCTTAAGTAAATATTCAATATGACATTTAAAAAATTAAAATATATCAGGTTTTTATTTTTAGGTATCCTTCTTTTATTTTTTTTCTCATGCTCAAATTATGATGATAAAATTTCAATTGTAAAATTGAAATGTGAGTATCTTGAAAATCCCATTGGTATTGATATTATTACTCCACGCTTAAGTTGGGAAATAAAATCCAATTTAAATAACGTAAATCAAAAAGCATATCAAATAATTGTTTCCAGTAGTTTAGATAAGCTAAATAATGAAATTGGAGACATCTGGGATTCAAAGAAAGTATTATCTGATGAATCAATTCATATAAAATATTTGGGAAAAGAACTAAAATCTCGTCAAAGAGTTTTTTGGAAAGTTAGAATATGGGATGAAAGAAATATTGCATCAAATTGGAGTGAGAATAATTATTGGGAAATGGGTTTGCTAAATCAATTAGACTGGAATGCAAAATGGATTGGAAGAGATGAACAAAAAGAAATAACAGTTGGACAATTAAATCCGGCAATTTACCTTCGCAAAAAATTCAAAGTTAAGAAGAAAATAAAAACTGCCAGAATTTATATAACCGGCCTGGGTTATTATGAACAATACTTGAACGGTAAAAAAGTGGGGGACTATGTTTTATCACCTAATCAAACGAATTATGATAGAAGGCAAGTTGACAAATTTGAAAATGGTAGAATTGCAAATATGTCAACCAGAATACTTTATAATACGTTTGATGTAAAAAAATATTTACAAGAAGGTGAAAATGTAATCTCTGTAATTTTAGGCAATGGCTGGTATTATCAAAACGAAAGGGAAGAATATTTACCGTTATCATTCGATACTCCAAGGCTATTTGCACAATTAGAAATTGAATATGTAGATAGGACAAAGTATAAAATTGTAAGTGATGAAACTTGGAAAATTAGCACCGGACCAATTATTGATAATAATCTTTATCACGGAGAAATTTATAATGCTCGATTAGAAAATCCAAATTGGAATCTAAATAATTTTGATGATAATAAATGGATTAATGCCAAAATTGTTAGGACTCCAGATGGTGAACTAAACACCCAAATGTCTCCACCAGATAGAATTATTAAAACTATCAAACCAATTTCAATTGTAAAGTTAAGAGAGGGAATTTTCAAATACGATTTTGGGACAATGTTTTCCGGTTGGGTAAAACTTAAAATTAAAGGTAAAAAAGGTGACCAAGTAAAATTAACTTTTTATGAAGATAGCGGTAATTCGTTTGAGCAGAGTGATACTTATATTTTTAAGGGAGATGATTTTGAAACTTGGGAACCAAGATTTACATGGCACGCATTCAGATTTGTTGAAGTAGAAAGTCCCACTATTCCATTAACTTTAGAAAATATTGTAGGAAGAATTGTAAATACAGATGTAGAATCTGCAGGTAGTTTTGAATGCTCAAATCAGTTGTTTAACAGAATAGAAAATGATTACAGAAAAACACAATTAGGAAATATGCATGGTGGAGTTCCAACAGATTGTCCCCATCGCGAAAGACGAGGCTACACTGGAGATGGACAAATTTCTGCTCAGGCTGCAATTTATAATTTTGACATGCATAGTTTTTATACAAAATGGCTCAATGATATTTCTGATGCACAAAATAAAGAAACTGGTTATGTTCCAAATACGGTTCCATATCATAGTGGAGGCGGGGGAACTCCCTGGGGCTCAGCATATATTATAATTCCGTGGTATATGTATTTATATTATGGTGATTCACAAATTCTAGCTAATCATTATGATGGGATGAAAAAATATTTAGATTATCTTAATTCAATTACTGATAAAAATGGTTTGATTATAGAAAAAGAATTAGGTGAATGGGTACCACCGACAAAAACAGAAGTTCCACCGTCATTAGTGAGCTCCGCATATTATTTTTATGATTTAACATTGATGTCAAAAATTGCAAATGTTTTAGACAAATCTGATGATTCAAAATATTATTCCGAAAAAGCAAATAAAACAAAGATCGCTTTTAATAATGAGTTTTTTGATCCTACAACTAATAACTATTCAATTGGAAGGCAAGGGGCAAATATTTTTCCCTTAGCATTTGGTTTAGTCCCAGCTGAATATGAAAATAAAGTATTTGAAAAACTTGTTTATAATATAGAGGTAAATTCTAAAGGTCATTTTGATACCGGCATGATGGCAACTCCATATTTATTGGAAGTTCTTACAAAATTCGGTAGAGCAGATTTAGCTTACACAGTTATGAATAGAAGAGATTACCCTAGCTTCGGTTATAATATTGAAAGAGGTGCAACATCAATATGGGAAACTTGGTTAGGCAATGATTCACATAGTCATCCAATGTTTGGAAGTGTGTGCGCATGGTTTTTTCAAACTTTAGGCGGTATTAATCCTGATCCTGATAATCCAGGTTTTGAACATATAATTATTAAGCCTACTTTAGTTGATGAATTAGATTTTGTGAATTCTTCTTATTCGTCATTGTACGGTGACATTAAAAGTAATTGGGTTTATAGAAGCGGAAATTTAAAATTAAATGTTTCGATTCCTCCTAATACTTATGCTACAATTTATCTACCAGGTGATAAAAGTACAAAATACGAAATTGAAAATTCTGAAGTGAAATATGAAGGAATTGAAAATAAATTCTTGAAATTTAGTGCACCTTCTGGAAATTATAATTTTGTAGTTAAAAACATTAGTGAATTTATTAAATCTCCAATGGTGTCAATTCCAGTAATTGATCCTGCGGATTCAATTTTATACTCTCCAGATAGTGTAAGAATTAATATTCGTCAATATTCAAAAAATTCTGAAATTAGATATACCCTAGATGGCAGTGAGCCAAACAAAAAATCCTTACGTTTTTCAAAACCATTTACTCTTAAGGAAAGTGCAGTAATAAAAGCTAAAGTCTACAGAAATAATAATGATTCCGGTTTTACACAAACTAATAGAATTGTATTTGTTGATTCAGTTAAGAATGGACTTAATTACAAATATTATTTAGGAGCTTGGTACAAGCTACCTGACTTCTCAAAACTAGTTCCGCAAAAATCCGGAAAAGTTTTTGACATTAATTTAGATCAGTTTAAAGTTCTAGATGATAAATTCGGAATAATTTTTAATGGAAAAATTGAAATTAAACATGAAGGATTATATACATTTTATTTAAGTTCTAATGATGGCAGCAAATTATGGATTGATAATAAACTAGTTGTTAATGCAGATGATTTACATGGATTTTCTGGTGATTCTGGACAAATAAACCTCACTGCGGGAAAACATATAATTCAAGTTTATTATTTTCAAGCTGGAGGTGGTAAAGGATTGGAATTACAATATAAAGGCCCAAATACGGAAAAACAAGTAGTTCCAGCAAATGTATTTTTTAGATGATATAAAAATTAGAAAATAAAGTTCAGGGAAAAATGAAAATTAAAAATATATTATACCTATTAGCATTATTAGGATTTTTAATTTCTGCATGTAAAAAAAGTGAATCTTTAAAACATATTGAGATTTATTATGAATCTGGAAGATTTGCAGGTTGGCCGGCTAATAATGGAATTTGGATTTGGGGAGATGAAATATTAGTCGGTTTTGCAAGAGGCTATCATAAAGATCTTGGAACAACTCAACATAATATTGATAGAGAACGACCTGAAGAATCACTGTTTGCAAGAAGCTTGGATGGTGGTGAAACTTGGGAACTAGAAGATCCTTCAGTTGATGGAATACTTACTGCCAGAGGTTCAGGTTTACATGGAACTGAACCGGATTATCCAAACAAAAAAGAACCTATCGAATTAGATGAACCAATTCATTTTTCCAATAAAAATTTAGCTCTTACTTTTAGAATGTTGGATTATAATACAGGACCTTCACTTTTCTATTATTCTTATGATCGAGGTCAGAAATGGAATGGACCATTTAATTTAAAAGTGGATGACTTTACAAACATTATGGCACGTACAGATTATATAATCCAGAATGATTCAACATGTACTGCCTTTTTAACATTATCCAAAGAAAATAATAATGAGGGGAGACCGTTTTCTGCAATAACAAAAGATGGCGGAATTTCATGGCAATTATTTTCTTTAATTGGAGAAGTTCCAACAGGATTTGGAATAATGCCTTCAACTATAAAATTAAATGAAAACGAATATATTACAACTATTAGAAGACGTGAAGATACATTAAGATGGATTGATGCATATAAAAGTAATGATTCAGGTAAATCATGGAAATTGTTAAATCCGCCCGTTAAAACATTAGGTGAAGGAAATCCGCCAAGTTTGATAAAACTTAAAGATGGAAGACTCTGTTTGACATATGGTTACAGAGCAGAACCATTTGGAATATACGCTAAATTTAGTAATGATAAAGGTCAGACTTGGACTGATCCAATTACATTAAGGCAAGATGGTTCGGGAAGAGATATTGGTTATGTTAGGTCAGTTCAAAGACTTGACGGAAAAATAGTAACAGTTTATTATTTTCAAGATAAGCTTAAACCTGAAAGATATATAGCGGCAACAATTTGGGATCCAAGTAATTATTAATTTTTTAAATGAGTTCTGTGGGATAATATGAATATTAGAAAAATTTATTTAAGCTTTATAAATTTTATATTTATTTGTTCGTACAGTTTCGGTCAGAATTATTCAGTTTCTGGTGTTAACTTTGATGAACACATTTATCAAAAAAATCCAATTGAAGTGCTCAAATCGAAATATCTTAATAATCAAGGCATTCCAACGCATGAGATATTTTTAAAGAATAATGGAATAGTAAAAAACATAATTTCAAATGAGATTATTCCAATCTTCAAAATTACGATTGATAAAAAGCAAATATCATATTCAAATAATAAAATTAATGAGATTAAATTAGCAGAAATATTAAATGTTGATTTCTATATTCAACGAATTAAAAAATATAAATCTCAAAATAGTGCTGAAAATATTTGGGATGGAAGAGTTTATCTTGAAAACAATAATTTAATCGTTGGCGGATATTCATCAAAGTATAATGAGAGACCAGTAGGAAAAATTGATTTAGAAAACAATTTTATAAGACCAATTGAACAGCAATTTGCCGAGCAATTCCCAATCTTAAACATTCCTCCGGATGAAATATTATTTGATCCTTTCTCATTCAAACTTTTGCAAATTACCCAAAATTCAAATGATATTGTTGAGGAAAAAACTGATGAATATTTACCTATACAAATATCAAATGAAATCGGAAACCATTTGCAGAATATGCAGTTTGATATTTTAATTGATGAAAAAGGAATGACTTTAATCTTAAATGCAAAAGTTAGTGATCAAGTAATAAAAATATCTGAGTGTAAGATATTGGAATCTGATATTATTGATGTAATAAATTCTTATCGCCCGGAATTAATAAAAGGCTGTATTCAACCTGGGAATGGAGAAATTGAAACATTCATATTAGAAGGAAAATTTTCAAATAGAATTTCATTAGTCAATGATGATATAGTAATTCAGGAAATTAAAACTATTTCCACGGAATATGAAAATCTTGAAGTTATTAAGAGTGATATAGAAATTGACGGAAAGTTTAATGACTGGCACAATGTAAAAGGTACATCAGATTTCAAAGGTGATAGAATTTCTTATCTTTATCCTAATCCAGATACTGATCTGCTAGAATTCAAAGTTACTAATGATGACAAATATCTTTATTTATATTCAAGAGTAGTCGGAGCTCATGGAAGAACCGGTGAGAAGGGAAGATATTACTGGTATGCTTACATTGATGTTGATTCAAATCCCAATACTGGCTACTCGCCAACCAGAGATGATAATTGTTATTTTGGTATTCCGATTGGTGATGATTGTGAAGCTCAATTTGAATTTATAGGAAATAAATTTGTAAAAACTTTTTTCGGTTTTTCTGGAGTTGGTGCAGAGAAAGAAGTTTTAGAAGGTAAATTAGAATTAGGTCCTTCTTTTTATTCTGCAACGGATAGAAATGGAAATAAAAGAGATAAATATAAAATTGAATATGTAAATAGGGATGGGAAAAGATATATTACTCATGATTATACTGAAGGTACAAGTGAAGATATTATAATAGCTCTTTCTGCCGATGCATCTGAAGTTGAAATGAAAGTTGAACTAAAAGGATTTCTTAAAGATGTTAATGGTAATCCAATTCTAAGTAAAGGAAGTATAATTGACATTGCTGTAGGTGTTGAAGCTTCGAGTGATTATTATAATTCAGATGACTGGGGAGCAGATTCATCTCCGGTTTTGTATGGATATAAAATTAAATAAATATAAGGATGCTGATGTACGTGAAACCATTTTTATTAAAAGAAAATAACTGGAAAAATATAAAAGAAACAAATTACAATATTGCTGTTTTACCTTGGGGAGCAACCGAAGCACATAATTATCATTTACCATTTGGAACAGATATTTATGAATCTGAAAAAATTTCAGAAACCTCCGCTGAAAAAGCTTGGACTAAAGGTACAAAGGTAATTGTTCTTCCAGCAATTCCGTTTGGAGTTAATACTCAGCAGTTAGATATTAAACTTACTATAAACTTAAACCCTTCTACGCAATTCATAATTTTAAAGGATGTTATTGAAAGCTTAGAAAATCATAATATTAAAAAATTTGTAATACTTAATAGTCATGGCGGTAATGATTTTAAGCAGATGATTAGGGAATTACAGAAAAATACAAATATATTCTTAACAGTTGTTAATTGGTATGGAATAGGAAATAACAACGATTTTTTTGAAGAAAGCGGCGATCATGCACATGAAATGGAAACTAGCTTAATGATGTATCTATTCCCTAATTTAGTTTTACCGTTGAGTGAAGCCGGAGATGGACTATCTAAAAAATTCAAAATTAATGCATTTAATGAAAAATGGGCTTGGGCTCCTCGTAATTGGACAAAAGTAACTGAGGATACTGGTGTCGGTAATCCTAAAAAAGCTTCAGCTGAGAAAGGACAAAAATATTTTGAATTTATTACAAATGAAATCTCAAAGTTTTTAGTTGAGTTAGATACGATAAAACCTGATGAAATTTATGAATAGGAAAAGTTTGAAATTATGAAATCAAAAATAAATTGGGGAATATTAGGAACAGCCACAATTGCTAAGGAGCAATTGATACCTGCTATAAAGCAAAGTAAAAACTCAGAATTAATAGCTATTGCTTCCAGAAATATTGAAAAAGCCAAAGAAATTGCAAATAATTATAAAATTCCGAAATATTTTGGAAGCTATGATGAATTGTTAAGTGATCCCCAAATTGATGCTGTTTATATTCCACTGCCAAATCATTTGCATCTTGAATATACATTAAAAGCTTTGCAGAAAGGAAAACATGTTTTAGTAGAAAAACCTATTTGCTTAAAAAGTGAAGATGTTAAAATAATTATTGAAGAGAAGAAAAAGTATCCGAGTTTGAAAATCATGGAAGCCTTTATGTACAAACTTCATCCTCAGTGGAAAAAGGTAAAGGAATTAATTGAAAAAGGAGAAATAGGTGAACTAAAATTAATTCAATCTTCATTTTCATTTTATGATGACAATGCTGAAAGTATTGTAAATACTAAAGAATATGGTGGTGGAAGTCTATTTGATATTGGATGTTATCCAGTTTCTATAAGCCGACTTTTATTTAATGAAGAGCCTAAATCACTATTTGCTGAAATGGAAATTGATTCGAAATTGGGAATAGATACTACTACGACTTGTACTTTAGAATTTAAAGAAGGAAAATCTCAATTTTTCAGTTCAATTAGAATTTATGAAAATCAGAACGTTAAGATTTTTGGAACAAAAGGAATTTTAGAATTACCTATTCCATTTAATCCTAAGAATGATAAGGAATCAGAAATTTATGTTTATAAAAATAACGTTAAAGAAATTATCAAGATTGAAAAATGTAATCAATATGAAATTGAAGTTAGCTCTTTTTCAAATAGTATTTTAGAAAATAAAGATCCAATAATATCATTAGATGATTCATTTAATAACATGATAATTATTGATAAAATATTTGAAAGTGCAAAATTAGGCAAAAGAGTTTGTATATAATTAAGAAGGTCACAATGAAATTTAAACATGTATTTATTTTTTTAACAATTTTCATATCTCTTAATTTATTTGGGCAATATAAAGAAACCCCATTTATTCAAGAATACAAAATTGACTATCCTTTCAATAATAATGAAAATATTAATGTTAGAACAATTGTGGTTGATAAATCAGATAATGTTTGGGCGGGGACTGCAGATGGTCTATTTACTTTGAATGAAAAAGATAAAAAGTGGATGCCGCGACTTAATGAAGAAAATCAAGGTCCAATTAATGATTTATTCATTGACAGCAAAGGTGAATTATGGATTGCGGCATGGAATGGTTTATATCATGGAAATATAAATAATCTAAAAAAGATTGAAGAAATTAAGGAACCAACTGTAGTTGTAAATAAAGTTAATAATCAAATAACTGCAATAACAATTTCTTCAATATATACAAATCATAAAAGTTCTTGGATAAGCGAAAAGTTAAAAACTTCAAGACAAATTAGAGCATTTATACCAGATATTAAAAACGGATATTATTTAGCAACTGGAAAAGGGTTATATCACAAAACAGCAAATGAACTCAAACTGTTTCAAAATGAAGATGAATTAGTAAGTGATAATTTGTTCGGAATTGAATTTTCGCAAGATGGCAATTTATGGATTGGAGGTTTAGGCGGAGTAACAGTTTACAAGGATGATAAAAGAATAAAAAGTTATACTCCAAAAGATGGTATTCCTAATGCATGGGTAAAAACAGTTGCAAAGGGACCAGATGGTACTATGTGGATTGGAACAGAATTTGGTATCGCAAAATATGATGGAAAATTATGGTCAGTTAGAAACAGTAACCGATGGCTAATTAATGATAAAGTAAATGATATTGCTTTTGATAAAAATGGAAATGCATGGATTGCTACTGACGGAGGAGTAAGTGCAATAAAAAATAGACAAATGACATTAGCTCAAAAAGAAAATTATTATAAAAATATTACTGAGAAAAGACATATTCGCGAACCGTATTTAGTTGAAAAGTGTCGTTTTTTAACACCTGGTGATACTAATAATTATTTTCCTAAAGATGATGATAATGATGGTCAATATACAAGTATGTATTTAGTGATGGAATCATTAAGATATGCTGTTACAAAAAATCCCAAAGCTAAGCAAAACGCAAAAAAAGCATTTGATGCATTAAAATTTTTACAAACTGTAACTGAAACAAATGGATTTTTTGCAAGAACTGTTGTTCCATCAACTTGGAAAACAATGGCTGATCCAAATGAAATTATTGATGATAGAGAATGGGCAAAAAGGTTAGTTGAGGAACCAAGACGAAGTAGACTAGAAGAACACTGGGTTTTGTCAAAGGATAAAAAATGGTATTGGAAAAGAGGGACAAGCAGTGATGAAGTAACCGGACACATGTACGGTTATTTATATTATTATGATTTAGTTGCGGATGAAAATGAAAAAGAAGTTGTGAAAAATCATATTACAAAAATTGTTAACTACATTATTGACAACGGTTATGTTTTTGTGGATATCGATGGAAAACATACTCAGTGGGGAGTATGGTCACCAGAATTTATTAATAATAATCAAGATTGGATTGTTGAACGAGGAATTAATTCAATTGAAATATTATCTTATCTGAAATTAGCTTACCATGTCTCTGGAGATGAATATTATCAAAAAGAATATTACAAATTACTAAATGATTACAATTATAAAAAAAATATAATTGAGCCAAAATCAATATTGCCGGCAAGAAGAACATACATTGATGATGAGCTTTTAGCTTTAGTTTATCCCGTTTTAATTAAGTATGAAACCGACCCAGAGTTGATTGAACTTTACAAAAAAAGTCTTGATAAATGGTATGATGCTTTAAAGAATGATGATAATCCATATTTCTACTTTAAATACAATGGTCTCGCGAACAATAAACTTAATCTAGATAGATCAATATTTCTGCTTCAAGATAATCCACTTGATTTAATTAGATGGACAGTTGATAATAGTAAAAGAGAAGATATTTCCTTAACTCGTAAACCAATTATGGAAGATCTACAAACGCATAAATTAGTTTCTCCAAGTGAAAGAGGAATAATGAGATGGGATAATAATCCATGGCAAGCAGTTCAAGGTGATGGAGGGATGACAGAAAGTGATGGTGTTTATTGGAGATTGGCATATTGGCTTGGCAGATATCATAATTTAATTCAATAGAAATATTTATATGGAGTTAAAATGAAAAGAATTTTAATACTCTTATTTTCTGTATGTATAGGTATTTATACTACAATTAATGCTCAAACTACTAGCCTGAAAAATTTATTTAATTTGAAAGATGCGAAAACCAGATCAATTAGCCCGGAAAATTTCACTGGTGAAAAAGGTAAAGGTGGAATGGCTACCTTAGAAGAAGGTACAGCTGCTAAGGCTGCAAGAAATCTTGGTCAAGGATGGAAAGTTAATCCATATATTCACATTGAACCAGGCCAAACATTTACTCTTGGTGAAATTAATGAATCCGGAGTAATAAATCATATTTGGATGACTCCGGTTGGCGAATACAGATTAATGATTTTAAGATTTTATTGGGATGAAGAAACTGAGCCATCAATTGAAGTCCCTGTAGGTGATTTTTTTGCCACTGGTTGGGGAATGATGAATGAACCAATAATTAGCTCACTTGCGGTTTGTGTAAATCCAAGAAGCGGTTTTAATTCATATTGGCAAATGCCGTTCAGAAAAAAGTGTAAAATTACTATGGAAAATATAGGAGAAAAAAGAGCGACCGTTTATTATCAAATAGATTATACAGAACAGGAAGTAATTATTGGGACACCATATTTTCATGCGCAATTTAGAAGAGTTAATCCATTACCTTACAAAGAAGTTTTCACAATTTTAGATAATGTAAAAGGTAAAGGCCAATATGTAGGAACTTATCTTGCTCATGGTGCTAGAAAATCAGGTTGGTGGGGAGAAGGTGAAATTAAATTTTTTATTGATGGAGATAAAGAATTTCCAACAATTTGCGGCACTGGTGAGGAAGATTACTTTTGCGGATCTTATGGATATAATGATAGAAAGATAAATGGCAAAATGTATTATACTGAGTTTAGCAGTTTATACACCGGTTTTTATCAAGTAGAAGATAGCACAATTGCTGAATATGTTGGAGCTTTTGGACAATATCGTTGGCATATTGAAGATCCAATCCGTTTTGATGAAGACTTAAAAATTACAATACAAAGTTTAGGTTGGGGACCTGATGGTTATTTACCTTTGCAAGATGATTTAGCTTCAGTAGCATATTGGTATCAAATGGAACCACATAATAAATTTCCTGAGCTTCCATCAAAGGAAAATTTAATTATTAAGAAAATCAAATAAATGTTTTATGAATAAATTGTTTAACAAGATTCCATATATCCATTGTGTTTTATTTAGATATTCTAAAATAAAATCATTATTAAAAATAGAGAGAGATTATGAAAAACTTAGTTCAACTTTTTGCCATAGTTTCAATTTTAATGTTATTCAATTCATGCTCATGTAAAAATGCAGTAAAAAATAACAATTACGAATCACTGTTTAATGGAAAAGATTTAACAGGTTGGACAATTAATGGTACCGAAAAGTGGTATGTTCAAGATGGACTATTAGTTTGTGAAAGCGGACCAGATAAAGAATATGGTTATTTAAGCACCAATGAAAAATTTAAAAATTTTGAACTTTCACTTGAATTCAAGCAAAATGCAGATGGCAACAGTGGAGTATTTTTTAGATCGTCTATTGAAGGTGTGAAAATAAGCGGGTGGCAAGTTGAAGTCGCACCTCCTAACCATGATACAGGCGGAATATATGAATCATACGGCAGAGGATGGCTAGTCAGAATTCCAGATGAAAAAGAAAATATTTTAAAGATGGGTGAGTGGAATAAAATGAAAATTAGAGTAGTTGATGATAATGTGAAAACTTGGTTAAATGGTGAATCAATGGTTGATTTTACTGATGAAAAAATAGGTGAAGGTTATGGATTTATTGCTCTGCAAATTCATAGTGGTGGTGGTATTAAAATCGAGTGGAAAAATATTGAAATACAAAGATTGTAATAAAAAGATTATTAAATAAATTGTAAAAAATTATGAAATCATTTTACTACATACTATTTAGTTTATTGTTGATTTTTTTTATCAGCTTTAATTCAGCTAATGAAAATAAATATGATATAGTTGTTTATGGAGGAACTTCTGCTGGTGTAATATCTGCTGTAAAAGCTGCGCGCCTTGGTTTTTCAGTTGTTCTTATTGAACCAGGAAAACATCTTGGAGGTTTAACATCTGGCGGATTAGGTGCTACTGATATTGGTAATAAAAAAGCAATAGGTGGAATTTCCAGAGAATTTTATAAAAGAGTATTTAAGCATTATAATCCCAAGTCAGATACAATCGGAACAATGTGGACATTTGAACCGCATGTGGCAGAGAAAATATTTAATGAAATGATTCAAGAAGAAAATGTTCAAGTTTATTTAAATGAGAGATTAAACTTAAACTCCGGTGTACAAAAAAATAAAAACAATATTACAGATATTGAAATGGAATCCGGGAAAATATTTAAAGGGAAAATATTTATTGATGCCACTTATGAAGGTGACTTGATGGCAAAAGCCGGTGTTGGTTATACTGTTGGACGTGAAGCAAATTCAATTTATAACGAAACATTAAATGGTGTTCAAACAAAAAATGCAATTTATCATCAATTTATAAATAATATTGATTCATATGTAATTCCCGGAGATCCTAAAAGTGGAATTCTTCCAAGTATTCAAGATGACGGTGGACCTGGAATAGAAGGAAACGGTGATCATAGAGTTCAAGCTTACTGTTTTAGAATGTGTTTAACTGATGATAAAGAAAATCAAATACCATTTCCAAAACCTGAAAATTATAATTCAATGAGATATGAACTTCTACTGAGATATATAAACTCAGGTGTTTTTGATGGTATGAATTTAAGCAAAAGAATGCCAAATTATAAAACAGATACAAATAATAAGGGTGCATTTGCTACTGATAATATTGGGATGAATTATGATTATCCGGAAGGTAATTACAAAGTTCGAGAAGAAATTATTAAAGAACACGAAAATTATCAAAAAGGATTAATGTGGTTTTTATCAAATGATCAAAGGTTACCAAAATATGTTTTAGAAGAAATGAATAAGTGGGGATTACCGAAAGATGAATTTGTAGATAATAATAACTGGCCTCATCAATTATATATCCGTGAAGCAAGAAGAATGATTTCAGATTATGTTATGACTCAACATAATTGTGAAGGTCGTGAAACAATTGATGATCCTGTTGGATTAGCAGCTTATACAATGGATTCACATAATGTTCAGCGTTATATTGATTCGACAGGATATGTTAGAAATGAAGGAGACGTACAAGTTGGTGGTTTCCCACCTTATCCAATTTCATATAGGTCAATTATTCCTAAAAAGGAAGAATGTGGAAATTTATTAGTTCCGGTTTGTCTTTCATCTTCACATATTGCTTTTGGCTCAATCCGTATGGAACCAGTATTTATGATTTTAGCAGAATCTGCAACAATTGCAGCCTCTTTAGCAATATCATATGTGCAAGAGGTCCAAAATGTGAATTATTCAACATTAAGAACAGAGTTGGTAAAAGCTAATCAAGTATTACAATGGAATTATTAATAAAAAATATAAATTCTAATTTTTCGGGTAATAAATGAAAAGAAGAAAATTTCTTGAAATATCGGCAATAACCGGTTCGGCATTATTTTCCGGCAGTAATATAAATTTAGCTAAAAATTCAAATAATGATAAATCTACTTGGTCAATCTGCCTTAATACAAGTACAATTAGACCTGCTACACTTGAGGACAAAATAAATGCGGCAAATAAAGCCGGTTATGATGGAATTGAAATCTGGATAAATGAGTTAGAAGATTATGAAAAAAATGGTGGTAGCTTAAAAGAGCTTGGTAATCAAATTTTAGAAAAGAATTTATACGTCCCAAATATTATTGGTTTGTGGGATTGCATGCCAATGAATAATAATGATTTTTTAGAATCGTTACCTGCGACAAAAGAAAGAATGAGAAGATCAAGTGATGTTGGTTCAAAATATGTTGCAGCAATTCCGGCGCCAGATAGACCAGATATTAATTATCAAACATTAGTTAGAAGATATGCTGAACTGCTAAAAATTGGAAAAGAAGAATATGGCATTACAGTTGCATTTGAATTTGTGGGATTCTTTAAAGGAATATATCAATTTGGTCACGCCGCTGGAGTCGCATTAGATACAAACAATCCCGATGCATGTTTGATTATGGATACGTTTCATTTATTCAGAGGCGATTCTGGATTTAACAATATGAATAAAATTAATGGAAACTTAATTGCTAATTTTCATATTAATGATGTTTCAAATGAAACGCCTAGGGAAGAACAGGGCGATAAACATAGAATTTATCCTGGGGATGGAATATTGCCACTTGTTCAATTATTTAAAGATTTGAAAACAATCAATTATAAGGGAACATTATCTCTTGAAATGTTCAATCGAGAACATTGGAAACAAGATCCATATGAAGTTGCACAAACTGGAATTGATAAAATTAAAAAAATAATAGAATTAGCTGAAGTTTAATCTGAGGGATGAATATTTATAGGAAATATTTTTATACAGTTTTTCTCTTGTTGATTGTTTCTTGTCGATCAGAAATAAATATAAAAGAGATTCGATTTCCAGAATTGAAAATAGAAAACAAACCTGGAGTTTATTGGTGGTGGATGGGAAGTGCAGTTGATTCAGCTAACATATTATATAATTTGAAAAATTTTGCTGAAGTAGGAATAGGAACTGTTCATATAATTCCTATCTATGGCGTGGAGGGAGAAGAAGAAAAATATATTGATTTTCTAAGTTCCAAATGGATGAATATGTTAAGCTTCACAATTGAAGAAGCTAGAAAACTAAATCTTAATGTTGACATGAGTACAACCACAGGCTGGCCATTTGGAGGATCTCATGTTACATCAGAATATGCCGCAAAAAGATTAGAATACAAAATAATTCATGCTAATGAAAATAAAATAGTTTCAGAGAAATTTGAATTTGAAAAAATTATTGCATCTGTTGCTTTTAGTGAAAATAATGAAAAAATATTATTGAATGATAAAATTGATAGCAGCAATAATCTAACTTGGAAAGTTCCAAAAGGAAATTGGAAAGTTTACATTTTAGGTTATAACGGAACTGGTCAAAAAGTTAAAAGAGCCGCCCCAGGAAATGAAGGATTGGTTCTAGATCCATTTTCTGCAAATGGAATGAACTACTATCTAACAAGATATGATTCAGCTTTTTCAAATTTCTCTATATCGGATAATTTTAGGGCACAATATCATGATTCTTATGAGTATTATAATGCTGATTATTCAGATAGTTTATTCAAATATTTTAAGAAATTAAATGGGTATGACTTATTAGATTATTTGCCAATTTTATTTGGTGATTCAACAGACGAAAATACAATAAGAATTAAAGCCGATTATAGAAAAACAATTTCTGAGCTTCATATAAAATACATTTCAACATGGAATAATTGGGCACATAAAAAAGGTTGGATAACAAGAAATCAAGCGCATGGTGCTCCAGCTAATTTATTGGATTTATATGCTGCCTCTGATATCCCAGAAACAGAAACATTTGGCTCAAGGCAATATAAAATACCTGGAATAAGATTTATTGAAGAAGAAAATTCAACAAGTGAACCACCAAATCCATTAGTATTAAAATTTGCATCCTCTGCAGCAAATGTAACCGGAAAAAAATTAGTTTCTTCTGAAACAGCTACTTGGCTTAGAGAACACTATAAAGTTTCTTTATCGCAAATAAAGCCTGAGATTGATGAACTAATTTATAGCGGAATAAATCATGTATTTTACCACGGATCAGCTTATTCACCCAAAGAAGCGGAGTGGCCAGGTTGGATTTTTTACGCCTCCACTCATTTTGAAAAAGAAAATACAATTTGGAAAGATTTGCCTGCATTAAATAAGTATGTAACAAATTGTCAAAATATTTTACAATCATCTCAGCCGGATAATGATATTTTATTATACTGGCCGATAGATGATCTTTTCCATAAGTTTCCTGAGAGATTGATTAAGACTTTTAATGTTCATAATACTGAATGGTTTACAAATTCTGATTTTGGTAAAATAGCTCGATCATTAGAATCTAATGGATTTAGTTTTGATTATATATCTGACAAACAATTAGAAAATGTAATTTTTACTGATGATAAATTATCCATCGGTGAAAATTCATATCATACAATAATAATTCCACAAGTTAAATTTATCCCACTTTCGACTTTAAAAAAATTATTTAAGCTTGCAAACGAAGGTGCAAAAATTATTTTCAATGAATTATTACCTATAGATATTCCCGGATTTTTTGAAATAGATAAAAAAAGAGAGGAGTTAAGTGAATTAGTTACTCAAGCTGAAAGTAATGATAAAAATATTATTATTTCGAATGATTTGATTTCTGATTTGATAAATCAAAATGTAAGAAAAGAAAATTTTAATAATAAGGATCTACATTTTATTCGTAAAAAGCATAAAGATGGGCATTATTATTTTTTGTCTAACTTTTCCGATAAAGGCATTAATTATTGGTCACCGCTAAGTGTTAACTTTAAATCTGCAATTATTATAAATCCATTTAATATTCAAGATTTGGGTGTTGCAGCTCAAAGAGAAAATAATAATCAGCAAGAAATATATTTACAATTAAAACCAGGTCAATCATGTTTTGTCAAGACATTTGATTCAAAGAATGTTATTGGGGAAAGATGGAAATATTTAACAAATTCATTCGCACCAATTGAACTAAAAAGTAATTGGAAAATCGAGTTTATTGATGGAGGACCAAATAAACCAAAATCTACAAATATGGATTCGCTAATTTCTTGGACAGAATTAAATGATGAATTTGTGAAGAGTTTTGCAGGAACTGCAAAATATTCTTTGAATTTTACTTTACCAAATTTTACTTGTGATAATTGGTTATTAAATCTTGGTGATGTTAGAGAAAGTGCAAAAGTATATGTAAATGGAAATTACATTGAAACTCTTTGGAGTGAACCAAAAGAAGTGTTAATTGGTAAATTTCTTAAAAAAGAAGAAAATCTTCTTGAAATAGAAGTTACAAATTTATCGGCAAATCGGATTAGAGATTTAGATAAAAATAAAAAAGATTGGAAAAAGTTTTTCTTTGTTAACATTTTTTATAAAAAGTTTGATGCATCAAATTGGGAGATAGTGAACTCTGGTTTACTTGGACCAATAACAATACAACCAGAAATGTATTTAACATACGATGAATTAATTCAAAATTAAATTCTGGTTAATCATAATATCTAGGAATTAAAATTATATTAAATTTTTCATTATATAAAAGAAATAAGACTTAAAATTATTTAGATATTCCTTCATTCAGGATTTATTAATGTTATCAAAACTATTTGATTGGTTCAAACCTGATCAACCAATTGAGCAAATTGCCGAAGATAAAATTCCAAGACTTTATAAAGTAAATCGATGGCGTATACTAGAAGCAACTTTTATTGGATATGCCATGTTTTATTTAGTAAGGAATAATCTTTCTACTGTGGCCAAAGATATAGAAGGGGCTTTAGGATATGACTACAACATGATTGGTAATATCCTTGCGCTTTCATCAATAGCATATGGAATTGGAAAATTTCTAAATGGATCACTTTCTGATAGGAGCAATCCACGTAAATTTATGGCCTTTGGATTGTTCTTGACCGGAATAATAAATATTGTTTTTGGAAGTGTACAGAATTATTCATTACACTTAATTTTATGGACTTTAAATGGATTTGTACAAGGAATGGGATGGCCTCCTTGCGGCAGATCTCTTGGTCATTGGTTTAATTATAAGGAGAGAGGTTCAATTTTTGCAATATGGAATGTGGCACATAACATAGGTGGAGGTATAGCTGGAATTCTTGCAGCTTATGCAACTATTCATTTTGTTGGTTGGCATGGAGCGTTTTATGTTCCCGGATTTATTGCAATAATTGGTTCAGTATATTTATTCAAGAGACTTAGAGATACACCACAATCAGTTGGTCTACCTTCTATTGAAGAATATACAAATACTTATCCAAATTCAAATATTGACAAAACTAATCTTGAAAAAGAACTAACTACAAAAGAATTATTTCTAAATCATATTTTAAGAAACAAATATTTATGGCTTTTTGCTATAGCTAATTTATTTGTATACATAGTTCGCTATAGTATGCTCGATTGGGGACCAACCTATCTTCGTGAAGTAAAAAATGCAACATTAAGTGGTGGAGGAATCGCGATTCTAATTTTGGAGTTTGGAGGAATTCCATCAACAATTCTTATGGGTTGGCTTTCCGATAAATTTGGAGGTCGAAGAGGAATGGTTTCACTGTTATGTATGATCCCAATCTTTTTTGCATTTGGCATAATTTATCTAAATCCTCCTGGAAATTTATGGGTTGACATGACTATGCTTGCTATAGTTGGATTTTTTATTTATCCTCCGGTGATGTTATTAGGTGTTGCTGCTTTAGATTTAACTTCTAAAAAAGCAGTTGGTACTGCAGCTGGTTTTGTTGGATTATTCGGTTATATTGGCAGAACAATTCAGGCAAAAGGATTTGGGTGGATGGCAGATTATTTCGGAAAAATTTACGATAAACAAACGAGCTGGGACATAATTTTAATTTCAATTCTTGCTAGTACTTTGATAGCAATATTATTATTAACTTTTACTTGGAATATTAAACCAAGAGCATAACCATTAAATAATTAATTACTCCATTTTAATATCATTAATAAACAAGTAAACCTATGAAAAACTTAATCTATATTTTATTTACATGTTCGACTTTTATACTTTCACAAACTGTTGATATTAGAAACACAAAAATTAATGGGGATTATAAATTACCAAATGTATTGCCTTCTTTAACATATGATGATGATTTAAAATATTATACCAATGCTTCACAATATATTCCAATAAAAGATAAACCTTTTATTGAACATGTACGAATTAGTTTAACTATTGATGAAGAGACAAAGATTAAACAAGCTTTTCAGAATCGAAAAGAAAATCTTAGTAATAGCAATTTGTCAAAATTGTTTAATACAGAAATTACTGCATTTGCAAACATGGAAAATGAAACTTGGATTGGAACAAGTGAAGGTTTATTTATTTTCAACAAAAAGAATGAAGAAATATATAAACATAATAAGTACGGTATTAAAGGTCCGCTTTCAACAAATATAACTGATATTAAAATTGACAGTAAAGGAACAGTTTGGATTGGAACACCAATTGGGCTTAGTTATTTTACACCAGATAAAAAGTGGAATTCTATTCAAGGTAGAGATGGATTACCAATTGAAGATATAACTGTAATTGAAATTGATAAGAATGATAGAATATGGATTGGAACTAATAATGGAGCAATATTATTTACACCTTATGAAGATGGAAGAAAATGGTATTACAGAGCTGGGAAAAGATATTTAATAAATAATGAAATATCTGACATAATTATTTCTGATGAAGGAATGCCAGTTTATTTTAATACAAATGATGGAATAAGTAAACTTTCTGCAGTTCAGCAAACACTAGCTCAAAAAGCTGAAATCATCGAAGATTTAATTAATGTGCGACACAGAAGACTTGGATTAGTTGCCAGTTGTATTTTAGATGATGCTGAAAATCCTACTTCTTATAAAATTAAGTACAGTGAAAATGATGGACTATGGACATCATACCATGTTGTTGCGATGTCATTAGCTTATGCAGAAACTGGGAATAAAAAATATCTGGAATCAGCCAAAAAGGGAATGCATGCAATGATAATGCTCCAAAATGCTTCCGGAATTCCCGGACTTATTGCAAGAAGTGTTTTTCCAATTAATGACAAATACACTGAAAATGAAGATTGGAGAAAAACTCCGGATGGAAAATATTTGTGGAAATGTGATGCATCAAGTGATGAAATGGACGGTCACTTTTTTGCATTTTATTCTTATTGGGAACATATTGCTAAATATGATATAACTGAAGATAAATTGATTAAAAAACAAATATCTGAAATTATTGATCACTTGATTGAAAACAATTATCAATTAATTGATTGGGATGGGAAAAGAACTTATTGGGGATTTTGGAATCCGGAAATGTTAAATGATGATCCAGAACATTATTTGGAAAATGGATTAAATTCAGCTCAGATATTATCTTTTCTAAAAGTATCGTATTACATTACCGGTAATGAAAAATATAAAAAACATTTTGACGATCTAATAGTCAATCATAATTATCTGGCAAATGTATTACTTGAGAAAAAAATCTATCCTGATGAAAATAATCATTCGGATAACCAATTGGCATTTTGCGCATTATATCCCTGGCTTCAATTAGAATATGATCCAATAGCAAAAAATGCACTACAAAGAACTGTTAGAAGACATTATAAAACATTAAATAGAGATGGATCAGCATTTTTTTATTTTGCTTCCGCAACTATTGATCCCGATTTTGTGGATATAAAATCAGCAGTAAAAAATCTTAGAGAAATTCCCACAGATAGAAGACAATGGCTCACAATTAATAGCGCAAGGAAAGATATACAATGGTCACCTTATAAAACCAGATTTAATAAAGCTCAGCTACTAAGTGTATTGCCTTCTGATGAAATGAATTGGGATAAATGGAATGATGATCCTTATGTCCCGGATAGTGGAGGCGACGGAACTGAAGAAAATGATGGTGCTTCGTGGCTTCTTGCATATTGGATGGGAAGATACCACGGATTTATAGGAGATTAAATATGCGAATAATTAAATTAATATTAGTTGGTTTAACATTATTATTCTTAAATAATTGTCAATCTAATAATGTACAAATTATTGCACATAGAGGTGGAGCAAAGTTAGCTCCGGAAAATACTTTGGCTGCTTTTAAGAATGCTATTGATATTGGTGTTGATATGATTGAAATAGATGTTATTCTTTCAAAAGATAATAAAGTAATAGTTATACATGATGATAGTATTGATAGAACAACTAATGGATCCGGCAAAGTTAAAGAAATGACTTTATCTAAAATAAAAAGTTTTGATGCCGGCAGTTGGTTTGATGAAAAATATAAAGATGAAAAAATTCCAACACTTGATGAAGTAATAAAATTATTAAATGGCCAAGTTAAATTACTTATTGAAATCAAAGGGGGAAATGAAGAATATGCTGGATTAGAAGAAAAAGTTGTTGAGGTAATAAATAATTACGAAGCTCATAATTGGGTTATCGTTCAATCGTTTAATGAAGAGACTGTTATTAGAATTAAAGATGCTAATGAGAAAATTACAACGTTTTATTTACTAGGTAAAAATGGTGTTGAATATTTGGAAGAATTGAAAAATAATGAAATCAATGTAAAAAAATATGATGGTTTAGCTCCAAATTATCAGTTAGTTACTAAAGAAAACATTGCGTTAATTAAAAAACTTGACTTCAAATGTTTTGTATGGACAGTCAATGATGTTGAATTAATGAACGGGATGATACATTTAAAAGTTGATGGAATAATTACAGATTCACCAGATATATTAAAAGATCTTTTATAGCAATAATATTTTACACCGGAGAAAACATGAAATCAAAAATATTGTTTCTAGTCTTCTTATTGACCACAATTTTTATTCAAGGAACACCAATGAAAATTAAAAATTTAAAATGTGAGTACAAAGTAAATCCGCTTGGGATTGATGTTGAAAAACCAAGATTTAGTTGGGAGTTAGCGTCAACCAAAAGAGGAGCAATGCAAACAGCTTATCAAATAATCGTATCCAATAATTTAGAAAAAGTAACATATGAAAATGGGGATATATGGGATAGTGGAAAAGTAGAATCTGATGAGACGATCCAAATTTCTTATGAAGGTGAAAAATTAGAAAGCAATAAAAAATATTATTGGAAAGTTATTGTTTGGGATGAGGATGGCGAAAAACATGATAGTGAAATAAATTATTGGACCACCGGTTTAATAAATGATAAAGATTGGAAAGGAAAATGGATTGGATTAGATAAAGCAGTTGGTACTGATGATCCGGATGCACAGCATAGGATTTTATCAGCACGAATGATAAGAAATGAATTTACTGTTGATAAAAAAATTAAGAGAGCTACTGCCTTTATATCTGGTTTAGGATTATTTGAATTTTATTTAAATGGGAAAAAAGTGAGTGATGATGTGTTTGTTCCTGCCGCTACTGAATATAACAAAACTACATTCTATTTAACTTATGATGTGACCAATAATTTAAATTACAATAAAAATGCTTTAGGAATAATTCTTGGGAACGGCAGATATTTTGCTATGAGAAGTGAGGTTCCAACAAGAATGAGAACTTATGGTTATCCTAAAGTAATTTGTCAGATTGAAATTGAATATGAGGATGGAACAAAAAAAATAATTGCTTCTGATAACTCTTGGAAATTGACTGCAAACGGACCAATAAGAAAAAATAATGAATATGATGGTGAATTTTATGATGCAACAATGGAAATGGATGGTTGGGATGAAATAGATTTTAATGATTCTAATTGGATGAATGCTGAATTAGTTGATAAGCCTGGAGAAAAATTAATTTCACAACCAAATGAACCTATTAAAATTATGGAAGAAGTAACACCAATTTCAATTAGGGAAATTAAACCAGGTGTTCATATTTTCGATATGGGCCAAAATATGGTCGGTTGGGCTGAATTATTTGTAAAAGGTAAAAAAGGTGATAAGGTAACTTTAAGATTTTCAGAAACATTAAATGATGATGGAAGTTTATTTTTAGACAATATCAGAAGTGCTGAAGTTACGGATACTTATATTCTGAAAGGAGATAGAGATGAACGCTGGGAACCTAAATTCACTTATCATGGATTTAGATTTGTTGAAATGATTGGTTATCCAGGAAAACCTGATCTTTCATCAATAAAAGGAAAAGTTATATACGATGATTTGGATGTTGCAGGAAGCTTTGATTGTTCAAATCAATTAATCAATAAAATATATAAAAATGCGTATTGGGGAATAAGAGGAAATTATAGAAGTATGCCGACTGACTGTCCACAAAGAGACGAACGTCATGGTTGGTTAGGTGATAGATCTTCAGAGTGCACGGGAGAGAGTTTTATTTTCGACATTTCTAATCTCTATAATAAATGGGCGTGTGACATGCAAGATGCTCAAAATGAAGAAGGAAGTATACCAGATGTTTGCCCTTCGTACTGGCCATTTTATAATGATAATACAACTTGGGCTGGAACATATTTATTTGTCTGTGAAATGCTATATGAACAATATGGTGATCTACAAGCAATTAAAACTCATTATCCAAATATGCAGAGATGGATTGAACGTATGACAATATATATTAAAGATGGAATAATGTATAAAGATACTTATGGCGATTGGTGTGTTCCGCCGGAAGATGTAAAACTCATTCATACTGGAGATCCACTAAGAACAACGAGTTCCGAATTTATTGGAACTGCATATTTTAATTATGAATTAAGAATAATGGCAAAATTTGCAAAATTATTAGGTAAAGAAAAAGACGCACAAAGTTATTCAGAAAGAGCTGAATTAATGAGGGAAGCATTTAATAATAAATTCTTGGATAAAGAATTAATTCAATATAGCAATAACTCACACACCGCAAATATTTTAGCCATTGCTTTTGATTTAGTTCCAAATGAATTCAAAGAAAAAATTAAAGATAATTTATTACAGAAAATTCTAGGAGAAAGTGAAGGACATGTTGGAAATGGAATTATTGGTGGTCAATGGTTAATGAGAACCTTAACAAATACAGGACATGCAGATGTTGCATATTTATTAGCATCAAATTCAACATATCCAAGTTGGGGATATATGGTAGAGCAAGGTGCAACAACTATTTGGGAATTGTGGAATGGTGATCATGGAGATCCCGGAATGAATTCCGGAAATCATGTTATGCTTCTTGGTGATTTAATAATTTGGTTTTACGAAAATTTAGCTGGAATTAAAACTGATCCGTTAAAACCAGGATTTAAACATATTATTATGCATCCACAAGTTTTAGGTGATCTAAAATATGTTAATGGATCTTACAATTCGATAAGAGGAAAAATAGAAAGTAATTGGGAATTGAGTGATCGGAATTTTAAGTGGGAAATTAAAATCCCAGCAAATACTACTGCAACAATTTATGTCCCAACATTAAATAAAGAAAATGTTTTAGAAAAGGGCAGATTAGCAAAAGATTCAGAAGGTGCAAAATTTATTGGTTGGAAAGATAATTCAGCAATTTATGAAATTGAATCTGGTTCATATTCTTTTACTTCAAAAGGTGTAAAAAAAACAATAACAAAATCTTATTCCTCAAATCCACTAATATTTCCAAGAGATACTACAATATTGATCGGAGAAAAAATTATTGCTGAAATAAAATGTGAGGATCAAATTTCAGAAATACATTACACAACTGATGGAAGTGCCCCAACAATAAATTCTCCAATTTATGCTAAACCAATAGAGATAACAAAAAATACAATTCTGAGAGCGCAAACATTTAAGGAGAATTTACATCCAAGTATGATAATGCAAGCAATTTATAATTTTGTTGATCCAAATAAAAATGGCATATCGTGGAAATTATATGAAGGTGAATTTAAGAAAGTCCCAAATTTTAATGAGCTGAAAAATGTGAAACAAGGAAATGTTTATCAATTTGGATTAGAAGGAGTTGATATTCCAAAATATAATTTTGCAGTACAATATGAATCACAAATTAATATTATCGAAGATGGAGAATATGAATTTTATACTTCATCAAATGATGGCAGTAATCTCTTTATTGATAATAAATTAGTTGTTGATAATGATGGAGAACATGCAATAAAACAAGGAAGCGGTAGAATTTATTTAACTAAAGGTCTGCATAATATTAAAGTTGGATATTTTCAAACCGGTGGTAGTAAAGGATTGCAAGTTATGTTTAGCTTTAAAGATATTCGTTATCAGCCAATTCCAGGCTACTTACTATTTAAAAATTAAGTTTTAATTATGAGCAAACAATTATTCATTTTCTTTTTAGCGTTATCAATTATACAATGGCGTTGTAGTGATAACAAAATTAAAAATGATAAGTATTCCAGTTTAAATAAACTTGAATACAATAATCCAGATATTCTGGTTGATTTGGATGTAGGATTTAAGTCTGTTCCTATGCCAATGGATTTTGATGGTGACGGTGATTATGATTTACTTATTTCAGAATCGGGAAGTTATGCAGAGTCAGGAGTTTTTTATTTTGAAAATATTACAAACAATCAAAATCCAATATTTAGATATGGGATGGAAGTTTCTTCTGATAGATTTAGATTAGGTTATGATGGAAAGTGTTTTGTTGTTTCAGAAGTTAATGGAAGCATTCATGTTTTAACTCCAGATAGAGTGAATGAAAAACTACTGATTTATAAAAATGTACCTCAAAATGTTTTTTGGGATAGAAATGAAATGCCATTACCTGCTCGTGGCTACATTCCAGATACAAAATATAATATTTGGAAAATTATTGATTTTGATGGAGATTCGGTTTATGATTTGATGTCGGCAATATCTTCTGTAACTGGAAGTTATCTGTTATTCTTCAAAAATTTGCAAACTACTGATAATCCTAAGTATGCTGCACCAAAAAAAATATTGTTAGAAAATGGAGATCCAATCGGTAATAATTTATCACTTGAAGTTCCTCTAGCAGATTATGATAATGATGGCGATTTGGATTATTTGGGAATTACTCATTTAGCAAAGATTATTTATTTTGAAAATATAGGAACTGTTCAAAATTATAAATATGCTGAGGGAATAATTCTTAAATCAAATAATCAAGAAATTCAATTTGATTGTCATTATGGAGCAGTTATGAAACCAAGGGCAATCGATTTTGATCAGGATGGTTTTGTAGATATTATTGCTGGTGATGAAGACGGTAAAGTTTCATATCTTAAAAATACCGGCGAAATTATTGATGGAATCCCACAATTTAGTCCTCCTATTTTTTTTCAACAAGAAGCTAAGTTTATTGATTTTGGCGGACTTACAACTCCAAGAATTTTTGATTGGGATAATGATGGTAAGGATGATATAATTTCCGGAAATGGTGCCGGTTATATTGGATTTATTAAAAATATTAGTGGTAATGAATTGAAATTTGATAAACCGGAATACTTAACAGCAAAACGAAAAGTTATTCGAATAATTCCAGATAGTGCCAATTGGGGTTATGTTACTATTGATGTTGGCTTTTGGAATAAAGATGATCTTCCCGACATTTTGGCAAATGATTATGATGGAAATGTAGTTTGGTTTGAAAATATTGGGACAAAGAAAAATCCCGTTCTTGCAGAAGCAAAGCCAATACTTGTGGAGTGGGAAGGTTTACCACAAAAACCAGCTTGGGGATTTGGAAAATCCGAAGGTAATGAACTTTTGGCTCAATGGAGAACTTCTCCATACATAATGGATGTAAACAATGATAATCTAAATGATTTGATTATGTTGGATTATGAAGGTTACCTTGCAGTTTATTATAGATTTGAAAAAGACGGAAAATTATTTTTGAAACATCCTCAAAGAAATTTTATTTATGAAAATGATGAACCAATTTTATTAAATCAACTCAAAAAGGGAAGCAGCGGAAGATTAAAAATTACTTTTGCCGATTGGGATGGAGATGGGTTAGAAGATTTAATTGTCTCCTCAAAACCAGCAGTTGACTGGATGAAAAATAAAGGTAAAAAAGGTGATAAAATTGTTCTTGAATATATGGGCAGAATAATCTCAAAAACACTTATGGGACATACTGATGGACCAGTTGTTTCTGATTTTAATAATGATGGAATCCCTGATCTTTTAGTTGGAACTGAAACGGGAGCATTTTATTATTGGGAAAGATCAGATATAAATGTAACAACTACTATGACCACTTCCGGTAAACAAAAACCAGCAAATTATAAATACTTTAAAAGATAATTCTTACAAAACAATAATAAGTTATGATTAAAAAAACATTTTATTTTATAGCAACACTACTTTATTTATATAGCAATATTTTTTCACAAGAAACACAACTATTTTATCTTTCTGGCAAAGATGCAGACTCACCAATAAATTGGGAATTCATGGTTTCTAAAGGTAGAAATTCAAATAGTTGGAGTACAATTCCAGTTCCATCTAATTGGGAACTTCAAGAATTTGGAGAATTTAATTATGGTCATGATAAAAATAAATCTGATGAAATAGGTTTTTATAAATACAATTTTTATACAAAAAAATCTTGGGAGCACAGTAAAATTTTCATCGTATTTGAAGGTGTTATGACCGATACAGAAGTTAAACTAAATGGAAAAATTTGCGGTCCAATTCATCAAGGAGGATTTTACAGATTTGAATATGATGTAACTAATTTGATAAAATTTGATGACAAGAATTTATTAGAAGTAAAAGTTAAAAAAGTTTCGGAAAATGAAAGTATAGAAATAGCTGAACGAAAAAGTGATTATTGGGTTTTTGGCGGAATCTTCCGACCGGTTTACTTAAAAATTTTACCAAAAGAATTCATTGAACGAACAGCAATCAACGCTACTCATGACGGTAAATTTAATATTGATGTTTTCTTATCAAAAATATCTTCAGCCAAAAATGTTAGAGTTCAAGTTGTAAATATAAAGGGAGAAAAAGTAGGAAAAGCTTTTGAAAAGGAAATTCACAACTCAGAAAATATGGTTACACTTTCATCAATAATTGAAAACCCTAAAACTTGGACAGCAGAAACTCCTAACCTTTATTATGCAGATATTACTTTAAGTAAAGATAAACAAATAATTCATACAGTAAGAGAAAGATTTGGTTTTAGAACAATTAAAGTTAGAGAAGGGAAAGGAATTTACCTAAATGATAAAATAATTACATTAAAAGGATGCGATAGACATAGTTTTTGGCCAACTACAGGAAGAGCAATAAGCAGAAATAAATGTTTTGATGACGTTATGCTGCTAAAAGAAATGAATATGAATGCTGTTCGAATGTCTCATTATCCACCAGATACTTATTTCTTAGACCTTTGTGATGAATATGGAATTTATGTTTTAGATGAAGTTGCCGGTTGGCAGAAACCTTCTTATGATACACCGACAAGCAAGAGATTAATAAAATCAACTGTTACTAGAGATGTTAATCATCCATCAATTTTATTTTGGGATAACGGAAATGAAGGCGGATGGAATTATGAAACTGATGATGAATTTTCAAAATATGATCCTCAAAAACGCCGAGTTTTACATCCTTGGGAATTATTTGGTGGAATTGATACTGATCATTATGAATCTTACGAAAGTGTTCAACAGAAAATGAAATCTGGAAATATATTTATGCCAACAGAACATTTGCATGGTTTATATGATGGAGGTCTCGGAGCAGGGCTAAATGATTTTTGGAAACTGATGTGGGGAAATCCTTTAAATGGCGGAATGTTTTTGTGGGTTTTTGCTGATGAAGGTGTTGTAAGGAATGATAAAAATGGATTTATTGATACCGATGGGAATCATGCTCCAGACGGAATTTTAGGTCCTTTCCATGAAAAGGAAGCAAGCTTTTATACAATTAAAGAAATTTGGTCGCCAATTTATATTGAGACTGACAATGCTGAACAATCTAAAAATTTTAATGAAATAGAAATTGAGAACAGATATGATTTTACTAATCTAAAAGAATGTAAATTCAAATGGCAGTTAGTTAATTATGCAGATAAAAAATTTCACTCTTCTAAGAATGAAATACTTGCTTCTGGATTTGTGAAAGGCCCAAATATTGAACCAAGAAGTAATGGAAAATTAAATTTAAATCTCTCTAATAATTATGAAAATGCAGATGCAATTTTTCTAACAGCATATGATTACAATAACAAAGAGATTTATACATGGAAATGGAAAATTATTTCTAACAAGAAAATTGTTGATGAATTTATTCAAGCAAGCAAAACTGCTCCTGAACTTATTGAAGAGAAAAGTGAATATGAAGTAATTACAGAAAACTTCAAATTTAAAATCAGTAAACATAATGGCCAACTAGTATCTGTTAAAAATTTAGACAAAGAATTTTCATTTAATAATGGTCCTCAATTTGTTGCTGATATTACAAAAGAAAAAAAATCTAACAATTATCTTCAAATAAAAAATTACGTATCAAAAAATAATCAAGTTATTGAAGTTAAAAATCACACCAATTTTGATCAATTAAAATGGACAATTTATAATTCGGGTTGGCTTCAATTAGATTATTCATATACATTAAATGACAGTGTTAATTACGTAGGTGTTTCATTTGATTATCCTGAAAATAAAATGCTTTCAATGAAATGGTTAGGCAAAGGTCCATACAGAGTTTGGAAAAATAGACTCAAAGGACAAACCATAGATGTTTGGGAAAATAATTATAAAAACTTTGCCCCAAATACAAATTGGGATTATCCTGAATTTGTTGGATATTTTGCCGATTTTAGCTGGATAAAATTTGATACTGAAGAAGGGAAAATATCAGTATTAACAGAAGATAAAAATCTTTTTTTTAGAGTATATTCTCAGAAAGATGGTGAGGAACCAAGGCACACAAAAATGATTTGGCCAGAAGGTGATATTTCATTTCTTCATGCAATCCCACCCATCGGTACAAAATTTCATAAAGCAGCAGATTTAGGCCCGAGTGGCCATAATACAAAAATGGAAGGTACATATTCGGCAACTCTTTATTTCTATTTTGGAGAATTAAACTAAAAATGAAAAAATTTGAAATACTAATCACACTAGCTTTTTTAAGCTTTTTATTAAATAGCTGTAGTAAATTTATTAATGAGTCACCTCAAGGTTTGATGGTTAATTTATTACGTTATCCTGAAAAAGCAGTTATTACAGATTCAAATCCTGAATTTAGCTGGATTGTTCCTAATACAATTTTCAAGCAAACTGCGTATAGAATTTTGGTGGCATCAGAAGAAAATTTGATAAAGAATAATAAAGGAGATTTTTGGGATTCAGGCAAAACAAATTCTGATAAATCTGTTAGCATTAGCTATAACGGAAAATCACTTGAATCAAAAAAATCATATTTCTGGAAAGTAAAAATTTGGGATAGTGTAGGAAAGGAAAGTGATTTTAGCGAATCTCAAAAATTTATAACTTCAGATTTATCTGCCAAAAAGTTATGGCCCGGACAAAGTGAATTTGTAAAAATTGATGACAGCACTTGGATTTCAGAAAATCGGCAAACTGCAACTTTTCACAAAATAGCTCCAACAGATTCAAAGCAAATTGACTCAAATAAATATTTTACAGATTTTGGAAAAGCAGCATTTGGTACGCTTGAAATTTCAGTAAACTCAAATGAAGAAAATGATTCAATAATAGTTTATTTGGGTGAAAGAAAAAATAATGATTACACTGTTAATAAAAATCCCGGAAGATCAAATATTGGATTTGGGAAATTTATAGTAAAGCTTAATAAAGGATTGCATAATTATAAAATTGAAATTCCAAAACATCATTCTAATTCACCTAATCATCAAGAATTGGCTCCATTTTATCCGGAAGTGTTGCCATTCAGATTTGTTGAAATTAATTCAAATAATAAGTTTGAAGTAAAGAAAATTCAGCAGCTTGCTCTATTTTATCCTTTTGATGATTCCACTTCATGTTTTAAAAGTTCGAATAAAAATCTTAACAAAATTTGGGACTTATGTAAATACAGTTTAAAAGCAACTCCATTTCTTGGAGTTTATGCAGATGGTAACAGGGAAAGAATGCCGTACGAAGCTGATTCTTATATTCAACAGCTTGGACATTATTCAGTGGATAGGGAATACTCAATTGCAAGATATACAAATAGTTTTCTTATTTATAATCCTGCTTGGCCAACAGAGTGGCAAATGCATACTGTTTTAATTGCTTGGGAAGATTATATGTATTCCGGCGATGAATCTTTCCTTGCTAAAAATTATGATGTTTTGAAAAATAAAACTCTTATTGCTCTTGAAAGAGATGATGGACTTATAAGCACTACAACCGGAAAAGTAACTGAAGAATTTTTGAAGAGTATTAATTTAGAAGGAAAAAAAATAACTGACATTGTTGATTGGCCAAAAGGGACGCCAAAAGGTGAAACTCAAGCTGGCAATGCTGGTCCGACACCTGAAGGTGAAAGAGATGGTTACGTTTTTACTAGTATCAATACGGTTGTAAATGCTTTTCATTATAGATCATTAGTTATATTATCAAAAATTGCAAAGGTGTTAAATAAGGAAGATGATGAATTATTTTTTAATGAAAGAGCAGAAAAGGTTAAACATAGTATTTTGACCAAATTATTTGATATTAAGAAAGGATTATTTATTGATGGTGAAGGAACAGATCATAGTAGTCTTCATGCTAATATATTTCCATTAGCATTTAATATTATACCGGATCAAAGCACAAATAAAATAATAGAATTTATAAAAAGTAAGGGAATGGCTTGCAGTGTTTACGGTGCTCAATATTTATTGGATGCACTCTTTAATTTGGGCGAAGCAGAATATGCAATTTCTTTAATAACTTCTGAAAGTAAAAGAAGTTGGATGAATATGATTAATGTCGGTTCAACAATGACAACCGAAGCTTGGGATGAATATTATAAACCAAATTTAACTTGGAATCACGCTTGGGGTTCTGCTCCGGCAAATATTATTGTTAGAAGACTTGCTGGGATTAAACCAAATGAAGCCGGATTTAAAACTTTTGCGATTGTTCCACAACCTGGTAATTTAAAAGAAATAAATTTGAAAACTCCATCTATTCGAGGTGAAATAAATTATGAATTACAAGCTGAACAAAACAAATGTGAATTGAATATTACAGTTCCAGGGAATAGTGAAGCTTATTTATATCTTCCGTTAAAATTTCAAAAAGTTATTATTGATGAGAAATCAGAAGTAAGTAATAAATCAGAATATAAATTTGGAGAAGAAAGAAAAATATTTATACTTCAAAGTGGAGAGCATAAAATAGTTGCAGAGTATAATAATTAAATAATTTTCATTTTCTTTTTAATTATAAAATAAACTGTCATGCTGAATCCCCAATAAAGTAAGGGACAGGTTTATTTCAGCATCTTGACTTAAGATTCCGAAACAAGTTCGGAATGACTATTCTAAAAATCTAATATTGTGAAATTTCTAAATAATTTTATTTGTCAATTACTTTATTTATTCCTCTCAACATATCTATCAATTGCATTTAACAATTCATTATTCTTTGTTTGAAATTTTTCATCTTTAATTTGACTTAAAAAATATTTGACATATTCTTTAACTCTTTCCGGATTAGTAGGAAATAAATGCCAGGAAACCCTATTAATTCCGTTATCAACTGTCTCTTTAACATCTGATTGGTTTATATAATTTTTTATTACATCCAAAGATTCAAATGTATCAAGATGACCAATTGCATCAAGTGCAATATTTTTTTCGTTGCTTGTTTTAGATAATTCTAATGATTTTTTATAAAGTTCAACTTTTTGCTGAACTGATAAATCACTATCCATTTCAATAAAATTTGTGAAACCTTTTAGTGCTGCACTTTGAACTTCATCATTAGAATTTTGAGCTGTTGTTAAAAGCAATTCTCTAGGTTTTGCATTTTGCCACATTGAAAGTCCGGTAATAGCAGCAATTTTAATTTCAGTGTTGTTGTTATTTATTTCATTTACTAAAATATTATAAGCGTTCTCGCTTTTGGTTTGTCCAAGTATTCTTAAAAATGATGATTTATCATTTACATTTTCACTTTTTTGAAATGAAGAAATTATTATTTGAGTATGATTCTCTGATGGTTCATATTTTTTCATAATAGTAGTGATTGTGTATTCAACTTTTCTTTTATCTGAATTGTCATTTTGCTGTTCTAAAATATTAATCAATTTATCAATGTTATTAAGCGATGCAATTTCACCAATTGTTTTAAATGCTTCATTTCTAACTAATCTATTTTCCGATTTAGTTAATGCCAGCATCTGATTTAAAGCTGAGGAAATACCTCTTATTCCGACAGATTCAATAAGAATAATTTTTATATTTTCATCAGAAGAATTGATTCTTGAAATTATTTCATCATCTACACCGTTGTTATTTAGTAAATTTAAAGAATTTAGGGCAGCATCAGCTTCTGTGCCGGATTTGTCGGCAGCAATTTTTGCCAAGTTAATAACATCAGTTTTATCGCCAATAGTTGATAGCGTTTTGATTGCAGCAATCCTTACTAATTCAGTATCAGAATTTAACAAAGGCAGAATTTTAGATTTAATTTCTTTATCACCGATTTCTTCAAAAATTCCAAGTAATTGAATTTGATTTGCCGGATTTAAATCATTTAGGAGATCAGCAAATTCTGAAAGTTCATTGATTTTATCTAAATCCCTAATTTTTGAGATTGGTATTGATTTGAGTTCATCCGGTTCATTTTTAATTCTAGCTAATATTTCTTCTTCAATATTTTTTGAAGAGTTGATAATTCCCTTTAGCGCGGCTTGTTTAACTGGAAAAGAAGCATTCTTGTTTTGGTAAATTTCGTTATAGGCATCATAAGCATTTTCAAATCTATTCTGATTGAATAAATTATCAATACAATTTAGATATGAATCGAATGCAACGTTTCTAAGTTGAATATCTTTATCATTAAGATGCTTGCTTAAATAAAGAATACATTTATCACTGCCAATTTCACCTAATGCAGAAGCTGCGGCAATAGATAAGTCCGAATTATTATCATCAATTAAATTAGAAATAGGCTGAGCAGCTTTAACAGTTTTTCTAAATCCTAATGAATTTATAATTCCAATTTGAGTTTTTGAGGATGTTTTTCCCAAAGCATCAATAAGTAGATCATCAACTAATGAGCTTTGAATTTCTTCAATTGCATATCTAGCTAAATCACTTAGTTTTTCATCTGTTATATAATCTTTAAGTTCATTGGCAGTTTTTTCTGTACCTGCAATTCTTAATTGTCGGCTAGCAAATTGTTTAGCATCAAAAGTAACATCTGATTTGAAAAATTGAATTAGTTCAGTTTCAACAGATGCTCTTTTATTCTCATTTGTTAATGCTTCAACAACAATTTGATTTACTTTTGTAAGTTCACTTCTATCGTCTCCAATATTATAATTACTTATAGATTTAAGTAATTCATTTGGGATTTCTTGAGCATTTAATTGAGCTGATAGAATTAGAATGCCTACAAATAGAAAACTAATTTTGACTTTATTTAATTTGAAATAACCATTTAATTTCTGCATTTAACTTCCTCAAAAGTTCTATTTCAATAAATTATTTATCTACTTTAAATATGATAAGGACTTCTCATTGGCCTTCCCAAAAGTCTTGATGCAACCGGATCACCAATAATTTCTTCTGTCTCTGGATTAAATTTAATTTTTCTTCCTAACAACATTGAAATTTGACCTAAATGACCCGGCGAAACAGATCTATGTGCATTTTCAACTGGAGCAATAGTTTCTTGTCTGCTTCTAACACAATCTAAAAAGTTTCTAACATGTCCGGGTGATTTTAATAAGTGCACTTCGTTTGGTTTTATAGTATCATTTAGTATTAGTTTATTACTAGAATCTAAACTTTCACCTCTATCAACCCAAATCCAGCCTTCGTCTCCAATCCATTTGGTTCCACTTCTGCCATTGCAAATATCTTTGTGTCCTCCGGCAAGTATCATTTTCAAGCCGTCAGCATATTTAGTTTCAACTCTATATCTGGTTGCTGTATTCCAAAGACCGGTTTTAGGATATTCTCCAACTCCCGATATTTCAACCGGTCCAGTTTTTTCAATTCCTAATCCCCAATGTGCAATGTCGCCATGATGTCCAATCCAATCTAATAATTGTCCGCCGCCATAATCTAAGTTCCATCTCCAACTTTTATGAACTCTTGCAGAAGCATAAGGAGCTAAAGGTGCCGGGCCTAACCATGTTTCATAATCCAATTCTTTTGGAGGGGCAGTAATTATATCATTACCTCCAAAATCTGAATTTCCCGCTGGAAGTCCAACCTCAACAGTGTGCACTTTACCAATTCTTCCGTTTCTTACTAACTCACATGCAAAACGGAAATGATTTTGAGATCTTTGCCAACTGCCGGTTTGCCAAATTCTGCCATATCTTTCAACAGCATCACAAATTGCTCTGCCTTCCATTAAATTATGTGAAAGAGGTTTTTCTCCATAAACATCTTTTCCGGCCTTTAATGCAGCTATTGATAATATTCCATGCCAATGATCGGGAACTGCAATTGAAACAACATCAATATCTTTTCTTTCAAGTAATTCTTCATATTTATGGTAGGTTGCACAATCTTTATTCCCGTAAAAAGTATCAACTTTATTTTTAGCTTCCAATAAATGGTTTTTATCAATATCACAAACAGCAACCACAACTGCATCAGTTTCATGTAAAAACATATTCATATTCCAAGGTCCTTGCCAACCAAGTCCAATACAGCCAACTCTAATTTTATCACTTGGAGCAATTTGTTTATCCTTACCAATAATTTTTGATGGAATTATGTAGGGAAATGCAGTCAATGCCGCAATTGTGCTGGCACTTTTTTTAATAAAGTTGCGTCTGCTAAAATATTTATTACTCATTTCAATCCTTAGATTTATAAAATTTTTTTAATTTACTTTACTGCCCAGAGAATTCCTCTTTTTAATATTTCTAAAACTTCAGGAGTTTCGAAATCTTTCATTGAATGTCCAACAGAAGAATAAAAAACTTTACCTTTTCCAAAATTCTTTTTCCATACTACAGGCATCACAACACCTTCAACCCAATCAGCATGTTCACCAGAAAATGTAGTGGTTGCCAAAACTTCAACCGCCGGATCAACTAACATATAATATTGTTCAGAATGTACAGTAAAATCTGCAATACCTTTAGTTATTGGGTCATCATGATTTTTAATGTTAACCGTAAAATCAATTTGTCCGCCCGGATGAGCTGTAAATTGCCCTCCGACCATAAATAAATAATTTGTGTTTGATCTGAAAGCATCACCTAATCCGCCGTGATAACCTGCAATTCCAACACCATTTTTAACTGCATTCGTTAATCCTTTTTCCTGTTCACCGGTTAGTTGTCCCATTGTCCAAGTTTGAACTATTAAATCAAATTCCGTCATTTTTGCAGAATCAGCATATATTTCAAGTGAATTTGATACGGTTACATCAAAACCTTGCTCCTGCAGCCATGGTAAAATCAAATCTTTAAATTCTTTTGGCTGATGACCTTCCCAACCACCATAAACTAAAAGGACTTTTTTTTGTTGATTTGGATTTGAAATTGCAAAAACTGATGTAAAGACAAATAAAAGGACTGAAATTAAAAGGAGTAAATGATTAGTTAGAAGTTTCATAAATCTCCTAAATTAAATTTGAAATGATAATTTTGTTAAAAGAATTATACAAAAATATAATTCTTAGAAAAAATACTTTTGTAAGTTACATATTTTTTTTGATATTAGACAAACGATTGTCTAACTTTATATCAATATTTTTGAACAATCTGAACATCTAATCAAAAAAGAATTTATGTTAAAAAAACATATAATAAAATTCACTATTATCCTAAATATTTTACTGTTCGGATGCAGTAATAAATACATTTTTGACCATTCTCAGAATCTTGAGCATACTTTAAAAGAATTTCATAATTCTAATTCTTCGACAATTTTGGTAGCTGCTCATCGCGCTCAACATACAAAATATCCGGAAAATTCATTAGCTGCGATTCAACATTCAATAGAAAATAATATTGATATTATAGAAATAGATGTTAGAAGAACTAAGGATGGAAAATTAGTTTTATTACATGATAGTAAAATTGATCGGACAACAAATGGAAAAGGTGAAATTGAAAAATTAACATTTGATGAAACGCAGAAATTTAATCTTATAAATTCAGATTCATCAGATTTAGTTCAAAAAATACCACTTTTAAAAGAGGTCTTAGAAATTGCCAAAGATAAAATTATGATTGATATCGATATAAAAGGTGCACCGGTAAAAAAACTTTATGAAACTGCTTTAAAGACAAATACTTTGGCTCAAATTATTTTTTTTGATAGTGAGTTTGAAGTTTTAGATAGTCTACTAATTTTGGATTCAACAATTAATGTAATGCCAAGAGCTCATTCAAAGGATGAGGTCGAAATGATAATTAATAAATATCATCCTAAAGTAATTCATGTTGATCCAAGCTTTTACAACAAAGAAATAGAAAACTTAATCAAAAATAATAATTCTAGAATATGGATTAATGCTCTGGGTGAACCCGATAATCAAGCTGCTGAAAATAATTTTGATGGATATAATAAATTAAAAAATAGTGGAGCAAATATTTTTCAGACAGACTTACCGGTTTTGTTAAAAAAATATTTACATAAAAATGAAAATGTTACTATTAGATTACATTAAAATAAGAAGGCAAATAAATGAAAATTCTTAAAATTATTTCAACACTTTTACTTTTGGCAAATTTTGTGGTTGGTCAACAATATATTGATAAACCGTTCTTACAAGATTTTTCAGAAAAATATGATTTAAATACAGAATTAATCACAACCAAGTTATTTAAAGTTAGAAGTGATAGAAATGGTGTGATAAATATTTTATCAGAAAATGGAATTTTACATCCGTATGAAAAAGAATTATCTAAAGATTTAAGATACAGACCATTGCTGGATGTAAAAATCATTTCTTTAAAAACTGTACAAAATCAATTTGTTTATTTAACTGATAAAGCTGTTTTTAGTTATGCATGGGCAGGTAAAAAATATATTGAGCATGATGTTGAAAATCCTATTGATTTTGCAATTGTAGATAATTTTAATGTTTTAATTGGAGCAGAAAATAAATTAGTTTTATTCCAAGATGGAAAAAAATCATGGGAAAAGGAAATTCCGAATTTCACTCCAATTGATTTAATATTTGATGAAGATGGAAAAAGATTTTATGTGCTTTCCGATGAATCAATTTACATGCTTCAATGTCCTGATAAAAAATTATTTAAGATTTATTCAGGAAAAAATTTAACTGCAATTGAACTTCTTAAAGATGAAATTATTGTTGGTACTTCAGATGGAGTATTTAAATTAGATAACGCTGATTTCAAACCTTCAATAATAAATAAAAAATTACCTAACACAGAAATTACAAGCATTAAAAATATTGATGGTAAGTTATGGTTTGGATCAAAAAGGGGAGCTTTTACTTTGCGTGATGATGGTAAATATGATTATTATGCTTCTAAACGGTGGCTGGTAGATGATGAAGTTGTCGATATTTCTAAAGGTCCGGAAAATTGTATTTTAGTATTAACAATAACTGGTTTAAGTAAAATTAATTTTGTTGAAATGACCTTAGCGGATAAAGCAGAATATTTTCAGAAAATTCAAAGACTAAGACATATAAGATATGGTTTTAGTTCAGAAACTTATTTAAAAGTTCCCGGAGATTTATCAACTGCTGTTTTACATGATACTGATAATGATGGACTTTGGACTTCAATGTATTTAGCCGGTGAACTTTTTAGATATGCAGTTACAAAATCAGAAGATGCAAAACAAAATGCTTATGAAGCATTTGAAGCTATGGAAAGGTTAACTGAGATAAGCGGAATTCATGGTTTCCCCGCAAGGACTTATGAAATAGATTCTTATCAATCAAGTGATACTGATCCCAATATGAAAGAGGAAGATAAAATATGGCAATTAGCTAAAGATAACAGATGGCGATGGAAATCAACAACCAGCAGTGATGAATCATGCGGACACTTTTTTGTTTATGCATTATTTGCTGAATTAGCACCAGATAAGGAATGGAGAGACAGAGCAATTCATCAGTTAAAAATTGAGATGGATCATATAATTGAAAATGATTGGTATTTAAAAACTTGGAATGGTGAAATTACCCAATGGGGTAGATGGAATCCGGATTATGTAAATAAATTTTCTATTCATACAGGAGATAGAAGATTAAATTCTTCATTGATATTAGCATTTTTGCAAGCCACTTATCATTTTACCGGAGATGAAATCTACAAAGAGAAAGCTTTTGAATTAATGAATGAATATGGATATGATGATAATGCCGCTTTACCTGCAACTGTTATTGGTTTTGTTGAAGGTGAAAACTTAAGTGATTCTTGGAATCATTCAGATGATGAAATGTATTTTATAACTATTCCTAATTTAGTTAACTATGCATTTAATCCTGAGCTAAAGCAGAAATATTTTGATGCTGCTGAAAGTCATTGGGAAATTGAGAGAAATGAAAAAAATCCTTTATGGAATTATATGTATGCGTTAATCGGAGGAAAAAATATTGATTCTGAAGAATCAGCTTGGTGGTTAAGAGAGTATCCATTGGATTTAATCACTTGGAGAGTTGAAAATAATCACAGAAACGATCTTGAAAAATTAGAGCCAAATTTTAGAGAGCAAGAGTTCACCGAAGTATTGCCGCAAGATGAGCGTCCGCTTCACTTACATAATGGTGCGTACAGAAATAATGGTGGAAGTGGAGGCAGAAATGAATTACCGCCTTACGTTTATTTATTGCCATATTGGGCGGGCAGATATGTTGAAGCAATTAGTGCACCTCAAAAATAAAAATGGTGATAAAAAATGAAGGGGAAAATATTTTATTGGCCGGTTATAATTATTTTTTTCTTGGGTTGTGGAGAAATGAAAAAATCAGATGAAATAATTTACATTGAAATGCCGGAAAAACAATTAACATTTAGTACAAAAAATCATGCTTTAGATAATAATGATAATTTTTCACCTGATGGAAAATTTTTATGTTATGATACACGAGCGACTGTATATAATGAAAATTTAGCTAATTGTAAATCAATAGAAAAAGTTGAAATTGCAACCGGAACAGAGACAGTTTTATGGGAACCGCCTAATATTACCGGAGAAAATGCTGCTCCTGGTGTAGCAGCAGCTTCTTTTCACCCAAAAGAAAATAAAGTTATTTTTATTCATGGACCATTTTTAGATGAAGTTGAAGAAAGAGGATATTATGATATCAGAAATAGAAATGGAATTGAAATTGATAGTGAAGGAAACGGAAAAATAACCAAAGTCGATTTACGTGATGTAAAAAATGCTTCAACTATTCACGGTGCACATCGTGGTGGAACTCACAGACATGAATATACAAGAAATGGTAACCGAATTGGTTTTACCTATGATGATTTTATTTTGCAGAATTACGATAGAACAATTGGTTATATGGAAAAAAATAGAAAGGGGCCAAAAGGTCATTCTCATTTCTTTTCATTAATTCTTAAACCTGCTGAAAAAGAAAAATCAAAACCTGGAGAAATTGAAAAAGCGTTTGGAGATTCATGGATTGATTCATATGGAACTATGCGAGCATTCATTGGGAAAGTAAGATCAGAAAATGGAATTGACTATAAGTATGATCTCTTTGTTGCAGATATTCCCAGTGAAGTAAATATTACAACGTCTTTCAGTGGCAATCAAGATGAATATCCAACTCCTCCAAAAGGAATTAATATTAGAAGATTAACTTACGGTATGGAAGTAACCGGAATAGTTAGAGGATCATATAATGGTGAAATGATTGCATTTGCTGCCAAAGATGAAAATGGAATAAATCAGCTTTTTATAATTGGTGCTGAAGGTCCGCAAAAAGAACCAATAAAAGTTACAAATTTAGAAAATGATGTTGAATACATTAGATGGCATTCAAGTGATCACTGGATTATTTATGTAAGTGGAGGCAATATTTTTGCATCAAGTATAAATCCAACAATTTTTGGTAAAACAGTACAATTTACAAATGATGAAAAGAAAAGAACTCAGCTTGTCGTATCCCAAGATGGCAACACTTTTGCATATAATATAAAAACCGAAACAAGAGATATTGAAACAAAGTTAGTAAAAGATGCTGCTGGTAATGACTTTATGCAAATATTTATTATGAATGTTGATTGGAGTAAAATAATTTTATAATTATTTCTAATAATCTTAGTAAAGATTTAATGAATAAATTTAAAACAACTCAAACAGCATTTGAGCTTGAGGGATTATTTTATAAAAATGATTCTCCTGTAAAAGTTCATATAAAAGATGAAATAATTACAAAAATTCAATTTCTCAAGAAAAAGCCTGCAAATGACAATCTGTATATTGCACCAGGATTATTAGATTTACAAGTAAATGGATATAAAGGAACAGATTTTGGAAATCATAATCTCTCAATAAATGAAATTGAACGTTCAGTTAAGAATTTATGGAAAACGGGAGTAACCACTTTTTTACCAACCGTAATTACAAATAAGAAAGAATATATAGTAAAAAGTTTAAGTGTTTTAGCAGAATCATTAAATAATCCATTTGTAAAAAAATCAATACCAGGCTTTCATTTAGAGGGACCATTCATTTCTCCGCAAAAGGGATATAGAGGAGCACATTTAAAAAAATATATTAAACTGCCTAGCTGGAAAGAGTTTTTAGAATATCAAAATGCAGCTAAAGGTAACATCAATTTAATTACTCTTTCACCTGAGTTAAAAGGCGTAGTTCCTTTTATTAGAAAAGTAGTCAATACTGGAGTTAAAGTATCTATTGCACATCATAACGCAACTTCTAAACAAATACATAATGCTGTAAAAGCCGGTGCCAAATTATCTACTCATTTAGGTAATGGATGTGCAAATGTAATTCATAGGCATAATAATCCTTATTGGCCTCAATTAGCAAATGATGAATTATCTATTAGTGTTATTGCTGATAATTATCATTTAACTGATGATGAAATTAAAACTTTTTATAAAGTGAAAGGAAATGATAAATCTATTTTAATTTCTGATATGTTGGATCTAGCCGGAATGGAACCTGGAATTTATTTAAGAGGGGAAAGAAAAATTAAATTAGAGCGCGGAGGTATTAGATTTCCCGAAGAAAACGTTTTAGCTGGTGCAGTTGCAACATTGTCAGAAGGAGTTGCAAATATAATGAACATTACTAATTGTTCATTGAATGAAGCGATTAATATGGCAAGTAAAAATCCAGCTAATTTGTTGGAATTATATTCAGTAGGTGAAATTGAAGTTGGTAAAAGAGCTGACTTAATAATGTTTAAAATTGAAAAAAGTAAAATAAAAATTCACAAAACCTATTTAGCCGGTCAATTAGTATTCTTGAAAAAATAACTTAAACTTTATGAACATAATAATATCTGATACAAAAAAAGAATTAGGCAAAAAAGCCGCACAATTAGGTGCGGAAAAAATTAAAGATACAATTGATAAAAAAGGTGAAGCAAATATTATTGTTGCAACAGGGGCATCACAATTTGAAATGTTGGAAGAATTAATTAAAGCAGATCTTGAATGGGAAAAAGTTACTGGATTTCATTTAGATGAATACATTGGATTAAGTGAATCACATCCTGCATCTTTTAGAAAATATTTAAGAGAGAGATTTGTTGAAAAAGTAAACCTAAGTGAATTTAATTATGTAAATGGTGAAGTTGATCCCCAACAAGAATGCAATAGATTAAATAATATTATTTCACAAAAAAATATTGATGTTGCATTTATTGGAATTGGTGAAAATGCACATATTGCCTTTAATGATCCTCCAGCTGATTTTAAAACAACTGAACCTTACATTGTTGTTAATTTAGACGAAGATTGCAGAAAGCAGCAGCTTGGAGAAGGATGGTTTAGCAGTTTTGAAGATGTTCCTAAAAAAGCAATAAGCATGTCAATAAATCAAATATTAAAATCCGAACTAATTATTTGTTGTGTTCCAGATTCAAGAAAAGCAGATGCTGTTAGAAGAACTATTGAAAAAGAGATTTCTCCAAATATTCCTTCAACAATTTTGAATAATCATAATAATGTTTATCTATTTCTGGATAACAGTTCTGCCTCAATGTTGAAGGAAGTATAACAAATAAAATTATAAAGCTTATGAAAATAAAATCTATATCTACAATATATTTTATATTGATTATAAGTCTGAGTGCTCAAAAAAATTATTATAATATTTTAGATTTTGGAGCTTTAGGAGATGGCAAAACAAATTGTACCCAAGCAATTAATGATGCAATAAAATTAGCATCAACAAAAGGCGGTGGAACTATTTATTTTCCTGCCGGAGAATATTTATCATTTACAATTCACTTAAAGAATAAAATTAAATTATATCTCGACCAAGGTGCTGTTTTAATTGGTGATAGTGAATCTAATGGCGTTGGTTATGATTTACCTGAAGAAGATGCATGGTATAAAAAATTTCAAGACTTTGGTCACAGCTATTGGAGAAACAGCCTAATTTATGGGGAAAATCTAAACAATATTGCTATAGAAGGTTTTGGAATGATTTGGGGCAAAGGGCTTCAAACTTATGATAAACCTGAAATCATTGGTTCTGGTAATAAAGCTATAGCTCTGAAAAATTGTTTTAACGTCACAATTAAGGATATTTCAATTTTGCATGGAGGACACTTTTGTTTATTAGCGACAGGTGTTGACAATTTAATTATTGATAATGTTAAAGTAGACGCTGATAGAGATGGCTTTGATATTGATTGCTGTAAAAATGTTACAATTTCAAATTGTATTATTAATTCACCTACTGATGATGGACTTTGCTTTAAATCATCTTATGCCTTAGGCTATGCGAGAGTAACAGAAAATGTAACAGTTACAAATTGTCAAATCTATGGCTACGATCACGGAACTTTAATGGATGGAACTTTTAAAAGTGAATTTTTAGATGAAGATCCAAATGCAAATCATTGTATTACCGGCCGACTAAAATTTGGAACTGAATCCAATGGAGGATTTAAGAATATTGCTGTTTCAAATTGTGTTTTTGAAAGATCACGAGGAATAGCAATTGAAACTGCAGATGGTGGAACAATTGAGGATCTTATTTTTGATAACATTACAATGCGAGATATTACAGACACACCTTTCTTTATTAGATTAAATGCAAGAATGCGCGGACCCGAAAATGTACCTGTAGGAACTTGCAGAAGAATATCAATAAATAACCTCAATGTTTATGATGTTGGCGGCAGACCAAAATCTCCAGAATTAGGCGCCGCAATGATTATGGGAATTCCTGGTCATTATATTGAAGATTTAGTTCTTAATAACATAAGAATATACTTTAGAGGCGGTGGTTCAAAAGAAGCAATTGCCAAAGATGTTCCTCAGAATATTGATATGTATCCAGATCCATATCGATGGCATTCGATGCCAACATATGGAATGTATTTTCGATATGTAAAAGGATTGAAAGTCAGCAATGTGGTGATGAAATATTTAAATATTGATGAAAGACCTGCATTCATTTTAGATGATGTTCATGATGCAACTTTTTACAATGTGGATTCTCAAAAAGGAAAAGATGCTCCAGTGTTCATCATTAAAAATTCTGAACAGATAAAATTTAGAGATGTAAATGGTTTGGAAAATAAAAATCTCGGCAAAGTAGAATTGCATGAATTATAGAAAAAATGGAAGAAAGTTTGTATAAAAATTTATTAATCATATTATTATTTGCTTCCACATTATTTGCTCAATCTCTTGTTTCAACATTACCTACTAAAGGAATATGTGCTCATAGAGGGGCTTCAAATACACATCCGGAAAATACACTTTCTGCATTTAAAGAAGCAATTCGTTTAGGTGCCCATATGATTGAATTTGATGTTAGAATGACTTCAGACAATAAATTAGTAATTATGCATGATGAATCTGTTGATCGGACAACAAACGGTAAAGGAAAAGTCATTAATCTAACATTAAATGAAATTAAAAAATTAGATGCCGGAAGTTGGAAATCAGACATATTTAAAGAAGAGAAAGTTCCCACTTTGGAGGAAACTTTAAATATTATGCCCAATAATATTTGGCTCAATATTCATCTAAAAGGAGATAAAGAGTTAGGTATTGCTGTTGCAAAAGTTGTTGAAACTTTTAATAAAGTTGAGCAGAGCGTTATTGCTTGTGGTTTTGATGCTGCTGAAGGAGTTAAAAAGGTAAATCCAAATATTAGAATTTGTAATATGGAACGACAAAATAACAGATCAAATTATGTTGCTAACACAATCAGCGGTAATTTCAGTTTCATACAATTACTTAAAAATAGAGATGATTCTAATTTAAAAAGTGATGTAGAAAAATTAAGCAAGAATAACATAATTATTAACTATTACTATTCTGATAATTTGAAAGAAATTAAGGAGCTTTTTGATATTGGTATAAATTTCATTCTAACAAATAATGTAGGTGAAATACTTAAAAATATTGAAGAACTTGATCTTACTAGTGTGAATCACAACTAAAATAAAATAGTAAAATGAAAAAACTAATTATTATTCTAACAATCATATCTAATTCATTTCTATTGAGTCAATCAGAACCTCCGGAAATGCCTGATGGATATTTCAGTAATTTCACATTAAAAGTAGCTTATTTTTTGGGTACTTTAGATTTAATTGAAAAAATGCCGCCTGTGCCAGAATCATTAGTTGAACAAAAAGATATTGTATATAAAGAAATTGATACAATTCAACTTAAGTTAGATATTTATCGAAAAAAGGAATTGACTCAAAAAAGACCATTAATAATTTTTATACACGGTGGAGCTTGGAAAGGCGGTGATAAAAAAGATTATAGAAGATATTTAGTTGACTTTGCTGAAAAAGGTTATATAACTGCAACAATACAATACAGACTTACAAAAGTTGCAAAGTTTCCGGCTGCAGTAAATGATGTTAAATGTGCTGTTAAATGGTTGAAGGCAAATGCGGATAATTATTTAATTGACGTAAATAAAATTGCAATTGTAGGGGGATCAGCAGGTGGACATTTAGCAATGATGATTGGATACTCCTCCGATACAGAAAAATTTAATGAATGTAATGTTGAAAATTCTGATACAAAAGTTAATGCAATTGTTAATTTATATGGTCCAACCGACCTAACAACAGATTATGCAAAAAATCATCCAAGTGTAATTAATTTTATAGGTAAATCTTATAATGAAGATCCAAATATATTTAAAGCGGCTTCTCCATTATTTTACATAACAAAAGATGATACACCTACATTAATTTTTCAGGGTACGCTAGATGAACTTGTTCCATATAGTCAATCAGATTCATTAAAAAGCAGATTAGATAAAATTGGTGTTCCGGCTGAATATCATAAATTAGAAGGTTGGCCGCATACTATGGATCTTTCTGTAGAAGTAAATAAATATTGCCAATATTATATGGATAGATTTTTTAACAAATATATTCCTATTGAAAATAAATAGTTAATAATGATTAAGTATATTAAAATAAAAAAAATCATATTCCGTACAATATTATTGGTCACGGGAATCATTACTTTATTTGTATTTATTATTCTTTCTCCATATTTATGGAAACATTTTATAACATATCCATCATTAGAAAATCAAAAAGATGAAATTCTTAATTCATATAAACAACCTGAGAAATTCATCTCATTAAATGAATACAAAGGTGTATTTCACATGCATAGTTATTGGTCTCATGATAGTAGAGGAACATTAGAAGAAATATTACCTGCTGCAAAAAAAGCTGGATTCAGTTTTTTATTTTTTTCTGATCATGCGCGAAGTAAGCAAGATACATTTCCTAGGAGCATAAGCGGAGTTTATGAAGGTATATTATTTGAACCCGGAACGGAAAGCAGTTCCGGATTAATGATATCGCCATTAGATACAACTATTTTAGATTGGACAAAAGATCAAGATTCGTTGATTAATGAAATTGTTTTGAATAATGGATTAGTAATTTATGTTCATACTGAACGCGAACACAATTGGAATAATCCGGATTTTCAAGCAATGGAAATCTATAATATTCACACAGATTATTTAGATAAAAATGATGGTTTATTTTCTATAATAATAAATCTTTTAATTAATGGTTCAAAATATCATCATTGGGTAATTAGGGAAATTTATGATGAGCAAACCGACATACTTTTAAATTGGGACAACTTAAATAAAAATAGAAGAATAACTGGTGTTGCGGCCGTTGATGCACACAATAATCAAAGTATTAGAGCTAAATATTTGCCAGACGAAAAAATTGAATGGGTTGGTCCAAACGCTAAAACTATGAGTATTGATGAGCCCGGTATTTTGGAAAATATTTTACTGGATGATTCAAATAAAAATGGCTGGGCAGTTAAATGGGAAGTTGATCCTTATTTTATTTCGTTTAATCATGTTGCTAATCATGTATTTAGTGATTCTTTATCGAGCTTATCTATTAAAAATAATTTGGTTAAGGGTCATGCTTTTATCTCATTCCAAAGTTTAGCAAAAGCAGATGGATTTCAATTTTTTACAGTTGATAAAAATAATATTGTAAATGCTATTTTAGGCGACTCAATAAAAGTTGAAAATGCCTCTAAACTCAAAGCTGTTTCTCCATATCCGGTAAAATTTGAGTTGATTAAAGATGGAAAAATTCTAATCTCAACAGAAAATGAATATCTATTTGAGTATGGAAATACAATTACTAAGGGTAATTATAGAATAGTAGCAAAATTAAATTTTAATGATCAATGGGTATCGTGGGTCTTTACTAATCCAATATATATCTACTAAAATTATGATAACACTAAAAAAAATAGTCAAATTATCGTCAATAATTTTATTCTCATTTTTACTAGTAATTCTTCTGGTTTTCTACTTATCAATTAGACAAATTGATACTACTCCATATTTTGAAACAGATTATTACTCACAAACTCTTGATAGAGTTAATTCAAATTTAGCAAATAGAATTAAAGCACAAGGTAAATTAAAAGCTGGATTTGCCAAAATTAATATTACTCCTAAAATAGTTATTGGAAAACAAAATCCTGAAAATGGAGAATTCAATGCAATAAGGCTTGCTGGATATGGAGATGGTAAATTTGCAAAAGGTATCCACGATTCAATTTTTGTTAAATCAATTGCGACTGAAATAAATGGAACTAAAATAATATTTGTTAGTGCTGATTTGTTGTTAATCCCTCCGGAGATTGCAGAAAATGTTGCGTCAAAATTATCTAAAATAAGCGATGTAAAAAGAGAACAATTAATATTTGGAGCGACTCATACTCATTCCAGTATCGGTAATTCAATTCCAAGTTATGTTGGTGAAAAATTTGAAGGTGAATATAATCATGAAGTTGTTGAATGGTTAAGTAAAAAAATAACAGAAGTTATTCTTAAATCAATTTCTGACTTAAAAGAATCACAAATTGCTGATGGCTATATTCATGCACCTGAACTAGTAGGTAACAGAATTATTGGAGAGAAAGGCAGATTAAATGATAAGCTAACAGTAATTAAAATTAGACAAGACAAAGGTAAGACAGCTGTTATTGGAATATATGCGGCTCATGCAACTACATTAGGTGCGTGGAATGATCAGTTTAGTGGTGATTATCCAGGTTATTTTCAAAAAGAAATGGAAAAAAAAGATGTTGATCTTTGTATGTTTTTTGCCGGAACTGTTGGAAGTCATACAAATAAAGGAATTGGTAATAAATTTGAAAGATCTAAGTTTGTTGGAAAATCATTAGCAGATTCTGTTCAAAAAATTTCACCAAAATTGGATTTTACCGAAAACGTTAATGTTCAATTCTTTTGTTCAGAAATAGAAATTCCTGAATTACAAATAATTTATATTTCTGATGGATTTAGATTAGCGAGCAGTCTTGCAAAAAAAATAATACCTCCTATTGATTCAGTTATTATTCAAGCAGTCAAATTAAATGATTTGCTTTGGATTACATTGCCTTGTGAGCTTAGCGGCGAATATGCTGTTGATTTAAAAAATGCATTAGACCTGAAAGGAATAAATTCTGTAATAACTAGTTTTAATGGACAGTATTTAGGATATGTTGTTCCGGCAAAATATTATTACTATGATAATTATGAATCAAGATTAATGGGTTGGTTCGGACCAAGTTTTGGTGATTATTTAATGGAATTAAATTTCACTATTGCTGATAGTTTAACTGGATTTAAACTTTAATTTTAAACTTATGACATCACGAGAAAGAGTTTTAAAAACACTTAAACACCAAATTCCGGATAAAGTCCCAATAGATTTTGGAGGAATGGGCTCGACCGGAATTATGGCAATAGCTTATAACCAGTTAAAAAAACATTTGGGCATGGATTTAAAAACTACAAGAATATGCGATGTCAATCAGCAATTAGCTGAACCCGAAAAAGAAATATTAGACCTTTTTGAAGTTGATGTAATTTCTCTCCATCATTCTTTAGGAAAAAATAACGAGGATTGGATAAACTGGAATTTACCAGATGGTTCTCCGGCTAAAATCCACAAAAAAATGATGCCGGCAAAAGAAGGAGAAAATTGGGTAATAAAAGATGGCGAAAAAATAAGATTTAAAATGGTACCAAATTGTTTGTACTTTGAATCATGCAATCCACCGTTGGAAAGTGCTGCTTCAGAAAAAGAAATAAATAATTATCATTGGAAATATTTCACGGATGAGTATTTAAAAGAATTAGAATCTCGTGCTAAATGGTTATTTGAAATTACTGAATATGCTATTTTGGGTGGTTTCGGTGGAAATATTTTGGAAGAAGGTCAAGTACTTAGAGGCTGGTCAAACTTTATGATTGATCTGGTTGCAAATCAAGATTTTACGGAAGCTTTATTAGATAAATTAGTTGAAGTATATTTAAGGAATCTTGAAGGCTTTTTGCAAGCTGTGTCAAAATATATTCAAATAATTCAAATGGGCGATGATTTAGGAACTCAAAATGGACCTCAAATTTCTTTAGAACTTTACCAAAAAATGATAAAACCAAGGCATAAAAAAGTATATCAATTTGTAAAGGAAAATTCTGATTTATATTTATTTCTACATAGCTGTGGTTCAATTTATGATTTTATTCCCGACTTAATTGATTGTGGTGTTGATATTTTGAATCCCGTTCAATTTACAGCAGCAAAAATGGACTCAAAAAAATTAAAAGAGGAGTTTGGAGATAAAATAACATTTTGGGGCGGAGGAGTTGATACTCAAAAAATTCTTCCTTTTGGCACACCAGCAGAAATTGAAAAACAAGTTGAAGAACAAATAAAAATATTAGGGGAAAATGGCGGATATGTTTTTAATTCTGTTCATAATATACAATCAAATATTCCTGTTGAAAATATACTTGCATTGTTTGATTCAGCAAAGAAATACAGAAATTACAATTACTAATTTTAAAGTGAGATAAAAATGAAAACAGTGAATATCTTTTTTTTATTCATCTTAATTTCAAGCATTTCAATAATTGCTCAAAAATTAGATTTTTCAAATTCTCAAATAATTATTTCAAATGAAATAGATAGTAAAATACAATCGACTGCTTTTAAAATACTGAATGAAGAAGTACTTAAGCGAACAAATATCCAATTAAGGCAATCTCCAGTTTGGGAATCAAATAATAAAAATGCAATTATTGTTTGCCTTTCAAATTTAAAGGAAATATTTGGAAAGAAAATTCCAAAAAATGTAAATACAAATTCACCTGAATATAAATCAGAAGGATTTCGATTAGTATTATCAAATGATGGTAGTAATGATATACTTTGGATTATTGGATTCGATTCTAGAGGAATTCTTTTTGGAATTGGTGAATTTCTTAGACGAGCTGAGTTGAGTGAAAATAAAATATCAATTGAATCAAACCTTGATTTTGCATCATCACCAGAATATCCAATTCGTGGTCACCAGTTAGGTTATAGAAATACTGCAAATTCATATGATGCATGGAGCGTTGATCAATATGAACAATATATTCGTGACCTTGTAATCTTTGGAACAAACGCAATTGAAAATATACCTTTGGGTGATGAAGGTGATGATAGTCCTCACTTTAAAATATCACGAAAGGAAATGAATATTGAGCTGAGTAAAATTTGTGATAATTATGATGTTGACTATTGGGTTTGGACACCAGCTACTATTGATCTATCAGATGCAGAATTATTCAAGAGTGAAGTTGCAAAACATGAAGCATATTACAAAGAAACTCCAAGATTAAATCAAGTATTTTTCCCTGGTGGAGATCCGGGACATAATCACCCTAAATATGTAATGCCTTTCTTAAAAGAGCTTCACTCAAAATTAATTAAGTATCATCCAAAGGCCGGAGTTTGGATATCGCTACAAGGATTTAGTGAAGAACAAATAGATTACTTTTATAAATATTTAGCTGATGAAAAACCAGATTGGTTAAGCGGAGTTGTATCAGGTCCAAGCAGTCCGCCAATTGCTGAAACAAGATTTAGATTACCTAAAGAATATAAGCATCGTCAATATCCGGATATTACACATAATGTTAGATGTGAATTTCCAGCATTAAATTTTGATCAAGCATATGCTTTAACACTTGGAAGAGAAGGGATAAATCCACAACCTGAATATTATGCTAAAATTCATGGAGACTATGCACAGTTTACAGATGGTTTTGTCGCATATTCTGATGGTTGTCATGATGATGTGAATAAAGTTATATGGAGTCAAAGAGGATGGGATACTCAAAAGAATGTTAGAGATATTTTAATTGAATATTCTCAATTCTTTTTCGGTAAAAATATAGCAATTGAATCGGCTGATGGTATTTTGGCTCTTGAACAAAATTGGTTAGGTCCTTTAAAAGCAAATGGCAGTGTTGAAACAACATTTTCTTTTTGGAAGAATTTAGAGAAACAAAACCCAGAACTCCAAAATAATTGGAGATGGTTGTTGCTTCAGTTAAGAGCTGAATATGACAATTATGTTAGAAGAAGACTTATCTATGAAAAGGATTTGGAAAAACAAGCAAACATGATTCTTGAAAATATAAATGAAGAGAATTATAATCAGAAAATGAATTTGGCTTTATTAAAAATCAATGAAGCAGAAACAAAACCAATTTCACAAAACTTAAAAAGCAATATCGTAAAATATTGTGATGATCTTTTTAAAATTATTGGATTACAAACCAGTGTTGAGCTTTATCAAGCAAGTGGTGCTCAAAGAGGTTGCATACTGGATTTTGTCGATCATCCGTTGAATAATAGATGGTGGTATCAAGATGAATTAAAAAAAATAAATGAATTAAAAAATGTAAGCGAAAAAATAGAACATTTAAAAACAATTAGAGATTGGGAAAATCCTGGTGTTGGTAGTTATTACGATGATATTTCAAATATTGCCAATAGTCCGCATGTAACAACAACGGTTTTTGATGCTGTTGATTTTGTGTGGCTGGATGATGGGAAAAGTAGAATCCGCTTATCATCTCAAGTTTATCAGAACGATCCTATTTTAGAATATGAAAATTTAGATCCCAATGCAAGATACATATTAAGGTTAACGGGCTATGGAGATGCATTGCTAAGAATAGACGGAGAACGATTAGAACCTACACTTTATAATAAAGAAATTGAACAATTTAAAGAATTTATTGTCCCTAAAAGAGTAGTCGGTGACGGTAAGATTACTGTAACATTTGACAGACCTGAAGAATCAAATATAAATTGGAGAGATTATTCAAGAATATCAGATGTTTGGTTAATTAAAAGATAATGGGAGAAGTAATGAGAATACTTTACTTTTTAATAATAATTGCTACTATATTTTTATTTGGCTGCAACAATAAAAATGACGAAAAAAATATACAACCAGTTTATATAGATAAACCTTATCTTCAAGATTATTCAATAAAATATTATTTCGAAGAAAATTTAACTTCACCCCAAAAAGTTAATGTTGATAGAAATAATATTATCCAAATATTAAATGCCGGTAAAATTTACAAACCAGCAAATGGTCATTTTCAATATCCTGGCAAATTAAAAGTTGATCAAAATTATCAGCCATTATTGGATATGAAGATTAATGATTTCATAACATATAAAAATCAATTTGTGTATTTAACGGATCAAGCAATTTTAAGCAATGCTTGGGCTGGCAAATTATTTATTAAGCATGAATTAAAAAATGCTAATATTTTAACTGCTGGAAATGATTTTGATTTTATGATTTCGGATGATAAAAATATTATCTATTTAAATGAATCAAAAATAATATGGGAAAAAACATTAGGAAGTGATCATATTAAATCTATTAAGTTCAGTAAAATAAATAATGGATTTTTCATTTTAGGAGACAGCTCACTTTATTTTTATTCAATAAGCAAAAATACATTTGATGTTCTTTATATTGGAAATTTACTAACGTGTTTTGATATTGACGACACTAATAAAATAATTACAGTTGGTACAAACGATGGATTTTTTGAAATTAGTTATTCTGGCGAAATAAAAAGTGAATTAAATAATAAATTACCTTGGACAGAATTAACGAGTATAAAAATTATAAACGGCACAAAATGGTTCGGTTCAACCAAAGGTGCTTTTATGTTGCGTGAAGATGGAAAATTCAATTACTACAATTCTGAACGATGGCTACCTGGGAATTATGTTTTTGATATTTCAGAAGATAAAAAACATGAAGTATTAATTCTAACAGATAAAGGCCTTGGCAAAATTTGCTTTGAAGAAATGACTCTTTATGATAAAGCTGTGAAATTCGAAGAACAGGTGAGAGAGCGGCATATTAGATATGGAATAAATGTTGATGTATCAAGTGTAGAAAATTTTGATTTATCTACTAACACATTAAAGAAGGCTGATAGTGATAATCTTTGGACGTCAATGTATTTAGTGAGTCAGTTATTTAGATACTTAGTGACTAAATCAGAAATCGCTAAACAAAATTGTTTCGAAGCTTTTGAGGCAATGGAAAGACTTCATACATTAAGCGGAATAAAAGGATTATTCGGTAGAACGTTTGAGAGAAAAGGTTATCAAGAATTTGGAAAAGAATACAGAAACTATGTTGAAGATTATTGGTATCCTAATTACAATAATATGGTTTCATGGTATCATGCAAATGATCAATGGGATTGGAGAGGATCAGCAAGCAGTGATCAAACAATCGGTCAAATTTTTGCAATGACTATGTTAGCCGAATATATTGACGACCCAGAATGGAAAAATAGAGCAGTAAATATTCTTGATAACTTAATGACATACATTGTAGAAAATGATTTTTACTTAATTGATAAAAATGGAAAACCATCTTTATGGGGAAGATGGAATCCTGAATATGTAAACAGATTTCAATCAATGGTGGGTGATAGGAAAATTTGTTCATCTAACATTATAGCCTTTTTACAAACTGCATATAAACATACCGGCAAAGAAATATTTAAAGAAAAAGCTAACTATTTAATGAATGAGCATGGCTATTTGGAAAATTTAATGAGACCTTTCAGTGAAATTGGCCCAGTTCCGGAAGATGCAGATAATTGGAGTAAAATGCTTTCTGAAGAATGGAATCATTCAGATGATGAAATGTACTTCTTAGCTTATTGGTCACTTTATCCTTATGCATTTAATGATTCGTTGAAATCACTTTATAAAGATGCAATAAAAGACCACTGGAATTTTGTAAGACCAGAAAAAAATTCTTTATGGAATTTCTGTTATGCTATGACTGGGACAGAAGAATTTGATTTGGATGAATCAATTTGGCATTTAAAAGAATGGCCGTTGGATATGCTATATTATGAAACTTATAATAGTCATAGAAAAGATATCGAATTTGTTGAACCGGGTTTTATGGGACACGAAACTAAAGAAGTATTACCACCAGATGAACGACCAATGCTAAAACATAATATGTGTCAATTTCAGTTAGATAATCCTTATAGAAGTGGTGAAATAAGTGCCGGACATACTTTTTTACTTCCTTATTGGATGGGAAGATTTTTGGGAGTGATTAGTGAACCGAAAAAATAAATTAATAAAGATAGTTTGTTTAGTACTTTAGAAGTTTTGTCATATTGAGCGAAGCGAAATAGCACATTATTTAAAGTATAAAGTAATAAGCAAATTCTTACTCCGTCAAATGCCGGATCCAAAATGGCGTGTATGTAACTAATGTTGGTAATTAAAAAAAATGAAAAAAAGTTTAATAATAATAGTAATAATTTCCTCTAGTTTTCTACTAAGTTGTTCTAATAAAGAAGAATTCAAAACCATAAAAATCGGTATGTGTTCTGATGTTCATCTTCCTACAATGCATGATTCCGAAAGAAGAATTACAAAATTTATTGATAGCATGAAAATTGCTGAGCCTGATTTTATTATCGAGCTTGGTGATTTTGTTATTCCAAAGGAAGAATATCAACATATGTTTGAAATATGGAAATCCTATCCAGGCAAAAAATATCATGTCATTGGTAATCATGAAATGGATGGCGGAACAACTCTAGCTAAAGCATTGGAGTATAGAGAAATGAATAATTCCTTTTATTCATTTAGTCAAGATGGATTTAAATTTATTGTTCTAGATTGCAATGATAAAAAGGATCCTAACCAAAAAGGTTATAGCTCATACATAGGGAAAAATCAAATTCGTTGGCTAAAAGAGGAATTACAAAAATCTACTGACCCAATAATAATATTTTCTCATCAGGGGATAGGTTCTGATCCAAATAATCCTGGTGAAAGATACTCAATTGAAAATGCGGATAGTGTTAGAGAAATATTAGAAAAACATAATTCGGAAAATCAAAAAGGTAAAATAATTTGTTGCTTTAATGGACACACTCATCACGATTATGCAGAAGAAATAAATGGAATTTGGTATATCACAATAAATTCAATGGCTTATAAATGGTTAGGCGAAGAATATGAATATAGAAGATATAGTGAAGAAGTTGACAAGAATTTCAAATGGATAAAATATACAGCTCCGTATAAAGATCCGCTTTTTACTGTTGTCGAAATATCAACTGAAGGTTATATAAAAATATCCGGTAAAAAATCTGAGTATGTTGGTCCATCTCCTTGGGAATTAGGCTACCCAGAACATCTTAAAAAATATGTAAGACCTGAAATAACCGAAAGACTTTTGAAGTTTATGTTTAATTGAAATTTACTTTTTTATCAACCAAACTTCTGAAACAATTGTACCCCAGCCACCAGAATTTCTCCATTGTTCAACACTAACTCTGTCGCCAACAGCAACATCATGTGCTTTTTCAAATCTTAAAATTAATTTTCCATCTTTTGTAGCTTCATATGGAATATCAAAAGTAAAAAAGTCGCTCATTTTGTAAGGTATTTCTAACTCCTTGGCTAAAACAATATCATCAGCATAAATTGATTCAGATTTTTGATTCATTCTAAAATCATACCTTGATTGATACCAAGGACGAACTAATGTAAATCGAATAGAATAATATGCGGAAGTATCCAAATCTCTATATTCTAATGTTACTCCTTGTTTTTCATCTTGAGTAAAATGCATTGATTTCTGACTTGGTCTATTACTTTCATCCATCATTTCATCTAAATAAGGCTGACCATGATCATAAGGATAACCGAATACAACATTAGGTGCATTGTTAAATGTTCCTAAATTATCATAAAATCCACCTTCACCGGGATTATCATAATCAACTATCATTCTTAATAAATTTATTATCTCATTTTTATTTTTTGAATTTCGTACTCTTTCTAATTGACGTTTTAACCAGCCTAATCCAATAAAGTCGTGTTCCAAATTAAAATAACCATCATTTCTTACTCCAAATATTTTGTTGCTTTGTTCTCCCAATTCTCTTGCCTCTTCTTTAAGCGAAATCATTTCCTTAGTATCATTTTGATTTTCAAATAATTTTAGGAGTTTTTTTATTTCATCAAAATTAGAATTTGACAAAATCTCTTTTACATTATTTTCAATTGTTGTTTGCATTTCTTTCTGCTTAATAACTTTTAATTTTACATATTTATCAAGAGTTGCTTTTTGCATGTACATTTGCCAAAGCCAATTATCTTTTAATTCTTCTTGTGGAATTTGCTCACCTGCTTTTTTTACTAAATCATAATATTTATTTATACCATCTTTTTTATCTAATGGAATGTTTGAAATTTCTTCTAAATTTTCTTCAAGTTGAAATATTGCTTTTTCCATAAACGGAGCAGCTTTATCACCAAACCAATTTTTACAATATTCATTAACCACTTCTTCAACAGTTATTCTTGGCGACCATAATAATCTTTGCCACATCCACTGATTAAAATGATCATGGTGACCGCTTGAATGAGTAATGTCACCAATTCCGTATCTCATTAAATCATTAAAAACTCTGTGATAATATTTTGGCCAAGCGTAAAAAGTTAATCTATTGTAAACCATTGTAAGAAATTGATCAGGTCGGCGTTCATAAATTTCATGACTCCAATGAGGAGGAATATCACCATTTTTATCAGCACGCGGATACATTTGTGCATAACCATGTTGAGCATATTTCCAATGAGTTATTTCATTATAAAAAACTAATTTCTGTTGTGGCGGAAGTTGGTGGAGAATTTCTTGGGGATATAAACCGTAAGGTCCAAATCCTGGATATTTGAATAAATCCATTCGATGAGTTTGACGATGACCAGGCTGCCAAGTTGTTGCATCAGAACCAGGTCCATATCCCCAAGCCCAAAGCCAAGTTCTTGGTTTTTCTTGTAAATAATTAAAAATTGCAAAATCATCTTCATTATCAAATTTTTGATTAGTGAAATATATTTTTGAAGTTGGATGGTATTGATGAATAATTTCTGCCATATCTTCAACCAGTTTTATAAATGTTAATCCATATGGATTGCATCTATCACATTCACAACCTCCACCATCACCACCATGAAATTTAACTAAGTCAAAAGTTGGAGAATTCTTAAAATAATCTTCACATTTTTTAAGCATAAATTCTCTTGCGTCAGGAACAGAAGGGCAAACGTATCCTATTCGGCCAATTGATTCAGAGGCATTCCATTCTTCAGGTACTTCTTCACCAGCAGTATTTGCTCCAAAACTGCCTTGAGTCATTAAACCGAAAGATTTAATAAAATCAAACATTGGACCTTCATCCACATTAAATATATTGGCTCCAGCTAATGCATAATCTAGAACTACTCTTTTTGTTTCATCTTCTGTCCAATCTCTAACTTTAGCCAATCTTTTTGCAACATGACTTTGACCGAATTGAGTCCCTCTAATTTCAAATGCCGGAGCAGTTCTAATATTAAGGTTATTCTCAATTACTAATCCATTATCTTCAATTTTAATTTGTCTTAGAAATTCTCCAACACCATATAGACAACCTCTTTCATCAACTCCGGCAATGATAATTTCTAACGGATTAAGGCTAATAGTTCTTAGTAAGAATCCTTCAGGTCCCGGTGCAATTTCCGAAAGTTTATCAATTCTATTTTTATAAAATATTTCTACTAAAATTCCATGATTTTGCGGAATTCCTAAAATTATTTTTACACTTGAATTTTGATTCAAAGAATTACTTGGAGTTACTTTTACAGAATTTATACTTTTTTCCAGCAGTCGCTCTTTTAAAAGGTTTGCAACATTTATTTCGATTGAAGAAGCAGTTTTACTAACTAAAATTTCAACTGAATTGTTTCCCTCAGCAAATAGAGAAAATTTTGGCAGAAAAAGTGCAAATCCCAATAAAATACATTTTATAATATTTTCATTTTTCATTTATTCACCAGTGTTTTTAAATATTTTCAAAGAGGTTAATAAATAAGATTTTAATAAAATTCAAATAAAATACTTTGCTTATGATCTAAGTTTATTTATCTTTATATACATCAAAACAAACGATTGCCTAATAAGATAATCAATAAAATAATTTATCCCAACTTTAAAATAAAGGGCAGTATCGTGATAAAAAAATCTCCATTTATTCATACAATTCCCAATCTGATAAAATTTATATTAACATTAATTTTACTTTGCTCAACAATAAGTTATTCTCAATCAAACATAAAAGATTTTACAAGAATTAAGTATAATAATTATGGTTTAATTACTGATCTTGGAGTTGGACTTTGGGCTTGGCCATTACCGGTTGATTTTGATAATGACGGAGATAATGATTTACTGGTTAATTGCTCTGATAAACCCTATAACGGAATTTATTATTTTGAAAATGTTGAAGGTAATGTTGCAATGCCAATTTTTAAACCAGCTAAGAGAATTGGTCCGGCACATCGTAATATTCAAATATCCTCGAAAAATGATACTGTAAAATATTTAATACCCGGTAAGGAAATTGTTGATATATCTAATGGAATTACAAAACAAATATTTGAAAAAGAAAATATTCATGATGAAGAAAAAAAAATAAGAGCTAATCAATGGAAATATTGTGATTATGATAATGATGGAGCACTTGATTTAATTATAAGTGTAGGCGATTGGTCAGATTATGGCTGGGATAATGCATTTGATAAAAATGGTAATTGGTTAAATGGACCTTTACATGGATTTGTTTATTTAATTAAAAATTTAGGAACAACTAAAAATCCAAAATATGATATACCTCAAAAAATATTAGCAGATGAAAAACCAATAGATGTTTATGGAATGCCATCTGCGAATTTTGCGGATTTTGATAACGATGGAGATCTTGATATTATCTGCGGTGAATTTTTAGATAAGTTTACTTATTTCCAAAATGTCGGCACTCGTGAAAATCCTAAATATTCGACTGGAATAGTCCTATCATCGGAGAATAATGCAATTAAAATGGATTTGGAAATGATTGTTCCAGTTTCAATTGATTGGGATAAAGATGGTGATGTTGATTTAATTGTTGGTCAGGAAGATGGAAGAGTTGCATTTATTGAAAATTTAGGCAAATTAAAAAATGGTATCCCACAATTTGCAAATCCTAAATTTTTTAAGCAGGAAGGTGATGATTTGAAGTTTGGCGCACTTGTTACTCCATATAGTGTTGATTGGGATAATGATGGAGATGAGGATTTAATTTGCGGCAATACAGCCGGCTACATTGGATTTATAGAAAATCTAAATGGAGCAAATCCTCCCAAATGGGCTGAGCCTGTTTATTTAAAAGCTGACGATGAAATTATAAGAATTCAAGCTGGAGAGAATGGATCAATTCAAGGACCGTGCGAAGCCAAATGGGGTTACACAACATTAAGTGTCGCTGATTGGGATGGTGATAATTTGAATGATATCATAATCAATTCTATTTGGGGAAAAATTTTATGGTATAAAAATATTGGAACGAGTGGAAATCCCAAACTTACTTTGGCAAAATCAATTGAAGTTGAATGGGAAAGTGGGAATCTTAAGCCGGAATGGAATTGGTGGAATCCTGAAGGTAAAAATTTTGTAACCCAGTGGCGCACTACTCCATATGTAGTTGATTGGAATAAAGATGGTTTGAATGATATTGTTATGTTAGATCATGAAGGATATTTATCCTTTTTTGAAAGAATTAAAGTAAATAATTATTTGAAGTTATTACCTGGTAAAAGAATTTTTTTCAATGAAAATGGATTGCCGCTGCAACTAAATGATAGAATAGCTGGAAGAAGCGGAAGAAGAAAATTCACAATTGTAGACTGGGACTTAGATGGGAAATTAGATTTATTGGTTAACAGTAAAAATATTAATTTCTTGAAAAATATAAGTTCTTCCAATAGTGAAATAATTTTTAAAGATTTTGGAATGATTAATAACGATACACTTGCCGGTCATTCTACAAGTCCGACAATTGTTGACTGGAATAGAAATAATATTCCGGATTTGTTGGTCGGTGCAGAAGATGGATACTTTTATTATTTGAAAAATCCAAAAGATTCTAAAGTTACAGAACCAACATATATTGAAAACTCAAAATATGTAAAATCGCTTGAAATAAAAGTTATTTGCAAACAAGATGGTAAATATATTGGCTGGCCGACAATTGCAAAAACTGAATCTGGTAAATTACTTTCAGTATTTTCTGGAAATAGAGAAGCACATGTTTGTCCTTTTGGAATTACTCAAATTATTGAAAGCGCTGATAATGGACAAACTTGGAGCAATCCTTTCACAATAAATAACACACCTTTAGATGATAGAGATGCCGGAATTTTAGAAACTAAAAAAGGAACATGGTTGGTAAATTGGTTTACATCCATGGCTTTTGATAGAGATCGTTATTATGAAAAATATCCTGATTGGAAAAATATTAGAGAAAAATTAAATGAAGAAAGAATTGATTATTGGCTGGGTAATTGGACGAGAAGATCAATAGATAAAGGGAAAACTTGGCTGGAACCTGTAAAGCAATTAGTATCATCTCCTCATGGACCAATTGAATTAAATGATGGAAGACTTCTTTATGTTGGCACTGCGGAAATTGAAAATGAAAAAATATTGGGTGTAGAAGTTTCTAAAAATGATGGAAAGAATTGGGAATTATTTTCCCAAATTGAAATTGCAGAAAATGACACAATGAAATATTATCATGAACCTCATGCCGTTGAATTACGAAATGGCAAAATAGTTGCAATGTTTCGTTATCAGCCAAAAGACAGGAGAGATTCATTTTTGCGTCAGTCAGAAAGTTACGATGGAGGAAAAACTTGGACCAAAACATATAAAACTAAAATTTGGGGTTATCCTCCTCATTTAATTGAATTAGATAACGGATGGTTATTGGTTGTCTATGGTGTTCGTAAATATCCATTTGGTGAAAAAGCCTGTATTAGTAAAGATGATGGAGAAACCTGGGATATAGAAAATGAAATATTTCTAAGTAAAAGTGATAATAGTGATCTGGGTTATCCTGCTTCAGTTCAGCTTGATGATGGATCAATTATTACAATATTTTACCAAATTGATCAATCAAATGAGAAAACAAGTTTATTTCAAACACACTGGAAATTAAATACAAAAACAAAATAAATTAAGAACTAAACAAATTAAAAAATATTAAAAATGGAGAATTAAATTGGATACAATAAACAGAAGAGACTTTATAAAAACTGTTACAATTGCTGGAGCTGGAATTGCTATGAATCCAAATATTCTTTCTGCAAATCCCAAAGTTAAATTTCAGCGGTCTAAACCAAATGGCAAATTGAACATTGCATTCATCGGTGTTGGCGGCAGAGGAAGAAGCCATCTTAACAATGTATGTTTTTACAAGGATGTAGAAATTACAGCAATTTGTGATACAGATCCTGAAGCAATTATTAAAGCTCAAAAAATTCTAACTGATCAATCAAGAAATGAAGCAACAGTTTATACCGGTGATGATTATGCATTCATGGAAATGCTCAAAAGAGAAGATATTGATGGAGTTATAATTGCTACACCTTGGTTATGGCATACTCCAATGGCGGTTGCAGCAATGCGTGCTGGTAAATTTCCCGGAGTGGAAGTAAGTGCCGCAAATACAATAGAAGAATGTTGGGATTTAGTAAATACTTCCGAAGAAACTGGTGTGCCATGCATGATTTTAGAAAATGTTTGTTTTGCTCGAGAAGCTCTTTCAGTATTAAAAATGATTAGAGAAGGATTGTTTGGTGAAATTGTTCATGCAACTTGCGGGTATCAGCATGATTTAAGAGAAGTAAAATTTAATCCTGGAGTTGAATTTGGTAAAGGTGCTAATGGCGAGGCTCGATGGAGAACTGAACATTCACTTAAACGCAATGGAGATCTTTATCCAACTCATGGCGTTGGACCGGTAGCAACTTGGTTTGATATAAATAGAGGCAATAAATTTGATTCAATTACTTCTGTGGCTACAAAATCAACTGGATTACACAGTTTTATTGTTAATCATCCTGAAGGAGGCGAAAATCATCCAAATGCAAAATTAAATTGGAGACTTGGTGATATTGTGACATCTACTATAAAAACTGCAAACGGAGAGACAATTATAATTAAGCACGATACAAACTTGCCTCGACCTTATTCTTGGGGATTCACTCTTCACGGAAATAAAGGAATATGGGGTGGTCAATTTGAAGGCAAAAGAATATATATAGAAGGTAAATCACCTAAACATGAATGGGAAATGGATGAAGCTTATGACAATTATATGAAAAAGTATGATCATAAAATGTGGAAGGATGAAGAAAAAAATGCAGAAAATGCTGGTCACGGAGGAATAGATTACTTTACAATTAAAACTTTTCTTGAAAGTGTAAGAGAAGAAAAACAACCGCCGCTAGATGTTTATGATGCAGCAGCTTGGAGTGCAATAACACCTTTATCAGAAGCATCTGTTGCAAGTAATGGAGCTCCACAAATATTTCCGGATTTTACTAGAGGAAAATGGTTGACTAATAAACCAATTTTTGGTTTGGAATAAATTTGGCAGAACCTAATAAATGATAGAATCTCAAAAAGCTGTCTTGATTCTTTTTTGTATACTTTTATTCTCATCATGTGTTGAGAATGAAACGTTAAATACAATTAACTTGGATAGGGATTGGTTATTTCATCCTGATGAAAAAAATATTGGGATTACAGAAAAATGGTTTGCCAGCGATTTTGATGATTCAAATTGGGATACACTTAAAGCTGGCAATAGATGGGAAAATCAAGGCTATCCGAATTTAGACGGATTTGCATGGTATAGAAAAAAAGTTAAAATTCCTATTGAGTGGAATGGAAAAAAAGTTTGGATAAAGTTCAGTGGTGTAAATGATTCTTATAATTTATTTGTAAATGGGAAAAAAGTTGCTTCAGTTGGAGAAGCAAATATTAGTTATGCAAGTAAGTCTTCATTCTCTGAAATATCTAAATTTCTAAATGCTGATGAATTTAATCTAATTGTCGTTCAAGTTAATGATTGGGGCAACAGCGGCGGTTTATGGCAAGAACCAAATATTCTTACAATTGATGAAAATCAAACAAAAAATTTATTCAGACCAATTTCTAAAGTCCTTTTTAATCCAATCAATGAAGGGTACAAGTTATATTGGGAAGATGATTTCAATGGAACTACTTTAGATTCAACAAAATGGGAAGTTAGAGGTGTTGGTCCAAGAGCAACTGGATTTGTTTCTGCTAAAGCTGTAAAAGTTAAAGAAGGTAATTTGGAATTATATGCAATTGAAAAAGATGATTCTATTTTAGTTGGAGCAGTTGGTACTCAAAAACATTTCATGACAACTTACGGATATTTTGAATGTCGTGCACAACTTCAAAAATCAAAAGGTAATTGGGCTGCGTTTTGGATTCAATCACCTGGAATTGCAAAAGGAGAAGATCCGGGAAAATTTGGGACAGAAATTGACATATTCGAATATTTTAAGAAAAATGGTGATAACGTAATTTCACATAATCTTCATTGGGCATATGGTCCTAATCAACAAACTATTGGCGGATTACAAAGTATGGTTGATGGAGTTAATGAAGGATTTCATACTTTTGCATTGGAATGGACGCCGGAAAAATATGCTTTTTTTATTGACGGATTGAAATATTATGAAGTGACTAAAGCGATTTCCCATACCGATGAATATATAATTTTCAGCATGGAACTTCCTCATAAAATTGAAGATTTAGCTGAATCAGTTTTCCCGGATGTTTTTAAAATTGATTATGTGAGAGTATATAAAAAAGAAAATTATTAGTAGAATTAAATTGGGTAATAAAATGAAATCAAATTATTTAAAGATTTTTAAGAATATAATCTTTTTATACTTAGTTATATTCCTATTAAATTCGGTTACCATTGCTCAAGATATTGAGCAGAAAGCTAAAGATTTAATTTCGAAATTAACATTAGAGGAAAAAATAGGATTAACTGTTGGAGATGGTAAATTCTTAGAATCAAAAATCAGCCAAGATGAAAATAGCGAAGTTCCTATAGCTAATCGAAATTCTAGAATTTTGATTCCTCGTCTGAACATACGAAATACTTCTCTTACAGATGGACCAGCCGGGATTAATAAATCTGAAGCCCCGGAAGGAGTTAAAGATTACACTTATACAACCGCGTTTCCCACCTCAACTTGTTTAGCCGCTTCATGGAATACTGAACTTATACAAAAAGTTGGAGAAGCATTAGGGAATGAATTATTGGAGTACGATTACGATTTAATTTTAATGCCGGCACTTAATTTACACCGCGATCCAAATTGCGGTCGTAATTTTGAATATTATTCAGAAGATCCATTACTCTCCGGAAAAATATCTGCAGCCATGGTAAATGGCATTCAATCAAAAGGAGTTGGAGCAACTTTAAAACATTTTCTTGCTAACAACCAAGAATCAAATAGAAGAAAATATAATGCAGTTGTTAGTCAAAGAGCACTTAGAGAAATTTATTTAAAGGGTTTTGAAATTGCTGTTAAAGAAAGCCAACCAAAAGCAATTATGACTTCCTATAATAAGTTAAACGGTTATTATACTGCTGAAAGACCTGAACTTTTAAATGATGTTGTAAGAAAAGAGTGGGGATTTGATGGACTCTACATGACAGATTTTGATATGCATTATGGAGATGCAGTTGCTCAAGTTAGAGCTGGTCTAAATATGATAATGGGAGGGAGTAAATACGAATATGATGAAATTACAGAAGCAATTAAGAAAAAAAATCTTGTTGAATCCGTACTCGATGAAAATTTAATATATAATATGAAATTAAAATTGACTTCACCAAGTATGAATGGACATACTCCAACTTTTAAGCCAGATTTAGAAGATCATGCAAAATTAGCGAGACAAGCAGCTTCTGAAGGTATTGTATTATTAAAAAATAATGATGGCTTGCTGCCTTTAAAGAATAAAATGAAAATTGCACTGTTTGGAAAAATATCATATTATCCAATTGCATTTGGTACCGGCAGCGGTGGAGTAAGAAGTTTTAAATACAGAGTTTCTGTAAATGATGGATTAAAAAATGCTGGATTTGAAACTTTAGATAGTATGGAAAAAATATACAATGATTATATAGAAAAAATAAAGCGAGAAAATCTTGTACCTCCATATTTTGATAATCCTAAAATGAGAAAAGACAATGGAATAGTTGGAAACCAAGCTCCTGCACATTTTAAAAATCGACTGGTTGCATTTAGCAAAGAAATGGATGTATCGAAATACAAAATAAAAGAATATGAGTCTAAATCAGACATAGCTATAATTACTTTAGGAAGAAGTGCCGGTGAAAATTATGAAAATGGTTATATCCCAATTACCGAGATTGAATTAAATTTAGTAAAAAATATTTCAGAAATATTTCATTCAGCCGGTAAAAAAGTTATTGTAGTTTTAAATATTGGAGGTGTTTGGGAAACCGCCAGCTGGCGTGATTATGCAGATGCAATATTATTATTATGGCAGCCGGGTCAAGAGGGTGGAAATGCTGTTGCAGATATAATTTCTGGAAATGTAAATCCTTCTGGTAAACTTCCTGATTCCTTTCCATTAAAATATGAAGATGTTCCTTCATCAAAAAGTTTTCCTGGTCAGCCTATTGAGGAACCAATAAATTCATTTTATGAAGAAGGAATTTATGTTGGGTACAGATACTACAATACGTTTAATGTACCTTCAGCTTATGAATTTGGATACGGTTTATCTTACACTACTTTTAAATATTCTGATTTAAAATTAAGCAGTTCAACTTTTTCTTCCGAAATGGAAATAAATGTAAAAATTACAAATACTGGTAAAGTTCCGGGAAAAGAAGTTGTTCAATTATATGTTGCTGCTCCTCAAACAGAAATTGAAAAACCGGTTAGAGAATTAAAAGGATTTGCAAAAACAAATTTACTTCAACCCGGAGAAAGCCAAATTGTAACCTTTAATATTGATGCATATTCTTTAGCTTCTTTTTGGAGTGGATTAAGTTCTTGGATTACAGAAAAAGGTGAATACGAAGTTCAAATTGGAGCATCATCAACTGATATAAAGCTGAAAGATAAATTTAATGTCCCAGAAAAAATTGTTGTTAAAAAAGTTCATGATGTGCTTTATCCAAATTTTATGATGAAAGAATTAAGTCAAAAAGATAAATAGTGGTTGAAAAAAATAAAACAAAAATTCTTTTTGTATGAAAAATAAACTTATCAATATTTTTTTGTGTTTAACTTTTTTTTTAGGATTCTTAAATGGACCGACAAAAGTTGAGAAAAAGAAATCAGATTATTTTACAATTGAATTAAAAGATTACCCAAAAGATTCAATAAAAATACTGCAAGTTACAGATCTCCATATTGGATCAGAAGGAAAGTGGAACGAGGATTTAAATACATTTAAAAGAATTAAAATACTTATTGAAATGTATGAGCCTAATATGCTTTTTGTTACAGGTGATCTTTTTACTGGAGCAAAACCTTATGGAAGTTTGCTAACCGCATTTGCAGTTCATTTCTTTGATAACTTAAAAATCCCTTGGCTTTATGTTTTTGGAAATCATGATCCTGAAGGTGGATTTGGTCATGATGATATTTATGAAATATTTAACAAATCAGAATGGGGAATTTTAGGATTTCACAATTCAGAAAATTCTAAAAAATATGATTATTTAGTTGATATAAAGATTTCAGGAAAAGATAATCCAATCTGGCAAATCTATGCTTTTGATACCGGACCTCATAATGGAATAAAAGCAGTTCAACCAGATCAAATAGCATGGTATAAAAATACATCGCTTCAAAGTCAAACGAGTTATAAAGAAATTATTCCAGCAATTTCAATTTTTCATATTCCTTTAATTCAATACCAAGAATTATGGAATGATTCTAAAATAACTAAAAAAGGTGTTAGTTTAGAAAAAGTTTATTATGAAGAAGATGATGGAAGTTTATACAATGCATTTGTTGAAATGAAAAATGTAAAATACACTTTTTGCGGTCATGATCATTATAATAATTATTGGGGTAAGACTAAAGATGGAATAACATTAGCTTATGGATACATAAGTGGAGAATCAACAAAAGAAGCTTGGCCAACGGGCGGAAAGTTAATCTCAATTCCTATAAATGGTGGAGATATATTTATCAAAAATATCACACCGAAATTTGATTCAAATGAACACAAGTATTAAAATTTACCTTAACTGAAAATGGTGAATTTATGAAAACGATAAAAAAAATATTTCTCACCCTATTTTTCTTACTGAATAATTATCAGTTAAATTTATTTGCTCAACAAAATATTAGGATTGGAGAATGGATAAACGATTGGTTTTTAATTGGACCATTTACACTTGGTGAAAGTATTGATAACATAAATCATCTTCCAAATTTTAATAATGATTTTCTTAAAGAGTTTGGAGGAGAAACAAATTTCAATTTTGATGTAGATAAAAATATTTCTGTTGATGGAGAAAAATTAAAATGGCAGAAGTATTCTTCCAACGATTCAATTGTAAATCTTGATGAAGCAATATCTAGAAAATCTTACATAACAGCTTATGCTTATAAAGAAATTGAAGTAGAAAAAAGTGATACTTACATTTTTGCTTTAGGTACAAATGATGGTGGAAAATTATGGATCAATGATAAAGAAATATGGGATCATCAAAGTGGACGCGGATTAAAACCGGATGAAGACTTAATTCCGGTTCATTTGGAAAAAGGTAAAAATAAAATTCTTCTAAAAATTGAAGAACGAGGGAATTATTGGGGATTTTGTGCACGAATACTTCCATTTAATATTGATTCTTTCTTAAGTAAAGATGGAGTTTTTGAAATTGTTTCTATGCCAAACGGAAATTCCGAATTAAGATTTTCACTTATTGAAAATGTAATTAATGATTTATTTGAGTTTGTGAATCTTAAATTGTTTGATGATGATTTAAACATGATTTGGGAAGAAATTTGGAATAAAAAATCTAAAATGCAATTACCAATTTTGAAAAATGAATATAGACCTTATTGCTTAAAAATTACAGCAAACAGAAATGATAATAAATTATGGCAAAAAGAAATAAAGTTTTTCTCCGGAATAAAAAAGAATTATACATTATTTGAAAATAGAAAAACCGATTACAGAATTGTTGTAAGTAATAGTGCTTCAGAATCAGAGAAATGGGCCGCAGAAGAACTCAGTAAAACTTTAAAAGAAATTAGTGATGCAGAATTTAGTATTGAAAATGATAATTCAAATATTTCAGAAAAAGAAATTATTATTGGCTTCAATAAACATTCTTCAGAAATATTAGGAAATGATTTTAGTAAACCTTTTCCGACTGATGAATCTTTCATATATAAAAATATTGGATCAAATATTGTTTTAATTGGTGGCGAAGAAAGAGGAACAATGTATGCTGTTTTTTCATTTTTGGAAAATGAATTAGGAGTTAGATGGTATACACCTCAAGTTACATCAATACCGAAAAGAGAAAGGTACAATTTCAGTTATCTAAACTTTTCAGAATTTCCATCCATAAGAGTTAGAAATGATTTTTACTATGAGGCTTTCGACCCAGTATGGGCGGTACATAACAAAATAAATGGGGCAATGGGAACTCGTGATCAAATTGGCGGAGTTGAAGGCTATTGGTCAGTTCACACATTTTACAGATTTATGCCGCCTTCCGAATATTTTGATGAACATCCAGAATATTACAGTTTGATTGATGGAGAACGAATTCATGAAAATGCACAGCTATGTTTAACAAATCCAAATGTTTTGAAAATCATTACAGAAAAACTAAAAGAGGTAATGAGAAATGAGCCTGGAAATTTAATTTATTCAGTTTCTCAAAATGATTGGAGAAATCCATGTCAGTGTAATTCTTGTCAAGCAAAAGTTGAAAAGGAAGGGACAGAGTCTGGAATTATGGTTTGGTTTGTTAATCAAGTTGCTGATAATATTAAAGAAGAATTTCCAAATAAATTTGTTGGTACGCTAGCTTACCAATATACAAGGAAACCACCAAAAAATATTAAACCTCGTGAAAATGTGGTAATACGTTTATGTAGTATTGAATGCTGCTTTGCTCATGATTTTAAAAGTTGTCCGGAAAATCAAGAATTTCTTTCCGACCTAGAAGGATGGTCAGCAATTGCACCTCATTTATATATTTGGGATTATGTTGTAAATTTTAGTCACTATATTTTACCGTATCCAAACTTTAATGTACTTCAGTCAAATATTAAAACATTTCAAGAAAATAATTCAATTGGAATAATGGAACAAGCTGCCTATCAAAGTAGAGGGGGAGAATTTGCTGAGTTACGTGCCTATCTAATCTCAAAACTTTTATGGAATTCTGAAGCAGATGTTGAGAAAGTTATTGATGATTTTGTGTTTGGATATTATGCTAGAAGTGGTCAATTCATTAAAGAATATTTTGATTTACTTCATTCTCAACTAAATGAAAATACTCATATACATTTAGGTTTAAGGACTGATGATATATTATTCTCGGAAGATTTTATTCATAAGGCAGATTTGATTTTTGATAAAGCGGAAATTATTGCTGATAATGATGAAATTAAACAAAGAGTTGAAATGGCCCGTTTGCCTCTGTTGTATTTAAAGTGTTCAAGATTTCCAGTTAACTCCAAATATGATGGAACTTATGATAAATTTAATGAAATTGTAAAAAGAGAAGGAATAACACATTTTGCTGAAGCTGGTAAACCGCATATTGATGCTTTTCATAATTTTGTTAATAATTCAAAATAAAAAAGGGTAAAATAATATTTATAGAAACTTCTAAAAAATTAGTTTTCCGTCTGTCATTCCCACGAAAGTGGGAATCCAGAACAATTTAAATAGATTCCGGATAATTACTTCGTAATTTCCGGAATGACATTTTGAATATTTCAGAAGTCTCTTATAATTAATATGGATATGAGAAAAAATAATTCAAAAATAATTTTTCTTTTACTAGTTATTATTGTCGCTAGTTATTCTTGCAACAATTCTTATAAAATTGACGATCAATTTACTTATGCAAAAACAAGAATTAATGATTTACAATTTAGCGTTTATATTACTGCACACGCAGTAAATGATTTGTTAAACAATGAAATTGGCAGAAGAGAAGCTTTATCAATATTTAGATGTAATGGAATAACAAAAGCTTACATTGAAGTTTACCGTAGCGGATTAGTAATTGATGAAAAATTATTAAGAGAAGTAAAAAATTATTTTCTAACAAATGATATTGAAGTTGTAGGTGGAATTGCAACTGTTCCCGGAGAACATTTTGGAGTAAAGCAAGAAGGAAAATTAGGATGGTTTAATTGGCAAAATCAAAAAACGCAAAATGATTTAAAAGAAGTAATGAAAATGTCAGCAGAAGTTTTTGATGAATTTATTGTTGACGATTTTTTATGCACCGCAGATACAAGTGAAGAATCTAAAATAGCAAAAGGTGATAGAAGTTGGTCGCAATATAGAAGAGATTTGCTTACCCAGCTTTCTGAAGAGATTTTTATAAAACCTGCAAAGGAAGTAAATCCGAATATAAAAATGATAATTAAATATCCCCAATGGTATGATAGATTTCATTTATTTGGTTATGACCTTTCCAGAGAGCCGCAACTTTTTGATGAAGTTTGGGTAGGAACTGAAACCCGTGGACAATATACTCAACGCTATGGATTTGTTCAGCCGTATGAAGGATTTATAAATTACAGTTGGATTAAAGACATTGCAAAAAATAAAATTGGCGGCGCTTGGTTTGATCATGGAGATTGTGATAAAGATGATTTTATTGAACAAGCATATCAATCAGTTTTAGCCGGTGCAAAAGAAATTGTGATTTTTAATTATTTCGATTTTCTAAATGGTAATCAAGGTCATCATCTTTTAAGAACGCAATTTCAGCAACTCGCCGATTTAGCAAAGTTTGTAAAAGAAAATCCGGTCAAAGGAATTACAGCTTATAAACCTATTAATAGTGAAGCTGGTGGAGATTTATATTTAATGGATTTTATAGGAATGTTAGGAGTCCCAATAATTCCGGTTCATGAATATCCTACAAAATCAGACATAATATTTTTACCAACTCAATCTGCAAGTGATGCAAATATAACAGAAAAAATTAATGCTTCAATTGAAAATGGAACTAAGATAATATTTACAACTGGCTTTTTATCACAATTAAATAATAATCAACTTTTTGAGTTAGCCGGATTAAAAAATGATTTAGTAATAAATCCTATTAAAGCTGATTTTATTATAGAAAATAACTCCAAAATTAAAATTGAGCATGGATTAGATTTGGAATGCAATCCAAATGTTAAAAATGGTGAAGTACTGTTATATGCATCAACTCAGAAAGATAACATTCCTTTTTTAATAAAGAATACTTTTAATGATTCAGAAATATTTACTTTAAATACGCACACATTTTCTCAAGTAGATTTTGATAAAGTAGGCGAAGTTTTACTTTGTCCCAAACCATTGGGTTTATTGGAATTACCAAAATCTTGGGTGAATAAAATAAGAGAATCATTTAATTCAAATATGGGTTTTAATTTAGATGCTCCGTCAAGAGTTGTATCACAACCTTTCGAAAAAAATAATTTTGTGATTCATAACTATAATAACATTGAAACAAAAGTTCAGTTAACATTAAATGATAAATCTGTAATGCAACTAATTGATAATTTTAGTGGTGAAAAATATTCAAACGAAAATGGAAAAATTACAATCTTAATTAAACCAAGATCACGAGTTTGGTTAGATAAAAATAATTAAGGTGTCATAATGAAATCTAGACTAATAAAAAAGATATCTGAAATATTACTTATCTCGATAGTTGTTAATATTTTCATAATTAATTTGAATTTTGCCCAAGGAAAATTTTTAAGAGGTGAAACCAATAAAGATTATACTCTGGAAAATAAAAAAGCAGATTTCTATATATCTGTAAATGGAAATGATAAATGGTCGGGTAAATTAGCTGAACCAAATAATGATAAAAATGATGGACCATTTGCAACAATCGGTAGAGCAAAAGTTGCAGTACAAAATTTGAAGCAAGAAATTTACCAACCAAAACTTCCACCAATCGACAAACGATTTATTGGTTCTGATCATAAATATGGAGTAGGTAGAGATATTTTAGTACTAATTAGAGATGGAATTTATTCGCTCGATTCAATAATTGTATTTGCTTCATTTGATGGCGGTGAAAGAGTAGAAACAGATTTGCCGACCGGCGCTTTTGAATATCATAAGCTCAAAGATTATTATGTGACTTATGCAGCTTTTCCCGGTGAGCATCCAATTATCTCAGGCGGATCGAAAATATCAAATTGGCAAAAAAGTAAAGACCATATTTGGAGGACGACTTTAGATGAAGAAAATGTGACAGAATTATTTTCAAATGGAAAAAGACAAACTTTAGCTCGTTCACCAAACTCTGGATATTATTATACTGATGGAATTCCAACCGATCCCAATTACTTTAAATTTAGAAATGTGGATTTGAAAAATTGGTCAAGCTTAGAATCAAATAATTTAACAATGATAGTAAGATGGAGTTCAATTTATTCCAAACTTAAAAGTGTTGATGAAAAAAATAAAATTGCATATTTAGCAGAATCACAACCGGATATGCTGATAATTCCGCCAAAATATTTTGTTGAAAATGTGGAAGCATTACTCGATACATCTGGCGAGTGGTATTTTAATAGTAAAAATAAAGTTTTGTCATATTTCCCGGATGAAGGAATTAATAATCCAAATAGCGCAAATATTACACTTCCCAAATTAAATGGATTAATTAAAGTAAGCGGTGATAGAGAAAATCCAGTAAGAAATTTAAGATTTATGAATTTAACTTTCCAAGCAACAAATTCAGGGGGCACTGCTGTACTTGATATTTCATACGCTAAAAATTGTGAAATAACTTCTAATAATATTCAAAATGTTAGTCAGACAGCTATAAAATTAGGATTAGGCTGTTACAAAAATCTAATCACAAAAAATAAAATCAAAGATGTTAAAGGTAATGGAATTGATGTTAGAGGTGTGCCAAAACCTGAAAATTGGGAAGATGTTGTTTACGATAATGTCGTTTCATTTAACGAAGTTGAAAATTGCCTTGCGGTATATGTTGGAATTGCCGCTTCAAATACAATTAGAACTACAGTAAAAAATAATTATGTAAATAATGTTGGTAGTTATGGATTATCAATTGGCAGTTGGCCAAATGTGGAAGAAACAACAGATGGAAATTATTTAGTTGAATTTAATCACATTGAACATGCAAATATGTTAAGAGATGATGAAGGGGGAATAGCAGTTTATGGATTAAGTCCCGGCTCAATTGTAAAAAACAATGTAGTTCATGATGTCCGTCCTGCTGGAACAAATGAAAATGTCGGATTCTTTTTCCAAAATATGTCTTCTGGATGGGAAGTAACAAATAATATTTTTTATAATCTCAAACAAGGTGAAATGAAATTATGTGCTGCTTATATAACTGATAATGTTTATGAAAATAATTTTTCAATTGATACTCCCGATATTGAAGCAGAAAAAATAATCAACGGTAATCCAACATTTTTAGTTGATGACTTAAAAATTATTTCAAATGAAGAAATATCTACAGGTAAGAAAATTACCATAAGTGCAGAAATTAAAAATATTGGTTCATCAGGAATAGATGAAGTTATACTTTATGTTGATGGAAAAATTGCGGAGAAGAAATTATTCCCAATTATCAGAAATAATAAGAGAACAATTGAATTTTATCATCAGTTTTATGATCCAGGCATTCACTCAATTTCCATAAATGAGTCTTCAGAAAAAGAAGTAAGTGTAAAAGGTGAATCTTTATATATTCTATATGATAATATGACAATTCCGATTAAAGAATTACCTTTATTAGAAAAAGTTGAAATCTCCGCAAAAGTGAAAAATGTAAGAAATTATGAAATTAAAGAATCTGTAAAGCTATTTGTTGATGGAAAAATATTTGAAGAAAAAAATATGTTTTTCCAACCAAATGAAGAAAAAATAATAGAATTTTCTTCCGAACTTGGAGTTGGTGAACATGAAATTAAAATAGGTAATTTGCCATCAGAAAAAGTAAAAATATATGAAATAGAAGATTTTAAATTGAACAAAAATATTTTGGCAACATATTGTTCAACAACTGCTGAGCCATGTAATTTTGACTATAATGTTGAAAATAATTATTATGAAATAACCGCAAGCGGTACTGATTTTTTGCATGCTGAAGATTCCTATGGAACAATTTTCTTAAATGAAAAAATAAAAGGTGACTTTGTTGCAACATTAAAGTTACTATCTTTTGATCAAGGTGTAAGCGAATGGTTCCGTGCCGGATTATTTGTAAGAAATGATTTGACCAAAAGTAATATTGAAGAAATTGGAAGTAAAGGTTCTTTTCTTTTATTCTCTACACCTAAAAGAATTGGTGCTCAATGGGATGAATTTGGCGATGGATCGATGCACAATACAAAAAGTTGGAATTATAATTTAGAGCAGCCTTTCCCAGTATGGCTTAAAGTAATCAGACACGGTAATAAATTCACTGGATTTTATAGTTTAAATAACAAGGATTGGATAATAGTAAGAGAATCTCCAGAATTAGAAAAATTATCCGAAGAAATAAATATCGGTATTGCTGCCGGTACAAATGATCAAAGACCATCAAAAGTAACTTTTGAAGATTTTAAAATCTTAAGTGAGAAATAGTACATAATTTAATTAAATATTGAATGGATCTATATGGCGAAAAAAATTGAAGACATTTACACTAAAAGAATTAATCAATTCCAAAATTCCATAAAAAGTAAATTTTTTATTAATGAAATTAATTTTGATGCAAAATATTATAAAACAAAAGATCAAGTATTATTTAGAGACCGTTTAGAAGGTGAATATAAAAAAATTACACCAGGAGAAATCTGGGGAAATATAAATGAAAATGCTTGGTTTAATCTTACTGGTAAAATTCCTGAAAATTGGAAAAATAAAAAGATTGTAGCAAAACTAAATTTTACCGGTGAAGCGCTAATTTTTAGTAATGATGGAATACCTTTGCAAGCTCTTACCAGCAGTTCAGTTTATAATCCAGAATTTAAAAGAGATTTATTCACACTTCACGAAAATTGTTCCGGTGGGGAAAAAATTGAACTTTGGATCGAAGCTGTATCAATGGGTTATTTAGGCGTAAATCAACAAATGGATCCTGCTCCTGAAAGTAAAAATAGGTATGGCGAATTTAATAGTATCGTTAATGATATAAGTTTTGGAATCTTTAATGAAAATTTGTGGCACATGTATTTGGATATTGAAGTGCTTAATAGACTTTCAAAACAATTGCCAGAAAAAAGTGTTAGACGAAGCAGAATTATCAGAAATGTTAACAAGGCATTGGATATTTATTTTATTAATCCAGAAAATATTCATGAAGCAAGAAGTATATTAAAAATTGAATTAGATAAACCAGCATCATCCTCGGAATTAGATGTCACTGCAGTTGGTCATGCACATATTGATACGGCATGGTTATGGACCGTAAGTGAAACTATAAGAAAATGCGGAAGAACATTTTCAAATCAAATAAAGCTTTTAGAAAAATATCCAGAATATGTATTTGGTGCTTCTCAACCTCAGCATTATGATTTTACAAAAAAATATTATCCTGACGTTTATGAGAAAATAAAAAAGTATGTCAAAGAAGGAAGATGGGAACTACAAGGCGGAATGTGGGTTGAAGCTGATGCTAATTTAATTAGTGGCGAATCTATGATTAGGCAGATTCTTTATGGTAAAAATTTCTTTATGGATGAATTTGGATATGATGTAAAAAATCTTTGGCTTCCCGATGTTTTTGGTTACTCTGCAGCTATTCCGCAAATCTTAAGAAAATCGGGAATTGATTATTTCCTTACACAGAAAATATCATGGAGCCAAATTAATGAATTCCCTTATAACTCTTTTATTTGGAGAGGGATTGATGGCTCTGATGTAATATCTCATTTCCCGCCGGAAAATAATTATAACAGTGATTTAACACCTGGTCTTGTAATTTCAGGTAGAGATAATTTTAAAGAAAAAGATTTTCTTGATGAGTTTTTAAGTTTATATGGAGTTGGAAATGGCGGTGGCGGACCAAAAGAAGAAAATATTGAATTTGGCCTGAGAATGAAAAATCTTGAAGGTGCACCTAAAATAAAATTTGGAAGAGCAGATGAGTTTTTTGAAAGATTAAAAAAATTTAAGGATGAACTTCCTTTATGGGTTGGAGAACTTTATCTGGAATTGCATAGAGGCACATTAACCACTCAAGCTTTGGTAAAGAAACAAAATAGAAAATTGGAACTAAGATTAAGAGAATTAGAGATTCTATATTCTGCAACAGATGTAAAAAATTATCCGGCAGAGGAATTTAATCAAATTTGGAAGAAAGTTTTAATAAATCAATTTCATGATATTATTCCAGGTTCAAGTATAAATGAGACGTATAAAGTTACTCATTCTGAGTATAATCAAGCATTTGATGATCTCACAAATTTAGAGAATAATATTGCAAATATTCTTTTTAATCAAAATGACAATGCTATTACTTTCTTTAATAGTCTTTCACATAAATATGAAGGCAGAGTTGAATTACCAGAAGAATGGAGTTATGGATTAATTGATAAAGAAAATAATCTAATTCCAGTTCAAAAAGAAAATGACAGATTTATTGCGAACCTATCAATTGGACCGTTATCATTTTTAACGCTTTATAAATCAGAAAAATATGATAAGATTGAAATTAAAAATGAAAAATTAATTTTAGAGAATATACTCATTAAATATGAATTTAATGACGAGGGTAATCTTATATCAGCATTTGATAAAGAATTGAATATTCCAATTTTAGCAGAAAATTCATTTGGAAATATTCTATCACTTTATGATGATAATCCAAGTGAATGGGATGCATGGGATGTTGATATAACTTATGAGAATACTTTTATTGAAAATGCAAAAGCTGATAAGGTTGAGAAATCTTTTAATGGAAATGTTAGAAGCGGAATTGAATTTCATTATATCTTAAGAAATTCAGAAATTATTCAGTTGGTAACACTTCAGGCTAATAGCAAAAGATTAGATTTTGAAACAAAAGTTAATTGGCATGAAAAACACAAAATGCTTAGAGTATCATTTCCAGTCAACGTTTTTACAGATCAAGCTTCTTTTGATATTCAATACGGTTATTTAAAGAGAAATACACATAGAAACACAAGTTGGGATTTTGCTAAGTTTGAAGTTGCCGCACATAAATACGCTGATCTTTCACAAGATAATTTTGGAGTAGCAATTCTGAATGATTGTAAATACGGGCATAAAGTTTTGGGTAATGTACTTGATTTGAATTTACTGCGCTCAACAACTTATCCAGATCCGGATGCTGATATTGGTGAACATAAATTTACATATTCAATTCTTCCTCATAAAGGAAATTTAATTAATTCAAATGTGTTCACTGAAGCTGCAAAACTTAATCAAGGCATTATGTGTTTCCCTGGAATGGAAACAAATAATAATAACTTACCTTGTAAAATAATGAGTGATGGCATTTCAATTGAAGTAATAAAAAAAGCAGAAAAATCTAATGACTTAATTCTACGATTAGTTGAATATAAAGGATTGAATTCAAAAGGTAAAATTGTTTTTGGTAAATATCCTGTAAAAATATCTGAAACAAATTTAATTGAGTGGGAGGAAAATCCAACTGTCATAATTGAAAGCGATTTTGAGATTGAACTTAAGCCGTTTGAAATAAGAACTTATAGAATTAATAATCCTTTTTAGTATGTGATTAGTTTAAAATGAAAAAAGCGTTAAAAATACTATTGCTTATTATAACAGTATTATCAGCAATTATTTATGCTTACTTTATTTATCCGGTTTGGGGCTTTACTTTTTATGAAAATCATAATCTTAAAGTTCCTTTAACACCTGCTTGGGCTTTAGAATGCTGGCTTTGGGAAGATGATGTAAATACTGCAGAATATGTAAATGAACTTTTAGAGGGTTATAAAAAATATGATATTCCAGTAAGAACAATTCTTATTGATAGTCCGTGGAGCCTACGATATAATGATTTTGAAATAGATACAAATCGTTATCCAAATCCCCAAAAATGGTTTAAAAAATTAGAGGATGATGGATATAGAACAGTTTTATGGATGACTCCGGTTGTAAACAGTTATAGTAAAGATACACAAATACAAGATTCACGCGATTGGTTCAACTCTGCAAATGAAAAAGGTTATCTAATAAAAAATAAAAACGAAAATAATTGGTGGAAAGGGAATGGCAAATTTATTGACTACACAAATGATGAAGCAGTAAAATGGTGGAGAAGTTTGCAGCAAAATATTTTTGATTTTGGAATTGATGGCTGGAAACTTGACGGAGCCGCAACTTTACTTTGGTCGGAAATTTTAGGAATTCCTATGTTTTATAATTCTTCTTCTGAGGGAACAATTACAACAAGAAATTATATGGATTTATATTACAGACAAGAATATAAATATGGTTTAGAAATGAATCCAGAGTTCGTTACACTTAGCAGATCAGTAGATGGTTTTTATACACACCCTGAAGGTTTTTCTCCATTAGATGCTTCACCTGTAAATTGGGTAGGAGATCAAAAACATACTTGGAAATCAGATTCAGAAAATGAAGATAATCAAGATTTGGTTTTGGATGGAATTAAAGGAATTGAAACTGCAATTCAATATATACTAAAAAGTGCAGAACTTGGTTATAATATAATTGGATCAGATATTGCTGGATTTTCAGGACGTATAATTCCACCAAGACTTTATATTCGCTGGACACAGTTTTCAACTTTTTGCGGTTTATTTTTAAATGGAGGTCATGGTGAAAGAAGATTATGGAAGAGAAGTAGTGAAGAGTTAGAAATTATTAGAAAATTTTCTTGGCTGCATACTGAGTTAATTCCTTATATGTATCATTATGTTGTGTCAGCAAACAGAGAGGGAAAAACTTTACAGAAACCTTTAAATATTGGTAAATACCAATATATGTTTGGAGATAATTTATTAGTTGCACCAATTTATGAAGATTCAAAAATTAGAGAAGTTGTATTACCGGAAGGGAAATGGAGATATTTTTTTAATGACTCTGATTTGCTAGAAGGTGATCAAAAAATTATTAAAGAATTTCCTTTAGATGAATATACAGTCTTTATTAAAGAAGGTGCAATAATTCCAATGAATATTGAGCGAAATTATACAAATATTGGCGACTCTACTTTTGGAGATTATTTAACAATTTTAATTTATCCGCAAGAGTCAAATAATTTTACTTACCATAATCCAGAGAATTATAAAGATAGTACAGAAATATCTTATTCTAAAAATTCTGATGAAATTAAAATTAATTTCAAAGGTAAATCATTAACGCATATATTAAAAATTTATTCTCTACAAAAACCTAATGAAATTTTATTGGATAATAATAAGCTTAATGAAAATATTGATTGGAATTATAAATCAGAAGTAAATAAAATCATTATAAGAACATCAAATTATGAACAGGGAAATTATCATATAACATTTAATTAAGGCGAATTAAATATGATTAAAAAATATTTAGTATTTTTTCTTTTAATACTGTCTTCAAGTTTATTTGCAAAACCAAAATATGCTATTGGTTTATTCCACTATAATTTTCAATATGTCGCCGGTGATTATAGAATTGAAAGCCGAATAGTTAAGGAATCATTGTTTCCAGCTTTACAATTTTTTGAAAAACATCCGCAATACAAAGTTGATTTTGAATTTCAAGGTTATGCAATAGAAACAATGGCTCAAGAATATCCAGAAGTTTTAGAATTGCTGCGAAAATTAATTGAACGTGGACAAATTGAATTAGTAATTGCCCATTATTCCGATCAGTTTTTTATTGCTTATCCTGCCTTAGATCTGCAAAAATCAATAGAATTATCAGATGAGATTTTAGAAAAAAATAATCTCAGGAGATCGCGAGTTTTTTTTGGTCAAGAAATTCAATATTCTCCAGGTTTAGCATATGCATTAAAAGGAAAGTATGATGTTGTTGTAACAAGTTCAGATCCTCATTCTTATTATAGAGATAGAACAATGCCTCTAGTAAATGTTAATTATGGAGATAATTCAATTTTAGGCTTAATTGGTGCCGGTGATAAAAATCTTAAGAATTTTGAATGGGCTTGGTCATTTTTAGATGATGGTGAAGTTTTTAATACATTAGATTATAACAGTGATTTTTATAGAGTCCCAGAACAAGAAAAGAAAAGTATTGATCATTTCAAGAAACTGGAAGAAGAAGGCTTTGAGTTTGTGACAATGTCTGAACTAGTTGAAATTATTAAAAATGATTCTGATTATGAAATTATTGATTATCCATTTATTCCGGAAGGAACTTGGAATATGAATGTTTGCGGACCATTTATGTGGATGGGTAGGCAAAGAAGCGGAGTTGAAACTGATGGAATTACAAGAGCACTAAGTTATGAATTGCGAGGTGAAATTTTAGTTGCGGAAAAATTAATTGAATATGCAAAATCTTTAGGAAATGAAGTAATTAAATTATTTGAACTACTCAAAGAAGCCTGGGAACATTTATTACTTTCTGAGGTTTCTGATTCAAGCGGCTGGACACCCTGGTTGGTTGAAGTTCAATATACAGAAAATGAGGTAGCAAATGCTAGAATGATACTTGACAAAATATTCAAAGAACTAAATAAAATATTACTAAGTAATGATAAATACTTTGAAGTAAATACAAAAACGGGAAAGGTAAATATTATAGATGAATATGAAAAAAATAATTATAGTGATGATTATTTACCAATTCCAATATTTATAAGAGCAAAAGATTTTAATGTTGAGGTTAAAAAAATAAGTGAAAATACTCATAAAGTTAATATCTTTTGCACTCGACCGGATGATGGAGCAGTTGAAATAGCGTTTGAAACTTCTGATAAGATTTATTATTCAGCAGGCACCGGCGAAGAAACAATAGCTGAAGTTCCAACAGATCTAAAACACGATCCGGCAATGACACTCTCCAATGGGTTCTTAAGTTTAGGCAATGAGTACTCAATAATTAAGGATTGTAGTGTTGAACATTTGGCCGTTACTTGGAGACAAAATGAAAAACGTGCAGTATTCAGAGAGGAATTAAACAAAAATAATCCCAGTATGAAAATGACTTTTTATGTTGTAAAAGGGGATAAAGAATATGCTCATAAATTAGCTAACAAAATAAATACCTGGCCAGTTTTTAAAATTGCAAATGTAAATAATCAAATAACTTTTGAAAAAATATTTCCCTTAAACAAATAGGAATTAAATGAAATTATTCAAATTTATATTCATCTACATTTCATATTCATTTATTTTATTTAGTCAGGAAAGTTACCAAAGTAAATTAATCTTTCCTTTACAATCTCAACATGTTCACGGGAGCAGTATTGTCGAATTGCCAAATGGTGATCTGCTGGCTTGCTGGTTTCAAGGAAGTGGAGAAAGAAGTGCAAATGATGTTGCTATTAAAGGATCTCGACTAAAAAAAGGTGATAAAAATTGGAGTGAAATATTCACTATGGCAGATACTCCAAATCAGCCTGATTGCAATCCGGTTTTATTCCTAAATAAAGACAATAAATTATTTTTAGTCTGGATTGTTGTTCAAGCAAATAAATGGGAAACTTCAATTCTAAAATTTAGAACATCTTCAGATTATTTAAATACTGTTATTCCTAATTGGGAATGGCAAGATATAATTCTGCTTAAACCCGGAGATGATTTTGTAAATGAAATAGAAACTAAGTTTAAAGATAACACACATAAAGAATTTGCTTGGTCGGAATATGCTCCAATATATGAGAGAATGATTTTTGAAGCAGCTAAAGATCCAAAGAAAAGGGAAACTGGATGGATGACAAGGATTCACCCGCTTATACTTGATAATGGCCGAATTTTGCTCCCGTTATATTCTGACGGATACAATATTTCTATATGTGCAATTTCAGATGATAATGGTGAAAATTGGTATGAAAGTTTACCAATAGTTGGAAAAGGAAATATTCAGCCTAGTTTTGTCCAAAAGGAAGATAAAACAATAGTTGCATACATGAGAGACAGCGGAGATGAACCCGGAAGAATCATGATGGCAGAATCAAAAGATAATGGTGAATCATGGAGTTTCGCAAATGACTCGGAAATTCCAAATCCCGGAGCAAGTGTTGAATCAATCAAATTAAAAAGTGGCAATTGGCTCCTAATTTATAATGATCTTGAAGATGGTCGTTATAGTCTTGCCGCAGCAATTTCAGATGATGAAGGAAAAACCTGGAAATGGAAAAAACATCTTGAAAATTCAAAAGAAGGCGGATTTTCATATCCATCTGTAATTCAGAGTAAAGATGGTAAAATTAATGTGACATATTCTTATCATATAGGTAGAGAAAAAAGATCAATCAAGCATGTTGCATTTGATGAAAATTGGATTATCGAATAATTGAATAGTTAATCATATTTGTCATTCTAAATAAAGTGAAGAATCTCATTATCATAATTCTTGAGATATTTTCGTCAGGTAAATGACATACTCGATATGACAAAATTTTTGAGTTTTTATAAAATGAATTTATTTACAAATCAAAATAGATTATCATGAAAAAAATATTATTACTTTTATTTATTACTGGATTTATGTTTAGTCAGCAAAACATTAAAGAAAATTTAGTTTTTCCGATTCAAGAAAAACATGTGCATTCAAGCAGTATTGTTGAATTACCAAATGGCGATCTATTAGTTTGCTGGTTTGAAGGAAGTGGCGAACGCACTGCAAACGATGTTGTAATTAATGGATCGAGATTAAGAAAAGGTGAAGATAAATGGTGTGAACCTTTTTTAATGGCTGATACGCCGGGTCAGCCCGATTGTAATCCAATACTATTTTTGAACAGTGAAAATAAATTATTTTTAGTCTGGATTGTTGTAAGAGCAAATCGTTGGGAAACTTCAATACTCAAAGTAAGAACAACAACTGACTATGAAAATGCATTAGCGCCAAATTGGAAATGGCAAGATATTATTTTGATGAAACCCGGGAAAGAATTTGAGGAAACTGTTGCCAGGCAATTTAGTGAAAATACTGCAGATGATTTAGCTTGGGCAGAATATGCATTACCTTATGAAGAAATGTTAATTGATGCAGCTAAAGATCCTAAAAAGAGAGAAACTGGCTGGATGCCTAGAACTCACCCAACAATTTTATCAGATGGGAAAATATTATTGCCTTTGTATTCAGACGGATTCAATTTTGGACTAATTGCAATTTCAGATGATGATGGTGATACATGGATAAATAGTTTACCAATAATTGGCAGAGGTTTGAATCAACCAAGTTTAATTGTAAAAAATGATGGATCAATTGATGCATACATGAGGGATGACGGAGATGCTCCCGGAAAAATTATGATTAGCAATTCTAAAGATGGAGGATATTCCTGGAGTTTTGCAAAAAAGTCTGAAATCCCAAATCCAGGAGCAAGTATTGAAGTATTAAAATTAAAAAGCGGATATTGGCTTTTAGTCTATAATGATGTTGATGATGGACGTTACAGTTTGGCAGTTTCAATTTCTGATGATGAAGGCAAAACTTGGAAATGGAAAAAACACATAGAAACATCTGAAAAAGGTAAAGGTTCTTTTTCGTACCCATCAGTTATTCAAGCAAAAGATGGTAAAATTCAATTAACATATTCTTATCACATTTCTGATGAGAAAAAATCAATAAAGCATGTTACTTTCACAGAAGAATGGATCAAAGATGAAAACAAAAATTGAAAGATTTAAAGAAATATTCAATCAAATTAGAAATGTTAAAGTTGGTCTTTATGGTGATTTTTGCCTTGATGCATATTGGGTTTTAGATCCGCGCGGTTCTGAAATATCTTTAGAAACCGGATTGCAAGCGCAAGCAGTTCAAAAGCAAAACTATTCCTTAGGAGGAGCTTCAAATGTTGCTGCAAATATTGCGGCTCTTAATCCAAAAGAACTTAAAGTTTTTGGGATTTATGGCAAAGATGTATTCGGCAAAGAAATGATTAGCCAATTAAATGATATAAATGCTAACACAGAAGGATTGGTTCTTCAAAAAGATGAATTTGAAACTTATACATTTTCAAAAAGAATTTTAGATGGAAAAGAGCAGTCAAGAATTGATTTTGGGACTTACAATATTAGAAGTAAAAAATCTGACGATAAAGTTATAGAAAATATTAAAAATTCATTAAATGAATTGGATGTATTTGTAATAAATCAGCAAGTTCCCGGAAGCATTACCAATACTGAATTTATTGATGAGTTAAACAAAATAATTGCAAACAATCCGGAAAAAGCATTTATTTTAGATTCAAGACACTTTGCTGGAAAATTTAAAAAAGTAAGTTATAAGGTTAATAACCATGAAGCACTATATTTAGTAAATGAAGAAAATGAAATATTAAATGAAAAAGATGAATTGCAAAAAATAGGTGAACATCTATTTAAAAAAACTAATAAACCGGTTTTTATTACAAGAGGTGAAAATGGCATTATTGCTGTTGATCAAAATGGAGTTTATGAAACTCCCGGAATAAAATTATCAGGTCAGCTTGATATAGTTGGAGCAGGGGATACAGTATTTGGAGCAATTGCATGTGCAATTGGAGCAAAGTGTTCAACTCAAGAAACAATTGAACTAGCTAATTTAGCAGCGGCTGTAACTGTTCAAAAATTGTTTCAGACTGGAACTGCAAATGAAGAAGAAATACTAAAACTTCTAACCACAGTAAAAACACAATCTTAACTAAAGTTATTTAATAATATTCTTCAATTGATTTTATTTATTTCTTTATTTAGTTTTGAATCAACCAAAACAAACGATTGTTTAATTTAATTTCTATTAAAATAATGGTACTTTTTCGCAATTTTCTTACATTTTCATTTCTTATTTCTTCAATAAGTATTTCAAACACACCTGATTCTACTTTAAATCAATGGATTCCTTCTTTGGTTGGCGGACTTAATTTTAGTCAAATTGCATTTAGCAATTGGACAAAAGGAGGTCAAAATTCAATTAATTGGACTCTCAATGGCGATTTTGACTTAAATTACAAAAATGAAATTATTGGTTTTACCACGAAAATAAATACAATTTATGGCAGAACAAAATTAAATGGAAATGATTACCGAACTAACGAAAATGAAATTTATTTAGACCAAGTTTTGTCTTATCACGCAAATTGGAAAGTAGATCCGTTTATAAGCAATTCTATTCAGACACAAATTACAACAGGATATGATTATGAAGATGAAAAACCTGTAAAAGTCGCTGACTTTTTTGATCCGGCAATTATTACACAAAGCCTTGGATTTACATATGATAAACTTACAACTGTTCAAACCCGTTTAGGTGTTGCATTTCAGCATACTACAACTAAAAAGTATAGAAAATATTCTGACGATCCCGAAACACAGGAAAAACTTGAGTCATATAAATTTGAAACCGGCGTTGAAAGTGTAACAAATGCTAAATTTAATTTAGATAAAAATTTAGTTGCTGAATCCAAACTAATATTATTTACACGTTTTGAAGAAATTAAAGTTTGGGATGTTAGATGGGATAATAAAATGATTGCGAAAATTAATAGTTGGCTAAATGTAATTTTTACATATAATTTTATATTTAAAAAATCAGAATCTCAAACAGCTCAAATGAAAGAAGCATGGCAAATGGGCGTAACTTATAGTTTTATTTAAGAATCTGATAATTTTGAATTATTCTTGAATTAAAAGGCTTCTCATTTTGGGAGAATAATATGGTGGAATTTATAGGTTACGCGGCAGCTTCAATAAGTGCTTTAATTTTTCTTCCACAGGTCTTTAAAACTATTAAAACTAAAAACACAAAAGATCTATCACTTTCTTCATTTGTTTTAATTACATTAAACAATTCTCTTTGGTTTACTTACGGAATGTTGACTTCCGATATTGCAATTATTTTATCTCAATTATTTTTATTGCCAATGGGATTGATTATTTTAATATTTAAACTGAAATACGGTTGAAAACCACTTATTTCTAAAATTTCTTGGAGTAAGGCATGAACAAAATAATAAAAAATAGTCTAATTGGATTTGCATTTATAATAGTGCTGATTATTGCTTTATTCTGGAACAAAATAGGAAATGGATATAAAGTTTATTCATTAATAAACACCATAACAACAAATCTAAATGATGGTAATGAGAAATATAATTTTCTGATTACCGGTACTTTTGGTTCTGCTGAAAAAGTAGATACACTTCTTGCAGCTATATCATTTAGTAATCGTAAATATTTCTTAGCCGATGTAAAATTTAAAGCCAAAGAATATATTATCAAAAGTGCTGACGACTTAACCCAAGTTTTTATGGGTCCATCAAATTTAATAGTTTCCGGGAAAGGATTAGACAAAGGAAATTTTGACGTTTTAAGACTTCTGGGAAATGTTTTAACAGATTTTCCTCAGACTAATCAAATTACTGAGCTTTCATTTTTTGAAAAAATTGGAATTTCAGGATGGACTGTTTCAAATTGTGAAATTTCTGATGAGATAATAAATAATCAAGAATTTAAAATTATTTCAAAAGATATTGATTCAAATAATGTTCAAATTCTCATAAATAAAGAAATTGATGGACAATTTTATTTAAATATTGAATCAAAAAAAATTAAGGCAAACTTAAGAGTTGAGTTCAATGATATTATTAATAACGTAACTATTCCTCAAAATGATGAAATAAAAACGATAAATATTGAAAGAGAAGAACTAAATACCGCTATATATAGAGGTGCATTAAGAACAGGCGGATTATTATTGTCTAAAATTGAAGCCCCAAAATTTGCTAAGGTTGAAAAATCATATAGTACTGGTAAACTTAAATTTAAAGATGGCAATAGAGTTTTGATTGCAAAAGGTACTCATTCAGAATTAGGTAAAATACAAGGAGCTCTGCTTTCAAAAGAAATTAGAGAAATGGTTGATGCAACTTTATATACAATGTGCTGGGTTTATACTGCTGATAGAAAATCCTGGTTTATAGATGATTTTAGAGATGCTTATAATAGATTAAAACCATTTATTCCAAAGAGATATGATGAAGAAATGTTGGGAATGTCTGAGACGTCAGGTATTCCAATCGAGGAAATAAGGCTGACTAATGTTTTCCCTGCACTTTTTCATTGTTCGGGATTTGCATTATTTAATACAGCAACAATCGATGGAAAATTATACCACGGAAGAGTCTTAGATTATATTATTGATCTTGGATTGCAATTTAATGCTGTTGTATACATCCTAAAACCAGAAGGTTATAATGCTTTTGCTAATGTCAGTTATGCTGGATTTATTGGATCTGTAACCGGAATGAATGAAAAACAAGTAACATTTGGTGAAATGGGCGGTAAAGGCGAAGGAGATTGGGATGGAATGCCTATGGGATTTTTAATGCGCGATGGACTTGAGAGAGCAAATAGTTTGGATGAAGCAGTCAATATATTTGAAGATACTCCAAGAACATGTGAATATTATTACGTTATATCAGATGGCAAAATTCCGGATGCAAGAGGATTATCAACTTCACCATCAAGATTTGAAATCATATTCCCAAACCAATTCCATGAACAACTTCAAAAACCAGTTGAAAATACTGTTCTTATGTCTGCCGGCAGTAGATATGAAGAATTAGTAAGACGTGTTAAAGATAATTTTGGAAAATTTGATTCAGAAAAAGCAATTCGACTTATGGATAGACCTGTGGCAATGAAAAGTAATTTGCACAATGCATTATTTGCGCCGCAAAATTTAGAGTTTTGGGTAGCAAATGCAGGAATAAGTTCACCGGCTGCAAATGAACCGTATACTCATTATAATTTTATGGATTTATTATCTGAATTAGAATAATTTTATTATAAAAATCGTTCAAAAATAAAAGTATTTCTTACGGAATATTTAATACATTTTCCCTTTGTAATATTCCATCTTATTTTTCTTCTTTATTGAATTATCAAGTTTTGAATTTATTTGCATTTTCAGAATAAAAATTATAATTTGAAATAGAAGAATGCAAACGATTGCCTTAATATTTATTAGATAAAAGCAAAGTATTTGCAAATATTATTTCTCCTTTTAACATTTGAAGAATTCATATATATGGAGAGTATCATATGAATCGCCTAACCAATTTAATTTTACTTCTCATTTTAATTACTTCGTCAGTTTTTGCTTCTACTACGGGAAAAATTCGAGGAACAATTATCGATGCTGAATCCGGCGAACCACTAGTTGGTGCAAATATAATTTTAAAAGGTACAACACTTGGAGCAGCAACAAATTTAAATGGTTCTTTTATTATTCTGCGTGTTCCAGCCGGTGTTTATAATGTTGAAGCCAGTATGATTGGCTATCAATCTTATTTATTTACCAATGTTAAAGTAGAAGCTGATAGAACTATTAATATTGATTTCAAACTTTCTCCTGAAGCTATTGAAAGTGAAGAGATAATTGTTACTGCAAAAAGAGATTTGGTTAGATTAGATGTATCTGCTTCTGAGACTAACATTCAAGCAAATGATATTGCTGAACTTCCTTTAGCCAGCAGAGTAGAGGATATAATCGGGATGCAAGCGGGGATTCAGGGAAACTTAGTTGAAGGAGATCTTCAAATTAGAGCGGGAGATGCTTCTGAAGTAAATGTTCTGGTTGATGGATATTCAACATATGATTCCAAAATGGCAAAAGTTTCATTTCCAATTAATAAAGGAAGCATTCAAGAAGTTAAAGTTTTAAGAGGCGGTTTTAATGCTGAATACGGAGAAGCCAGATCAGGTGTTGTTAATATTGTTACTAAAACACCAAGTAATGATTTTCATATGTCGCTTGATTATCAGCTTGAACCTGCCGGTTTGAGACATGATGGTCCGGATGCTTATGATCCATCAGTATTTTGGCCTTACAGACTTTATGATGGTCCAAATGCCGATTCAGCTTCTTTTTTGGTAAGATATGAGGGAGTTACACCTGATACAATTAAATGGGAAGGATGGAAAGCATACTCAGATAGACTTTTAAATGATAATAATCCAGATAATGATCTTTCTCCTGAGGAAGCAAGGGAATTATGGAATTGGCGGCACAGACCGGTAAAATATGGGAATAATGTTGGCCATAATATTGATCTGACATTAAGCGGCGGCGTAGATTTTTTACCTTGGCAAATGAATATTCTTGCAGGTGGAAAATATATTAGTCGACCATACACATATCCACAAGCTCAAGATGCATATGAAGAAACGGGATTTTCTCTTAAATTGATAAATAGATTAAGTGAAAATACACATTTAACAATTTCAGGAATAAATTCTTTTGTGAATACCGTTTCTAGGGACGATGCCAATAGTAAATGGAGTAATGAAGTTAAATTATCTTATGATGGCGGGAATTTTGAAAGATTCTATTTTTTCAATAAACCAAAAGTTGAATATAACACAACTTTAATTGGCGCACATTTGCTTCAAGTTTTTTCACCAACGTTATATGCTGAATTTGATGCAAATTATTTTAGCGCAAAATGGGAAACTTCAAAATATCCTCAATCAAAAGCTGAAGATGGAAGATATTTTGGCGGAAGATTATACTATGATCCACAATCGGGATTTATACCACTTGAATTAGGTGTAAGTGATGCTGTTAGCGGATATAGAATGTATGGCCGGGCGAATACAGATGATTTTTCAAGCAGTGATAGAATAAATCTTAAACTTTCAATGGTAAATCAATTTCATCCGGCTCATGAATTAAAGACTGGAATTGAATTTAAATTCAACAATTTAATTGAAGATCGTGTTCATATTCATGATGATGATCCTTCACAATTATTTGAATGGAAATATGACGTTTCTCCTATTGAGTTTAGTGCGTATGTTCAAGATAAAATTGAGTTTTCCGGAATGATTGCTAATGTTGGTGTAAGATTTGATTATTATGATGCCAATGGCGAATTGCCAGATGTAACCAGAACATTGGATTATGCAACAAATCTTGATGTTCTCAATGCATTTTTAGACGGAACTTTTCCAACCAGCAAACCATCAGCAAAAATTTATGTAAGTCCAAGAATTGGAATTTCATTCCCAATAACAACTAATAGTAAAGTTTATTTTAATTATGGCCATTTTGCTCAGATTCCAAGAACTGAAGCAATGTATTCAACAACTGCACATCACAATTTTAGATTACAGTGGTTAGGTAATTCTAATATGGATTTCCAAAAATCAATCAACTTTGAATTAGGTTATGATCAGAATGTTTATGATTGGTTCCAATTGCATGTGGGTGCATTTTACAAAGATTACTCAGATGTTGAAAGTGGAATTGTTTACGCACATTCTGATCAAAGTATTGTTTTGGAATCTGCTGTACAAAGAGAATATAGAGAAGTTAGAGGCGTTGATATTGAAATTAGAAAATCTATTGGAAGATTTGTTACTGGCTTTTTTAATTTTAATATTACACAAAAAAGTGTTAGTGATTTAGAAGTTCCGGATATTAGTCAGATTCCGGTAATTACAGATAACCCTGCTATTGGAATTGATGGTGAACTAAGAGGTGTTCCACGTTCGTTGGTTGAAGAAATTACACCATATGGAAGAGGCGTAATTATTCTAAGTGCGCCGGATGACTGGGGTCCAAGAATTAGTGATTATCCAATTCTGGAGAAAACTAAAGCTAGCATTAGTCTATTTTATCAAGGTCCGCAATTAGTTGAGCATCCAGATGGTGATTTTAGAGTTCAGCACCCTGATGTTAAGTTTTATACAATCCCTTATTTCAGCTCCAATTTAAGAATTAGCAGAGGTTTTGATTTAGAAAATATTCTTAATTTAGAATTGTATTTGGACATAAGTAATCTGGTTGTTAGTAAATATAGAACAGCTATTCCTAATTCAAAAGATTATTATGATGATCTGTATGCAAATGGAAAAACAGATAAAGTTGGAAGTGAAGATGTTTCTGATAAAAATATTTTAAGAACAGAAAGTCCAGTTCTTTATCAAGGTCAACATAGAACATATATTCTTGGTTTAAGAGTAAATATTTAATGTACAATTATGACGAAATTCAAAACAAGTTTTGTCATTTTGGAGGAATTTATGGTTGTTAGACTTAAAAATTTTGTTTTGCTTTTGATTTTAATAATTGTTGCAACTAGCAGCAAAAGTTTTTCTCAAGCGACAAAGAGTCACGAAATAGGAAAATTATGGGAAACCATGTTTTCTTCAGGCTCAATACCAAGTTATGCTCCACTCCAAAATCAAATGACATATCCCGGCGGTGATTACAGAACAATGACAAGAAAAAATCTTGAAGGTCTGGGTTTATGGATTGGAACGGCAAATTGGACAGATAAATTGAATGTTTTTCATTCAAATTATGTTTCAGAAGGCGGTTTTGAAAATAATGAAGCATTTGAATTTGTTTATCCTATATCAATAAGAAAGAGGGTTAGAAATAGATTACCAAATGTTACAGTCAATAAAATTCTTGAAGAAAGATTTCTGGATACACGTTCTTCAAGTTCAAGATCATCATCAATTCCTGCAGATGAAGTTATTGAATCAAAATGGGCAACCAATGTTGGAGTCAACGTAAATATGTTCAGTTATGCATTGGCAAATCAAAATCATAACAGTTATATAATTAGAGAATATATCTTTACAAATGATGGTAATGCTGATGATGATCCGAATACAATTGAATTACCGGATCAAAATTTAACAGATGTTTATTTTGGATTTCAATACTTATTAATTCCTGGCGGTGATAGAGGACATCAAATAGTTAATCAAAATGATGATTGGGCGGTTTATTATGGTAATCAAGATGGAGATACATTAAGAGGATTGTATTATGTTTATGATGGAAATGCAGATGCTGATCATGCTGATTGGGATGATATTGGTGATCCGGAACCAACGACTGGTGAATTTTTATCTCCACAATATCCCGGTTTTGGAATTTTACATGCTGATACTTCTCCAACAGACAACAATGATGATAGAAATCAGCCTGCAACAGTAAATATTGTACCTCGTAGAATTATGAAATCCTACACAAAAGGAAATACCGAAAATGAGCTTTATCTTGAAATGAGTTCTGGTGTTCAATCCAATGGTACTGTTGGAGATGCGCCAACGCCTTACGATCCATTAGTTCAAACTCCGGTTTTATTAATGTCATTCGGTCCATATAATTTAAATTTTGGTGAAAGTGTAAGAATTGTACTTTATGAAGCAGTTGGATCAATTTCTCAAAAATTGGCAATTACGGCCGGAAATGAATGGTTAAACGGGACTCTTGAATTTAATGGAAAAACCGGTGATGAAGCCAAAAATGCATTATTAGCAACCGGTTTAGATTCACTATTAAGACATGCTAAAAATGTTGAATATGCGTGGAATTTAGGTTTAGAAAATTTACCGACTCCGCCACCAGCTCCAGATAATTTTAAGATTTCTCCCGGTCCCGGTAAAATTGATTTAGAATGGGAATCAGTTGCTGAAGAAGAAGATTGGCTTACAAAAGTTAATGATTTTGCGGGTTATAAACTTTATAGAGCAGAAGGCTCATATACAAATACCTATCAATTAATTGCTACATTTAACGGTGATACTACAAATTATACAGATAGAGATGTTCAAAGAGGTAAAAAATATTATTATGCAGTTACAGCTTTTGATGATGGAACGCAAAATACAACGGGTATAAATCCTGGTCAGTCTTTGGAATCAAGTCAATATTATAATAGAAATTTTGCAGTAGCAGCTTCTCCATTTATTGGAGCCTCAAAAACTTTGGATTCTGTTTATGTTGTTCCAAATCCTTATCATGTGCAGGGTTTAGCATATGGAGGCAGTGTTATTGAAGATTATACCGATGTACCAAGATTAGAGGATAAAATCGGTTTTGTTGGATTGCCTGCAAAAGCAATAATTAGAATTTTTACAATGCACGGTGATTTATTAGCAACTGTTCATCACCCAAATCCGGATAATCCAAACTCAGTACCTGAATCTGCAGATGAAGAATGGTTTCAAATTACTGATTATTGGCAAACTATTAAAAGTGGTGTTTACGTATACTATGTAGAAGGTTGGGATCTTGAGGGTAAACCAGTCGGCTCGGCAAAAGGAAAATTTGTTATTATTAGATAAGTTTAATCTTACGGAGATAATTATGAAATTAAAATTCTCAATTGTAGTAGTAATTTTAATTTTATTTGGTTTTAATAGCCTAAATTTTGGACAAAAGAAAAAAGCTGGTCAAAGTGGAATGACTTACTTGGCAATTAGTCTAGGCGCACGTGAAAGTGCTATGGGGAATGCAAGTGTTGCAAGTGTTAGCGGAACACAAGGATTATTCTATAATCCAAGTACGTTAACTGAGTTAAGCGGTTTTGGATTAGTAATGAATCATGTTGGCTGGATTGCTGATACAAGAGTATACGGTTTTGGTGCCGCTTATGGCATGGATAATTATGGAACAGTTGGTGTTGATTTGGTTTATATGGATTACGGTAAAATTGTTGGAACTCAAAGAGTTGATAAAACTATTGATGAACGCGGATTTATAATAACCGGAGATTTGTCAATATCAGATTATGCTGTTGGTTTAGCTTATGCATACCCAGTAAACGATCTATTTTCTTTTGGTGTTAAATATAAATTTGTGCATGAAAATTTAGGTACGGCAGATATTGCTGTAAAAGAAATTGATAAAGAAAATGGCATTTATGAATATGAAACTAGAGAATGGCAAATAAACCATTGGGGATTTGATTTTGGAGGATTTTATAAAGTAGGATTTAAAGATTTAGTTGTTGGTGTTGCTTTTCAGAACTTTTCGACGGATATGAAATACTGGACTGAGGTTTTTCAATTGCCGCTTGTGTTAAGAATGGGTTTAGCAATGGATTTGGCAAAGGTAATTTTAGAAGATCAAACTGATTTTGAAATAAATACTGCGGTTGACATACTTCATCCAATTGATTATACTGAAAGAGTTCACTTAGGCACTGAATTAGTTTATAAAGAGATGTTTGCTCTAAGAGCCGGATATAAATTTAATTATGATGTAGAAGATTTTAGCTTTGGAGTTGGACTTAAATTTAATTTTCAAGGTTATGAAGGAAGCTTTGACTATGGTTATACGCATGCACAATTTTTTGAAAGCATAAATCGATTTAGTTTGAGTTTTGCTTTATAGAATACATAAAAATTTCATACCAAAAAGGAGGAATTATGCATCACATCAACAAATTACTATTTATTATTCTCTTTTTATCATCAGGCTTTATTTTCTCACAAGAAGTAGGTGATATATTATGGGAAGATCATTTTGATGATACCGCAACAGATCCCGCAATGCATCTAGATGTTGGTTGGTTTTATTATGATGAAAATGATGGATTAAGTGGTGCTGTTGTTCAACAAGTTGATGGAAAAGGATTTTTACAAACCGGAAATTTTGCAAACTTTGTTGGAGCAGTTGTTGCTTCAAGTAATGGGGTGCCATTTTTAGATCCTGAAGATGAAGAGGCTACACATAAAGCATTAATTGAAGAAAACAAAGGTCAGCCAAATCAAGAAATAACATTTAATATTAATTTCAAATCAATTACAAATTCATTTGTTGCCTTAAGTACACGTTTAGTTCAAAGGGATACATCTGAAAGTTTACCTGATTCTGATCCAACACATGAAGGTTCATATGTTTTATTTTTTAGTCCTTTAACAAATGACATCACTCTTTCGAGAGTACTTGGTGATCCTGAAGGCGGAGATGAAGGCGGAGCAGAGTATGATTTCTTAAATCCAGCTCAATGGCAGCATTTTGGCGCTACTCAAGATTTTGAACTAGAACAAAACGTAAACTATTGGGTTAAATATTACCTTTATGAAGGTGATATGAAAATGAAAATTTGGGAAGGTGATTTGACTGATGAACCTGCTGAATGGTTGCTTGAAGGCACTGATCCAAGTCCAAGAGTAACGGGTTCATTTACAATGTTCAGTATTATTTCCGCAGATCCTTCAGTAACAGATCAAATTGAAATTGATGATGTTGTTGTGCGTATTGTTGGAGATCCTGTTGCTGTAGATGAAACTTTATCAAATATTCCGTCAAGTTTCGACCTAAAAAATAATTATCCTAATCCATTTAACCCAACTACAAATATTGAATTTAGCCTTGTAAAAAGTGATTTAACAACTCTGAAAGTTTATTCAATTACTGGTGAACTTGTGAGAACTCTTGTAAATTCCGAATTAAATGCCGGTTCTTATAATTATGTATTTAATGGTAGAAATGATAATGGTCAAGAATTATCAAGTGGAATGTACATTTATGAATTGGTTAGCGGTGCAAATATCAGCGCAAAGAAAATGTTTTTAATTAAATAAATTTAATTTTTATTAGCATAAAAATATATTCAAATGGCAGTGAATATTCTTTTCATTGCCATTAATTTTTTTTTGGAGAAGTTATGAAATTTAAGAACTATCTAAAATTAATTTTAACGGTTATTTTTCTAATATCCTGCGGTAATTCATCTAATATCAAAGAAGCCAAAGTTTCAGTAATTGGTGAAGGTGATGATCAGATTAAAGTAGTGGTTGTTGCCGGCACTCCATATGAAATGGGTTTTCAATTAGGAAGTGCATTGAAAGAGGATGTTAAAGCTTGTATGATGGGCTTTTTGGCATTTGGTGAAAAGGGGGATCCTGAAAGATTTAATAAAGAGGTTTTAGATAATGCTTGGATTGCAGTAGAACCCTACATAAAAGATCGATTTAAGGAAGAACTTAAAGGTTTGGCTGATGGTTCAGAAGTTCCTTGGGATGATCTTAAAAGAGCACATATGATTCCTGTTGTAGGTAATTATGCATGCAGCGGCGTTTCAGTTTGGGGAACCGCAAGTGCAAACGGAAATTTATATCAAATTAGAAATTTAGATTTTACAATGGGCGGCGGTCTTCAAAATTATCCTACAATTGTTATTTATTTGCCTGAAAATGGAATTGCTCATGCCTCGGCAACATTTGCTGGATATATTGGTGCTCATACTGGAATAAATGCAAAAGGAATTGCATTAAGTGAAAAAGGTGCTTCACCTGATAAAGAATATCCTTTTGATTTAGACGGGACTCATTTTTCTACATTATTTAGAGATTTACTTTATGATGCTAATACACTGGATGAAGCTTTAAACACAATTGAATCTACTAAACTTATAAAAAGATATCACCTTTATATTGGAGATGGAAAAGAAGAATCAAGAGGTGCTGCAAAAGTTTTAGTTTCTTCTCCGGATTCTGTTAAATTAACTATTTGGAAAGATAATGATCAAACAGATGAAGTAGCCCCAAATGTTTCTGAAAATGTTTGCTATTTTACGATGGATAATGATGCTGCATATAAATTTATTACTGAAAATCATGGAAAGTTTGATTCTGAAAAAATGATCGCTCTTTCAAAATTAGTCGCAGATGATGACGGAAATCTTGAAAATGTAGTATATGATGCAACTAATTTGGAAATGTGGGTCGCTTATGCTCATGGCCTTGAAGTTGCTAGCTCAAGACCTTACGTTCACATAGATTTAAAGAAGTATTTTTAATTTAAAACTAAAGTATAAAAATGTATAAAAAGCTTTCTCGTAAAGAATTCATTAAATTATTAACAATATCTGCCGGGGCATTGTCAATTCCTGGTTGTAATTTGTTTTCAGCCAATAAAGCTCAATCACAAAAAATGAAGCTTGGTTTAGTCACATATTTATGGGGAAAAGATTGGGATATTCCGACTTTAATTACAAATTGCACAAAAGCAGAAATTTTTGGCGTTGAACTTAGAATTGAACATGCACATGGTGTTAATTTAGATATGTCAAAATTGCAGCGTGATAATGTCAAAAATCAGTTTCAAAATAGTGATGTTAAAATTTTAGGTATGGGCACAAATCAGCAATTTGATTATCCTGATCCAGCTGAGCTGAAAAATTCTATTGAAGTTGCAAAAGAATATATTAAATTAAGTTATGATATTGGCGGAAGTGGTGTTAAAGTTAAACCTAACAGATTTCATGAAAATGTTCCCAAAGAAAATACAATTGAACAAATTGGTAAATCATTAAATGAAATTGGTAAATTTGGTGCTGATTATAATCAACAAATTAGGTTAGAAGTTCATGGAAGGGAGACGCAAGAACTTCCAAATATTAAAAAAATTATGGATGTTGCTGATCATCCAAATGTTACAGTTTGTTGGAATTCAAATCCTGAAGATTTATTAGCTCCTGGATTAGAACATAATTTTAATTTAGTAAAAAATAGATTAGGCGATACAGTTCATGTAAGAGAATTAAACTCCGAAGAATATCCGTATCAAGAATTAATAAATTTATTCAAAAAAAATAATTATAATGGTTGGATTCTATTGGAATGTAGAACCGATCCAGAAGATAAAGTGAAGGCCTTAATTGAACAAAGAAATATTTGGGAAAAGATGCTTTCCTAATTTGAAGGAATAAAAAAAATATTTTTGTTTAAAGTCTTAACACAATTAAATACTACATTACTAAGTTTCCAAAAGCTTTAAATTATTTATTGAAAATTTAAATGATGAACCGATCGTACAAGTACACAAAATCAACTATTTATCTAGCTCAATTTTCTTTATTTATTTTACTAATTAGTTGTTCAAACAGACCCACAACAGTTAAAGAAGTTATGGATAACGTTGTTACAAGATTTTATAAAAATCTTTCTGATGATCAGCTATCAAAATTAGATGAAGAACAAATTTTAAAACTTTTATCTGAAGATGAAATTGAAGTTTTATCAAATCAATATTGGAAGTTTGATGTTAACGTTCCTGTTGTTATTTCAATAATGCAGGATGAACAACAAAAAGATGATCCTTTTTGGCTTGAAAAAACTGGTTTTAATAAGACTGACCTTATTGTAAGAAATGAATACAACACTTATAATGTATGGCAGAAAGAATATAATGATGGACAAGTAAACTTGGGTATAAATGGTTTTGATAAACACAGGCCACATTATTTCGTTTCAATAATGCCGCAAAAGAAAAATACAAATTTGGTATTGTCAAATATTTATCCGGAAAATCAATATTTATCAACTATGGATGTTGGTTATTTTACTTATCACGATTGGGATGAACTTACGTTAAATGAAGTTCCGGATGAATTAAAGGGTGGCAAATTACTCACAACAATTAGGGGAAGAGCAAGAGAAGCTCATTTAATCAATGCTTTTAGAAAAACAGAATATCCATCATCTAATATTCCTGATCAAATAATGCTGACGTGGAGTGAAGAACCCCCTACTACACAATCAATTCAATGGAGGACAAATACTACAATAAAAAATGGTGTTATAAAATATTGGAAAAAAGAAAAATCCAATGAGAAAGAATATCTTGAACAAAAAGCTGAATTAAAAGTAATTGAAGATCGGCTTTTAAGAAATGATAGATATATAAATCATTTTACATCTGTGCTTAGAAATTTAAAACCTTCAACTATTTATAACTATCAAGTTGGAAACCCAGAGCAAAATGTGTGGAGTGAGATTGCTGAATTTAAAACTGCACCGGATTCTTCCGCACCATTTTCATTTATATATTTTGGTGACACACATAAATCAAATGAATTTGGACAACTGATAAATTCTGCTTTCCAAAGATATCCTCAAGCAGCATTTTATTCAATTGGCGGCGACTTAGTAAGCACCGGATTGAATCGTGACGATTGGGATAAACTATTTTATAATTCTGCAAATGTTATTAGAAACAGGCCTCTTATGTCGACGTTGGGAAATCATGATAGCCAGGATGGTCTAGGTTCTTGGATGTATCAAGAATTATTTGATCTGCCTAAAAATGGACCAGAAAAATTAGAGACTGAAACAACTTACAGTTTTGAATACAGCAATTCTCTATTTTTAATGTTAGATGTAACTGCATCAATCACCGATCAAACTAAATGGTTGGAAGATCAGCTTAAAAATTCAGACAAAACATGGAAATTTGCAATGCTTCATTTTCCGCCATATTCGTATGAGGAAGATTATTCCTTGATTAGGAAAGAATGGGGCAGCCTCTTTGATAAATACCATGTTGATATTGTATTTAGTGGTCATGTTCATTATTATATGAGATCTAAACCAATGTATAATGAAAAACCTGTTAAATCTCCAAATGACGGAACAATTTATTTAATTTCTATAGCAGTGCCTAACAGACATAGAGAAATGCCTGAAAAAGAATTTGTTGAAGTTAGGTTTGATGGAGATTATCTCTATCAGCATATTTCAGTAAGTGACAATAAACTGGAATTTAAGGCAATTAATCAAAATGGAATTTTAAAAGATAATTTTACAATTGAAAAATAAATTTAGATTTGGGGAAAATATGAAAAAAACAATCTTAATTATTTTACTTTTATTATTGGTTAATGCATGTAATTCAGAAGTAAAACAAAATGTGGAAGAAAAAACAAGTACAAATAATTTTCTAACTGAAGAAGAAAAAGAAAATGGCTGGCAATTATTATTTGACGGAAAATCATTTGAAGGTTGGCGAGGCATAGGTATTGATTCAATACCAGTTGGTCATTGGACAATTGAAGATGATTGTATTAAAAAAATAGCAAGCGGGGATGTTCCTTTGAGAGCGGATGGACAACCATTGAAAGGCGGTGATTTATTGACTGAGAAAACTTATAACAATTTTGAATTCTCTTTTGAATGGAAAATAAGCAGCGGTGGTAATAGTGGTGTAAAATACAATGTTATTGAGCAAGTTTCAATTGATCGTGGTTCATTTAATGCACTCGGATATGAGTATCAAGTTTTGGATGATGAAAAAAATAGTGATAATCTTAATCCAACTCATAGATCTGCTTCACTATATGATATGATTGAAGCTAAAACTAAAAACCTTAAACCAGTCGGTGAATTCAATTCGGCTAAAATAGTTTTTAATAATAATCATGGTGAACATTGGTTAAACGGTGAAAAAGTTGTTGAGTACGATATTGATACTCCTGAGTTTGAAGAATTATTTAAAAAAAGCAAGTATAGTAATAACCCCGATTTTACAAAACATAAAATTGCACATATTGTACTGCAAGATCATGGAAGTAATTGCTGGTATAGAAATATTAAAATTAGAGAGTTAAAGTAATCATTTATTATAGATTACATTAAGGAGCTAAAAATGAGTAAAAATTTAAGCAGACGGGAATTTGTTAAAAAAAGTTCGCTTGGATTAACTGCCGGCGCAGTTTTAATGTCAAGCACAGCTAAGTCATATGCAAGAATTCTCGGTTCTAATGATACAATCAATGTTGCTGTTATTGGAATTAGAGGAAGAGGCGGTGGACATATTGATAGTTTAGCACGAATGAAAAATGTCAGAATGAAATATATAGTTGATGTGGATGAGAATTTGTTCCCAGAAGTGCTGAAAGAATTTGAGAGTAATTTTGGTTATGTACCTGGAACAGAATGGGATATGAGAAATGTTTATAATGATAAAGATATTGATGCAGTAAGTATTGCAACTCCAAATCATTGGCATGCATTAGCATCTATTTGGGCTGCTCAAGCCGGTAAACATGTTTATGTTGAAAAACCTTCTACACACAATGTTTTTGAAGGCAGAAAAATGGTTGAAGCTGCAAGAAAATATAACGTGCTTATGCAGGTAGGTTTTCAAAATAGATCAATCCAAAATACAAATCGGGCGATGAAATATATTCATGATGGAAATCTTGGAAAAATATATATGGCCCGCGGTCTTTGCTTTAAACCAAGAGCAGATATAGGTATTTATCCTGATGGACCGATGAAAGAAGGCGAAAAATATAGAACCAACCTTGAATCCGATAGTTATGAAACACCTTATACTGAAAAATATCTGAGTAAAGTTCACTATGATATGTGGTTAGGACCGGCTCCCAAACGTCCATTTAATAGAAATAGATTTCATTACAATTGGCATTGGCATTGGGATTATGGCAATGGTGATACAGGAAACCAAGGTCCGCATCAATTTGATGTTGCAAGATGGGGTTTGAACAAAAAAGAGTATCCAAAAAAAGTTAGTTCATTTGGTGGTTATTATGCCTACAAATCTTCTCAAGAAACACCAAATGTGCAAACATCAATTTTTGAATATGAAGATGGTACAATTTTAGAATTTGCAACTCGTGGTTTATTTACAAATCCAGAAGGTATTTTACTGCCTGACATAAATATTAATTCATCTGGACAAATCTCAGCAAATTCAAAAGCAAAACCAGTTACGATTGGCAATATATTTTTAGGAACTGAAGGTTGGCTGCAAATTGATTCTGGCGGAAATTGGCAAACATTTTTTGGAAGAAATAATGAACCAGGACCAACTTCTGGTGACAGTGATGATTCTTATGATCCAATGAATCTAAAAGGTACTGGAGGCGGAGGTCACTTTGGCAATTTTATTGAGGCAATAAGATCAGGAAAACGAGAAGATTTAACTTGCGATATTGAAGAAGGTCATATTTCAAGTGCACTTCCTCTTTTTGCTAATGTTGCATATCGTTTAGGAAAGGAACTTAAAATTAATAGTGAAACCGAAAAATTTGTAAATGATGATGAAGCAAATAAGATGTTAACCAGAAAATATAGAGATGAATTTGTTGTTCCTGAAAAAGTATAATTTTATAATATTATAAACTAAAAAAGAGGCTCAAATTGAATTCAAACAGAAGAGATTTTATTAAGAAAGTTGGATTAGGAACTGCTGCGGTTGCAGTTGGTGCTTCAATATTAGAATCCTGCTCAGAAAAACCCAAAACAAAAGAATCCAAAGTTGTAGTAAATGATGCAATGCACTACAATAGAATTATTGGTGCAAATGATAGAGTAAGAGTAGGAGTAATTGGATTTTCCGGAAGATTTAGAGGATCATTAAGTAAAGCATTTTTAGCTAATGCAGAAAATTTAAATATGGAATTTGTTGCACTTTCTGATATTTGGAATCAACGAAGAGAAGAGGGCTCCGCATATCTTACAGAACTTCAGGGAACCAAGGTTATTGGTTATAGAAATAACGAAGAACTTTATGAAAAATCAGAAACTGATGCGGTTATTATTAGCACAGCTGATTTCCAACATGCTTATCATGCAACGGAAGCGGTTTTATCAGGCAGAGATGCTTATGTTGAAAAACCTTTAGCGGAATCAATGGCTGATAATTTAATGGTAAAAAAAGCTGTTGAAGAAACAAAAAAAATAGTTCAAATTGGTTCGCAAAGAAGAAGCGGTAATAATTATAGAACAGCAGCTGAATATATTAAATCAGGTAAATTCGGACCAATAAAAGCTGTTGAAATGACTTGGAATGTTAATCAGCCGGATAGATGGAGACATCCTGACACAGTTGCTGGCTTAAAGGAGACAGATGTTGATTGGAATAGATTTTTAATCAATAGAGACAGAATTCCTTTTGATCCAAGAATTTATATCGAGTACAGATTATTCTGGCCTTATTCATCTGGTATTCCAGGTCAATGGATGGTACATCAAATAGATACTGTTCATTGGTTTACAGGTTTAAGTCATCCGAGATCAGTAGTTGCAAATGGTGGAATTTATATGTGGAATGACGGAAGAAAAAATGTTGATACTATGACAGCTGTTTTTGAATATGGACCGCATGTTGATCCTGATCCGACCAAAAGATTTCAGGTTATTTATTCTTCGCGATTTTCAAATTCAGCCGGTGGAGTAAAAGAAATTTATTATTCAAACGGCGGTGAATTAAATCTTGATACAAACAAAGTAACATCAAACGGTGGATTAACAAAAGGTCACGCTGAAAAATTTCCTGAATTTGGATTAAAAGAAAATTTACTTGCTGATTTTGATCTTGCGGAAACAGCATCACAAGTTGTTACAAGTGCAAATACCGGAACAGATAATGACACAGTAAATCATATGGGAAATTGGATGGAATGCATCAGAAGCCGTAAAACACCTAATGCACCAGTTGAAGCTGGGTATAATCATTCAGTGGCAAGTTTAATGGTAACTGAATCTTTGCATAGAGGGAAAAAAGTTATATTTGACGATGTTAAAAAAGAAATAGTGGATGCATAATTATGAAAAATAAAATATCATTTGCAATTTTATTTCTGGTTTTAATTTTTATTAGCTGTTCAGATAAAAAGGAAGATGATTTGAGTAATCAAATATCAATTGTAAAAAATGATGCAGAAAAAAAAGTAGATATTTTAATTGATGGAAAATTATTTACATCCTATATCTACGATCAAAATATTTCTGTTCTAAAGAAAACAGTTTTATATCCCCTTATTGCTTCAAATGGAGTAGCAATAACCAGAGGTTTCCCTTTAGATCCAAGGCCAAACGAAAGAATTGATCATCCGCATCATATTGGAGCCTGGTTAAATTATGGTGACGTTAATGGATTAGATTACTGGAATAATTCTGATGCAATTTCTGAAGAACGAAAAAGTGAAATGGGAACAATTCGGGGAGATGAAATACTCGAAATAAAAGAAGGTAACGGAGAGGCTGAACTTCTTGTAACAGAAAATTGGCTTAAACCAAATGGTGATGTTTTACTAAAAGAAAAAACTAAATTTATTTTTACCTCAAATGGCAATGAACGAATTATTGACAGAATTACAACTTTAACTTCACAGAATGAAGATGTATCATTCAAAGATAATAAAGAAGGAATGGTTGCAATAAGAGTTGCTCGTCAGCTTGAACACCCAAGTGAAAAAGCAGTGACATTATCAGATGCACATGGTAAAAAAACTGATGTGCCTGTACTTGATAATTCTGGAGTGACCGGTCATTATTTAAGCAGTGAAGGAATTGAAGGTGAAGATGTTTGGGGAAAACGCGCTAGATGGGTATCTTTGGATGGCACAATTGATGGGAAAGATGTAACAGTTGCTATTTTCGATAATCCACAAAATGTTGGATTCCCAACTTATTGGCATGCAAGAGGTTATGGTTTATTTGCTGCAAATCCTTTAGGACAAGAAGTTTTTAGTGATGGTAAAGAAGTTTTAAATTTTATGTTAAAAACAGGTGAATCTGTTACATTTAAATATCGTATTTTAATTAAAGACGGAAAAGTAAGTAAAGAAATCTTAGAAAATTGTTATAAAGATTTCACAGGAAACAATTAAAGGAAAAATTAAAATGATAAAAAAAATATTATTTCTGGTGACTGTTTTTATTTCTTTTGGTTTTTTGGGAAATAAATTAAATATGGAATGGGAGTATCTCTTCAATGGAAAGGATTTGAGCAATTGGGAAAAACGAGGCGGAGAAGCACAATATGAAATTGAAGGAGATATGATTGTTGGCATTTCCGGGGAAAGCACACCGAATACATTTTTATGCACAAAGCAATCCTATTCAAATTTTATACTTGAGTTAGAATTTTTAGTAGATGATAGAATGAATGCAGGTGTACAGATTAGAAGTAATAGTGTTGACTCATATATGAATGGCAGAGTTCATGGATACCAAGTTGAAATTGATCCATCTGAAAGAGCATGGACAGCAGGAATTTATGATGAAGCAAGAAGAGGCTGGTTATATGATTTAAGAGGAAATGAAGCCGCACGAAAAGCATTTAAACACAATGAATGGAATAAACTTCACATTGAGGCTATTGGAAATTCACTAAAAACTTGGCTGAATGGAGTTCCCGCATCTAACTTAACTGATTCAATGACAAGAAATGGGTTTATCGCTTTACAGGTACATCAAATGCAGACTGCAGGTGTTAAAGTAAAATGGAAGAATATCAGAATCCTTGATCTTGGAACAAACACAGAATTTCCAACATTGCTTGAAGGAACAAACTAAATTAATTTAATAATGCTGAAAAATTATATATATGAAATACAAAAATATTCAAACTACTGTTTTAATAATATTACGACTAATACTTGGTTACCATTTTCTTTTTGAAGGTATAGATAAATTATTTAGTGTAAATTGGTCTTCTGCTGGATTTTTATTACAGACAAATTGGTTGTTATCAGATTTTTTTCATACTCTTGCAAATGATCCAACTTTATTAAGATTAGTTGATGCACTTAATATTTGGGGACAGATTCTAATTGGCTTGGGTTTAATAATTGGATTATTTTCAACCATTGCTGCTTGGTCCGGAGCATTTCTTCTATTTATATATTACTTTGCAATTCCGCCATTCATAGAAAGCTTTTTATTTATAGATAAAAACCTAATTGAATTATTTGCTTTTATTATAATTGCAATATTTCCGACAAGCCATATTTTGGGAGTTGATAGAATTGTGAAGAAAATTAGGAGTGCAAAAAATGGCTGAAAATGAAAACAAACCAAAAGATGAAAATAAAATTTCAAGAAGAGATATAATTAAAGGATTTTCAACAGTTCCAATTCTTGGCGTATTTGCTTATGATTATTGGAAAAAGAAAACACTTGAAAAAGTTAAGAATAAGGCTGTCCAATTAAATTTGGGATTAGATAATGAAGCTCCAAAAATTATAACTAATAATGATAAAGGTATTGGGGAGGTTGTTAAAGTTGGAATAATAGGTGTTGGAGGCAGAGGAACGGCACTTTTAAAGGCTGCCGGTTTTCTTGAAAAAGGTGAATACGAGGATTATGTTAAACAAGCAAAAAATGGTGATCAAGGAGCAAAAAGAAGATTAGAAACCTATCAAAATCAATCTGTACTAAATATTCAAGTAATAGGTATTTGTGATGTTTTTGATTTGAGAGCAGAAAAAGGAATTGACATTGTTTCAAATGGAATTCAGCCAAATGGTGAATCTGCAAATCTAAAAAATGTTAAACGTTATCTTCGCTATCAAGAATTGTTGGCTGATCCGGAAATTGATGCAGTAATAATTGCTACACCGGATTTTCATCATGCACATATGACAATTGATGCTGTTAGGGCCGGTAAACATGTTTATTGTGAAAAAGCAATGACGTTGACCGAAGATGAACTCCATAAAGTTTATGCTGAAGTAAAGAAAAGTGGAGTCGTTTTTCAATTAGGACACCAGAACAGCAAAAATGAAACATTTAAGAAAGCCAAAGAAATTGTTGACAAAAATATTATTGGTAAAGTTACTTTAATTGAAACAACAACTAATAGAAATTCAAGACCTGGAGCATGGATAAGACACCTTGATGGTGATGGAAATCCTAAGCCTGGTTCACCTGAAACTATTGATTGGGGTCAATGGCTTGGCCATACTCCAAAAGTTCCTTTCAGTATTGAAAGATATTACGGCTGGGCAAGATTTTTTGATTATGATACTGGACTTGCCGGACAATTATTCTCTCATGAAATTGATGCATTAAATCAGATTATGGGATTTGGAATTCCTAAAAGTGTTGTATCTTCCGGCGGAATTTATTTTTATAAAGATATCCCACGTGATATGCCTGATACATTTAATTCTGTTCTTGAATTTCCGGATAGGGAATTTACAATGTTATATAGTGCAACATTAGCTAACAGCCGCTCACGTGGAAGAGTATTTATGGGTCATGATGCAAGCATGGAAGTTGGTGGAAGCTTAAAGCTAATTGCAAATGGCGATTCAACACAATATAAAGATAAAATCAAAAATGGAATAATTGATCCTTCCAAACCATTTTATACATACCCTGAAAGTAACATTGTAGATATTGACGGAATTACTTCACCCACAGAAAAATATTATGCCGAGCGTGGTTTAATTGATACAAATGTAGGTGGTAAAAATCTTGACATTACACATCTGCATGTTAAAGAGTGGATTGACGTAATTAGAAATGGTGGGGAAACAGGCTGTAATATAGAAAAAGCTTTTGATGATACAGTTTCGGTTTTAATGGTTCACAAATCTTATGTTGAAAATAGAAAAGTTGAATGGGATCCGGTTAAAAGAAGAATTATTTAGTTTGAAAATAAATTAGTAAAACTGTGAGGATCAATGAAAATTTTGATAAAACTAATTTTTACAGCCTTTATAAGTTTAATAATCTTAAACTGTTCGGAAGAGCAAAGTGTGAATGAAAATAATTTATTAGAAGGAAAGAATTGGGCTGAAAAACTTGGTTATCCGGCTGGTAAGAAAATACTGATTATGCATGCAGATGATATTGGAATGTGTGATGAAGCAAATATTTCAGTTTATCCTTATTTAGAAAAACAAGAAATTCAAAGTGCGGCAATAATGGTTCCTTGTCAATATGCTGAAGACGCCATAAAATGGGCAGTGGAAAATCCGGATTATGATTTAGGTTTGCATTTAACATTAACCAGTGAATGGAAAACTTATAGATGGGGTACAATTGCAGATCCGAATACTGTTCCGGGTTTATTAGATGATGAAAGTAGAATGTATAGAAGTGTTAGGGAAGTTGTTGAAAATGCAAAACCTGATGAAGTAGATAAAGAAATCAGAGCTCAAATTGAAAAGGCAATTTCGCTTGGAATGAAACCCTATCACATTGATACTCATATGGGCACACTTTACGGATCATCTGAATTTGTAAAAGTTTTTTTCAAAGTTGCTGAGGAATATAATATTCCAGCAAATGCTATTGATTTAAGTAATCCTGTTGTCGCTGAACATTTTAAAAAAGCGGGTTACCCAATTGATGATAAAGTTATTGAAACTGTAAATAATTATAAACTTCCCAAGTTAGATTTTTTTTCAAGTGTGCCTAAAGGAAATACATATGAAGAAAAAAGAGAAAATTTCCTAAATCATATTAAAGAATTGCCTGCTGGTCTAATTGAAATAATATTTCATCCATCTATTGAAACTGAAAATTTAAAGACCATAACAAATTCATGGCAGCAAAGAGTTTGGGAAGCTGAAATATTTTCCGATCCCATTGTAAAACAGTTTTTTATTGATGAAGGAATTGTATTTACAAATTGGAAAGAAATAATGAGTAAGTTTAATTCACTGACAAAAAAATAGGAAAAACTTTTTAAGGTATTTTAATTGAAAAAATTAGCTGTCTTCTTTATTGGAATATTCCTTCTGCAAAATTGCGGAACATCAGAAAAAACTACAATTAGTAATAATTCACATAAACCAAAAAATGTAATTTTATTTATAAGTGATGGTTGCGGATTTAACCATGTTGATGCTGCAAGTTATTATCAATTTGGTAAGACAGGCCAACAAATTTATGAAAAATTTCCAATCAAATTAGGAATGTCTACTCATTATTCCGGTGGAGTTGCGTACAACCCGGATTCAGCTTGGGCAGATTTTTCATGGGTGAAAAAAAAGCCTACAGATTCTGCTGCTTCCGGCACTGCAATTGCTACTGGGGAAAAAAGCTATAAAGGGGCATTATCAGTTGACACTCTAAAAAATTCACTTGAAACCATAGTTGACAGATTTGAAAAAGAGGGAAAATCAACTGGTGTTATTTCAACTGTTCCTTTTAGTAATGCAACTCCAGCGGTTTTTGTTGCTCATAATGAAAACAGACAAAACTATAGAGACATTGCTGGAGAAATGGTAATGAAAAGTAAAACAGATGTAATAATGGGCGGCGGTCATCCTTTCTATAATCCTGATGGAACATTAGTCAGTGAATTAGCTGAAAGATATGTTGGTCACAAAGAAATTTGGGATATGAACAATGGCGGAAAACCAATAAGCAGTGAAGACGGCAAAGTATTACCAGAAAGTGAATATAGATACGTTGGAGGAAAAGAAGTCTGGGATAAACTTAGTAATGGAACTGCCGGAAATGATATTGATGGAGATGGAGAAATAGATTATTGGACAATGATTCAAGATAGAGAATCATTTCAAAAATATATGACTGGAGAAACTCCCAAAAGATTGATTGGAGTATTTAAAAGTGGTCAGGCATCTCAAGTTGAAAGAGATACAACATATGAAGATTGGACACCTTTTTCAGCTCCTTTTATTGAAACTATTCCAACCTTAAAAGAAATGACACTTTCTGCAATTAATGTTTTAGATGAAAATAAAAATGGATTTTTCCTTATGGCAGAAGGCGGAGCAGTAGATTGGGCGGCGCATGACCATGTTTTGAATAGAACAATTGAAGAACAAATCGATTTTAATTTAGCTATTGAAGCTGCTTGTAATTGGGTTGAAGAGAACAGCTCTTGGGATGAAACTTTAATTATTGTAACTGCTGATCATGAAACAGGATATTTATTAGGGCCAAATTCAAATTCAAATTCAGATAAGTGGAAAACATTAAAAGGAAATGGCAAGGGTAAAATGCCGAGTGTTGAATGGTATAGCGGCGGACATACAAATATGTTAGTTCCTTTCTATGCAAAAGGAAAAGGCAGTGAATTATTTCTGAATAGCATAAAAGGCAAAGATCCTGTTTATGGTGATTTTATTGATAATACTGATATTGGAAAAATTGTAAAATCATTTTAATTTTTTGTAACTTTTAAGTTCTTCTACACATTATTCGCTTTACTAAATAATTAATAGACTTCTTACTGATTCACATTTAAAAAGATTGATGCCAATTCCAATGCGAAATAATAAGTTTTAAGATTTTATATTTACTTTTTTTAATCCTAAAATCAACTTCATTTAATCAATATTAAAAAATATTTTATTCTATTTGAGTTTAGACAAACGTTTGCCTAAATTTGTTTTACATTAGAGGAAATTTTGATGCTTAATAAAATTTATGTTTTCTTTCCTTCTTTCAAGGAGAAAAAAGATGAGTAAAAGTAAATTCATTCCAATTTTAATTGTTTCACTCACTTTAGGTTTAGGTTGGGCAATTCGCGGCAGTTTTGGTCATGAATGGGGAGCATCATGGGCTGGTGCAATGGGTGCCTTAGCTTTAGTTGTTGTTGCTGGTAAAAAACATTGGCTAAAAAATATTCCGGTACTTGCTGCTTTGGGTGCAATTGGTTGGGCGGTAGGCGGAATGAGCAGTTATGGAGTAGTTATTGGTTATTGCCGAAGTACTGATTTTATGAATGTACTTTATGGTTATGTTATGCTTGCAGTTATTGGTGGAATTTATGGATACATTGGTGGAGGATTTTTAGGGTTAGGTTTAGAAACAGATAAAAACAAAAAACCGGATTGGGCTAACCTTATTGCTCAAATGGTTGCCGGCGGAATGCTGGTCTGGGGTTTTATAATTTATCAGCTTGAGTGGTTTATGACTCCGCCAAGATCAGAACTTTGGGCTGCAGCTTTTGGCGGATGTGCAGCATTAGGTTGGTACATGTGGCGCGAGAATTTTAAGAAGTCTTTTAGAATTGCCGCATTTACTGGCTTAGGTGCCGGATTTGGTTTTTCCTTCGGTAATTTCATTCAAGTTATTGGTGCTTCAAGTGGAATTTCTTATAATTGGTGGAATGTAATGGAATTCACACTTGGATTTCTAGGCGGACTCGCAATGGCTTATGCAATTTTTACTACAAAATGGGAAGAGGAAATTGAGTTTTCACCAAAAAGTAATTTATTCGCATTAATTTTTCTTTTTGTAATAATTCCATATATAAATTTTGATCAACAGTTTGACAGAGAATATTTTACTAAATTTTCTGAAATTCAAAAGTCATTAAATGCTATTGATTTTGCTTCATTGCAAATTAATTTTGGGTGGATAACATTAATTGCTTTTTCTGTTTTCTCAATTTTTATTTGGCATAGATTATCTGGAAAAAATTCTGAATCTGATAAAAGATTAGCAGCCAATCTATTCTTTGCAAACTCTCTTTTCTATACCGTTTTCTTAATATTCAGAAATGGATTGTTTTACACTGGGTTTGAGTTAGGAAATTCTAACACATTATATGTCCCAATTTTATTAATCATTTTTGCTATATATTATTTTTCAAAAGAAAAAGAAGTTCAATTCACTAATTATTTGGAAGACCAAGGATTTTGGTCAAATTGGAAATATATAACAGTTTTATTTGTAATTGCTTTAGTAGTCATCACCTTTATTTCTATTAGTCTTCATGAAGGTTTACCAGGATCTCATTTAAGATTTAAATAGCTATTTAAAATTTTATGCAAATACTAAAAAATATATATCAAGTTGGCGGAGATTTAAACGGAATTACATTTGATGGAGTGGATGCTGGTTACAACGATTGCAATACTTATATTATTGCAACTGATAATGGTTTAATAATGATTGATTCAGGTTGTGGTGATACTTTAGATCAGATTTTTAGAAATATGAAATATTGGTCGCTAAATCCTGAAGATATAAAATACTGCATTTTAACTCATCCACACTTGGATCATGCAGGAGGAGGTGCTGCCTTAAAAAAACAAGGTGTTAAAATAATTGCAATTTCTGAAACAGCTGATGCTGTCTCCAAAGGTGACGAAAGAACTTGCCCATATTTATATCACAAAAAATTTAATCCCTTTGAAGTTGATATCATTATTAAGGATAATGAGTCATTTGAAATATTAGGAATTAATTTTGAAGTAATGCACCTGCCCGGACACAGTATGGGCTGTACCGCTTATTTATTTAATCATGAAGAAAAAAGAATTGTAATTAGCGGCGACGTGATTGGAACTTTGCTCGCCGGATTTCATGGGTGGGATGGTTCGATTGATTTTAATAAGGAAAAATATATTGAATCGTTAATTAGATTTTCAAAAATTGATTCTGATGTTATGCTGCCTGGTCATGGAATGATTTATTTTTATAAACCAAGAAGAAGAGTAGAAGAGGCACTTAATTTAGCATTAATTGAGTGGAGATAATTTTTTATCAGCAATTATTAGGTATAATTAATGAACTTACACTGGCTTGATATAACTACTTTAGCAATTTACATGGCTTCATTAATTGCAATGGGATTTTATTTTTCTAAAAGAAATAAAAGTACTGAGGAATATTTTGTAGGCGGTCGTTCTTATAATGGATTTATAATTGGCCTAAGCATGATTGGAACATCAATCAGTTCTGTTACGTTTTTAGCATTTCCGGCCGATGCATTTAAAACTGCTTATCTAAGATTTTTGCCAAATTTTACATTGCCAATTGCAATATTACTTGCGGCATATATGTTTCTTCCATTCTTTCGACGCACTAAAATTATTTCTGCCTATGAATATTTAGAAGAAAGATTTAGCCCATCGATTAGAGTTTACGGAGCTATAACATTTATTATTGGTCAGTTAGTTAGAATAGCATTAATTCTTTTCTTAGTGTCTTTGCTGATGCATGAAATTACAGGTTTAGGAGCAACTGAAAGTATTTTACTTGCTGGAGTTTTTGTTTCAATCTACACAATTATTGGCGGTATTGATGCTGTAATTTGGACTGACGTATTGCAGACAATAATTCTAGTTTTAGGTGGAATTGTAATTCTTGCAATTATAGTTTTTGCATTACCTGGCGGCTTTTCACAAATATTTGAAATTGCAAACGCAAATAATAAATTTGCTATTGCTGAGTTAACTAATGGAAGATTAAATCCCGTTACTTGGGCATTTTCTTTATCTGATAAGACTGGCTTGATGATGTTATTTGTTGGATTGACTGTTTGGCTTCAGGAATATGGTACAAATCAAAATGTTGTTCAACGGTATGCCGCAGCTAAAAGCATAAAAGAAGCACGAAAAGGTCTTTTTACAATTGGGACTTTAAATATTCCAATTTGGGGATTTTATATGTTTTTAGGAACCGCACTTTACGCATATTTTCAGGTTTTCCCAACCGTAGAAGCGCAAGAAATGTTGACAGGAGCAAAAAAAGCCGAACAAATTATGCCGTTTTTTATAATAAATTATATGCCTCCCGGTGTAGCGGGAATAGTTATTAGTGCCGCTTTAGCTGCAGCAATGTCTTCATTAGATTCAAGCATTAATGCAATTTCAACTGTGACTGTAAATGATATTTACAGAAGGCATTGGGTAAAAGATGCTGATGATAAACATTATCTTAGAGTTGCCTGGATTGCTGCTTCAATCGCTTCTGTGTTTATGATTATTGGCGCAATTATATTGGCAGAAACTGAAACTAAAACTCTTCAAGATGCCGCAACAATTTTAAGCTCAGTTGTAATGGGTGGAGTTTTTGGAATGTACCTATTGGGATTTGTATCTCAAAAAGCAAATTCAAGCGCAGTCTGGATCGGTATTTTAATTACATTTATTTTTTCATTGTGGAATGTTTTATCTAAGCAAGGATTATTACCTGAATCTTTAAGTGTGCCTTTTGATCTGTATTATACCGGATTAATTGGACATATAATTTTATTTGCAACTGCATTTGTAGCATCTGTATTATTTTTTGGTAACAAAGAGAAAAAAGATTTAACAAATCTTACTGTTTGGACACAAGATGGTAAACCAATAGAATAAAATAATAAACTTTTTTGATCATAATATTTATATAGATTTACAAATCGAAACTAAATTATCTTCACAAATTTATTAACAAAACAGTGAGCAATGTGGAATGAAACTGCATTGGTTAGATGTTACTGCACTTATTTTTTATCTTGGAATTTTAACATTAATGGGAATTTATTTTTCCCGAAAAAATACAAATACAGAGGAATATTTTGTAGGAGGGCGTTCGTTTTCTGGCTGGATTGTCGGCCTAAGTATGGTCGGAACATCAATAAGTTCTGTCACATTTTTAGCATTTCCGGCAGATGCGTTTAAAACCGCTTGGCTAAGAATTCTACCCGGTTTTACTTTACCGATTGCAATTATTATCTCTGCATTTGTTTTCCTTCCGTTTTACAGAAGAACAAAATTAATTTCGGCTTACGAATATTTAGAACAAAGATTTGGCCCTTCCGTAAGAACATACGGCGCACTTACTTTCACAATTGGTCAGCTCGTTAGAATAAGCATGATACTTTACTTACTTTCACTTCTAATGCATGAAATAACCGGCTTAGATCCAATAACAAGTATTTTAATTGCCGGTCTTTTTGTTTCTTTTTATACCATTGTTGGCGGAATTGATGCGGTTATTTGGACAGACGTTTTGCAAACAATGATGCTCATATTAGGTGGTGTTTTATGTTTGATAGTCATAATTGTTAATCTGCCTGGAGGATTAGAGCAAATTTTTGAAATTGCTTTGCGGGATGGCAAAATGTCATTCGGTGAATGGAAAGATGGTGAAGTTTTAAATCCTTCATGGAGTTTTACACTATCTAAAAAAACAGCATTAATGATGTTATTTGTTGGTTTAACAGAATGGTTTCATGAATATACTGCAAATCAAAATGTTATACAAAGATATGCTACGGCTAGGAATATTAAAGAAGCCAGAAAAGCAATGTTTGTTTCATTTTTAAATGTTCCTATTTGGGCATTTTACTTTTTTTTAGGCACTGCTTTATACGCATTTTTTCAAGTTTTCCCAACCCAAGATGCTGCAGATATGTTATCAGGAGTAAAAAAAGCTGAACAAATATTACCATTTTTTATAGTAAAATATTTACCAAACGGAGTTACGGGTTTAGTAATTGGAGCAGCAGCAGCAGCTGCAATGTCATCTTTGGATTCAAGTATAAACGCAATTTCAACAATTGGGGTGCATGATTTTTATAGAAGATTATATAAGAAAAATGAAAGTGATAAGCATTATTTAAAGATCGCAAGAATACTTGCAACAATTGCATCTTTGATTATGATTATAGGTGCCATATTATTAACCCAGACTGAAACAAAAACTCTTCAGCATATAATTGTAACAGTTATTTCTGTTCTAATGGGCGGACTAATGGGATTGTTTATGTTAGGATTTTTAACTCAGAGAGGTGATGAAAAAACTGCATGGTTCGGAATTATTTTAACCTTAGTTTTTTCCACTTGGTCTGTTTTATCAGGTAATGATTTATTACCAGGTTGGTTAAGTATTCCTTTTGATATGTACTATACCGGACTGATTGGAAATATTTTAATCTTTGTAAGTATATTTTTAATCTATGTACTTCTGTTTGCTAAGAAAAGAGATTTGCCAAATCTAACAATTTGGACTCAAAAAGATAAAGTAGCTTAAATGAAATAAATTTAGGAGAAAATTTGTCCCAAAATAATAAGAATGATTTTTACGGAATGATGCCAATTTTGCCAACTGCCATTAAGCCAGATGGGAAAATAGATGAAACTAGTATGAGACGATTAGTTCAATATTGTCTAAAATGCGGCGCTGTTGCAATCGGTCATTTTGGTTTTGCATCCGAGTTTCATAAAATTTCTGATTCTGATAGAACAATGCTAACCAAAATCATTATTGATGAGACAAATAAAAAAGTTCCAGTATTTATTGGTGTTACTGCTCAAGGATTTGATGTTGCAATAAAATATGCCATTGAAGCTGAACAACTTGGTGCTGATATAATTATGGCAGCTTTGCCATTAATCAATTTGCCTACCCAAGAAGAAGCATTCCAATTTTATAAAAATTTATCTGATAATATTTCTCTGCCAATTATAATTCAAGATATACCTGAATCAGAAAATATTCTATCACCGGAATTTGTGTGGCAAATGTTTAATGAAATTGAAAATATAAAATATATTAAGGCTGAGGGAAATAATTTTATTCAGAAGATAAATGAAATTCAAAAATTATCTAAAGGTAGTTTTGAAATTATTGGTGGATCGGGCGGCAGACATATGATTCACTTACTTAAGTTAGGAATCACTTCTTATATGACCGGAACAGAAGCTCTTGATTTACATAATTCATGTGTAAAATCTTTTAGAGAAGGGAAAGAAGATTTAGCCGCAGAAATATATTATAATAAAATATTGCCGTATTTCACTTTTTATGATAGTTATTCTGAAGAATTATTAAAAGAAATGTTGTATCAGCGTGGAGTAATTGATTATCCAAATATTATTGAACCAAGAGCTAAAAAACCAATGAGTGAAATTGAATGGCAAGAGTTTAATATGATTTTAGATAAAATTGGTCTGAGAAATAAATGGCCAAATATTAGTTAGAGTCAAACCATTTTTATAAAAGAAAAAAATATAGAACTCTATGAAAAGTTTTTAATTGCATTGTTGTTCGGAAGTGCTGGCGCAATTACTTGGGCAATTAGAGGAACTTCAGGTTGGGGAGGTGTTGATGGCACAATCATTCCTGGATTAACATTTGGAATTATTTGGTTTTATTTATCACTTCGTAAAAATATTGATGCAAGATCAATTATTCTTTGGCTTGGATTGGGAATTGCACTTGGCGGTGAACTTGGTTATGGGCAATATGTTGGTTGGATTAGAAATATTTTCAGTTATGGAAATGAGAAATTATTTGTTGATTCAATTCACGGTTATTTATGGTTTGTAATTTGCGGAATTGGCTGGGCCGCACCTGGTTCAATAATTTTAGGTTGGGTAATTGAATCAGACGTAACAGTTAAAAATTGGATCGTAAGAGCGTTATTATTAGCTCTAATTTTAATTATACTTTTCACTCCATTTACAATAGATTGGCTAAGTGAGATATTTGTTGAAAAAGATTTCACTTTTCTCTTTCCTAATTTTGATTCAGGAATTTACAGTAATATTGACAAAAATTTAGAAAGAACACTTTATACTAATACACAAAACTTTGCCGTACTAATCTGGTTTATAATTTCACTTTTTATGTCTCTTATTCACAGAGAAATAACAACTTTCCAAATTGGAGTAATTTTAGGATTAGGATTTGGTTTAGGATTTATGCAAAGTGCTTTATGGACAATTGGATATGGTCTTAATCCAAACTTTATTGATTGGTGGAAAATATGGGAATTAAATTCTGGATTCAATATTGGAATTCTTTATGCAATTATATTTTTTATTTTTCACAATAAAATTAATCAATCAAGAAATAATAAAAAGATAAGCGAAAAAACAATAACTGTTTTTCAAGCAATTTCTGGTTTTACTTTACTTTACTTTGTTGGTTTTGAATATTTCCAACTTATCAATACAATAATTGCCTTTCTATTTTTAATTGTTTTACTTTCTCTTCTATTAAATGAAAAAGACGAAATAAAAATTAAAGAGAAAAGAATAAATTTTGTTTTTCACTTTAGTATTTTTTATTTACTGTTTATTTTATTCCATGGTGTAACTGAAAGATTAGGTGTTGTGTTTGAACTCTTTTATGAAGATGCTGTTGATCAATATTCATGGCCGCTTGAGCGAATTGTTTTATTCGTTCCATTTCTCATTTCAATTCTTTTCTATTTGTTTTTCAAAACAAAAAAAATATTTTCAGGTTATTATTTTTTTGAAATTGATTCTGAAACAATAATAGAATGGAATAGAAAATTAATAATTTTAACTTCATTAATTACGTTGATTGGAATTATTTCAATATGGCCAGCAAAAATAAGTATCTTCTACGGCTTCTTTCAGTTGATCTCAATTATTTGTTTAATACAAATTGATAAAATTGATAGATTAAAAACAAAAACTAAGTTATAATAAAAATAAATTGGATTCAGATTAAATGGAGAAAAAAGTTAAAGTAATAGGAGTTATTCCGGCAAGATATTCATCATCCAGATTTCCTGGTAAGGTATTAGCAAACCTCAATGGAAAACCAATGATTCAATGGGTTTATGAAAATGCAGCTAAATCTGAATTTTTAGATCAACTGTTTGTAGCTGTTGATGATGAAAAAGTTAAACATGCTGTGGAAAATTTTGGCGGTAAAGCTGTAATGACAAAAATAAATCATCAATCCGGAACGGATAGAATAGCAGAAGCAGTTGAAAATATTGATGCTGATATTATCGTTAATGTTCAAGGTGATCAGCCTTTGTTTGATGCAACAATGATTGACGAAGCTGTTGAACCAATGATAAAAGATGCATCAATTTTGATGTCAACAATTAAAACAAAAATTAGTGAAGAGGATTATGATGATCCTGCTGTTGTGAAAGTGGTTACCGATGAAAATGATTATGCACTTTATTTTTCGAGATCATTAATTCCTTTTTCAAGAGATAAAAAAAAGCATGACGTTTTTGAACATGTGGGTTTATATGCTTATAGAAAAGATTTCTTAATTAAGGTTGCACAAATGCCTCAATCAAACCTTGAAAAAATAGAAATGCTAGAGCAATTGAGAGTGATGGAAAAAGGTTACAAAATTAAAGTGATTGAAACAAAAAGTGAACGTTCAAGAGGAGTAAGCGTTGATACTCTTGAAGATTTGGAAAAAGTTGAAAAGCTAATTAATGACAATAATTTATCTTAAATGAATTTTACTTGTAAAAGAGGTTTTTATGGTGAACAAAGAATTATTAAATAATTTATATAATGATTTAGATGATGATGTTAAATTAACAATTGAAAAATCTGTAGAAAAAATTGTTGAAACAAAGAGAAGCAACAAGAAAGTTGTGGTTGTAACCGGCAGTGGACCAAACCTTCATGAAGGTGTAACAACTTTAATTGCTGAATTAATTAAAAAAGGAATTATTGATGGAGTTACAACAAGCTCAGCAGTTGTAGCGCATGAAATGGGCGGAGTTTTGGATAAGGTTAAAAGAGTAGATGGAAGAAAACTTGGTTTCTCTGAAGATATTTTGCCAAGAGGAAATGTTTTTGAAGTCACAATATTGGAAAATAATCTTTTAGCTGAATTAAAAAATGAAATGATAATTGATGAAAAGCTTATAGAAAATACTTTGAAATTAGATGGTGACATAATAATAAAAGCTGCCGGAAATATGGCGTATCCAATGGGATTGAGGACAGAAAATTTAGCTAAAGAAATATTATTTATTGCTAAGTCTAAAAGTATTTCATTTGAAGAAATTGCGGGTGCTGGAGCTGATGTAAATACTATGCTTGGTGCAGCAAAAAGAAAAGGAATCCCTTGTTTAGTTACGGTCCCTCAACTTATTGGCGGAGGAATGGTTGGTGTTGCGATTGGTGATTCAATTTCAATTATGGAAAGAACTTCAAGAATTGCTGAAATGTTAAGCAGTGCTGATGTAATAATCGAATCAGCTGTTGCACTTACTCAAGAAATTCATGACGGACCTTTTGAAACTTATACTGGTCATGGTATTTGGTCGGACTGGGAAGGTTATCCAACTTACAGTCTAAAGGAAAAAACTCTAATCAGAATTGATTTAGATAGTAATCTAAAAAAAGCCCATGATTTTGAAAATAAATCAAATACAGTTCAAGAGGCTATTGATAAGGGAATGCCCAAAACAAAACTTATGAGTATTCCATTTAGAATGGAAATGTCGGGTTTTGCCAGATTAGAAAATAGTATTCCAATTATTGGAGATATTGGAGTTATTTGGCCAATTATGGCAAATATGATTTCTGAACAATTAAATATTGAGCTCGATTTTATGTCTTATCCTCAGCAGACTGAAGAAGGGAAAAAAATGAGAGAATGGATTGTTGAGAATATTAAACCAATTACAAAATCTGAACTTTTCAGTTAAAATAAATTTTTGTCATTCCGGCATATATTTAGCCGGAATCAAGTTTTAATAGTTATGTTATATATACTTTTTATAATCCAAACTTCTTGTCATTCCCTTGTAAGTGGGAATCCAGAAAAAAATAAGTGAATATGATTAATCTAATCAATGAAAAATGGTTTAGTTTTCCTCAAATGGTCACCAAATCTTATTTTCCAATAAAATATTTAATATTAGTTTTTTTTATTATAATCCTATCAAGCTGTTCGACCACATCTAATTTTCCAAAACCTAAAAATGGAAATACATATGTAATAGCTCATCGTGGAGCACACAAAAATATTCCAGAAAATACATTGGCAGCTTATCAGAAAGCAATTGATCTTGGATGTGATTTTGTTGAAATAGATGTAAGAAAAACAAAAGATGGTAAGTTTGTAAGTATACATAATTCTACAATAGATAATTATGTTGAAGGAAAAACTGGAAAAGTAAAAGATTTTACTTTGACTGAATTGAAAGAAATGAATATTGGGAAAAGGTTTGGACCTGAATGGGAAAATGAAAGAATCCCGACTTTGAAAGAAATATTGGAATTATGTAAAGATAAAATTGGAATTTATTTAGATCTAAAAGAGCCTTATGTAAAAGAAATTTTAGATATTGTTAAAAATTTTCAAATGGAAGAAAATATTGTATGGTACATTCCGGCAAGTGAAATTGAAGTAATAAAAGTATTAAAATTAATTTGCCCAAACTGTTTACCAATGCCTGACCCTGGACCGAAAGAAAATATAAAAATTGTTAATTCTGAAATTCAACCAAAAATTATTGCAACAGATATGGGTGAATTAAATGCGGATTACATGAAAATTGCTAAATCACTTAAACTCAAAGTTTTTGTTGATGAAGATGAAGGAACCGAACCAGAATGGCAAAAAATCATTGAATGGGGAACAGACGGAATTCAGACAGATGATCCAGAAAAGCTTATAAATTACTTAAATAAAAATTAGAATATTCTGCATAAATTCGCTTATTTAGACTCCTCTTTTTGATTATTATCTTGATTTATAATAATACTAATTATAAATTAGGCAAACGATTGTTTTAGCCTATTTTACTTTAATAATTTCACATTTTAACAAATTATCAATCACTGTTTTAGGTAATCTTTAATGCCGTTTCCGCAATTTGATAGAACAAAATTAAATGTAAAACCGCTTTCTGCAAGAGAGAATAAAGTAGTTATTGAAAACGATCATATTCCAATTTCACAAGAACCAAAAAATAAATCAAAAGAATTTATTGATACGGTAGCGCAAACTGTTGATAAAATAAAATATGCACATTCAATAAATGCTCCGGTAATGCTTACAATGGGAGCACACACAATAAAAAATGGAATGGCTCCAACTTTAATCAAATTGATGGAAGATGGTTGGTTGACTCATCTTGCAACAAACGGTGCCGGTATTATTCATGATTGGGAATTTGCTTTTCAAGGTTTAAGCAGTGAAGATGTAAGAGCTAATGTAGATAAAGGTCAATTTGGAATTTGGGAAGAAACAGGTAAATATCTAAATCTTGCAATAATTATTGGAGCATTTGAAGGTAAAGGTTATGGTGAGTCTGTTGGGAGCATGATTGAAAATGAAGGTGTAAATATTCCTTCTGAATCTGAGATTAATGAGATTGTAAAAAATTACAAAAACGATTATGAAAAATCAGCTGCAGCAATTGATTTACTTGATATAATTAAAAAGTTTGAAATTTCTTCTGGATGGATGGAAATTAAGTTTCCCTTTAAAAAATATTGTGTACAAGCAGCAGCTTATAGATTAGGAATTCCATTTACCAGCCACCCAATGATTGGTCACGATATTATTTACACGCATCCAATAAATCATGGTGCAGCAATTGGCAGAGCCGCACTAAGAGATTTTCTTACTTTTGCACACTCAGTAAATAAATTGGAAAATGGTGTATATATGTCAATTGGTTCGGCAGTTATGTCACCAATGATTTTTGAAAAATCTTTATCTATGTCTCAAAATTTACATATTCAAAATGGTGGTCATATTAATAATCACTATATGCTTATTGTTGATTTAGCAGATGCAACTTGGGATTGGTCGCAAGGTGAGCCGCCAATGACTAATCCGGCTTATTATTTAAGATATCTCAAAACATTTAATAGAATGGGCGGAACAATGAAATATTTATCTGCTGATAATAGGGATTTTCTTTTGGCACTTTATCAAAATTTAAATAAATAATTTAATTGGAATAATTTAATGCTTGCTGGTATAGATTATTTTGTTGTTATATCATATTTAGTTGGAATAATGATTTTGGGTTATTATTTCAAAAAGTATGTTAATGACACAGATGATTATTTCCTGGGAGGACGAACATTACCATTTTGGGCTATTGGAATGTCAATTGTTGTTTCTGATATTGGCGCTTTGGATTTTGTTGGTGTTTCAGGTCAAGCATACAGATATGGCATTTCACCTGCAAATTTTGATTGGTTAGGATCAGTTCCGGCAATGCTGCTTGCTGCATTTATTTTTATTCCATATTTCTGGAAAGCAAAATTATATACTATCCCGGAATATTTAGGAAGAAGATATAATGACTATGTTCGCATAATTGCTGCTGTTACATGGATAATTTTCTTTACATTAAACATGGGCGTTTATTTTTGGGCGAGCGGCATTTTGCTTGAATCAATAATGGGCTGGCCAATTTGGTACTCGATAATTGTTACAGCCATTGTAACAGGTTTATATACATATTTTGGTGGAATTACCGCCGTTGTTATGACAGATGTCGTTCAAATGATTATAATGTTTGTCGGCGGATTTGCTTTAGTTTTTCTATCATTTTATCACATTGGCGGTTGGGAAGGATTAGTTACAAAACTACATGAAATGGGTCCTGAATACCAAAATCATTTAAATCTTATTCAACCAATGGATACTAATACTCCATTTCCCTGGACCGGAATTTTATTTGGGTTAACGTTTGTAATGTCCAATGCCTACATGATTGGGAATCAAGCAATTGTACAGAGATGCTTAACCGCAAAAAACGAATGGCATGCAAAAGCAAGTATGATTTTTGCTGCATTTTTGAAAATGTTCATTCCGGTTTTAGTTTTATTTCCTGGATTGGTTGCAATTGTGCTTATTCCAAATTTAGCCGACGGTGATAAAGCATTGCCAAGTATGATTAGAGAAGTTCTTCCGCCAGGATTGACCGGCTTAATGTTTTCTGCTTTTTTTGCCGGCTTTATGTCAAGCTTGGATTCTATGCTAAATTCAACAGCCACTTTATTTACAAAAGATATTTATCAGAAATATGTTAAAAAAGATGCTGCTGATAAACATTATCTGGCAGTTGGTAAAATTGTTACTTTAACCATTTTAATTTTTGGCGTTATAAGTGCACCACTAAGCAGTTATTTTGAAGGGATCTATATTGCAATACAAACTTTTCTTTCATATTTCCAAGGTCCAATATTTTCAATTTTACTTCTTGGAATATTTTGGAAAGGCGCAACGCAATGGGGCGGATTTACTGCTTTTATTGGCGGCATTTTTTCATCTTTCCTTATGTATCAATATTCTGATTCATTATTTACAATTCAAAATCCATTTTTATATGTATCGTGGTGGTCATTTATTGTTGGATTAATTCTCAACATTGTTGTCAGTTCATTTACAAAAAGTTATTCAGATAAAAAATTAGCGGGATTAGTTTATGGTTTGTCAGAATGAAATTAAAATAGGTAAACGAAAATGTTAAATTTTAATTGGCTTACAGATGTTTCACTAGATACAGCTAGATGGATATTCCTGACACTATTTATAATTACAGGAATAATTGTTTTATTAATTCCGCAAAAATATATATATGAAGGAATTAAAGAAATTAGAATTTGGCATAATCTTAAATTATGGACGATTGTTTTACTTACATTTTATTTTTTGATCTACTATAACTTTTGATGAATCAAGAAAATATGAATGAAAAAAAAATAGAAGAAGAAAAAATAATTAGAGATGCCAATATTAATAACGCATTGGGTATTTTCATTTTAGTATTTGGAATAATTATTATTATATCTTCGATCTTTACTGAAACTTCAATTGGTCAAATGACAAATTTGATAGCAGGAATATTATTAGGTTTAATAGGATTTGGAATGATTGTTAAATCAAAAAAAAATATTAATAAAATAAATAGAGTTAATCTTTATGAGTGAAAAAACAAATTTACTTGGATTAGGAATTGATTTTGGGACCAATTCAGTTAGAGCTTTAATTCTTGATTTAATAACAGGAAAAGAATTAGCAACCTCGGTATCGAATTATAAGAGCGGTGAAGTGGGTATACTTTTAGATAAAAATGACCCAGTTCTTGCAAGGCAAAATCCAGCTGACTATTTAGAAAGTATGGAAATTTCAGTTAGAGAAACTGTGAACAAAATTAAAGAATTAGGAATAAATGTTGAAAATATTGCCGGTATTGGTGTTGATACAACCGGTTCAACTCCGATTCCAGTTGATGAAAACATGATTCCGCTTGCTATGAAACCAGAATTTAAAGAAAATCTAAATGCTCATGCATGGTTGTGGAAAGATCATACTTCAATAAATGAATCAATTCAAATTACAGAGTTGGCTGCAGAAATGAGACCTGATTTTATTGCAAAATGCGGAGGTGCTTATTCTTCAGAATGGTTTTTCTCAAAAATATTGCATTGCCTTAATGTTGATAAAAAAGTATTTGATTCCGCGGCAACTTGGGTAGAATGTTCAGATTTTATTCCTGCGGCTTTAGCCGGAGTAAATAATATTAATGATTTAAAAAGAAATATTTGCGCTGCCGGTCATAAAGCAATGTACAGCGATGATTGGAATGGATATCCTGATGAAGAGTTTCTTGCCAGATTATCGCCTGAATTAGTAAGATTACGAAAAACACTTGAAAAGCAAGCTTACACTATTGATGAATTAGCAGGTAATCTTTCAAAAGAATGGGCAGAAAAATTTGGTCTAAAAGAAAATATACCAATAGCTATTGGCGCTATGGATGCTCACTTGGGAGCAATTGGTTCTGGAGTCGGCAAAGGTACTCTTGTTAAAATAATTGGAACTTCTACTTGCGATATAATGGTTGAAGATATAAGTTCAAATATAAAACCAATTCCTGGAGTTGCAGGATTTGTTGATCATTCTGTTATTCCAAATTATGTTGGAATTGAAGCAGGACAATCTGCAGTTGGAGATATTTTCAATTGGTATATAACAAAAGTTCTTAAGAAGGATTTTAGCTATTTTGATACATTAACGGAAAAAGCACAAGAGTTAAAAGCCGGGCAAAGTGGATTACTTTCTTTGGACTGGAATAACGGTAATAGAACAATTCTTGCAGATTTTAATTTATCCGGATTAATTTTAGGTCAGACTCTACATACGACAGATTATGAAATTTATAGGGCTTTAATTGAAGCTACAGCATTTGGTGCATTAAAAATAATTGAAAGAATTGAAGAATACGGTGTTCAAATAAAAAAAGTTGTTAACTGCGGTGGAATTGCAGAAAAGAATCCACTGGTTATGCAGATTTATGCTGATGTAACAAATAGACCGATGGAAGTTGCAGAAAGCTCACAAACAGTTGCAATGGGTTCTGCAATTGTTGGAGGATGGGCTGGAGCAAAGGGAACTGAAGGATTTGAAAATATTGAAGAAATTCAGCAGAGAGTTTGCAGGGTAAAAGAAAAAGTTTATTATCCAAATGCTGATGAAGCAAAAGTTTATGCTAAGATTTATAAACTTTATAGCAAACTGCATGACAGTTTTGGCTTAAAAAATCATTCATCAAATTTATATGATGTTATGAAAGAATTAATTGAAATAAAGAAAAATGTAATTGGAAATTAATATGACAGAAAATTCAAAACAACTTTATAAAGGTATTTGGCCTGTTTTAATAACGCCATATAATGATGATCTTTCGATAGATTTTAGTGGTTATGAAAAATTATTGGAATGGTACATTTCACAAAATGTGCATGGAATTTATGCAAATTGTCAATCTAGTGAAATGTATGAATTAACAGAGGAAGAAAGGTTGAAATTAATTTCTGAAGCTGTTAGAGCTTCTCATGGAAAGATTCCTGTTGTTGGAACTGGCAATTTTGGTAAAGATATTGATGAACATTTAACTTTTATAAAGAAAGTTTCTGACGCTGGCGCAGAAGTAGTTATGCTTACGGTTCCCGAGTTTCACAATACAGATGAGGAGTTAGAAAAATATTATTTAACACTTGCTGAAAAAACAAATGTAAAACTTGGAATTTATGAATGCCCTTTTCCAAGAAGATATTATTTAGGATTGGATTTAATAAAAAAATTAGCAGAAACCGGAAGATTTTATGCTTACAAAGAAACAAGTTGTGAAATTGAAAAGATAAGATCAATTACATCTTTAACAAATTCTACTTCATTTGCTCATCTTCAAGCAAATGTACCTTATTTATTGGAATCGCTAAAAACTGGAACTCCCGGATCAATGAATATTGCAGCAAATTGGCTACCAGATCTGGAAGTGAAAATTTATAATTTAGCACAAGAAGGAAATTTAAAGGCAGATGAACTAAATCAAATTCTTTGTGGAATGGAATTAGCTCAAAGATCAGTTCATCCAATGGGAGTAAAGTATTTAATAAGTAAAAGAGGAGTTCCAATAAAACCACTGACAAGATATCCTCGTAAGTTATCTTTAGAAGAAATGTACGGTTTAAATGAAGCTGCTAAAAATTGGTTTGATCAAGAGGGAAAATTAAAATCACTTTTATAAGATGCAAAATAATTTTCAAATAATTTCTGCAAGCATGCAATCCAGCATAAACTTTAAAATTTTTATTTAGGATTTATTTATGGTTGAAAATTCTAACACAGGTAAAAAAATACATATTATTTCCAATACACATTGGGATAGGGCGTGGGTTTATCCTTTTAACGAAACAAGACTTTTGCTTGTTGAATTTATGGATAGTTTACTTGAGTTGTTAGAAAATGATTCTAAATTCCATTCATTTTTGCTTGACTCACAAACTATTGCCGTCGAAGATTATTTAGAGTTCAGACCGGAGAGAAAAGAACAAATTCAGAAATTTGTCAAATCAGGTAAACTTATTGTGGGTCCTTGGTATAATTTACCTGAAGAATATATTGTAAATGGTGAATCGTTAGTCAGAAATTTAGTGATTGGTCATAAACAAGCAGCCGAGTTAGGCAAGGTTAGTAAAATTGGTTACACACCTTTCAGTTATGGACAAACTTCTCAAATGCCACAGATATATCGTGGCTTTGATATAGATACTATAATTTTTTACCGTGGAATTAATACAAAAAAAGCTGAATTTATTTTAGAAGGTCCGGATGGCTCTAGAGTTATAGGATGCAGATTTGGAGCTTTGTCAAGATTCAGTTATTATTTTTATGTTTATAGAATGGCAAGATTTAGAATGGGCCGAGATGAATGGTGGTATGATTGGGATAGGGGAACTTTGCCTTTTCGATTGAACAATGAGAAACATCCGCACTCACATTATTATCCTCTTGATGTAACTCAAGAAAATTTTGATCTTAGCGTTTTACCTCAGCAAGTAAAAAAGTTAATTGAAGATGAAAGTGAACATTTTACAACATCGCATATTGCTTGTATGCAAGGATTTGATTGTTCTTCTCCCGATCCTCAAGAATCTTTGTTGGCAGAAGAATCAAATAAAGTTGCAAAAGAATTAGGGCACGAACTGTTTCTTGATTCATTAGAAAACTTTATGAATGAAATGCGCAAAGAACTTAAAGATCCTGAAGTTCTTTCTGGAGAAAGTAGAAATCCCGGTGCAGTTGGAAAATGGGTACACTTAATGGGAGATGTTATATCTAGCCGGACAAAAATTAAAAGGAGAAATGCACAGTGCGAAGTTGCTTTGCAGCGATATGCAGAACCATTTTCTGCTATTGGCTGGTTATCCGGTGGTGAATATATGAAATCTGCTTTAGATATGAGTTGGAAATATTTATTAAAAAATCATCCACATGATAATATTTGCGGAGCAGGAATTGATCAAATGGAAAAAGATATGATGTACAGATTTGATCAGTCTGAAATATTATCTGAAGGTATATTGCGTAGAGGTTTGTCAGCAATTGTTAAACAAATTAATAATAGCGATATTGAAATTACTGAAGCTGTAATAACGGTTTTTAATCCATCACCATTTATTAGATCAGAAATTATCACATTATCAATTGATTTACCGGATAAATCAAACTATGAAGGTTTTTCAATTAGAGATTTTGAAGGCAACGCAATACCATTCGTAGAAACATCAAGAGAATCATACGGAACATTAGTTAGAAATTTACAAGATATTTCCTTACAGCTTCGTTCACAAAGAGTTCAAATCAGTGCTGAATTTAAAGACATTCCGGGAATGGGTTACAAATCGTTTCATGTGAAAAAGGAAAAAACAAATATTAATCAAGTTGCAGTTTTAACTGAAACAACTAATATAAATCCAATTCTTGAAAATAATTTTTTACTTGTGAAAATTAATAAAAATGGCAGTATTAATATTTTTGATAAAGAAAATAATCACGAATATTTAAACCAAAATTATTATGAAGAGAATGGAGAATCTGGCAATCCTTGGATTCATGAATTTCCTGAACAAAACCTAACTTATACTACACTTGAGAATAAAGCTACAATCAAATTGATTGAATCAAGTGAATTATTAACAAAATTCAAAGTAATTAATAAGCTTGAAGTACCCAAAGGATTAGAAGGCGAAAAAGGAAATTATACAAGAAGTTCAGAAACAATATCAATGGAAATTGAGACAATTTATAAATTAAGAAAAGATCAACGATTTATTGAGATAAATACTAAGATATTCAATAATGCTGAACATCATAGGGTGAGAGCAATGTTTCCAACAAAATTAAATGTGGAAAAATCTTTTGCTGAAGCTTCGTTTGATGTTATAGAAAGAGATATAATTGTCAAAGAAGAAAACCCTTATTATGGGAAACCAAATCCTCAATATCCAATGCATAGATTTGTTGATATGAGTGACAAAAAGTTAGGGATTGCATTTTTCAATGATGGAATTAGAGAATATGAAGCAATTCCCGATAAAGACAGAACTTTAGCATTAACACTATTTCGCGGATTTACTGCAACTCAATCTCCTGTAATTGATCAGTGGGATGTTTATCCTTGGATGAAATTATCACAATCGTTGGGAATAAATGAGTGGCAATATGCAGTTTTGCCACATAAAGGTAATTGGGAGGAAGGTAATCTTTTTCAGGAAGTGGAGAAATTTAATTTACCTATGGAATCTGCGCAATCTGGCAAGGGTGGGGGCCTTCTTCCCAAAAATTTAAGTTTCATTGAAATTGGTTCTAACAAAATATCTTTAACTACGTTAAAGCAATGTGAACATCGACCTACACTTGTTATGAGATTATTTAATCCGACAAATAAAAAAGTCGATACTAAAATAATCTTTAAAGATCCTTTGAAAGAAGTATGGAAAACAAATTTAAATGAAGAAAGAAGAGAACAATTGAAATTCAATAATAATGTTTTGAGTATTAGTTTTAATCATAAAGAAATTATCACTCTTGAAGTAGTAATTTTATAGGTTAGTTAAATGGAAATTGTAAACCCGGGAAATGAAGATTATCATATGCATTCCATTAATTATTCTGATGGATTAAATACAATTGATGAAATAGTAAAGTTTGCAGGCGAAATTGGATTAAAAAAAATAGCAATTACTGATCACAACCAAGCATATTTAGATGCCAGAACTTTTCCAAGAAAATCTTATCGTGGCATAATTAAAAGATGGCAAAATGTATTTAATAATGTAAAAGTTGAGTTTGGAGTTGAAGCAGATATTTTAAATAGTAAGGGTGATGTTTGCATGGATATTCAAGGTGAAATTCCTGAACTCATTATCTTATCCACACATCAATCTCCGCCATATCAAGAAGATTCTAAGACAATAACAGAAGGCTATTTGAACGCAATTGAGAGATTTCATGATAAAATAAATTTTCTTGGTCATCCATGTTCAGTTTATCATGGTGAAAATGTTGACATAATTGCTGTTACAGAATTATGCAATAAATATGAAATCCCTTTGGAAGTAAATGGTGCAAATCTTGCAACAAATAGAACAAATTTAAATAAACTAAAACAAATGCTTTCAATTGCAGATCAAATTTATGTAAATAGTGATGCACATACTTTAAATGAATTAAAAACTGTTAGAAGAAAGGCATTTCAATATTTAAGAGAAAATGGTTATATAAAAGGAAAATATTTGTAAATATGAATCAATTTAGAAAAAGTGAAATTAGAGACAATTCTATTATTATAATTATTGCTGTTTTTCTTTTTTCATTAATTTATGCAGTATTAAGATATAATGTTTTTAAGGGAGTTCCCTGGATTGATTTTCCAACTTATGTTTTTAATAAGGTCTTATCTCTTAGTGCGTTAATTTTATTTGTTTTAAATCATTTTTACAAGAATAAAAAAAGGATAAACTCAAGTAATTTCCTTCAGGAATTTGCTATCATTTTTGTTTTGCTGCATGTTCTAATAAGTTTTATTGTATTGACTCCAAACTATTTTTCTAAATTTTTTGCGGAATCAAAATTTAATCTTACAGGCGGTTTAAGTATTCTTTTTGGAATACTCGCAATAGGATTTTTATTGCCTCTCATTAATAAAAGTACTTTTAAAGAAATTTATAATCGATTTAATAATAAAAAATTTGTTGCAAATATTTTTTTCGTACTTACAACAATGCATGTTTTAGTCATGGGATTCAAAGGCTGGTTTGAACCCCAAACTTGGCCAGGCGGTTTACCTCCAATTACTCTAATTTCATTTATTTCAGCAATATCTCCATTATTTTTTAGGATCAAAAACTAATCAAAAATAAATGGCCTATCATCACCTTTATATGGTTCAGCTCCAAATTTTTGATTATATCTTGGAGATACGGAAATCAATTCTGGGTCATCAGTTTTAGGTGCTTCAATTAATCCATAATATCTTCCCATCCAATAATCTCTAATAAAACCGGTCGGTTCCATAACTCTTCTACCTGCAGCACCGCCATCTAAATTGTATGATCTTCTGCTTCCTCGTTTCATTGATGATTCTCTCGGGGAAATTGATTTTATTCCACCTTCATATGAAACATATCCAGACTCGGTAAATAAATCATCTCTAAAAGAATTAGAATAATTGTGTTCAATGCAATCTAAAGTCCATTCTCTTAATCGCTGAACTGCTTCTTCAGATTCACAATCGTTGCCCGTCATTACACCGTAAGCAAAATTAAACCATGCATTTTTTTCCATTCTTTTTACCTCCCACGTTCGTTCCAAACTTCTTAAATATATTGATCGAAGTTCAGGTTCAGTTGTATACCGTAGTAAAGAATAATAAGACCAATAAGCTAAATCATCATCCCAGGGTGCAATATTTTCCGGTGGGAATGTATTTTTTTGACGAACTGTATAATTTTGATAACCGAAATCTAAAAGTTCATTAAATGCATCATTATATTTTTCTTTTCCGGAAACACCCCAAGCTGCTTTGGCGTATGATTGAGCTTCCAAACCATTAACTCCCTTATCAACCCAACCGTAAGGTCTTAATAAATAAGTTGGATCCCAGCGTCCCCATCGAGTTGGTTTTCCATCCATATCAATATATTTCCAACCATTTTCAGAAATATAACTTACAATTCTTTCAATGTGTTCTCTTGCTAATTCCTTTTCTTTACCTTCAGCAACTAAATCATGAAAAATTGAAACAGAATAAATATGCGCAGTTACTTCATCACTTGAAGTATCACCTTTCCAATACCATTTGCCATCTTTTGTAGGATACCATTTTGCCGGCAATCCACCTGAACCATGTCTGCCTTTTTCATCTAAATCACCGGTCGCAGACCAAATTGATCTTGCAATAAATCCTTCAATTGGAGTAATTCTTTCTAACCACAACATTGCCTTAAAAGTGTTTACTGCTTCGTCTCTAACCGATTTATCACCGGTAACTAAATATTTATAACACATTGCTGCCAAATAAGGAGCAGTATGTCCGCCGTCATTATCGCTTACTTCTCTTATCCATTGATCTCCTTTTTTGTAAAGTGTATGAATAAATCCTAATCTTTTATGTCCCCATTCATTAAGGTGTCTTTCATAATATGCAGCTTTCTTTCTTAATGTATACGGTTCATAATTAATTATTCCAATACCATTATCAGTTGCAATAAAAATTTTATTCTCAGAAACTGCTATGCTGTTAACATTATTTCCAGGCAACCAATGATCTGCTCCAAAATAATGCCATTCGTTATCTAACATTCTAACAGCACCTTTTGTTGTTCCAATCCAGATATCATTATCAAAACCTTTTGTTAGACAAGTTGTATTCTCGTAAGGTAATCCATCTTTACCTTTAATAGAAGTTAAAGCGGCACCTCTTAAAACAGCCAGACCATTATCAGTTGAAATAAACAATCTGCTGCCAAAACTTAAAAAGTCATTTGTATTTGATGATGGTAATTCTCCCCAATCAATAAAATCTTCATTAACAATTTTCCCATCAAAAAGTGCTAATTCTCCTGGACGTAAAATGTAAAGTGTTCCGCTATAAGATGTAATTCTGTGAATTGGTCCAATTCGAACCGGATCAGCATGAAGTTGTGTTCCGTCTTCCATTAACATTGTCATATTGCTTGAATAGTATCCTCCTTCAGGTTCAATATTCACAAATTTTGAATTATCTAATTTATATACATTATCCTTTGTTGCAGCATAAAGATCACCCAAATGAGTACATACGTCAACATAGTTTTGATCATCAAGTTTTTCCCAACTATTTTTTAGTCTGTAAATCCCTTTATCAGTTAATGCCCAAAGTGATTCACCTACATTCAAAATTCTATTAATATTTTTAGGTGAAGACTTTTCAGGTACGATTTTGTCATCAAGCAATGTATGCAGCTCTTTGTTAATGACGAGGTAACATTTATTATTAAAAAATGCTATATCTTTTACCGGCAATTTTGTAGATATTTTTTCAGCAACTTCCTGCAAATAAACCTTGTCTTCAACCGGTTTCCATTGGTGATCATCACTTTTATACAGTTTTTGACTGTTAACAAAGTTTGAAAATAGTAAGATTAAAATGAAAGTAGTAAATAAAATTTTTTTTAATTGAGTCATTATTCAACTCCTTTTCTGTTTAAAAATTTAGAAAAATTACTTCAGCTTTTATTTTCAAAATGAAGTAATCCAATAATAATAGAGAAAAATATTGGTGCTAAAATAAAACCATATTTTAATTGAGAATTATCACCGATTATTCCCATTAAAAGCGGAGTGAAACCAAATCCTATCACTCCAGCACATGCAAGTAAAATCATTAATATTGTTTTATCAAAATTAAGAATAGATGAAGCTTCTGATAATATTGAAGGCCATAAACATGCTGTTGCCAATCCGGATAAAGAAATTAGTAAATAGAATTCTAGAATGAAATCTGCATACGGTAAAATAAATCCAACAATAATTCCTAAAATTGATGATGAAAATATTATTTTCTTTAAGCTATACTTTGATGTGAAAAATGAAGTAAGTAAGCGACCAATAAACATTGAAATGGCAAAAATTGTTACAGCTAATGTTCCTGAGCGGGGAACATCACTTAAATATACCTCAACAAAACTTCTGCCCCAAAATGTATAAGCAGCTTCAATACTACCTCCCAAGAAAATAGCAACTGCAAAAAGCCAAAATTTTCCGGACATAATTATTTCCGCATAATTTTTTAATGATAATTTTTGAGGTTTTTTATCTGAAGTACTGCCTTGTAAACTTAACAGTACAGCAATTAAAAGTGAAAATATTGCAGCAGTTCTGAAAATTATTCTCCAAGATATTTCATGCGTTAACATTTCGCCAAATAGTAATGATGATACAACTACTCCTATTGGATAAAATGCATTTGTCAGATTTAAAAATTTACCCGAATTATTTGGATGAAGATCCACAACAAGAGGATTTATAAATGCTTCCGATAATCCGCCTCCAATTCCCATTAAAATAATTGAAGCTGCAAAAGCAAAATAAGTATTGGCAAAACTTGCTGAAAATAATCCCAGTGAAATTAAATATTGACCTTGTGCGATAAATTGTTTTTTGCTAAAAAACTTAATGATAACAATTGAAAGAACAAGAAAAGCGAGAACTATGGTGTTTCTAAATGATTCTAAACTTCCGCTCTCAGAAAAATTAACCGAAATTGAATTTGATATTTCAGGAAGACAAACCGGAATAACAACAGAACTTATTGCAAAAGATGCAAATCCTCCCCAAACTGAAATATCAAGTAATGTTAGTCTTTCACTCATTAACTATTTATTCCCAATGAGAAAGTATATGTTGATTTTGAGGATTATCTATATTTTTTCCCTCTGCTGTAAATAAATATTCTAATCTGCTCATATAGAATTCAGTTATTTTTCCGCGTACCATTTTTAGTGTTGTATTTAAAAATTTATTTTGCTCACTAAAACCTTCACCTAAAATTCCAATTGCAGCAGGCAGCCACCTTTCAGGAAACATTCCTTCATGTTTTCCGCCTTTTTTATATTCATCGATCTCAGATTGCAAAATATTAATAACTTCTTTTCTTCCTTCATCAGTGTTTAATGAAAATCCTCTTTTTTTGACTTCCTCTGTTAAAGCACTTTTGTTAGGGAATAATAATGCAACTGTGTAAGGAGATTGATTATTATAAAGCATAACCTGTTCAATAAATGGTGATTGATCAACTAATGCTTCTTCAATTCCTTCGGGGCTAAATTTTTCACCATCACTTGCAATTAATAAACTTTTAAATCTTCCTAAAACGAATAAAAAACCATCTTCATCTAAATAACCCATATCACCAGTATAAAGCCAGCCGTTCTTAATTGTTTCTTCGGTTGCTTTATCATTCTTCCAATAACCGGCCATAACATTTTCGCCTTTACAAATTATTTCACCTTTTTCTCCAAGAGGCAGTTCAACTCCATCTTCATCAACTATTTTTACATCTAAGCCTTTGACTATTGAACCTGATGAACCCATTTTATGACGAACCGGAACATTGGCTGAAATTATTGGTGCTGCTTCACTCAATCCATAACCTTGAAACATTGGAATACCTATTGCATAAAAAAATCTTTGTAATTCTATATCTAATAAAGCGCCACCGCCAATAAAGAATTCAAGTTTGCCGCCAAAACTTTCACGTATTTTGCTGAAAAGTATTTTATCATAAAATTTTAGAATTGGTAGTTTTAATTTTTGTAAACCTCTTCCTCTCCTAAATCCGTCAGCATTATACTCATACGCAGTTTTAAGTGCCTTATTAAATAATGATTCTACTTTCTCACCTTTGGCTTTTATTCCGCTTTCAATATTTTTTCTGAAATTTTTAGCAAGAGCCGGAACGCTTAATATAAAAACCGGTTTTGCTTCTTTAATATTTTGGGGAATATTTTTCAAAGTCTCTAAAGGTGTATTACCGACTTGTACAGAAGACATACTTGCGCCGTTTTTCATTAAAAGATAAATTCCCGCTGTATGTGCAAACGAATGATCCCAAGGTAAAATAAGCAGGGAAGAATAATATTCAGGAATTGGGAAAATTGCAGTAGCTTGTTCAACATTTGATGTATAATTTCTATGTGTTAATATTATTCCTTTTGGATCAGCTGTTGTTCCAGATGTATAGCAAATATTAGCGTATTCATCGCCATTTAATGATTGCCAAACTTTATTATAATCATCATAATTTGAGGAAAGATAATTTTCACCAAGTTTTGTAACATCATCTTTATGAATTTCATTTTGTTTAAGATCTTTAATTTCATCTAATACAATTATTTTTTCTAAATCAGGCAAATCAATTTCAATCTTTCTAACTTTTTCAAGTTGAGATTTTGATACAATTACAAATTTGCAGCCTGAATGTGCCAGCCTAAATTTAAGATCATTTAATTCATCTACCTTAACAGAAATTGGAACATTTATGGCTCCAATAAAAACAATTGCCATTTCACTCATTACCCAATCATTTCTTCCTTCAGAAATTAATGCGGCTCTTTCACCATGTTTCAATCCTAATTGATACAAACCCGCGCTAAAATTGTGAATTATTTTCTGCATTTCTTTATAAGTAGTTCCAACATATTTTCCATCTTTTTTTTCAAGCATCATAATATTATTAGGATATTTTTTAACACTTTGCTCAAACATCATAGGTATTGATAATTTCATAAAGACTCCAATTATTTTATTAAATTATTTCTTTATTGTTTAATAAAAGTAAAAGATAATTTCCTAATTCTTCAGCTACTTTTGTGTTTCCAAGTAAATTTAAATGACGATCTGAATGATCAACACAAATTTCATCTTGGCCTTCAATTGAAAATGTAAATAGTTTTTTTTGCGGGATTGTTCTTTTGATTGTTTCTAAATAATTAAGATTTACCGGAAAGTATTTATCTTTAATTCTATAGCTTTTTACATTTCTTACTGAATTTGGAGTAACACTATCAAAATCTTCTCGCAAAGGATAAAAAACAATCATTTTTGAATTGTTTGAAATGGAGCATGAATCAATTTTTTCGATTAATTTTTTCGTTATTTCTAACTGGTATAAATCTCTTGGCGATTTATTTTCTAAATATGGTGCAAAATGACCTCTGGAATTGATAAAATCTTCATAAGTAATAATTGTGATATTATTTGAATCTGCAAGAGCAAAAATTTCTTTTGAATATTTGTCCAAATCAATTTGAAATGTGCTATTAATTTTATTCTCAGGTGTTTCATCAATTGAATGTGCAATCGGAATTTTTTCATACCATTCTGCTAAAATCAATTCTTCAAGATTAGAATCATTATAACTTTGAATTGCTTTATATATTAAATGAAGTAAAGCTGAATTTTTGTAATATTCATTTGGATTTAAAAATGGTCCTTCCAATTTATTCTGATTTAAGAGAAAAGTAGGTTTTAGATGTCCTGCTTTAACCCCAACATTTCTATCTGGAAAAGTATTTTCCCAAAAGTCATTTTTTGGAGTAAACCAGATTAATACTAAATCGGCTCTAAACTGTGAATAGTATTTTTCTAATGCAATCAATTGCTGATCTTGTCCCCAAGCAGATGCTGCAACAGAAAAAACTTTAACATGTTTTTTTGAAAAATCATTTAAATAATTTTCTAAAAGTATTTCTGGCATTTCATTTGGGGGAGATGTAGCCGATTCAACTTGACTATCACCTAAAATTAAAATTACAAAATCATCTTCATCATACTTAATTTGCTGTCCCCTTAAATTAAGTTGATTTGGTCGATCATTATCAAAAGTTGCTAATTTTCTGCGCGGTGAATCTTCCCAGCCCCAACCGGAATTTAATGGCTCTAAAAAAAATCTAAGTGAAAATTCAGATAAAATTAAAAGAATAAAAATAGTCGAGAAAAGTAATAGGAAGTTTTTTAGTAAATTATTCATTCTTTGTGCTTAATAAAAAGAGTCCATTTGTATTTTTATATTTAAAGATCCAATTTACTACAATTTATAATTCTAAAAATTCTATAAGTAATATTGCTGCTTAAAATAAAAAAAAATCTTATTAGATTCTTTATTATTTGTGTTAAACAAACGTTTTCATTATTATTACAGCAACTTAGATTTTATTCTAAAATAAAACATGAAATTACAGAATCTTATCAAATTCCTCTCTTTTTCAATCAGACTTTTATAAATTATAATTAAGATTTTAAAGTAGAATAAGGAATTCATATGCAAAAAAATGAAAAGAATTCAAAAAAAATTCAAAGAAGATCATTCCTTAAAACTGCAGCAGTTTCTACAGCAGCGTTAGCAATTGGTGCTAACAATCTAAATGCTAAAAATTTTATTCAAGAACCAAGTGAATCTAAAAAATTTACAATGAAATTTGCTCCTCATTTTGGCATGTTTAAAAATATTGCGGGTGAAGATTTAGTTGATCAATTAAATTTTGTTGCTGATCAAGGATTTACTGCTCTTGAAGATAATGGAATGAAATCCAGGTCAATTTCTGACCAAGAAAAAATTGCATCAACTATGACAAAATTAAACTTAACAATGGGTGTATTTGTTGCTCACAAAATTTATTGGAATGAACCGAACTTAACAAGCGGAAAACAAGATTTACGTGATGAATTTTTGAATGATATTAAAGAATCAGTTGAAGTTGCAAAACGTGTTAATGCAAAATGGATGACAGTAGTTCCTGGTCATGTTGATTTGCGTTTAGAATTGGATTATCAAACTGCAAATGTTGTTGAAACATTAAAACAAGCAAGTTCAATTTTAGAACCACATGGTTTGGTAATGGTTTTGGAACCTTTAAATTTTTATAATCATCCAGGTCTATTTTTAAAGAAAATTCCGCAAGCATTTCAAATTTGTAAAGCTGTTAACAGTCCGGCTTGTAAAATATTAGATGATTTATATCATCAGCAAGTTCAGGAAGGAAATTTAATACCAAATATTGATATGGCATATGATGAAATTGGATATTTCCAAATCGGAGATAATCCGGGAAGAAAGGAACCAACTACTGGAGAAATTAATTACAAAAATGTTTTTGAACATATCCATAATAAAGGATTTAAAGGAATTTTAGGAATGGAACACGGAAACAGCAAAGACGGAAAAGAAGGTGAAATGGCTGTTATAGAAGCATATCGCAAATGTGATATTTAATATTTTAAATGGAGTATTAAAATGAACCAAAAATTTATTTGGATTTTTTTAATTCTCATTTTTTTGATCTCTTGTACTCAAAAACAAGAAAATAATAATATTCAAAATGTAATTGTTCCTGATAAAAGAATTGAACTTTGGAATGGTCAGGATTTTAAAGCTTGGATTAAATTTATTCCGGATAAAAATGTAAATCCAGATTCAGTTTGGTTTATTAGTGATGAAAATCTTTATTGTGCTGGAAATCCTATTTGTTATATAAGGACTAATTCAAAATATAAGAATTACAAACTAACTGTTGTTTGGAGATGGCCAGAAGAACCGGGAAATAGCGGCGTACTTTTACATATTGAAGAGCCGGATACTGTTTGGCCAAAATGTATTGAAGCTCAGTTGATGCACGAAAATGCTGGTGATTTTTACGTAATCAATGGAACTGATTTTGATGAGTTAATTGATAAACCTTCAAGAAGATTGGCAAAAAAAGAAAGCAATAGTGAAAATAAACCGGGTGAATGGAATACTTACGAAATATATTGTCAAGAAAATACAATCACATTATTTGTTAATAATGTTTTGCAAAATAAAGCAACAAATTGTTCGGTCAAATCTGGACAAATAGGTTTTCAGAGTGAAGGTAAACCAATTGAGTTTAAAGAAATATTTATTGAACCTCTAAAATTAAGTTAATTCTGGCATATGCTGAAAAAATTAAAAAAATCGTTATTCAATAAAAATGTGATATTTATTTTAATTGGCTTCATTACTTTCATGATTTTTAATTATGGTTATGAAGCTACATCAACAAATGAATTTTGTGAATCTTGTCATGTACATCCTCAAGCTATTGAATCATGGAAAATTGGCCCACATGTTTATAATGAGAGCGGAGTTAAAGTTAATTGCGTTGATTGCCATTTACCTCCAAGCGGTTTTGATAGATTCTCTGCAAAAGTAACAACCGGATTAAGAGATGTATATGGTTATGTATTTAAAGATTCATCTGATTTTAACTGGGAACAAATGTCCCAAAGAGAATCAGCTGAAAAACATGTTTATCAATCGGGATGTTTAAAATGTCACCAAAATCTTTTCCCGCCGAAACTTTCCAGAAAAGGTGAAGATGCTCATCTTTATTATGATCAAAATAAAGAAAAAATTAGATGTATAAATTGTCATCTTCAAACAGGACATTTTCATGAAAAATCTGAAATTGAAACTGAAGAAAAAATTAATAAGGAAATTTATACTAAGTCAGCTGAAATAGATACTTTTAAAAATTTTATTGAAACTTTACCTGGTTCCAAAATAGATTTTGAAATGATTGCTATACCAGATGGAAAATTTTTAATGGGTAGTCCTGATGATGAAGAATACAGAGAAAAAGATGAAGGTCCTCAAGTTGAAGTATCACTTAGCAAATATTTTATAGGAAAAACAGAAGTAACTTGGGATGAATATAATTTATTTTTAGTGGAGACCGGAACTGAGGGAAGAACAGAAGATCAAGTTGAGAATTTGAAAAATAATAATTCTGTCGATGGAATTTCTGGACCGACACCGCCTTATGGAAATCCTGGACAAGGTTGGGGAAGAGGTTCAAGACCGGCAATAACTATGACTCATTATGCAGCTCAAAAATATTGCGAATGGCTAACAATTAAAACTGGTAAAAAATACAGATTGCCAACCGAAGCAGAATGGGAATACGCTTGCAGAGGTAATTCAAACGGTGCATATTTCTTTGACGGTAAGCCGTCTGATTATTCAAGTGAGAGTTTCTGGAATTCTTTTTTTGGTGTTGATACGACTATTATTAATTCATTTGTTATTTATAATCAAAATAGTAATAATAAAACCGGTCTGCCTGAATCAAAAAATCCTAATGCATTTGGACTTTTAAATACTTTAGGAAATGTTAAAGAATTTTGTTCAGACTATTATAAAGAAGATATTTATCAATCTTATTATAATAAAGTTATTCAAAATCCAATTGGACCTGCTTCTGGTAAAGAACATGTTATTAAAGGCGGTTCATACAAAAGCGATGCATCTAAATTACGAATTGCTTCAAGAGATTATACAAGACATGACGCTTGGCTAGTAACTGATCCGCAAATTCCTAAAAGTTTATGGTGGTATTCAGATTGTAAAGATGTTGGTTTTAGAGTTGTTTGTGAATTTAACGAATAAAATAAATGGTACTAAATTAAAAAAGGTTTAGAATCCAAAATTTTGAACAATTAATTAGAGGTGTAATTATGGCAAACAAATTTAACAGAAGAGATTTTTTAACATTAGGTGCTGTAGCAACAACTGGACTAATTGTTGGATGTAGTGTTTCAAATGAAAAGAAAAGAACTATGGAAGCCAAACAATTTTTGGATCAAGCAAATGAAGGAAAAGAGTTGAAAGCTGGTTTAATTGGCTGCGGAGGTAGAGGAACTGGTGCTGCAATTAACTTTTTAAGTGCAGGCCCAAACTTAAAAATTCATGCATTGGGAGATGTGTTTAAAGATAGAGTTGATGGTTGCAAACAAAAAATATTAGATGAAAAAAAGCATACTGTACCTGATGAAAATTGTTTTGTTGGTTTTGATGCATTTGAAAAAGTAATTGATTCAGGTGTTGATGTAATAATTTTGGCTACACCTCCACATTTTAGACCACAACATTTTGCCGCTGCTATTGATGCAAGAAAACATGTGTTTATGGAAAAACCGGTTGCGGTAGATCCGGTTGGGGCAAGATCAATAATTGCTTCATCAAAAAAAGCAGAAGCTCTTGGATTAGTTGTTGGTACAGGAACACAAAGGAGACATCAAAGGGACTATGTGGCTACATTTAAAGAAATTTATGAAGGTGCAATTGGTGATATAGTTTCCGCAAATTGTTATTGGAATCAAAGTCAATTATGGTACAGAACTCCTCAAAAAGGCTGGTCTGAAATGGAATATATGATTCGTGATTGGGTTAACTGGACATGGCTTTCCGGAGATCATATTGTTGAACAGCATGTTCACAATATAGATGTAATTAATTGGTTCTCTGAAAAACATCCAGTAAAAGCTGTCGGATTTGGTTCAAGACAAAGAAGAGTTACCGGCGATCAATATGATAATTTTAGCGTGGATTTTGAATATGAAAATGGAATGCATGTTCATAGTATGTGCAGGCAAATAAATGGATGTGTAACAAATGTTTCAGAAAGTATTCAAGGAACAAAAGGATCAAGTAATTGCCAAAACTCAATTTTAGACTTGCAAGGAAATAAAATTTGGGAATACCAATATCCAAAACCTGAAGGTTGGAAAGAAGGTGATGCTCTACCGGAAGATTATAATCCTTCAGTTAAAATTTCACCTTATGTTCAAGAACATATAGATCTTGTACAAGCAATACGGGAAAATAAACCTTATGTAGAAGCTGAAGCAACTGCAATTTCAACTATGTGTGCAATTATGGGAAGAATTTCTGCTTATACTGGCAAAGAAGTTACCTGGGAAGAAATAATGAATTCAGATTTACAACTTGGTCCAAAAGAATATAAATTAGGCCCGGTCAATATTGATAAGAGCATTGCTGTACCAGGAGTTGCATAGCAAAAATTAAAGATAAAACTTGATGTATGAATGACTTAAAAATTCATTAATCTTAAGTAATTCTCTAAAATAAATAGTACTGAAAATCAAAACCGTCACCTCAGTACTATTTATTATTTTATTGCAAATAATTTAATCCCGATTGTTGCCAATTAAGACATTATCTGTTCATAAAAAATATTATCAATAATTCGTGAAATTAGTGATTAGAATATTTTACCTAATAATACTTTTAACAAGTATAGCATTTAGTCAAGGAACAAAAATACTTAATCTAAAATGTGAATATTTACAATCACCAAATAATATTGATGTTTCAGATCCAAGATTTAGCTGGGAAATAAAATCTGAAATTCGTGGTCAAAAGCAAATTGCATTTCAAATTCTTGTTTCAGATAATAAAAATCACTTAGGAAATTTATGGAATTCTGATAAAATAAAATCATCACAAAGTTCACAAATTATTTATGAAGGAAAACCACTCCAAAGTAATAGGCAATATTTTTGGAAAGTTAAAATTTGGGATAAAGACAATAACCAAATTGAAAGTGAAGTATCGGAATTTTGGACATCAATATTAGATACATTACTATGGCAAGCTAAATGGATTGGTGCCGGTCCAAGTAAAGAGTATTTCCCGTGGACCAGATTTTTTCAAAGTATTAAGGAAGAAAAAGAATTACCTGATACTGTAAAACATAATGGCAGATCTCTTCTTTTAAGAAATCAATTTAATGCAAATAATAAAATTAAAAATGCCAGAATATTTATTACCGGTTTAGGATTTTATGAGTTGTTTATCAATGGTAATCGAATAGGAGATCATTATTTATCACCGGCAAAAACTAATTATAGAAAAGAAATATTATATGACACTTATGATGTTACTGAAAATCTGAATAAAGGTAAAAACGCTATTGGAATACATTTAGGTAATGGATGGTTTAATCCTTATAAAAAATGGTGGCAGCCATATAGAATGCAGTGGTTTGGAGCAAAACGTGCTTATTTGCAATTACATATTGAATATGAAAATGGCGAAAAAGAAGTAATTACCTCCAATGAAAATTGGAAATATTCTGAAGGACCAATTTTATACAGCTGCATTTACGATGGAGAAATTTACGATGCAAATGAAGAAATAGAGAATTGGTCAACAATAAATTTTGATGATACAAATTGGCAAAATGTTAATATAGTGCAATCACCTGGAGGTAAATTAAAATCGCACACAATGCCGCCTGTAAAAATTATGAAAGTTTTTGAACCAGTTAAGATTTATGAAAATGGAAAAAATGTCCAAGTTTATGATATGGGACAAAACTTTGCCGGAACTATAAAGCTTAAAGTTAGAGGTAAAAAAGGAACAAAAATTAAACTTCAGTTTGCTGAAGATATAAAAGAAAACGGCACAATAGATATTACTAGTAATGAACATGCAAAAGCTCAAGCTATTTATATTCTTAAAGGAAATGGGACAGAAATTTACCAACCTCATTTTACTTATTTTGGATATAAGTATGTTGAAGTTACTTATGAAGGTGAAAAACCTGATATAGAAAAAATTGAAGGATTAGCTCTTTATACTTCAATTGAAAATACTGGAAAATTTAATTGCAGTAACGAAACAATCAATAAAATTCATAATGCAACTGTTTGGTCGCAAAAAAGCAATATGATCGGTTATCCGATGGATTGTCCGCAGAGAGATGAAAGACTTGGCTGGTTTGGAGATGTTCAGGTTACGATTGAAGAAGCAATGTTTAATTTTGATACTCCGCAATTTTATATGAATTGGCTTAGTGGAATTAAATCAAATCAAAATATTGATGGTGATATTCCAATAATTTCACCACGTCCTTATATTTGGGATGAAGGAGTTGAGTGGAGCAGTACTTATATTATTCTTATTTGGAAATTCTACCAATACTTTGGTGATGAAAAAATTCTCAAAACTCATTATACTGCTATGAAAAGTTACATTGATTTCCTAAATGGAATTTCAGATAACTATATTATGAAGCCGGGTTGGATTGGTGATTGGGGAAGTTTGGTTAAAGATTGGAAGGAAGGTGAACCAGTTTCTGTACCTACTGCATTCTATTTTTGGAACTCAGAAATACTTTCGCATATTGCAGGAATATTAAACTATAATGAAGATGAAATTTATTTTAAAGAGCTAGCAGAAAAAATAATAAAATCTTACAACACTAAGTTTTTCAATACCGAAACAAAAGATTACAATGATGGCAGTCAAATGGCAAATGCCTTTCCACTTTATTTGGATATTGTTCCTCAAGAATATAAACAAGAAGTTCTAAATAATTTAGTTGACGATATAGTAAATGAAAATAATGGTCACTTAACAACCGGTGTGCTGGGTTCAAAATATATGATAGATGCTTTGGTTCAGAATGAAAGACAGGATATTGCTTATTTATTGGCAACTCAAAAAGGTTATCCAAGTTGGAGTGATATGGTTGAAAAGTACACTACAATGTGTGAGTTTTGGACATTAAAGCAATCTCATAACCACGTAATGACTGGAAGCATTGATGCATTTTTTTATAAATCACTTGCAGGAATTAATATTGATGAAAACTCTTTTGGGTGTGAAAAAATATTTATTAAACCATATTTGCCGGATGATATGAGTTATGTAAATGCTTCGATAAATACAATTAAAGGTGAAGTTAAATCAAGTTGGGAAAAGAAAAAAGATAAGATAATTTTTAATATATCAATTCCTGTAAATTCTACTGCTGAAATTTATTTACCTCTAAGTGACAATAAAGAAATTTATGAAAATGGAATTTTAGCAAATCAAAATAATGATATAGAATTTATCGGGCAATCAGATAGTTACTTAAAATATTTAGTTCAATCTGGAGAATATAATTTTATCATAAAGTAAATTCTTCCTGAACTTCATTATAAATCTATTAATTAAAATTACTTTTATAACAAATGAAGTACACAAAAATATTTCTTATTGTTTTAGCATTTTACAATTGTTCTTTGGCTCAAACTGAAATTAATTATAACTTTGATGAAATTGTTGTCTCTGCTTCTAGATATGAAGAAAATACAAATTCAATCAATCAAGCTTTAGCAAATATTTCAGCTAAAGAAATGCAAATGACCTCGCAAATGAATTTGGCAAACGCTCTAAGTAGTTTACCGGGAATCTGGATGCAGCAGACAAATCATGGAGGTGGTTCGCCTTTTATTAGAGGTTTAACAGGAAACCAAACATTAATAATGATTGACGGTATTAGGTTAAATAATTCTACTTTTCGTTATGGCCCTAATCAGTATTTAAATACAATTAGTTTGAATGACATTGATAGAGCAGAAATTTTACGTGGATCCGGTTCTGTTCAATATGGAAGCGATGCACTTGGCGGAGTATTGCAAATTATAAGCAAATCACCGCAATTTAGTTTGGAAAATAAAATTGCTTCAGGAGTGGGATTAAAATATTTATCAGGTAATATGGAAAAGTCTGCTGATGCATATTTAGATTATTCTACTTCTCACAGTGGTTATCATATTTCAGCTTCAGCAAAACAATTTGGAGATATTATTGCTGGGAAAGGTTTAGGAAAAGAAAGCCCTTCATCTTACGATGAAATAGCATTTAATATTAAAAATCTTCATAAAATAAATGATGAAATATTTTTATCATATAATTACCAATATTTACAGCAGAATGATATTGATCGATTTGATCAAGTAAATCAAAGAGGATATGACTACTATAAGTTTGATCCTCAAAAACGCCAATTGGCTTATATCAAAAGTGAGTTTTTATCTGAGAATAAATTTTATAAAGATATTTCAATTACCTTATCTTGGCAGCAATCTTCAGAGACGAGAAGATTAAAAAAATCTTTGATCGAAATTGAAAATATTGAAAAAGATATTGTAGATACTTGGGGAGCAAATATTTCCATTATTTCAAATCCTTTAAGCAATTGGAAAGTAAATAGTGGACTTGAATATTATTTTGATTTTGTAAATAGTTCGGCAAAAGAAATTGATTTACTCACAGAAAATGTTAGCTATAAAAGAGGATTATATTCAGATAATAGCAAAGCTCACAATTTTTCAATTTTTACATTATCTAAAATAAAATTGAACAATTTTGATATTGGCTTTGGGGGAAGGTATAATTTAGTTTCATTAATTATTTTAGATAATATATTTGGGCAACCCAATATTAATCCTAGTGCAGTAACAGGACATTTTTCACTCGCCTACAATTTTAACAAAAACTATAAAATAATTGGAAATATAAATTCGGCTTATCGAATTCCAAATATAAATGATGTAAGTACGTTTGGATTTTTTGATTATGGCATTGAAGTTCCAAATAATGAATTATCTCCGGAAACTGCTTTAAATTATGAACTTGGTTTTAAGTTCTATAATGAAAAAATAATATCATCTTTATTCTTGTATTATTGTGATCTTACAGATCTTATTGACCGTGTAACAGCAACTTATAACGGTTCATCAACTTTAAATGGAGAAAATGTTTATAAAAAAATAAATGTGGGAAAAGCTTATATACGAGGAATTGAATTTGATTTTAAATATGTATTATTCAACAAAATGTTATTAAAAGGAAATATAACTTATACTTATGGTCAAAATATTTCAAAAGATGAACCAATGAGGCGAATACCTCCACTAAATGGTTCGGTTGGATTAATCTACAAAGCTTTGAGTAGTCTAGATTTTAAATTTGATTATATTTTTGCAATGAAGCAAAATCGCTTATCTTCTGGTGATATAGATGACCACAGAATTAGTGAAAATGGAACACCGGCTTGGAATGTTTTTAATCTTTATGCGAATTATAATTTCAAATATTTTTCTTTTGGTTTAGGAATTAATAATATCTTTGATGAAGCCTACAGAGTCCATGGTAGCGGAATTGACGGAATTGGAAGAAGTCTTCAAGCAGTAATAAAATTTAATATTTAGTTAATAATAATTTTTATTTTTTATAAAGTTAAAAAGGAGCTAAATTGAAAATAATTTTTGTACTTATATTTTTTGTTTCTTCACTAATTGCTCAAGATAAAAATTTCGATTCAAATATTTCTACAGAAAAAAAACCTTGGTCACATTTAGATTTTTATAACAATCCGGATAATTTTCAATTTGCTATTGTAAGTGACAATACCGGTGGAAGCAGAAAAGGAATTTTTGAAAAATCTATTGGTAAAGTAAATCTGCTAATGCCTGAATTTGTTATGTGTGTCGGTGATTTAATTCAAGGTTACACTCAAGATACAATGCAAATAAAAAAAGAATGGGATGAATTTAATAGTTTAATAGAAAATCTAAAACCTCCATTTTTTTATTTACCTGGTAATCACGATATTACAAATAATGTAATGCAGAAAGAATGGGAAAAGCGTTACGGAAGAAGATATTATCATTTTGTTTATAAAAATGTTCTTTTCATAACAATGGATAGTAATGATGACGATGACTATTCAATTACTACGGAGCAAAGAGATTACGTAATTCAATCGCTTAAAGATAATCCAGAAGTTAGATGGACATTTTTATTTTTTCATCATCCAATTTGGAAATATGATACAAATAATAGATTTCAAGAAATTGAAGAGGAATTGGCAAAACGAAAATTTACAGTGTTTGCCGGACATGAACATCACTATATACATCAAGAAAGAAATGACAGAAATTATTATGTATTAGGAACTACAGGAGGCGGCAGTGCATTACGTGGTCATCGGTTTGGAGAATTTGATCATATTACATGGTTGACATTAACTGATGATGGACCGGTATTTGCAAATTTAGAATTGGACGGAATTCATGATCATGATATTAGTAATGATGAAACTGATATTATGGCAGAATCTCTAATTAAGAACACTCGATTTGAACATGTCATTCTTTCCAATTCAGGTAATACATTTAAAGATGGAACAGTTTATTTGTATTTTCAAAATAATACCGATTTTGAATTAAATGTTAATCTTCAGTTTTATCATAATCATGAACTGAAGATTGATAAACCAAGACTGGATTTTAATCTAATTGCAAATTCCGATTCAACAGTCGAAATATCATTAGTATCAAAAGAAGAAATAGATTTTGATAAAATTGGTCAGCTTCAATTTGATTGGCATTTAGGTTATACAGAAGCAGAATACTCAGATTTCTATTTAGAAGGGAAATACGATTTAGCAATTATTCCAGTTGTAAAATCTTCATATATTACTCCTAATGTTCAACAATTTAAAGATAACATAGAAGTAAATCTTGATATTCCATTTAAATCAATACTAGTAAATTATACATTGGATGGAGATGAACCAAATCTGGAATCAGAAAAATTTCAAAATCCAATTACTATTTCACAAAGTACGGTTGTTAATTTCAAATTGTTTAATAATAAGAATCAAGAAGTTGCATTTAAATCTAAACAATATGAAAAATTAGAAATGATTAAATCAGTTAAAGTAGATAATCTTAAAACTGGTTTAGATTATAAATATTATGAAGGTGAATGGGAGAAAATGCCGGATTACAGTAAAATGAAAATAATTAAAAATGGTTTAGCAAACGATTTTACAATTTCTGATATTGCAAATATTGAAGATAACTTTGGCCTTGTCTATGAAGGATTTATAGAAGTGCCTAATGATGAAATGTATATTTTCAGAATGAGGGCTGATGATGCTTCTAAACTTTATCTTCACAACAATTTAATTGTTGATGGAGAAAACGGTGATAATTATGGAGCTGTCTATTTAGAGAAAGGTTTTCACCCTATAAAAATTGAATATATGGAACAAGAAGGAAATGAAAGATTACGTATGTATTACAAAACAAATGAAAAAGATGATTGGACATTTATGGAATTTGATATGTTTTTTACAAAATAATATAGAAAGGAAATTTAATGACGAACAATTTTAATTCTTTAATTAAGCTAAAAGCAATTTTAATAATTATATTGACTCAAAACATTTTTGCAAGCGGATCTGATAAATACAGAATTGTCTGGAATAAAGATCCGGAAACTTGCGTTACAATTGGATGGGATCAAGTGCAAGGTGAAAATCCAATAGTATATTTTGGAGATGAAGATTTTGGAGATGACTGGGAAAAATATCCAAGATCTCAAATGCCTACCAGAATTCTTGCTGATTCCTATGGAATGAATACTCATTTTGCAGAAATTGAAAATTTAAAACCTGATCAATCATATTATTTTGTAATTAAAGATTCAAAAGGAGTTGGAGAAAGATATTGGTTTAAAACAGCTCCAAGTAAACCTCAGCCTTTCTCATTTATAACCGGCGGTGATACTAAAAGTTACGGAAAAGCTCATAAAGCCGGAGAAGCTTCTAACAGACTGGTTGCAAAACTACGGCCATTATTTGTTTTGTTTAATGGTGATTTTAATTCTGGTAATGGAACTTATTCAGTTAGATGGCATATTTGGCTGAACGATTGGTTTGAGCAAACAACAACTGAAGATGGCAGAATGATTCCCTTGGTTCCTGTTCACGGTAATCATGAAGATGGAGATTTAGCAGTACTAAATAAAATATTTAATGCACCATATCAAAATAACGATTCAAGCAATATTTATTATTCGCTAACATTTGGAAATAATTTCTTTCATATAGTTGGTCTGAATACGCAAATTGATGAAGGCGGGCAACAAAGAAAATGGTTAGAAAATGATTTATCAAAAAATAAAGATGTAAAATTTAAAATTGCCGGATATCATAAACCATTTCATCCGCATACTGCAAGTAAATCAGAAAATGTTTATCAATATCAGCAATGGACAAAATTATTTTATGATTACAAATTAAGCTTAGCAGTTGAAGCTGATGCACATATTCATAAAATCACTTATCCGCTAATTCCGGATTCTTCTGAAAATAGTTTTGAAGGATTTGTAAGAGATGATAAGAATGGAACTATTTATCTTGGAGAAGGAAGTTGGGGCGCTTGGCCAAGAGAAAATAATGATTTAAAACCTTGGACTCTTTCTAGCGGTTCTTATAATCAATTTAAGTGGGTGCATGTATATCCGGAAAATATGGAGATATATACTGTCAAATCAGCTGAATATGACGATAACGATAATCAAACTTTTTTTGATTACAGTGTTGAATCTTTAACTGAAGAAAATTTATTTAAAATTCCGAATAACATAACTTTAGATACATTAAAAGATAAAAGTATTTTTGTCAGATATCCATTTCAAGAAAATAAATAAAAACAAAATGAAAAAAATAGTAATCATATATATTGCATTAACCAGTATTTATTTTGGTCAAGTAAATTCAGAAATTACTAATCCGCCAGAAGGAATGGTATTTGTGCCGGAAGGAAATTTTATAATGGGAAGTATTTATGGTGATCCTGATGAAAGACCTCAACATATCTCAACTACACAGGCTTTCTATATTGATAAGTATGAAGTAAGTAATTTAGAATATTCACAATTTGATAAGGAATTTACTTACCCGGAAGGCAAAGAAAATTCTCCAGCGATTGTAAATTGGTATAAAGCTGCCTCTTATGCGAAATGGAAAGGTAAAAGATTACCTACAGAAAAAGAGTGGGAAAAAGCAGCTCGCGGAACCGATGGAAGAATATTTCCGTGGGGAAATACATTTAACGAAACCTATGTTGCATGGGATCGTTTGGATCCGCGTGGAAGTGCTGTGGCAAAACCTGAAAGTCCATATGGTTGTATAGATATGGCCGGAAGTGTTTGGGAATGGACTTCAGATTGGTATAAACCATATCCAGGCAATGATACTCCGATGGAGCAATATGGTGAAACTTACAAAGTAATGCGGGGCGGATCTAACTTTAATAATTATTCCTTCAATAGAACATCGCAAAGGTATTACTTACTCCCAGATAATATTAGCAAATACTTTGTTGGTTTTAGATGTGTTAAAGATGTTGAATAAAATTAAATAATTGGAGCAATTTCAAAAATGATTTTTAATAGAATAATTTTTTCAATATTTGTTTTTACGTCATTTTCAATATACTCACAAAAGGTAAATGAATTTCCTCAAAAAACTGATCCGCTTCATAAAAAAATAGAAATGTATGATAAATTAATTTTAGGAAATCATTGGAATGAAGGAACCATTATGCAGTATGTAATATTTCCACCTGCTGGTTTAGATCGCCCAATTGTTGGACCGCAAGCTGATTGTTTAGATGCAACTACCGAAAT
>JACKAA010000007.1 GCA_020635275.1 Ignavibacteriales bacterium
GAGGTGAAGGTTTTCCGGTTGGAATTTCAACTAATGGCAGATTGTTTATCGGTAAAATTGATAGCTCAGTTTCACCAATTGATTTTTCATTTGAAAGAGGAAAATTAAAATTAATTGGTGAAATTAAAGAAGATGAGTTAAACCTAAATTTACAGTTATTTGATAAAAATGACGTTCTAATTTCAAGTTTGGCAAATAATAATTATGAAACCGATTGGGTAAAAGGTTTAGTCGCACTAGTATCTCATTCAGGTTCTCTTCTTCAAAAAATAAATGGTAAAAGAAATACAGATTATCCAGATTGGGGAAGTAAACCTGGGACCAACAGAAAAGGGAATATGAATGTTTGGTTTAAAAATGTTAACCTTAGCGGCAGTTTAGTTGAAAACCATTCTGGAAGAAGTTTTGGTCCGCTTTTATTTAGTCAATATACTCTTAGCAATCAAATATTAAAACTTACAGTTCAACTGCCGCCAATTAGTAATATAAATGAAGAACCGGTTCAATTCCAAATTAAGAATAATGCAATTTGGGAAACAATTTCTGAAGAAAAAATTGATACTCTTTCAAGAACTTCAACATTTAGAATAGAAAATTGGAACGCAGCAAATAATATTCCTTATAGATTAGCATATAAAGTTAAAGATGATTCGGATGAACTAAAAGAATTTTACAGAGAAGGAATTATTAAAAAAGAACCATTAGACAAAAAAGAAATTGTCATTGCCGGATTTACAGGTAATAATGATTTAGGTTTCCCAAATAATGAATTAGTTGATGCTGTTAAGTTCCATAATCCGGATGTACTGTTTTTTTCCGGAGATCAAATTTACGAAGGCGTTGGCGGCTATGGAATTCAGACAAATAGTTTAGATAAAATTACTCTCGATTACTTAAGAAAGTGGTATTTATTCGGTTGGGCATATGGCGATTTGATGAGAGATCGGCCTACAGTTTCAATCCCAGATGATCATGATGTTTATCATGGTAATATTTGGGGTGCTGGTGGAATAGCTACTCCAAGCGGACTTGTTGGTGCTGATGCTCAAGATTTAGGTGGATATAAATATTTCCCCGAATGGGTAAATATGGTCCAGAGAACACAAACATCTCATCTTCCAGATACTTATGATTCGTTACCAGTTGCACAAAACATTGGAGTTTACTACTGTAATATGAATTATGGCGGTGTAAGTTTTGCAGTTTTAGAAGATAGAAAATTTAAATCAGCTCCTAAAACTCTTTTACCAAATGCAAAAGTATATAATGGATGGGCACAGAATAAAAAATTTGATGCAAAAAAAGATGGTGATGCAAAAGGAGCCAAACTTTTAGGAGAGAGACAGTTAAAATTCTTGGAAGACTGGTCATCTGATTGGAAAAATAATATTTGGATGAAAGTTGTTCTTTCACAAACTATTTTTGCTAATGTTGCAACATTACCGCAGGAATTCTCACATTCAGATAATATCGTACCAAAATTGCAAATATTTCAGCCAGATGAATATCCTCCTGATGACATTCCAGTTCAGGATATGGATTCAAATGGTTGGCCTCAAACTCCGCGTAATAAAGCATTAGAAATCATAAGAAAGGCTTTTGCCGTTCATATTGCCGGAGATCAGCATTTGGGAAGTTCAATTCAATATGGAATAGAAATTTGGAATGACGCGAGTTTTGCGTTTTGTGTCCCAGCAATTTCTAATGTTTGGCCAAGAAGATGGTTCCCAAATTATGAGGGTAAAAATAGAAAACAAAATATGCCAAAATACACTGGTGAATATGAGGATGGTTTTGGAAATTTAATTACTGTCCATGCCGTTTCAAATCCTTATTTTTCCGGAAAAGAACCATCTAAATTGTATGATAGGGCAACTGGTTATGGAATCATTAAATTAAATCGTGAATCAAGAGATGTTACATTTGAATGTTGGCCCCGTTGGGTCGATCCATCAAAAATAGATGCTGAACAATATAACGGATGGCCGGTAAAGTTTAATCAGATGGATAATTTTAATAAAAATGCTTTTGGATACTTGCCCGAAATTATTGTCACGGGAATGAAAAATCCGGTTGTTCAAATAATAAATCAAACAACTAATGAAATTATTTATACAATTAGAATTAATGGAAATAAATTTACTCCTAAAATATTTGAGGAAGGAATATATACAATTAAAATTGGTGAGTTAGGTACTAACAAAATTAAAATTATAAAAGATGTTCTAGCATCAAAAAAATCTAGAGATAAATTGGAAGTTAAATTCTAAATTTAAATACTATTTTATAAAACTAAATTGAATCAATAAAATAAGGCATAATATGAAATTCAAAACATTTCCAATCTTTTTAGCATTTCTTGTAATGGGAATTGCTGATGCAATGGGTCCAATGGCAAGTGCCGTTGAAAAAAATTATGAATTGAGTGCTGTTGTGGCAACTTTACTTACATTTTTTGTGTTTATCGCTTTTGCAGTTTTTAGCGTTCCCGGCGGTGTTTTAGCAGCTCGAATTGGGAAGAAGAATTTATTATTGTTAGGCTTAGGTTTAAATATTATTGCAATGGCAATTCCAACATTTATCAATCCTGGATTCACACTTTTACTATTCTGTATTTTTCTTTTAGGAATTGGAACAACATTTCTTCAAGTTGCCGGTAATCCAATTATGTATGACGTAAGTGAAAAAGGTACCTATAGTAGAAATCTCGCTTTAGCACAAGGAATAAAAGGACTTGGAGCTTCCGGATCAGCTTATTTAGTTGGATTGGTATTAGTGCTTCCGATTTTTGCCACAATGGGTTGGAGAGGAGTATTCCCTGTGTTTTTACTTTTTATGGTTTTAGCATTTGTGTTTGTTGCACTTTTAAAAGTTGAAGAAACCAAAGCTGATATTCCACCAAGTATTGGTTCGTCATTGAAGTTATTAAAAGAACCTGTTTTTGCTTTAGCTGTAGTAGGAATTTTTCTTTACGTTGGAGCAGAAGTTTGTATGGGCAGGTTTTTAAAACCAACACTGGAAAGTTTTGGCTTTTCTACTGATAATGCTGCTTTATGGGGACCTACAGTATTTTTTGGAACAATTACCTTTGGCAGATTAGTTGCCGGAAGTATAAATTTAAATGCACATACATTTTTTAGAATTTCTGCATCGCTTGGATTATTAGGTGTTGTTTTTATACTAACAGGTCAAGAATATTTAACATTGGCTGGCATAGTTTTAGGTGGTCTAGGTTTTGCTAATATTTGGCCAATGCTTTTCTCTATTACTATTGAGGAAAAACCTGAAAGATCAAGTGAACTTTCTGGACTAATGGTAATGGCTATCAGCGGCGGAGCTCTTGTACCTTTAGTAATGGGAGAGTTAGTTGATTCCGGAATGTTAACTTTAGCCTATATTGTTCCAGCAATATGTTTCGGTTATTTATTTCTACTATCCTTAAAAGGGAAGAAAAAAATAGCTGCTGCTTAGGTTATATATTATTTTAAGTTTATTAAATATTTGTTGTTAATTCTAGTTAGAAAAAAGGGTAAGAAAATGAAATATGTAAATGATAAAAGAATTGTTATGACACTTGATGCTGGTGGTACTAATTTGGTTTTCACAGCAATTCAAGGTAATGAACAAATAATTGATGAAATTAGATTTCCTTCATCTCCAAATGATTTAGAAAAAATGTTTTCAACATTAGTTGAAGGATTTAACGAGGTGAAATCAAAATTGCCCGAACAGCCGGTTGCTATAAGTTTCGCTTTTCCGGGTCCGGCAGATTACCCAAATGGAATTATTGGAGATTTGCCAAACTTACCGGCATTCAGAGGCGGTGTTGCTCTAGGTCCATTTCTTGAAAATAAGTTTAACCTTCCTGTATTTATTAATAATGATGGAGATTTATATGCATACGGTGAAGCAATATCAGGATTTCTACCGGAAATTAATAAAAAATTAAAAGATGCTGGAAGTCCAAAACAATATAAGAATTTGTTAGGTCTAACACTAGGCACTGGTTTTGGAGCCGGAATTGTTAGGGATGGTAATTTATTTATTGGTGATAATTCCGGAGCCGGAGAAATTTGGCTTCTAAGAGACAAACTTTCACCTAGTCTAAATATTGAAGAACACGGGAGTATACGAGGAGTCAAAAAAGTCTATTCAAAATTAGTAGGTATTCCTTTTGAAGAGACACCTGAACCAAAAATTTTATTCGAAATTGCAAATGGTGAAAAAGAAGGAAACAAAGAAGCTGCTGTTCAATCATTTAAATCTATGGCTGAAGCTTGCGGTGATGCAATATCAAATGCTATTACACTCATTGATGGTCTAATTGTTATTGGAGGCGGATTATCAGGTGCTTCAGAATTATTCCTTCCATATTTGGTTAATGAAATGAACAGCAATTTCACAAGAGAAGATGGCTCACAATTTAGAAGATTAACTCAAAAAGTATATAACTTGGAAAATCCTGAAGAAGTTTCAAAGTTCCTACAAGGTTCAACAAAAGAATTAGATATAATTGGAACTGATAAAAAAATTAAATATGATCATGAAACGAGATTGGGTGTTGGTATTTCAAAAATTGGAACAAGCAAAGCAATATCATTAGGTGCATATGCATTTGCATTAAATCAATTAAGTCAATAGAAAGTAAAATTAAAAGTAAGGAAGTTAGCTTAATATGATAAGATATAAAAATAATCCTGTTGTAAAGAATTCAGATATTCCGGACATTGCCCCAAATTTGATTGACGCTACTTCAGTTTTTAATCCGGGTGCAATTAAATTTGGTGATAAATATCTACTTATGCTCAGAGTTCAAAATAGAGGAAGAAAAACATTTTTTGTTATGGCAGAAAGTAAAGATGGAATCGATTTCAAAGTTGAAAATAAAATTGTTGAACTAAAAGGTTTGGAAAAATTAGAAAATAAAATTTATCATTTGTATGATCCGCGATTGACAAAAATTGAAGATGATTATTTTATCCTATTTGCAATGGATATTGATGATAATTGCAGTTTAGGTTTAGCTAAAACAAATGATTTCCAAAACTTTGAATTTATGGGAATAGTATCAGAAAAAAATGTTAGAAATGGAGTTTTATTTCCTGAAAAAATCAATGGTGAATATTACAGATTCGAAAGACCGAATACTGCTCAAATTGAAGGCGGACCACTAACGGGAAATTCCATTGTTTTAGCAAAATCCAAAAACTTAATAGAATGGGAAAGAATTGCAATTGTTGCAGAAGGAATAAAATTCTATTGGGATGAAATGGTTGGAAGCAGCACTCCACCAATCAAAACAAAAAAAGGTTGGCTTCATACTTACCATGGAATTGCAATGCATTATGCTCCAATTTATCAAATGGGAGTTATGCTTCATGAATTAAATGATCCTTCTAAAGTAATTTCAAGAGGGAGCCAGAATATTTTAGAACCTCGTGAATTATATGAGTTAGTTGGACAAGTGCCAAATGTTGTTTTTCCAACTGGAATTATTGTTGAAGAATTTGATGATGAAGGATTTGCAAAAGATGATTCAGAAGTAAAAATTTATTACGGTGCCGCTGATACATCTGTTTGCTTGGTTACAACAACTGTAAAAGAACTAGTTGCCCATTGTTTTGTTTGAAAATTATTTGTTGATTGTTATTAATTCTACCGACAAAGGAAAAATTAAATGAAAGTACTTATTCCGATTTTTATGATTTTAATTTTTAGTAATTCATTGCATGCTGAAGATAATGTTAAATTAATTAAGCAATATAACTATGCAATGAAATCACAAAATCACTTAGAAGGATTTTCAAAAAGTATTGGAGAAAATGATTTTTCTTATCATAGTTTAAGGATTGATGTAACCGATGCCTTATTAACCAGATGTACTGATGGTAAATTGGCAATAGAATGGTTAACTCAAAATGTTGATAAAGAAACTAAAAATGGTGTTTGGTTTACTTGGATTGCTGCAGTCGATATGAAAGGCGGCGGACAAAAGTTTGATGTTTACATAAACGATATTAAAAGATTTGAATTTATTGCTGGCAGTGATGAAGAAAGAATATTTGATAATGAGGAAGGTGGTATTTTAGAATTTACTACAATTGAATATGATCAGCATAATGATGCACATGGATACATGTCACTGTTTACACCTGCTAGTTGGATTACTAAAGGAAAACCTGTTAAAATTAAAATTATTGGACAAGCTGCTGAAAGTAACACATGGATTATTGTTTACAAAGCAAATGACGTTATTACTTATCTGCAAAATCTGGTTAAGAATGAAACTTGGTTAAACGTAAATCTAAAATATGATAATAATGTTTCCTATTTCAATTTTAGAGCTCCAAGTCCATATCGAAATAAAACATTAAATGTTAATGTCGGTTCGCAAGAATATACTGTAAAGTTAGAATTACAAAATGAAATAGCAGTAGGAAAACTTGAACTAAATAATATTGATGCAAGAAAATATGGTTTAGCAGTTAATGATGAGAGTTCAGAATTGATAAGTTTCTCAACTTTAAATAAGAATTCAAAGACTCAAAAATTACTTCAGAAATCATTATTAAAAAATGAAATTAAAATTGAAGATGGAATCACAAAAATATTTTGTGAAAGGATTTATAAACCGCACACCGTAAAAAATTTATTAAAATTATCACAATCTAAATTAAGTAAAGGGCAAATTAATTTGATGAATTCAAGTCATCAAGATATTGCTTGGATGGACAGTCCGGAAAAGTGTGTAATAGAACGTGATACTATGTTGCTTATGCCTCTTTATGAAAAAGCAATAAATGCTGATCCAACCTATAGATTTGATGTTGAAGATGCATTAATGATTAAAGAATTTGTTCAACGTCATCCTGATAAAAAAGATGGAATTAAAAAATTACTCAATGAAGGAAAAATATCCTGCGGTGCTACATTTATTCAGCCGTATGAAGAAATGTATTCGGGTGAAGCATTAGTAAGACAATTTTATTTTGGAAAAAAATGGTTAAAAGATGAATTTAACTACCATGCAAATGTTTATTGGAATGTTGATGTTCCAGGCAGACTTTTGCAAATGCCTCAAATTATAAAGAAGTCCGGGGTTGATTATCTTATGATCAGCCGATTTGAAAAGGGAATTTATGACTGGTATAGTCCTGATGGATCTTTTGTTACTACTTTTTCACCTGGACATTATGGGGATGCATTTATGCCTCTTCACAAAAATGTTTACGATGCGGCAAATTATTTAGCAGAATCTTCACTTTATTGGGAAAAATATTTTACATCAAATTCTGATGAAAATGTAATACCTGTATTATCAGATTGGGATATGAGTCCGGCTGTTGATTATAGTCATGTAATTAATAATTGGGAAAGCATTATTGAAATTGAAGATGAAAATGAAAACAAAATATCAATTGAGCTTCCAAAATTTAAAATACAAACAGCAGAAGAATTTTTAGATCAGTTTGTAAAATCAGCATCAGACATTCCAAAAATTAAAGGTGAACGTCCGCCGGTTTGGTTATATATTCATGGTCCATCTCATTACCAAGCTCTTAAGGCAAGCAGAGAAGCAGATATATTGTTGACTGCAGCAGAAAAATTTTCAACTATTGATGCTCTCACTGAAAATAACTTTAGTAAATATCCAAGTAAAAGATTAGCAAATGCTTGGGAATCAAAAATATATCCTGATCATGGTTGGGGAGGAAAAGAGGGACAGCTTACAGATGATTTATTCCTAAGCAAATATATTTTCGCAAAAAGTGAAGCGTCTCAGCTAAATGAAAATGCATTAAACTCAATTGCATCGAAAATTCAAACTGATGATAAAAAAGGGTTGCCCATTGTAATATTTAACAGTCTAAATTGGGTGAGAACTGATCCCATTAAATTTAGTGTCAATTTTAAAAAAGGGGAAATGAGATTCTTAAAAATAATTGATGATGAAAATAATAATATAGAAATTCAATTATCCGGTGTCTCAAGATATGAAGATGAAAGCATTAAAGAAGCGACTGTAAATTTTGTTGCAGAAAGTGTTCCTTCAATTGGCTATAAGACATTTTATCTATCAAAAAGTAAAAGTGAGAATGACGCTAAGAATTCAGCTAATTATGAAAGCGACTTTTATAAAATTGAGCTGACCAATGGCGGAATTAAAAGTATTTATGATAAAGAATTGCAGCAAGAATTGTTAGATGTTTCCAAATTTTCAGGCGGTGAAATATTTACGATGAAATCTGAAGGTAATGGAGCCGGTGAATTTTCGGATATACAAAAACCAACAATGCAAGGATTTGATAAAACTGGAAATTATAATACTGAATGGAAAATTATTGAGAATGGTCCGGTTTACTGTTCATTCAAATTTAGACAATCAATAAGAAATGCAGTAGTTGAGCAAAAAATAATTTTGTATAAAAAAATAAAAAGAATTGATTTTGATGTGTCTTTATTAAATTGGGAAGGAGTTCTTTATAGAGAATTTAGAATGGCTTTACCATTAAATATGAAAAATGCTCAAGTTGCTTATGAAACAGCCTTTGGAGTTTCTGAAGTTGGAAAAGATGAAATTGATGGTGCGGCAGGAGAAAGATATACAACTATTTGTAAAGAAATTCATCCACGGGGAATTGAAAATTGGATTGGTGCTAATGATGGAAATTATGGAGTTACATTAAGTTCTTGTGTTGCTGTTGCTGATTATATTGATCCGACTGATTTGGAATCCAAAAATACTATTCTTCAGCCAATTCTTTTAGCATCAAGAAAAAGCTGTCATGGAGAAGGAAATGAATATTTACAAACTGGTGATCACCATTATTCTTTTTCTCTCACATCGCATAAATCAGATTGGATAAATGGTAATTCTTTTGGTAAAGAAGCAAATGAGAAATTATTTGTTGTAGTAAATCCAAAACAATTTAAAGATGCATTTCTACCTGAGGTAAAAAGTTTCTTTTCAATAAACAAAAAAAATGTGATCATATCAACTATAAAAAAAGCTGAAGATGATAATTCGACAATTGTACGTTTCTATGATATTGAAGGAAAAGATACAAATGTGGAACTTCAAAGTTTTATAAATATTAGTGAAGCCTTTAAAACAAACTTAATTGAAGATGATATTGAAAAAGCAAGTAGCGGTAAAAATAAAATATCACTAAAGTTAGGTCATCATTCAATTGAAACATTAAAATTAATTACTTTTCCATAGAATTTAATTCTATTAAGGAATAAAAATTATGGCAAAAAAAATAAGCAGAAGAGAAGCAATAAAAACATTAGGAATAACAAGCCTTATTGCTCCTTCGTTAATGAATTTTACTGCTAATATAAGTGATAAAATTATTGAGCTGCCATCAGAATTGTATTATCAAAATATTGATTTTATTGAACCTTTGACTTGCGTTATTATAGGCGGCGGAAATCGAGGATGGGCTTATGCAACATTTGCAGAACAGAATCCCAATATGATGAAAGTTATAGGTGTTGCTGAGCCAGTAAAAATAAGAAGAGATAAATTTAAAGATGCTCATAATATTCCTGAAGAAAATATTTTTGAAACTTGGGAACAGGTATTTGAGAAACCAAAATTTGCAGATTTTGTAATTATTTCAACATGGGATCGTTTGCATTATGCCCCAGCAATGAAAGCATTGGAAATGGGTTATAATGTACTTCTTGAAAAAGCAATTGCGCAATCTTGGGAGCAATGCCAGAATATACTAAATCAATCAAAAAAGAATAATGGAATTGTTGGTATATGCCATGTGCTTAGATATACTCCTTACTTTAATAAAATGAGAGAAGTTATTCAAACTGGAGAAATTGGAGATGTTATAAGTATTCAGCATCTGGAGCCAATTGGAAATATTCACTTTTCGCATTCTTTTGTCAGAGGTAATTGGAGAAATGAAAAAGAATCTACTCCTTCTTTACTTTCAAAATCTTGTCACGATTTAGACATTATATATTGGTTGCTGGATAAAAAATGTAAACAAGTTTCCTCCTTTGGTAGTTTAAACTATTTTAATAAAGCAAATTCCCCAATGGGCAGCGCTAAAAAATGTACGGGCGGATGTGAGGTTGAATCAAAATGTACATACTCAGCTAAAAGAATTTATTTTGATAAAAAAGAATGGGGAGTTTCTCATTTAATTGATCTTCAACCTTGGGATTCTGAAAAAGTAATGAAAGCTTTAAATGAAGGTCCTTACGGCAATTGTGTATTCCAAAATGATAATGATGTTGTTGATCATCAAATAGTTAATATGGTTTTTGAAGACAATACAACTGCCGCATTTTCTATGGAAGCACACACAAGTTATTCTGGCAGAAGAACAAGAATTATGGGAACGTTGGGTGATATAATTGGCGATGAAAATAATTTAACAGTTTCTAATTTTAATACACGTGAAAGTATTACGTTTCAATCAAGTGAATTAAAAAATCAGTTTTCAAGTAGTGGACATGGCGGAGGCGATCATGGTTTACTTTTTAACTTTTTAAATGCGGTTTATCATAATGATTCGTCTTTGCTTTCATCAACAATAGAAAACTCAATGGAAAGTCATTACATTGGATTTAAAGCGGAAGAAAGCAGAAATAATAATGGAAAATTAATCAATCTATAAACATTAGGAATTATGAAAAAAACAATTTTAATCTTACTTGCAATTATTTTCATTAACAATTTTTATGGACAAGAAAAAAAATATAAAAATTCGCAATTACCAGTTGAAGAAAGAGTAGATGATCTTTTATCTAGGATGAGTTTAGAAGAAAAGTTTTGGCAATTATTTATGATACCCGGTGATTTAAGTGACGGAAAAGAGAAATATAAAAATGGAATATTTGGATTTCAGGTTTCTACCAAAGGAACATCAGGTAATGCTGCTGAGCAACTTTTAAGTTATGGAAAATCTGGTTCCGCAGAATCTGTTGCTGAAAAGATAAATGAAATTCAAAAATATTTTATTGAAGAGACAGAACTTGGAATTCCAATTATTGTATTTGATGAAGCACTTCATGGTTTAGTAAGAGATGGTGCAACAGCTTTTCCGCAAGCTATTGGATTGGCTGCAACTTGGAATACTGATCTAATGAAAGAAGTAGCTCATGCAATATCGCAAGAAGTAAAATCCAGAGGTATTAGACAAATACTATCTCCAGTTATAAATATTTCAAGAGATGTGCGCTGGGGCAGAGTTGAAGAAAGTTATGGTGAAGACCCATTTTTAACAACTCAAATGGGAGTTTCTTTTATTTCGGAATTTGAAAAAATGGGCGTCATTACTACTCCTAAACATTTTGTAGCAAATGTTGGTGATGGTGGCAGAGATAGTTATCCAATTCATTTTAATGAAAGACTAATGGAGGAAATTTACTTCCCTGCATTTAAACACTCAGTTCAAGATGCAAAGGCATTATCACTAATGATTTCCTATAATTCTTATGATGGAACTCCTTGTACAGCAAGTGATTGGCTCCTTAATAAAAAGCTTAAAGATGAGTGGGGATTTGAAGGTTTCGTAATTTCTGATGCTGGTGCAATTGGGGGAGCAAATGTTCTTCATTTTACCACTAAAGATTACGCCGAATCTACAAAAGAGGCCGTGGAAGGTGGTTTGGATGTAATTTTTCAAACTTCATATTCTCACTTTCCTTTATTTTTTGAGGCTTTTGAAAAGGGAATGATAAGTGAAAAAGCAATAGATGAAGCAGTCAGAAGAGTTTTGAGGGCAAAGTTTAATTTGGGCCTTTTTGAAAACCCTTATGTTGATCCAACTTTAGCAAAAGAGTTAAATAATAATAATGAACACAGACAGCTTGCAAAAAAAGCAGCACAAGAATCAATTGTTCTTTTAAAGAATAAGAATGAAATTTTACCATTTGGTAAAAAAATAAAAAAACTAGCTGTAATTGGAAATGATGCAGCTGAAGGTAGATTGGGTGGTTATAGCGGTCCCGGAAATAATATTGTATCAATTTTAGATGGCATAAAAAATAAATTAGGTAACAATACGGAAATTTCTTTTACCCCTGGAGTTGGAAGAGAATCTAATGAGTATAAAGTTATACCAGGCAAAAATTTATTCAACTTAGATAATGGTAATAAGAATGCCGGATTACTTGGAAAATATTACAGCAATCCAAAATTCAGCGGTGATCCAACATTTACTAAAATTGATAAACAAATTAATTTTAGATGGACATTATTTTCTCCTGATCCTGATAAATTAGATTACGACTGGTACTCTGTTTCATGGGAAGGTAAAATTGTTGGTCCTAAAAATGGAATAGTTAAAATTGGAATTGAAGGGAATGATGGATACAGATTGTTTATTGATAATGAAATGATTATTGATAATTGGACACAAAAATCATATAGAACAGAATTAGCCGAATATAATTTTGTGGAAGGAAAAGAGTATGATATTAAAGTTCAATTTTACACAACAGCTGGCAATACATATTGTAAACTTGTTTGGGATTATGATGTAGAAAATAATTGGGAAGAACAAATAAATGAAGCTGTTACAAATGTAAAAAATTCTGATGCGGCAATTATTGTTGCAGGAATTGAAGAAGGTGAATTTAGAGATAGAGCATTTCTTAGTTTGCCTGGTCATCAAGAAGAACTAATAAATTCAATATCAAAAATTGGAAAACCAACAATAGTAGTTTTAGTTGGCGGAAGTGCAATTACAATGAATAATTGGATAAATAATATTGATGGTATAATTGATATTTGGTATCCTGGAGAAGTTGGCGGAGATGCTGTTGCAGATGTAATTTTCGGAGATTACAATCCCGCTGGAAGATTACCGATTACATTTCCAATTGATGAATCTCAATTACCGCTTTATTATAATCATAAACCTACTGGCAGAGGAGATGATTATATAAATCTAACAGGTCAACCGCTTTTTCCATTTGGTTATGGTTTGAGTTATACCAATTTTGTTTATTCCAATCTAAGACTTAGTAAAAAAGAAATCAGCCAAACAGATAATATTCAAGTAGAATTAGAAGTAACAAATATTGGTAAAATTGATGGAGATGAAGTAATTCAATTATATATTAAAGATCTTTTTGCATCAGTTGCAAGACCAATAATTGAGTTAAAAGGATTTAAAAGAGTACACATCAAATCGGGCGAAACAAAAAAGGTGAGTTTTGAAATTACTCCCGAGCATTTGGAAATGTTAGATATAAATCTTAATAGAATTGTAGAACCAGGTGATTTTAGAATTATGATTGGAGCATCATCAAAAGATATTAGACTTAGAGAAACAATAACTGTAAAATAAAAGGGGAGTTAAATGAATAAAATTACAAGAAGAAAATTTATTGGTGATGTTGGAAAAGGAATTTCTTTTGCAGCATTAGCACCATATTTAAGTTCTTGTGAATTCCTCAATGAAGATGAGTTGCCAAATATTGTCCTAATATTTATGGATGATCTGGGATATGCAGATATCGGATCTTTCGGTGCAAAAGGTTACTCAACTCCTAATCTTGATAAGCTAGCAGAAGAAGGAATGATACTAACCGATTTTCATGCTGCCACTGCTGTTTGCAGTGCGTCTAGAGCGGCTTTATTAACAGGTTGTTATTCAGAAAGAGTAAGTATCAGAGGGGCATTAAATCATTCAGCTACAATTGGACTCAATCCAAATGAAGAAAATATTGCTCGCCTTTTAAAGAAGAAAAATTATAAAACTGGAATAATTGGTAAATGGCATTTGGGGCACCATAAACAATTTTTACCCTTACAGCAAGGTTTTGATGAATTTTATGGACTACCATATTCAAATGATATGTGGCCGGTAGGTTATGATGGTAAACCACTTACTGAAAGTTGGAAGGCTGGATACCCTGAATTAAAATTAATTGAAGGCAATGAACAAGTTGAAGCTGTTAAAAAATTAGAAGATCAAGATCAGTTAACAACAAAGTATACTAACAAAGCTGTGGATTTTATTAATAGAAATTCTAAAAATAAATTTTTCCTTTATTTTGCTCACTCTATGCCACATGTTCCGCTTGGAGTATCAGATAAATTTAAGGGTAAAAGTGAACAAGGTAAGTTCGGTGATGTAATAATGGAGATTGATTGGTCGGTTGGTGAAGTGATGAAAACATTAAAAGAAAACGGGATTGAAGAAAATACCTTAATAATATTTACCAGTGATAATGGTCCTTGGCTCAATTATGGAAATCATGCGGGATCAGCCGATCCACTAAGAGAAGGAAAAGGGACGATGTGGGAAGGTGGGAACAGAGTTCCTTGCGTTGTTAAGTGGCCAAATAAAATTAAGCCTAATTCAAAAAATGATAAAATGTCATCAACAATTGATATTCTTCCTACAATTGCTGAAATAACGAATTCGAATCTACCAAAAAATAAAATTGATGGGATTAGCATATTTCCACTTTTTATGAATGAGAAAAATGCAAATCCAAGAAATGAGTTCTGGTACTATTACGATTATGATCTAATTGCAGTTAGAAAAAATGAATGGAAGTTATATTTTCCTTGCACTCAAAGAAGTTATGAAGGAATGGAACCTGGCAAGGACGGTTACCCAGGACCGACTTGGCAAAAGAAAATGGATTATGAGCTTTACAATCTAAAAGAAGATATAGAAGAACAAAAAAATGTAATTGATAAATATCCTGATATTGTAGAAAATCTTAAAAAGATAGGTGATAAAGCCAGGAATGAATTAGGCGATCGATTAACAAAAACTAAAGGAAAAGAAAACAGACCACCCGGAAGAATTGGAGAAGATAGAGTTAAGAATGATAATCATTTAGCTGTTGGCAAAAATATAAAACTAAAATATATTCCTCATAAAAGATATCAGCTTAGTGATCAATCTTTATTAATTGATGGATGGAAAGGTTCATATGACTATAATGATGGTAATTGGATTGGATTTGAGGGCACAGACTTTGAAGCCATAATTGATTTAAGTTATGAAATGCCTGTTTCTAATATTGAAGTCAGTTTTCTTGAAAACCAAATATCTTGGATTTTCCAACCTGAAAAAGTTGAAATACTTATCTCAAGAGATAATATAAATTTTCAACCGATTGCAAAATTTGAAAATAAGGTGAAACCAAATATGGTTATGGAAGCACATGATTATAAAAAAGCTTTTAATTCAACTTCCGTAAGATTTATTAAAGTTAGTGCAAAAAATATTACTGAATGTCCTTCCTGGCATCCTGGTAAAGGTGGAAAAGCTTGGTTGTTTGTTGACGAAATAGTAGTTAAATAAAATTATTTAATAACTTGAGAGCAGTTATGAAAAAGTTAATAATGTTAAGTTTTGTTATGTCTTTTTTGTTTTTTAGTTGCGGACCAAAAGATTATTTAAAGGAAACCCAATCAGAAAAAGAAGTAAGAATGGAATGGTGGAAAGATGCTAAATTTGGAATGTTTATTCATTGGGGAGTTTATTCTGTTCCGGCTGGTTGGTACAAAGATAAAATGGTTCCAGGTATAAGCGAATGGATTATGTACTCTGCAAATATTCCTGTTGAAGAATATGAAAAGTATGCCGCAGATTTTAATCCGGTTGAATATAATCCGGAAAAGTGGGTGAGGATTGCTAAGCAGGCTGGAATGAAATACATTGTAATTACATCAAAGCATCATGACGGTTTTTGCATTTGGGATTCAAAAATTACAAATTATGATATTGTTGATTTTACTCAATATAAAAAAGATCTTCTTAAACCATTGTATGAGGCTTGCAAGAAAGAAGGAATTAAATTAGGCTTTTATCATTCAATAATGGATTGGCACCATCCGAATGCAGTAGGAGAAAATTTTCCAAAGTATAGAGATGAATATTTAATTCCGCAATTGGAAGAATTGTTAAGTGAATTTCCAGACTTATCAATACTTTGGTTTGATGGAGAATGGATTGATGAGTGGACTGAAGAACAAGGAAGAAATTTGTATAATCATCTAAGAAATATTTCTCCGGAATTAATTATAAATAATAGAATTGGTAAAGGTCGTCAAGGAATGCAGGGGATGAATAAAGATGCAAATTCCGTTGGTGATTTTGGAACTCCTGAGCAAGAAATATTAGAAACTTCTTCAAGTTTGCCTTGGGAATCTTGTATGACCATGAATGATTCATGGGGTTATAAAAGAGGTGACGAAAATTGGAAATCGTCAGGAACAATTATTTATAATATTATAGATATCGCATCTAAAGGCGGTAACTATCTTTTAAATGTTGGACCGGATTCAAAAGGTAATATTCCTGAACCAAGTGTTGAAATATTAGAAAAAGTTGGCAAGTGGATGGACAAAAATGCTGAGGGAATTTATAATGCTCGAACTATAAGTAATTATGCTGAAGGAGAAAATATACGATTTACAAAATCTAAAGATTCAGAATATTTGTATGCTTTTATAATTGAAAGTCCAGAAAATGGAAATGTAAGTTTTTCATATGTAACTCCAAATGAAAACTCAAAAATTACGTTGCTTGGAGAAAATAAAGATTTAGAATACACTATCAATAATAAAATAACAACAATTACTTTACCTGAAAATATTTCACAAGACGATTTCCCAATATGTTTGAAATTTCAAGGAACTGAAAATAGTGTTTCTGAAATTCCTGAAATAAAAGTTACCGGTGAAAATGAAAAAGACACATATTTGTTTCAAGATAAAATTGAAGTTGAACTTGTTACAAATAAAAACTCAAATATTTATTACACATTAGATGGTACAATTCCGAGTTTAAATTCTAATAAGTATAGTGATAAATTATCAGTTGAAAATTCTTGTAAACTCAATGCTATTGTTGTCAGTGAAGGATCTTTGCCAAGCCCAGTTGTTTCTGCACAGTTTTATAAAATTCAGTCAGTAAAAGATGTTCAGCTAAAAATTGCTCCATCAGCAAAATATAGTGCAAATGGAAAACTAAGTTTAGTTGATGGCAAAAGAGGCTCAACGAATTATAATAAAGACTGGTTAGGTTTTGAAGGTGAAGATTTAGAAGTGACTCTTGATCTAGGTAAATCTAAGAAGATTAATGGAATCCATTTAGGCACTTTATCAAATATAAATTCTTGGATATTTCTACCGAAAAGTGTTTCATTTCAAATATCAAATGATAATAAAAAGTTTACAAAAGTCAGTGAAGTTAATTATGACTTAAATGAAGATGAAAATCAAAGATCATTTATAAAAGATATCTCTGCAAGTCTAAATTCTAATGTAAGATATATAAAAATAATTGCTAAAAATATTAAAGAATGTCCAAGCTGGCACAGAGGTGCAGGCGAAAAAGCATGGATTTTCTTTGATGAAATAATTATTGATTAAAATTATAAAGGAAAAATATGAAGTACGGTTTTTTTGATAATGAAAATAAAGAATATGTTATTGATCGTCCGGATGTTCCTGTATCATGGACTAACTATTTGGGAGTTAAAGATTTATGTACTGTGATATCGCACAATGCCGGTGGTTATTCTTTCTATAAGTCTACGGAACATCATAGAGTAACTAGGTTTCGGGGAAATGCAGTACCAATGGATAGACCCGGTCATTATGTTTATATCAGAGATGATGAGACCGGTGAGTTTTGGACATTGTCTTGGCAGCCGGTTGGTAAAGATTTTTCGAAAGCTAAATATGTTTGCCGGCATGGATTATCATATTCAAAATTTCAATGTGATTACAATGAAATAGAAGCTGAACAATTACTTTTTATTCCACTTGATGATGATGTAGAACTTTGGGATGTAAAGATTAAAAATAAAAGTAATAGACCAAGAAAATTGAGCGTTTTTACTTATGTGGAATTTTCATTTCATCATGTTGACATTGATAATCAAAATTTTCAAATGAGTTTATACGCAAGCGGTTCAAATTTTAAAGATGGAATAATTGAATATGATTTCTTTTATGAACCTTGGACATATCACTTTTTTGCATCAAGTGAAACACCGGATAGTTATGATTGCGTAAGAGATAAATTTATTGGAAGCTATAGAACTGAATCAAATCCTATTTCTGTTGAAAATGGTATTTGCAATAACAGTACGGAATTAGGAGGCAATCATTGCGGTTCACTTCATAAAAAAATTACTCTTGAACCAGGCCAAGAAAATAGAATAGTATTTATGTTGGGGGTTGGATCAAGAGAAGAAAAGGGAAAAGATATTAAGGAAAAGTATTCTGATTTATTTAATGTTGATAATGAGTTTGATCGGTTAAAAAAGTTTTGGAGTAAAAAGACGTCAAAATTTATTTGTAAAACTCCTAATGAAGGTTTGAATACAATGATCAATATTTGGACTCTATATCAAGCTGAAGTTTGTGTGATTTGGTCTAGATTTGCATCATTTATTGAAACTGGTGGAAGAGTTGGATTAGGTTATAGAGATACTTCACAAGATATAATGGGTGTCGTTCATTCAAATCCTGGAAAAACAAAACAAAGAATATTGGAATTACTGCAAGGGCACACTAGTTTTGGTTATGGCCTCCATCTTTTTGATCCGGAAGTATTTAAGCCGAAAGAAAATAAACTGCCCGGAGTTAAATTACCAACAGTAGTGCCAACTCCAAGTCCATCAGATATAGTTCACGGAATGGAAGATGTTTGTTCTGATGATGCAATTTGGTTAGTTGCCTCAATTTGTGAATGGATTGTAGAAAATGGTGAATTAGAATTTTTTAATCATGTTGTTCCTTATGCAAACGGTGGAGAGGGAAAAGTTTATGAACACTTGACAAAAATATTAGATTTTTCTGCAAAGTATGTTGGCAGTAATGGAATTTGTCAAGGGTTGAGAGCAGATTGGAATGATTGCCTAAATCTTGGCGGCGGTGAAAGTTCTATGGTCTCTTTTATGCATTATTGGGCTATTAATATTTTTGTTGAATCTGCCAAAAAATTAAATAGAAATGAGGATGTTAAAAAATATTTGGATATGGCAGAAAAAGTTAAAAAAGCTTGTGAAGATGAACTGTGGGATGGCGAATGGTATTTAAGAGGTTTTACAAAAACCGGTAAAAAAATAGGAACCAATGAAACTGAAGAAGGTAAAGTATTTCTAAATGCTCAGTCGTGGTCTGTATATTCAGGAGTTGCTTCAGAAGAAAGAGCAATAAAAGCTATGGATGCAGTTGATCAATACTTGTATTCAAAATACGGTCTGCATTTGCTTTGGCCTGCTTACGGAAAACCAAACGACGAAATTGGCTATGTTACAAGAGTATACAAAGGAATAAAAGAAAATGCATCAATTTTCAGTCATCCAAATCCTTGGGCTGTTATAGCTGAGTGCAAATTGGGAAGAGGAAATAAGGCTATGAAATTTTACGATTCAATTCTTCCATATCATCAAAATGATCAAATTGAGATTAGACAATCTGAGCCTTATTCTTATTGTCAATTTATAATGGGTAAAGATCATACAGCTCATGGTCGTGCAAGGCATCCATGGCTGACCGGAACTGCATCATGGTTTTATACTGCAGCAACTAAGCATATTTTGGGTATTCAGCCAACTTATGATGGTTTAATAATTGATCCATGTATTCCATCAGATTGGAAAGAATTTGAAGTAACAAGAGAATGGCGAGGTGCTAAGTATTTGATTACAGTTGAAAATCTAAATGGAGTTGAAAAAGGAATATCATCAATTACTTTAAATGGAAAAGAAGTTTCTAATCCAATTCCTATTCAAGAGAATGGAACTGTTAACCAGATTAAAGTAATTATGGGGTAATGGAAATCACACAACTTTAATTTAAAAATGTTTTATGGACAATCAAGTTCAAGAGTTATTACGATTTAAGGACAAATTTGAAAATGAACTTCACAATATTCTTTCTTATTGGATCAAATACTCCATTGAAGAAAATGGAAAATGTTTTTATGGTGCTGTAGATCTTAATAATAAACCAGTTATAACTGCTAATAAATCTTGTGTATTAAATGCAAGAATATTATGGACGTTTTCAACAGCAGCAAAACAATATAATAATTCTGAATACGAGAAAATTGCACATATTGCTTATAATGTAGTTGCAAATAATTTTTACGATAAAGTGAATGGTGGTTATTTTATGGAATTATTACCGGATAACCAAATAGCTAATGATATTAAACATACTTATGCACAAGCTTTTGTTTTATACTCTCTAAGTAAATATTATGAACTGACAAATTCTAATGAAGTACTTGAGAACATTAAATCTTTATTTAATTTGCTAGAAGAAAAAACTAAGGATAAAAATAATCTAGGTTATTTTGAAGCATTTACACGTGACTGGCAGTTATATGAAGAAAATAGGATGGCGGATAACAATGAGCCCAAATCGATGAATACTCATCTTCATGTTCTTGAAGCTTATTCCGCACTATATAAAATTTATAAAGATGATCTTGTAAGAACAAGATTAACTGAATTGATTAATATCTTTTTAGAAAAAATAATAAGGGAAGTAGGTCACCTAGGAATTTTCTTTGATCTAAATTTTGATGAAGTTGAAGCATCAAGAGGAATATGCTCGTTTGGGCATGATATTGAATCAACATGGCTTTTATGGGAAGCTGTAGAAATATTAGATGATAAAGAATTAAAAGAAAAATTATTGCCAATAATTCTAAAAATGGTTGACGCGGTTAAAAGAGTTGGAGTTGATAAAGATGGCGGTTTATTTTTAGAATCTTCAAGATTTGGAAGTCATGTTAGAACAAATAAACACTGGTGGCTTCAGGCAGAAAATTTAGTTGGATTTATGAATGCTTATCAATTGACTAAAAATTTAGAACATTGGGAATCCGTTAAATTAGCTTGGGATTTTATTGATAAATTCGTGATTGATCACGAGAAAGGCGAATGGTTTACAAAAGTTAACAGATTAGGTAAACCATTTTTAGTTGAGCCTAAAGATGATCCATCACCTTACTATAGAAATGATTGGAAAATAGATCCATGGAAATGCCCGTACCATAATGGAAGAGCGATGATGGAATTAATTAATAGAATTGATAAAATTATAAATTAGTTTTAGTTATATTCAACTTTTACGGAAATACAAATAATGAAAACACGACTTTTTCTTTATTCATTTGTAACAGCTCTTGGCGGATTTTTATTTGGTTTTGATACTGCTGTCATTAATGGAGCCTTACCTTTTTTTAGTTCCCATTTTAATTTAGATGAAGGCTTACAAGGATTTGCTGTAGGGTCAGCTTTATTTGGATGTGTGGTTGGTGCTATTACAATTGGGCGACCCGGGGATAAATACGGCAGACGTACAATGTTGATTTGGATGGCAATTTTAATGTTCATATCTGCAATTGGAAGTGGAATTGCTGAAAATTTTACAATGTTTGTTATTTATAGAATTATTGGCGGTTTGGGTGTAGGAGGAGCTTCTGTGCTTTCACCTATGTACATTTCAGAAATTTCTCCAGCTGAATACAGAGGAAGATTTACAATAACATTTCAATTAGCAATTGTTCTTGGAATTTTGTTTGCTTTCCTAAGTGATTATATATTGATTGATACTGGTGCAAATAATTGGAGATGGATGTTCATCGCTGAAGGAATTCCAGCAATAATATTTCTTGTATTACTATTTTTTGTTTCAAAAAGCCCAAGATGGTTAGTAAAAAATAATAATTTTGAAGAAGCCAGAAAAGTTTTGCTTCAAGTTAATCCTAAAGGTGAAATAGAAAATTTATTAGAAGAAATTAAAAAATCAATTAATACCGAAGTTGTTGATCACTTTAAATATTTATTTCAGAAACCATATTTAAAACTAATTGTTATTGGAGTTTTTGTTGGAATGTTTAATCAATTTACTGGAATTAATGTTGTGATGTATTATTCAAGTAATATTTTTATTTCTGCTGGATTTTCAACTGGATCTGCTTTAGGTCAATCTGTAATGGTTGGATTAACAAATCTAATTTTTACAATTGTGGCAATGTTATTGATTGATAAAATTGGTAGGAAATTTATGTTATTATTTGGAGCAGTTGGCATGAGTATTTTTTTGGCACTTTTTTCTTATTTCTATATTTCCCAAATAGAAGGATACATTTTATTAATAGCTCTATTAGGTTTTGTAGCTTGTTTTGCATTTTCACAAGGAGCAGTAATTTGGGTTTTACTTGCTGAAATGTATCCAAATAATATTAGAGCTAGAGGATCTTCAATTGCCTCATTTTCCTTATGGACATTTAATACACTAACAGCATTTTTATTTCCAATTGTTGCCTCAACATTTCAAGGAAGCAACGGTATAGCTTATGCATTTATGTTTTATACAGGTATGACAATCTTAAGTTATTTCTTTTATAAAAAATATTTAATTGAAACTAAAGGAAAAACTCTTGAAGAAATTGAAAAGCATTGGAATAGTGTAAACTAATTATTGGGTGAATTTTATGAATGGATATGAAAGAATAAAAGCTGCACTTAATAACAAACCAACAGATACGGTACCAATAATGCTGCATAATTTTATGATGGCCGCTCGTGAGTATGGTGTAACAATGGAACAGTTTAGAAATGATCCTAAAATAATTGCTGATTCATTTATTGCCTCAGTTGAAAAGTATCAGTTTGATGGAATTTTAGTTGATATAGATACTGTAACGCTTGCTGGAGCAGTCGGAGTTCCCGTAGATTTTCCAGTTGATGATCCTGCAAGAACACATGATGGATGTTTAAATTCTGTTGAAGAAATAAGAAATTTTAGTTCACCAAAAATTGAAGATTATAAGTATGTTCAAATTTGGTTAGAAGCAGTAAGACTTTTAAAAGAGTATTTTAAAAATGAAATATTTATTCGCGGCAATTGTGATCAAGCTCCTTTTACATTAGCTAGTATGATGCGCGGATCGCAAAATTGGATGTTGGATTTAATGATGACTGAGGAAAATCAATTAAATGAATTATTGGATTATTGTACAATTGCATCTTCTCAATTTATTAATTTGATGGCAGAGACGGGTGCAGATATGGTCTCAAACGGAGATAGTCCGGCCGGACCCGAAATGATTTCACCTGATATGTATGAAAAATTTGCTTTACCATATGAAAAAAAAATAGTTGATACTGCTCATGAAAAAGGTTTACAATATGCACTTCATATTTGCGGCAATACAGAAATAATTTTAGATAAAATGATTGCATCGGGAGCTGATGCATTGGAACTGGATTATAAAACTGATGTTAAAAAAGTATTTGAAAAGTGTAGTGATAAAGTAACCTTTATCGGAAATATAGATCCAAGCGGAGTTTTAGCATTAGGTTCAGTTGAATTAGTTAGGCAGAGAACTTTAGAATTACTTGAAGTTTATAAGAATTCAAATAGATTTATTCTTAATGCTGGATGCGCAATGCCGCCGACCACACCAGAAGAAAATGTTTTTGCCATGATCAAAACTGCAAGAGAAATAAATCGTTAATTTTTAAAATAAAAGAAAGTCATTAATGAAAAATTCCTTTGCTTTCCATATAATGACAAAGCCTACCGGATCGCTTTGTAATTTAGATTGCACATATTGTTTTTATTTAGAAAAAGAAAAATTGTATCCAAATAATAAAAATTGGGCAATGAATGAAAAAGTTTTGGAATCATATATTCGCCAATATATTGCAACTCAAAAAGTTGATGAAATAACATTTGCCTGGCAAGGTGGTGAGCCGACAATTCTTGGAGTTGACTATTTTAGAAAAGTTGTTGAACTTCAAAAAAAACATTCTCTTGGAAAAAAAATAAATAATTCATTTCAAACTAATGGTGTGCTTTTAGATGATGAATGGGGAAGTTTCTTAAGTTCGAATAATTTTTTAGTCGGATTATCAATTGATGGACCAAAAGAAATTCATGACAAATATAGAGTTTTTAAAGGTGGTCAAGATTCTTTTGATGATGTAATGAATGGAATATCAATTTTAAAAAAACATAAAGTTGAATTTAATACACTAACATGTGTGCAAAGGGATAATTCATACAAACCTTTAGAAGTTTATAATTTTTTAAAAGAAATAGGCAGTAAATATCTTCAGTTTATTCCCATAGTTGAAAGAAAAGCAATTAATAAAGATGCAAAAAATCTGGAACTCGTTTCGCCAAACTTTTTAGGTGAAGCTAAAATTAGCGATTGGTCAGTTGAGCCATTGCAGTATGGTAAATTTCTATCATCAATTTTTGATGAATGGGTAAAAAAAGATGTAGGAAATATTTTCGTTCAAATTTTTGATATAAGTCTTGAAGCATGGTATGGCCATGAACCAAGCTTATGCGTTTTTCGTGAAAAATGCGGCGGAGCAATGGCAATGGAACATAACGGTGATTTATATTCTTGTGATCACTATGTTTATCCCGAAAATAAATTGGGAAATATAATGACTGACATTCTTGAACTTATGGTTGATTCAGGAAAACAAATGAAATTTGGATTGGATAAAAAATTAAGTTTACCAAACTATTGTAAAAAATGTGATTATTTATTTGTCTGTAATGGAGAGTGTCCAAAACACAGATTTACAAAAACTCCTGAAGGGGAAGATGGATTAAATTATTTATGCGCCGGATATAAACATTTCTTTAGTCATATAGATCCATATATGAATTTTATGGTAACCGAACTAGAAAACCAAAGACCGCCAGCAAATGTTATGAATTGGGTAAAAACCAGTAAATCATTATAAAGATTTTTAAGCAGCTAATTTATTTTAAATCACAATTCTAATAAAAAATAATTTTTTACCTTGATTTACATACATGCATGTATGTATCTTTTGATTCATTATTTTAAATTTTATTATGCGAAAAACAAAAGAAGAAGCAGAGAAGACAAAAGATTTAATTCTGAAAGCTGCAATAAAAGAAATTAGCGAGAAGGGATATGCTGTAACTCGATTACAGGATATTGCCAAAAAAGCAAATGTAACCCGGGGAGCTATTTATCACTACTATAAAAATAAAAATGCAATTTTGTATGATATTCATGCAAAGAATAAAAAAAGAATTCATGCAATGATGGATCAAATTGAAGGAGAAACCGAAGATCCTTTACAGAAAATGAAAGATGCTTTTATAGAAATGTTTTCTAAATATGAAACAGATCCTGAATTTCGTCAAATTGAAGAATTATTTTTAAAGATTGAATTTGCATCAATCATACGTGAAGATGCAGAATTGAGAGAAAGATTTCATAAAGATATGTTTGAAAATCAAAAAAAAATTAAGGCTATTTTGAAAAAAAGTCAGCAGGAAGGTAAAATAAGAAATGATATAAATATAGACAGCTTAACTATATCAATAATGGCCTTTTATTTGGGTTTTGCTACTTTATGGTTTACAAAAATTTTTGATTTTTCTATAAAAGAAAAAGCTAAAGATTATATAAATGTTTTATTTAACGGAATTACAAACAAATAAATTTTTATTAAAAATAAATTGGAGAAATAATGAAACGAAAACTTATTGCTTTGCCATTTTTGTTTTTTGCATTATTATTTGCAAATAGTTGTGGTGAAGAAAAAGTACAATCAAAAAACATGGAACAACTTTATAATGAAGAGGGAGTTCCTGTAAAAATTAAAGAAATTACTAAAGATAGTTTTAGTAAAGAATTGAATTACAATACAATTCTTACTGGAATTAAAGAATCAGCAGCAAGTGCCATGATAGGCGGAAGAATAGAAAAAGTCTTGGTAAATGTTGGAGATTATGTTAATAAAGATCAAGTAATATTTACTTTCCCTTCAGATGCACCAAGTGCTCAATTTGATCAGGCAAAGGTTGCGTTTGAAAATTCAAAGAATATGTATGAACGTTATCAAAAACTATTTGATGTTGGAGGAATTTCTGCTCAAGATCTAGATAATGTAAAAACACAATATGAAGTAAATAAAGCTAATTTTGAAACAGCTAGTAAAATGGTAAAAGTTCTGGCCCCTATATCTGGCTTTGTTACAAAAGTAAATGTTAGAGAATCTGATGATGTGAAGAAAGAAACGTTATTGGCGACAATTGCTGATTTATCTCAACTAAAAGGCAGCATTCAAATTTCTGAAAGTGATATATCAGATGTAATAAAAGGAACCAAAGCAATTGCTGAGTGGCAGGGAATTGCTGTGGAAGGAAAAGTAACACAAGTTGATTTGGCAATGAATCCTATGACACAAGCATTTAATGCAGATGTAGTGTTTGATAATAAGAATCAAAAATTGAAAGCAGGAGTTACTGCTGATATTACACTTGTTGGCACTAATTTGAATGAAGTAGTTATTTTAGAAAGAAAAGACATTGTTTTTAATGGATCACAACCTTTTATTTTTGCTGTGAACAATGGGGTTGCAAAAAAGAAACAAGTGAAAATTGGAAAGAATAATGGATTGACAGTAGAAATTTTAGAAGGTATTGAGTTAGGTGATCAGATTGTAACTGAAGGAATTATAAACTTAGAAGATAACTCAAAAGTAAAAATTATTAAATAGGAGATTCCAATAAATGATTTTATCAGATTTATCAATAAAAAGACCAGTCATGATGACTATGTTTCTATTGGTCTTTGTTCTGTTTGGAATAATATCCTATTTTTCATTAAATCTAGATTTAATGCCGGATGTTGATATTCCATATGTAACAGTTCAAACAGTTTACCCCGGTGCTGGTCCGCAAGAAATTGAAACACAAGTAACAAAAAAAATTGAAGATGCCGTGTCAACAGTAAGCCAAATTAAATCAATAACATCTTATTCTTTAGAAGGTGTATCTATTGTAATGATTGAATTTGAGCTCGATAAAGATATTGACATCGCTAACCAGGAAACAAAAGATAATATTGATGCTATAATTAGTCAATTGCCGACAGATTCTGAATTGCCAATTGTAAAGAAATTTGATATTGGTGCTCAACCTGTATTTGATATTGTTCTTTCCGGATCAAATAATATGTCGCCGGTAGATCTTTATGAAATAGCAGATAAAACACTTAAAGATCAATTTTCTCAAATTGCCGGCGTTGCAAGTGTTAATATTGTTGGTGGTCAGGAAAGAGAGATTAGAGTTGAATTAGATAATAGAATTGTATTCCAAAACTCAATTTCATTAACAACTCTTAATCAAATATTAGCTATTCAAAATATGGATTTACCTGGCGGGCAATTTCAAAGAAGATCACAAGAATATTCCTCAAGAGTTAAAGGTAAATTTAATTCATTAGAAGAATTAAGTGAAATAAAAGTTCCAACCGCATTCGGTAATAAGGAGCTTGGAAAGATTGCCAAAATCTCTGATGCCGGAAAAGATGTTAGAGTAAGAAGTACTTACTTTGAAAATGAAGTTAAAAAACGTGATGAAAATATTGTTGTTTTATCAATTATTAAAGCTTCTGATGGTAATACAGTTGAACTTGGAAAACAGATTAAAAAATTACTGCCTACACTAAGAGAAGAATTACCTTCTGGAACAAGTTTAGACGTTATTACTGATAAATCAACATTTATTAGTGCATCAGTAGAAGACACATTATCAAACATAGGATTAGGAATAATATTAACAGCTTTTGTTCTTATTTTCTTTTTACATGATTTAAGGTCAACAGTTATTGCGGCATTATCCATGCCTTTTTCAATTATTTCTACGTTTATGCTGATTGATTATTCAGGCTTTTCACTTAACGTAATGACTTTGATGGGACTTTCAACTTCGGTTGGTATTCTTGTTGCAAACTCCATTGTGGTGTTAGAAAATATTTTCAGGCATAAAGAAATGGGGCATAATAAAATTGATTCCGCGGCAAGAGGAACATCGGAAGTTGTTGTTGCGGTTATTGCTTCTGCAATGACAAACATTGTTGTGTTTGTGCCAATTGCTAATATGACAAGTATGATTGGACAGTTCTTTAGAGAGTTTGCATTAACAGTAACTTATGCCACAATATTTTCTATTATAGTTTCATTTACGCTTACACCAATGCTTGCTTCATTAATATTACCTGAAAAACCAGCTAAGAAAAACAAGATTGGCGTGTGGCTTGAAAATTTATTTACTAAATGGGAAGATTGGTATAGAAATGTACTCGCAATAGTTATAAAAAATAGAATTACCAGTCTTGCTACGCTTGGTATAACAACATTAATATTTTTCGGAAGTTTCTTCTTTGCATCCAAACTTAGTTTTGAGTTTATGCCGTTTCCGGATGAAGGTGTAATTAATGTTCAAGTTGAATTGCCTCAAGGAAATAATTTACAAAACACTGCTCAATTTTTAAAAAGTGTTGAAGAAAGAATTACCAAATATGATGAAATAAAACATGTGCTAACTCAAATGGGAAAAATTACTGATTTGGAACAAGGAACCAATTTAGCGTTGCTAAAAGTTGAATTAGTACCTGTTGAAGAAAGAGCAATGAGAACGGATGAAATGGTGACTGTTTTAACAAAAGAATTATCAGACGTTCCTAATGCAATGTTCAGAATTTCTGCTGCAACAAGTGTAGGCGGAGGAAATCAATCTCCAATATTATTTTTCTTGCAAGGCAGTGATAATGCAAAACTAGAGGAAATTAAATCTGATTTGTATAATAAGCTGCGAATAATTCCTGGATTAACAAATCTCAATACAAGTTCCAGATCAGGTAAACCTGAAATTACATTAATACCAGATAGAATTAAATTATCAAATACTGGATTAACTGTTTATGATTTAGCTATGACGTTACGTGCAAGTATGGAAGGACTGATTTCAACAAAATATTCTGATGATGGAGAAGAATATGATATCAGAATTACTTTGGATGATAATTCAGTTGATTCACCTGAAAAAATTGCAAACCTGACAATTATTTCACCAATGGGAAAATATAAAATAGGTCAGGTTGCAGAAGTTAAATTCTCTGAAGGCTATAGTAGAATTTTGCACAGAGATAAATCCAGAACAATTCAATTCTCCGGAGACGTTGCAGAAGGTTATGCATTAGGTGATGTAACAAATGAAATTCAAGCAGAAATAGATGCTTTAGATTTGACGGGATCATACAAAATTAAATGGTCTGGAAGTGCAGAAATGATGCAGGCCGCAGTGTTAGATATGGGATTTGCCTTTATTCTGGCTTTTATATTGACCTACATGCTTTTAGCCGCAATTTTGGAAAGTTTTACACAACCAATAATGATACTATCAACAATACCGTTAGCCATGATTGGTGTATTTATAAGTTTATATTTTTCCGGTCTAAATTTAAGTGTTATGGCAATGTTGGCAATAGTTATGCTAATTGGTATTGTTGTAAACAACGCGATATTGATTCTTGACTACACTAATGTTTTAATTAAGAAAGGCAAAGATGTTAAATCAGCATTACTAGAAGCTGCGCCTACTAAATTAAAACCAATATTAATGACTACAATTGCAATTATGTTTGGTATGGCACCAATGGCGCTTGGAATTGGTTCTGCAGGAAAAGAATTCAGACAACCAATTGGTGTTGTAAGTATTGGCGGTTTAATTGTTTCTGGATTACTAACTTTGTTTGTTATTCCAGCATTGTATGAATTTGTACATAGAGAAAAGAAAGTTGCTGAGGTAAAAAATGAGAAATAAAATGATTTTATTATTTACTTTATTGTTTGCTGCAATAAATCTAAATGCTCAAACATATGATCTCGAAAGCTTTTTAAATCTGGTTAAGCAGAATAACAAAGATATTATGCTAGCGGCAAAAGATTTAGAAATATCTGAAACTCAAGATGCAATGACACGCGCTGCAGCTTATCCTAATATTTCGGCCAAAGCAGGGTATAATCGAAATCTAAATGAAGCATATATGTATTTTAATGCTAATGATTTAAATCCGGAAGCGCCAAATGTTACTTCCAAATTCAAAATTAATTATAATAATGAATTTAACGGACAAGCTGTAGTAAGCCAACAAATATTTAACTTCTCTGTATTTAATGCAATAAAAGCTGCGAAACAATATGAAGAATTATCAAGTCATGTTTATGATGCTACAGAAAAAGCTATAATAAATGGCAGCAAAAAAGCATTTTACCAAACTTTATTATTAAATGAAGTGTGGCAGGTAAATAAAGAATCTGAAAAAAATGCTCATGAAAATTATTTGAACATGAAGAAAAAATATGAAGTTGGTTTAGCTTCAGAACTTCAAATGCTTCAAGCAGAAGTTAGATGGCAAAATTTGATTCCGAACTTGACTCAGTCAGAAAGAAATTATCAGTTAGCGTTAAATAGCTTAAAATCTTTGGCTGGAATTAATGTTGAAGAAAATTTTGAGATAGTCGGAAAATTGCAAGATATTGATATAAAAGCTTCTAAAATGGAAATGGTTGATATCTTAAATAATAGACCAGATTATAATGCGAAATTATGGGAAAGAAAATTGCGTGAATCGAATGTAAATGTTGAATTTTCGTCACATCTTCCCACACTTGCGGCAAGTTTTGTCTATCAATACTCAGCACTTTCTGATGAATTTAAATTGGAGAGAGAAAATAATTATTTAATTGCCGGCTTAAGTTTGAACATTCCTATTTTTTCAGGTTGGGGAACAAGTGCAAGAGTTCAAAAAGCTGAAATTGAGTTAAATAAAGCTGATCTTGAATTAAATAAAATGGAAGATCAGATATTTATTGAAATCAATAATTTGGAATTAAAACTTACTGAATCAGAAAAAAGAATTAATTCAGCTGAATCTACACTTAACATTGCAAAAAAAGCATTTAATATTGCAGAAATTACTTCAGATAATGGGCTTTCAACTCAACTTGAATTAAAAGATGCAAGACTAGCGTATGATCAAGCTCAACTAAATTATTATGTAGCAACTTATGAATATTTGGAAGCATATTTTGATTGGGAATTAGCTGTTGGATTAACTAAATAAAAAGTTAATTTCTTAAGATCACAATAATTTTATAGGGCTGATTTGAAAAAATCAGCCTTTTTTTGATAAAATAAAAATACAATAACAAAGTACTCTATAAAAATAGTATTAATTAAATTGCCACCTAATTCCAAAAGATGGAATAATCGGCCAAAGTAAAACTTCCTCAACTGATGGCTTGCCATAACCGGGCGTATCGTATTTGTAATTGAAGACATTTTTAAAATTGAAAATGTTACTTACATCAATAAAAATATCTAAATCAGAATTTTCGTATTTGAATGTTTTACTTACTCTAAGATCAACTCTTTTATAAGCCGGTAAAGTTTTTGAATGTATTTCACCATCTTTCCAATCCCAGATATTATTACCTAAATGAACTGCTTCTTTTGGAGTGTAGGGAAATCCGCTTCCGTAAAATCCCTTTAAACTTATGCTCCAATCATTGCCTAAATAAACATTTGTGACCAGTGAAATTGAGTGTCGTTGATCAGTATATCTAGGATATTCTCCAAATTCATCATCAATTTTATCTTCGTCTGCAAATAATAAACCATAGCTTAACCAAGTATAAAAACCGGGTAAACTTAAAACTGCATATAAATCCATTCCTTTGGCATTTCCATTTGCATCATTATTTCTTGAATATTCTAATCTTTCAAAAGTACCGTACCAGGATGAAATTGCTTCATAATAATCTTTATAATATCCCTCTAACTTTATTTTGAAGAAATTACTAAGTGAATTTGAAAAATAGGATGTATTTTCAATTCCCAAAATATAATGTATTGCTTTTTGTGATTGAGTATTTGTATCAGATGATTCAGAATAAAGTAATTGCCTATAATTAGGTGACTGATAAAAATGTCCCCATGCTCCTCTTAAAATTGTGTTTGCTCCCAAATTATACGCAAAATTGAATCTTGGACTAAATGTTAAGTCCTTGTTTATTTCAAAATAATCAATTCTTCCGCCCAAATTTATTGTAATATCTTGATTAATCTGGTATATATTCTCTATATATGCATTATACTTATAGGATTCTGTATTAACCGGAACATCATCACCAAAACTACCTTTTCTTACTAAAGTTTCTCTTTCTACATTATTAACGTCATCTAAATTATTTGAGTATGTGTAAGTCCACAAATCATTAGTTGATTGCATATAAAATATTTTCTGAAAGCTTGCTCCCACATTAATCTCATAATTAGGATTAAACTGATATATTAAATTTGATTTGATTTCTAAAGTCTCAATTTCAAGACTGTCATAAGTTAATCGGTTGGTGTATAAGCTATCAAAAAAATGTGAATTTGTTGTGGAAGTTTTTATATCTCGAGCTTGAATTCTTTCAAATAATCTGTATTCATCATCTGTTTGAGAATAATAAGATAATTCAAAATTCAGAATAGATTTATTAGATAATGTGTTTATGCTTTGTACATCAAACAAATTAGTGTAATAGGTTGCTAAGTTATTTTCATCTTCAGTTTTTATACTTCTTGATGTCGCAGGTTCATTATTGTAATTTATATTGGATGGACTTCCGGGATAATTTCGGCTTGGAGTATAACTAAAATCATCACCTGAATGAATAAATTCAAATAATAATTTATTTGTGGGTGAAAAATTATATGAAACCACACCTTGGATATCATAAAATGATGGCTGCATAGTATTAATATCTTCATAATCAATTAAAGACAAAACATATTCCATATAACTTTTTCTGAATCCCAAAATGAATGAACTATTTTCAGTAATAGGACCTTCAGCGTATGCATCGCCATAAGCTAAACTTAAAGATGCTGCCCCTTTATAATGTTCTTTATCACCTTCTCTATATTGAATATTAAGCACGGAACTCATTTTATCGCCATATTTTGCACTAAAGCCGCCAGTTATTAAATCAACTTTTTTAATGAGATCTACGTTAAAAATTCCGACGCTGGCATTTGCAACTTCTTTAATATGGTATGGTTCATAGACTTGAGCACCGTTAACTAAAACAAGATTTTCATCCTGTGTTCCGCCTCTAACATTAAAATCAGCTTTAAATTCATTATTTACGGCAATTCCGGGCAAAGCTTGCACTGATCTTAAAATATCAGGCATTGCTGAAGAGATTTCTCTAATTCGCTCACTTTGAATTGATAAATTATTTGATTCAAGAATATCAGAATCCAGAGATTGACTTGAATAAACAGTTACTTCCTGAAGAAAAATATCTATTGGGAAAAGTGTAAATAAATTTTCTGAATCATTTTTAATATTACTAGATGGAATTATTAAGCTTTTAAATCCAACATAACTTACAATTAAATTTGAGTTAGCTAAAAAAGGAAGTTGAAAATATCCTTTTTCGTCTGATGTAGTTCCGGTTGTGGTCCCTTCATATGAAATATTAGCAAAAGGTAAAACTTCCAGATTTTGCCCGTCAATTACTCTTCCTTTAAAGTAATTTTCATCATTTTGAGAAAAGTTTTTACTATTAAACGCAATAACTAATAATAAAACAATATAGATACAAAATTCATTAAACTTCAAAATAATCCTTTTTATGAGTTATAAAAAAAGTCAGGAATTACTTTATGCAAATTTTATTATCGATCCGGATAAAAATAATTAAAATCCTAACTAAAATTTTAAGAAATGAAACTGAATGATTTTTGGAAAGGGAAGAAAAAACTGATTTACTAATGTATCAATGAAATTTTTTCAATATTCTGTTTTGGCTTAATAATTATTGGATTTGAAGTTGATTCAATGAAAAAAATATCTCCAGAAGGTTCAACTTGCATTTTTAAGTTTTGAATTTCTAAATCATCCTTGTTAAAAATTATCACCTTATTCTGTTCATTATCACTTATTATTTTTATTAAATATTTGGAATCCTTATCCCTAAATGTTTCAGTTCTCATTATTTTTTCTAATTGTGGACTTGCAGCGGCCAAAACCAAATGATCTGATTTTAAAACATTTTTAGTATTTATTTTTTCTAAACAGACAATGGAATTTTTCTTTTTTAGGTCTATTCTGTTTAATATTGAATTTAATAATTCTCCGGAAATTTTCTCTTTTAAGTACTTCTTAATAAGTAATAATAAATTAATTTCCTTATCATAAGTTTTTTTATGAGAGGCAATATATTTGTACTTATCCTTTGCTAAATGCTCAGGATAAAAAATAAAATTAAACAAATCTTTTTCAATTATTACCATAAATCCTCATTGTATTGGTATTATAGTCCAAAAAAAGTACTTTTTGAAAAAAATGATAAAAATTTTAAAAAAAATTATGGATTTGTAATTTTTACAAATTTCTGACCATCCCATTTTTTTATTCCATTTAAAAGGATTTGGGAAAATTCAGGTTCATTTGTAAGTGGAGGATTGAGCATACCTTTTATTACAAGACTATCTCTAATAAATTGAAGATCATCACCAATTTGAGTTTTTACTACGGAAAAATCATTGGAAAATCTGTAAACAACACCAATTGGTTGTTTTAAAAATCCTTCGGAAGTATTTACATAGAATTCATCAGTTCTTGCATCATAGTGTGATACAGTGACATTATTAAACCTTAGATTTAAAAATTTACAGACATCAGTTTTTCCCAATAAAAAATAATGTTGTAGATTAGCTTTTGGAATATTCTTAAATTGAACTATATCGTTTGGAGTTTGGCCAAAGAGAGAATCGGACTCAACAAATAATACAAATGCTGATTCCATATCATTTGAAATTCCACCAATAAAAATTTCATATTTACCATCATTATTAAAATCACCAACAGTACCTCTTCTAAAATGGCCTTGACTCCACAAAGTTCCATTTAATCTTTTACCAGATTTTATATCTAACTTAAATATTGCCGAAGGAATATATAAATGTCTTGCAACACCTAATAAAATAATTTTATCATTTTCTTTAACAATTCCTAGCATATATGAATTATAGTCTCTATAATCATAAACTTCATTTGCTGTTGAAATTGAATCTGTGAATCTATACGTCCAAATTATCTCGCCAAAATTATTGTAACATGTAATTTTTCTAAATTTATCCTGAGTTTCATTATCATTTAGTTCATTAGCTAGTAAAACTTCATTTGTTCCATCATTATCAATGTCATATAATAAATGAACATGTCTATCATCTGTTCCAATTTGTAGAGATTTTTCACCAAAGCTTTGTTTTGTTGACCAAAGAATTTTTCCATGTTGATTTATTATATGAACAGTTGTTCCTACAATTTTAAAACCATTTGGATTATTATCAATGCTATAGGTTAAATAAAGACCCATAATTGAAAAAATAATTGCCAAAAGAAAAATAATGACGCTGTTTTTTTTAAGTAATTTGCCTACTCTCTCATTAACTTTTGCTTTTTCTATATTTACAATTTCTCTGCGATTTAGCAAATCATCAAAATCTTCAATGTTTATTACTTTTAATCTTCTTTCCGGAAATTTTTCTTTTAATTCAGTTAACCTATTTTTAGCAAAGTTTGAATCAAGTTCTGGGACAACAAAGTAATTGTATTGAGAGTAAAATACTGTTTCAGTTTTTTGTTCAATTATTTCTTTTCCAATAGTTTTAACGTCACCATTTTCTGTAAATCCGCCGGTAAAAGTAACATTTCCATTTAATGAAAGAGAAAGGTTTGTATTATAAAACTTAAATAATTCTTGAATAAAGCCCAGAGTTATTGCAATGCCAAGAGAATATCCTTCCAAATTTCCAATTTTATGATCAAATATTAAAACTATTTCGTGGAATTTACTTGGTGATTTATAGAATTTTTTAAGGAATTTTATAGCGATTTTCCATCCAATTTGCAATTGTTCATATAATCGATCTTCAATTTTTCCTGACGAAGGAACTATCAGAAATTTATTCTGAGAAAGTGTGCTGTCTTTATGAATTTTAATGGTAAAGGTTTCAATTTGTCCATACCAATTATCTTTAGATTTTGTGTGAATATTAATTGGAAATGATAATTTAGTTTTTTCAAAAGTAAATTCTTTGCCATCTAAACATTCATAAATTTGATGTGATTCAGATTTTAATCTTTCCAGATTCTTATTTAAATCTATTTTAAAATCATTAAAATTTTCATTTTTACTGAACTTTTCTAAATAATTTATTTCCTCATAAATTTTTTCCTGCGCAATTCCAAAAAGACTTATTGATTTTATAATATCTAAGTAAATTGGTATAAATTCTGTTAAATAAGCTTCAATTACTGCATAATTATTAGTGAGGATAATTTTATTAAAAAAAGAATTGATCAATTTGAACTGAACAACAGGGGATTTTTCAACTGTTAAATGAGATTGTAATTCTAAACTTAAATCTTCAATTTGAAAAATATTCATTTTTAAGGGGAATAATTTTTAAAAAAATATTAAAAAAAATTTTAAATTTTTTAAAAACAAGGGTTTTTGGACTATTCAAACATATGAATACCCCCAAACCCTGGCCCTCATTGGCGACCCCTTCTCGTCTTTGAGGGCTCTTTATCGATCTAATAATTTACTAATTTCTTCAATAGTAACCGGTTTGTTTTGATTATCTAATTCAAAAACTACTAAAAAACCATTTTTATTGCCAACTGATTTATAAGCATTTATTAGTTTTGCCTGATCACTTTCTATACAATAACCTGTTGATTCAGACCAAATTTCTTTTGAACTTAAACAGCCCCTTGTTGGTGTTAATGGATAATACGGCTGATCTTTATAGTATTTTGTTTCGTCCGTTGAACCATGTGCAATAATTAATTTTCTTCCTGATTTACCAGCATTATAAGTTTCAAATAATGGATGATAATTTTGTAAAGATTCTGGGAGTAATTCTATATATTCAAAAAAATTCCAACTGTTTTTCTTTTGTTTACCGTGATAAAAAATTTCGGTTGAAACTTCAAAAGGACTCCTGACCAATAAATTAGGAGTCGGTCCAATTGTTTCAGTAGGAGAAATATACCATCCTACAATTGAATAAACACCTTGCGGAGTATTTCCGTTTGGAATGTAACCCGGTAAATTTGAATAGGAAAGAGCTAATTGTTGAATATTAAATATTGTTCCATCATCATTCTTCAAAAAATTCCCATCGGTTTTTTTAATAATTGCGATACCCGGATAAATTCTGTTTTTTCTATGAATTGAATAAACAATAGTTTTACCATTTTGAAAATTATGATTTAGCAAATCTTTAAGCTGTGCTTCACTAATATTTTCTGAATTGTTATTTGTCAGTTCATTTTTAAGATTTATTAGAATACTATTTTGGTCATAATTTGGAAATTTCTGCTTAAGAATTTCATCAAAATCAAATATTTGTGAATTAGAAATATCTGATGTTTGTAAATAAAGAGCGCTAATTGCAAATGATATTGGATCTTGAGTTTTTTCAAAAATATTTAAAACCTCTTTGGAAAAATTATTCTGATAAAGAGAATATGCAACTTCTAATGTTACACGTTGAAGTTTCAGATTTATGTCAATTGTTTGAGTTAAAGATTTTTGTATTCCAGATTCAACTAAATTATTCTTTAAAAATATTGATTGAGCATCTCTTAAAGCTTTAACCCATAATTCAGAATTTGAGATTGCCGTTTCTGAAAAAGTAGTGTTAACATTTTTAACTAAATTTGAATAATATTTTTCTTTATTTTCACTTATAACAAAATTACTTTTAAGCTTCTTAACATCAATTCTGTTTTGAGCATTTAGATTTAATAAAGTTGATAATAAAAATAGAATTAGAAATTTATTATATGAATATTTGAACATAATTCCCTTTAATTATTACAATTCAAAATTACACAAAAATCCAATACAAAAATCTTATGATTTCCATAATTAAAAAACTTTTTTTACTGATTATCTTTTTAATTTCCAATATATCTGCACAAAACGGAACAGTTAAAACTTACCACATGTCAGGTAAAGTTGAATCCAGAATTGCTTTTGTTGATGATATTCTAGAGGGAACTTCATACTGGTATTATGAAAACGGCAATATAAGAACAGAAAAAAATTACTCAAATGGTAAATTAAATGGATTAACAAAAAACTTCTATCCCACTGGTTTACTTAAAGATGAAATTAGATATAGTGATGGAATGCTGCATGGTGTTAGCAGAAGATTTTACGAAAATGGCGCTTTGGCTGAAGTTAAAAATTATGAATTTGGCGAACTAAAAAGTGTAAAAAATATTGAATTTGATAAAGATTACATCGCTCCATTATCTGCTTATGAAGAAGGTAAAAGAAAGAAAAATGTTGAAAATGATGATTTTATTTGTTCAGCACAAATTTGCCCTGAGCCCGTTGGCGGAATTGAAGAAATAGAATCGAATATAATTTACCCAAAACTTGCGCGTCAATATAAATTGGAAGGTTCCGTTTTAATAACAACCACAATTAATAAAAGAGGAATATCAGAAAATATCAAAGTTTTGCAAGGTCTTGGATTAGGTTGTAGTGAAGCTGCAATTGAAGCCGTTAAAAATACTAAATTTATTCCGGGTGAAAATAATGGTGAAATTGTAGAAACTGAAGTAACATTTAAATTGAATTTTAGAATTAAAGAAGCTGAAGATAAACCAACAATTATAGCTTCAGAAAAAAGTGAGTTAACTTCTGAATCTAAAATTGATTCTAGTAAGCAAAAGGATTTTATTATTTGCGATGTTGACGAATGTCCTGAGCCGATTGGCGGAATTACTGAATTAATTAAAAAAATAAATTACCCGCCACATGCAAAAAGAAATAACATTAGCGGAGAAGTTATTTTGAACGTAAAAGTTGATGATATTGGATTTGTTATTTCAACAGAAGTAAAACAAGGTTTAGGTTATGGTTGTGATGAAGCGGCAAAATCTGCAGTAATTAAAACTGAATTTATGCCGGCAAAACAAAATGGTAAAAATGTTGAATCGAATATTGAAATTACCGTTCCATTTATTCTAGATGATAAAAAATAGTTACACAAAATGTCTTTCCGGAAATTTCGGCAGAAATTTTCCGGAATCTTAGTAATTTTATTTTATAAGATTTCTAAAGATATTAACTAATTCTTTTTCTAATTCTTTCCCTTTATTTTTTGCATACCATAAATGCAGTTCTTTATTAAACTCTTCTTTTGTATAACCTTCTGCTTTAAGCTGCTGAACTAAATCTTGTGCAAATTTTGGTCGTGGTCCCCAAATAAATAATTCTTTTCCATTTTCATTAAATCCAACAATTTTTGGAATGCTTCTTGGATTACCTTCTTTGAAATAATTGTCTATTGCTTCTAAATTCGAATCGCGTAAAATAACTTTCATTTCTAAAAGGGGATTGAAGTTAAGATATTTTTCTATGTAAGGTAAATTTTGTGCAGAATCGCCGCACCAGTCTTCTGTAATAACAAAGAATAAAATCTTTCTATCAATTTTATTTACAAGATCAACAATATCTTGGTTAGGTTTAAATGTTTTTTCAATGCGTTTTGTACGCTGCAGATTTATTTTACTGTAATCAAAATAAATTTTTTCTTTATCAGTAAGCGCATCAATATTTGTATTTGTAATATTAGTTTCTGATAGTTCAAGAAATTCCTTATAAGTATAAATTTTATTAGGTTTAGTATCTTTGAAAAATGATTTTAATTCTTTATCCATAACGTTTTTATATTTTAAATTAAATTGAAAAATTAAGAAGGTAATTTAACAGTTTTTATAATTAGTTGAACAAAGAAAGGTATTATTGTGAAAAGAAATTTGAGAGTATTTATATTTGTTGCAAGTTCAGTTTTATTCATTATGTCAAATTTTATTTATGGACAAAAAAATTATGTGTCCATTGTTGTGCCTGAAGAAAAAGAAACTACCACAACTTTATCAAGATATAGATTAGCCGCTAACACTTTACCAAATAGTTCTGTTGAAATTAATGGTGAAAAATTAAAAGTTTATCCATCCGGTGCATTTGTTGACTTGATGAAACTGCAAATGGGTGAAAATAAATTTGAAATAGAATCGATTAACAATGGTGAAAAAGTTACAGAAACGTTTATAATTATAAGAGAAGATGATAAAGTTATTTCAACAGATGAGGATGTAATAGTTATTGAAGATGAAATGATGCTTCCAGATAAAGATCTTTGGCTTGATTACGGTGATATTTTAGAAGTTAGAATTAAAGGAACTCCAAATGCTAAAGTTACATTCATGGATGGAATTCAAATGACTGAGCTGCCAACATCTCAAACAGATGGAGTTAGAGGAATTTATACTGGCATTTACAAAATTAATAAAGAAGAGAATATTGAGAATATTGCAATTAATTTTAGATTAGAAAAGGATGGAGAAGTTTTTGAAAAAAAGTCATCTGCAAAAATTTCAATTCTGCCAAAATCATTGCCAAGAGTTGGTGTTACAATTGGAGATAGACCTTTTCTGAATTATGGATTAGGAACTGATAGATTAGGCGGAGCAAAATTAGCATTTTTAGAAGAGGGAATTAAGTTAGCAATTGATGGTAAGGTTGGAGATCAATACAGAGTTAGACTTACGGAAAATCAAATTGCATGGATTCCTGAAGATCAAGTTGAGTTATTACCGGTTGGAACATTTACTCCAAAATCTTTAACTGATTCTTGGGCTGCATACGGCGGAAAAGAATGGGATAAAGTTATAATTAGAATGAGTGAAAAATTACCATATTCGACAAGACAAGAAGTTAATCCAACTAGAATTATTGTTGATGTTTATGGTGCTACTTCTAACAGCAATTGGATTACTCAACATTTGACTACTGAAGAAATTAAAAATTTATATTATGAACAAGTTGAGGAAGACTTATTTAGAATTATTGTTGAACCAGTTCATTCTCAAGTTTGGGGTTATAAAATTAGTTATAGCGGAACTTCTTTAGAAATTAAAATTAAAAAGCAGCCAAAATTATTAAATATTTCTAATCTTAAATTTGTGCTTGATGCCGGTCATGGCGGTGAAAATAGGGGATCGCTTGGTTCAACCGGATTACTAGAAAAAGATGTTAATTTGGATATTGTTAATAGATTAGAAATTGCACTTATCAGTAAAGGTGCAAAAGTTTTCAAAACAAGAGAAGACGACACATATTCTTTAAATAGTGAAAGATTAAAAAAGATAGATTCATTTGATGGTGATATTTTGATAAGTATACATGCAAACTCAATTGGTTACGCTTCTGATCCTTTGAGAACAAGCGGCACAAGTACCTACTATAAACATATTTGTTATCGACCTTTATCAGTTGCAATTTATAAAAGAATGCTGGAATTAGGATTGGAGCAATTCGGAAATGTAGGCAATTTTAATTTCACACTGAACTCACCGACAGAAATACCAAACGTTTTAGTTGAAACAGCATTTATGAGCAATCCCAATGATGAAATGAAATTAATGGATGGTGTATTTAAAGAAAAAATTGTTGCGCAAATTATCCAAGGTGTTCAAGACTGGCTATATGAATGTGAAGATGGATTGAATTAGGAGAACTGTTGAGACGTAAAAACGTTAGGATATTAAAAAAGGAAATTCAATCGAATACATACTAAATTCTTACTTTTGTAGGAATGACGAACAATACAAGTTGTTATTTTAAAAGACTACTTATTAAGAATAATTGTATTCCCAGTCAAACTGGGAATGATGAGGATAGATAATTATAATTTTGATTTTCGAAAATGGATTACTTCTGAATTCTCACTAGGTTCCCACTTTCGTGGGAATGACAAGTGAGTTAATTATAAACTTAAAAATTATCTCCTCCGCCCATATCCATTCCTTGGTCACCACCGCGTTCACCTTCTCTATCTTTCCCTTGGCGATTGAAACTAAATCTTAAATTAAGCATAACCATTGGAGATTCACGGGTAACGTAATTATAATTGTAATAATTAATTGCTTCAGAGGTATATTCATATTTGGACGTTCCAAATACATCACGAATTTGTAGTGATGCAGATAATGCCCTGTTGAATAAATCTTGTCTAATACCAAAATTTGTAGTTAAAAATCCTTCTCGCTTTCCTTGTGAAGATACAGATGGACTGTTATACATTAAATTAAATTGTAATCTTGTACTTGATGTAAGTCTGACAATATTGTTGAACCTTGTATTCCAGTTAAAACTTTCTCTTGAAAACGGATCATCAAAAATTACACCTTCAATTTTATAATTGTAAAGATTTCCCATCAAATTAATATTCCAAGGTTGAATAGGATCAAAATTAAACATTAGCTCAGTTCCGAATGAATAATCTGTTCCAACATTATCTGTCGAACTTAATGTGATATTTTCTGCATAAACTGATCTCAGCCTTTCAATTTTATTATGATTAACCCGGTAATAATTTTCCATTGAAAAAACTAAACCGCCTAGTACAGTTTGGTATCCCATTTCATATGAATCAATATATTCAGGCTTTAATGCAGGATTCCCAATTCTTACATTATAAGCATCCATCCAAGTTTCAAATGGTTCAAGTTCCCAACCTCTGGGTCTTTCAATACGTCTGGTGTAACTTGCCATTACTTCATGACCGCCGCCTAATTTATAAGATGTGTGAAATGAAGGAAAGAAATCTACTCTGTCAATTACAAAATTTTCATTCCTTTTGTTCAGCGTAATTTCTCTATCTGTATATTCTGCACGTAAGCCAAATTGGTATCCTAAATCTTTCCATTCAGATGCAAATAGAGAATAAAGAGAATGTTGATTTGTTTTATAAACTACATCTTTATCATATTCAGAAAGAGACAAGTACGAATTAGAAACTGCATCGTAATCAAGTAATCCTGTAATTTCATTTGAATTTTCAATTTCATTTTGGTAACCGGCTTCAAATTTTGATTTTTCACTAAATGGTAATGTATAATCAATTCTGGTTTCAATCTCTGTTTCAGGTCCTTTTTCAGTAGAAACTCTTCCGCTTGTAATATTGTTATTGCCATCTAGTAATTCATTTAGTGTTCTTTCATCTGCGTTACCTTGTTCAACCTGAACTTCAGCTTTCAGCAAATGCCCGTTGGGATTAAATTTATGGTCATAATTGACATAGAGTGAATAATTATCTCCAGCTCTCGATCGATCGGAATTACTTAAATAATTTATTTTATTCGGATCTGCTTCATTCCATTCTAAATAATTCTGTGTTGAATTGCTACCATGTTCTCTGTCTCTATACCTAGCACCAACCATAAAATAATCGGCATCTGAAAATTTCATCCCAAGTTCACCTCTTACACCAAAGAAATTATGTTTGCTATCTGCTTCACCATAAGAGTTTCTAAAAGTTGTATTTCCCAGATAAGTCGTTCGATTAATTTCTTCTTCATCACGGAAATAATTTCTGTTGTTATAATCAAGACCTAGTGTATATGTAAGGTCGGTTGTTTTGTAATCACCTAAAATTTGTCCGCCGTATTTATTTCTTAAACCGCTATTGACTTCTGCTAATCCGCTAAATCCTACGTTTTTATTTTTCTTCAATACAAGATTGATAATTCCCGCCGTACCTTCCGGATCATACTTTGCCGATGGATTTGTAATTATCTCAATATTTTCAATAGAGCTTGCAGGCATTTGCTGTAAAATTTCATTGGATTCCATTATTGTTGGCCGACCATCAACTAAAACTCTGAAACTTCCACTTCCTCGGAGTGAAACATTTCCTTCAATATCAACAGTAACTGATGGTACATTTTCTAAAACATCTACTGCGCTGCCGGAAAGAGCCGTTATTTGCTCACTCACATTGATTACTTTTTTATCTATTTCATACGATATTGGAGCTCTATCTTCACTAACAATAACATCATCAGTACTAAAAGATTTTGGAAATAATTTAATTTCTCCTAAATCCAATTTTGATTCTGATTTTACGCTTATATTATTTTTTGAAATGGCATCATAACCAATAAAACTAATTTTAAGTATGTAATTACCTGGTTTTAATGAAGTTAAGGTGAAAAACCCTTCACTATTTGTTACCGTACCAGCAACTTGCGAACTATCTGAATTATTCAATAAAACAACATTTGCAAATTCCAAAGGTACATTTGTGGTTTCATCAATAACTTTTGCTGTAATTGAATTATTAAATTTGCCCTGACCATTAATTTGTAACAGTGCTATTAAAAATAGAATTATGGAAATTTTGCTAGTCATGGATTGCTCTTTTCTGAAAGTGTAAATTGTTAAAAATTATTATGGAAAAAATAATATGAAAAAATAATCGTATTTGTAAAATAAAAGTCAACTGTTATAATTATAACAATTGACTTTTTAGAAAAAATTAAATTTTATTCAAAAAATGATAAAAATTTTTTTACTTATTCTCAATTTCAAATTCCGGTTTAATATCAACCGGTAAAATTGCAAGTTTATCAACTAATATTTTCATACTTTCACTTTGGACAACATATTTTGCTTTTAGGTTTAAAGCTGCCTGGTAATCACCGATTGCCTGAATCATTAATACTTTGTTTGCCAAATCCTTTAAAACTGAATAAATTTTATCAAAATTAACTTTTACTTTTTCTGTTGATTTATCAAATTCATAAGCTCCATTTTCTAAGAGGTAATTATAAATTATTGCATTACCTCCGCCGTGAGCTTCATTAATTCCAAATCTTACACTTCTAAAGGTTCCGGCTAAAAATGTAACCCACATTTCATTTTCAAATGAAGCCGGTAAAATACCTTTATCAATCATTAGTTTATTATTGAACATTCCCAAAATATCAGCTTTACATTCTTCTAAAGTTGAATAAGTTTCTTTTAATTCTTTTTTTACTTCTGTTTCTTTTCCATTAACTTTTATAAATCCGGGTCCAATGCCATGAGACATTTCATGCATTAATGTGTGAGTGAAAAATCCATCGAAAGTGACATATTTCAACTGACCTGGATCGAGTACAATTTCTGAAATTGGTTTTAACAATTTTTCGTATTTTGCTTCATGCAGATTTTTCAACATTACTTTTTTAGAACCTTTGGCTTTTCTTACTCTTTCATCATTTGGTAAATTAAAAGCTAAAGTCTGAACACCTGCTTTAGTGTCACCAGCTCCAAAAACTTCTTGCACAACCATTATTGGAGAATCACTACCTCTATCGAAATTTTTATGTTCATCAGGTATTGGAAGATTTGCTTCCATTTCATTTAAATAATTAGCAAAAGTTTTTAATTTCTGAGTTTCTTCCGGATCAACTAATGTAAGGAAACATTCATATGATGCTTTATAGTTGAACATTGCGTCCTCATAAACTTCGTAAGGTCCAATTACAACTTCAATTGTATGATCTTTTAAATCCATCCAAGCCATATCACTTTCATAATAATCATTTGTTTCAAATGCTTTAGCTCTTAAAAGCAGATAATTTTTTAATGTTTCATTTTCTGCAAATTCAGCTGCTTCTCTTAATAGATTTGATATTTTTGCTAAATTTTCTCTGTAATAATCAGAATAGGGAACAGCAATTAATTTTTCACCTTCTCTTCTTATTATTGTAAATTCACTTGTAAAAGCTTTTTCATCTTCAGGATGTTCCTTAATCCAATTTGTAAATTCTTCTTTTGTCATATCTTCTGGATAGAAATTTGCTCCTAAAGGTTTTGGAGTTGTTCCAATAAATGGTTTTTCATGATCAAGTCTGTCAAAGGGTCCAAAATTTATATTAAAATATTCCAATTTTTTCTTATCAGCCGGATCATTAGATTTTAGTAATTCATCTCTTATTTCAAAATTTCTTGAGTAAACTTGCTCAAGAAAAATCTCATCAATTATTTTAGCAGCTTCATATAATTTTTGAACAACTATCTTTTGATTCTCATCTAAAAGATTTTCATCATATTTTATCTCTGTTTTTACGTATTTAGCAATTTGCGAATCTAACATGTCTGTATTTATATCTCCATTTTGATTTGTGCATGAAATAACAAATAAAACTATAAAAGTAATCATATAACTAATTTTTATTTTCATCTTTCCCTCAATTTATTTACCTAAAAATACTAAATAATTAAAAGAGAATCGGTGAAATTTGTGGTGACAAAATTGTGTAATAAGTGTATAAAAAAATATACACACAATTTTTAAATATTGTGAAAATGATCGAAAAACAAAGATATTTATCTGGCATCATTCATGAATATCTCAAAGTAGAATCAAAACAGCGAGGTGTATGATGAAAAAGTTAATGTTAATATCAGCAATATTTTTTGGAATATTTATAAGTTCTGCAAGTGCTCATTCTAAATATTATTTAGATATAGATGTAAATTATTTTTACGGTTCGCTTGAACCATACGGTGAATGGATTGAAATTGGTTATGATGATTATGTTTGGCGTCCGTATAAATCAGATTACAATTGGCGCCCATATTCGGATGGAAGATGGGAATGGACAAGAAACGGCTGGTATTGGGTTTCTTATGAACCTTTTGGTTGGGCAACTTATCATTACGGAAGATGGTATTTTGATGATTATTATGGTTGGGTATGGATGCCTGATAATGTTTGGGCTCCAGCTTGGGTAGAATGGAGATATAATGATGCTTATATTGGTTGGGCTCCATTACCTCCATATGCAAGATTTAATAATCGACACGGAATCTATTTCTCAATAAATTGGAATTCAGGTCACGTTTATTGGAATTTTGTAAAGTACAATCATTTTATTTCTTACGATATTAGACATCATTGTGTTGATAGACATTATGTGAAAAATATTTATACCAAAACAAAATACAGAACAAACTATTTTGATGATAATAACAGAATTGTAAATGGCGGAATTAGCAGAAGATTTATTGAAGATAAAGTAGGTAGAAAATTAACAACTAGAGAGATTTCTAGAACAAATAATTTTGATGACTTCAATTCTAAAGATGTTAGAAAAAGAAACTCAATTATAGAATATGTGCCATCAGAAAAAGCAGTAAAAAGTTCTTCATTTGATAAGAGAAAAGTAGTTAAAGGAAGTTCGCTTAAATCTTTAGATTCTGATAAAATAGTAATAAATAGAAGAGATTCAAATAAAGATTCCGGCAGAGAAATCAGTAAAGGAATTGATAACTCAAATAATAAACGAGATGTATTAAATGGTGCTGAGAGAAAACCTGAAAGATCAACTTCAAGTTACGAAAAAAACAATAGAACAATTGAAAAACGAAAATCTGACGAGAAAATAAAAAGTGAAAGAAATTTGCCAAAGAGTGAAATTAATAAATCAAATGAGAAGACTAATAAAAGAGATTTAAGTACAAATGAAATCTCAAAGAGTAGTTCAAAAAAATCTAAACCCGAAATTTCAAAAAGAAGTTCAAATGAAAATAAAAGGGAAGTAAAAACTTCTCCTAAAAAATCAACAAGCAGCAGAACAAAGTCAAAAACAGAAAAAACTGTTAAAGATAAATCCAGAAATTAAAAACCCACTATAAAGAAGTTGTCTAAGAATCTAAAATGGAAAGGCAACTTCTTAAATTTAAAAAAGAAAAGTCCGGAATCTGTGCAAACAAAAACCGGACTTTTATAGTCCCCCAATAAAAAAAAATATTAAGAAACTTTAATTTTCTTTTCTTGAACTAATTTAGCTAATTCAGAAGTACCATTTTTGGCAAGAGTTTTAAGAGCTTTTGAACTTAATTTAACAGTCACAAATCTATTTAACTCTTTAACCCAAATTCTTTTTTTATGTAAATTTGGTAAAAATCTTCTTTTCGTTTTATTATGAGCATGCGAAATACTATTGCCACTAATTGGTCCAACACCGCTCACTTGACACTTTCTTGACATTATTTTCTCCAAAACTTAAAAATAACAGATTTCTAATATAGCTATTTTCTTTAAAAAAAGAAATATTTTTGATATAAACCGATAAAATAAATTTCTTAAAATTGAGTTTAATTTTACTCAGCTTCTCCGGCAGCAGATCTTGAACCCAATTCTCTATCCAACATAAATAAACCGCCTTTACTGTCTCCAATTAAATCAAAATTATCAACAATTTGCTGAACGGTGTCTTCTTCTTCTACTTGTTCATCAACAAACCATTGTAAAAAGCTTTTAGTTGGATGATCTTTTTCTTCGGTTGCTAAATCCATTAATTCATGGATACTTTTAGAAATAAATTTTTCATGGTGAAGAGAATCTTCAAAAACTTTTTGGGCTGAATCCCAATCTGTTTGAGGGTCATCAATTGATGTTAATTTAACTTTACCGCCTAATCTTAAAATAAAATCATAAAATTTCATTGCGTGAGCATATTCCTCTTGTGACTGAAGTTTCATCCATTGCGACATTCCAGCAAGGTTTTTGTTATCAAAATATGCTGACATTGAGAGATATAGGTATGATGAGAACATTTCTTTATTTAATTGCAGATTGAGTGCATCGATAATTTTACTTGATGTCATTTTTTGGCCTTTTTCTTTTTTAATATAATTACAATTTTGATTGCTAAAATAGTAAATTTATTTAAATTATTGCTAATTGCAACATATTGTTTATCTTCTATTTTAAATTTTTTGTAACTAATTGATTGGTATTATGCATTTAATAATAAAAACAATTACCCTATTTATATTTTTTGCAATTTTTGTTTTTGCTCAAAAAGGTCCAAGTGTGCATCAAATTGAATACGAAAAGTATAAATCAATTAAACTTTCCAAAAACTCAAATAACGAAAATAATTCAGAAATAGTACCGCTTAATAAACAGGCAAAAAATGATTTGTCAAAAGTTGTTTTTGGATATTATCCGGATTGGGAATATTTAAATAGTGCGCATAACAATTTTAGATATGATTTGCTTACACATATAGCCGCATTTGATTTTACAGTTTCTGCTTCTGGTCAAATTTCAAATCCTGCCGGATGGCCATGGACAAATGTAATTAATGATGCTCATGAAAATGGTGTAAAAGTAATTATGGTAGCCGTTAATTTTAATTCCAGTGAAATCCACGGACTTTTAACAAACTCTTTTACCAGATGGGCTTTCATGGTTGCAGTCCAAAGTAAAATAAAACAATACAATTTAGATGGAGTAAATGTTGATTTTGAAGGATTAAATTCAGCTGACAGAGGAGTATTAATAAATGAATTTATGCAGGAACTTTCTGATTCAGTACATTCAATTGATCCTGAACTTGAAGTTTCTTTTGCGGCTCCTGCAGTAAATTGGGGAGGTTGGCAATTAAATGGCTTAGCAATGGCTTGCGATTATTTATTTATTATGGGTTACGATTTTTACGGCAGCTGGAGTACAAATACAGGTCCCACAGCTCCTTTGTTAAGCGGTTCAGCTTATAACGTTACAAATACTGTAAATGTTGAATATGCAACAACAACTACTTTTTTCCCGGATAAATTAATTTTAGGTGTTCCTTATTACGGACCACATTGGACGACTCAATCCACATCTGAGGGTTCCTCAGTTATTGAGTTTCAAAATTCTGTAAGGTTCAGAGAAGCACAAGGTGAATCTGAAACACATGGTACAAAATGGTCTAACACATTTAAAAATCCGTGGTATAATTTTGTTGAGAATTCAACAAACCATCAAGTTTGGTTTGATAATGATTCTAGCTTAGGATTAAAATATGACTTGGCAATAAAAAAAAATTTGAAAGGAATTGGAATGTGGGCTTTGGGATATGATGGAACACGTGATGAATTATGGAATTTAATTGAAGAAAAATTTTCAATTCCGGTTAAAGTTGAAAATACTGATAAATTACCAAGTAATTTTGTACTGAATCAAAATTATCCAAATCCATTTAATCCGACAACAACAATTGGTTATACAATCCCAACTTCAGTGAAAAGTGAAAATGCAAACGTGAAAATAGTTGTATATGATGTTCTTGGTAGGGAAATATCAACTTTAGTAAATGAATATCAATTGGCTGGACATTATGAAGTAACATTCAATGCAGAAAATTTGCCAAGCGGAATTTATTATTACACTTTAAAGACCAATAATTATTTTGAAACAAAAAAAATGATATTGTTAAAATAAAATTATGATAAAAATATTTGGATATTTAATTCTATTATGTTTTGTATTAAGCTGCTCTCAAAATAATAAGGAATTAAAAAATTCTCAAAAATTAATTGAACAAATAGAACATAAATCTATTCATCAAGAAGAGTATGAAAAATATTCTGAGAAATCTGAAAATTATATAATTGAAATTCTTGAAAGTAAAGCTATTACAGATTCATCAGTCGGTAAATTTCAAAATCCTAAATTTTCAAATGATGGAAAATCATTATTTTTTACAATAAATGATTTTAATCAAATTTGGCTTTATAATTTTTATGATAACAGCTATGAAAAAATTATTGATTTACCTCAATGCGGAAATGGTTTCCAAATTTCTGATAATGGTAAAGAAATTTATTTTAGAAATAGAGCAATGCAAGGTAAAAAAAGAGGCGGCATTTATTCTATTGTAAATTATTCATTAGAAAATAAAAAACTTAATGTTATTTATAAAACTGAAAACAGAATTTCCATACCAATATTGATTAAGGAAAATTTATACTTTTTAGAAAATGATGAACCAAAAAATCTTAATCTGCAAAATGGAAAAATTAACCAGAATTTTGAAATACCTTTCTACTTTGTTGAGAATAATATTCTAATTAAGCAAACTTCAAGAAAAGATACAATTTCATATTCCAACAAAAATTTTAAATTTGTCAATATCCGTTATACTACAGATAAAAAAAATATTATCTGTCTAACTGCGAATAATGGAATATTAATTTTTGACATTAATGCAAAACCAATAAATGTATATCCAAATGCAAATTTTTTGAATAAACTGTTAAATAGTAATCTTGTTATTTATTCTGAAGAAAAAGATGATGGTGTTCAAATAATAGAATCTAAATTTAAAGTTGGTTTTATTAATTCGAATATAATTTTGAATATTGAAACAAATCCAGCCGATAAATGTTATAAACCGGATTGGTCGCCAATTGATAATTCAATTGTGTATTCTAATCAAAGTGGTATAATCAAAACAATTAAATTTAACATAAAGACGAAATAAATAATGATAATTAGAATTCTTTTTATAGTATCAGCGTTAAATATTTTCAATATTGCTCAAGATATAAAAGTTCTTGAAACAGAAAAGCTGCCAATAGAAAATGGTTACAATCCAAAATTCATACTTAATGATTCTAAAATTGTATTTAGTAAATCAAACTATAAAGGTTTATATCTTTTTGATTCTGCAACAAAAACTACCTCTACAATTTCCAACGAAGATGGAGCCGGTTACAATCCTTTAATTTCTCAATCTGATAAAATAATTTTTAGAGAAACTAAGTTTATAAAAGGTAAGAAATTTCATGATTTGAATTCATTTGATATAATTAGCAACACAGTGGAGCAAATTGAATCTAATAAAAGGAGTTTAAAATTACCAAGTCAGAAATTTACAGATGATATTATTCTGATAAATGAAAATGAAATTGAAACAAAAAAGTTAAGTGAAAATCGAGCTGCAAAATCAAGTAATTTGAAAAAGGCAGTTTTTATAAATAATGGTAAAATTATTTTGGTTGATAATGAAGTGAAAAAAGAGTTACAACCGGTTGGTGATGGGATCTATGTTTGGGCATCACTTTCTAATGACCAGACTATGATAACATTCAGTTTTGGAAATAGAGGATCATTTATATCTGATTTGAATGGAAAGATTTTAGCTAATATTCCTGAAGCACATTTCCCAAAATTTTCACCCAATGATAAATTTATTTCATATATGAATGATAAAGACGACGGCACAAAATATATTTCATCGGACATTTTTGTTTATTCGATTGAGACAGAAAAATCATATCAAATTACTGACTCTGAAAATATTTTTGAAGTAAATCCTGAATGGTCAAACGATGGGCAAAGTCTAATTTACAATACTATTGATGGGGATATCTATATCTCCAAATTTCAATTTGAAAATTAAGGTTTAAGATGTTAAAAAAAATTATTTGGATATTTTTAATTGCAAGATTTGTAATAGCTCAAGATTTCAATGGAATTAGAATTTACATTAATCCGGGTCACGGCGGTTATGATTCTGATGATAGATATATTTCGGCTACAGGGTTTTGGGAATCGGAAAGTAATCTAAAGAAAGGTCAGCATTTAAATTCCATTTTAACATCATTTGGTGCAGTAACAAAAATGTCGCGTACAACAAACACTACTGCTGATGATTTGCCATTATCTGTTATAACTGAGGATGCAAATAATTTTGACGCTGATTATTTTCAATCAATTCACAGTAACGGTTTTAATGGTCAGTTAAATTATACTTTATTACTTTGGGAAGGAACAACCAGTAATCCAAAATATCCTGATGCAAAAATAATTGGCGCATACATCGCCGAAGAAATATTTAAGGCTCACAGAACAACCGATTATGAAAATTATGGGGAAGCCACATTTTACGGTTCACCTTATTTGGGGTTATTTGCTGATAGATTAACAATGCCGGGTACTTTATCAGAAGGATCTTTTCATGATTATATTCCTGAATCATGGCGATTAAGAAATAGTGCTTATTTAAAACATGAAGCTTGGGCAATAACAAAAGCTTTAATAAGATTTTATGGATTGGATCCTTTGCCATATGGTGAAATTGTTGGGATTCTAAGAAATCCTTTTGCTGTTGTTAATTATTTTGCTTTTACCGCAGATCAAAAAAAACCTTTAAATTTAGTAAAAGCTACATTGGTCCAAGGAAATAAATTATACTTAGGCGATGCCCTAAATAATGGCTTTTTTATGTTTGATAAAGTTGATCCCGGTGAATATCAAATAATTCTTGAAGCTCAAGACACAAATATTGATACAATTTCTGTGAGTGTAGAAGCCGGTAAAACAACTTTTGCTGATAAATTTATGTTTGCGGCAAATCAAAGAACTAAGTTAAGTTTAGTAAAGAATTACCCGTTCAATAATGAAATAAATGTTAGCTCAACCGTGAAAATAAAAATTCAATTTGATGCTGCAATTAATGTTAGTACACTTGGCGGAAACGTATTTTTTCAGGACTCAAAAGGGAATGATATTCAGCTAAAACAATTTGATGAAGAAAACTATGAAAATGGTTGGATTATATTTGAACCAAATATGCCGCTGCAAAATAATGAACAGTACACAGTGAAAATTCTTCAAAATATTTCTGATATGGATGGACTTCATCCAAATAATGATGTTAACATTAATTTTACTGTTGAACCACCAAAAACATTTGACGGTAATTTGGTTTTCGATTTTGAAAATATAGATAATTTTAATCAGCCAATAGAAAATGAATTTACTTCTGGAATTGATCCCGGAAACACAACTTTCTCTTTGTCAAATTCACGATATGTAGAAGGAAGTAGCTCAGGAAAATTATTTTATTCTTTTTCTAATGATAGTTTAGGTAATTGCAGAATATTATTTAATCCAGATATAACTTTAAATAATTCAGTTGACGAAAAATTTGGTATGTGGATTTTTGGCGATTTCAGTTCAAATTATTTAGAATACTGGTTTAAAGATGACCAAGAAAACTTAGTTAAAATTATTTCCGATACATTAAATTGGACGGGCTGGAGATTTATTGAAGTTGATCTTTCAAATTTTACTCAATTAACATCATTTAATAGTTTGGCAATTGTACAAAATAAGAATGGTGAAAAATCTGGGCGATTATTTTTTGATAATGTCTTAACCAATTCTGTAATAACAAAAGTTGAATTTGAAAATAAAAGTTTATCTACAGAATATACATTAGAACAAAATTTTCCAAATCCTTTTAATCCGGCAACAACAATATTATATACTATTCCAAATATTAACTCGGATATTAGTCAAAGCAATGTAACATTAAAAATCTATGATATATTGGGAAAAGAAATAGTAACTTTAGTAAATAAACAACAATCTGCCGGAAATTATAAAGTGAATTTTGATGCTTCAGAATTACCAAGCGGTGTTTACTTTTATCAATTAAAAGTAGTTAATGCTTCGACAGGTCAGCATTCAGGCTCAGCAAAAAGTTTTATTCAGACAAAGAAGATGAGCCTTTTAAAGTAAATTTTGGTTTTCATACTTTCATAAAAATTATGAAAATCTTTTGATATTTAATATTTGATTTAGTAATATAAAATAATACATAATATATTATTATTTCAAAATGTTTCGATATTTAGTTTTTTACTTAATTTTCGCATCTACCATTTTTACTCAAAGTCTAAATTCTAACTTTGGCAGACCATTTGTTCAAAATTTTTTACCGCAAGATTATAATGCAGGAGCTCAAAATTGGGCAGCTGTTCAAGATAATCGTGGAATTCTTTACTTCGCCAATCATAATGGAATACTTGAATATGACGGCATTAAGTGGCGTTTAATTTCTATCTTAGATAATAGGACAGCATTCAGCATAAACATAGATAATAACAATCAGATCTGGTGGGGTTCTTTAAACGATTTTGGATTTTTAGCTGTAGATTCAACAGGAAGTTTTTATTATGAGTCATTAGGTTATTTAATACCTGATTCACTAAATCCAATTGGAAAAGTCAGATCAATTAAAACGATTGATAACTCTACTTACATCTTAACTCCAAAAGTTTTGTTTCGAATAACAGATGGTAAATTAAATTATTGGCTGCCAATTTCTAAGTTTTACAGACAATATGTTATCAATAAAAATCTTTATGTCTATGAAATAACAAAAGGATTAAAGACTCTGCAAAATGATTCTTTGGTTTATCCAAACATTGGAATTATTTATCCGGAAGATCCGGTGATGGCATTTTTTGAATATGATGATGGTAAGAAATTTTTTGCAACATGGAAAAATGGATTATTTACTTCAAGCAATAATGAAGTTATAAAATTTAAAACACCAATAAATGAGGAAATAAAAGATAATCCTGTTATAAATGCACAATTATTTGGAAATGATAAAGTTGTAATTGCTGGATTTACTGGTGGTAGTTATTTGGTAGATACCACTGGTAAGTTAATTTGGAAATTAAATAAATCTATTGGTCTTGAAAATGAATTATGTAATCAAATATTTACAGATAATTCTGGTGCATTGTGGCTTTGCAATAATAACGGGCTAAGCAGGATAGAAGTTAATTCTCCATTTAGATTTTTTGGAGAAAATGAAGGCATAAAGGAAAATATTACTTTTATTACCAAATATGATTCATCTCTTTATGTTGCAACGGAGGATAAATTATATTTATTATCTGACAATTCCTTAAAATTTAAAAAAATTGATGAAATAGAATTATGCTATACCTTAATGCCGGTTGGAGATCAATTGCTAGCCGCTGCACATTATGGTGTTTACGAAATAAAAAATGCAAAACGTAAAAACCTTATTGTTCTCGATAACAAATCATGTTACTCATTGTGTCGATCAAATATTGACAGCAATTTAATATATGTTGGAACAGATTCAGATTTATCAACACTCAGATTTATAAATGGAAGATGGAAATATGAAGGCAAAGTTGAAGGAGTTAATGGTGAAATACAAGATATAACTGAACTACCATCTGGAGATTTATGGCTATGTACATTAGGTCAGGGTATAATTAAATATTCTTTATCCAAAGATAATAACAGAATAGAACATTTTGGAATTGAAGACGGACTTTATGATTTAAAGAATTACAAAATGACTTCGGTCAATGATGAACTTTTATTTTATTCCCCATTTTCTCCTGTATTAACTTATGATGAATCCAAAAAAAAGTTTTTCCCCGAAACAATTAATTTTAACAAAAAAGAAAATATCTCCTTACTTGTTGAAGATCATAATTCAGATGTTTGGCTGAAAAAGGTGAGTAAAAATAATAGCGGGGTATCATTTGGAAGGAGAAATAATAATTCATCATTTACTTTTACTGATAACGTGTTTAATAGGTTAAATGGTAATAATATTGGTTTTATTTATCCAGAAAATGATGATGTTACATGGTTCGGTACAGCTTCTGGAATTATCAGATATAACTCAAAAGAAGAATTTGAGATTCCGGAAATACATAATGCAATTATTCGAAGAGTGGGATATAGAGATTCCACAGTATTTGGAGGTATTTACTATTCAAATATTAAAAGTAGATTCCCACATGATAATAATTACGTAAGATTTGAATTTGCACTACCATCCTTTGAGAATAAAAAAGCTGTTCAATTTCAATATTATTTAAAAGGGTATGAAGATGAATGGTCTGCTTGGACAAATGAAACTCAAAAGGATTACACAAATTTATTTGAGGGGGAATATACTTTTCATGTAAGAGCAAAAGATATTTATGGTCGAATTAGCGGTGAAGATAATTTTACATTTGTAATAAAACCTCCATGGTACAGAACTTATTTTGCATATATAACCTACTTTGGAATTTTTCTAATTTCAATATTTTTCGTTGATAAATTCAGAACAAATCAAATAAATAAAAAAAACAAAATTGAGCTTGAGAAAAAGTTAAAACACCAACAAGAAATTGAGAAGGTAAAAAGTGAAGAGAGACAAAAAGTTAGAAAAAAAACTGCTGCTGATTTTCACGATGATCTTGGGCATTTATTAACAAAAATTTCTCTCTTTACTGAAATGGCTAGAAAAAATTCTGGCGAAAACAAATCTGTTCAAAAATACCTTTCAGGTATTGTTTCAAATACATCGCAATTATCATCAAGTATGAAAGATTTAATTTGGACGTTAGATTCTGAAAAAGATACTTTCTATGATGCTTTAATCAGAATAAAAGATTTTGGAGAGTCATTGTTTGAACAAAGTTCAATAACATTTCTAACAAAAGGTATTCCTGAAGAGCTGATGAATATTAAGTTAAATATGGAAAAGCGAAGACATCTTGTTTTAATATTCAAAGAGATAATGAATAATTCGTGCAAATATTCTAAAGCGGATACAGCAGAATTGAGTGTCAAGTATGTGGATGGAGAAATAAACATAACTTTTAAAGATGATGGAATTGGATTTGATAAGTCAAATATTTATTCAGGCAATGGATTGAAAAATGTAAGAATGCGTTCAGATTCAATTAATACAGATCTTTTAATCGAATCTATCCCTGGGAAGACACTTTTTAGTTTATCATTCAAAAATGTTTTTGAAAATAGCTCAAATGGGTAATATCAATTTTGAGCTTTAAGATTTATTTTAAATGTTAATTAACTTACTTATAAAATTTTTTGTGAAAGATAATTATGATTGATGTAGCAATAGTAGAAGATAATACGGAAGTCAGGGAAACTCTTGCATTATTTATTAATGAAAGCGATGGTTTTAATTGCGAAAATGTTTATTCTGATTGTGAATCAGCATTGGCAAAAATACCGGAAACACTTCCTGATGTTGTTTTAATGGATTTAGGACTTCCGGGCAAAAGTGGAATTGAAGGTATTCAAATCTTGAAAAGAAAACTGCCTAATCTTGATATTATTGTATTAACAATACAGGAAGATGATGAATCGGTATTTGAGTCTTTGCGTTACGGCGCATGCGGATATTTATTAAAAAATACTGATCCTAATAAAATATTAACTTCAATAAAAGAAGTGCTGGATGGTGGTTCTCCAATGAGTTCGGCTATTGCACGTAAAGTTATTAGCTCTTTTCATACCAATGATCATGAATCTCCACTTAGTATTAGAGAAACTGAAGTACTAAAGAAATTATGTGAAGGTCAAAATTATAAAGTTATTGCCGACTCACTTTTTGTAAGTGGCAATACTGTTAGGATGCACATTAAAAACATTTATAAAAAACTTCATGTACATTCACGTGGTGAAGCAGTAAAAAAAGCAATTGAAGATAGACTTATATAATCCTTTCAAATAATACTTTACTTCAAAATTCCACTAAAGAATAAAATTACTCATTTGGGTAATTGTAAATGCTTCTGGTTACTCATACTTTTTTCTTAAAGATTTCGAATTATTGCAACAAGTATATAATAACTGTTTAGGAGAAAAAATATGAGAAACGTTATACAGAATTATTTGCAAAGTATTTATTACGTTCCTTTAGTAATACTATTATTCTTTTTCACGCAACTTCAATTAAATGCTTCAGATTTGAAACCGAGAAATATTGCATTAACTAAGAACAATCTAAGTTGTAATGAATCTAGTCAGATCATAATTGAGGTATGTAATATTAATATTTATGATGCTCTCGCCAGCGAATGGCATGTTGCTGTAACCGTTTATGACCAAAATGAGAATGTTGTATTTCAAGAAGAAGTGCCTGGTGTGTTTTTGGCGAACGGATCGGATACTTCTCCAACATGTACCGAAGTAACAACAGAAGGTAATTTTGTTCCTGAGACATTCGGTAATTATCAAATATTCGTTGATGTTAATTATCAATTCGATATAAATACTGGTAATGACGGTATGAGTGAAGAAATTACTGTAACATGTGCCCCTGGAGCAATTCATGGTCAAAAATATTTAGATATAAATCAAAACGGTGTTGCTGATCCAAATGAAGTTGGCGTAAATGGTGTGGTAATAAAACTCTTTAAAGAAGCCAGTTTAGTTGACAGTCAGAAAACTCATTCAATGGATTTAGACGGTGATAATTTTATTGATCCGATTTCTGAAACTGGTTTATTTTGGTTTGATTCACTTGATGTGGGAACTTATACAGTAAGTGAAATTGTTCCGGCAGGATGGCACCAAATATTCCCTGCAAATAATGCGGTACATACAATAGAACTAGGGCCTGGTGAAATAGTTGAAAATGTTCTCTTTGGAAATTTTGCTGAATTATGGGATTTTGGTGATCTTCCGGAACCTTTAGATCCAACACTCCCTTGTGCATTCGGTCAGTGTTATCCAACAAAATTACCGCTTGGTGCCGCTCATGTAGCTTCTGGTCCTTTATTAGGTGATTTCCGAGATAGTGAATTAGACGGATTACCTACATTTACTGCTGATGGAGATGACACCACAGGTGTTGATGATGAAGATGGTGTTGAGTTTATTAAATTTAATCCCGATGAAACTGGTGAAGTAAATGTAAAAGTATCGGGTAATCCAAATGATTTTCCAGCTTTTCTTTCAGCATGGATTGACTTTAATGCTGATGGTATGTTTGCAGCGAGTGAATTAATCATTAATACTATGATTCCAAATCCTGGTGTGTACAATATTACCTTTATTGTTCCAACAGAAGTTGCGAGAGGAGGTGCATCAAGGTTTAGAGTAAGCAGTGAACCTAGTGCGGTTGATGAACCTTATGGTCCTGCTATTGACGGTGAAGTTGAGGATTATTTTGCTTTTGGTTTAGATTATGGAGATGCAAATGAAGACGTTATGCCAATAAATCCTGAATTCCCTTATGGCTATCCAGTAAAAACAACAAGTAATGGAGCTCGTCACGTAATTGTGCCCACAATGCGATTGGGGAATGAACTAATTGATCATGAGCAGAATGGAGTACCTTCATTTTATTCAAACAGTGATGATAATGATAATAGAGAAGATGAATATGGTATTGCATATGGAGATGGTTTCGAAATAGTATTTAATGGTCCAGATCCTGATAAACCAAGCAGAAATTTGACCATCTATGGAATGGCTCAGGGAAAAGATGTAACAATAACTCCATTAGCGACTCAAGGAGGATTATTAAATCTGTGGATTGATTGGAATCGAGATGGAGATTGGAGAGATGAAGGCGAGCAGATATTTGATGATCAGCCAATAGTTAGTGGTCCAAATTACACTCCCTTAACATTTACAGTTCCAGTTGATGCAGAAAACGGATATACATATGCCAGATATAGATACAGTACACAAATTGGATTGGAATATTATGGCGGAGCACCTAATGGAGAAGTTGAAGATCATTTAGTTAAGATTGATCAAAATATTACTGCTGTAAATGATTTGAATGAAGAAGGAATCCCAACAAATTTTGCATTAAAACAAAACTATCCTAATCCGTTCAATCCATCTACAATTATTGAATATTCTATACCGGCAGTTTCAAATGTAAAGGGTGATGTAAATGTTCAAATTAATTTATTTGATGTATTGGGAAGACAAGTGGCAACTCTTGTTAATGAACTTAAGAAACCTGGGAACTATACAGTAAAGTTTAATTCCAACTCAGTAAACAAAAGAATTCCCAGTGGAGTTTATTATTACCAAATTAAAGCTGGTAGTTTTGTAGAAACAAAGAAAATGATGTTGATCAAATAGCAAAGTATGTGTTAAAAATTTAAGGAAAAATCCAAATGATAGATTATACCGAAGTATTTAAGCTCTTGATGATTTTAATATCGGTATTCGATTTTAATACTGGAACAGGAAGTAGTTATCCTTTTTTACATGAAAGTTTTGATGGATCCACTTTTTGGAGTAGTCAATTAGTAACAAATAATGAAGAAGTTTTTGTAGCAGCAGATGGGACGACAGAAAGTATCCTATCAATAAATAATCCAAACACAAGAATGGATATTACTCCAAGTCCGGCATTATCCGGTCCGGCTACTTCAGCTTCAATAGATATACTTTGTCCAATTAATGGAATAACACCAACTGGAACAGCGGACGAATTATTTGGCTCAAGAAGATTAGGTGTTTTGCGAAACGAGACTGAAAGCAGAATATTTTTTGTTGACGTTGTAAATTGCGTTGTTACTTCCGAAGTTTCATCAATTCCAAACTGCAGATATTTAACACGGATTCCTCCCGGATTTGATCTGGGAGGAAATAATTCTTCGACAAATGAAGCAATTGGTTTCTTTAGTGCAAATGGTGAACCAGGAAAAATTGAAATCAATCCTGCTACAAATGAACTAATGATTGAAATATTTGATATAAATGCCAACGGACCATCATTTCCTGATGAAATTACATTTATTAACAGAGATATTTTAACTCCACAATCAGGTTTAACAAAAACTCAAAATTATCAAAATGTTGATATTGCCAATAATATTGTTTATGCAATTTTCGAAGCCGAAGATGAGACAAATGGGAGAGAAATTTGGATTTCTGACGGAACTGCCTCAGGAACCAATATGGTGAAAGATATAAATACTTCTGGAAGTTCATATCCTTTTAGCTTAACACCAATGAATGGAAAAGTTTACTTTTTTGCATCATCAATGATAGTAAACAATGGCTTATGGGTTACAGATGGAACTGAAGCAGGAACTCAACTTGTAAAGGATTTTAATCCCGGAGGCGGTTATAATTTTGTAGATAATATTATAAATATAAATAATACATTATATTTTTTAGCTAGTGATGGAACTAATGGCGCTGAACTCTGGAAAAGTGACGGTACAACGAGCGGTACTGTTATGATAAAAGATATTCACCCAGGTACCGACCAATATTCATTTGCAAATAATTCAAGTCCAAGGGGATTCACATTATTCAATGGTTTAATATATTTTTCAGCAAATGATGGAATACATGGAAGAGAATTGTGGGTTACTGATGGAACAGCTGGTGGAACAAAATTGGTAAAAAATATAAATAATACAGGTGATGGAACGGAAGGTTCATATCCTCTATTACCAGGGCTATTAAATGGGGGCGTATTTTATTTCTATGCTGATAACGGGATTCATGGTTATGAATTATGGGTAACGGATGGAACAAGTGAGGGAACTAAATTAGCTTATGATTTAAAAGAAGGTCCAGATGATTCAAACTTTTGGGCAGGCTGGGGGAGAATTGCAAATGGTAATTTATTTGTAAGTGCCGATGATGGCATAAATGGATTTGAGCTTTTTGTTTTTGAAAATGTTCCGACTTCTGTTCCGGCAACTAATGTTGGATTAAAAATAATGCTTGAAGGCCCATATAATAGTGGTGTAATGAATAATACATCTGCTTCCAATATCCCATTAAATCAGCCTTTTAATAATGCTCTGTGGAATTATTATGGTGATGAAACAACAACAAATTCCATAATTAGCTCAAATAATATAGTTGATTGGATACTTATTGAACTAAGGAAAGGAAGTTCAGCGGAGTCAGCAGTTGTTGTTGGTAAAAAAGCTGTATTGCTAAAAAGTGATGGTACAGTAATGGATTCAAATGGAAATTCAGATGTCTTATTTAAATGGGTTGAGGCTGGGGATTATTATATCTCGGTTTATCACAGAAATCATCTTTCGGTTTTAAGCTCTCAAACCGTCAATCTAACAAATAATTAATTAAAAAATATGATGTAAAATTGTAATTAAAAATATAACCTATCACCTTTGGTATTTTTCATACTTAATATATTTTGTAATTTAAAATACAAGATAATTTCACATCAATTTATCTGTTCAAAATTTAAATTAAATTAATTCTACTACGAATATTATTCGTAGATGCGAATATTATTCGTACCTCAAAAATTTAAAAGTCAGTTTATTCCAAAAAATCATACATTTTAATTGGTACAAGATTTGCAGAATTCTTATAGTCATTCCAAATAATGAGGTCAATAATGAGAACTATTATTCTTTTTCTAATCGTTTCAATAATAATTACTGTTAATAATTTTGCAAATGGTGTTGGAGTAATTGATGCAAGTCAAGGTGTTTATTTAGAGTTAGTTTCCTCAAAAATCGATGTTAAAGTTGAAAATCAAGTTGCAGTAATAATTTCTGAACAAACTTTTATGAATATCCAAGATGATTCAGTAAAGTTTAAATATGCATATCCAATGCCAGAAAGTGCAAGTGCGATATCACTTGAATTCTTTATTAATAACCAATGGTGGAAAGCTCAAATTAGGGCAGAAGAGCAAGATTCAACTTTACCTGGTACTGGTGGAGGTGAAATTGATTGGGCACTTCAAACATATTTGGGAAATATACCTTTATATTATAATATCAATGAAAAACTTAATACAAATGAAGTAGTTATTGTAAGATTAACCTATGTTGAACTTCTTCAATATAAATTTGGTGATGTAACATTTACATGTCCAAATGATTATACTTTAATTCAAAATACGCCAATTGAATTTCAACAATTTGATTTTTCATTAAATTCAAGTCGGACGATTGAAAATATTGAGCTATTGAGCCATGATAATAGCACAGTCTCAAACACTGGATATATTGGTAATATTAATTTCACTTTATCAAATGAAATTCCTGAAAAAGATTATGCAGTTAAATACACATTAAATTCCAATGAACTTGGATTATTTAGTTTCAGTACTTTTCAACCGGATTCTGCAATTCTTGATGAGGGAGGAAAAGGATTTTTTACCTTTGTTGCAGAACCTGACCCATCCAATGTTTCTGAAGTAATTAATAAAGTTTTTACATTAATAATTGACCGTTCAGGCAGTATGGGAGGAAATAAAATTGATCAGGCTAAAAGTGCAGCTAGTTTTATAATAAACAATTTAAACGATGGCGATAGATTTAATATTGTAGATTTTTCATCAGAAGTGACAAGTTTTAAGAGTACACATCAATTATTTAATAGCAATAATAGACAAGCGGCTTTAGATTATATCTCATCAATTTATGCAACAGGCGGAACAAATATTTCTGATGCATTTGGGACTGCAATTCCGCAATTTGCTGCAGCCAATGATTCGACGGCAAATATTATAATCTTCTTTACTGATGGAGAAGCAACTTCAGGAATAACAAGTACAAATGGAATTCTTGATCACGTCAGAAGTTTAACCAATCAAAATGAAAGTGAAATTACCGTATTTACTTTTGGTATAGGTGATTATGTAAATGAACAGCTACTTACATTGTTAGCTACAGAAAATAATGGTTTAGCAGAATTTTTAGGCAATGATGAAGTTGAAGAAGTTATCACTCAATTTTACTTACTAATTAGAAATCCGGTTTTATTAGGCACTCAATTAAGTTTTTCTTCGCAAGCAATTAATGAAATAACACCAAAGTCTTTGCCTAGTTTGTATAAAGGTCAGCAAATGATTGTAAGCGGAAGATATACAAATCCGGAAAACGTAACATTAACATTAAGCGGCAGAACATTTGGTAAAAATGTTGAATATAATTATGATCTAAATTTAGCCGATTCAACAGTATCGGAATATCAATTTTTGCCAAAAATATGGGCAAAACAAAAAATAGAAGATCTAATGATTGAATACTACAGTTATGAAACAGATTCATTTAAAGCTGATTCGCTGAAAGAATATATTACAACAATAAGTGTTATGTATGGCGTTATAACTCAATTTACAAGCTTTACTGATGCAAATGTAACAGAGGTTGAAGATATAACTAAACAAGAAGAAAACCTTTCGGATGAATTTATATTATTGGGCAATTATCCTAATCCATTTAATCCTTCAACCACAATAAAGTTTTCAGTTGGGAGAGATTATTATGATGTGGTTTTAATTAAAATTTATAATGCAATTGGTCAATTAGTTAAAGTATTAGCAGTTGATGTAAATGGGAAAGGCATTTATCAAATTAGTTGGAATGGATTGACAAATGATGGTAGAATGGCTCCATCCGGAATGTACATTTACACAATTGATTTTGGTAATACAATTCTCTCGAGTAAAATGATATTAATGAAATAAATTAAACATTTAATTATTAAGTTTAGTCTATAAAAATGAGGCTGATATGAAATATCAAACAGTTAAAATAATTCTCTCAATAATCATTTTTAGTTTTTGTCAAAATATTTTTGCAACCGGTGCGCTATACGTCCGACCTCGATTTAGCACTCAAGAATATCAGAAAATGTGGATTAAATCAATAGATGTTGATGTGGACATTCAAGATCAAGTTGCAGTTACACATGTAGATCAAATATTTTTTAATGAAATGAGTACTTCAGTTGAAGCAATTTATTTATTCCCACTGCCTGAAAATGCAATGATTACAAGTATGGTTTATTGGTTTAATGGTCAACGATATGAAGCAGAAATTAGAGAAAGACAAGAAGCAATTGCTGATTATAATAATAAACTTTCTCAATGGTTAGATCCCGCTTTGCTTGAATACTTAGGAGATAATTTATTTAGATTAAGCATTGTTCCAGTTAATGCTCTTTCTGAGGTTAGAACAGAAATTACATACGTAGAATTGCTTAATTATGATTTTGGAGTAAATAATTATAAGTTTTTGCTTAATACTTTAGAGCTTTCATCTAAGCCATTAGAAACTGTACATTTCAATTTGGTGAGTCAATCTCAATCACCATATAAATATTTTGAATCACCAAGTCATGAAAATTCTTCTGCAACATTGTTAACAAAAATTTCTGATTACAAATACACATTAGAATTTGGTGACGAAAATTATTTCCCCGATAAAGATTTTGTTCTTCATTTTGAAACAATTAGAGATCAAGTTCAATTTAATGTTTTAACTTATACACCAACCGTTGAAGATTCAATGGGCGAAAATAGTTTTTACTCATTATGGATTACTCCGCCGGATAGTGTTGCGGATGAAGAAGTAATTCCCAAAGATATAATTTTTACTGCAGATGTTTCGTCAAGTATGGGCGGTGAAAGAATTAATCAACTAAAACAATCTTTAGATGAATTTATTGATTTACTTACCCCAATTGACAGATTTAATATTATAACTTTTGGAACTCATATTGAGAAATTTAAACCGGATTTAGTTGAAGCAAATAGTTCAAATGTTTCTGCAGCACATGATTTTGTTTATCAGATTTATGCTTTGGGTATGACAAATATTTCTGAAGCTCTTGACTCATCTTTAAGTCAATCATTTGGATTAGAATCTTCAAATAATTTAATCTTTTTAACAGATGGAAAACCAACAATTGGAGTGACGGTAACAGATTCAATTTTAACTTATGCAGCAAATCATAATAAAAAAGGTGTAAGACTTTTTTCTTTTGGTATTGGTGAAAATTTAAGCAAGACTTTGTTAACACAACTTTCAATTCAAAATCATGGTTATGCAACTTACATTTTAGAAGATGAAAATATTGCACAATTAGTTAACAATCATTTTACAAGAATTTCTAAACCAATAATTACAGACTTAAGTTTAGACTTTGGCGGATTTGTTACATTGGACAAATATCCTAAAACATTTTTGGATTTGTATTGGGGAAGTCAGACAATGGAATTGGGTTTGTACCCAATTGGAAGTTCTACAAATATTACTCTAAACGGTAAAATTCAATCGCAAGCAGTGCAGTTTACTAAAACTGTTGAATTCCCTAATGAAGGCGGATTTAGATTTGTCCCAAGACTTTGGGCTAAAGCAAAAATAAATCATTTATTAGATTTAATTGATATATATGGTGAAACAGATGAATTAGTTGAACAAATATTAGAGTTAAGTCTGCAATTCCAAATTTTAACTAAATACACAGCTTTTTATTCTGATCCAACAACATCAGTAAAAGAAGATAAAGATTTAATTCCAAGTGAATTTGTTGTTCATCAAAATTATCCTAATCCTTTTAATCCAACTACAATAATTTCATATTCAATTCCATCATCTGTCATTGCGAACGAAGTGAAGCAATCTAATGAGAGTAATTCGGTTAATTCTAATGACAATATTGCAGTATCAGTAAAAGTCTACGATATTTTAGGAAGATTAGTTGCAGTATTATTAAATGATTACCAAAAACCGGGTAATTACTCAATTGAATTTGACGGTAGTAATTTAACAAGTGGAATTTATTATTATACAGTTTCTGCAGGAGAGTTTAGTATTACAAAGAAAATGGTATTGGTTAAATAATTGGTAAAACAATGTTGATTAAAAACATTAATCATATTTTCATTTTTTTATTGTTACCAATAATCAATAATTATTCTTTTGATTCATTGTCAGTCAAGAAGCATAATGAATTTTTACCTGTTGCATATTATCCTTTTAATGGAAATGCGAATGATTTAAGTGGAAATAATATTAATGGTGAAGTTTTCGGTGCTATTTTGAGCCATAATTTAAACGGCGATTCAAATAAAGCCTATTATTTTGACGGTATTGATGATAATATTAATATTGGAGTAAAACAAAATATACAGAATTTAGGAGAATTTATCAATAAGTTTTGGATTGAAATAGATTCATTTAATGGCAGTATTCAATTAAATACTAAATTGTCAAGCAGATAATACTGATAATCCTGAAACAAATGCATTATATAGCATAAATTTTAATAATTATAATAATTATTTAACTTACACCCATGAAAGTGGTTTAGGAATTAATCAATCATGATTTTGATAAATAATATTTTTTTCGAAAATAAAGATTGTATCATGTAATTATTACAAGAAATATTGAACAAAAAAAAGTAGAATTCTTTTGTTGATTGCCATGAAGTTGATAAAATAGTTTATTCTGAAAATCCTGATAATGGTAGTCTTTCAGGTTTGAGAATAGGCAAATCAAATGGTACAATCAAAACTTCTTAATTTTAATGGTTCTTTAGATGAATTATATATTTTTGATAAATTAATTGATAACGAAAAAATAATTGAATTATATACTCTAAATGCTAAATTAAAAGCACCATCAAATTTAACTTTATCATTTATTGATGATAACACTATTAAATTACTATGGGAAGATAATTCAATAAGAGAAGATGGTTATGAAATTGAGAGAAAATTATCAGATGGATCATTTAATTTAATATCACTTATAAATAGTAATATCAAGACTTTTATAGACTTTGATAAAGATAATAATTTAGAATATTGTTACAGAATTAGAGCATTCAAAGATGTTGAATTTGCAAGTTATTCTGATTACTCTAATGAAGTTTGTACAAATATTACAGAATTTGATGAAGAATTAAATATCGCAAATATATTTGAGCTATCTCAAAACTATCCAAATCCATTTAATCCCACAACTACAATTTCATATTCAATCCCACAATCAACTGTCAATGCAAGCGAAGTGAAGCAATCTAATGAGATTACTTCGGTCAATTCTTTCCCTCGTAATGACAATTTTAATGTCTCACTTAAAATCTATGATGTTTTAGGAAAAGAAGTTGCAACATTAGTAAATAAAACACAATCTGCAGGTAATTATGAAGTTCATTTTGATGCATCTGATTTACCAAGTGGAGTTTATTATTATCAGTTAAAAGCTAGTAATTTTATTCAAACAAAAAAGATGGTTTTATTGAAATAAATTACTTGTTGAGACGTTGTAAGCAACGTCTCTACATAAAAACGTTTACAAAACTATTCCCAAAACCAAATAAATTATTGCTGTAATTCCGCCTGCAGTTAGTGCATAAGGTAATTGTGTTTTTACGTGATCAATATGATCACAAGCTGAAGCCATTGATGAAATAATTGTTGTATCAGAAATAGGTGAACAGTGGTCACCAAAAACTCCTCCTCCCAAAGCAGCAGCAATTGTAAGATATAAATTCGCATCCAGAGTTTGAGCCATTGGAACTCCAATAGCAATCATAATTGCAAAAGTTCCCCAAGATGTCCCCGTCGAAAATGCAATTATACAAGCCACAACAAAAACGGTGAATGGAACAAATGAAGGCGAGAGCCATCCTTTTGTAATTTCGGCAATATAAATTCCCGTCCCCAAATTTTTACAAACAGTTCCAATTGCAAAAGCCAGCATCATTAAAAGTGCAAGTGGTATAAGTCCGCTTATACCTTTAAAAATTAAATCCACAGTTTCTGTAAATGAAAAAACTTTTTGAGATGTATATAAAATTATTCCAACAGTAATTGCTGTTAATACAGAATATAGAACTGAAGCTGATCCGGACCCTTTTCCTATTGCAAATAAAATTTGCTCCCACCAAGGATATTGATTAATATTTTCAACTTCATTCCAACCAGTAAAAATCAACATTAATGGCATCATAACTACCATTGTAAAAATAGGCAGTATCATATTTATAGCTTTTGGTTTTACATTTTCTTTGGTTTCAAGAGCAATTATGTCAGATGAAATCATAGGTGTTGCTCCATCCCGTAAAACTTTACCTTCTTCTCTTACTCTTCTTTCTGCTTCTTTCATTGGTCCAAAATCTTTTTGAGTAAAGATTATTACTAAAACCATTGCCAACGCAAGCATGGGGTAAAAATTTAATGGAAATGCAGAAATTAAAATTCCGAGTGGATTTTCAAATCCTTGTGCGGCAATTAATCCCATAATATAAGCTCCCCAAGCGTTTAAGGGAATTAAAATACAAGTGGGAGCGGAAATTGAGTCAGCAATGTATGCTAATTTTTCTCGCGGAATTTTTAACTTATCAAATAAAGGACGAAAGATTGACCCAACAGTTAAAACATTAATACTGGATTCAACAAAAATTGAAACGCCCGTAAACCAGGCAAGAGTTTGAATAATTTTCTTTTTGGAACTTGGATCTTTACTTTTTACTCTATCTAATCTCAGATTGACAAATTTTATAAATCCATCAACACCGCCTGAACGTTGAATAAAAGCAATTAATGCACCGACTAACGAACTGAACATAATTGTTCTGGTATTTCCCGGATCTTTAAAAACATCAACGAGTGCTTGAATAGTAGCTAAAGTACCGGTTAATAAATTACCTTCACTTAAAATTACCCAGCCAAGCCAAATACCAAATAAAAGTGAAACAAAAACTTGTCTGGTTTTAATTGCTAAAATAATTGCAAGCAGCGGTGGGAAAAGTGACCAAAAACTGAAATGTTCCATTTAAAAGATTCTCTGCAAAAGTGTCAAAAAATTTTTATCAAGATAAAATTTATTTTATTTAAATGGTATGTGATTTATAATAAAACTTAGGATTGGATAATTATATATATTTAATTAATTTACTTTAAAGCTTCTTAATAAGTTGTAAGAGATTAAATGAAACATCTATTAGTTGCAACTTCCAGCATTGAAACTGCCCAGCAAATCAAAGATTCATTGCTGCCGGATTTTCAAGTCGATTACATTTCAGAGAAATTATCAATCCTAAATGCCTTTTCAAATAAACATTACGATTTTCTTCTAATTGATATTGAGTATTTAATTTCCGATGAATCATCAAACGATTTCAAAAATTTTGTAAAACCATTTTGGCAAATTTCTCCGGATGCTGAAATAATTGTCTTGACCAAAAATAACAGAATCAGAGATGCAGTTAATGCGGTAAAATCCGGAATGAGTGATTATCTGACTTTACCGATTCAAATATCTGAATTGAAATTTATTATAAAAAGGATTGAGGATAAAAATAAGATTCTTTCCGAATTAAATTATTTGAGAAGTAAAGTTATAGAAACTGATTTACCAACTCAGCTTAATACAAAATCTTCCTTAATGAAAGAAGTTTATTCTAATGTTAGATCAGTTGCTGCAACCGACAGTACAGTTTTGTTGACTGGAGAAACCGGAACCGGAAAAGGATTATTAGCAAAACTTATACATCAGGAAAGTAAAAGAAGAGATTCTCAATTTATAAATATACATTGCGGTGCAATTCCAGATACGCTTTTAGAAAGTGAGCTATTTGGACACGAAAAAGGAGCCTTTACCGGTGCAATAAGAAGAAAGTTGGGCAAATTTGAAATTGCCGATAAAGGAACAATTTTTTTAGATGAAATTGGTACAATATCAGTTCCTATGCAAATTAAACTTTTGCAAGTTTTACAAGAAAAAATGTTTTATCGTGTTGGCGGAGAAGAAAGCATAAAAACAAATGTTAGAATAATTGCTGCAACAAATGCGGACTTAGCTGAACTTTCAAGAGAAGATAAGTTTAGATTAGATCTCTACTACCGTTTAAATGTATTTCAAATTGAATTACCTCCTTTAAGGAAACGACTGGAGGATTTACCTTTTATTATTGAGCAAATTTTAACTAAGTTGAACAAATTTTTAGGTAAAGAAATTGTTGATATTCATGATGAAGTAATGCAGGCTTTTTTTGAATATGATTGGCCGGGAAATATAAGAGAATTAGAGAATTTATTAGAAAGAGCATACATCCTTGAAAATACATCAATTTTAACTCCAAAAAGTTTTCCTTTAAAACTATTTAAAGAGAAATATAATGGGTTAGTTAATGTAATAGATACATCAAAATCACTAAATGAAATTAGGCAAGAAGAAATTAAAAAAATAGAAAAAAAATATCTTACGCAAATCTTGAAAGAAAACTCTGGGAAAATTAAAGATAGTGCAAAAAAAGCCGGGATTACT
>JACKAA010000008.1 GCA_020635275.1 Ignavibacteriales bacterium
AAACTACTTCATTAATCTAATTTGTTATAGTTTTTATTTATTAGCATTTAGACTAATAAATGATCTTTGAGACTTTTACATATTGGAATTTGAAGATATGTTTCTGAACGGAGTATTGAGAAAATTCTAAAGTAACTTAATTATTCTAAGTAAATAATGAATATTATGTTGATCAAAATTATTTTTATAAATCTTTTTTGTTAAACACTCTCAATGCTAATTTTATTGGTAAATATGACCAGATTCCAAGCATAACTAAAGAAATTGTAATTCCCAAACCACTTCCAAAAAATTTTTCAAATACTGCCCCTGTGTAGCCCATTAAAGCAGATACATCAAATTTTAATACAGTTAAAATTCTTCCTAAATCAATTGGATTAATCAACGTTAAAATAAGCGCTAATTTTTCGAGCGGATAATCTTGAAATGCTTGCAGAATATATAATATTAGTCCATCGTAAATAACAGTAAAAAAAAGCCATACAAAAATCGATATTCCTAATCCTTTTAATTTGTCATCATAAAATGTAGAAATTAAAGATGCTAATGCAATAAATATCGTTATTAGAAATGTTCCGGTAAGCATTAATAATACAACAATATCTAAAGTTGCCATAAATAATTGGTAATTTAATAATATTGGTATTCCAATCCCTAATACAAAACTTAGAATAAATGGAAATACTAGTCCCAATATTAACCCAAAGAAAAGTGTTTTTCTATTAATTGGTTGAGTTAACATAAAAATTATATAATTTTTATTGTTATAAGTATATATTGTGCCAATTATAATGCTGAAAAGTGGTATAAAAATTATTACAACATTTAATACACTCATTAAAACTTTTGATGGCTCTGCAGTAAAGGAAATCAACCAATAAGTAAAAATCACAAAGAAAACAAAAAGCCCAATTAACCATTTACTTCTTACATTATCGTGAATTTGGTACTTCATTATTTTCAATATATTTTTCAAGCTACCTTCCCTATCATTATTGCTGCTACTGATCTTTCAAGATTTTTTCCACCTGTCATATTAATTAATTCTTCTAAAGAACCATGAAAAGATATTTTACCTTCAAGAATAAATGCTATTCTCTGAGCCAGATCCTCTAATTCACTAATTATATGTGAAGTAAATAAAATTGTCTTCCCCTTTTTATTTTCAGTTAATATTTTATCCTTTAGTAGACTGCTGGAAACAGGATCTAAACCTGCTGTTGGTTCATCAAGTATTAAAATATTTGGATTGAACAAGAATGCCAATGCTGCATTTACTTTTTGCATTGTTCCTCCAGAAAGATTTTTTAGTCTTTTATTCATTTCCCTTTTTAATTTGAATTCAATAATAAGTTCTTCATCGCAATATGAATTAGGTCTTAAATCTTTCACCATTTCAAAAATGTTCTGAACTATAAGATTTTCTGGAAAACTAGCAATTTGAGGCATATAGCCAATAATATTTCTATAATCACTTTCGCCATTTATTAATTTTCCATCAATTTTTATTGAGCCGTCATATTTTTTTATTAATCCAAGTATCGATTTTATAAGAGTTGTTTTACCTGCTCCATTAGGTCCTACCAAATAAGTAATTTTACCCTTCTCAATATTCAGATTAATATTATTAAGCACATGTAAATTTGCGTATGCTTTATTTAAATTATTTATTTCTATCATAATATTTTCTTCATAGAAGGCGAATTATCTAATAAAGTTTCCGGTGTTAAAATTGGGAAAATTCTCTCTGCTGCGTCAAGAATGTCAACAAATAAACTTCGAATTAAAATAAGCGTAGGTTTATTTTTTTCTACAACTAAAGAAAATAGTTTTACTGGTCTAAATGGAATATCTCCAATGCCATCTTTATCAATATCATAACCTTTGTATTCGGACCAGTAATTATTTTCAAAAGTGTTAAAATTCTTAATACTGTTTGTACTTACATCAAATGAATTAGCCATAAAATTATTTTTAATAAAATGATTATCCATAGAATTTGCCATTAATCTAATTGCCCAACCATTTTCTTCAAAATTATTTCCCTCAACTTTAATTCTGTTTGATCCTTCTATATAAATTCCACTTGAATTTTTTATAAAGTAATTATTTTTAATTTCACTATCTGCAATATCTTTTAGTAATATTCCATATGAAGCAGCACCCCAATTACTGACAAATTCATTGCCGAGCATTTTAACATTTTTTGTGTACATCACTGCCACTCCGGCACCATTATTAATAAATTTATTATTGGTGTAGCTACAATCATCCGAAAACATAAAGTGAAGACCGTATCTTAAATTTCCTTCAGATTTATTATTCTTAATATAACTTTCTTTAACAAATTCAAAGTATATTCCATCTCTATGACCACTTACATAATTCTTTATAACTTTGATGTCTTTACAATACCAAAGATGAATACCATTGCCTGAATATGATTCTTTCTTGTTATATGCTTTTAATTTATTTTCTGTTATTAAAATATCAGATGATCTTGCAAGATAAATTCCAAAAAAATTATTCTCAAAAATATTATTCTTTATAATACACCCTTTGACTGAGTCTAATTTAATTGCTGAATTATCATCAATAAAACTTATACCTGTATTGATAAATTTAATACCTGAAACCAAAACTGAATCTGCTAGAATTGTTAATATTTGATTTTTGCCTTCTCCATCTATTACAGCACCTTCATTACTTTTAAATGTTATTTTTTTATCTATAATTAAATTACTCTCAATAAAATGTTCATTATGCAGAATGATTGTATCAAATTTTTGGCAGGCTGAGAGCGCATCTTTTATTGTTTTAAAATTATAATTTTTCCCAACGTGAAGTTCTTTAGAGCTTAATGTAATTGGAATACTCCAAAGATAAATCAGAGTTATTACTAATTTTGATATGTAACTATTTATTCCATTTTTCTTTAACATAGCCTAATAATTCTTTCCATTTAATTTCTGAACCACCGTGTTGCTGTTTCATATTATCTAATTCAATTATTGATGAAAATGCGGTTAAATTTAATCCCATTGGACTTCTTAAATTTTCACTTAATAAAAAAAAAGATACTTCTTTGTTAATTAATTCAGCATTGCCGTTAAAGTTAGTTACCCAAAGAGTTGTATTTATGTTATTTTCATTGCTCATTGAAAAGTCAGCTAAGCATTCAATAGAATCAAATTTGTAAACTTTTCCTTTAGAGGTGACTAATTCAGCACCGTAATTTGGATTTGAAATTATCATTCTGCAATTTTCACAACTATCATGTCCATAATTAATTGGTTCAGGTTTATTTGAACAATAATTAAACAATAACAGAAGTATGATACATAAAATAATTTTACGCATTTTTAATCCTAACTTTTTTATAATAATTAATTAAAATATAACAGCTAATTAATATTGTAAAACCAATTAGGTAACTCCCGACATCTGGTAATGAAACAGATGTCATATTTAATAATTGTTTTGATCCAATCAGAGGTGGTTGATATGTCATTCCAGGAACTTTTATTGGTGCAGTTGGATTCAGATCATGGCCATAATCATAACCCCAGATGTAATAATCATATAATCCGATTATCATTAAAATAATTATGGAAGCCACCCAAGCAATTAAAAATTTAATATTTTTTATCAATGCAACTGTTATGCCGAATAGTGTTAATAAAATTACTATATATGGCATTATTTTTAATTCTGGTATTGAAGAAGGTTCAATCTCTTTCATACCAATGTAATGATTTAACTTATTTATGTTATTCAAATCATATTCAGATACACCGGTAATTTTATCAATCCATATTCTAAGTCCAATTCCTTCCGGATATTGGGGTGCATTTAAGTCAATTTTCCAAATTGGAAAAATGAATGTACCAAGTAACAGAATTGCCGCAATTAGTATTAAAATTCTTTCTTTTTTATTCATTTTAATGCCTTAGAATTTTACATATTATAAATATTAAAGTCGTTGCTTCCAATTGGAAAAATGTTCGCGCATCAATTAGAAGCAACTTTTCTCTAATTATAACTTAGTTTAATATCACTATTTTTTGCTGATATTCTAATATAACCTTGCATCTCTTGGTGAAGTGCTGAACAAAAATCTGTGCAATAAAACGGGAAAACTCCTTCGTTCTGCGGATTCCAAATTGCTGTTCTTGTTTGTCCTGGCATTACCAAAAGTTCAGCAGTATTCATTCCTTTCACTGCAAATCCATGTGGAATATCCCAATCTTGCTCTAAATTAGTTATATGGAAAAATACTTTATCGCCAACTTTAACTCCTTCAATATTATCAGGCTTAAAGTGAGTTCTTGTAGTAGTCATATAAATGTGTACTTCATTTCCATTTCTCTCAACTTTTGCATCTTTTTCTGATCTAAGTCCATATTCATGTTCGTTATTCCCAAGTTCAAATATTCTTCTTTGATTGTTTATTAGTTTTTCAGCAGGAATACCTTGAGCATAATGAGGTTCGCCTATTGTTGGAAAATCTAACAATAATTTCATTTTATCACCAGATATATCAAATAATTGTGCTGATTGACATAATTCAGGGCCGGTAGGTAAATATCTGTCCTTAGTAATTTTATTTAATGAAACTAAATATTTACCGGAAGGTGATTTACTATCTCCACCTGGGATCATTAAATGTCCAATTGAATAGTAGGATGGTACTCTATCAACAACTTCCCAAGTTCCTAATTTCCATTTAACAACTTCAGACGAAATGAAAGCGGAAGTATATGCAAAACCATTTCCATCAAATTCGGTATGCAATGGACCCAATCCTGGATCCTGTACTTCTCCTGCAATAATAGATTCATATTTTAAGACTGGAATGCCAGATATTTCTGAAATAAATTCTTTACCTTCAATAGCTTTAATCATTTTTGTAAATGAGTGAACGGGGATTATTGTTGCCAGCTTTCCTCCAGCTACAATATATTCACCTGAAGGATCAACATCTACACCATGAGGTGATTTAGGAGTTGGTAAATAATATATTATTCCAGGGCATTCACTAGGATCAATAACTACTATTTTGTTGATCTTTTCAGATGTGGCAGAATGAGTACTGTTGCTGTAATGATTTCTATAATATTCAGTATTATAGACTTTACCTTTTCCTTCCTTTAAGTATTCTTCAGCTTTCTTCCAGTTTACTGCAGCAATAAAATCTTTATCATTCTGAGAAGCATTAATTTCAAGTAATTCATTAGCTTGCTCACTATTATATGAAGTAAAAAATGCCCAGCCATGTGAAGGTCCTTTCCCAGCATGTGCAAGATCATAATTAAAACCTGGAACTAAAATTTGAAATTCTATATTCATATTCCCAGATTCTTTATCAACTTTTATAAATGAAAGAGTACCTTTGAAATTTTCTTTGTATGAAGAAATAGGAACATCTTTTTGAGGTATTGGAACACTAAATCTTGTAGAAGCTACAACATATTCTGTATTCATAGTAACAAAGGGAGAACCATGGTTACCCGCTGAATTCGGAATTTCGATAATTTCCTCTGTTTCAAAAGTAGTTAAATCTATTCTTGCAACTCTTGGTGTGTTATTAGCGTTTATAAATAGCCAGCGACCATCTGTTTCACCATTTGTTTGAGAAAGTTCAGGATGATGTGCATCGTCCCATGGAACAAATCCATAAGAAGTTTGAAGCATTGGTTTTGTTTCTTCATTATATCCGTAACTGTTTTCAGGATGTTGAGAAAAAACCGGAATTATTTTGAATAATCTACCGGAAGGTAAACCGTATACAGTAACTTGTCCGCTAAAACCTCCAGACATGAACGAGTAAAATTCATCGTACTGCCCCGGAGCAACATATACTTTTTCAGCAGCATCTGATGTACCTGGTTTATTCCCATTACTTGAACATGATGAAAGTAGTGTTATAAAAAGAAAAGAAATAGCCAATATTATTTTTTTTGTGTTAGACATAAGTCTCTCCTATTTTAGTGACTTGATTCCATTCTTAAAAATTCAAGAAGTGCTCTTGCATTTTCTTGTGTAACGTTTTGAAATGTCATTTGATTTGCATGAATTGCTAATAATTTTTTTGCCTCAGGATGACGTTTTGTCATCTCCTCAGGATTTAAGATCATATTCATAATATATTCCGGAGTTCTTCTTTCTGTAACTCCTCTTAACGCAGGACCCGTATAACGTTCATCCAACTTATGGCATTGAGCACATTTTTCATCAAATAACTTTCTGCCTTGTTCGGCAAGTGAATTATTAATTTCACCAATTTGTAGTTTTGATTTAATTGGCCCTACACCATTTTCTAACTCAAACAATGTTAATCCAAATTTTTCTGCCAATTTTTCATTAGCCGAAGAATTTGAATTTGTTTCTGAGTCGTTATTGTTACAGCTTGTTAGTGCTATTAGTGTAAATACTATGTAAATAATATATTTATGCATAATTATCCTATATTAATTATAAAAAAGAATATTTTGTCTTATTTAATATCAAATTTTTTTAATATTAACTTCATTTAATTTTGTTGTAAACATTATCATTTTAACCATTGTCCAGATATGATGAAACGAACAAACTTGTTTTTCACAATTGTCAGATAATCCAATTAAGCATTTATTATCTTTTGAATTTTCAAATACATCTATAATATCTTTCAATTCAATGGTATCAAATGATTTTAATAATTTAAATCCTCCCCCTTTCCCTTTCTGAGATATTACAATTTCCGCATAGGTCAATTTTTGTAATATTTTTGCTACATATTCTTTTGGCAACGCTATTGCATTAGAAATTTCTTTTGCATTTAAATATCTATCAGAATTCATCAGATTCATGAATTTT
>JACKAA010000009.1 GCA_020635275.1 Ignavibacteriales bacterium
TTAATTTCCCTCCAATATTTTAATCCACTTACTTGTTTTACCTTCAGTCATCTCATCTAAGATATTTAAATATTCTTCGCTTGTCATTTTCTTTACATCTGAATCGTGGGGAAATCTTTCGGCGAATAGTTTCATAAAATCAGTTTTATATGAAGCATAAATATCTTCAATCATCGGTTGAAACATAGTATGATACCATATATAATTTTTTAATCCTACCTTTCCATACAATTCATTAAAATCAGAAAGTGTTCGATATTTGGGAATGAATTCGCGTGAAAATGTGTCTGTAAAAACATTGTAAGCAATAATTAACTCTTCATTAAATTTGTGTAGAAAATCTGTTGCGAAATATGAAGCAAGCCATTCACTAGTCCATAAATCATATTCAGCTGCTCTCAATATTTTTCTTGTATAAAAATGTCCCAACTCATGACAAATCACATAACTATAAATTGAATTGGTCAATAATTCTTCAGGATTATTTGATAATTCAGAAAAATTTGATCTCATAATGTTTTTGAATTCTTGGAATCCCCATAGACGAGAAAATCTTTGAAAATTAAGATCACCTGGAATTACAATCCACCCTTTTGAAATGAATGTAAACCCATATGGTATATTTAGTTCAGTCCATTGTGATGAATCAAGAACCGCAAGTTTTAATTGAAAAATACTTTTCACACTATCTGGATAATTTGATATTAACCTTCCAAGCATTGCTTGTGAATCTTTACCTCTATTTTCGCATAATTCATTACACCACATAGGTATTGTCCCTTTGTAATACTTCAGATCTTGTGAATAAATGATGGTGTCTAATTTTGAATTTTGACCTAGAACTTCAATAATGGAGATAAACATAATAGATATAAATAAGCTGTAAAATTGGAAGTGTTTTAAAACATTCATTAGTCATATTCCTTAAATATTTATTAATAAATTGATTTCAATTCTCGATTAAAAGTAAGAATCAACTTTTTCATTTAAATAGAATATTTTCAACTGAATAGAATATCAGTAACTAAGGAGATAAGAATAAGTATTAAATTGGAAGAACAATTATTCAAGAAAGGAATCAGAAATTTAAATCAACAGAAATTTATTCTATTTAGTTTAAAGTTTCTCGAGTCAGCTAGAGGAGTTATTTTAGAAATTAACTTAATTAATTATTTTAAGTAATTCAATAGTTTGAATAAAAATAATTATAGTGAGGAGAATAAAAGAACATTTTAAATATATCATCTAATTGATTTTAAGATCTTCTCTCCACTCCTACCAACAACATAACCGCCAATTCCAATTTGCAGTAAAGTCCAAGCTTCATTACTTAATCTGAAAGCTAATAAACCAAAACTATCACAAACAACAAGAATTAGAAACGTCAGCATTGTGATAGGTCTCCAATTTCTTTGCAGCCAGCTTTCACCCTTAGCTTCAGCTTCAATTGCTTTGCTCTTAGCATTAACCAAAGATTTTTTAGATTATGTAAAAGAAACTTTTACTTCTGGGATTTGTAATTCATTATAATTCGTAAAATTTATTTATTACACCGACCAATATTTTATTAGCCTCCTTTGTTTTTCAAGTAATTGATCTGAAACAATAAGGAGGTCAATATAATTTTATTTTCTATGTATTCTTTTTTCTTATAAAAAATCCATTTATCAATAGCCATATAGTAAATGATAATTCACCAATTACTCCAGGAAGTATTACAATAAGTTCAAATATTTCTTTGTAACTGTCATAATTTGCAAGAAGAAAGTGAGCAAAACTGTCAACCAAGTAACCTAATCCAGCAATAAAAAGTAATATTCCAATAAACTTTGGAATGAATTTTGATTTATAAATTAAGTAACCTAACAACAATAAATGAAGTCCGAAGAATAATAATCCAATAAGCCATATATTATTGAAATCTAGGTAACTAATCATTATTTGAGCTTCTTTAATATTTTTATCAAAAATATTTTTATAATTGGAATCGGTAATAATTTGTAAAACATTTATTAGTTTAAAAAGCGCCACACCAAAAATTGCAGCATTTACCAATCTCAACCAAGATGATAATAAGGAAAGCTTGTCACTTACCTGTCTAAACAAAATATAAAAAGTCCATGCAAGTAATAAATCAAATATTACCATTAGAATAAAACCTGCTATTCCATAACGAAATAGCATTTCATTCTCAATAATATTATTTAGAGTAGCTTCTGCATTACCTAAAACAAATAAATTCTCAAGAACATAAAAGTTTGAAAAAAAGCCGGTTAAAAATATTACAAGATAGCCCAAACCCGATAATCTTAAAATATTTTTCATCGATTCCATAATTTGTTCTTTCAATTATTTTGAAAAATGTGATTTTATATCCTATTGCTAATTATACTAAAATTCAAAGTTGCATTTTCAATTTTTATATTCATTAAAAAATTATATCCATAAATTGAAATAAATATTTTGTAGGATAAATTGTCATTCTAAAAGATCCAAAACTATCACTTCAGGTAGTAGATCTTTAATTATAAATGCGATATATTGTCTAAAAATAATATGGAGTATAAATGAAATTATTGTCAAATGTGGTAATTATCCTTTTAATTCTTCAAAATATCCATTTCTCGCAAGAGACAAAGAAAATAAAAAACAACACAATCAAAGAAACAGCTGCCTTTGAAGGTGATATAAAATTTACTGACGGAACCAATAATCTGTTAAGAATTACAGATGAAGGGAGTTTTGGTGCTATTCAATTTATAAATGGAGTTCCGGATAATACAAATCGTAAATTATATAGTGATAATGGGAAATTATTTTATGATGGAATTGAAATTAAGGGAGTAGGTGCAGCAACTGATAGTTTAAATAATCTACTAGATGCAAAATATGATGGTCAGAGTTTGTTTATTGGCGTAAATGCTGGTTTAAATGATGATGGTGGTGCTTCAGATGGTACAAAAAATTATAACGTTTCTTTAGGTAAAAATTCATTAAGAGCAAATGTTGATGGAATTGGTAATGTTGCTGTAGGATATAATTCAATTATTCTAAATCAAGATGGTGATTATAATACAGCTTTAGGAAATAGTACCTTGCATGATAATACAACTGGAAAAAATAATACAGCAATTGGAAATCAAGCAATGTATTCAAATATTGGTGGAGAAGGTAATGTAGCTTTGGGTAAAGAGGCATTATATTCACACACCAGCTCATTATATAATGTTGCACTGGGTGCTTTTGCTTTAAAAAATTTGAACGATCCGGATGCAACGGGAAATATTGCCATAGGAGCTTCAGCATTAGAAAATAACATCAGCGGTTACACTAATACTGCAATCGGATATCAATCTGGATTACATAATGAAAGTGGTTCAAGCAATATATTCATAGGTTCTCAAGCCGGCATATATTCAATGTGCAGTAACAGTATCTTTATAGGTAACGGGACTGGAAATGCAGCTGGAGATGATAATCAACTTATAATAGGGCATTCTTATACTAGTGGATATCCATTAATAGCCGGTAATTTCAATACTGGTAAGGTTGTTATAAACGGCAGTAAAACAATGGGAAATTCAAATTATAATTTATATGTTAATGGCGATGCCGGAGGTTCTAATCCTTGGAATAACTTAAGTGATATGCGATTAAAAAAAGAAATTGTACCTATTCCAAATGCCCTGGAAAAAGTCAAAGATTTACGAGGAGTTAATTTTAAGTGGAAAGATCCGGAAAAATTAGCAGAAGGTAATCAAATTGGTTTTATTGCACAGGAAGTAGTTGATGTTGTTCCCGAAGTGGTTGATACTTCTGATGAATATTATTCCATGCAATATGCTCCATTAACTGCATTGTTGGTTGAAGCTGTAAAAGAACAGCAATTAATAATTGATGAACTGAAGAACCAAAACTCTCAATTGGAAAAAAGGTTAAATAAAATTGAAAGATTATTTGAACATGAAAAGTTATCACAAGCTGCAAATAGTTCTGTTCAGTAAATTAAGTTTTTTTTTGATTACTATTTTTCACTATTAATAAATTGAGCTGAGTAGTTTAATAAAATTAGGTTTTTCTTTTTATTTTTTATTCTGACTACTGAATTCTAATTTCCAAATTCAGCATTCTATCTCCCTGCTCCTAACTACTTAATTCTTTTAACTATTTTCTCTCCACTCCTGCCAACGACATAACCT